>NZ_JAKZAM010000002.1 GCF_022538055.1 Cognataquiflexum nitidum | reverse complement strand
TCGCAGCTTGATTCATCAGGAAAATTTTGCATGAATTGTAGTATGGTCATAATGTTTCATATTTTAGTACAAGAAACAACCACTATACTTCAACCACAAATTATTGACACTTATTGTCAAATTTTGTCACGTGCATTCATGCGGATACACATATAAAATAAAAAAGCAAAGGATCACTTTCAGGTCTTTCCAATCATAAAATCTTTCATAATCATATGCTTTGGAAAATAAGTTTTGGAAAACAAAATATAGACTTTCACGCAGTTTCTGATCCTTTATTGCTAAACAGGAATTGACCAATCTCAATTTGAAGGATATATTTTGAACCGAAATTTCATCAAAACCTTCTACAGACTTCAAGTAATCCAAATCAGCATCAAAATGTCTATCAAAAAATGGGTAGTACTCAGGAAATAATTGTTTCTCCAGATCATTTAGATTAATCTTCATCCTTCACCCCCTTCCACTATCCTAATCTCCTCTTCCGTCAAGTCATAAAGCTGATAAACCAATTGGTCGATTTGGTTTTCAAAGTCGGTGGTGTCGGCGTTTGGGTTTTGTTTTTTCAATTCAATAATTTCTGTAACCAAGCTTTCTAAACTATCTGTTTTGATAATTGGTATTTGGGCTAGATATTGACGAATAAATCTTAAATACCCGCCACGGATAGTTTGAGTTAGGTTTGAGTAAAAGAATAATGTCAAACGAGAATTAAGAATTCCCAAATCAGACTTTGATAGTCCTGGAATAATATATGCAGTATTGACTGAATAATATCCTTCGGTTTCATCCATTAGAGCCTCACATTTAAGGGAAATATCCGGTAACATTACTTTGGGTTTTTCAAACTCATTATAATAATCGCAGGCTCTAAGTTCCCACCAAAAATCACCTTTATCAGTCCTTTTTTCAGCATTGGCTTTAAATGGATAAAGGTGTCTTGCAATTGCAGGATAGGTCTTTTTAATCCATTCCCAAGCATCATCAAAAGGCATATCTCCATATCTTGCAGGAGGTTCACTTACATAAAATGGACTTGATGGAGGTAAGTTTCTTTTAATTGTAAATCCCTTTGGAAATAGAATCAGAAACTTATCCGCCTCAGGTGTCTGATAACGTTTTATATCCCTTCCTGCCAAAAATGGTTTGATTACTTCTGCACTTTTAGAATGGTCTGCAATTAATCTTTCTTTGGTTTCTTTATCAATTACAAAAGCTTCATTATACCCTGTTTTTATCCCATAAAAAATCTTACCATTAACGTATTGGCTTAACGGAACACCCTTACTTCTGATTTTTGCAAGTAGTGATTGATTCTTAGAGTTAGAGAGTGACCATCCATCAGGTAAAAGTTCTTTAATATTTATTTCAATTCTGTTCTCCTTGATATAATTTTCAAGACCAAATTCAAATTTCAACGTGCCAACTTTGCAGGCTGGAAAGAGATCAATTGGAGCTCCATTTTTTAATTGAATTATATTGGGATAAGTTATTGCCTCTTCAAAAACAGGTAAATCCCCAAAGTCAATTAAATAATGGATGTGTTGGTTGGCAATGAACTCTCGAAGCTTTCTTCCATAACCTGCTCTCATCCATTTATTTGGAATGATGAAAGCAAATTCCCCATCTTGCTTCAATAACCTCATCGATAGTTCAACAAAATATACAAACAGGTCTGCAGTCCCTTGACCTGTTTCATTAAACGCGGATAACAAATATGTTTTCATATCAGAAAACTCTTCTTGCCTGATATATGGCGGATTCCCGATCACCACATCAAACCCCACAAAGTCCCCTTCCTCATTCAATACCTCAGGGAATTCAAACCTCCATTCAAAGGCATTTTCAAAGATCTTGTTGGCTTTGATCTCTTCGATTTCGGTTTCTAGTTTGTTGAGGGATTCTTCCAGTTTCTCTACTTTAGCAAGGCGTTCTTTCTTTTGTTTTGGGCTTTCTTCGAAAAGGCCCTGCTGCATGGTAAGGTTATAGAGTTCCCCGGCCATCTGTGCTTTGCGCTTGAGTTTGGGGTCGTTTTTGGTGATTTCAGAGCGGAAGTCTGACTTGATGTCAGCGATCAGCCTTTCCATTTCCCGCTTCTGTTCTTTGTTTTCGGCGTTCCGGTAGGTATCGACGGCGATGCGGTAGCTGTCTATAGACCACTTGCTTTTCTTCAGTGCCTGCCTCAGGTCTGCATCGATCGCAAAGCGGCTGACGAGGGAGTTGCCGCACTTGATGTTGATATCGATGTTGGGAAGGGTTTCGAGTTCGGTGGGGTTTTTATAGTAGGCGTTTTTCAGCAGTTCTATCCAAAGACGGAGACGGCAGATTTTGACAGAGTTGGTATTGATATCGACACCAAAGAGGCAGTTTTCGATGATCGTCTGCTTTTCATGGAAGAGGGTTTCTTGGATACGTTGGCTTTCCTTGTGGTTAGGCTTGTATTCATATAACTCCCCTTCCTCGTCAGTGACGGTCAGTTCGTCGTTGACGACTTCGACTTGGTATTCTTTCAGGCGCTTTCCGTCCCGGTCGAGGAGGATTTTGAGGTCGTTTTTGACAGCAATCATTTCATTGAGTGCCGATACCAAGAAGTGTCCCGAACCCACGGCAGGGTCACAGATTTTGATGCTGTTGACGATATTGTTGGCTTCTTGGTAGGAAAATACACCGCCCGGACCAATGAAGTCATAGAGGTCGTTGAAGTTTTTTAATTGTATACCCTCAACTCTGGCGGCTCTTCCTTTATAATCACCCTCACCCCTGGCCCCTCTCCCAAAGGAGAGGGGGGATGCGCCTTCCTCGTCTGTCCCAAGGGAGAGGGGGGGAAGAGATTTGGTGTTAGCAAATTCACGGATGGTTTCAAGGACTTTTTCTGTTTCCCAAAGAACTTCCTGATTGCTGAATCGGATTATTTTTATTCCCAATTCTGTCAGTTCATATGTTCTTCCCTCATCATATTCTTTTTGATCCTGAGAATTATGGTAGTCGCCGTCTAACTCAAGCCCAAGCCGTAATTCATCACAGAAAAAATCCAGGATAAATTTCTGGGCCACGGGATGCTGTCTTCTGAATTTATATCCAAGAAATCTCCGATTTCGAAGGAGATTCCACATAAAATCTTCTGCAGGGGTTTCATTTTTTCTCATCTCCCTTGCATGTTCCAAAAGCTCAGGATTTATCTTTTGCCCCTGAAGTTCAATTCTGGGTTCATCCCCAACCCCTCTCCCTCGGGGAGAGGGGCCAGGGGTGAGGGTGTTGAGTTCTCCTATTCCTTTTGCAGAGGGGCCAGGGGTGAGGGCGTTAGAAGAATCCCCATCTTTTACATTACGGCCAGGAGTGAGGGCATTTAATGCTTCGTTAAACTTCTGCACGACAGCCTTTCGGATGGTCTCCCGGCACATGTACATCGTGATAAAGCCCGGGGTGAAAAAGGAACCGTCCTTGTATCCGTTGATCTTCTCGAATATCAGACCGAGCACCGATGCATTGATAAGCGTTTTGTTGTCCTCCTGTATCTCTTCCGAGCCTTCGCTGCTGAAGTCATAGGCATCCAAGAACGCAAAAAGGTATTCCAAAACAGGCATGTTTCCTGTGCGCTTTTTGCCTTGCTTGTCTTTGAGAACGGTAGAGGCGATGACAGGAATGGACTTGGTGTCCTTCAGGTTGGAAATAAATAAAGTAACCTGCTCCATGTCCGTCGGCTCAAAAAGCGAGGAATTGAGGTAGGGTAATTTCTCAAAGACCTTTTTGACATCCTCATTCCGGTCCTCATGCTTCCTTGCTAAGACCTGAAAGAAGAGGCTGTTCAGGTCGTCATAGCTTTTGATCTTGTCAAGGTTGAGAAAGGAATATGCCTTGTCTCCTTTATGGTAAGTGATCAATTGTGCTTCGAGCAGTTTCAGGAATAAAATCCTGTTGATCCAAGTGATGGAGAGCTCGAGGGCGACATTGAAAAGCCGCTCTTGGCTCGTGCTTCCGTATTGGCTTGGTTTGTCAAGCCGGCTCAGTTTGTCAAGGCTGTCGAGTTGGATGATGGCATCTTCGAGGATCGTGCCAGAGTGTCTTTCCCCCACATTGTTGCGGCCGATGAGTTTTTTGCCTCCTTCTTTGGTCTCCGTGAGTCCGATGATGTGGAGCAGTTCGGCGTAGAAGCGCTTGTCAAGGCTGTTGCTGTCGTTGGTAAAAGGGAGTTTGAGAAGGTGTTCGGGTGACAGGAGTTTGAAGAGCGCGATGAGTTTGTTGTCGTCCTGTTTGTCCTCGTTTCTCAGGGGTCTTTGGTAATCCTGAATATTGAAATAGGTAAATTCTATTTCTGATTTGATGTCGGCGATGTAAGGTTCGGCAATCTTTTTGTAGAAAAAGTCTGTCTTTACTTCTGCCAGTCTTCCATCCTCAAAATCCTGGAATCTCTGCACAAAGCTTTTGTTTTGGGCAAAAAGCCTGTCGAAAAGCGTGGCATCAAAGATGAACCATTCGTTGATATTGGTGACCACAAGGTGTTTTACTTCCAGATTTTTGTGGGTAATTCTTTCCCTAAGATAGTAAAGGACCAATTCCTGAAATGCTTTTGCGTTCAGCTTTTCAGTCGTCACCATTTCAGATTTGTTGGTCGGCTTTTTGGCCTCGATGATCACGGCCACAGGGGTATTGGCCTGACTGCCGTTGTGGATGACAAGGTCATTGCGGCCTTTGGTATTGATAAAGTGGTTTTGCTTGTAGTAAGTATCCTTGAGAAAGTCCGAAACGAGATTCTTGTGAAACTCTTCCGTTTCGGTGTCATTGGTCCTGTCGAGGAGTGTAATGAGGTTGGCTTTGAAACCTTCAATTTCAATCCTGTTGGGTTTTACTTTCAAAAAAGCTTTGTTGAGCGCCTTCTTTGGTTTCAATTCTCTTAAAATCATCTACAAAGTATGTTTACTTTTTCAGGGGATTAAGATAAGTTTTTAAGGTGGAAAGGCATTATAGACTTAGGACAATTCTGAATTAAAAAGTTAAAATTTTGAATTCTTTGCGACCATTGCTATCAAAGGATTAAGAATGATAAGATTTCTCTCTACGTTCGAAATGACAAGGGGAAGTTTTTTCCTGTTTTCATTCTTGTTTTTGATGCTCCCGTCCTTGTGCTCTGCCTCCTCCAAGGTATAAGAATAGAAACCCTTTGCCCCCCTTTGCGAAACCTTTGCGTGCATTGCAGTTAAAGATTATGGAATGTTTGTGGAGACACAAACATTGGCGAAGGAAGCAGGATAACAATCCCTCCTCCTCCTGACCATTTCCTTTGCGCTCTCAGCGTCCTGTGGTAAAAAATCAATACCCTTTGCCCCCTTTGCGAAACCTTAGCGGACATTGGGGTAAAAAAAATACAATCAGAAATAATAAAACCTTTAAATTTCCGGAAACAAAAAAGACCCAAACCAACCCAATGAAAAAGAAAATCCTTTATTCCTTCCTTTTGATCCTTTTGGCAGGCTTAGGCTATGGGATCAACTATGCCTGGAAATCCTTCCCGCTTGTCAGTTCCTATGGATCCAAGATCATGTGCAGTTGTATTTTCCTTGCCGATCGGGACGAAAATTCGGTGATGAGCCAAGAATTGAAGGCATTCCCGATTAGCTTGGGGGATTTTGAAGTGGACAGGGAAGGACAAAAAGTTACTGGAAGTGTATTTGGACTGGCCAAAAGGGTAGCCATCTACCGAGAAGGACAGGGCTGTACTTTGTTGTCCGGAATGGATGAAGCGGAAGTCAGAAGCCAGACATATTATGAAGTGCCCAAGCCTAATTGGAATCAGGATACCGTGAGTTGGCCAAACGGCAACAGGCTCAACGATTCCATCCTAAACCTGCCTCAATACCGGAAGATCCAGGATTTGATTGATATTGAATTTGAAGATTCTGTCAAGAAGAGCCATTTGACCCACATGATTGTAGTCCTGCACAAAGGCCAATTGGTAGCTGAAGGCTACGGCAATGACCATGATATCAACACAAAACATACAAGTTGGTCTATGGGAAAAAGTATCATCAGCAACTTGGTGGGTTTGCAGGTAGACAGGGGAGTCTTAAGTTTGGATCAGAAGGGCTTACTTCCCGAATGGTCAGATGAAAGAAAAGCCATAAGCCTCAAAAACATGCTTCAGGCCACCAACGGTCTAGATTGGGTGGAAGATTACGGCGGTGTTTCAGATGCGACGAATATGCTTTTTCTTAAACCCGATGCAGCAGCCATCGCTGCCTCCAAACCGCTCAAATACGAACCCGGAACATACTTTTACTATTCCAGCGGCACCACGAATATTGTTTCCAAGATCCTGCGCAACCAACTTGGCGAAGAAAATTACCAGCGTCTGCCTTATGAAGGGATGTTTTACAAAATAGGCATGCACAATACCATCATGGAAAAAGATGCCTCCGGCACCTTCGTGGGTTCTTCCTTTGTATTTGCCCCGGGGAGGGATTTTGCGAGATTGGGTTTGCTGATGTTGGGCAAAGGCAACTGGCTTGGCGAGCAGATCCTATCGGAAGATTGGGTGAAATTTGCCACCACCCCTGCCACTGCGGCACCTATGGGAGAATATGGCGCACAGTGGTGGCTCAACGCCGGCAATCCAAGCATTACTGATGAGAAGAAATTTCCAAGTCTACCCAATGATGCTTTTTATGCAGGGGGATTTGAAGGGCAGTGGATTTTGGTCATTCCATCACAAGATTTGGTGATCGTCCGTCTTGGTTTTACCCCGAAAGGAGAATTCAGTATGGATGATTTTGCTTCAGATGTGATTGATTTACTTCCTTGAATTGAAAATGGAGTTGAACTAAAAATAAATATTTATGGATTTAAGATTTGTTTAATTCCTAATTCATTTGCATAACGTTCAACGTGATATCAAACCAAAATTGTTGGCAGTATTGTATTTTAGAGAATTGGAAAAATAATTGAATCCAATAAAAACCAATCAGCTGCAATCCCTAATTCAACAAGTAATTTGCTAATTTTAGCCTGATGAAAAGCAGACCATTTCCATTAGATATCAACTGTGACCTTGGAGAAGGATTGCCAAACGATGGACTCCTGATGCCAATGCTTGACAGTACCAGTATCGCCTGTGGCGGCCATACAGGAGATGAAAAAAGTATTGTTGATGCTTTACAGCTTGCCAAAAAATTTGGGGTAAAAGTAGGTGCACATCCCTCCTATCCTGACAGAGAAAATTTTGGGAGAAAGCACATGAATATCGATCATAAGCTACTCCGAACAATCATTTTTAAACAAATCCAATTTTTTGAAAAACTATGTCAACGACAAGGTTTAGCTATGCATCATGTCAAGCCTCATGGTGCTCTGTATAATTTTGCTGCAATAAATGACCTAACCGCCTATGTACTGATATATTTGATGGAAGAATATTTCCCCGATGCTTTCTTATATTGTCCTGCAGAATCCCTGATGGCGGCAATGGCGATAGAATCCGGCATCAAAATCAAAAGGGAAGTTTTCGCAGACAGAAGTTATAACGATGACCTGACCTTGGTCGACAGAAGCAAACCCAAAGCATTGCTTACTGACCCTCAAGAAGTGATAGAGCATATTGGATGGATGGTTAATGAAAAAAAAATCAAAACCATCACAGGAAATTTCATTCCCATTGAGGCAGAGACCATCTGCATTCACGGTGACAATCCTGCGGCATTGAAAATTTTAAACGGCATCAGAGCAAATTTTGGTCAATAAGATATGAACATCAGGATTTTTAGGATTCACAGCAAATTAATAGAACTGGTGTGGCCAAAAGAAATTTCCCATGACATTCTTCACGAACAGCTGCAGGTTAGGAGTTTTTTTGAGAATGAGTACGCTGAGGGTATCAGAGAAATAAGGATGGGGTTCAACACAGTTTCATTGAAACTTAGGATTGAAATTAGTGAGGAGGATTGCGGTGATATACTAGAAGAGATCAATCAATTGCCAAAAATCATTGGCACATTTGCTTCCAAAATCTGGAAAATCCCAGTATGCTACTGCGCAGAATTAGGTAGAGACCTTGAAAAACTCTCCCAAATCCATGATATCAGCATCGAAGAAATCAAAAAACTCCATTCCGAAACCATTTACACTCTTCATTTTTACGGTTTTTTGCCAGGATTCATGTATCTCGGAGGATTGGATCAAAAACTGTATACACCTAGGAAGAAAACCCCAGATAGATCTATGCCACGAGGGACAGTAGCCATAGGAGGTCAACAGACAGGAATCTATCCTGCCGAAAGTCCCGGTGGATGGCATGCCATAGGCCAATGTCCAGTCAGGCTTTTTGATATCTCAAAAGAAAGACCGGTAATCCCTGCAGTGGGTGACAAAATCAAATTTGAACCTATCACAAGGGAAGTTTTCGAAGATATCCAACAACTCTCCCGTCAAGGGCTCTATTCATGGCATCATGATTAAAACACCCGCCTATATCCATTTTATCCAGCCGGGGTTATTGTCCTCCATTCAGGACCTTGGGAGATTTGGTATGGCAGTATATGGAGTCCCATATTCAGGAGTCATGGACAGGTTTTCGATGACCCAAGCCAACTATTTACTTCAAAACCAATTCTTTGATTCAGTTTTGGAAATGGGAGGTCCCGGTGCCAAGATGGTTTTTGAGTTGGCGACAAGGGTCGTTTTTGTGGGGGCGGATGCGGATATCTATTGGAATGAAAAACCCGTCAAGGCAGGAAAAATACTCGAGATTCAAGAAGATGATCTCATCCATATACGTAAATTCAGGAAAGGCCAATGGCTCTATATGGGTATTCAGGGAGGTTTTGAGTCTGAAATCGTAGCCGAAAGCAGGAGTTGGTACCCCGACATTACGCCTCAATCCAAGATTGAAAAAAGTGATTCTGTCTGTTATCTTTCTGAGGAGCGCTTCTACCCTGCCCTAAGTTCACATGCCAAAATGAACCTCAATTGGTTCAAACATGGTGAAATTAAGGTATATAAAGGTCCCGAATGGGACCAATTGCCCAAGTTGACTCAAAATAGAATCATGAAAAAGTCTTTCACTATTTCCACTTTGGTCAATAGGATGGCGTACCAACTCGAAGAAACCATAGAAAATGAGGTAGAACCCATCCTTACAGCACCTGTCTATCCCGGCACCGTTCAGTTGACTCCAAACGGCAACCTCATCATCCTGATGCGGGATGCACAAGTGACAGGGGGATATCCAAGGATATTGCATGTGGAGAACAATTCCCTCAACATCCTCTCACAAAAAAGACCGGGTGATAAAATTAACTTTAGCATTTAGAAAAAGCTTCCATTCTATATATTCAATATCTGTAAAGTCATAGAAATTGGAATACCATTTAATTCTTTTCAATCAGATATTGATAGAAATTGGATATTTTTAGATATTGATTTGTTATCGATCCTTTATTCTATCTAAACCATCAGTTTAACAAAAGAAGAAAATATTAATTCACTTTATAATTTTTGAACCAATAACCATTCAACCATGAATTTACAGCTTGAAAAGCAGATTTTGAGTCAGGGCATGTCCCTTGAAAATGCCAAAGAACAGCTCAAAAACTTCAAAGAAGGATTCCCATTTTTACCAATCGAAAGGGCTGCTACCATCGGTGACGGGATCAAATTACTGACAGATTCCGAATTGGAACATTTCCAGGAAACCTATCCGGAAAAAGCAAAGCAAAAAGAGGTGGTCAAATTTGTACCTGCAAGCGGTGCCGCCACGAGGATGTTCAAAGACCTTTTTTCTTTTGTGGAAGGGGACGGAGATATTTCCAAAAACAAGTTTGTAGACAAATTTATCAGTCAGATCGAGAAGTTTGCATTCTATGAAGACCTTGACAATACCCTTAAAAAAGAAGGCTCAAGCATCAACGAAGCTTTGGAAAACAAGGAATACAAAAAAATCATTTCAGCCTTGCTCAATGATTCGGGATTGGGATATGGAAATCTCCCCAAAGGATTATTGAAATTCCATAAATATGCTGACCACAACAGAACTCCGGCTTACGAACACCTGATCGAAGGGTGGATGTATAGTTTGGGAAAAGACAATACCATCAGGCTCCATTTTACGGTTTCTCCTGACCACGAGCCAAAGTTTAAGTCCCTGATTGCTGAAGTTCAGCCAAAGCTGGAAAAGGAATATGGGGTCAAGTTCGATATTACCTATTCGCAACAAAAGAAATCCACGGATACGATAGCGGTAACGATGGACAACGAGCCTTTTGTAGAGGAAGATGGCAGCGTTCTGTTCAGACCGGCAGGACACGGTGCATTGCTCGAAAACCTGAATGACATCGACGGGGATATGATTTTCATCAAAAACATTGACAATGAAGTTCCCGACAGGCTGAAGCAGACTACCAAGGAATATAAGATTGCAATCGGGGGATTGTTGCTTGAGATACAGGAGAAAGTCTTCGAAGCCTTGAAAAAGTTGGATCAGAATATAGATGAATCTGCAGTGTCTTTTGCCGAGAAAGTAGTTACAGACTCTTTGGGAGGAATTTTACCTGATTCCTACCAAGGTAAAAATACTGCTGAAAAAGGAAAATACCTGCACCACAAACTCAACAGGCCTTTGCGCGTCTGCGGGATGGTCAAGAATACAGGGGAACCGGGAGGTGGACCTTTTTGGGTGAAAGAGGATGACGGTTCGCTTTCCCTACAGATCGCAGAGACCGCGCAGATCGACCTTTCCAACCCAAAACACAAAGAGATTTTCTCTGCCTCTACCCACTTCAATCCCGTGGATTTGGTATGTGCCACAAAGGATTACAAGGGGAATAAATTTGACTTGTTGAAATTCAGGGATATGCGGACAGGGTTCATCACCGAAAAATCAAAAAGTGGACGCGACCTGAAGGCCTTGGAATTGCCGGGATTATGGAACGGGGCGATGGCAGGTTGGAATACTGTATTCGTGGAAGTTCCCTTGATTACCTTCAATCCTGTGAAGACTGTCAATGATTTGTTGAGAGATGAGCATCAATGAGACTGGAGATTTGAGACTTGAGATGTGAGATGGGAGATTTGAGATTTGAAATAGGTTCTAGAAAAAAAGTATTTCAAAAAATAAGTGAAAGAAAGAGCCATGATGAAAATTGTGGCTTTTTTGTTTAAATTGAATTGGCATAAAAATATTACTGCAATGACTTATCGAAACCTAATTGAAAGAAACCCTGATGTATTGTTGGGAAAACCGATAATAAAAGGGACTAGAATTTCTGTAGAACTTGTAATAAGAAAACTAGGGGACGGAAATTCCATCGAAGATTTAATGGAAAGCTATCCACATATTTCAAAAGAACAGATTTTGGCAGCTCTTAAGTTTGCGGCTGATATGATATCTCTTGAAGAAAACATCGAAGTCTAGTGATTATTTTTGACGACAACATTGAACAAAGGCTTGTATCAAAAATTGAAAATGAGGGGTTTGAATTTGTTTCAATAAAAGGGAATTATCAAGGTCTCAGTGACAAGAAAATTATTCATCTCGCAAAAGAAATGCAGGCAACTATTATCACTGAAGACAAAGATTTCGGAGAACTTTTTTTCGCAAATGGATTAAAAAATTGCTCAGTCATTTTTCTCAGGTATTCAAGAAATGAATTTGAAGAGGTTTTTAACAATTTGCTTTCTGTTTTAAATAATGTCCTTAACAAAGAGTCTTTACAATTTATCACTATCAGAGCTAAAAGTATAAGAATCAAAAAAATTTAGCCTTCTCCAACTGCTCTTCCAAATACATTTTTAGCTCCTCTCCCTCGACAACTTTAATTTCTCCCGGTAAGCCGAGGATAAAACGGGCCAATCCCGGCAACTGAGGCACTTTCCCTTCAAAAAAATATTGATTCCTGTTTTTGGTGAAGGTAAATGGCTTGGCATCCGGATACTCCTCAATCATTAATTGATAGGCTTTTTTGGAGAGTTTGAGTTGGACTGTAAACTGACTTTTGCCTGAAAATCCAAACAATCCCTGCTCCAAGGGCTGATGCAGGGATTGGTATCTGAATACCTTGGAAGTCAACAAAACCTCCCCTATCCGCTCGATTTTAAACATTTTCATTTCTTTGGTTTCCACTTCCAAAGCATAGATGGAATCGAAATTTTTATTGAATGACACAGGTTCGACCAACCTGTCCGTAATGGAATCCGAACTCATTGAATAATAATCCCTCAAGATTACCTGGTTTTGGTCTTTGATCGCATGGGAAATCAGGTCCACAAAAATCCCCAAGTTGGCATTGAAAAGCTGGTTGACACTTTGCCTAAAATCTGATCGGATATTGATTTTTTGAAGGATAGAATCTTTAAGTAGATTTTTTTGGCTGCTTTTGTTGATCAGTTCATTCATGAATCCGATTTCTTCCTCATTGAAAGTACCAAAAACCTGTTCAATAGGAATCTCCACGCGGTCCACAATCCTGAATTTGGAATGCTTTTTTTCTATTTCAAATCCCAAAGCTTCCAATAACTTGAAATAACGGTAAATCGTCCTTGAGTCTGTGTTGAGGGATTCTGCCAACCGGTGTACATTTTTCCCGATATTTCCCCGCAGAAGGTTGATGAGTTTAAAAACACGAAGAATCTTTTGTTGTTCTATGGTATTCGCTTGAGCCATGGGAGTAGAATTATGTTCAAAAGATACCGATTTAGTCAATCCCTAAATCGAAATTGACATAAAATGTCGGAGATTATTTTATTGAATGCTACTTTCACCTTTTCAATCAGACTAAAAAAGAAATTACTTTATGAGTATCCGAAATGTTGCACGTTGGGCTATAGGAGGTAGTATCACATGCGGATACTCGTCTACATACGACAGTCCCCTGTCCACCGGGTGTTTAATGGCTCCTCCAACAAATTATTGTTTGGCTATGTGCAAGATAGCAGATACACATAAATTACTTTTTGGATTTCTTTCTTCCTGTTGCAAATATCCTGTTGACATTAAAACCTATTCTGAATTCATCTCCGGGAATCCCATTACCGCCTGCCAATAAATATTGTTCATTCAGAAATTGGGAAGTGACAAAGTACATCTGAAATACATGTCCTCCCGCCTCAACATCAATTCCTACACCAAGGTTGTTTCTCAGATCGTTGTTCAGGTTTGGAATCCATTGGAGTGTCAGTGAAGACTTTCCAGTCACTTTATACTTACCGCTGAATCCCAAAGCGAGATATAGGTTTTGATCCCCTTCAATAAAGAAAATAGGATTTGGGTCAACAAAATAAGCCATCATTGGAGTTACCTGAACACTTAACTTATCCGAAAACTTGCGGGCTGCCATAAGCTGAAAAGCGTAAGATGTTCTCTCCATAAAATCAGGTGCCTGACTCTGTAAAAAACGGTAATCAGAAGAATTGACTCCTGCACCTCCCATCAAAGACAAAGAAATAGGCATGCTGTTGTCTTGAGTCTGACTTAGCAGGTGGTATCTTCCATAAAAGTTGTAGACTTTGTCCCGGCTTTGACGTGCCGCTCCGAGAGAGAATTTATCACTCAAGGCATATTCAAAACTGAACTGTATATTGGCCCCATTGTCCAAGCCCCACAAATCCTGTGCACCACCTTCCAAAGTCCCAAAAGTATGCATGATCGCAAAATGAAGTTCCTTTTTATCCATTGGTTCTACTGTAAGCAAATTGATATGCCTAGGTGCATGGAATATCAAATCAACATTTTGTTTTTCAGCAGCTAGCTTTCGCTCGAGTTGGCCAAATGAAGGAAATACTAAAGCCAACCCTGCCAAAAGGAAGAGGATTTTTAAGTTCATAAAATGATGGATTAGGTTTCTAATTCTTTTTTAAAGTAGCCTTAATGGTTACAACCTGTTCTTCTGAGAGTTCATAAAACACCACAGTAGGGATGTCGATTTTGTAATCTGAAAGGAAAACTTTGAACTGAGCTTCCAGTTTTAGTTCATTGTCAGAGACCAATGTCAACTTACCGGGGACTTCAATATCACGCTCTACACCATGTATTTTAAATTTTCCTTTGGCCATTACTTCCCTAGACTGTCCTATTACGATGTTTGGCAGGGACTCTAATTTCCCGGTAAACTCGGCAAAAGGAAATTTCTTTGTCTCTAGGTAATTTTCCCTCATATGTCTATCGCGTAATCCTATGCCTGTTTTGACGGTATTTAGGTCTACAAAAAAGTCAAGGAGGTTCTTTTCCAAATCCACCAATCCATTAAGAGAACCAGATACACCCGTGAATTCATTCAAGGAGGCTTTAGAAAGGAATTCAACGGATCCGCTTTCTGTCTTGAAGCCTTGGGCCTTGATTTCATACGGTTTTAACAGGAGAAAAAAGACCAAAGGAAAAATCAAAAACCTTTTCATCAGGTGAGATTTACAGTCAGAGTCCTGTTGTTCAGGCTAGTAGCGTAACTTCTCAGCGGTCTGTTTGCGGGTCCTGTAAGAACTGCACCTTCTGTATTAAACCTTGATCCATGGCAGGTGCAAGTAAACACATTGCTTCCAAAAGTCCAGTTTCTATCGCATTGGGTGTGGGTACAGACTGAAGTCAAAGCACTGAAAGTATTATTTCCAAGATTGACGATCAGGACCTTTGCTTCAATGACCAAAGCCCAACCTCCTGCTGTTGCCAAAGCTGTTGCCAGGTCAAGATTGACTGTGACTGAAGTGCTTGTAACGGTAATTCCGCTTCCGGTAGCGGGAGGATTGTTGGTGCCGTTTCCCGGATCTGTATCATCTGAGGAACAACCTGTAAAAAATGCAACTCCAAACAAGGACATGGCCGCCATAGTGCCGGATTTTTTGATAAAATCTCTTCTAGCGGAAGACAATTCACCTGTTTTGATTTCAGTTAATGTTTTCATTTTCGATATTGGTATTAGGGATTGGGTTTGGGATTAAAAATTAATACTTAGCTATAACGCCAAAGGCAAACAATTGTTTTTCCGAAAATCATAGAGTAAAGATTATGGCAAATGGTGCTAAACCAAATCAAACAGTATAAAATCAGTAAAAACAAAAATTTCAAACTTATGAAAGCCAAAACCGAGAACTTAAGTCTATTCTTAAATCAAAAAATAAGCTCGGCTTTAAAAATATTTCCTATTTAAAATTTCACTCAAAATCACCGCGTCTTTGATTGTCTCAGGATTTCTGAGCATTGTTTTGTATTTATTCTCTTCTTCATTTCCGTCTACAGATTCAAGAGCAATGGTAGATTTAATCCCTTCAACATGGCTGTGAATTCTTTCCTGATCTGCTAATTTAATCCTATCAGGCAGGGCTCTTTCTTCAATAACCCCTTCGTAGCTTTCATATCTCTTGATTTTTTTGACTTCTTGGACAGTCTTCGGCTTGGGCTGTTCAAATGTCCTACCTTCCTGCCTTCTTGGAAATGTTTCGGCCGATTTACCCTGACCTGAATCTTTAAGTTCTTTTTCCCTTTGGCCCTGACCTTGCCTGATTTCCTTCAGGAGATCTTCAAAAGAAACAGGCTTTCTTTGTTCCTGAGGGTTATCCGGCAAATCCGGTTGTTCCAATTCTTCAGGATTTGCTTTCTTCTTTGTCGCTGTGTAAATGAAATATGCGATTATGGCAATGATATATATGATATTTCCTAAATCCATGGAGGTCGAAATTTGATGTTACTAATATATGCATTTATATCACTTAGTCCGAAAATTAGGAAAAATGGTTGTAGTGTTTGTATTGGTTGTAGTGGTTTTCTGCTTCGCGTTGTCAGGTTATCGGGTTGTCAAGTTTTAGGAAACCGTCACTCTGAGTCCCCAACATTTGTAAATGTTCAGAAAGGGGAATGACATTTTGGAATATTGAGGTTCAATAGGAATGTGGCTTTAGCCCATTAAATAATAAAAGCCAAGCAACAAAATCGGCTTTAGCCAAAACATTGAGAAAGAATTGAGATGTCCGCAGTTCTGATGATGTCATCGGTTATGAAGTGAAGAATCTGTTCTTTCTTGGTTTTGATGGTTCTAGTTGTTGTAATTGTTGTCTGCTGCGGATTATCAGGTTATCGAGTTGACAAGTAACAGCATCGCATTTCTTGCCATCAGCCCCCTCAAAACAGTGACTCATACTTCGTACTTATTACTTACTTCACCAACTTCGTACTTCTTACTTCTTACTTCATACTTTATTCGCCTTGGTTAATTTCCGAATTCAAGTAATTTTGTCTGAAATCATTTTCAAAGAAGGTAAAGGATGCTGCTGAGTAAGCTAGAAATCAAAGGTTTTAAGAGTTTTGGTGACAGGATGGTCATCCATTTTGACAAGGGAATCACCGGAGTAGTCGGTCCAAACGGTTGTGGAAAATCTAATGTAGTGGATGCCATCCGATGGGTTCTTGGGGAACAAAAATCAAGGATGCTCCGCTCCGACAAGATGGAAAACGTGATCTTCAACGGTACCAAAAACCGCAAACCTAGCAATCTCGCAGAGGTTTCTCTGACTTTTGAAAATACCAAAAATCTCCTGCCTACAGAATACACCCACGTAACCATCACCCGGCGCTATTACCGGTCAGGAGAAAGTGAATACCTACTCAATGGCATCGCCTGCAGGCTGAAGGACATCACCAATCTCTTTATGGATACCGGCATCAATTCCAACAGCTATGCCATCATCGAGCTGAAAATGATCGATGAAATCCTCAATGACAAGAACAATTCACGCCGCGAACTTTTCGAGGAAGCTGCAGGAATATCCAAATTCAAATCCAGAAAAAAGGAAACCCTCCGAAAACTCGAAGACACTGATGCTGACCTTGCAAGGGTGGAAGACATCCTTTTTGAAATAGAAAAAAACCTCAAAAGCCTCGAAAAACAGGCCAAGCAGACAGCACGCTATTTTGAAATCAAACAGGAATACAAAGAAGCGAGCATCAACCTCGCCAAAAAATCCGTCCAAAAACATGCCGATTCGCTGATTTCTTTGAATCAAAAAGTACAGCAAGAACAAAACCGAAAGCTACAAGTCAATACCATAGTCGCGGAAAAAGAAGCCTTATTGGAATTCAGTAAGGCCGATCTGATCCTGAAAGAAAAGCTGCTTTCCTCCCGCCAAAAGACACTCAACGAGCATGTCAATAAAATCCGGCAGTTTGAAAGTGATAAGAAAATCAAAAATGAAAGACTTAGATTTCTAGAAGACCGGGCACAAAAACTCCGTGAACAGATAGATGCAGACCGCAAGTCCAACGACCGTGCAGGTTTCTCTATCAAATCGCTCGAGCAAGAAAGTGACTCTGCCCAAAAGATGCTTACCGAAAAAGAAATGATCGTCGAGGAACTGCGTGAAGCCTACGAATCCCAAAAAAGAGAACAGACCCAAATCCAAGAAAATCAAAAAGAGCTGACGAGGAATTTTTCCTACAAAAAAGACCGCGTTTACCAGCTTTCCAAAGACCAAGAAATCAAGCAAATCCAGCTTTCCACACTAAAGCAGGAACTCGAAAAGACTGCTTCTGACGATACCAATCAGGTTACCAACTTGGCAGAGTTTGAAGACAAGATGGTTTTGCTCCAGGATATCCTCGACCTCAAATCAGCCGAACTGTCCAAGATCAAGACCAAAGAGGAAGACCAAATCCAAAAAATAGAAGAAACCAACCGCATCATTGACATGATCCGCGAAGAAGTCACCCAGACTTCCAGAAAATTGGATGCGAGGCAAAATGAATTCAACCTGACCAAATCATTGGTCGAAAACCTTGAGGGATATCCGGAAGCAATTAAATTTCTGAAGAAAAATTCAAATTGGGCAAAAGACACTCCCCTCCTATCTGACATACTGACTACAGAAGAAAAGTACAGGGTCACGATTGAAAATTACCTCGAAAACTACATGAATTACTATGTGGTCGAGACTGAAGTACAGGCGATCGCAGCAGTCAACCTTTTGAGCGACTCGGCAAAGGGAAAAGCCAATTTCTTTGTCCTGGAGCATTTCAGCAGCTTTCATCCGGCACAAACCAAGCTATTTGCCAATGCCATTCCGGCAACGGAGATCATCGAATACGATGACAAATACGCAAAGCTGATCGGATTTATCCTTGATGATGTCTATATCGTCAAAGGTGAATACCAGGATTTTCCATCTGACCAATCTTCGATCTTCATCACCGAAAGTGGCAAATTTACCAAGCGGAAATTCAGCCTTTCAGGTGGATCTGTGGGACTTTTTGAAGGAAAAAGAATAGGCCGGGCCAAAAACCTGGAGAAACTCGAAAAGGAAATCAAGGAACTCAACAAGAAAGTTTCCGCGACCCGCGCCAATCTTGACGAAAAGCTCACCGACCTGCTCAAACTCAAAGAAGTCAGCTTCAAGTCGGCCATTGAAAAGCTGCAACAGGAAATCAACGAGACCAATCAGGAGTATGTCTCTGTCCGCACCAAAAAGGAACAGTTGGCCGAACTCCTTTCTTCCAATGCAAACAAACGCGAAGATATCCTGGACAGGATCGAATCTCTACAATTCAGCTTGGAAACCATCATGCCCGATCTGGAAAATGAAAAAGCTGCTTTTGAGGCTTTGGAAATTGAATTGGAAAGAATAAACCTTCAGGTCCAAACTGAAAGTGAAAGCCTCAGCCAAAAGTCTGCGGCTTTTAACCAGGAGAATATCCTGTATCACCAACAGCTCAACCGCGTCAACAGCCTTGGGCAAGAGATCGAATTCAAGCAATCAGCCTTCGAAAGCAGCAAGGAAAGGATCGAAAAATCCCAAACCGAGCATGCTTCCATTGACGCAGAGATCCGCTCTTTGCTTGATAACAACGAGATCAAAGACGACGAGCTCATCGAACTCTATGCAGAGAAGGAAGGCATAGAAAAAGGTGTCAATGAAGCAGAGAAGGATTATTATGCCTCACGTGGTGAGATCGACGATACAGACAAGCAGATCCGTGAACTCCAAAAATCCAAAGAATCGCTCGACACTTTGATCCATGAGATGCAGCAGTCCATGAATGAAGTCAAGCTAAAACTTGCAAGTCTCAAGGAAAGACTGAGTGTGGAATTTGAAATAGATTTGGATGGATTGATGGCCGATAATCCTGCTTTGGATGAAGCGTATGCCGAGATGGCCGAGTCCGATATCCGCGAAATCGTCGGCAAGGCAAAAGACAGGTTGGAAAAAATAGGCCCCATCAACCCGATGGCGATGGAAGCTTATGATGAAATCAAAGAGCGCCACACCTTTATTACCGGACAAAGAGACGACCTGATCAAAGCCAAAAACTCCCTGTTGGAAACCATCATGGAAATCGATCAGGTAGCCAAGGATACTTTTTTGGATGCCTTTGGCAAGATCAAAGAGAACTTTATCAAAGTCTTCCGCTCGCTCTTTACCGAAGAGGACCAATGCGACCTGACCTTGGTGGATCCAGGCAATCCATTGGAAAGTCCGATCGAGATCATCGCCAAACCTAAAGGCAAGCGGCCTTTGACCATCAACCAACTTTCCGGCGGGGAAAAAACCCTGACCGCCACTTCCCTGCTTTTTGCGATTTACCTTCTGAAGCCTGCACCATTCTGTATCTTCGACGAAGTGGACGCGCCGCTTGACGATGCCAACATCGACAAGTTCAACAATATCATCCAGACGTTTTCGAAAGAGTCCCAGTTTATCATTGTCACACACAACAAGCGCACCATGGCTAGTACCGACATCATCTACGGCATCACCATGATCGAAGCGGGCGTTTCAAGGGTTGTTCCGGTGGATCTGAGGGAATTGGCTTAGGGGTTTGTATTTTTCATTAGGTAAGATTTTTGACAAATGTGGGTCTCCATTGAATTGGATTCCATTTTTTTCTTTCAATTAATGCAGGAAAAAATGATGAGGAATTTGAAGTAGAACCTGTAAAAAATACAAATCACATTCCTTTTTGTGTCATGCTTGCTGTTTGTTAAGGAACGACCTTTGTAACATGAACCAAAATTCCACTCAATAAAAACGCCTACATGTTATGAAAACCGAAACCCAACTTAATGCTGAAATCTTGGCAGCAACCCTAAAAATAAAAGAATTTGCGCCTGAACTTGAGAAATTTATCGGTGAAATGCCAGTGACGATTCCTGATGCTGAAAGTGCCTTGGTCAATCACAAAATACTGTCGGATTACCTTGATTCCCTCAACCAGATACTCAAAAAGTACGAGGAAGAAAAGCTCGCCCAGTTCAAATTGAGTATATAAAGTCTCAAAAGACCAATTGATATTTAGGACAATTGCATGAGTCTTCAGGTGATTTTTTTAGTAGTTGCCATCCTTTCCAAAAACATAAAAGTAATCGCAATCAGACACCATTAAATTTTAAGTGAAAGAAAGTAATATCCATAAAAAGAAAAATTGCATGTAGGCTTTACCGCAACAAACCATAATAAAACCCAGATTGAAGTTGCATTGTATTTGCTCCACCAATGCGGACCGGCATGACTGTCAACGGTAGACCATGGACCGATTATCCCAACCTTGAATTTCAATTTTTGAGAGAATGGTAAAGTAACAAATAATCGAAAATAAAAACTTCGCCTTCTACCCAATTAGGTATGGTAAAGCATATAATAACCCCGTTCCTGCCATAACGAGAATTATCATAAAAATAAATACGCTTGTTTCGTTTGAAAACCTATGGGCTTCTGTCATTTTTCTTAGCAGGTCAAAAACAGAAAAGTATTTACTATAAGTTTTTCTCATTATAATTTTTTTAATCAGGTACTCTTACTACCAACACTTTTGTAGAAATGCTCAAAAAACCGCAAACTTTGATCGACAATTACACCTTCCAATTTAAAGTATCATTATTTACAATACTGTTTCATTCTACTTGCGGCAATAGACGGACATTTGAATCCTTGCGAAATAATTAAGAAGGCCAAATGCTTTGTTCCGAAATCAGATAGTGATGCTAGTTAGCTATTTTTAAAAAATACCTGCGTAGATGAAAATGCTACATTTCAACAAAATGTCAGATAAAGTAAATCAACTGTTTCAGCCTTGTTAAATTATCGTAAAACGACTTAGCCAATAAATTATACCCTTGGTTTTGTTTTTTTGTCTAGAAATCATAAAGTATTTTTAAGTTTATTAAATTGATCCAAAATTAGTTTCAATTTATTTCCTGAATTCAACCTTCATCAAAACCACAAACAAATGAAAAACCTAACACTATCCGCATTGGCAGCGAGCATGCTATTGTTTGCATGTAGCCAAAAACCTGAAGTCATCGACAACAGTATCAAAATCTATGGTAAACTGGACAATTCGGAATTTCCGGTCATTGTCGTGAGTTTGGATGAAGATTTAGCAAAAGATTCAGTGAAATCTGATGGTTCTTTTCAATTAAATTTTGAGTACCCAGAATCAGGTATGTTTATGCTTACCAATGGAGATTTGAGATTTAGCCTTTATTTAGATCCCGGGGACAGTATACATGTCAATGGCGATGTCAAGGAGTTTGCAAAGACTTTCATAGCGTCAGGCGATAAATCCAAAGAAAACACCTACTTGCGCAAAAAATTCAAAGCCATCAATGAGAGTGGATTGGAAAACTTTATGGAAATCATGGCCTTGAAAAAGGAAGCCTATTTTTCAAAAAAGGACAGCCTTATTTCCGTTGTCAAAAACAATTATGATTCACTGATTACAGGAAAAAATATTGACCCTGTTTTTTCCAAAATGGAAGAGTCTTACTTCATCTATCAAAGCATGTTTATGGATCAGTTATATCCAATGTACCATGCCTATATCAACAAAATCCCTCAGGATTCTGTGGATTTTCCTGTTGATGAAAACAAAAGTAAATTGCAAAGTTTGCCTTTAGACCAAAAAGAACTCCTTGGTGTGGCTCCGTATAAAAACCTGATTGACCAAAGGATCGGAGCATTGGCAGGTGAATTGATGAAAGCGGATACTACCTTAGATTATGAAAAAGTGAGTTGGATTGCCATTGATTCATTGATCAAAGACCCTACGATCAAAGACCAATTGAAATTTGAAACTTTGAAATCTACCCTTGAATATCGTGGACCGGTGAATTCAGAGGTAATGTATAATAAATTCCTCGCCGAAAATACGACTCCTAAATTTGCTGAGAAACTTGAAAAACTCAAAGCTAAGTGGGAACCTATCAGTCCCGGAAAAACGGTTCCTGATTTTGAATTTTCAGACTTGAAAGGTGAGACTGTAAGATTAAGTGACCTAAAAGGAAATCTGGTTTACATCGACATTTGGGCGACATGGTGTGGTCCATGTATTGCAGAGCATCCACACTGGGATAAAGTGAAAGAAGAATACAAGGACAAGCCTGTGGCTTTTTTGACAGTCTCTATTGATGAGACGCGTGAACCTTGGGAGAAAATGGTGAAGAACAAAAAAATGGATGGTCTTCAATGGTTTGCTCCAAACGCCTGGCAATCTGAACTTGCCCAATTCTTTATGGTAAATGCAATTCCAAGATTTCTCCTTTTGGACCGAGAAGGAAAAATCATCGATCCTTCTGCGGAGAGACCCTCAGGAAATATCAGGGAAATATTGGATACAAACTTGGAAAAAGGGGTTTAAATAGTCCTTTTTGAGTTTAAATACCATCTAAAGATATAAAAACGTCAGGCTGATTTTCCTGACGTTTTTTTCTTAAACATACAAAACAAAGTCCTTAATTTAACCATTCAGTGAAGACAACCCACAAAGCAGAAAGGTTGGAAATTCCAATTAAATAGTAAAACGTATTGTTGCTTAGGTACGGCATATACTTTGAGAAAAAATCCAATGATTTGACCCCAATTTAGGATCAAAGGAATGAGGCTGCAAACATGAGTCCAATTCCTGCCAAGAGAAGCATGATCAAAAATATAAACACACTTTTTTCGCTAGAGACCCTAAAGAACTCAAAAAATCTATAGGTGATACCAAACCCGGACGCCTTCCTGAAATCTGATTTTTTCATAATACTAATAATTGCAATAAATTATTTAATTAATACTAATCATTTAATATTAACCAAACAATGCTAAAACTAATTTTGATTTGAATTAAGTTACATAATTAGATAAAATGACCAAGATTTGATAAAATTATGGGCTCAGGTTTCAAAAAATGTGAAATCTTGTAAATTAAAAGCAATTAAAATTTGAACTAAATTTAATTTTAATTTAAAAAACCTTTCTATTTCCCACTGATTTTCGAAAATGCATTTACCCAATAATTTTCAAAAAATGGTGAATAAATTGTTTAGTCTCTTTCCAAGAGAAGCAAAAAAATTAAAATGGACCATTTTATAAAAAATAAAGGAGTCAGCCTCCCAACTGACTCCTTCTAACCAAAACTAACCAAAAAAAATAACCTTTATTTTTATAATCCCTATAATCCTTTAGGGACAAGGGCTTTTATAACTTAATCAGATGGGCTGTTGACCTTTTATAACCATCCATGACACGGAGAATATACCTGCCTGGAGGATACACGGAGAAATCAAAATTTTGATTGAACTGCCTGTTTTGGACAATTCCATCATATATTTTTTTCACTTCTTTACCTTGACTATCGATGATGTCGATTTTGACACTTCCCGAAAACACATCAAACTTAATTGTGGCAAAATCCCTGATAGGATTTGGATAGACTTTTAAATTGCTTGGTGCTTCTTTTTCAAGAGAAGTGATAATGGCATTTTTGACCACGGGGATTTCTCCAAAGTTTCCCATCAAGGTTGCTTGATTTACCGAGGAATCCGACCCAAACCATTGTGTAAGCAAAGAACTATAAACTTGTCTAAAATCATGTTGCATCGGCACATTGTCTCGATATTCCTCTGACCCATCGATCAGTGGCGCGGTACCCTTGTAGCCTCCATGAGACATATTTCCAAAGATGAACAAGGGTGCTGAAGCACCATGGTCGGTCCCGCCGCTAGAATTGGAAACAATTCTTCTTCCAAACTCGGAAAAAGTCATACCCATCACCCTGTCAGCACTTCCCAAAAACTCCAGGTCATTCATAAATGCCATCACAGCATCATTCAGGTCTTTTAACAATCGCGCATGGTCACCTTTGGTATGGTCTCCTCCATCTACTTGGTTGTCATGAGTATCAAATCCACCCATTCTAACCAAATACATTGGAGTCTTCAAACCTCCCGCAATAAGTCTTGACACTATCCTGAGCTGATTGCCAAGACGGGTATTTGGGTAGACTTTTTGTTGAGTCACCTTTTGAGCGGCACTTCTGACGACAGCCCCGTATTTCTGGGATTGCTCAGCAATAAGCCTGATATACCTCAGTTTATCTCCTGCCGGAGTATCAGGGGTTTCCTCCTGTTCATTGTCCAGTAATTGATAAAATTGGTTGGTATTGTTGATAATCATGCTAAAACCGGCCTTTTCTCCCTGAAAAAGCATAGACGAACCATACCCAATCTCCACGGCCAAAGGGTCAGGATTTTCTGCATTTGGATATCCTTCGGGGAATTGTGGATGCTTAGCTTCCAAATACCTTCCTGTCCAACCTGAGTTGATCAATTCATCTGCATCAGAACCACTCATCCAAATGTCGGTAGAGCGGAAATGCGAAAAATTCTGTTGTGGGTAACCTACTGAATGCAATACCTGAAGCCGCCCTTCTTCATATAATGACTGAAATCCGGTGAGTGAAGGATGTAGGCCAAAATCAGTTCCGTCTACCGGAAGTATACTACTTTCGGGCAACACCACATGTGGCCTGACTTTGTTGAGCTGACTGAGGTGCGCCAAAGGAATCACCGTATTGAGTCCATCATTTCCCCCTTCCAGATAAATCAGAACCAGAGCACGGTCTGTTTCATTTGCCAGATGCAAAAATTTATCTAAAGTCTGTCCAAAGCTTTTGTTGCTCATCGCTCCCAAAAAACTTGGGATCGCAAGACTGTGAGCGGCGTGTTTTATAAATGACCTTCTTTTCATAAAAATTACATCAGTTGTGCTTCTCCCATTTGCAATAAAAGCTGGAAAGCAGGTTTCAATCTATTGATCACCACAATGGCACTTTCCTGATCATTTGGAGATGCCATATAGGTAAGCCAAGCACCTGTCCAATAGTAATCCTGATCCTGTCCATTCAGCAGAAGCATTTTTACCTGATCGATCTGCGATTGACTCAATTCCAACCCAAGATTGACTAGCGCAAATTCCTTTATCAGCAAGTTTGGATCTTCAGGCGTGGTAAAACCTTTAACATATGAAAGGAGATCTGCTCCAATATTGACCGAATTGGAAATCCAATACCCCCAAAATATCATGGAATCTGACCCTATCGCTCTCTTAAGGATAGTATGGGTGTTGATCCATATTTTGTCATATTGAGGCGCCTGGTAATATGGAGTCCATCCGGCTACATTGGGTGGATCGCCTGCTTCCATGCCCATGCCACTCATGTCCCACAGAATAGCTTGGTAAAAATTCTTTTCTGCCATGGCGCTTTCAGCTACAGGCATGTCAAAATTTCGCCAAAGCCCCAATATAAAATCAAATGGACTTTTGATCATAGCCCCTATGATTTCGGGATGGTAAAAATGGGCCGAAGAAAACAGCACTTCCAAAGCCGGCAAAATATCGTAATCGTTTTGCCTGATGATATTGGCCAATGGAGTAATTACAACGGATTCAGCCGTTTCTGTAATTTCACTAGCCACAAAAAATGAGTATAACTTCCGCGCGATATGCTTTGCAGATTCATTGGTAGCAAAAATCATATCGAGCATTTCATCCAATTCTCCTGCACCTTCTTCCCCTTCTTTTCCTGAAATTAATTTATTTCCATAAAAAGCCGAAAACTGCTTATTCCCCAAATGGTGCATATCGGGATTAAAGTAAGACTGTGGTTCACCGGCTGTATGGATACTGTCCCAATCGACTGTCCAACCTGTGAGTACCCTTGCTGCGGATTGTACATCTTGTTCATTATATCCCGCATCCTTTCCTTTTCCGATACAAAAGAGTTCTTGAAGTTCACGGGCAAAATTCTCGTCAGGAGTTTCTTTGTTGTTGAACGCCCCACTTAAAAAAACCAACATGGCAGGATCAACAGTAAGGTCACGGATCAATTCCTTGAAATTGCCCAAGGAATGCCTATGAAGCATATTGATATAGCGGAAACAAGACTTGGATACAAATACATCCCACATTTTGATAGGAAGAAAATTCCACCAAAACAGCACCATCTTTTCCTGAATGCCATTGCTTGAACCCAAAATCCTCCCTATCATCCAAGACTTGAGAGCTACTATCCTATCTCCTTCAAAGTCCTCATTGAATCGCGCCTGTACAAAGCTTTGCCCAAGCGGGACATCCGGATCAATCTTGTTTTCACTTACCACATTGTAGTTGTTGACCGGCTCAGTAAATGGAGTAAATGACGCTAAAGATTCAGAAACGATAAAGTTGAGCGACTTGCCCCTCAAACCCTTCAATTCTTCCAAGGTGGCTCCAAACCGTGTCCTCTTGATAAAATGAACCAAATGTGTATCAGTCAATTCCCCTGAAAAAGGCTCTAAGCCGGCATCTATATTCTTTAATCTGGCATTGGAATATGCATTGGGATCGGCAGGAGTCCTCAATGCTGATGTCAAATCCAAAGGTGTAACCTTTTGGTATTTTGCTTGCAGGTGTCTATACTGACCAGGTCTGATTGGAAACATATGAACTTGTTATACTTAAAAAAAAGATTTGCCTTGCAATTTTCCCATGGACCGGAACACTTTCAAAAGCGAGATATTTTGAAAGAATCCTTTGTTTGATATTTGTTTTATATGAACAAGTTGTCAAAAAACAGCTCTTCAATTTGCATTTATTACCTTGGGGAATAAGCAATTATACTGAAAAGTATATATTTTACAGATACAGCGCAATAACCAATTAAAAATTTCTTTTTGATAAAAAGTAATCTGACTTTGGTAGAAAAAATATTGTATTTCGGATCAAAAAAATAATTTGGTGTATATCCCATTAATTGCACATGGCCAAAAAATAATGATTGGGAAATGACTAGCTATTATGTAAACAGGGGACTGTCCTTCGTGGACAAGGATCTGCATCCAATAAAAGTCCTTGTAAGCCTAAGTCACAACATTGCGGATACCCATATGATTTTGGCGAGTTCCTGTTCCCCAAAAACATTTGATTATCAAAAATTAATTCCATTTCGTCTTCTTAACCAAACCTGACTGAAGTCATGGTCAAGGAACCTCCCACCGCTTTGTCATTGAAAAATGAGATCTCTTCTTTTTCTCCCTGAATTCCCAAAAGGTACAAAAGTGGAAAATAATGGTCGGGTGTGGGAATGGCAAGCTTACCGGCATGGCCAAGATTTCTATAATCTATCAAATCGCGATGGTCCTTTGATTCGATTTTGGACTTAAATAAGGCATTCATTTCCAAAGCCCAATCAAAGCCAAACTCAGGTTCATTCAATTTGTCCCAAGCCACCATCCGGAGATTATGAACCATATTCCCACTACCGATAATCAGCACTCCCCTTTTCCTTAATTCTCCCAACTCCTTTCCCAAACGGTAATGAAAATCCGGGCTTTCATAATAATCAATACTGAGCTGCAGCACCGGGATATTGGCCTCAGGATACATGTGCCTCACAACCATCCAAGTACCATGGTCCAAACCCCATTCGTGGTCCAATCCAACCGGAACTGTTGTAATCAGTTCTGTGGTTTCCTTTGCCATTGACGGACTGCCTGGGGCGGGATATTGCACTTCAAATAATTCTTGTGGAAATCCCCCAAAATCATGGATGGTTTTGGGATGGGTCATCGCAGTGATCCAAGTTCCTCTTGTCAACCAATGCGCAGAAACCACCAAAACAGCTGAAGGTTTTGGAATTTCCTTTCCCAAAACAGACCACTGCCGGGAAAATTCATTGTCCTCGATACCATTCATCGGAGACCCGTGCCCAATAAAAAGTGCAGGCATCAAATGGGTTGATTTTTGGTCTTGCGACCAATTGTAAAGGTGTTTAAGCGAACCGGACATTGATATTTGTTTAAAATGATATTGATTGATATTGGATATTGGTTGATATTGTGTCAGGGATCAAACTTTTGTTTGATTACTTCTTCAGTCTAGTGTCTTTGGTCCAAATAAAGAAGAAGAATTGACTTATCATCATCAAAATCCTTATTGATCTGCATTTTTCACCCAATAATTCAGAAAGCCTGTCGGGGTTTCCAATACGACTTTGGCATTTTGGAATGCGTGGTTTGAAATGTCAAATTCGGCGGATTCATCTTTTAAGTTTACTTCCCCGAGCAGGATATATTCATCCTTCTTCCCATACCTGAATTGATTTCCAAAGGTGATCCAAGCTTTCCCAACCTGTTTTTCACCCAAATCCTTCCAATTGATTTTCAATCTTCCTCCTTCAATTTTTCCAGAAAGATCTGAAGCCGATACCTCACCCAATAAGGAAACCCCATCCAACTCCATGGCATGTTCTCTTGGAATTGGAATACTGAGATACCCTGCCACCGTAGGGAAAACATCTACTATCGTGGGATTAAGATCAAAACGCCGATTGAATTTAGAGTTGCTTGCGATCCAAATTTCCCTTTCGGCATCAGACTGCCCACCATGATGGAATCCCCCCTGTGCCCTACCATGGTCTGTCGTCACGATCAGCAAGTATTCTTCTTGGTGGTTCTTCTCCCTTTCCTGAATTGCCTTCCAAATTTCCCCCAATTGCCGGTCTGCTTCTTGAACAGCAGCATCCATTTCGGGACTATTTCCATAGCGATGCCCCATGTCGTCGGTGTATTGCAGGTAAACCCAAGTCAAATCAGGAGCTTCTGTGCTGATATCTTCCGCGGCTTTTGAGGCTACCAATTTATCTATCTCATGGATATACCCGCTTAAAGTGTCGTGAGGAAACCTTACCGTGTCCAGTTCCAATCCGTCAAAGTAAAAATCCAATTTCAACTTACCAGTTTCTAGCAATCCTTCACCAAGCAATTTGGTTCGATTGTCTAGCCAGGTAGAATAGATGGCTATGGTCTTTTGGGGATAAAATTCCTTAAAATGCCTAAAAATACTCCAATAATGGTAATTGGGGAATTGGATGTTATTGTCCTTGACATTGTGTTTGTTGACCCAGGTTCCTGTCAGCATGCTGTTATACCCGACTGCAGAAATGGTCGGTGTCTCGGAATATCCGCCCTTTTCTCCACCAAGCCATGCACGCGCATATCCACCGGCAGAAGTAATGCTGTCGAGATTTGGCGTCGAAACTTTTTCGATTACTGAAGCAGGAATTCCATCCAAAATCACCAAAACAACCTTCCTTGATTTTTGATCGGTATTTTCGGTGCAAGAAATTGTAGCCACCATCAAAAAAATCACCATGCAAAGAGAAAGGATGCTTTTTGCATATCCTGCCGGAAAATCGCTACAGTTTAGAGCCATATGGTTTCAAAATTGATTGTTAAATTCCTTAAATTTAAAGGGATTTTGATCAGGCTTCCAACCACCGATGGATAAAAAACCATTTATAGCAAATGATTATCTCCTTCAAAAATTTGAAGGCAAAGGAGGATGGACTTATGCCCTGATACCGGAAGTCTCCAAAGAAAAACGGTTTCCCTTTGGCCTAAAGAAAGTGAGCGGCAGCATTGATAATTTCCATCTTGAGAATTGCACGCTTATGCCCTTTGGCAACGGACAATTGTTTCTACCTGTCAAAGCTGAAATCAGAAAATCCATCAAAAAAGAGGCAGGGGACTGGGTGAGGATTATACTTTTTGGGGAAGAAAGTCCGGAGGTGATTCCCGGCGATATCTTGGAATGTCTCAAAGAAGCCCCAAATGCCTACAAAAGATTCATGGAACTTGCGGATTGGGAGCAAAAAGATGAGATAGATGCCATCTTAGAGGCTAAGAGGCAGGACACCAAAGTTGAAAAAATCGTCAGGTTGATAGATAAGCTTAACTATTGAAATCATGAAAAAAAACTTTGTAGCCTTTGTCTTATTTCTTTTAATGTTTGGTGCCATACCTATTTCCTGCGATATCCTTTGCCTCGATTCTTGCGGCTGCGGAAATAATGTTCCACCCAAAGACTTTTCCATAAAGGATTTTGAGGTGAAAGATTTCTTGATGGGCCAAACTTTCAACCCTGATTTCTATTATCCAAAGGATGATTTATACAAGTTGATTGAAGTATCTGATTTTGAATTTCTTTCACAAACTGGGCATTCCATTCTGGGAGCTGGGTTTATTCAAATAGCAAAAGCCTGTAGTCCTGCACCAAACGAATCAAAAGAAAGCATCACAGGAATAATGATTACGACCAAAAAACAATTTGGTGTTTCACCGGAAAAAAACATAGAAATCGGATCTGACATTTCGGGGTATTTTTTGATTTCAAATTATCCTTCAAATTTGGCAGAAACCATTTCTGATTATTTGAATATAAAGCCTAAGATTTATCTTGGAGACGGGCTGTTTCTAAAATGGAATTCATCTTTGGTTGAAAATTTGGAATTGGTTTTTGATCTTAAAATCGAACTGAGCAACGGGAAAGTTTTCGTTTTTGAAGACGAAAAAATGAAGCTTTTGAAATAGGCTCTTTTTACTTTTGAGGTGGATGCATGGCAATTTTGAGCCAAAAAGAGTTTTAGGAGTTCAGCAATTCTACTTGATATCCATCTTTATTCACCATCCTACATATATATTTATCTGTTTAAAGGGTTTATAAGTGTTTTCATCAATTTAACCCAAGTGAAACAGCACAAAATAATTACCTTTCAGATTAAACCTATTTTAACCATAACCCATGAAAATCTACCAATCCGCTCAAGGCATCATCATCGAATCCGAATCAGGATTTTTCAAATCCAAAGTAAATGACTGGAACACTTTGGTCAACAGTGACAATCTTTTCCAAAAACTAAAGGAAGACGTTTCCAATTCTGAAAAAATCGATTGGACTCCGAAGGATATTGCTGCACCGATCGGGACTCAGGAAATCTGGGCTGCTGGCGTCACTTACTTCAGAAGCCGAGAGGCAAGAATGGAAGAATCCAAAGAAAGCGGCGCTGCGGTATTCTACTCCAAAGTCTATGAAGCCGAAAGGCCGGAACTGTTTTTCAAATCCACCTACTATCGCGTCGCCCAACCAAACGGTAAAGTCCACATCCGCAAAGATTCCAAATGGAATGTTCCCGAGCCCGAACTGACACTATTTATCAATTCCTCAGGTCATATCGCAGGCTATACGATCGGTAACGATATGAGTTCTAGAGATATCGAAGGAGAAAATCCGCTTTACCTTCCTCAGGCAAAAAGCTATGATTTTGCAGCTGCTATCGGTCCTTGCCTCTTTGTTCCGGAGAAGCCCATCCATCCCGACACCAAAATCCATATGAAAATCGAGCGGTACGGAAAAACCGTATTCGAAGGGGAAATCTCCATCAACCAAATGAAAAGAAGCCATAGCGAGTTGGCTGGATATCTTTTTAGAGAAATGGCATTTCCGGATGGAGTTTATCTGATGACAGGAACTTGTCTCGTTCCTGACGACTCATTTACCTTACATGACGGTGACAAAATCAGCATCGAAATAGATGAAATAGGGACTTTGGTCAATATCGTAGGCAGGTAGGCATTCATCCATTGAATCCTGCAATCCTGTATTGTTAGAACTCCTTTCTTGAGGTTTTTCCTGTTATTTGTACTATCGATCAAAGAACAATCGTCGATAAATCGGTTTCATGAAAAAAATCAGATTGAATAAAAAACAACAATATTGGCTGCTGCAGATAGTCGGTTGGCTTTCGATTGTTTTTGTAGAAACTATCAATTACACATTCTTTATTATTAGGGAATTTGTTTGGGCATATGTCATTCAGTTTTGCCTTTTGGCAGTGTCAGGATTGATTGCTTCCCATTTATATAAAAACTTATTTATCAAACCTGCTACATTCGAAAAGAGCCTTTCCAAAATCTGGGGAAAGGCTCTTTTGGATACTTTTTTTATCACCTTGATTATGGTGTGCACGTTTTTCATTCCATACATCTTTTATAGTCCGGAATTTTTCTCTACTACAGATTTTCTGATACAGTTTTTGGGACAGATGATGAATATTGCACGGTATGTGGTTGTTTGGATCATAATCTATTACCTCTATCATATTTTGGATAGAAACAGGATTATTTCCCAACAAAAGCTGATTGTCGAAAACCTGGCCAAAACCTCTGAACTTGAACTTCTCAAATCCCAACTCAATCCTCATTTTTTGTTCAATGCATTGAACAGCATCAAGGCACTTGTACTTATAGATGCCGAAAAAGCCAGAGAAGCTATCATCAAGCTAAGCGAACTGCTACGCTTTACACTGAACTATGAGAAAACCCCTTTGATCAGGCTATCGGATGAAATCGATGAGGTCGTCAAGTATTTGGAACTTGAAAAAATAAGGTTTGGGGACCGATTGGAGGTAAATATTGACCTGCAGGAAGAAACCTTGGATGCCAAAGTCCCACCTGCAATGATCCTCACTTTTGCTGAAAATGCCATCAAACACGGAATCACGCAGCTTCCCGATGGAGGCACCATAGAAATCAAATCCACTGCCAATTCCCATACTTTGAAAGTAGAAGTATGCAATACAGGAGAATTGAAAGATAATGAAACCAAAGGAATCGGCCTGAAAAATTCAAGCAGGAGGCTCCAAACGCTTTTTGGAGAAAAGGCCGAACTGCTGCTCAAATCCAAATCTCCGGATAAAGTATCTGTTTCTATTATATATCCTTTGAAATACAGTAACCATGAATAAGAAATGTTTTTTGGTCGATGATGAAATCCTGGCCATCAGGGAACTGGAAACCATGTTAAAGGCTTTTCCAGAATTGGAAATCATCGGCAGCAGCGACCGCGCCACCAAGGCCGTAGAGCAGATCAATTCCCTCAAACCGGATATGATTTTCCTGGATATCAACATGCCGGGAATGAATGGTTTTGAATTGCTCGAAAAACTTGATGAAGCCCCGGATGTAATTTTTGTGACGGCTTATGATGAGTTTGCCATTCAGGCTTTTGAAGTCAATGCATTGGATTATATCCTCAAACCCGTAAATCCCGAAAGGTTAAAAGACGCTATCAATAAAGTCCAAAAGAAGACCATCAAAGAAAAGTCCTTAGAAGCTGAAAAACTTGGCCTTGACAAAAAAATCTTTATAAAAGATGGTGATAAGTGTTATTTCGTACCGGTCAAAGACATCTTTTTAATAGAAAGTGAGGGGAACTATGTTCGGGTATTTTTTGACAACAAAAAACCACTGCTGCACAAATCGCTGACTTACATGGAAAGCAGGTTGGCCGAAGAGGTATTTTTCCGTGCCAACAGGCAATATATCCTGAATCTGAACTTCATCAAAAACATCGAGCCATATTTCAACAGTACGCTTTTGATAGAAATGCAGAATGGCCAAAAAATAGACCTCAGCCAAAGGCAAAGTGTCAAATTCAGAGAAATAACAGGAGTTTAGTCTATTTTTACAAGTAGAAAATAGCTGTCAAAAAACTATTTTGGGATAATTATTCGATAACTTGGTGGTAGTTTAATAAGTCAAGCAAACCATAAAAACATTTGTAAAGGCAATAACTTCAAGGTATCAGTTTAGAAAAAAACCTATACTTACCGCTTAAGAAAGCCAGATCAAGTCATGAAATAATGATCACACACAATATATTAAAAGTACATTCCCCATTTGACCAAAGTCTCCTTAGTGAAATTCAAATGGATGGAAGTAAGGAAGTTGACAAGGCTTTGGAAACTGCCTATTCACTTTTTCAGGATAGAAAAAAATGGCTTCCCTCCTACCAAAGAATAGAGATTTTAGAAAAGGTCGGAGAGCTGATGAGATCCAAAATAGAAGAATTGACAATCACGGCTGCCAAAGAAGGTGGCAAACCCTATCAGGATTCCAAGGTGGAAATACTCCGTGCGATCAATGGCATAAAAATAGCTTCAGAAGAGATCGGCAGATTGACAGGACATGAAGTCCCGATGGGATTGACTCAAGCCTCAGTCAATAGGCTGGCATTCACCTTTCGTGAACCGATCGGTGTGGTTGTTTCCATTTCGGCCTTCAACCATCCTTTAAATCTCATTGTCCATCAGACCGTGACTGCATTTGCAGCAGGCTGTCCGGTCATCATCAAACCTGCTTCTACCACACCGATGTCCTGTCTGGCTTTTGTCAAAATTCTTGAAGAAGCAGGTGTTCCCGAAGGATGGGTTCAGCCCTTGATCCTTGATAATGAAAACTCCGAAGTATTGGTTACCGATTCAAGGGTTAATTATTTGTCATTCATAGGTTCGGCAAAAGTCGGCTGGTACCTAAAATCCAAGCTCCCACCAGGCACACGCTGTGCCTTGGAACATGGAGGTGCAGCACCTGTGATCGTCGAACCTGACGCTGACTTCCAAGAAATGATTTCAGCCTTGGTCAAGGGAGGTTTTTACCATGCCGGTCAGGTTTGTGTTTCTGTTCAAAGAATCTTTGTGCACGAAATCATTGCGCGTAAGTTGGCCGATGAAATCTCCAAGTCAGCCAAGAAACTAATTGTAGGAGATCCATTGGACAAAAATACCCAAGTAGGTCCATTGATTTTGCCTAAAGAAGTGGATAGAGTCGAAGAATGGGTTCAGGAAGCCATAAAACTAGGTGGCAAAATCCTTTGTGGTGGCAAGAGGATTTCAGAAACATGTTTTGAACCGACAGTGATTTGGGCTCCTTCACAGGAGGCCATAGTGTCCAAAGAAGAAATATTTGGGCCGGTTGTCTGCGTATATCCTTATTCGGACAGAGAGGAAGCTATAAACCTTGCCAATTCCCTTCCTTATCATTTTCAAGCCGCGATATTTACCAAGGACTTGGACATTGCCTTTGATACCGTCCAAAAACTCAATGCTACAGCCGTGATGGTCAATGACCACACGGCATTCAGAGTGGATTGGATGCCATTTGGAGGAAGGGATGCTTCCGGTGAAGGTATTGGAGGTATTCCCTATTCGATGAAAGAAATGACAAGGGAAAAGTTAATGGTGGTAAAAAGCAGGTATTTATAAAAGAAATGACAAGTGAGTCAAAAAACCGAAATCATTATTTTGACCATCCTGAAATTCAATTCATAAACCATAGAAAGAATTCAGAAACAAAGTTAAATTCACAGCCACCTACATTGTATTCCAAGCAGTTTTGATGACCGATCTTATAGCCGGTAAAGGCAAAATTATCATCGCCCTTACCGAAGTCGGCCTTGTATATCGCGGTATCGGTCTTGGTAAAAAACTTGTTAAACAAGAGTATAATTCCTATTAAAAACCCATAACAAAACTCTTCCTATTTGTCCTTTTGCCGGAGGATTGTTGGCAAGAAATAAGGATGTGAGAGATGTCCTTGTTTGATATTTTTTTTAAATTGTAAACCGTTCTATTCAAATACCACAAAACTATCATTGAGTAAGATGACTCAAAGGAAGAAATTTTCATGATCTAAGTACCTTACAAAAGCATCCATTTCATAAACTACATGACGATGATTCCGAGAGTTATAAATATTGAAAAATAGCCCTGCATCAATAAAAATAGCGCAAATACCCGGGTGCCCTTCTCAAAGATCAAGAAGTACCCCTCAGTGGTCTTAATTTCAATGAATAGTGCAGGCCGGACAATGACAACTCTAATTCTGGATAGATTCTCAAGCTGCCTCCAGACAATCAGCTCCTATGGAGACATCTAAGTCAAATCCAAAAATGAAAGGAACTAAAAGAAGTAAAATGTCACTGCATGTTGTTACTTTGAAAGTTCCACAACAAACCTTTCAGCAGCAGAAGCTATAAAAAAAATAGGATTTGAGGGATAATCCCCAATTATTTCAATCTTTATGATATATTCAATGCCGGGGATAATTATCCCATAAGCGCCACAATCAGGTATCCCATGGATTGGATTATTATCTTTCAAAGCCTATATATCATACTCTTGGTTTCGGTTTGTCTCCGGATAATCTACGATACCGAAAATTCCTCAAAAACGCTGAGTTACCTGATGCTCGCGATTTTTGTACCGTTTTTAGGCATACTTTTCTACCTGTTTTTCGGAATCAATTTTAGAAAAAGAAACATTTTCAAGAAAAAATTATTGGCTGATAATGTCAAAATAAAGGAACTCAACCATAAAATCATCCTCCACGCCCAAAAGACACTTGAAGCCAATAAAGAGGAAATCAAATATGGGGCGGGTTTGGTCAAGCTATTGGTCAATGACAGCCATAATCCACTTACCGACGGAAATCAGGTCACTTTATTGAACAATGGGGAAGAAAAATTTCCCGAAGTAATCGAATCCATCAAAAAAGCCAAACACCATATCCATCTCGAATATTACATCTTTGAAAATGACACTTTAGGCAATCAGATCAAAGACCTGTTGATCCAAAAAGCAAAGGAAGGGATTGAAATAAGGTTTATTTTCGATGATTTTGGAGGCAAGAATATAAGGGGAAAGTTTGCAGACGAACTCAGAAATGCAGGCATCGAAGTATTTGCCTTCAATAAAATCAAGGTTTTTTTGTTGGCAAGCAAAATGAACTACAGAAACCACAGAAAAATTTTGGTCATCGATGGAAAAATAGGATTTGTAGGAGGAATCAATGTCTGTGATAAGTATATCAACAGCATGTCACAGAAAAACCTTTTTTGGAGGGATTCCCATTTGAAAATCGAAGGTCCTGCCGTCCTTCATCTTCAGCATATATTTTTGAGCGATTGGAATTTTTGTTCGGGTCAAAAAATCCAACTTGACTCTGTCTATTTTGACAATCAGTTTGAAGATTCCTTGACTGGATCGGCTGTTCAGATTGTAGCCGGAGGTCCTGACAATGCAAGGGCCATCATCATGCTTTCGATGCTGAAGGCCATCAATCTCGCGCGGAACAAGCTCTTTATCACGACGCCCTATTTCATTCCCGACCAAAGTATCGTCAATGCCCTGAAAGTTGCGGCACTTTCAGGGGTGGATGTCAGGATTTTAGTACCAGGAATTTCTGATTCCCTTACCGTAAATGCTGCCGCTAGGTCTCACTATGGGGAATTGTTGAAAGCAGGAATTCAGGTTTTTCTCTATGAAAAAGGATTTGTGCATGCCAAAACAATGGTCATCGATGACCTGATCGGTGTGGTGGGAACAGCCAACATGGATATCAGAAGTTTTGACATCAATTTTGAAGTCAATGTCAATATTTTCGATTCAGGAATTGCCAAGGAGTTGACTGACTCTTTTATGAAAGACCTTGAATTTGCCAAAAAACTGAATTCAGGTGACTGGGAGAAGCGGCCATTTTATCTTGAATTTCCTGAAAGAATTGCAAGATTACTTTCACCGGTTCTTTGATTACTATATGATTTTCAAATACTTAATATACCTATCATGATAAAAAACTTTAGGTTGCTGCTTGGATTAGGCGTCTTGTTTGGCGTCATATTTGGCTTTGTCCTGGCAAAAAAAACCTCTGCAATCGGTAAAGATGATGTCAAAGCCGCCCAAAAACTTCTCAACCTGGAATTCAATGAAAGGGAGATAGACACCATGCTCTCCTACCTCACGGAAAACCGAAAAGGATATGATAGCATGCGGAATTTTTCTTTGGACAATGATATTGAACCTGCTATTTCTTTTGATCCTTATCCCATGGATTTGGAGATTGTTCCTTCCAAAGGATTGCATGTTTGGCAGGTGGATGAAAATGTAAAATTGCCTAAAAACAGGAATGAAATCGCCTTTATGTCAGTGATGGAATTAGCAGGGCTGATCAAATCAAGGCAGATTTCTTCGGTTGAGCTTACCAAGATTTACCTTGAAAGAATAAAAAAATATGATCCAAAACTACTGTCTTTTATCACAGTGACTGAAGATTTGGCCATGACTCAGGCCCAAAAAGCTGATGAAGAGATTGCTGCAGGAAATTACAAAGGGCCGCTGCATGGCATTCCTTATGGGATCAAAGACCTTGCAGCAGTCCCTGATTACCCGACAACTTGGGGCGCAGCACCCTATAAAGATCAGGTAATCGATGAAACCGCTACTATAGCCAAAAAACTGGAGGAAGCAGGAGCCGTCCTTTTGGGCAAACTTGTCTCAGGTAGCTTGGCAAGAGGAGATGTATGGTTTGGAGGTAAAACCAAAAATCCTTGGGATTTGACTCAGGGAGCAACAGGTTCATCAGCAGGTTCGGGTTCGGCGACATCAGCAGGTTTGGTTGCTTTCTCTATCGGAACAGAAACCCTCGGTTCGATCATTTCTCCCTCTACGAGATGTGGCGTGACGGGATTGAGACCGACATTTGGAGCAGTCAGTAGGACAGGTTTTATGACACTCTCATGGAGTATGGACAAAGTCGGGCCGATATGCAGGTATGCGGCAGATTGTGCCGTTGTATTTGACTATATCAGGGGACAGGATGGGATGGATCGCTCCGTGCATGATGCCTCATTTGAACTTGTAAGTGAAGCCGAACTCAAAAAGTTAAAAGTCGGCTATTTCTACAGCCAATTTGAATCAGACACCTCTGCCAACCATATCCATAACAAGCGTACTTTGGAGGAATTCGGTAAATTAGGAATCGAACCTCAAAAGGTTGAATTGCCGAAAGGTTATCCCTTCAGCGTATTTGACATTATCCTCAGGGCTGAGTCCGGAGCTTTTTTTGATGAGTTGATTTTATCGGGCAGAGACAGCTTGATGGTGGAACAGGATAAAAGCTCAAGGGCAAACTCCCTGCGTCAGTCAAGGTTTATTCCTGCCGTCGAGTACCTACAGGCCAACCGTCACAGGCGCTTATTGATAGAAGAATTGCATGCCCTGATCAAAGATTATGACGTCATTATCTCTCCGACATTTGGAGGAAGACAAATGCTCATCACCAACCTTACCGGACATCCGGCACTGAGTTTACCCAATGGATTTGACAAAAAAGGAAGGCCGACGAGCATTACTTTGGTAGGCAATTATTTTGGGGAAGGTAAACTCCTTGCGCTCGCAGAGGCTTATCAGAAAAAAAACCCTTATCATGGAAAGGTACCAAAAGGGGTTAATTGAAGACTAAAATTCGAAATTTCTGAAAATCAATAATGAAGGTACTCATTTGTGACAAGAACAATTGAAATGCAGGAGGCTTTGCTTTCGTCAGAGCTCAACCGTCTGTTTACGCTCAACGATCAGGAATGGAATTCTATAGTGATGAAAGGAAAGTGATTTTCTTGAAAGAGACGGAAATTCATAAGTTGCCATAAGTTTATCCATGAAATTGAAAAATAACCTACACATGTTGATGCCTGTAAATCCTGATCATCACGCCTTTCAACTTTCATTAATTTTATATTTCTAGTCCAAATTGAAAGAAAATGGATTGGAGAGAACACATCGTATCTGACAAAGGAGTTCTTTTGGGAAAACCCACCATCAAAGGAATGAGGATATCTGTTGAACTGATTTTGGAATTGTTATCCTCAGGATAGACTGAGGAAATGCTACTTGTATCCTATCCAAAGCTGAATAAAACTGATTTGAAGGCCATCTTCGCCTATTTAAAGAAATATATGGAAAATGAATTATTCTTTCCTTTAGAGAAAACTATTTAATGGAATTTTTAGCCAATGAAAATTTCCCAAAACCAAGTAATCAACTTTTAGTAAATAAAGGATATAAAGTTTTTAGCGTTTCAGAAATGCTTTCCGGAATCTCTGACTTGGAGGTAATTTCATTTGCTTCCAAAAGGAATCAAATCATTCTTACTTTTGACAAAAATTACGGTGAAATAATTATTAGGACAAAAATTGAACAACCGATATCCGTCATTTTTTTCAGATTTAATGGTAAAGGACCTGAAGAAGCGGGGATTGTCTTGATAGACCTGATCGAAAACAAAAAAATGAAATTTAAAAATTCATTCACTGTAATCGAAAAAGACAGCATCAAACAAAGGAAATATTAACCATAGGCCCGAAAACCAAAACAATCTTGATTTTTTAAAATTCAGAGATTTCATTCATTATTAACTTTTTGACATTCGAAAATCGAAAAGATTTTCAAAAAGAAGTCTATACTTGTAGATGAAAAAAATCCTGCCGCTGATTGTCCTCTCACAGTTTTTGAGTACGTCGCTTTGGTTTGCAGGAAATGCGGTATTGCCTGATCTCGCAAAGGAAATCAAACTGGCACCTGAATACCTGGGGCATTTGACGAGTGCGGTGCAGTTTGGGTTTATTGCAGGAACGTTGGTATTTGCAGTCCTTACTATTGCAGATAAATTTTCACCTTCTTGGGTGTTTTTTTGGAGTTCTGTGATAGCCTCTGCATTTAACTTTGCTATCCGGATCGAGGACATCAGTGCTCTTGAAGTTCTGTTTTTAAGATTTGGAACTGGTTTTTTCCTTGCAGGGATTTATCCGGTAGGAATGAAAATAGCCTCGGATTATTTCCAAAAAGGTCTTGGCAAATCTTTGGGGTTTTTAATTGGGGCTTTGGTTTTGGGTACAGCTTTTCCCCATCTGGTGAGAAGCTTGCTTGACCCGCTTCCCTGGAAATATGTGATCGACGCCACTTCAGTTTTGGCTTTGATCGGTGGGTTAATGATCGTTGCTTTGGTACCAAACGGACCCTATAGAAAGAAAAGCTATGGATTTGATTTCACTTCATTTTTTAAGGTTTTCCATGCAAAATCCATCCAGTCCGCAGCCTACGGCTATTTTGGCCATATGTGGGAACTCTACGCATTTTGGGCTTTTTTGCCCTTCATCCTTCAGTATTATAATTCAATCCATGCTTTGGAATTGGATGCTGCGTTTTGGTCGTTTACGATTATCGCTGTCGGTGCAGTTTCGTGCAGTGTTGCGGGAATATTGTCAGGGAAATTCACTCCAAAAGTAATAGCCTCCTTTCCACTTGCCATATCGGGGACCTGTTGCTTTTTTTCTCCTTTGATTATTTTTCAAGATTCTACAGGAGTGCTGTTGGTATTTTTGATGGTTTGGGGATTGGCGGTCACGGCGGATTCACCGATGTTTTCGACTATGGTCGCCCAAAATGCACCTGAGGCAACACGAGGAACCTCCCTGACCATCGTCAACAGTGTCGGCTTTGGCATCACGATCATCAGCATTCAGCTCCTCAACTTCCTTTCCATCCACATTGATCCCATGTATTTATTTCCGGTTTTGGGACTTGGGCCGTTGATAGGATTGATAGGGATGTGGAAGGAAAGAAATTAATCAAATGATTAAAATTATGAACAAAATAAAATTTGGAAAACTAGCCTATTTAATGATATAATTACACCTTTTTTTATAAAAATATTATCAGATAGAATAAATTTTTAAACAAAAGTTAATATATTTAAACACTATATTTATATAATTTAAAATAATTTAAGCAAAGAAAACAAAAATTACATTTATGAAACGCAGTTTTAATCTAATTTTAAATGTTTTTTTTTTATTCTAAGCCTTTCCTCAGTCCTATTTCTAACCTCTTGTTCTGATGACAATACCACCCCTCCACTTCCAACCAAAGGAACTCTTTTGGGAAATATCCAGACTTTTGATGACAAATTGGTGTCAACCAATGACGCAGGAGGTGTTAATGTTACCGCTTCGAACCTTACCGGCCAAACATTCACAGCAACAACTGACAATACCGGAAGATATACTTTCAATGACCTCCCCTATGACAGTTACCAGTTTGAAATCAGCAAATCAGGGTATGGAACCTTGAGGGTTTTTGGAATTTCTCATGTATACGTCAAAGATGTAATTTCTACTGTTGTACAAAATATTCCTTTTGGAAAAACTTCCACTACCACAGTGACTGGATTCAGTTTCAGTGAGTTTTTACTTAACGGCGAAGTGGGCGTAAGTTTTGATTATAATTTATCCCCTGTACCAACCTCATCCAACAAAGCTTTTGTAAGATACTTTTTGGGTCCATTTGCTGATGTTTCCAACACCAAATTTACTGCTAGAAGTGAGGTTTTAAGTTTTTCAAGCTTGAGTGCCAATACAGGATTTACCAAAGAAAAATTATTAGAAATGGGCTTTACAGCCGGACAGACAGTTTATGTCAGAATGTATGGCGATTCCTTTATTTCCAACAATTGGGAAGACCCGACGTCTGGCGTAGAAGTATTTCCCAATATCAACCCCACTACTGTGGCGGCAGTTTCATTTGTAGTCCCAAATTGATTTCTCACTTAGGATTATGAATTTCAAATTTCCATATTTCAACCTTGTTTGTTCTATATACCTTTTGATGGGTTGTAGCAATAACCAAGAAGCCGAGATAAAAAGCGTCATAGAAGGATTTTATTCAGGTTATGACGGCGACTTCCGAACAGCTGATACTGTAATGATTTCAAATAAATTAAAAGATTTGGTAAGCAAGGCAGTTGAAAAGGAAATTTTTGAAGCTAAAAAAATGAAAGAAAGTGACTATCCCACCGACAAACCCATGATGATCGAAGGTGATGTTTTTACAAGTCTTTATGAAGGTCAGGACAGTGTAAGCATCGAAAAAATATCCATGGAAGGACAAGTTGCCCATGTCAAAGTAATGTTTCAAAATACTGCTTACAAACACAGCTGGTCAGACCAAATAATACTGATCAAAGAAAATAACAAATGGAGGATAGATAATGTCATATACGAAGGACAATCAAAGGATATCCCCGACCTGCAGTCCAATCTCAAAAGTCTGATTGATTATAAATCAGACAATTAGGTTATTTTCTCTTAGGTTGAAATAATCAGGACTGCAATTTTTTGAAAAAAGAATCAATCTTTTTTTTTATAGAATTGCTTGTAAAAAAGACCAATGAGGTTACAAAAAAACTCAAAGGAGAAAGCAGATTTAGATTTAAAAACTGAAAAGACCTTCGAGGTTTGAGAAAACCTCAAAGGTCAAATAATTCGTAATTCCGACTTCAAACTTCTTACTTTTTCCCTACCCTCTCATTTCCTTGTAAGCATTGATCAGCCCGTTGGTAGATGCATCATGATTGCTTACTTTATTTTCATTTACCAGTTCGGTCAGGATGGCATTGGCCAGAACTTTCCCCAACTCCACACCCCATTGGTCAAAGCTGTAAATATTCCAAATCACTCCCAACACAAAAATCTTGTGCTCATACATCGCCACCAATTGTCCCAAAGTGTATGGACTAAGCTGTTTTACCAAAATAGAATTGGTAGGACGGTTTCCTTCAAAAACCCTGTGGGGAGCGATTTTTGCAATTTCCGCTTCCGATTTTCCTGCTTTGCTCATTTCGGCAGTTACTTCCTCAAGGGTCTTCCCATTCATCAGGGCCTCTGTCTGCGCAAAGAAATTGGAGAGCAACTTCACATGATGGTCCGAAATGGGATTGTGGGAAATCGCCGGAGCGATAAAATCACAGGGAATCATATGAGTTCCCTGATGGATTAGCTGGTAAAAAGCGTGTTGACCGTTGGTTCCTGGTTCTCCCCAAATCACCGGTCCGGTACTGTAATTGACCTTTTGGCCCTCCCGAGTCACATATTTCCCATTGGATTCCATATTTCCTTGTTGGAAATAAGCAGCAAATCGGTGCATATATTGGTCATAAGGCAGGATGGCTTCAGAAGTCGCACCCAAGAAATTGGTATTCCATAATCCGATCAAAGCCAAAATCACCGGAATATTTTTATCAAAATCAGCATTTCTAAAATGCAGGTCCATGCTGTGTGCACCGGAAAGCAATTTCTCGAAATTGTCAAATCCAATCGCACAGGCTATGGGCAACCCGATAGCCGACCAAAGGGAATACCTTCCTCCTACCCAATCCCAAAAAGCAAACATATTATTAGGATCAATGCCGAATTCAGTAACGGCTTTGGCATTGGTGGACAAGGCCACAAAATGCTTGGCAACTGCACTTTCAGCTTTGGCATGTTCCAAAAACCAATTCCTAGCTGAATGGGCATTGGTCATGGTTTCCTGAGTAGTGAAAGTTTTGGATGCGATAAAAAACAAGGTTGTCTCTGCGTCCACTTTCTTCAATGTCTCCGCGATATGTGTTCCGTCCACATTGGAAACAAAGAAAATCTCCAAGTTGGGATTTTGATAAGGTTTCAAAGCTTCAGTCACCATCACAGGACCCAAATCGGAGCCACCGATTCCGATATTGACCAGGGATTTGATAGGCTTTCCGGTATATCCTAACCAAGTTCCATTTGAAACCTGATCTGCAAAACCTTTCATCTGTGCCAAAACAGCATTGATGTCAGGCATTACATCCTTTCCTTCAAAATAGACAGGAGTATTGGATCGGTTTCTCAAAGCGGTATGTAGGACAGCGCGTCCTTCAGTGCCGTTGATTTTTTCACCTGAGTACATCGCCTCGATCGCTTCTTTCAGTCCTGTTTCTTTTGCAAGCCCAAGCAAAGCTGAAAAAATGTTTTCATCGAAGCGGTTTTTGGAATAATCAACAAGAATGTCTTCGAGCTTAATGGAGAATTTTTCGAATCGGGAACTGTCAGCAAATAGATTTTTGATATGGGTATCCTTATTGGCATCAGCCAATTGTTGGAGTTTGGACCAAGCTTGTGTGGTGGTGGGATTGATGTGATTCATCTCAGGTAGGTTTTAATAGATATTCGCTGCAAAAATAAGATTTAATATGAGGGGATGAAATGAAGTTTTGGTGAAGCTGAAATCAAGTTCTAAATTTTTGAAATAACACTTTTTCATTTCTTAAGATGCTACAAAAAATCTCAGAAATAAAACAAGAAGAAAGCAGCAATTTGAATCAAAACAAAAGCCTCCCAATAAATCAGAAGGCTTTGTTACTTTATAAAAAATCCTATTTTCTACTTTGAAGACAAAACCTTTCCCTCTACTTCACCAAAACCAATCCGGATTCCATTTTTTTCGGCATAGCCTTTCATGATAACGGAATCTCCGTCTTGGATAAATTTGCGTTCGCCTCCTTCTTCCAATAATACCGGTTTTGTTCCTTTCCATGAAAGTTCAAGCATGGAACCAAAGCTGTCTTCGGTCGGGCCTGAGATCGTTCCCGAAGCCATCATGTCTCCCACATTGATATTACAGCCGTTGATAGTATGGTGGGCAAGCTGTTGGGCGATATTCCAATACATGTACTTGAAATTGGAAGTACAGACCTTGGTGGCTTTGAGGCCCTCAGGTTGGATCAAAACCTCCAGATTGATATCAAAAGCATGGTCTGTTTTATATTGGAGATATGGTAGCACTTCGGGTTCCTGCTTTGGTCCTGCAACCCTGAAGGTTTCCAAGGCCTCCAAAGTCACGATCCAAGGAGAAATGCTTGACGCGAAATTTTTACCAAGGAAAGGTCCCAACGGCACATATTCCCAAGCTTGGATATCACGGGCCGACCAATCATTAAACAGCACCATACCAAAGATGTAATCTTCGGCATCTTCAGTATTGACACAGTCGCCCATTTTAGTGGGTTTACCGATGACAAAAGCCATTTCCAATTCAAAATCCAATCTTTTGCTTGGCCCAAATTCAGGTTTTTCCATGTCGGAATCTTTAAACTGACCTTTGGGTCTAATCACCGGTGTACCGGAGGGTACGATAGAGGACGCTCTTCCATGGTATCCAACGGGCAGGTGTTTCCAATTGGGCAAAAGCGCATTTTCAGGATCACGAAACATCTTTCCAACATTGGTCGCATGCTCGAGGCTGCTATAGAAATCGGTATAATCTCCGATTTTGACAGGAAGCAACATCTGCGCTTCACTCCTACTTACGATGGCTTTTCCCCGACTCTGATGGTCGCGCAGTGCACCGTTTTCTTCTTTGAGCAGTTCCTGTACTTTTTCCCTGACCCTTTTGGTAGTAGCCTTACCCAAAGCAATGAAGTCATTCAATGTATCTTTTTGGAAAACCCCGTGAGGCATTTGCGTCATATCGGAGAAAAAACCTTCCTCATGCAAGACTGCTAAGTCCACTATCTTGTCTCCAATAGCAATGCCTGCCCTCGGAGAAATCCTCTTGGTCTGAAATATCCCAAATGGCAGGTTATAAATGCTGAAATCTGAATCTTTTGGAATCTGTACCCAACTTTTCATTGGAATGGCCGGTAATTCACTCATGTTTAAAAATTTGTTCTCGGGCTAAAGATAGAATTTAAACAGGGAAGAAAAAATCAGAGAAAAATCAGGATATTAGAGAAAGCTTATTTAACGCCGTCATTCTGATTGCCATTTAATTTATTTATTCTGCCTATTTGTAAAAATTTAGAATAAGAAATTGAAGTTTACTAATTTTTTTACGAAATTACTGACTTGAATTGAATAATGCCAAAGATAACCATGAAGTACTTCAGTCCCTTACTCTTTCTGCTTCTCTACCTTTTTGTAGCTTGTAAGCCAAGCAATTCTCCCGAACTCAGCTTCGGGGAAGGTGAGCAATTAAGTTATAACTTTCATATCCGACCGATACTTTCAGACAAGTGCTTTGCCTGTCATGGTCCGGACGCCAACAAGCAAGAAGCAGGTTTGAGATTGGATCTACCTGAAACTGCCTATGCAGCCCTGAAAGAAAGCCCAGGAAAATTTGCTATCATTCCCAATGACCTTACCGGGTCCGAACTTTACCACAGGATAGTAAGTACCGATCCCAACGAACTGATGCCTCCTCCTGAGTCAAATCTTTCCCTAACGGAAAGTGAGATCGACCTGATCAAAAGATGGATCGAACAGGGGGCGCAGTATGAACCGCATTGGGCTTTTGTAAGTCCCAAAAAAGCTGAATTACCCAAAATCAAAGACAAAGAATGGCCTAGGAATGAAATAGATTATTTCATTTTGGCCAAAATGCACAAATTGGGTTTGGATCCGAATGATCAGGCAGAAAAGCACGAATTGCTGAAAAGGGTTAGTCTTGACCTGACAGGTCTGCCTCCAACCCCTGAAATGATCAATGCCTTTGAAAAAGACGACAGTCCTGAAGCTTACGAAAAAGCCCTTGACAAAATCATGAACCTGCCCACCTTTGGGGAGAAAATGGCTGTTCTTTGGATGGATATCTCCAGGTACTCCGATTCCTATGGCTATCAGGATGACAATATCCGAACCCAATGGCCTTACAGGGATTGGGTCATTCATGCATTTAACAAAAATATTCCTTATGACGAATTCATCACGTGGCAGTTGGCAGGTGATATGCTTCCAAATGCAACAAAAGAACAGATCTTAGCCACAGCTTTCAACAGAAATCATAAATACACAGAAGAAGGCGGTGTCATTCCTGAGGAATACAGGGTCGAATATGTCCTTGACAAGTCCAACACATTCAGCAAGGGAATCCTCGGAATCACCATGGAATGCGCGCAATGTCACGACCATAAGTACGATCCCATTTCGCAGAAAAACTTCTATGAGATGTTTGCCTTTTTTAACAATACTCCCGAAAAGGGATATGAAGGTGACGTCTCCCAATCCAAACCTGCTAAAACCCCGATCCTTTGGATAGAAAGAGATGATATCAATGAACTCCTTACATTTATCAACCATCAGGACACCAGTAAACTAATGGTCTCTGTGATGGAAGAATTGGATACTTTGAGAACGACATACATCCTAAACCGTGGTTTGTATGATGCCCGAACTACCCCTGTCAGTCCTAATACTCCCGAAAGTATTTTCTCCTTTCCTGATGATCTGCCCAAAAACAGGCTTGGACTTGCACAGTGGACTGTAGACAAAAACAACCCGCTCACGGCAAGGGTTTTTGTCAATCTGATGTGGCAGGAAATCTTCGGAGTCGGCATTGTAAAATCAACCGGAGATTTCGGCATGCAGGGAGATCTTCCATCCCATCCCGAGCTCTTGGATTGGCTTGCTGTTGATTTTATGGAAAATGATTGGGATGTAAAGCGCTTGCTCAAAAAAATTATGACTTCGGCAACATACATGCAGTCTTCCAAGGTTACCAAGAAGCATTTGAATACCGATCCTGACAATATTTATCTGGCTAGGTCACCTAGATTGAGATTGCCTGCAGAGAATATCAGGGATTTGGTATTGGCGAGTTCGGGCCTACTAGTACCTGAAATAGGTGGGCCAAGCGTGAAGCCTTATCAGCCTGAAGGGCTTTGGGAAGCAGCTACCTCCGGTCGAGGTGAACTCAAAACCTACAAACAGGACAAAGGAGAAAAGCTTTACAGAAGAGGCCTTTACACATTTATCAAGCTCACTTCTCCACCTCCGATGCCGATCATTTTTGATGGGTCTAACCGGGATCTGTGCGAAGTTAACCGTGGAAGAACAAATACCCCGTTACAGGCATTGGTCATGATGAATGATCCGCTGGTATTGGAAGCATCGCGGGTTTTGGCAAGTCAATTGACCGAAAAGGAAGCCGAACCCGAAAATGCAATTGAAGAGGCATTTAAAAGAATCCTTTGCAGGGCTCCAAATTCAAAGGAATTGGATATTTTATCAGGCTATTTCAAAGAAGAATATGCCAGATTCAGCAAAGACAAACAAGCAGCCGATGACCTATTCCGAATAGGAGAATACCCCATTGATGAAGAAAAAATTAAACCAAATACAGCTGCTATGATGCAAGTCATATTGGCGATGTATAACCTTGAAGAAGCAATAACCAGAATTTGAGATGGAAAAAGAACAATTTGAATACGGATTAAACGAGAACAGAAGGAAGTTTCTTTCAAAGGTCAGTTTGGGTTTGGGCAGTGTTGCTTTAGGTAGCCTATTGATTCCTGATTTGTTTAAAAGCAAAAGCGGTGAAGATGCCTTGATGGAAGCTTTGCCTCATTTTGCTCCGAAGGCAAAAAGAGTGATATACCTTTTTCAAAACGGTGCACCTTCTCAATTAGAGACATTTGATTACAAGCCTTTGCTAAACCAACAGATCGGAAAGGAACTCCCCGACTCCATCCGGGCAGGTCAAAGACTGACAGGCATGACAGCCGGACAAAGCTCTTTTCCGTTGGTAGGTTCTTTCTTCAAATTCAACCAATATGGGGAATCCCGGGCCTGGATTTCTGAAGCATTTCCCCATACGGCCAAAGTAGTGGATGACATATGCATCATCAAGTCCATGCATACCGAAGCCATCAACCATGACCCGGCTTTGACCTTTTTCCAGACGGGTGCCCAAGTGGGCAACCGCCCAAGTATGGGAGCTTGGCTGAGTTATGGACTTGGAAGTGAAAACAGCAATCTTCCTTCTTTTTGTGTGCTATTGAGCCGAGGAAAAGGAAACGGACAGGGAGTATATTCCAAACTGTGGACCAATGGATTTTTGGATTCAGTCCATCAGGGAGTTCAATTTTCCGCTAGTGAGGATCCCGTCCTATATCTCAAAGATCCCAAAGGGATGAACAGGGAAGACAGAAGAAGAATGTTGGATAAGTTGGCCGAACTGAACAATATGAATTATGAGACTTTTGGAGATCCTGAAATCCAAGCCAAAGTCCAACAATATGAAATGGCCTTCCGCATGCAGACTGCTGTACCGGAAGTCACTGATATCAAATCCGAACCTGACAGCATCATCAAACTTTATGGTCCGGACTGCTTGATTCCCGGAACTTACGCTGCCAACTGCCTTTTGGCGAGAAAACTTTCTGAAAACGGCGTCCGCTTCGTACAGCTCTACCATCAGGGATGGGATGCCCATGACAACCTGCCCAATCAGATGGTCGGACAGGCAAAGGATGTGGATCAGGCTTCAGCAGCGCTGATTACCGACCTGAAGCAAAGAGGCTTATTGGATGAGACTTTGGTGATTTGGGGTGGGGAATTTGGAAGAACAAACTACTGTCAGGGTAAAATCCAAGTGGACAACTATGGCCGCGACCACCATCCGAGGGCGTTTTCCATTTGGATGGCCGGTGGCGGTGTCAAATCAGGAATGGTATATGGAGAAACAGATGAATTTGGATACAACATTGTAGAAAATCCGGTTCATGTCCATGATTTCCAAGCCACTATCCTGCATCTGATGGGAATAGACCACGAAAGGCTTACCTACAAACACTTGGGAAGAAGGTACAGGTTGACCGACGTACACGGTAAAGTAGTAAAAGATATTTTGGTTTAACAGTTTTAACAGTATGCCCAAAAGCCAAAAAATCTTTGCAATTCTTGAAAATTCACTGATTGTCCTCCACGGATTGATTCTTATTCTTGTCATTGGACAAGACAACATCCAATTGCCGGCTTTCTTGGAAGTTGTCGGCAGGATGCACCCTCTTTTGCTCCATTTCCCCATTGTAATGCTGTTTTTGGCAGCTTTGCTTTTTTGGTTTCCTGATTCCTTGGGAGTCAATTCCAAGCTTGCAATGAAATGGTTGTTGCTTTCTGCACTTTTCTTTACAGGAGTTACTGTCTTGGCAGGGCTTTTTCTCAGTGTGGAAGACGGCTATGTCAAAGAAGATTTTGAAAACCACCAATGGACTGGCTTGTTGGTATTTTGGATAGGTACTTTATGGTATTGGTTTTGGGTGAAAGACAAACTATCGTTAGCCAAAGGATTTTCAGTAGTTGTGTTGGCTTTGGTTTTGGCGACGGGCCATTTTGGTGCATCCTTGACACATGGAGAGGATTTTCTTTTCGAACCATTGAAAAGCGAAGTTGATGTTACTCAGGTAAGTTTCGAGGAAGCCCTGGCCTACGACCATGTCATCAAACCCATCCTGCAACAAAAATGTATCAGTTGCCATAAAGCCGGAAAAGTCAAAGGTGACTTAAGAATGGATGAAGTCGAATATATTTTGAAAGGAGGAAAAGAAGGTCCCGCAATCGATATGACAGACTTTCAAAAATCACATATCTTGGTCTATATTCAACTTCCCTTGGAGGAAGAACTGCATATGCCTCCCAAGGGAAAGCCGCAATTGACCGATACAGAACTTGCATTGATCCAAAGCTGGATTTTGGATTCCGCTCATTTTGACAAAAAACTGACAGCATACAATCCTGAAACTGAATTCTTTGCCTTGGCCAAAGAAAAATTTGCAAGTAAGGACTCCAAATCCTATCCTTTTGAAGCAGCTAGTGCCAAAACCATTGCCGGACTAAACAATGATTACAGAAAAGTCGTGACTACTTACCCTGATTCTCCAGGTCTAAGGGTTACATTTTTTGGAAAAAACCAGTTTGACCCTAATTCGATCGCCGACCTGAAAAAAGTCAAAGAACAAGTCGTAGAAATGAGCTTCCAAAATATGCCATTAAAAGATGGGGACATCAAACAACTTTCTGATTTCCCTAACCTTGAAGACCTCAACCTAAATTTCACGGGAATTGAAGGGAATACTTTGGGAGAACTCAAAAATCTCAAAAACCTGAAAAACCTTTCTCTAAGTGGTAATCCTCTCTCTGAAACCGCATTTGAAAGCCTTAATGATTTTAGTCAGCTGAAGAATCTATATGTATGGACCAATAAAAACACGGATGCCATCGCCTCCTTAAAAACCAACTTACCGAATACAAAAATCGAAGGGGGATTTCAGGATAATGGCACTTTATATCAATTGAATGGTCCTCAAATCCATTATAAAAATTCAATTTTCACTGAAAAAGCAGAAGTTACTCTCAAGCATCCTATAGGTTCGGTAAAAATTTTCTACACCCTCGACAATACTTTGCCTGACAGCAGCAACCATCAGGTGTATTCAGGACCGATAAGTTTGGATAAAAATACCACCCTTCGGGCAAGGGCTTTTGCAGACGGATGGCTGGGAAGTACGGAAAAGCAAGCTGTATTTTTCAGGTCAAAAATTCAGCCTGACAGTTACAAACTTGCCTTTGAACCCAGTAAGTCATACAAAGGGTCAGGAGCTTTGACTTTATTTGACCTTGAAAAAGGAGATGAAGATTTTGGTACAGGAAAGTGGTTGGGCTTTCAGGATACTCCCTTTGAAATTCAAATGGACTTCAAATCTCCACAGAATATTCAGAATATTGCCTTCAGTACCTTGGCCGCCGAGGGTTCGTATATTTTCCCTCCTTCCAAGGTGGAAGTTTGGATCAAAACACAAAACTCAGATTGGAAGTTGGTGGATACACAAAAACCGGAGCAACCTACAGGAAACCGTGACAGGATGCTTCAGATGTATGAATCCAAAATCAACCAAAATGGTATTTTGGCCATCAAAGCAAAACTCACTCCTGTCAATCCTTTACCAAAATGGCACCCGGGAGCAGGTGGCAAAGGTTGGGTATTCGTTGATGAAATTCTGATCAATTGATATGAAAGCTTATCAGCGGTATTTTGAGCAGGTTCAATCCAAGCTTCAGGTCGTGTTTGGCCAAAAAGAAAAAATCGAACAGGCAGCTGATTGGGTAGCCGATTGCCTGGCAAATGAAGGATTTATCTATACGAGCGGCACAGGACATTCCCATATTTTTGCCGAGGAGATATTCTATCGGGCCGGAGGTTTTGCGCGTGTGGTAGCTATTTTGGATGAAGCTCTGATGCTCCACAAAGATGCTTCCTTCAGTACAGAAGTAGAAAGACAAGAAGGATATGCAGCAACGCTTTTGGAGGAATTTTCCCTTTCGGAAAAAGATGTTTTTATCATTTCCTCAAACTCCGGAAGAAATACGGTCAGTATAGAGATGGCAATGATAGCAAAGGAAAAAGGAGCCAAAGTCATCGTCATAACCAACCTGAAACATACCCAATCAGTCACTTCAAGGCATCCTTCCGGGAAACGGCTTTTTGAAATCGCTGACTTGTATTTTGACAATGGCGGAGAAATCGGTGATGCTTCGGTGGCATTGGAAGGTTTGGACTTTAAGGTAGGGGCCACTTCCACCTCCACAGGTGCGGTGATTTTGCAAAGTATCATGGTTCAGGCTGCTGAAAACCTGATTCAAAGAGGGATCGTCCCGGAAATCTTCAGCAGCTCAAATTCCGATGAGGGGGAAGAACACAATGAACTCCTTATCCGGAAATATAAGGGAAAAATTAAAGGGTTGTGAAACTTGATTGATCTCCATATTTTTTAATAAATTGTAATAACTTTGTAATAACATTTTATAAATCAAATATGAAAGCTTCTATCATCAAAATAGGGAATTCCAAAGGACTTAGGCTTACAAAAACAATTTTGGAGAAATATAATATTGGGGATGAAGTTGAAATAATTTTGGAAAAAGAACAAATTGTCATTAAGCCTTTAGAAGAACCAAGAAAATATTGGGAAAAAGCATTTATTAAGATGCATGAATCCGGGGATGATAATCTTTTAATACCTGATGTTTTTCCGGACGAAAATTTTGAGGAATGGAAATGAATCAATATTCCATCATTTTAGTCAATTTAGATCCAACTGTGGGTTCGGAAATCCAAAAAACTAGACCCTGTGTTGTTATTTCTCCAAATGAAATGAACAGGCATCTTAATACCTTGATCATAGCGCCGATGACAAGCAATACCAATGTGTATCCAACACGTGTTTCTGTTAGCCATAATGGCAAAAAAGGATCAATTGTTGTTGATCAAATTAGGACTATTGACAAATCAAGGGTATTAAAAACCTTAGGTATTTTAACATTCCCAGAGATAAAAGCTTTGAAAATAGTAATCAAAAATACTTTGGTGGATTAGCACCGATGACACTTCAATAAAATCCGGTTCAAATTATTTAATGCTTTCGAGTTTTGCCATGCAAATTTTTCTTTGCGACAACTGCGGACATTCCGTTTATTTTGACAATACAGTTTGTCTGAAATGCCACAACCTTCTAGGATTTGATTCCAAAAATCTCAAGATGGTTTCTCTTCAGTTAAATCCTGATCAAAAATTCACAGAGACAACCACAGGAAAAGGATATCATTTTTGCAAAAACCAAGCCCTTGATGTATGCAATTGGGTAATTTCTGATGAAGTAAGTGAGCAATATTGTATTGCCTGCTCGCTCAATAGGATCATCCCGGACATCACAAAAAAAGAATATTACGACAGGTGGAAAAAAATTGAATCGGCAAAGCACAGGTTGATTTACGCTCTGCTAAGATGGCATTTACCCATCATATCCAAAGCAGTGGATTATGAAAAAGGCCTTGCATTTAACTTTAAATCCGATTCTACAATGACGGACGGATTCAGGGTGATGACAGGACATGTAAATGGACTCATCACCATGAATATAGCTGAAGCGGATGATGTGGAAAGAGAAATGGCTAGAAACAGCATGGATGAAGTGTACAGGACAGTTCTTGGACATTTTAGGCACGAAATCGGCCATTACTATTGGGAAAGGCTGATTTGGGGAACAGATAGGCTAGATGCATTTAGGGCCAATTTTGGAGATGAAACCTACAGCTATCAAGAAGCACTCAACCAATATTACAAACACGGCGCGCCATTGGATTGGAACCAAAACTTCATCAGTGCCTATGCTACCATGCATCCATGGGAAAGTTGGGCGGAAACTTGGGCACATTACATGCATATCGTGGATACTTTGGAAACAGCCTACTTCTACGGCTTGTCTATCAATCCCAAAGTACATGAGAATATTTCTGTTAAATCCGCCCAAATCAATGAAAATGCATATGATTGCAAAAACTTTGATACGATTTTTGACCAATGGCTTCCTCTTTCTTTTATGATGAACAGCATCAACAGAAGCATGGGATTACAGGATTTGTATCCTTTTGTGATCAATTTGAATGTGAAGGAAAAGTTGCGGTTTATCCATAATGTGATTCATGAAGCAAAATTGGATTGACCTTCTCCTTAAAAATTATAAGATCATGAAAGTTTTAAAGTGTAGAAAATCTGGGTTGGTGGCTTGTTTTGGAAGATTTCTACTTCTGGTATTGACTTTTCTTTCAACTGGTTCTTATTGCCAAAATTCACAGGAAAGTAATGGGCAAAAACCTCAGATTATCATCTCCTCTGATATAGGAGGCGACGATCCGGACGATTACCAATCAATGGTCCATCTGCTGGTATATGGGGGGCGATTTGAGTTGTTGGGGCTGATAAGTTCACCACCCGGAAAAGGAAGGCTATCTAACATCTTAGAAGCAATAGAAGCGTATGAGAAAGATTTTCCAAAATTAAAAGCCAAAAATATAGAATTTCCTGATCCCAAATACCTCAGAAGCATTAGCAAACAAGGATCATTGGAAATTCAACATGCTGATGAACCTGATAACCTAAGTGAAGGTTCTCAATGGATTATCCAAAAGGTAAATGAAAGCAAAAGACCGGTTTACGTGTTGGTTTGGGGCTCAATGACGGACGTTGCCCAAGCTGTCCATTCGGATCCTACCATCAAATCAAAGCTGAGGGTTTATTCAATCGGTTCATGGAATACAGCTCAGGATCCAAAATCAAGGGATTACCTTTTCAACAACCATCCTGATCTTTGGTGGATTGAAAACAATACAACCTTTAGGGGCATGTATATGGGTGGAGAACAAAGTGGAAATTTGGGAAACCAAACCTTTGTGGAGACATTTGTAAAGGATCACGGAAATTTGGGAAAGCTCTTTTGGGAGCAGAAAAAGGACATTAAAATGGGTGATACGCCTTCTGTCCTTTATTTTTTAAATGGGGACATTGAAAATCCCGAAGGGGAAAGTTGGGGTGGTTCTTTTATCAAAACTGACCATGGCCCAAATTATTGGACTGACAATCCCGATCCTGATCTGATTGAAAATAACCGCCAAGGCGCCAAAACTGTCAATCGACACCGAAAGGATTTTCTGCAGGATTGGGCCAAAAGGATGAAATGGTTAAAAGACTGAATTAAAAATCCAGATTCTTAGCATCAATCAACTCCACTCTCCTACCCATCTTTTTTTGAATCACCTTGAAGTGATGCTCTTCTTCTTCCGAAATCAGAGAAATGGCTTCGCCTTCTGCGCCTGCACGTCCCGTCCTTCCTATCCTGTGGATATAATCTTTTGGGGATCTTGGCAATTCATAATTCACCACTACAGGCAAAAATTTGATGTCGATGCCTCTCGAAGCCAAATCCGTAGCGACGAGTACGCGGAGTTTCCCATTTTTGAATTTGGTCAAAGCATCTGTCCTTGCGCCTTGGCTTTTATCTCCGTGAAAAGACACAGCCTCAATTCCGTTTTTATTGAGCTTCCCTGCGACATTGTCTGCTGTTCTGATCGAAGATGTAAATACCAAAACCTGATTCCAATTGCCTGATTTGATCAGGTGGCGTAAGAGAGGTCCTTTATATTCCATCGGGACGAGATAGGCGGATTGGGCGATCAGTTCAGGAGCAATTCCCTCGACTTCCACAGAAATCTTCTCAGGATTATGCAAAATCCGGTTAATCAGTTCCTCCACAGTTTCTTCCATGGTAGCTGAAAAAAGTATGTTTTGCCTCTTTTTGGGTAATTTGGAAAGGATCTCGTCCACTTCTTCTTTGAAACCCAGATTCAAAATCTTATCTGCCTCATCCAAAACCAAAACTTTGAGACTGGACAGGGAAATGGAATTTTTATCCACCAAATCCAATAACCTTCCTGGAGTGGCGACGACGACCTCTGTTCCATAGATATTCATCATCTGTGGATTGACAGAAACTCCGCCAAAAACCGCAAGTGTTTTTACTTTTCTTGGTAAAAAATTGCTGAATACTTTGATTACTTCCTCCACTTGGGTGGCCAATTCTCTGGTAGGAACCAAAATTAGGACAGGGATATTCCGTGTTTTGATATATTCGGTCTGCTGTAATTGCTGCAAAATAGGTAGCACATAAGCGGCTGTTTTCCCGGATCCGGTGGGGGCAATCCCAAGAATGTCCTTACCTTTTAAAATAGCAGGAATGGCTTCGATCTGAATCGGATAAGGGCTTTCGTATTTTGCCTTTTTGATGGCATCAAGGATGCTAAGCGAAAGTCCGAGGGAAGAAAAATCCATGGATATGTGTTTTTTAACAAAGGTAGGGTTTAAATGAAATGGAAACAGAAAAAATACAGAATCAGGATTAAGATGATATTTATTGATATTGGATATTTATGGATATTGCTTCAAAAACCACCATTGATCTCAATTCAAAGATAAACGTAGCCAGCACCTAATAAAGAGAAATAGCCATGACTTAAGCATCGTGGCTATTTTGATTTTGGGAATTGAAAATTCTTAGCTTAGATTCTAAAATTTAGGGATGATTTAAATTACCCTCAAAGTTTATTCTTTGGCTTAAGCCATACTTAGCAATCAACTATCACATTTTCTTCAAACTCATCAAGTACTCCACCAAATCCACCAACTCTTGGGTACTCATGGCCTTTTCCAAACCGGATGGCATGATAGAATTTTCCATCTGCTCGATGGAAGCGACATCCGCAGTTTTAAGATTAACCATTGTTCCCCCCGGAATTTTCAAAGCGATGTCCGTCTCAGTTCGGCTGCTGATTACGCCTCCATAGGTACTTCCTTCCTTGGTTTTGAGGATGTAGCCTTCATAGCCAAAACTGATTCCAGCATCCGGGTGGATGATGGCGATATATTGCGCTTCTTTGGATAGCTTACTCCCGATTTCTGAGAGCTTAGGACCAAAGTCCATCCCAATTTCATTGACCTGATGGCATACAGCACAGTTATTTTTGAATACAGTAAGTCCGTTATCAACAACACCTTTCATGGCCATCAATTCATTCATCGGAGGCAAAGGATTAGCAGCATCATTACTTTCCAAATAAGCGGCCGCTTCTGCCCTCACACTTTTTCTCCAAGCCCGGCTGACACCATTTACTGCGGAGGCTTTTAGATTGTCAGGAAATTTACCTTCTTTCAACAAAACCAAAACCCGTTCTTCCCCGGAATAACTTCCACCGATAGCTGCCGCAGCTTCTCTTCTGACGTTTACATTTCTTTTGCTATCAAAAGCCATCTCTTCCAGAATAGCAATTGATTGGTTTGAACCGATACCGCGCAGTGCCAAGATCATATCAAAAACCTGCTTTTCGTCTTTGCTATTCAAAACCTTTTGGACCAAAGGACCTCCTCCCTGATTGAGCAGGGTGGTGGCTGCAGACCTTCCAACATTGTTGTCATAATTGGCGAGTGCCATCTCTAGCAATTGAGGGTTTTTGTCTTTCAGTTCAAATTTTCGTACCAATTCGACAAACTCAATTTTCCCCTCCGACTCTTTCAACACATCGTTCAATGCGGTCTTCGCAGCCGGTGATGTTTTGATATACTTTGGTTCCAAATGTGTAATGACCAATCTGTTTATTTCCTTTTGGTCTTGAGTTGGTTTTTCAAGCATTTCGATCAAAGCCTTTGACTTGGCTTCAGCATCGGGATTGAAATCAAATGCCCGAAAATACCTCAAACGCATGTCCATGGATTCAGCAGGATCGGACGCCAAAGTTGCCAGCATGGGAATTGACTTCCCAGTCCTTGCTCTCCAGACAATGTCCTTGTTTGATTTATTATCTAAAACCTGATCCTGTACTAGATTCTCCCAAGCAGCATAATAAGTATCCCATTGCCCGTCTGCCCCTATTCCCAAGGCCTCCAAATACCACCTGTCCTGTCCATCATGTTGCTTTGCCAATTGAGCCCAAATCTCCGGGGCTTCAGGTGAGGGATGATGCCTCAGCGCAATGGCCACTTCCCTCCTAACCTGTGCATTTGGACTTTTTGCCAATTGCTCGGCAAATGGAATAAAATCCATGTCCAATTGTCGGGCTGCCCTCAAACCTGCTATCTGAATATCTGGATTGGGACCGTTAATTGCTTTTTGAACATAAGTTGGGCCTTTCCCATCCATTTTGGCCAAAACCCAAAAAGCCCTTGCACGCATTCTGGGATTCTCATGTGATTCAAACATTTTATTTAGGCCATCTTCTGCACTTGAACCTTGCTTTTGTAAAGCCTGCCATGCCTGGTAACGCCATGAAAGGTTTGGGTTTTGGAGGGCTTCCAATGCGCCTTCCACGGTGGTGAGGTCATAGGAAGGGACTTCATAATCGCTATCTGGAGGAGCCAACCTAAAAATCCTACCACGGTTCAAATCTCCAACTTGATGCCCGCCAACTCCAGGGTCATACCAATCTGAAACAAACAAAGAACCATCTGGAGCAATGCAAACATCTGAGGGTCTGAACCATTGATTTTTATCCCCGTGCATGATATTGACCATTTCGGCTGAATATCCTGCTCCGACATTTTTCACAGGATATGCCCGGACAACATTAGGGCCTGCATCCGAATGGATCATCTGATCCCAAAAAACTTCCGGTAGTAACCTCCCCTCGTAAATCAAAATACCGGTAGGTGAACCCGCACCCGTCTGCAACAGATTTGGTACAACACCGGGGTCATTGAGGTGCCAATGCTGAAGTGGGATTTCCTTTTCTTTATTGGTTCTGTTGGCTGACCAACTTGCACGGGTCATCTCATCTTTGTAACCATAATTCCCATATTCCATCACAAAATTAACCCGAACCCCTTGGTTGCCATCATCGTCATTGTCCGATTGCCACATGGTACCGTAGGAATCCACAGCTACTTCATAATTGTTTCTGAAGTTTTGGCCAAGGACTTCAATACCTGTAAAATCAGTATTGCTTCTAAAAACCAGGCCTTCCTGATAGGTCTTGGTATTGATTTCCTTCCCGGATTTATCTACGATGACATTTCCGTCTTTATCCAACAACTGTGCTCCGGAGTTTCCAAAGTTGAAATAAAACTTCCCATCAGGTCCAAAAACAAAAGCATGCATCCCGTGGTCATGCTGATCTCCGGAAATTCCCTGAAAAATAATTTCTTTGGTATCAGCCTTATCATCTCCATCTGTATCTGTAAACATCCATACATAGGGACTTTGAGAAACAATGGCTTTGTTTCCCATTACCCAAATGCCTAAAGGCGCATTGATCTCAGGTCCTTGGTAGAAGACAGTGCTTTTGTCTTGGATTCCATCTCCATCAGTGTCTTCCAATATCACGATGCGGTCTCCCTCCTGACGGGGATCGTTGCCTGTGATGGCAGGTCGATAATTGTAGGCCTCACATACCCACACTCTCCCCCGATGATCTATGTCAATGTTTGTAGGATTGGTTATGGTAGGTTCCGATGCAAAAAGTTTGGCCTCAATCCCTTCCGCAAAAGTAATCCCTGAAAGCGCATTCTCGGGAAGGTGTCTTTCCTCCTCAGTCAATAAATCAAAATCTTTAATTTCAGGTTTTGAGTCACAGGAATGCAAAAAACCTATTCCAAATAGAAACAAGAAGCTTTTGGTCAATAAGTAATTAATTTTCATGGGGAAATTTTGGGCTAAGTCGGTTGTCTATTGGTGATTTTTCCAATTCTAAATATAAATCGTGATTGTCAGAATCAAATCCCATCTGTGTAAGATATTGAGATTCAGACTTGATTTTGAAGTCAATATCTAACCATCGCGAAAATCCGCAAGACAGAATTATTAATTGTAAACACTACTTGATTCCAGAAATACCTCCGCTTTTTCCTTGTGGGGAAAAAACCTGCAGCTTGACATTCCCCTTAAATGGAATCGGCTCTGAATAAATTTCCGATTGGATAGTCGGTTCACTGCCATTTACTGTATACCTGATTGTGAGGCCGGGTGTATCCACATTGGCAAAGATCTTTCCTTCCTTGACCGTTGCTCCGGCTTTTGGCAAACGCACATTAAAACCGCCAAAAAGGTATTCCAACCTTGGGATTTCTTTTTGGCCTAGAGCATTGGCAAACTTGTTCCATTCTTTTTCCATCTCAATTTTCCTTTTTTCAGGGTCGGCAATTGCTGTCCATTCAGGATCCTGCGACCATGCCCTTTCTACATATCCCAACATTTTTGGTAAAAGGTAATATTCCATCATTTCTTGACCTTTGATGGTTTCGGTCCACAACTGACCGGAAACGCCCTTGATGTTTTTCGTTCCTTCCGCAGTCATTTTAGCCTTCCCCTTAGCTAGACTTTCGGCATCAATAGGATTGCCATACATGTCGGTTTCATTTGAAATAAAATTGTTCAAAGGCACAGTTCTCCAAGCTGTCTTTGTATCCACAAATCCAGACCATTGATGCCCGGGTTCATCCGGATCCACATTGTAAGCAAGATCAAAATAGAAATTCGACGAATTGCAGATGATGACCTCATAGCCTGCATTGGCCAATTGGTAAGCCATATCTTCTCCACCCCATCCTGCTACTGCATTCCATGCATAGGCCCTGAATCCTTTATTTGCAAAGACAGGATTGGGTCGGATGACTTCCTTTCCGTTTTCATGGATATCTATTTGACCGATTTCTTCCCAACCGGCAGTCTGGATTCCTCTTTCTTCAAACATTTTGCTGACTCGGGTATAAAAGTAATTTTGAAGGTCATTTCTCGTATTTACCCCTTCTGTTTCAGCAATGAATTTTTCGCAAACCGGTGAATTGGTCCATGCTCCTTTGGGCACTTCATCCCCTCCGGTATGGAATGTGCTGATCCAAACATCTGCTTCCTCATACATAGCCAGAATTTCATCCACCACTTTCTCATAAAATGTAAATGCGGATTCTTGGCAGATACAGATAGTATTGCCTCTGAAATTTTGGGCAGAAAGGTATTCAGATTGATCCTCAAAATCTTCCAAAAGATATTCTAAAGCCCCCTCTTTATCACCGGATTTCATCTTGTCATGGTATCTTTTTCTCATGGCAATAATTGCAGCACGGGAATGGCCAGGAGCCCCGATTTCGGGAATGACTTCAATATGGCGTTCTTTTGCATACCTCAAAATTTCCTTAAAATCCTCTGTTGAATAAAATCCGGTCCCGTTTGGTGATTTATCCTTGTCAGGACCAGATGCATAATATGGCCAAAGGAATTGAGATTCATCTTTGGAATGGCCCCGCTTGCTGCCAACCTCGGTCAACTCCGGCAAACCGGGAATTTCAATTCTCCAACCTTCATCATTGGCCAGATTGAAATGAAACACATTCAATTTGTAAAAAGCCATGAGGTCAAGTATTTTGAGGATGGCTTTTTTGGATTGGAAATTACGTGCAACATCAAGGAAAAAACTACGGTATTCAAACCGCGGTTCGTCTTCAATTGATATCTTGGGCAACTCTAATTTATCCGTAGGAGAGGTAAAAGAAGACAAGGGTAGCATAGCCAACAAAGATTGGATTCCATAAAAAGCTCCTTTTGGATTACCGGATCTGATTTCTATTTTTTCACCAATATTCAAGGCATAAGCTTCAGAAGAAACTTTGGATGGATCTTTCAGGATTAAAAAAGACGCATCTTTTGAGGATGATATTTCAATCTTTCCTTTAAAATTGGTTGAAAGTCTTTCTTTTAGAAATTTTGCTTCCATTTCAAAACCGGCATCTGCATAAATGGAGATTGTCTCGGACAAAACAACCTCACCTACTCCCCAATTGTATGATTTAGGAGTGGGAATAATGGGACTGAAGTCTTTTTGGGATAGTAGGCTTAGGTTTTGGTTTTTTTCAAATAGATAAGCAGGATCAGGAATCGGAAAATTGCTTCCTGCAACAGCGGTCAATTGGTCCTGAATTTCGATTCTTGAAGCTTTAAAATCCTCTATTGGATGGCCTTCTTCACTATCGCCAAAAACTATATAAAGTCCTGAAGGCGTGTGGCTGTTTTTCAACAAAAAATTATCAGAAGAATAGGAAAATGAATGAGTCTCCCCTTTCTCCAAAACAGGAAAGCCATCTTTCGGTTTGATCCTGAAAAAATCGCCTGAAAGGTGTTCTATTGAAACCAAAGAATCCAAAACCTGAGGATTTACTGATAGAAAAATGGTATTGAAATAAATTTCCCAACCTGGTTTCAAAGCTGGATTGCCGTTATTTGTAAGGGTGAATTTTGCCTGATGAAATTGATTCGGGGAAATTTTATTTTGCTCAAGCTCCCAACTTATGCTGATTTGATCATTATTGATATTTTTACTTTTAGGCTGACAAGAATTGACAGTAAGAAGTGCAAACAGCACCATCGCAATTTTTTGGATGATTTGGTTCATTGGTAGTTAGGTATATTTGACTTGATAAATCCTGCCGGAAAGAAATCATTGAAATTCCACTTTCAATTTATCAAAAAAGACATTAATCTAAAAACATACTAGAAATCACCAATAACTTGCTTTGCACCTAATTCTTGGATGCTTCCAATAAATGAACCCCTTAAATGGCTGAAATTTTACTAAACCAAATAAATCTGCAAATTTTGAGTTTATTTTTTTCTTTTCGCCGTATCGCTTTTTGAAAAATTTGAATTATGTTTATTTTGATTGAAGAATAAATCCCAAAACCCATTATCTATGACTGCATCACCGATTGGAATTCCGATTCAGGAACGCTATTTAGCTTTAGATGTCCTACGTGGACTCACCATCGCTTTGATGGTTGTGGTCAATACTCCAGGAAGTTGGAGCCATCTTTATGCACCTTTTGCCCATGCTGAATGGCATGGATTCACTATTACTGACCTTGTGTTTCCGACTTTCCTATTTGTGGTAGGCAATGCCATGAGCTTCAGTATGAAGACAATGGAAAAAATGGACCAGGGAGTTTTTTTGAAGAAGGTTTTCAAAAGGTCAGCCTTGATTTTTCTGATTGGATGGGGATTGAATGCTTTTCCTTTTTTCGATTACAATGAATCCGGAGAAATTGTAATGATCAATTGGGCAGAGGTAAGGCTTCTCGGTGTTCTTCAAAGAATAGCCCTTTGTTATCTTTTTGCCTCTTTGATATTATATTATCTTGGAAAAAAAGGAGCTATCATTTATTGTGTCATCGTCTTATTTGGATATTGGGCAGCCCTTTATTTCTTTGGAGATCCTTCAGACCCTTACTCCATGTTGGGCAATGCGGGTTCCCAACTCGACCTTTTGCTCATCGGGGAACGGAATCTATATATGGGAGAAGGAGTTCCCTTCGAACCTGAAGGATTGTTGAGTACTTTTCCCTCTGTAGTCAATGTAATTGCGGGTTATTTTGCAGGAAAATTGATCCAACAATTTGGAAATAACATCAAAACTGTAAAATCCTTGTTTTTGGGAGGGGTGATTTTGATAGTTGTTTGCCTGATTTGGGATTTGGCTTTTCCTATCAATAAAAAACTATGGACAAGTCCCTACGTACTTTTGACTGTAGGACTTGATTTATTCCTTATCGGGTTTTTGATTTGGGTGATTGAGGTTTGGAAAAAAAGAAACTGGACATATCCTTTTGAGGTTTTTGGCAGAAACCCATTGATCCTTTACGTCCTTTCCGGTGTCGTGATTACCATATTTTACTCCATTAAAATAGGAGAAAAAAGCCTAAAAGGTATCGTCTATGAAGCGGCATATACAAGTTGGCTTTCTGATAAAACTGCTTCTCTCCTATTTGCCATCTCATACATGATATTGATTTGGTTAATCGGATATTGGATGGACAGGAAAAAAATCTATATCAAGGTCTGAGAAAGGAATTGGAAGGTTACAATGTTCACAAGTCATAAGGCTATTGGACCTCTAATCAAACATTACCTTCTATTTCTGCGACCAGTTCAGCATACCATTCAGTTCCAAATTTCCTTATCAGGGCATCTTTCAGAAATTTGTAAACCGGCACTCCCAAACTGCTACCCAAGGTACATGCTGCGCTGCATATATCCCATCTGTCATAATTTAGGGCTTCAAATTCGTCATATTTCTTGATCCGGATAGGATAAAGATGGCAACTGATCGGCTTTTTGAAATTGGTTTTCCCATCCAAATAAGCCTGTTCAATCCCACATTTCAAAATCCCCCTGTCATCATAAAGGGCGTAGGCGCATTCTCTGTTTTCGCCAATGGTCGGGGTACCTTTGTCTCCGTCTTTGTCAATGACCCAAGTACCTTGGGATTCAATGGCTTTTCGACCTTCTGCTGTGATATAATTTTTGACAATGGGATAAATTTCTTCCAAAATACCTGTTTCCTCGTCCTCCAATGGAGCTCCTGCATCACCTTCCACACAACATGCACCCTTACATTTTTCCAAATCACAGACAAAAAACTGTTCCTTGATATCATCGCTGATCACGGCATTCCCTACTAATATCATTTTCAATCTATTTTGCTTACAAAGAAACAAAGAAGGATTTTCAAAGACTTAAAAAATCGAAATTTTATTGTCCTAATTTAAATCGGGGTACAGTTAAAAAAAGAACCGTTCCATTTTCATGGAACGGCTCAACCCAGCACTATGAAGAAAAGCTATTAAAGCCTTTTTATCCAAACACTGCTCAACCTATATTGTTTTATTATTTATTTAATTTCTTTTAAAATCTGAATTCAAATCCTGCGGTGATCATTCTTGGAAGTCCCAACCTAATCCCCTGAGGCCTACGGGACACCATAAAACGCTCATCAGTCAGGTTTTTTACTGTTAAGTTAAATGTAGAATTCCATTTAGAAACATGGTAATTCACCATTGTATCTACTACAAAGTAAGCAGCTATCTGCCCTGTTTCTCCATTCGGATTTGGAACCAAAGAATTTATTTCATCTGTAAATTGACTTGAAACATAATTTCCTAATAACCTTGCTCCAAAACCAGATTGGGACTCAAATGTGATGGCAGAATTGAAGAAAAATCCCGGAGAATAAGGAGTTCTGTTTCCTGAAATGTTAACATCCCCTAAAAACCTATCCCTAGAAAATTCAGCATTAATAAATGCGGTATTTATATCGTATACTATTTTATTTCTTTCCAATCCGAAAAACTTGCTTATTTCTACCACTACAGCAGCTTCTACTCCGCTGTGTGTGGTAGCACCACCATTTACTAGCCCTGAACCTTGTCCCCCTGAGGATTCAGAAACAGGAATAATCTGATTGGAGAAATTCATCACAAACCCTGTGACTTCCAGGAATATCCAGTTTTTGATATCAGTCCTGAATCCCAATTCATAATTCCAGCTTTTTTCAGCTTCTAATTCATACGGTTCCCCAAGGTTAGAAATTGCATCTTTCACCCTGGGTGGTGCAAAACCTCTGTGAGCTCCACCGAACAGGCTAAAAAGCTGAGTCGGCTTGTAGTTGAATCCAATACCTGGAATTAATTCAGTAATTGCATTATTGGCCACCAACAAAGTATCTCTGATACCTACTCCGGGAAAACTTCGCCTGTTTATCTGCCTATCATAATCAAAGTTTTCCAACCTGACACCTGCGCTCAGCAAAAAGCGCTCACTAAGATTTAATTTGTTTTGTGCATAGGCACTGAAAGCATGGCCTGATCTAATTTCATCTTCCACCAAATTCCCACTCGAAACCCCTGCTTTTGTGCCATTTACTCGTTGCTCGTATGCTTTTTCATATAGATACCTAGTCCCGATGATCAGTTCGTTGTTTTTAGAAAAGAGGTTATGGTCGATTTCCAAACGGGGTTCGATTCCTGCAACTTCAAATTGACGGTCTCTATTTCCTGTAGAATTTCTCATAAAAACTGCCCCATTGGGAATATTGGTATCACCCCAAGTTACACCCGTCCAATTGGAAGGAGGTGTATTGGAACTTGAGTTTCTAGAAAAATCCTGTCTGTTCCAATTTCTTGTAGTCGTATAGCCATAGGCGATAGTATTCAGTCTGACTTTTGATGAGAATTGGTATTTATGGGAAAAACTCAACGAATACCTCCTCACGTCCAAACGGTCATCCGGAGCCATTCTAGTAAAATCTTGTCCGCCTGCATCAAACATAGTCTGCGTCAATCCAATGTAGGTTGCATCTGACACCTCATCATATACACCTATCTTCACACCAAGACTGGACTTGGAATTGATATCGAATAGCAATTTGGTGTTGAAATCAGTAATGTCAAAACCCACATATCCTATTTGATCAGCACGTTTTTTGAGCAGATTGACAGTTATACCTGTGTTACCAAAAGTATTTCCGTATGAAACCATTCCTGAAAAAAATCCCCCATCCCCTGCTTGGACTTTTACAGTACCCTGTTCTTCTTGGGGGGGATTAGCAGTAATATAATTGACCACACCACCGATAGTTTGGGGGCCATATAAAATTTGACCAGAACCTTTCAATATCTCCACACCGGACATGCGGTCTATCGCAGGAGTGTAATACATTTCAGGTTCTCCATAAGGTGCAAGAGAGATCGGAACGCCATCTTCCATCATCAATACAGATCGGCTTCTGTCGGGATCCAAGCCCCTAATTCCGATATTGACCCTCATCCCAACACCCTCTTCATCCACAACATGTACACCGGGTGATCTTCTGATGGCTTCATTACCACTTATTGGACTAAGGTTTCTTATTTCTTTTTGATCAATGTAGGAAACAGAACCGGGTACTTTGCTGAAGATCCGATCTTTATCTGCTATCACTGTAAACTGTGGCATTTCCACTCCTGTTTCTTCAAAAGCAAGCTCCAATTGAGTTACCTGCTCCTTAACTATTTTAATAGGTTTTTCGAAAGACTTATACCCTATAGCCGAAATCTTAATTGTGTAAACGCCTTCCGGCAAATCATAAATCTGAAAAGTTCCGTCAAGATTAGTATAGGTTCCCTTAACAGTTCCCAAAATCAAAATATTTGCATATGGAATAGCCTCCCCATCGACAGAACTTACCTTACCTGAAACTACCATAGTCTTTCCTGTGTTGGTTTCTACTCCGGGATAAGTTTTAAATTTAACCCCAAAAAAGATAAAGAAGAGTAAAAGGAATTGAAAACTAAGAACACTTAATCTCATAAGATTTTTTTATAATAACTATTTAGATTTATTATAATTTAATGCTGCAAAAGTATCTTCTATTTAAACTTAATCCAAATAAGACTAGATGTGATCTTAATATTTTTTAAACATCATTATTGGTATTCAATAGCTTTTATCTATGTTTTTTTAGATAGCCGAAATCCAAAGTTCCAAAAACTTTAAAACTTAATGGGTACCAATCTTCGTTGGATAACATTGGAGAAATTAACTTAATTTGCGAAGTGCAAGCCGACTTGCCGCTGGTCTGAAGGTAATTCTTCAGATAAGAGGAAAGTCCGGGCAACGCAGAGCACCATACTTCCTAACAGGAAGGTGTCCAGCCGGAGACAGCTTGACAACAGATAGTGCCACAGAAAATATACCGCCTTCATACCGATATTATCGGCATAAGGGTAAGGGTGAAAAGGTGGAGTAAGAGACCACCGCTTTCTCAGTGATGAGAAAGGCATGGCAAACCTTATGGGTTGAAAGATCAAATAGGTCCCGCGATGAAACTCGTTTTCATAAAAGGTTGCTCGTCTTTATGCGGGATGGGTAGATCGATTGAGCCTGACTGCAAAGTCCGGTCTAGATAGATGGCAAGAGATTCATCCATTAAGGATGTTGAACAGAACCCGGCTTATAGGCTTGCACTTTTTTTTAAACCTTTAAAAATCAATTATGTCCAAAATCCTAATCATCGATGATGAAAGAATCATCAGATCCACTTTAAGAGAAATTCTTGAATATGAAAAATATGAAATTTCTGAGGCCCAGGATGGCGAGCAAGGTCTGAAAATGATGCAGGAAGAAGACTATGACCTTGTTCTTTGCGATATCAAAATGCCAAAAATTGATGGGATAGAGGTACTTGAAAAGGCTGCCGAACTCGACAGGTCCCCACAGTTTATTATGATATCAGCTCATGGGTCAATAGAAACCGCTGTAGAGGCAACGAAAAAAGGAGCTTTCGATTTTATCCCAAAACCTCCTGACCTTAACCGGCTGTTATTGACAGTTCGAAACGCTTTGGATAAGAAAAACCTTGTATCTGAAACCAAAGTTTTGAAGAAAAAACTTTCTCAAAAACTTGATATGGTTGGTTCCTCCCCGGCGATCATGCATGTAAAAGACACTATAGAAAAAGTCGCCCCGACAGATGCTAGAGTATTGATCACCGGCCCTAATGGAACAGGAAAAGAGCTGGTGGCCCATTGGCTTCACCAAAAAAGCAATAGGTCAAACGCCCCCTTTGTGGCGGTAAATTGTGCAGCTATACCTTCTGAATTAATTGAAAGTGAACTTTTTGGGCATGAAAAAGGATCCTTTACCTCGGCAGTTAAGCAAAGAATAGGGAAATTTGAACAGGCTGATGGTGGAACCCTTTTTCTAGACGAAATTGGAGACATGAGTCTTTCAGCCCAGTCAAAAGTATTGAGGGCATTACAAGACCACAAGATCACCCGCGTGGGTGGGGATAAAGATATTAAAGTGGATGTCAGGGTTCTTGCCGCAACCAATAAAGACCTTAAAAAAGCCATCGAAGAAGGCAATTTTAGAGAGGACCTATATCATAGGCTAAGCGTAATCCTGATTCAGGTACCGGCATTAAAAGATCGGAAAGATGACATTCCACTTTTGGTGGAAAAATTCCTAGAAGATGTAGCTACTGAGTATGGAACCGCCAAAAAGGAAATTTCAAAAGAGGCTCTTTCCAAACTTCAGGAATTCCCTTGGACAGGAAACATCCGCGAACTTAGAAACGTGGTTGAAAGATTGATAATCCTGGGTGAAAAAACAATCAGTCTGAATGACATAAAGAAATATGCTGACTATTAAGGGTCAGCATATTTATTATCCTTTAATTTCTTTGCTATCCAAAGCTTTGGCGTAAGCAGGGCATGGTTTGCTTGAAGCACAAGAACCTAGGGCCAAAAGACCTACCGCCATTACAATAATTGCTACTTTTCTCATAAATGTTAGAGTTTTAAATTCAAATATGTTTAATTAAAAAAGGAATACAAAATTAATTGAGCATTAAATTACAGCCACGGACTTCGCTGTTATCAAATCTACCCAAAACACTTATCTTACTCTCCCCTAATTTCCTTCCCAAATCCTGAGTTTCAATAAAAGCACAGGAGTGAAAATTAGCCAAGTCAATAATATTAATGCCACCTTGGGAACGTTCAGACCAAGATAAAGGATCATTGACATCTCTAAGATAAACGCGCATACTTAAAGGTAAATTGTATATCCCATCACCTTTGGAATATGCCTGAGACATGAGTTCTGTCATACCATATTCTGAATGGATATGGTCTACAAAAAACCCAGCTTTGAGTATTTGATGCAACTCTTCTCTAACCATTTCCTTTCTTCGTCCTTTCATCCCTCCTGTCTCCATCACGATCAGATTATCGTTTTTTGGAATTTCTCCGGCACCTTCAAGAAAGTCCAGTAAGGCGAATGTAACTCCCAACAACAATACTTTCTCATTTGAAAAAGCAAGCTCTTTAAGTTTTTGTAAAAGTTCCTCATGATTATAGAGATAAAATCCTGAATGAATTGATCCTGATTGGGAGATGAAATAGTCTGCCATACTTACCAAAGAACTACCCTCCCTTTCGAGGTAAGAAGGCAACAATGCTAAAACATGCCAATCCGCGATATTCCCGTATTCGCTTTCAAACAGATGAAAAGAATGCCTCAAATAGAATTCCTGAGACCAATAATAATGTTTGCTTGTAATACTTCCTGTGGTGCCGCTGCTTGTAAAAAAACCTTCAAAATGAGCCAGCGGACCGGATACAATCTGGTGGTTTTTAAAAAAACCTATTGGCAGGAAGGGAATGTCAATAAGTTCTTTTACATCTCTATTGTATAAACCTCTGGCCTTGACATAATTTCGGTAGACAGCATTGTTTTCCAATTGAAATTTGTACAGGTCCAAAGCCAAATCTTCAAAATCATCCAAATTGGAAGCCAAAATTTTCTCGGCAAAACATTTAAAATAATTGATCGTTTTATTATTTGTCATTCAAAAGTAAAGATGTTTTGACCTCGTAGAATTTCTCGTAAATTTACATCAGCATGAGCAATGTAAAAAACTATCTGATTTTATTATCCATCCTTTTAGCCGTCGGGGGTTGTATATCACCCCCGGACAATTTTCCTTCTACACCGGAAATTTCATTCAAAGATTTGTATTTTTCAACAACTGATGGCGCCGATTCCCTTATTTTGTCTATAAATTTTAAAGATGCAGAAGGTGATCTTGGACTTAATCCAAGTGATATAAATCCTCCCTTTAACCCTGTAACATTTAAAAGGGATAATTCAGGAAACCTAATTGTTTATCGTGTAAGGCCTCCGGAAGCCCCATCTTTTAATCCCATTGATTGGGTTATCAATCCAATTGTAAATAATGCCCCGGTTCGGGATACTGTGTGGGTTGAGCAAAATGAAGACCACAACAATATCTTTGTAAAGTTCTTTATCAAGAGGAATGGTGTTTTTACAGAATTCAGATGGGAAGCGCCACCTTTCTTTACTACTTTCAATGGTAGATTCCCAAGGATAATCAACGGAACAGAAGCCCTACCTGTCGAAGGAAGTATTCAATATTCTATGCTTTCATTTGGCTGGAATTCAATTTTCAGGAATGACACTTTAAGGATTGACGTAGAAATCCAAGATAGGGCATTGAACAGAAGTAATGTTGTTTCCAGTCCTGAAGTAACACTCAACCAAATCAGAAGAAATTAATTGAAAAAATTATATATCAAAAAAGGCCTTCAAATTGATTTGAAGGCCTTTTTTGTTTACCGTTTCAGAAGATCAATAGATTTTTGGAAACCGAATCGGATCAGTATCATGCATCATTCCGTAAACTTTCTCTACTACATCATCTACTGATGGTTTTGAAAAATAATCCCCATCAGAAGAATAGGCCGGTCTATGTGCTTTACCTGCTAATGTTGCAGGTTCAACATCAAGGTAATAATATCCTTTTTGCTCTTCAACAACTTGCTGCATCATATATGCAGTGGCTCCACCCGGTACATCTTCATCTGCAAAGAGGATTTTATTGGTTTTCTTTAAGGATTCCACAATTCGATGGTTGACATCAAAAGGCAACAATGTCTGTACATCTATTATCTCAATGTCAATACCCATTTGAATGAGGTCTTCTGCTGCATCTGATATTATTCTACACATTGAACCGTAAGTGACGACAGTTATGTCTTTTCCTTCTCTGATAACTTCGGGCTGGCCTAAAGGAACTCTGAACTCACTGATATTTGATGGCATTTTTTCCTTCAACCTATATCCATTAAGGCATTCAATAACCAAAGCCGGTTCATCAGCTACCATCAATGTATTGTACATTCCCGCGGCCTGTGTCATATTCCTTGGTACGCAGATCAACATTCCCCTTAAAGAATGTAGAAGCATTCCGATTGGAGAGCCTGCATGCCAAACACCTTCTAACCTATGTCCTCTAGTCCTAACTATTAATGGTGCTTTCTGTCCTCCTTTTGTCCTGTATTGAAGGCAGGCCAAGTCATCTGCCAAGGTCATCAGTGCATAATGTATATAATCCAAATATTGAATCTCCGCCATAGGTCTCAGCCCCCTCAAAGCAGCACCTATACCTTGACCAATAATTGTACATTCCCTGATTCCGGTATCCGTAACCCTGTGTTCTCCATATTTTGACTGGAGACCTGCAAATGCCTGATTGACATCCCCTATTTTACCGACATCTTCACCAAACGCAAAAAATCTTGGCTCATTTTTGAGTAAATGGTCAAAACATGCCTGCAAAATCTCTCTTCCATCGACCATATTTGCATCATCGGGATACTCAGCATTGATAGGTTGGATGTTTTCTACTTTCCAGGGAGAATGGCTGTACAAATAAGAATTATACCTGTCTTCATTTAACTTTTGCTGATCGGAATACCAAGAAATCAAGGCATTTCTTGCCTCTGAATTTTCAGTTTTAGTGGCCCAAAGTGCCCTTCTGACTGTACTGATTACATCTTTTCGGATGGGATTCAAAGCTTTGCTTAATTCCTCACTTAATTGTTCAAGCAATACTGATTGAACAGACGATTTGGTCAATTCTTGGAGAAGCGTCGAGGCCTCTTGTAATTCAGACTTTATTTCACCTGAAAATGCTTTCCAAGCAGCTTCTTTTTGGGTTTTTACATAAGATTTGGCTTCCTGTTCAATATCATTAAGTTCTTCTTCAGTTATTCTCCCATTAGTCAACAGATATTCTCTAAACTTAAGAATACAATCATTTTCTTTTTCCCAATCAAGACGCTCTTTTGATTTGTACCTTTCGTGTGAACCTGAAGTAGAGTGACCCTGAGGCTGTGTCATCTCAATCACATGAATAATCACAGGGACATGCTCCTCTCTGGCAATTCGGGATGCGTTTTCATAAGCCCTGTCTAAGGCTTCATAATCCCATCCTTTTACTACAAATATCTCAAATCCTTTTTGGTCGTCATTTCTCTGAAACCCCCTCAATACTTCAGAAATACTTCCTTTTGTTGTATGAAATTCATTTGGAACGGAAATACCATATCCATCATCCCAGATTGAAATGACCATAGGCACCTGAAGAACTCCTGCAGCATTGACTGTTTCGAAAAACATCCCCTCTGATGTGGATGCGTTGCCTATAGTACCCCAAGCAACTTCATTTCCATTATTACTAAACTGTTGCAAATCATTCAGAACCTCACTTTCTCTAAATAACTTGGAGGCATATGCTAATCCAAGCAGCTTAGGCATTTGACCTGCTGTAGGTGAAATGTCCGCGGATGAATTTTTCATTGAGGTAAGGTCCTTCCAAGATCCATCCGGATGAAGGAACCTAGTGGCAAAATGTCCATTCATAAGTCTTCCTGCAGAAGCCGGTTCAAGATCTACGTCGGTATGAGCATATAACTGGGCAAAATACTCTCTGACAGTAGATTCACCAACCGCAAACATGAAGGTCTGATCTCTATAATAACCCGAGCGAAAATCCCCATTACGAAAATGTCTTGCCATGGCAATCTGGGCAAGTTCTTTTCCATCACCAAAAATCCCAAATTTAGCTTTTCCCATAAACACCTCTTTTCTGCCCATAAGAGACGCTTGACGGCTTTCTTGAGCAATTCGGTATTCTTTAAGCAAGGACTCTTTGTCAAACACTGTGGTGCTTTTCTGTTTGGAATATGTTACCACTTCATTCATTTTTAATAATCTAAAAGCTAGTCGGGTTTATTTCTAATCTAATGCAAGTATTCCAAAAATAAAGAAATTTGACATTTTTACAAATTTAAAAACAGAATAATTTCCATTAATTTCAATAAATAATTTTGAATAAAGATAATAAAAATACGTTTTGCAAAATTTTATTCTTATTTTTACAATTTAACAATCAAAATAATTTATAAAAACCAAAATTCACAGATTAAATTATCAGCAAAATCATTTAAAATAAAACCTCCAAAATTTTTGATCCAAAAAATATTTTTTTTGAAATTTTATTTAGAAAAATGAATTAATAAAAAATAATATTTCAAGTTTCATTCATTTTCTTAAAGCATTCAAAATAATTGAATGGAAAATGGTTTTTAATAATACCCTCATATTATCTTTGGGCTTCTAATAAGAAAACCCAAATTTTAACAATATGATAATTGGTACCCCAAAAGAAATAAAAAATAATGAAAACAGGGTGGCATTAACCCCTGCCGGCGCAAAAGAGTTGGTAAAAAGAGGCCATCAGGTATTTGTACAGCAAACAGCAGGAATAGGTAGTGGGTTTAGTGATGAAGAATATGTTTCTGCAGGAGCAACTATTTTACCTTCCATTGAGGAGGTCTATGCCATTGCTGACATGATCATTAAAGTTAAAGAACCGATTGAACCGGAATACAAGCTGATTAAAGAAAATCAGTTATTGTTTACTTACTTCCATTTTGCATCATACGAACCGCTTACCAAGGCAATGGTTGAAAGTAAAGCTATTTGCCTTGCTTATGAGACCGTCGAAAAAGTGGATAGAAGTCTTCCTTTGTTGATTCCTATGTCAGAGGTAGCAGGAAGAATGGCAATACAAAAAGGTGCAAATTACCTTGAAAAGCCATTGAAAGGCAGAGGTATACTTTTGGGAGGAGTTCCCGGAGTATTGCCGGCAAAAGTTTTGATATTAGGTGGTGGCATTGTAGGAACCCAGGCTGCTTGGATGGCAGCAGGTTTGGGTGCTGATGTGACCATTATGGATGTATCACTTGCCAGAATGCGATACCTAGCAGATGTCATGCCTGCAAATGTCAAGACCATGATGTCAAATGAATATAACATCAGAGAAATGATCAAACATTCTGACTTGATTATAGGAGCTGTATTGATTCCCGGAGCAAAAGCGCCACACCTGATTACCAAAGACATGCTTAAAATCATGAAACCTGGTACTGTGTTAGTGGATGTAGCCGTAGATCAGGGTGGCTGCATTGAAACATGCAAACCCACAACGCACGAAAATCCAACGTATATTATAGACGACGTAGTTCATTATTGCGTCGCAAATATGCCGGGTGCTGTTCCTTATACTTCTACATTAGCACTTACCAATGCTACACTTCCCTACGCAATTCAGTTGGCAGATAAGGGATGGAAGAAAGCTGCCCAACAAAATCCTGACCTTATTCCAGGATTAAATGTTATCAACGGAGATATTGTCTATAAAGCAGTTGCAGAGGCCTTCAATATGGATTATGTGCCTGTAGAAAAATATTTGGCTGATTAATAATAGTTTCAACTCTAGGAAGGCCCACTTGAATAATCAAGTGGGCTTTTTTTTGAATTTTACATTCTCCGGGAGGGTAGTGTATGTTTTTTCAATATCTTTTTGGAGAATTTCACCACTTCTTCATCCCTCTGAGCTTCCCACAACTGGTCACGGGCAATTTTCCCCGAAATTTCAGGCTCAACGATAGGAAAAGGATAATCTCTGCCCAACTCAAATCCGAAAATCAATTGTTCTAATCCTGTGATTTTCCAAGGTTCATGGATTTGTCCTGATGGTAATTGAGACAGTTCGGGGACCCACTTTTTTATAAAATTAGCAGTTGGATCATGTTCATAGGACTGTTTGACAGGATTGTAAATCCTAACTGTATTGGTTCCTGTAACCCCAGCCTGCATCTGAAGTTGCGGATAATGGATACCGGGTTCAAAGTCTAAAAAATACCTAGAAAGATGGTGGGATCCATCCCTCCAATCCAACATCAAGTGATGTGTCAAAAAGGAAACCAACATAGCTCTCATTCTAAAATTGAGATAACCGGTTTCCTTCAAACAACGCATACACGCATCTACCAAAGGGAAACCTGTCTTCCCTTCCATCCAAGCTTTAAGCTTAGCATTACTTTTTACCTTTGGGAATTTATCAAAGCCTCTATTCAAATTTTCGAATTCAATCCTGCAATCCATTTCAAATTTTTGAATGAAGTGGCAGTGCCATTGAAGTCTAGATTGAAAATTTTCAACATTTCCTTTAGAAAGATTCCTATATTTTAATTTTTCGGCCTCTTGATAGACTTGTCTGATGGACAGGTTACCCCAAGCAATATATGGAGATAAACGGCTGCAAGACTTTCGGCTTTCTTCCGGTTTACTGATATGCTTGCTATAATTTGTTATCCTTTCCCCAAAAAAGGAATTCAGATATCTCCATGCAATTGTTTCTCCCCCTTCTTGCATTTTAGGGTCTTTCAATTTCCATTCTTCGGGAATTTTTCCACTACATATTCCAAAATCATTATTGACCTGAAAATACTTTCCTTTTGAAAAATCTGGGTTTTCAAGAGGTGTATCCACGAACTTTTTCCAATTGCTGGCCCAATTATCCCTATTTTTGATACCTCTTAAGACTCCATTTTGCGGAAATTCTTTCCATTTTATCTTATTCGCTTCAAAAAATTTCTTTAAAATTTTGTCTCTCTTATAGGTAATCGAAATCCCTGTTTCAAGATGGGAGAAAACGGAATCTATCCTAACATAAGATTGAAGAAATTCAAAAAAATCAATGACTTCACCATTATGAATTAAAGTTTTAGCATGAAAAGCGCCAATGATTTTGTCGAAGTCCGCCAAGCTTTGGTAAACAAACCTCCAATGTCTGAGGTCATATTGGGGTGAATCAAGCAAAGAGGGTTCAAAAACATATACTATCAAAATCGGAAATCCGCTTTCTATTGCTAATTTCAAAGGCAAATGGTCTTTTGTCCTGATATCACGCTTTAACCATACCACATTGATTTTTTCCATCTTTCTAAAAACATTAGACACCCAACATTGTTTGGAATCAAAACAATGTAATGGAATCAATTGATATAGACAGGATAATTGAAATGGCCTGGGAGGATCGGACTCCTTTTGAGGCAATAAAAAAACAATTTGGGGTTTCGGAGGAGGAAGTAATCAAATTGATGAGAGAAGAGCTAAAACCCACTTCTTTTCAGCTTTGGAGGAAAAGGGTAAGTGGAAGAAAGACTAAACATCAAAAAAAATATAATACCGAATCTGATAGATTCAAATGCAACCTGCAGCGGGCAATAACCTCAAACAAGATAAGTAAAAGGTAAAAAGACCCGTGTGACTAATATTAATTGAGACGGTCCAACACCTCAAATCTAGATGAATTACTTTTGTATTCCGGAATCATCGATTTTAGATGGAATACAAGGTCATTTTCGGAATTTTTACCAATAAATGATTCAAACATCTGTATTTGGGCCTCAATTTTGAAAAAATGCACAGGTGCTACCTGTGCTATTTTGATTTTTGGGTGATGGGTAAACTTAATGACTTCTGTATCATTCAAAAGTTCTTCAAAAAGTTTTTCCCCCTCTCTTAATCCTGTGTAGACAATTTTAATATCCGAACCTTCCTTATTTCCACTTAACCTTATCATATTTATAGCAAGGTCAACGATTTTAATTGGTTCACCCATATCAAAAACATAGATTTCTCCACCATTTCCCATGCATCCTGCTTCAAGTACCAACTGACAAGCCTCAGGGATGGTCATAAAATACCTTGTCACATCAGGATGCGTGACAGTTATCGGACCTCCTTTTTGAATCTGCTTTTTGAAAAGAGGGACTACAGAACCGTTTGAGCCCAAAACATTTCCAAAACGTGTGGTTATGAATTTTGTATAATTATTTACATGGTGATTTTGCAGGTACATATTCAAAGACTGAACATACATCTCGGCAGCTCTTTTTGTTGCACCCATGACATTCGTTGGATTAACTGCCTTGTCTGTACTTACAAAAACAAATTTTTCAACATGATGCAAAACAGATAAATCAGCAAGAATCTTGGTGCCAAGAATGTTACTTTTTACTGCTTGTTCCGGATAATTTTCTATCATTGGCACATGCTTATATGCTGCTGCATGAAAAACAACATCGGGACTGTACTTTTTAAAAACCTCCTTCATAGTACTATAATCCCTGATATCCGCCAGAACAGAAATGTGGGGAGTTACCATTCCTGTTTCTCTAAATTCAAAATCCAAGTCATACAAAGCCGATTCCGAAAAATCCAAAAGAATTAGGAGTTTTGGATTATAAAACATAATCTGCCTGCAAAGCTCACTTCCTATCGAACCTGCTGCACCTGTTACCAATACAACTTTGTTGACAAGTTCTTCTTTGATTTTTTGATTTTCTAAAGAAATCTGATCCCTTCCAAGTAAGTCTTCAATCCTTAAATCCCGAATTGCTTCAGTATTGAGGCCTCGGTTTATCCATTGATTTAATGGTGGGACAATAGATACATGAATATTGAATTTATAACATTCATCAATAATTTCCTTTTTTCTCTGAACAGACAAATCCTTTACTGCTATGATTAATTCAGATACATTTTGATTTTCTACCATTGATTTAAGGTGAGAAAGACCTCTGAAAATCTTTTTTCCTCCGATGATTTTCCCTTCCTTTTTCGGATCATCGTCGAGAAAAGATGAAATCACAAGATTGGACTTGCTATCTCTCTTGATGACATCTAGGGCCGTGATACCTGCCTCATTAGCACCAAATATCACTCCTACTTTACCATCATTAGATACAACAAAACCACTTTTGAGATAAATAAATAATTCTTTAACAAGGAATCGGTACAAAATCAATAAAAAAAGAGATGTAAGGGATGCAATAATCAAAATCGAATTTGGAATGATGTAGGTGCTGGAAATAATTTTTTCAAAACCCAAATTGATTATCAAAAAGATAACGAAACCTATCACAACTGTCTTGAAAATATTAACACTGTCTTTCAATCCTGTGTGGCGTACAATTCCTTTATAACTCTTTGTGGCCAACATCACACCAAAAACTAGAACTGAAAAAATAGCACTTCCCAAAACAGCATTGCTTTTACTCACTAATTCAAAATCAAAATTAAATCTTACGAGATAAGCAAAGAAAGTCGCCTGAAATAAAATAATAGAATCTAGTGTGACAATAATCCATCTTGGAAGGATCCTTAAATCTTTTAAAAAGTTCATTTGCAGAATTGATTAAAATATATATTATTCAATTTTTACTTATTTTAGTAATAAACAATTGCCTTCAAATATATCATTGATTTTTACAAATAATAACAATTTGAAGTGATATTTTTATCAAAAATAAAAACATACAATTTTCTTTATGTAGCGTTCATTTTTAGCTATCCAAAACAGATTTACGTTTCGAAAAAAAAATATAAAACCCCATCCTTAATCATAATTTTGACAATTTATTACCAAAATCTAGAGTGTAAAAAATGATTCAAACTTTGTCTTTATTGCTAAAAATTCAATTGAAATGAATTGAAAAGCATGGCATAAAATAAATTTAACTGCCTTATTTAATTTCTCCTTAATGCTAAAATTCCGAAAATTAAAATCAAATTAAGTCTTGATCTTTTTTGCCCTTAAATTTCGGCATAGTCACATGCCCCTCCTGATGAATACCCTCAGGCCTGAGAAATTTAAAAAATGTCAAAATTAATATTTTCGAATCCATTTTTAAAGATAGATTATTTACATATACTAAGTCATACTCAAATTTCTTCTCCCAAGAAATTGCATTTCTTCCATTTACCTGCGCAAGCCCCGTTATACCCGGACGAACCAAATGTCTTTTTGCCTGTTCCTTACTATAAAGCGGAAGGTACTCTTCCAACAATGGCCTTGGTCCGACCAAACTCATATCACCTATCAGGACATTCCATAATTGAGGAATTTCATCCATAGAAAATTTTCGGATGATTTTTCCTAATCCCTTCAATCTATCCTCATCAGGTAGTATTTGTCCTTGGTCATCAACTTCATCTGTCATAGTTTTAAACTTTACTAGTCTAAACAATTTGCCATTAAGACCCGGTCTTTTTTGGGTAAAAAAAGGATTTCCCCTATTATTTATTCCTAATACAAATCCAATTAAAACTATTACCGGGAGAAGAATTGAAATTAAAAAACCGCTAAATATTATATCAATAAATCTTTTGAGGAATAAGGAATACATCGCGTTATTTTCTGATGAGGTTATTTTTGATGATGTCAACGATCCTTACTTGATCTTCATAGGATAGATTTTCACTGCTTGGAAGGCAAATTCCTTCTGAGAATAGTTTTTCAGAGCTGCCTCCGCCATAGAATGGAACATCTTTGAATACAGGTTGAAGATGCAAAGGGTTCCAAAGGTATCGAGTTTCAATATTTTCTTTTAGTAGCGCAAGACGAAGCTCTTCTATTGAAAGTCCTGTTTCTGAATTACTTACTATAAAAGTTGAAAGCCATCTATTAGAAAAAAAACCATCGAGTTCAAGTACAGTAGAAACACCTTTTATATCACGAAATAAATTCTGATAATTTTCAAATTTCTTCCTGCGCAACGAAATCTTTTTATCCAAATCCAAAATCTGAGCAAGGCCTATTCCAGCCGATACGTTATTCATTCTATAATTATATCCAACTTCCTTATGCAAATAATATTTATAGTTTTCTCGAGCCTGAACAGACAAGTATTTTGCCCTGTCCATTGCATTTAAATCTTGGGAAATCAATGCTCCACCTGAACCTGTGGTAATAATTTTATTTCCATTAAAAGAAAAAATCCCATACTGTCCATGAGTTCCGCAAGCAATACCATCAATAGAGGAGCCCAATGCCTCTGCAGCATCTTCGACAACAGGTATTTCATATTTTGCCGAAATATCATTAATCTGTTTAAATTTTGCAGGCATACCAAACAGGTCCACCACAATAATTGCTTTTGGTTTTTTGCCCTTTCTTAACCTATCCAAAATTGCCTCTTCTAAAATTTCAGGACAAATATTCCAGGTAGTGGGTTCACTGTCAATAAACACTGGTTGAGCACCTAGGTACAAAATCGGATTGGCAGAAGCACAAAAGGTAAAGGATTGGCATAAAACCTCATCCCCAGGGCCAATACCAAGAAGTCTCAATGCCAAATGAATAGCTGAAGTTCCAGAATTTGTTACTGCTACTTCAAATCCTCCTGTTCTTTTTTTTATTTCTTCTTCAAAATCCGAAATAAATTTTCCTGCTGTCGAAATTTGATTTGATTCTAGAGCCTTCAATAAAAAGCTGTTTTCATTTCCATCAAAAACTGGAGTTGAAAGCGGAATAGATTTTAACATGTTAAAATTGAGTGAAACCAAGAACAAAACTATAGGAAAGTTTGATGAATCAAAAAGTTAGGATTTTTTTCAACCACCTACAAATTCTGAAATCTAAGGCTAAACAAAAAAATTGGGTATGCGCAATGTTGAAGGTTAGGCTTGAAAGTACTATATCGGCTGGGTATACTTGTCCTGGGACAACAGCGTACCTGCAACAAAGCCTGCTAATCGTTCTTCTGCCATTAATTGTTTAGCTACGTGCAATAAAGAGGACCCATAAAAAAAGCTCCGGAGTACTAAACTTCGGAGCTTTTGATTATTGAAAAGTATAAATTTTAATTGTCGCTAATATTGACTTTTTCCAGGACATCACCTTGAATACTTGGTTTTTGATGACTTTTCCTTTTTGTTCTCTTAGACAATATGGGTGGCGAATTTTTATTTAATTTTTTAACTCTTTTTAATGTCAGTGAATCCATTTTTAACCCAAGAACTATAGCCGTAAGGGTTACCACAGGCAACATCACATAGTCGCTGAAATCAGAACCAATAAAAATCAAGGAAATAAACCCAACTTTCACTGCTACCAACGTCAAGGTGACTTGGTCATGCCTCATGCCCATTCTCAAAAGAAAATGGTGCACATGACTTTTATCAGGTGCCATCGGGGATTTACCCTTTAAGGATCTTTTTATAAAAATCCTAGAAGTATCATATATCGGAATTATTAATAAAGCGATGCCAGAGGCAATAGGTGCATTAAATTTCCATCCTTCAAAATTTGCCATTGTGCCATTCTTATCTATAAACAATATAGTCAACACCGCCAAAGCAAAGCCTAAACTTAAAGACCCGGTATCACCCATAAAAATCTTAGCGGGATGCCAATTATAGACCAAAAAAGAAAGAACCGCACCAACCAAAATAAACGAGAATACAGAATAGCTAGTAAGGTCTGCTTCCAAAAACCACCACCCTAGGAACATAAAAGTCACTAGACTGATTGAACCTGCCAAACCGTCTAAACCATCTATAAGATTAAAGGAATTGGTCAAGACAAGAATGGTAAAAAATGAAATCCCGTAACTAATCCAAAGTGGAAGTTCATAAATACCGAAAAATCCATAAAGACCTGTCAACCTAATATCTGCCATAACCACGACTAAATAGGCAGAAATAAATTGCCCCGCCAATTTTTGGAATGCACTCATATTGACCATATCATCCCTTAAGCCAACAAAAAACATCAAGCCAAAGGCTGCTAGTAAAAACCTGATTTCCATGATATATTCTGAATCCAACCAGGCTAAAACTGCTACAAAACTTGCAATAACAAAGGCTATTCCTCCCATAGAAGGAATAAATCCGTTATGAATTTTTCTACCTCCCGGACTATCGACAAGTTCCATTTTTTTTAAAAGCAAAATCACTATTGGAGTCAGTAAAAAACCTACCATAAATGCTGTGATGACTGCAAGAAAAATTATCATAAAAATTATTTTTGAGCTAACTTAATTATAATTTATTAATATTCAAATTTCCATTCATAAAACTGTATAATCATAATAAATTAAATCTTAAGAATCATTACTCAAATTTACCTTAATCCAATTTTTCTCAAGAGATACTCACCATATTCATTTTTCCTCAAATTTTGAGCCAATTCTTTCAGTTTTTCAGTATTTATAAAGCCCATATCAAAAGCTATCTCTTCCAAACAAGCAACTTTAAGTCCTTGCCGCTTTTCAATGGTATGGATAAAATTAGAAGCTTCGAGCATTGATTCGTGGGTACCTGTATCTAACCAAGCAAAACCCCTGCCCATAAGTTCAACCTTAAGTTCATTGTTTTTCAAATATTCTTGGTTGACAGTAGTGATTTCCAACTCACCTCTGTGGCTTGGTTTTATATTTTTTGCAATTTCAACGACTGAATTCGGGTAAAAATAAAGACCCACAACCGCATAATTGCTTTTTGGGACATCAGGTTTTTCCTCAATACTTATTGCATCTCCCTTTTCGGTAAATTCAACAACTCCATAGCGTTGAGGATCTTGAACGTAGTAACCAAAAACTGTTGCTTTATTTTCATTCTCAACCGTAGCGACCGAACTTTTGAGAAGCTGTGTAAACCCATGCCCATAAAAAATATTGTCACCAAGTACCAGACAGACCGAATCGTGACCGATAAATTCCTCTCCGATGATGAAGGCTTGGGCCAATCCGTCAGGTGAAGGTTGTTCTGCATAAGTAAGCTTAATTCCTAGATCGGAACCGTCTCCAAACAATTTTTTAAAATTCGGCAGGTCATGCGGCGTGCTGATGATCAGAATCTCCCTAATACCTGCTAACATCAGGACTGACATGGGGTAGTATATCATTGGCTTGTCGTAGATAGCAAGCAGTTGCTTTGAGGTACCTTTGGTAATGGGGTAAAGTCTTGTTCCGGAGCCTCCAGCTAGGATTATGCCTTTCATAAATTTATATTGGATTATTGTCGATAAGAAATATTTATTTACACAATGATGCAGGTAAAATTGTAATTCTGTATAATTCTTGCAGGAAACTGAAATGTCCGTTACATCGGACTTCCGACTTCGGACTTCCTACCTGTCTGAAGTAGAATATTGGGTTACTGGGAAAGAAGTAGAAAACCATTATAATTCATAAATTTCAATAATTTTATCCACAATTCTTTCTGCTGCTTTTCCATCCCAAAGTGGTATTCCCTTATAAGATTTCCATTTGCCTTTAAGTAATTTCTCTAAAGGTGCTTTGAGATTTGCCGGATTTATTCCTATTAATTCATTCGTGCCAAGGGTGACTGTTTCAGGGCGTTCGGTATTGTTTCTCATGGTGATGCAAGGAACATTCATCACGGAAGCCTCCTCGGTAATTCCCCCTGAATCTGTAATTACACCTAATGCATTTTTAACCAAATAATTGAACTCAAGATAAGACAACGGTTCTACCATCCTCAATCTTGCATGTCTGATACCAATCTTCTCAAGATTTTTGGCAGTTCGGGGATGAACCGGAAATATCACAGGAAAACTACCTGTTCCCATCATAATGGCATCTATCAAGGCTTTAAGCTGATGTTCCCCATCTACATTTGCAGGCCTATGCATGGTCATGACAAAATAGTTCTTTGGCTTAAGGTCATCAAACATCTCTCCTACCGGACTCATAAACCTATCCTGATTGGAAAGCAGCGTGTCTATCATGGTATTCCCCACAAAATGAATTCTATCCTCAGCCACTCCTACATACTTCAGATGTTGGTTAGCAACCTCTGAGGTAGTGAAAAAATGATCCGTGATGCTATCCGTAACAATTCTATTCACTTCTTCCGGCATACTCATATCTCCAGAACGGATCCCTCCTTCCACATGCGCCACATCGATGACCAATTTCTTGGCTGCAATAGAACAGGCCAATGTAGAAGTTACATCACCAACTACAATAACCAAATCAGGCCTATTGGCCAAAAGTTCTTTTTCAAATGCTACCATAATGGCTGCAGTTTGTTCGGCCTGACTTCCTCCTCCCGCTTCGAGGTTGATATCAGGTTCAGGAATATTCAACTGCTCAAAAAAATCACCCGACATTTTCTTGTCATAGTGTTGACCGGTATGAACTAGTCTAAAGTTTATTGCTGTCCCTGTCTCCTTTTTGTCCTGGATGGCTTTTAGAATAGGCGCTATTTTCATAAAGTTTGGACGGGCGCCGGCGACGATGGTGATGTTAATCATTGAAGTATGAAATATCTATTTAACCTATAGATGAAGTTTAATTGAAAATGGGTAGAAAAAAGGCTGGTATTTTGTGGAAAGTCTTCTGTAGAGGCTGGGTTTTCAATCCACTGGTAATTTTTTGCATTGATAAATTGCAAACGAGAGCTCATAATAAGATTTTTCCATTCTCGATCAAAAATCAGCCCTGCACTAAAGTCAATCCAAGGTTGTTGTTTAGTTTGCTGTCCAAAGACCCTATAATAGAAATCTTGGTGGTTTTCAAGTCGCTCAAAGACTAATCCTAACTTGTTATAATTCTCGACTAGAGAAACTTCAAAGGTTTGTACATTTGAACCGGTTCCTATTCCAACACCTAGCGGTTGTCCGAAATTAACAAATCCCCTGGCACCTGAATTATGAGTATGCCAAGATACTCCACCTAACAACCCTCTGTATCTAATGTATCTGTTTATAGATTCCTGTTGATGGGTAATTTCGCCCCTAACGAACAGTTTTTTTCTTGTGTCATTTAAATTAATCAGTTTATTGAATCCCATTAAGAATGCCCTTGCGTGCTCTGGATTTATGATCGCCTCCCGCCAGTTGAAAGCATGGTCTCGCCTGCCATATTCAAAATAAAACTCAAAATTCCCTCTAATATTGACATATCTTCCCGAAACGACTGCCTGCTGGTCTCTACCATCCCCATCCTTGTCGAAACCATATTTTATCTTCTGAAATGGTGAAAGAATCGGCAAAATGTCATTAAAGCTGGAAGTTCGTTTTTGATTGTATTGCTGAAAGGTCCGGGAAAATCCAAAAAATAGTCCAGGTAACCACTTTGGTTGATAAGAAATAGTCATCCCATTCAAATATCTCCAATCGCCATCGAATGGTAAAAAATATAGATTATTAAATTCTTCGCTCTGTGAAGGGGCACGATTAGAATTTTCCAATCGACCAATGATAATCTGTCCTTCAAAATTGCCAATAAATGTCCTAGCAGGCTTTCGCGTATTCAAAGTGAAATGTAAAAAACCCGGTGCATTACGAGAGATTGATAATGAATTAAACTGTCCTGGCCCCCACCAAATATTACGGGTTGCAAATCCCATTTCAAACGCTCGGTAATGTATTAAAAGCGCCGACTGACCCCACCAAGCATTTTTATATGGTGACCTACCAAGAATTTCGGGAGTATCTGAAAAATTCCAAAAGAAAAAACGATCCTTGACAATTTGCGGTGAAGCATTTTCTACAAATCCCAGGTAGGGCTTATTTTGAGCCCAGACAATTTCTGGTTGAAACTGTGCGAAAAGGAATTTATTTTCTATTGCCAATCCTAGAGAAAAATATTGCTGAAAACCCACTTGAGAAATCATCGGTCCATCTCCCCATCCATACGGACGAACAGTATTAAAAGTATTTCTCTGAAAAAAATTTGTTGGACGGATAATGAATTCACTACCAGTTAATGTATCATTAATGTTTTGGTACAATGGTCTAAAAAACATAGAATGAACCGGTGCAAGAGAATCGGAAATCTGTTTTCTTCTAATCAATTCTTCGATTTGTAGTTCTCCGGCCGGAATCATTTGAGCATGAGAATACCTGACCATAACACTCATGGAAATGAGGAAAAAAACCTTTATTACGTTAATTATTCTTGATTTTCGCAATACTAGAATTTGTTCAGAAGTAACTTAAAATAAAATACAATTAGGTGTTTTTGCCTCATAATTCTTCTTGGTTGTTTTAAAAGTCTAAATGCCCATTCCAAATTACGTGAGACCCACCATTCAGGTGCCCTTTTGACAGTTCCGACATATACATCAAAACTTCCACCCAGCCCTTGGTACAAGGCAGGGTGTCTCTCACAAAGTTCTCGCATCAGGATTTCTTGCTTTGGCGAGCCCATTGCCACAAAAACAACATCTGGTTTTGATTCAGAAATTTTATCAATTAGTTGATTTTTTTCCAATTCACTTTGTAAATAACCATTTCGAAATCCCAATAGCTTTATCTTTGGGAAATCTTTCTTGAGTTTTGTAACTGTTGATTGAATTACCTCTTCTGACCCACCGATAAGATAGAAGGACTTTTCTCCAACACTTTCTTTCACAATATCTAACCAAAGTTCACAACCAGGAATCTTATGGATATCTTTCACTCCTTTTTTTTGGAGAGCCCAAACTGCTCCGATTCCGTCCGGATATCCAATATTATTATTTATAATTTCTTTTGTAACCTCCGTAGCATGAAGAATTTTCTCAGCATTAATGGCAATGAGAATTTTCTTCTCACAAAATGCAAAGTCAATTAGCTCTTTTCGAGTGGTCGGAGCGAAAACTTTTAAGTTATTAATAATTTCGTATTTCATTTTGATGTTAAATGGTGCATATAGTTGCTCATTGCATAAAACATAAATGCATTGCTCCACCGCATATAAGATATTTTTGAACTAAAACCTTTTTTCAATTGGTAGTAGAAATATCCATTTCGATCCTGCATATTTTTAAATGTCCATCCTAATACCTTTTGGGCTACATAATCTTTATCATATTTGGTATCAAAATACTTCAAAACCAATAAAAGTTGGGCAGGACAATGTATATCAATCGGATAGGTTTCATCGTGATAATACTTTGGAGTACCATTATTGAGAAAAAAATTTTCATAATAATAATTTAGAGCCTTTTCAATCCTATCTTTAAACACGTAGTCCCCTGTACATTGTTGGTAGAAATATAGGGCCTCGAGATTATATCCAGTGTGAAAACTATCAATCCAGTTTTGTACAGGTAATAATCCGTAAACCCATGATCCGTCTTCATTTTGACCAGATATCGCCCCTTTCACCGCTAACTCAGCTAAAACCTTAAACTCTTGATTTTTGGTGTATTTAAACCCGATTGAAAGTAATTTGGCCCCGAGTAGACTCGCGTTGTAAACAGTGTTATTGCCTTCCAATGGACTGTAACTGAATATAATTCCTTCTTTGAAATCAGTTCGCTTAAGGTCCTCTGCGACAAATTTGCACGCAGAAACGGCTTCTTCCAACAATGACCCATCACCGGTAATTTCAAATGCTTCAAATAGAGCTGATGCACAAAAACAAGTGGCTACTACAGTAGGTGTGAATGATGGAAACAGGAATAGTCTCCTTGCTTGCCAATCAAAGTTGTAACCCCAACAAGAATTTTTATATCCGGCAGATTTTAGACTGAGGAGTAGTTTCGAAAGTTCTTGAATTTTAGTAAGAAGCTGTTCTGTAGTTCCAAAAGCCAATTGCCCATTTTTTGCAATTTTGTACAATTGACAATAACCGTTAAGAAATAATCCGATTCCCTTTGGATTATGTTCCTTTGGTACCAAAAGGAGTGGTCTGAAGTTTATTGGACTTCTTTTGAACCCTTGTATCCATGCCAGTCTTGCCAAATCCCAATGTTTTAGCGGAGTCAATTTGAACACCTTCGAATTAAGTCCATCATAAGGATCCCATCCTTTGTACCCCTCAGACTCGCAATATTCTTGTAACTTTTTTAATGAATCAATCATTTGAAACCAAAACTTTATTACCAGAAGATTGAATCGATTCCAAAACTTTAAAGGTTGTTTTGGTAACATTGTAGATACTTTCAAATGGAATTGGTTCTTCAATACCATTAACTAGGCAATCCAAAAATGACACTATCATTTCTTTTTGCCCTTTATTTTGATTAAAAAGTGACTTCTTGGTTTTTTTTCCCTTTCCAAATACTTTCAACGCCTTAAAATCTTCCAAGATACATGTAATACCACTTGCAAAAACTTCGACATACTCCTTAGGCAATTCTTTTGATCCATTAGCTAAATAGGAAATTGTTCCTATAGAACCATTCTTGAATTTCAGGAGAATTGACACCGAATCGTTTGTATTGGCTGGACTTGGGAGTACCACTGCTGAAACTGATTGTACTAAGCTCCCTGAAAGGAACGATAGAAAATCAATAAAGTGACAAACCTCACCAATAATCCTTCCACCTCCGATCTCCAAATCCTGGATCCAAGAATCAGATGGAATCTGACCTGCGTTGATGCGATAGGACATAGAAATAGGTTGTCCGCTTCCGATTAACTTTTTCATCTCAACGGCGAGTGGAGAAAATCTTCTATTGAATCCAATCATTAGCCGGCCTCCGGTGGTTGAATACAATTCAGTTATCTCTTCCAACTCAGATTCATACAAACAAAGTGGTTTTTCAACAAAAACATTGAGTCCATTTTTCAAAGCCCTCTTGACATATTTGGCGTGACTATCGTGACGTGTCGCGATAAAAACTGTATTTGAAACTCCATCAAAAATTTGATTTTCGTCTGATGCTGCAAATTCAAATCCAAATTTTTCTGCAACTCTTTTGGAGGTAGTACCTGTATTTGTCAATACTCCTTTCATTGCTACATTTGGAACTCCGGTGAAATTAGGTAAAAGATTTCCCTGAGCGTATGACCCAGCTCCTATAAAGGAAACGTTTACTCGTTCTGTCTTCCTTGATGTCCCGATACTTAACTTATTGCGTACATGTTTTTTTTCGTTTTTATACTTGAGGGCTATACCCACATAAGGTTCGCTTTTATTAACCACCAAATCGAACGCTTTTTGGGCCTGTTCAAAATCAAAAACATGAGTCGTAAGGTAGCCTATATTTAGTAGTTTTCGGTGAACCAAATCCTGAAAGGCCTCCATGTTTCTTTTTTCTGTCCAACGGACATATCCAACCGGATAATCAATCCCTTTTTCCTCATAATTCAAGTCATATCTACCGGGTCCGTAGCTACATGCCATTCTAAGCTCCAACTCCTTGCGATACCAATGTGGGTCACGTTCAAACCCCGTGGGGACAGCACCTAATATGACTACTCGACCTCGTTTTCGAGAAACTATACCGGCAAAATTGATGGGGTCTAAGCTATTTGTAGCTGCAGCAATAATAACCGCATCAGCCCCAATTCCTTGAGTATAAGAGAGGATCTTTTCTTCGATTCCAGGCTCATTTCTTACAAATCCAACATCAACTGCATTGTTGGCAATCGCTAAATCTACTGGAGCTTTTGAAATATCTATTCCAATAACCTTTAAACCTGATGCCTTTAGTATGAGACAGGCCAATTGACCTAAGAGCCCCAATCCTAAAACAACACATGATTCCCCTACTCGCAAATCAGCCTGTCTAACGCCTTGCATTGAGATGGCACCGAGAGTGTTATAAGATGCATTTAGAAGATTGGAGTCGGAGGGAATCTTTACACACAAATTTTTGGGTACGGCATTTATTTCGGCATGGTTTGCATATCCGACACCACCACAGGCTACATAGTCTCCCACTTCAAATTCCGTAACATCTTCCCCTACCTCAATAACCTCACCTGCACAGCTGTATCCCATTGGGCTATATGAATCGAGTTTTTTCATCACTGCCCGATAAGTTTGGATTGGACCTTGTTTTTTAAGCGTATCCAATACCAACCTAACTTGCTGAGGTCTTTCTTTTGCTTTACCAAGCAAGCTTTTCCTAGCAGCGGTAACTGTAGAGCCTTCTGTACCCGCGCTAATTATCGAATAATGAGTTTTTATGAGAACCATACCATTTGATAATTGAGGATATGGTATCTCTTGAACTTCCATTTCTCCGGAACCGAGCTTTTGTGTTAATTGTAGCATAACGAATAATTCAATATTTTTTTCTATCGTTTAGGATGGGGAATGGTCCTTCTAGTGTCTTTATGATTTTTGCAGGATTGCCGGCAACGACACTCTGAGGAGGAACATCTTTCGTGACTATTGCGCCTGCTGCCACTACCGAATTATTACCTTTGGTAACATCTCGTAGAACAACTGCATTCACCCCCAAAAATACATTATTTCCGATTTTGACTTCCCCATATCCGAAATCATCTTTATTGATAAGTCTACTTGCGCCATCATGGGAAAGTATCTTAACACCACTTGTTATCAAACAGTTATCTCCAATTGATACTTTCCCTCTATGTGTATCTACTTTTGCTCCCAGACTAATCATTGTATTTTTCCCTATTTTGACTCCTCTGAACCTTAAATAGTTTTGATAGAGAAATCTGACCAATTCACTTATTTAATAAACTACAATTTTTACGAAGATTTCTTTTTTGATTTCTGTATTTGATCATAGAACATAATTATTTCTTTGCTTTTCTTCTCCCAAGAGATTGATTCCGCAAGAATTCTGTTCTTTTTCCCCATAGCTTCCAAATCATACTTCTCATTCAAAATGTCTTGTAGAGCGTTTACTATGCTCTTCTTTTCGAAATCCACCAAAATGAATCCTTCTTGATTTTTGGCAACGAAGTCATTCAAATCACCGTACGGATGAATGAGCACCGGCCGACCTAGTGCTAGATAATCTCCTAGTTTATTTGGCCATCCAGCTAAAGCATTTTGATTAACTTTTCTGACCATTAAAAAAACATCAACTTCTGAAATAGCACTAACATCGTTCAAGTAGTCAAGCCAACCTTTTTCAACTAAAATATCATTTATTTTATATTCATTTATTTTTTGCCTCGAAACAGGTTTTCCAAATCCCCACAACTCAACCTTTTGCTTGATATTTGGATCTGAAAATGCCTCAAAAGCTGGTCTAATAAAATCCAATTCAGTATCAGCCATTCCCAAATAGGCTACAATTAATTTGTCTACTTTTGACTTTTTGATTGGTGGAGAGTATTTAAGCGTGGATGTAAGGGCTCCACCTCTAATGATAGCAATATTTTTAATACCATTTTTCTTTGCCCAATTATACATCCAACTTGAAAGTACAATTACGCCGTCTACCATTCTTTTACTTTTCACTTCAAACCACTTTTCGAGTTTTCCGTAGAATAATCGAAAATAGAAAGGTTTCTCTTTGTAATACCCTCCTTCCCCAAACAAATCCCACCATTCCGACAAATGGTTTGCACCTCTCAAATATTGATTTAAAAAAGCCGGGAGTGCTGAAGGCCTGTGGCCACAATCTGAAATAACAAGATCAAATTTATTCCAAATAGAAAATGGTATCTTAAGTATCAATGAAAAAAGTCCAAATCCGGATCCCCTCAGCTTATTGGGCATAAATTCAGGGAAACTGACTACATGGACGCCCTCAAGAAGCTTTTTTTCAATAGTTAATCCACTACCTTTCTTGATAGTCATGAAGGTTACCTCATGACCTAGTTTGGAAAGACCTGACGCAAGAAAGAATGAACGTCCCCACCCATCTGATCCTTCTACACCTCTATGCACATAAAGGATCCTCAGTTTTGTTTCCCCCATATTTTACTGTCCACATAATCTACATAAGAAATAATAATCCTCACCACTTTCTCGGAGACGTTGGGCATGCTGTAATCGGACACTAACCTAAAGTTCCTTTCTTTTCCCACCTCCTGTGTAGCAAGCTGTGCAATCCCTTGGATGATACGTTCTGTATTCATCCCAACCATCATCACTGCTGCCTCTTCCATTGCCTCAGGCCGCTCATGTGCCTCTCTGATGTTGAGGGCCCTGAAGTTGAGTATCGATGATTCCTCAGAAATAGTTCCACTGTCAGAAAGCACCGCAAATGAATTCATCTGTAGGGCGTTATAGTCTATAAACCCAAGTGGCTTCAGCAACTGGATCTTAGGATGAACCCTGACCTGCTTCGCTTCAATCATTTTGCGTGTACGAGGGTGGGTGCTTACGATTACAGGGAAACCATACTGTTCGGCTAAGTGGTTTAGGCTTTCTATAAGACCTAAGAAATTTCTTTCATTGTTAATGTTTTCCTCGCGATGGGAAGAAACCACAAAAAACTCACCTTTTACCAAACTGAGCTTTCGGAGCACGTCCGATTTCTTGATTCTATTCAAATAGTGGTGAAGAACTTCAAACATCGGTGATCCTGTTTTGATAACCCGATCCGCCTGCAAACCTTCACGTAGGAGATACTCCCTTGCAATATCGCTGTAAGTAAGGTTGATATCTGAGATATGGTCAACTATCTTCCTGTTTGTCTCTTCCGGCACTCGCTGGTCAAAACAGCGATTTCCCGCCTCCATATGGAAAATTGGGATATGCCGTTTTTTTGCAGGAATGGCACAAAGGCAACTATTCGTGTCTCCCAAAACCAAAAACGCATCGGGTCGGATATCCGCCAATAAAGGGTCTATCTTGATTAGGATATTCCCTACCGTCTCGGTAGCGGTTTGCCCTGCCGCGTCCAAAAAGTGATCAGGCATACGGATCTGAAGTTCGTCGAAAAAAATCTGGTTAAGCTCGTAATCGTAGTTTTGGCCTGTATGCACAAGGATATGCTCCACTGCAAGTGAGGCATCAAGCGCAGAAATCACCCTAGAAAGGCGAATGATCTCAGGACGCGTACCTACAACGGTCATAACTTTGAGTTTCTTCATGGTTTCTTTTTGAATTGAATATTTAGGTATTATACATTGACAAAGTAAGTGTCGGGATCATTGGGATCATAGGGTTCGTTGATCCAAAAAACAGTAATCAATTCCTCCTCACCAATGTTTTTGATATTGTGCGTGTACCAGACCGGCATATCTACGTATCCCGGCTCCTCTCCATCAAGGAAAAAATCGAGTATGGTGTTGGTGTCCACCCTTCTCAACTGAATAAGGGCCTTTCCTTTAATGACGGCGAAGCGCTCAATCTTTCTAGTATGGAAGTGATTCCCTCTTGTAATCCCAGGAACAGTTGTCGAAAATGAAACTTGTCCACCTATTCCGAGCCTAGCTAACTCTACGAATGTGCCCCTTGGATCACTGTTTTTCTTGAATTTTCTCGGAAAATAATTTTCCAGATCCATGAAACACCTATAAGTATTGAAAAGATTGAATTCGAAGGTATTTTTCAATATAGGAATGTTACCCTTGTCATGATACTCCGACTTGAATCTGTTCAAAATCCCCAATATTTCGGAGACCGTTGCCTCAGCAGTATGGTCCACAAGATAGGCCGGGTCATTTGTCTGTTGCCTGATTGCTTTCAATATTTCGGCTACAAGTTCGGTGACATAAATCAGCTTCAAGTTCCCATCTACATCCAGTCTTGGTGTTTCTCCCCGAGATATCTGATAGCAAAAAGTTGCAACTACTGAATTATAAAAAGGATGGCCGAAAGGCCCGAAAACATTAGGGATTACCATTCCCGTAAATGATGCACCCGATGTCTTTGACCATTTCTCCAATAATTCCCGACCCTCCTTCTTGGACTTGCCATACATGTTGTCCTTTTCTTCCTGAGTCGAGGAAGATATGACCACGTGAGGTGTGGAAGTCGTCCGCTCGAAAGCCCCCACCAACTTAAGGACCATGTCAACATTTGATTGGTAAATTGTTTGGGGATCGTTGTGCCGGTTTAAAGCCGCGAGATGCACGACCACATCGCATTGCTTAACAAAGGAATCCAAATAAACCTCATCCCCAAACCACTCTCTTCTGAAATCGATTGTTTCGAATTCTTCAGAAAACAGTCTGAGTGTATTTTTAAGATGCGTACCTACGAAACCGTTTTGCCCGGTTATTCCGATCTTTTTCCTTTTTTCCATACAATCAATCGGGGTATTGTGGAAGGTCCGTTTCACCTAAAATATCTCGGCGAATGATAGGAAGCTTCATTAAAAGTTTTTTCGTACCCTCCACATCTAGTCGGTGGGTATTGTGCGAATGATATTCCTCTATCTTGGCCATGTTGGGTTCACCTTCCGAGAAATATTGGGCATAGTTAAGGTCCCTTGTATCTGCGGGGATTCGGTAATATTCCGAAAGGTCTACCGCCTTGACCATGTCTTCTCGATTCACCAAGGTTTCATACAACTTCTCACCATGGCGGGTACCAATGACACGTATCTCATTAGATGCATTGTAAAGCTCCAACAAGGCTCTTGCCAACACCTCTATGGTCGCCGCCGGAGATTTTTGCACAAAAAGGTCCCCTTGTTTGCCTTTTTCAAATGCAAACAGAACCAAGTCCACTGCATCCTCAAGAGTCATCATGAACCGGGTCATATTGGGGTCAGTGATAGTCAAGGGATTGCCAGACTTGATCTGCTCAATGAACAAAGGGATCACCGAACCACGCGATGCCATAACATTCCCGTACCGCGTACCGCAAAAAACAGACCTGTTGTCATCCAGATTACGCGACTTAGCCACCATCACTTTCTCCATCAAGGCCTTTGACATCCCCATCGCATTAATCGGGTAAGCCGCCTTATCAGTACTTAGCACCACTACCCTCTTCACGTCATACCTCTCGGCCGCAGAAAGCACATTGTCCGTCCCAAAAATATTAGTCTTTACTGCCTCCAAAGGAAAGAACTCACAGGAGGGAACCTGTTTTAGTGCAGCTGCATGGAAAATATAATCCACGCCTTTGACAACCTGACCAACACTACCTGGGTCTCTCACATCACCGATATAGAACTTGACTTTTGGATTATTGACCTTTTTTCTTAGGTCATCTTGCTTCTTTTCATCTCGGCTGAAAATCCGGATTTCACTGAACTCGTCACTGTCAACAAAGCGGTTTAGTACCGCGTTGCCAAAGGATCCTGTGCCACCGGTGATAAGGAGGGTTTTATTCTCGATTTTTTCCATTTACTAATTTGATAAAATTTAATATCTCATTACCTGCTTGGATGTGCGAATATTTTTCGAAGATTAATTGACATCCATTCTGAGCCACTTCCAAAGCTATATCATATTCTTCAACTATTTTACAAAGTTTACCAGCATATTCCTCAACTTGGCTAGGTTTTGCTAAATAAAGGTGATATCCATCTTTCACATAGTTCCCAATTTCCCCAATTTCAGTTGTAAGAGTAGGAGACCCTGATGCCAGATATTCCCCAAGCTTAGTTGGAAAGCCCCCCAAGGCTCGGGTTGTGTTAGGTTGGGCGGAAACCAAGATTTTTGCAGATTGGAGAATATGCGGAACTTGGTTAAACTCAGCGAAAAGGATTTCAACATTATTATCTAAATCCAAATACTTGATTTTTGAAAGAATTTTTTGAAGATCAGAAGTCGAAGGCTTTCCATATAATCTTAAGGTGTATTGGGGATAGCGTTTCAAAAGAATAAAAAAAGCTTCAATTATCAACAACACATCATCTTTGGCCAATTCCATATTGCCCATATAGCAAATATAGTTTTCTCTTTCTACTGATTTCTTAACAGGAAATCTATCAAGATCTGTGATTGTGCTTAGCACAAGTTTATCTATAGACCTTTTTGAAATTCGAACATAAAACTCACCGAGCTTTTCGGTCATAGAAATCAACCCTGATACATTAAACAAAGAAATCCTGTAGCCAAATTCCTTTAGAAAACCGACTCTTTCTTTTAAGTATTTCCTTATAGGTATAGGAAACTCATCAAACATAAAAAAAACAGGGATTTTAAGAGTTTTTAAGAAGACAGTAGTCAAACCTAAAACAAAAACATTGTCATTACTAATGATTATTCCATCAAACTTTTTCTTCTTGTTTCCATTTCTTATCATTTTCATAGCAAAAAAAAATCCTTCCAGAAAGTTTAAAATACGAATGATAGGGTTATTTGGTCTTATTCTTTTACTGAGTTTAAACAACTTAATTCCGTACAATTCAACACTACCTGATTGTTCTGATTCGTAGGGATACATTGTGATCAGATGAACTTCAGCACCCAATTTTACCATTCCCCTCGAATATGCCATCATCCTTGTGGTAGCTGCTAGACCTACAGGCAAAGGAAAGTATGAAAAAACCCCAATTTTCATTTAAAATGTCTATTAGGTAAATAGAAGGAGAATAAAATCATGAAGCCTATCAAAGTATTCTCAATTGGGTTCGAGAACAAAGGAATTATAATAGCTCCGAAAATTGAGATATGCTGAATCTTTTTTGTGCTAATGGGGAGATAAATTATCAAAAGCTTGAAAATCACCCATAAAAACCCAATTAATCCGACAAATCCCCATTTATAAAGAACTTCGGCCAATCCCCCAACTCCAACGATCTTAAGAGACGAAGCAGAAGAACTCCTGTCTTCAATAACTCCATGTCCGAAGGGATAATCCATCGATTTCAGAAAATTAATCCCAAAATATGCAATTCTATTTGCCTCAAATCGATCTGAAAATTCTTGGCTGTAAACTGTATCTTCTTCAGCTTCTTTTATAAACTGTTCAATTTTTGGAATTAAGAAATCATTATAGAGGACCTGAGGATTCAATAAAACCAATGTAATTGCAAGGAAAATAAATATTATACCCTGTAACCTCTTCAACGAATTGGAAAAGATTAAGAGCATCAACGATATGTACCCTGCAGTAGATAACGTTGTTACTATTGCTAAAGAATAAACCCAAAATCTTTTGGAATATTTGATACCACCTTTTGTCCAATTATACACAATCATTAAAACGGATGACATAGCAAATGCTCCAGGCTCCCACATAAAACCAGAATTTCGCAAATCATTCCTCCCAGAATGTGTGTAAAAAAAGTTATTCCAATAGTAAAGTTGTGCATCTTTTTGCAAATACACATTGTTTGTGAAAGGTTGAAAGATTACATGAATTTGATTAAACAGGTGTGGGAAAATAAGGTTTAAACAATAAAAACCAAGAGAAACGATAGTCATTATAAAAATTAAACTTTCAAATTTATTCCAAAACTGACTCTTCCAAGCATGGACTAAAAAGAAAGCAATTGACATTCTAATTGCATATCCAAAAAATGTAATAACACTAAAACCTGTTCGATGGTAGACAAAGGCAACTAAGTTAATTATTGCCCATGAGAGAAGAAAAGCAATAAGCACCCTGCTGTTTCCAAATTTTTGCTCAAAATGCTTATACCCCAAAAATAAAAAGGCCAAGACTAAAAACCATGGAGTGTCCACAAAAAACAGAGTGTTAGCAAACATTGAAATCGCAATGACCAATGGAATAAAAATATTCATCCTCCTATTGGTGGATTCAAAAAATCGAGATTCAATTGTCATTTGTTCCAAATGCCTAATGCAGATTCTGTAATCAATTTCCTTATTTGGATTCTAGGCCAAATTACGTTTGCTGTAGCAACAAATATCATTGAAATAACTACACCATTAATTCCATAACTTTTACCGAGGAAATAGGCAAGAGGTATATGTATAATTGCAGCCAAAAGCGTAGCAATCATTTGAACTCTCAATTTACCACTGCCATTTATAAAGCTCCCATATACAGACCATTGCATGTAAAGTAAGTAATAAACAGATAAAAGGGAGGCTAGTATAATGTTAAACTCGATCTTGCCACCTAGCCAAATTGAATATACTGTAGGCCCTAAGACAATTAACAAAATAATTACAAATACAAAACCAGCCCAAATCCTATTCAATTTTTTGATCGTTTCCATTACCCATTTATGGTTTTTTTTCGCAAATGCCTCTGTAGATGCTGACCAAAACGGCATATTTATTAAATAAAATACTGTACTGACAACTCCTAGGTATTTAAATGCGATATTGAATTCGGTAACTCCTGATGGCCCTACAGTATGCGCTATGATTAAATTATTTGATTGAAATAACAAGAGAGCTGTTATTTGCACAACAAAAAAACTCCCTCCCAAAGAAAACAAGGGCTTCACAAGGTCTTTATTAAAAAACTTTAGTCGTGGTCTTAAAAAGGAGTATTTGTTTCTGAAGACTGCAATGTTTGCAGCAATCATTACAATTAAAGGGGAAATTGTGATGATAATCCCCAATTCCCACAACTCGAGGTCAAGATTAATTTTGATTGAAAACCAAATTGTAAGAAAACCCAATACTAATCCTAAAGTATTGATTAAAGATGCTCCTTCAGGTTTTTGAATTGCTTGAAAAACAGAGGTGATTAATTTAAAAAAAAACTGAATCGAAAAAATTAAAATCACAAAAAAAACAAGCTTATTAAGCTCCTCTTCTAATCTGCTTGGTGCATTCAAAAACGCAGTCCACGAAATGTGGGGTACTATAGTAATTGCAACAATGCAAAAAATGAAAACCAAAACTAATATGGAAAAATAGGCTGTACTGGTCAGAGAAACGGCCATTTCCTTATTTCCAGCCGCCAATGACTCCGCCAACTTGTTTCGTAAGCCATGTCCCAAACCAACGTCTAGGAAGTTCATCCATAATATTAGAGTTGTGACAGTCAACCAAACTCCATACCTCTCTGAATCGAGTACTTCTATCAGAAGAGGGACTAAAAGTAGGTTAACAATTATCCCTACTCCATTAAGTACAAGTAAATATGCAACACTTCTCGAATGTTTTCCACGAAATCTCTCAAAGAATCGATCAATCATGCTTTAATTTAAATTCTTGCATCAATAGATTCTTTTGGGAAAAAAGACTTCCAATCAAAGTCCAATTGTGATGTAACTTTTGAATTTTCCGCTCCATTAATTCTTTAAAAGCTAAAGCCAAAATCTTGCTAGAAAACTCATGTAAACTTGGTTTTCTGCACCTATTTATAACTTGCTTATAATATTCCTGCTCTACCTTCATAGGATCTGCTTATGGGCCATAAAAATCTACCTCCATATCAAATCATTTCAACTCCAAATGATAATCTCCTATATGCATATTTCCAAGATGAGGGGTCTCTTCCTCAAAAGAGAAACCAAAAAATATTAAGCTTTTAGGATTATAATTTCATCTGTTGTTTGATAACCTTGGGGAACATTTCCAATTTAGACAGTCATCGGATTTTTTTTTTAAGAAGGTCAACCAAAACAAAGACCACATAACTCAGAATAGAAATATATTGAACAAAATAAGGTTAAATACCTGAAACCAATATAGTTTGGTTTTTTTCTCCCTAAAAAAAATTGAACGAAAATCTAGATTAGAATTGATTTTTTAACTACCTGATTTAAAAACAATTAATTCAATTATTTTAGATTTTTCCAATACCATACAATGGCCTCATTTAAACCACTTTGAATATTAAATTTGGGTGAGTATTCAAGAATATTCAAAGCTTTTTCTATTGACGCTAACGAGTGAGGAATATCACCACCTCTATTAGGACCATATAAAATTTCCACTTTATGAATGCCCGAATCAAATTTCGACAATGTTTCTTTTAATATTTCAACCAGTTCTTTCAACGAGGTTCTTTCTCCAAATGCAACATTGAAAACCTCTGAAATCGTACTTTCGTGATTGTAATTTATGCCTATGACTTCGGAGTAAACTTTTAACTTTTCTTTAAATTCAGCGGTTGGTATAATTGCTGCCAACTGATTGGCCTGAATCACATTGTCTATGTAGGTAAAATCCCTTGAATAACTTCCGTCACCATTTATAACAGGACTATTATGTGCCATTAACTCGGATACAAATTTTGGAATCACCGCCGCATAGGCACCATTTGGGTCTTGCCTTCTTCCAAAGACATTAAAATATCTCAGTCCAACCGTTTCAATTCCATAAATATCAGAAAAGTTTTTGGCGAATAGTTCGTCCACATATTTTGTGATAGCATAGGGAGACAAAGCATTACCGATCACGTGTTCTACTTTGGGTAGTGCAGCATGATCTCCATATGTAGATGAACTTGCCGCATACACAAATCTCTTTACCCCTGCCTCCTTCGCGGCAAAAAGCATTTTTACAAACCCTCCGATGTTGACATCTGTAGTAGTCATCGGATCAGCAATTGATCTAGGAACAGAGCCTAATGCTGCCTGATGCAATACATAATCGCAACCTTCTACAGCTAAGGCACAATCCTCAAAATTTCTAATGTCACCTTCTATCAATTTGAATTTTCCATTCTGTAAAGCAACTTGAAGATTCTCTCTTTTTCCTGTGGAAAAATTATCCAAGCAAACAACTTCATTTCCTTGATCCAATAAGGCGTCAACAAGATTGGAGCCTATAAATCCGCCTCCACCTGTTACAAGTACTTTTTTGTTTTGAATTATTCTCGAATCCTTCATAAACAGATTATATTACAGTCTTGCATCCACTTTTGATTTGTCAAGAATCCCTTTGACATCGTAGACAACTTGATTATTAGATTTTTGAATATCAAGGGAAACAAACTCCTTGTGGGCCACTGCTAAAATAATGGCGGAATAATCCCTTAGGCTAGGCTTACTTGCTTGACTGAAAATATGAATTCCATATTCATGAAGGACTTCTTTTGGATCTGCCCATGGATCAAAAACATCTACGTCCATGTCAAAAGATTTCAACTCATTGTAAATGTCAATTACCCGGGTATTTCTGACGTCAGGACAGTCTTCTTTGAAAGTAAAGCCGAGAATCAGGACTTTAGAATCAATGACTTTGAGATTTTTTCTCATCATCAATTTGATCACTTCTGTGGCGACATGCTTACCCATGGAGTCATTTAGTCTTCTTCCTGCTAGGATAATTTCAGGATGATAACCTACTTCCTGCGCTTTTTGGGCAAGATAAAAAGGATCAACCCCTATACAATGTCCGCCTACCAATCCCGGTTTGAAGGGAAGGAAATTCCATTTTGTACCTGCTGCAGCCAAAACTTCATGGGTATCTATTTCCAATAAATTAAAGATTTTGGACAATTCATTTACAAAAGCAATATTGATATCCCTTTGGGAATTCTCTATAACTTTAGCCGCCTCAGCGACTTTTATGGAGGAGGCTTTGTGTGTCCCCGCAACAATTACGGATTTGTATAATTCGTCTATAAAATCCGCGATTTCAGGAGTGCTTCCAGAAGTGACTTTCAAAATCTTGGTAACTGTATGTTGCTTATCTCCCGGATTGATTCGTTCAGGAGAATACCCTGCGAAAAAATCCAAATTAAACTTTAACCCTGAAGATTTTTCTAAAACTGGTACACATTCATCTTCAGTTACACCGGGATAAACCGTAGATTCATAAATCACTATATCTCCTTCTTTCAATATTTTCCCAATCATTTCAGATGCCCTGAGCATTGGAGTCAAGACAGGTCTGTTATGTTTATCCGTAGGTGTTGGTACGGTGACAATAAATATATTACAGTTTGTAACCGATGATATCTCACTAGTAACCAAGAGTCCTTTTCTATTAGAATTCAGACCTTCCTGAGATCCCACAAGTACATTATTTAGCTCGTGATCTTCAATTTCCAAAGTCCGATCATGACCATTTTGAAGTTCTTGAACTCTTTTTAAGTCAATATCAAATCCTACAGTTTGAAATTTTTCTGCAAAAGCAGTCGCAAGGGGAAGCCCTACATAGCCAAGCCCAAAAATCGCGATTTTTGATTCTGATAATGGTTTTATCATTATATTTTTGATAATTAAGAATTTGTAAACTTTTAAAACAAAAAACTAACTGAAAATCAATCCAATTAAAGGACCATGTTTAGGGAGGTTTTCAAAAATAGCATTAAAATAAAAAAGCGTTTCTAGTATGAGATACTAGAAACGCTCAAGAGTTATACACCTATACCGTACAATGTAAATCCAAGCTCCTCAAGGTATTCTCTATCATAAATATTTCTTCCGTCAAAAACCACTTTGTTGTGAAGTAATTTGCCAACAGCAGACCAACTTGGAATCCTAAATTCTGACCATTCTGTCACCAACAATAATGCATCTGAATCCACCAAAGCATCGTAGGAATCTTTTGCATAGGTGATTTTATCTCCAATGTAGATATGCTGTGCTTCTTTCATTGCGATTGGGTCGTAGGCTTTGACCTTTGCCCCTGCTGCCAAAAGCTCATCAATGATAACAATTGAAGGTGATTCCCTCATATCATCTGTGTTAGGTTTGAAACTCAAGCCCCATATCGCAAATGTTTTTCCGCTAAGGTCATCTCCAAAATGCTTCTTTACCTTTTTTACCAAGACGTGCTTTTGGTCATCATTTACATCTTCAACAGCTTGAAGAACCCGAAGATCATATCCGTATTTCTTACCTGTTTTGACAATTGCTTTTACATCTTTTGGAAAACAAGATCCCCCATAGCCAACACCCGGGTAGATAAATCTAGTTCCAATCCTTGGATCTGAACCTATCCCTTTACGAACCATATTAGCATTGGCACCTACCAACTCACATAGATTTGCTATGTCATTCATAAATGAAATTTTGGTTGCTAACATAGCATTAGCCGCATATTTTGTCATTTCCGCAGATGGAATATCCATGTAGATAATTCTATCTCCGTTCAATTGAAAAGGTTTGTACAGCCTTTTCATAATTTCCTCTGCCCTTTCATCTTCCACACCAATTACAATCCTGTCAGGTTTCATGAAATCATCCACAGCAGCTCCCTCTTTTAGGAATTCAGGATTAGAAGCTACTGCAAAAGGAATATCAACTCCCCTTGATTCCAAAGCTCCTTTAATCGCTGCTCTAACTTTTTCACCTGTTGTCACGGGGACTGTACTTTTTGTAGCCACCACAATGTAGTCGGTCATGGTACGACCTATTTCATCAGCTACTGCCAATACATATTTCAAATCTGCTGAACCATCCTCTCCCGGAGGTGTTCCTACGGCGATAAATGCAACCTGCGAACCTTGGATTGCTTCACCAAGATTGGTGGAAAATTGTAACCTTTTACTTGCAAAATTTCTTTTAACGATTTCCTCAAGACCAGGTTCATAAATCGGCATGATGCCGTTTTTAAGATTGTCGATCTTTTTTTGATCGATATCCACGCAGACAACTTCAATGCCTACTTCGGAAAAACACGCTCCGGATACCAAACCAACGTATCCTGTACCTACTACTGTAATTTTCATTTTTTAAAAATTTTATGATTAATAAATTATTGAATTATACTTGCCCTTTTTTTCGGGTTTGTTTTAAGATAATTCTACCGAGATAGATTTAATTATTTACAGACGCAAATTAAAATAATTTAAAATACAAATAAAAATATTTGAAATACTTTTTTATGTATTTTAAAAAAAATTAATTTTAAGAATAACATATGACGCAGTCTTATTTTTAATTTTTATTCCAACTTTCTTTAAATGAATAAAAATATTCTTTTCCAAATACAAATCCCAAAGAGAAAATAATACCTATTATAAAGGAAACTACTACAATTAAGGGTCTTTTTGGTGCAGACTTCTCAATGGGTATGGTAACCGGTTGAATAATGGAAAAAATCGGTGTGTCTTTACTAACTTGGAGCTTTGCTTGCTCCAATTGTTTTGCCAATTCGGTATACACATTAAACGCAAAATTATATTCCGCTTCAAGTTTTTGTAATTGATTTAAAAGCATAGCAGATGAAAGATTTTGGTTCCTATCTCTAAAATTGGCCAATTTATTTTGGATTTCTTCAAATTCAGTTTTCTTCTCTTCAAACCTTTCTGATGTGAATTTCAATTGCTCTCTGGCATTTTGAATTTTGAATTCAATTACTTCTTTTTGAAGCAATTCTTCAGCAAATTTTGCCATTTGTGCAGCCATCATTGGTTCAGGCATAGAAAATGATAAAGTAACAAACCCCTCTTTTTCGTTATATTGAATAGCAACCTGTTCATCGAGTCTTTTGAAATGTTCAAATTCATTTTCAGAAACATTGATCAATCCAAGGTCATTTTCGGATTTATTTTTATTGGATCCTTTAAATGATTTTAACAACAATCCTGGCAAACCAATTGTGTATTTACCAATTAATGTCAAAACGTCGGGATCAAATACACTATCGTAATAATATTGATAAGTGATCGGCTGATTTTCTCCAAGAAGATAGATTTCTGCATCTAACAATGATTTTCGAAAAGGAACAGATGTCACGATTTTCGGATACAATGTCGGTGGGATTTCACTACCTCCACCCATTCCACTCAAATTTATACCCGCAAGAGAAGCCAAACCTCCAAGGCTTCCTCCTACTTTACTTGGTTCGGACGTTTGGGGAACAAATGTTGAACCAGCGGTAAATTCATTTTTCAATAAAATAGCAACCAAAACCCCTAGGACGACACAACAAGACGTGATAAAAACGATTGTCTTCTTACTTACCCACAGGATTTTGCCCAACTCCAACAAATCAATTTCATCTGTTGTTTGATTGAGGGGGCTTTTTTTATTTGATTCCATTATTTTTTTTAAGATGTATGTACACAATTATGCCAGTAGATTGGATATCCATTTAAATTCTTGTCTGTGGACTAAAAATATCCAGCACATCCCTGCCCGAGGGCAGGCGAGGGTCTTCTGACTTCTTTCCGATAGCTATCGGAATTCCGTCCCCACTAAAGAAGAATATAGGGTTACTGCCAAAGAAGCGTATTTCCATATTTTTTAAAGTATTTCCTATCCCTTAAAGCTATTTACCGATTCAAATTATTGATTAAAAGTATAATCGTGGTAAGTGTTGTAGAAATGGCTAACCACCCTTGAATAGACATAGGCTCTTTGTCTCTCTTTGATGGAACTATGATTTCTGAACCCGGTTCAACTTTTGGATAGACTTTGAAAAACAAAAAGTTGGAGGTTCTTTTCACATCCCCATTGGCATAAACAACATAAGATCGTTTTTTCCTTGATTTGTCTGTAAATCCACCTGCTCTGGAGATATATGTTTTAAATCTACCATTTTCCCTATACCGGGCCGTTGTAGGAAAAAGAACCTCACCTCTCATCCTTACTGTTTGCAACTGCTTGGGAATACTTAAAATATCTCCTTCTTGAATAATCAAATCATATTCACTTCCCGGATTTGATAAAATTGCTAGGAGATTAATTCCAATCATGTCTTGCGTTTTTACGATATCCCTATTCAAGGTATCATTTTCAGAAATCAAGGATTCTATTGTCTCCTTTCTAAAATCATCAATCAACAAACCTCCCTGCTTATTTGATAAATCACCGCCCTTCTCCGAAATTTTTTGATCAATTCTTGATAGAAGAATTTTTTCCGCCTCAGAAGTGTCTCTCCTGATCCTTTGAAGATTTTGCTTCACTTCTGTCAGATTTTGGGATTTTATCTGATTGTCGCTTGGACCTGCAAAAAATTCATTCCTACGAATAAGCGTTGCTCCTTTTGGATAAGCAAATTGGGTCAAACCACCCGATCTATTTAATAAATCTGAAATCTTTTCATTGGCATGTGCTATTGCATATTCCCCAGGAAAAAAAACTTCTCCTTCAACTCTTACTAATCTTCCCCTTTGAAATCCAGGGCTCCTCCGGACAATTACATGGTCAAATGGAGTCAAAGTCAAACCTGCATTATCCCCGGATAATTTCAGGTCTTTATCTACATTTATATGGATTATTTCGGCCAACTTACCGCTGACGTCATCCTTGACCCTACGGGCAATTTCTATTTGAGAAGATGTAGCTGATTCCTTAAAACCTCCTGCTCTAAGTACCAAATCGGCAACCTTCATGTTTTCACCAAAAGCAAATGCACCGGGTCTGTTGACCTCCCCGCTGATTATAACATAATACTCTTCCTTTAGGTCATAGATACTTGGAATATACAAAACATCCTCCCTTTGAAGGAAAATATCCTCCTCAGTTCCGTTAACGATAGCACCAATATTTAGGGAAACCACCTCTAATGAAAAGTCAGGCCTCGTTCTATATAAAGCAGCACGATTCATAAATGAATCATCCCTCAATCCTCCAGCTCTTTTGATCAGGTCGTTGATTCCCATGCCTTCCTCCAAAGCAAATGTGCCCGGTCTCAAAAGTGCACCGGATACCTGAATTCTGTTTTCATATCTTTCCAAAAGCTCCCCGAAAACAAAATTGTCTCCACCTTTAGGAATGAAATTTCCAAAATTTTGACTATCGATGTTTTCAACTTTAAATTCTTTTTCTGTTGTTCTGAAAACTGTTGCCACATTTTGGTAAGCTGTGGTAGAAAAGCCCCCGGCAAACTTGATAAGGACTTGAAGGTTTTCATCACTTTTCATTTCAAATAATCCGGGTCTTTGAACAGGCCCTGTAATTTCAACTCTTTTGTCGAACGGGGGAACCATGATCACGTCATTATCTTCCAGTCTAACATTTGCAGATTGATTGCCATTTACCAAAAAGTCGTAAATATCCATATTCGCAACCATTTTGCTGTTTCTATAAACTCGAATATTCCTAAATGAACCTTCTTTTTTTATTCCTCCTGAGGCATAAATGGCATTAAAAACACTCGCAAAGGATGAAAGTGTGTAATTCCCTGGAGTAAACACCTCTCCGACTATTGAAACTTGGATTGACCTGATGTTCCCAACCCTAAGCTGCATAAAAGTATTTGGAGAAGTGCCTCTTAAGCCTGAATAAATATTTGCTAAGGAATTCTTCAACCTTGCGGTTGCTGCTTCAACGGTCAATCCTGCAACATTTATAGGACCGACATTTGGGATAAAAACCAAACCCTCATTGTTGACTTTCAAATCATATTCAAACTGGGATGCACCATAAACATCAACCAAAATTTGATCTCCTGATCCCAAAATATAATTCTGTGGCGTAGGAATATTTAAATTCGGAGAGAAAGTAAGGCTGTTATTTCTGAACAAAGAAAAACCAAATATTTTTTTCTCTTCCTCAGTAAATTCAATTTCTTCAACAAAAAAAGATTCCTCTGTCTTAATCCATTCTCTTTCCGTGGTGTTTTGAGAAGGGGAAGTGGAAGTTACACTGCCTTTATTTCTTATCTGATTGATTCTTTGCCTTAGTTTCGCTACCTCAGTAGCAGGCATTCCACGCTCTCTCGCCATTGCTTCAAGCTGCTGTTCGGTCATTCCTGAGGATTCAGCCCTTTTAATCAGCTGCTCTAATTGGGCATCCGATAGGTTATCAACCTTGATGTTTTGAATATCCGAAATCGATTGGCCATACAGGACTACTGTAGATAGCACAAACAAAAGTCCGGTAAAAAACAACTTTACAACCAAGATTTGATTAATTATTTTTTTATTCATTTTTAAAATTTTTGCCTTTGAAGATAATAACAAAGGATTTTTTATTCCTATACTAAAATGATAATTGATTTTTTGAAATGCTCATTCCGAAAATTAAACCAAAGTCTTATATTATTTAGAAAATAAATCATTTTACTTCACTCACTTGACACAGCTTCGCCCTTTCAGTCACATTTTATGCACTTCCAAAATAAATTTAATAAGCAAAGTGAAAAGTTTAACTTTTCACTTTTTAAATAAAACTAGGGCATCTTTCTGAGCAAAATTTTTATTGACAATGAACCGTACTTTTCGGTCTATCAATTCTTCAATTCTATTACTCAAATGCCCAAGATAATTTTCATTCAATGATTCTCCATTAATCAAAACATCAATTGTACCTGAATCGATGCCTTGAGCATAATCCCCAACCAAAACAACCTCATTGACTTCTCCCATCCTTTCCAATACTGCTTCCAACAAACGGTCAAATCCCAAGTATTTTCTTATAATATCCTGAAGATTTGAAAACATAGGATGATGGGTATTGGCTTGGTATTCAATCCTATTTTTATCAGCTACTTTAACCAAAAAACCAGCTTCTGATAAATGATTAAGCTCTTTCCTGATTGAGTTGGTTGATTCTCCAAATTCGTCCGCAAGACCTCGCAGATGCCCTTGATTTTCAGCATTGCTGAAAAACTTTACCAAAAGTTTTAATCGGGTTTTAGACGTAATTAAATAATCAAGCATAAAAGTGACATGCACAAAACGAGCAACAAAAGTACTCGTATAGGAAGTAAAAGCAAAATATTTTTGGTTTTTTTGACTGGTATAATCCGACCCGCTAATAATTGGATTTAAAATACAATTAATAATGAATTAAAGTGAAAGAAAATTCCATTTTTTGAAATGAAAATCAACCTTTCCTTTCTAACAGCTTCCTTAGCATCGTTCCTGTCAAGCCACTAAATGCTCCAATTAAAAAACCCAAGATTGCAGTTCCAAACAAAAGGAGGTTGTCATTTGCCAAACCCATCAGTTTAGCCATTCTTTTTGGAAGCTCTGAATCCGTTTTTATAGAAATGAAAAAAGAGATCGCCATCCATGATAAACCAAAAGCAAGTCCCGGGCTGAGAAAAGAAGTTGTCTTCCCCGCTCCTGTTAAAAAAGTAACGGTGGCTACCACTATCATCAAAATCCAATAAGGAGCGTAAGGCCCGGCAAACAAAACCAACAGGGTAACGAAAACAAATAACAAAAGCGATTTTTCCATAAATCAATTTTTAAATACAGTTTTGAAAAGAGGATTTGGGAAACTATCCTCAAATTTTAAAGAAACATCAATGTATTCTCCATTAGCCCACTTTTTTAGCAGGTTATCGTAGTATTTACTTCCCGGATTGCCGGATTGGCCACCTGGATAAATACCAAAAGCACTTCCTTGTTCTCCCATCTCAACTACCATCCTCCAACTTGCTCCATTTCGCTCGCTTGTAGCATTCAAAATCCCAGCACCCCCACCTGTATAGACATTAATATGGCTGAATGATTTGAAATTTGGAACGAGATGCAAAACAGAAGTTTTTTTAAAATTTGCCCATGAATAATCTTTTTCAGTTTCTTCTATTTTTTTTATTGTCTCTACCATTTCATAGAAAGAGGACTTTACCAGCGAGCTAGCATTTTCTTTCTCTGGAGTTTCCGGATTATCAAAAATCTCACTTTTAGGCTCATTCAACAATAATTTGGTTGTTTGGTATTTGTTGGGTAACACAATGGGTCTGCCTTCAATTTTCCACTTTGACCAAATTCCATCATGTAGTTTTTCCCACCATACCTGAAATAAAGCCGGAGCTTCCTGATTTGGGAAGGCATTGAAATTCCACTTCTTTAACTGACTCAGGTATTTCTTACCAAAATCATCCATCTGATTGACTTCTGTAGCATCCAATAAGCCCAGCATTACGGGTAGTGCTTCCTCTGCATGAAGATGAAAATTATCAAATTGGAGTGCCATCATATCTTTGGTGGTAATTTGACTCATTTCCTCAAGTATACTGTTCAATCTTCTGTTACGATAATGTTCGAAACTGTGGTCAAACATATAGTACGGATAAGAGGGATCGACTGAATGTTGGTTGGCTGAGGATACAAATCCACGAACCGGATTCAGCGTCGAAGGGTTATGCTCGTTGGGAATAAAACCCTGCCATTCAAAATCCGGGGTTTTCCCATCCATCAAAAACTTTCCTTGACCTTCCCATTTCAGTGGAAATCTGCCCTGAACTTTCATGGCGATATCACCATCTTTTGAGGCAAAAACAAAGTTTTGTGCAGGGGAAGTATAATGGTTCAATGCATTGATGTAGTCATCATGATTCTTCCCTTTATTGAGCAAAAGGAAGGTTTTTTGTTCATTTGACGCCATATGGGCTGTCCATTTCAAGGAAAAATTAACATCCTTTCGGTCAGATCTGAAGTTTTTGTCATAGACCACAGGACCATAATGGCTATAGACTACAGTATCCATGAAGGAACCCTGGCCTTTGACTTTAATTTCTTCTATGCGGAAAGTGCTTTTTACCCAAACTTCATCATAAAGATACTCTGTCCTGCTTTCATCTTTAAATTGAATGGCGTACCAATCTCTTGTATCCCGCGTGGCATTGGTAACTCCCCAAGCTATGTCCTGATTGAAGCCGGAAATGATACCCAAGGCTCCCGGTAATGTCGCTCCTTTGACGCTATGGGAAGAAGTAGAAAGTTGCATCACGTACCAGAGTGAAGGCAAGTTAAGACTCAAGTGAGGGTCATTGGCCAAAATCGGGTTTCCAGTTTTTGTTTTGGCTCCGGATACAGCCCAATTGTTTGAGCCTATTCCCTCTACAGGTTGCGGCATGGTGTTTACAAAAATATCTGCTTCAAGATAGCCTGTACCTTCAGGTTTTGAAACTTCCAGAGGCACAAAATCCCAAATTCTCTCTGCCTCAATGACTGGATCATTATCCTCAGGAAAATCAGGATATAGCTTATCCAACATCTCTTGACCTATCTGATTCCTGAGATTGGTATATTCCAAATCCCTGTCTCCTACCAACATGTCAGCCATGTACTTTAGCAATAACATTGATTTATAAACGCTCCATGTTTCCGGTTTGTAATCAAGAATTTTATATTCTATAGGCAAATCCGCAGCGCTCAAACTTTCGATGTATTGATTTACCCCATCTGCGTAGGCTTCGACCAATTCATAGGTGTCGGGATGTTCTTTTTGAATGTATTGGAGGGAAGTTTCAGCCGCAAAAGCCAGACCTTTCCTTCGCGTCATACGATCCAATTCTATGGCCATAGGACCGACAATTTCTGAAATCCTTCCTGCGGCAGCCATCGTTTGGAATTCCATTTGCCATAGTCTGTGTTTGGCTGTGACATAACCTTGAACCCTGTACAAATCCTTTTCATCTTCAGCAAAAATGTGAGGAATAAGATTTTCATCATAAAATACACTGACCGTGTTGCTGAGGTTTTGGAGATCAATCTCCTCCTCAAAAGTCATATCTTCACTGTAAGAATTTTGCCAGAATCCATGGTTAGGATCCAGTAACTTTCCAACGGGTGGAACAGACCCAAATTGATAAGAAAGTGTAATTCCCAATCCTAGAGTGACAAAGAAAACTAGGAGAAAACCAATGTATTTCATATTAGTAAAATTGAGAAAGCAATATTTGGATTAATTGATGGTGATATAAAAAGTAAAATAAAAAAATCTAAAAAAAGGCCCTGCCAAAAAATTGACAGGGCCTAATACGGGAATTCAAAGTTATTGTATTGCAATAGGAAGTTTAAGCTTCTCCCATCTCACAACTATTCCCGGAGATTCAATGGCCAGAGTTAATTGTTCTTGGCTTTCTTCTACCCATTCAGGCGTTGATTCTACACGAAGCACATCATTTTCTTCTTTATATTGGAAATGACCATGCTCAAGATTCCATTCAGAATTGAAAATGACAGTCCAAGATCCGGAAGCCTTTGGAATGGTAAACAAAGAATACCTTCCTGCTTTCAAAGGTTGTCCCTCTACTATCACATCAGAGCTAAAGTCTACATAAGTAGCCTCATTGGCGCCTGTTCTCCAGACTTCATTGTAGGGTACCAAATCTCCCCAAACAACCCTTCCTTTAATGGAGGGAGCACCATATTGAATCATTAATTTTGAAGCCCCAACATTTCCTTCCAAAGTTCTCAAAGGACTGGGTCTCTCTTCCGAAGCAGGTTTTTCTTCAGCGACGACTTCTTCTGTTGCTGTGGTCTCGGTGCTTTTTTCAGCTCCGCAACCTGCAAAAAACAAGGTTGTGAGAGAGAAAATAGCTAAAGTGAACAAGTTTGATTTTTTCATAAAGTTGTAGTTTTACGATCCGAAGATAATTATTTTTTTTTCAACAAAACCAAACCACGATCGATATCCTTTCAAAATCAAGGTTTGTTCAAGAAGAAGAAGTTAAAAAAAAAGCCTGATTTGATAAATTTAATGTGTCCCGATAAAAAAAGGCTTTTTATTTTCTCCTTGTGTGATTAAATTCCTGACCTTATTTAAAATCCCAAATTTCAATGAAGACAGGTAAATCCATAAATTTTATTTCCTCAACATTTGCGTTCATTATTTTGATTTGTTTGGTTTCTTGCCAACCGGAAGGACAGAAAACCCAAACCTTTGACAATCCATTTTCAGGTCCCAGTCCATGGCCCGAAATTCGAAAAGAAAGGATCCAAAAATTATTACCTGAAGCAATGAAAACCGCCGGTGCCGATGCTTGGATCATTCTTTGCAGGGAAAACAACAATGACCCGATCGCCCATCACATTGGGGGAGAAAATGCAGGAGGGCAGGCTTTATTTTTATTTTATCTCGAGGGAGAAAATGTCAAATCAGTGGTCTTTTGTCCCATTGGGGAGGCAACCGCACTAGCCGATCTCAAAATTCATGACGAGGTGATTCCTGTTCAAAGGGGAAATTCGGCCATCATGGATGCTTCTGAATATATCAAAACAAAACAATTTCAAAATATTGCCATCAATAGTTCTTTTGAGAATGAGTTGGCAGATGGCTTGAGTTTTACTCAGAGAAAATCATTGGAGGAAGCACTTGGCACCGATGCATCTAAGGTGGTTTCGGCTGATGACCTGATCTATGAATGGCTTTCTGTCAAACTGCCTGCTGAAATTGAAATAATGACCAAAGCAGCCATATTAACTTCTAAATGGCAATATGAAGCATATGCCAGTGTCATTCCCGGAAAAAGCACTGATGCTGATATTGCGAGATTTTTGAAGAAAAAAATGGAAGAATATGGTGTTAAAGACGGATGGTCACCTGACCAAAATCCAAATGTCAATTCAGGACCAGACCGTGGACATTCCCATTCTACTGATAAAGTCATCATGCCGGGTGATGTTATCCAGACGGATTTTGGCATCAGAGTATATGATATGTGGGTATCAGACATACAGCGGTTTGCCTATGTTTTGAGAGAAGGTGAAACAAAAGCTCCGGATTCTGTACAGTTTTATTTTGAATCTTCTATTGGAGGCAACAGGATTGCTCTGGAAGCCATGAGACCCGGTGTCTTAGGATACCAGGTGGATAAAGCGCAAAGAGATTGGATGGCAGAACGCGGTTCAGAACCAGTCATGTGGAGTACAGGACATCCCGTAGGCTATGTTGCACACGACATCGGACCAAACCTCGGCGGTGGACTTCTTCCCGATCCTTCTGTCAGGCCTGCCGCGATGAAGCCTTTAAAAGAAGGTATGCTTTTCGCTTTCGATGGTTTCCATGCTTGGAAACTTCCAGAAATAGGAACCAAAACCATGTCTGTGGAAGAAACCGCCGTAATCACCAAAGATGGGGCTAGGTATCTGATGGAACCACAAAGTGAGCTCATTCTCATAAAATAAAAAAAGGGGGTATAGAAAAAGCAGTTCTTGATTTAGGACGTTTACTTCTATACCCCTGTCCACTTGGAATAGGATTGAATTCAATTTATTTTTATGAAAAATAATTACTCAGGCCAATGATAAGATTTCTTACTTCCTTCTTTTTTTTGGTTTCATTGGCTTTGTTTTTTAGTGTATACATTTCTCCTGAATATTTTCCGTACGTCGGTTTGGCCACCCTCACCATTCCAATTTTGCTGGTCATCAACGGGTTTTTATTCATTGCGCTTGTTTTTTCAAAAAGAAAACTGGCATTACTTCCTTTGATTGCATTGTTAATTGGCTGGAAATACGTTGGAGTTACTTTTCAGTTTAGAACCGATCCTGAACCAAAAAAAGGTCTTTCAGTGCTAAGCTATAATGTCCATATGTTTAGTTATAATAAAGAAGATGACAAAAACAGAACCTCAAAGAACCTGATACAATGGATCAAAGAAAATCCCTCAGACATCAAGTGTTTTCAGGAGTTTTACCAAGACCCCACCACACCCTCTAGGAATACCATCAAACAGCTCGGGAAAGAAACTGGCTACAATCATTTTTATCAGGTCATCCAGGGAAATCAGAGATCAAGTACCTTTGGGATGGCTATTTTTAGCAAATATCCCATTGTGAATGAAGGTATAGTACTGGATTCTAGAAGTACAAATGGGATAATTTTTGCCGATATCAAAGTTGAAAAAGATACCTTCAGAATCTATAACGCCCATCTTGAATCCATGAATATTCCTTCTGCAGAGTTAGGGGATTTTGAAGGAATAAAAGAAAATTACCGGCAAACTCTGCGGAAACTTAAAAGAGGACAGGTCACAAGGGCTACCCAATTGGAAATCCTAATGGACCACATGGAAAACAGTCCCTATGCCAATATTCTAGTCGGTGACTTCAATGACGTTCCTTACAGTTACACCTATTTCACCCTCCGAAATATTATGAATAACGGCTTCGAGAAAGCTGGAAAAGGTTTTGGCTTTACCTATAACAAAGTCCTTTTTTTCCTGAGAATTGACAATGTCTTTTTTGATGATGCGCTGGAAATTTTAGATTTTAAAACCCACTCAGAAGTAGATTATTCGGATCATTATCCTATTTCCGCTGTTTTTTCTTTAGACAAAACTATCAAGAAAATTAAATCTGATATCGAGGAATAAGCTTTATTTGCCCGGTCTTATCAAAAAAACCAATAATAACGGAAGTAAAACCAAATCTGCTATTAAAGCAAAAACCAAGGCCATCCCAATCAGTAATCCGGAATAAAATGTCACTCCAAATTGACTCAAAGTCAATATTGAAAAGCCGGAAACCAAAACAATTGTCGTAAGGATGATAGCTTTTCCCGTTTCCAAATAGGCTCTTTTGATGGCATATAACCATGATTTTCCTTTTTCAATTTCCATTTTCAGCTTTGCCATGAAATGAATGGTATCGTCTACAGCGATGCCAAACGCCACAGTAAAAATGATAGCAGTGGTAAGCTTCAATTCAATCCCAAAAACAAACATTAACCCGCACACCCATAGCAGCGGAATGATATTGGGAATTATGGTTACAAAAGCAATTTTCCATGACCTAAACAAAAATCCAACAATCAAAGCCACAATCGAAAAAGCAAAAACCAAACCTTTTGCCATTTGCCGTGTGACGCTTTCATGGCTCAAATCAATAAGATGGGAAGTTCCGGTAATCCTTACTTGTAGGAGATCGGGATTGATTTCCTCATTTAAAAACTTTAAAAAGCGGTTTTTCATATCTGAAGAAATAAGGCTTCCCATATCTTCAGTCCTGGCTGAAAGTCTTCCATTCTTCAGATCTGACGTCAAAACCCTAACAGGTGCACTTTCAATTACCCTTGAAATGTACGGTTCCATCCGGCGAACTTGTCCCAATGATGGCGTAGAAAAAGCATTTTCATTACCGGAATTCAGTGCTTTGTTTAAGCTCTTGGACAGGGTCAAAGGGGAAACAATCGAAGATGCCCCAAAAATATTCCTCACAAAAACTTCTACTTTTTCCTGTTCTTTCAATACCTCATATTGCATCAAGTGCTCCGCTTCGGGTCCGCTTTTCAGGGAAAACTCCAGGGGCTTTGATCCTCCAAACTCCCTGTCAAAAAAACTAAATTCGGTTATTAGGGAATTGCTTTCAGGCAAATCATCCAATATATATCCATTGACTTTTAGCTCAAATAACCCATAACCCGACATCAATGTAATCAATATAAATGCTCCCAAAATGGATTTTGTGTGTGATAAAGTCATTAAAAAAGATTGTCTCATTCCTTTACCCCAAAGGTTAGAAAATGAATTATTTTCAGAAACTTTGGAAGGAGATAACAAATATAACATACCGGGGGCAACCAAAATCACCGCCAAAAACATCATCATTACCCCAATGCCTGTGTAGAGTCCGAAAAATTTTAAAGTTGGAATATTTGTAAAAAAAAGTGATACAAAACCCAAAGAAGTAGTAAAGCATGTCAAAAAAACCGCTGATGCCAATTCGGAAAATGACAACCTGATGGCTTCTTCAGTTGGATGCCCATTTCTTGTCTGAGTCAGGTAATGATTGAAAAAATGAATCAATGCTGCCAATCCAACTACTGAAAGAATTGTTGGCTGCATCACAGACATCACGTCCAATGGCTGTCCAAAATAGAGGGACAAAGCTATAGTCCAAAGAATTCCAAATACGAGGACGGTTAAAGGTATCAAAACACCCCACCATGTTCTGAATATTACAATCAGTAGAAATACAATCAAGAGAACCGAAATCCCCAAAAAGAAGGTAAACTCCTCTTGCATCAACTGCACAAATTCACCCTGAGCCCTGATTTTTCCTGCCAAATGATACTCACTGATTCCTGAGTTGGCAACGATACTTTCTATTTCCTGATACAATTCATCCCCCTCCTCTTTGCTGATCCTTTGCTTGTTTTTCAAAATGATCAAAAGGAAATTGCCTGAATCACTGATCAGGTTTCCCCTCCATTGATTTGACCCCAAAATTGTTCTCTTGGAAAAATCAATTTTATTCAAATTGTCCCATTCCATCACTTTTCGGTACCTGATGCCGAAGGGATTGACAATAGGTTCCTCCAAATCAAGAAGAGAAAGTGTACTCTCCACTTTGTCAAGTTGTCTGAGGCTTTCATTCAGAAAATTTGCAGTTGTTAAAAAAGTGGAATCAAAAACATCCGGATTCCTTCCAAGTGCTATCAGTAGGTAATCATTGTCATTTTCAAACTTGCTTCTGAATTCCTGGTAAAAGGCCAATTCCTCATCCTCATGTGGAAAAAAACTTTCAAAATCATAGTCAAATTTGACCACCGGCCTATATACCACGATTACCAATGTCAATAACACTGCTAATCCCAAAAACCAAAATGATTTCTTTTTTGTAAACATAATGCCCCTGAAAGATACAGGTTACCCTTGATTTTGTTTACACATCAAAAAAAGTAATTGTTCCAAATAATCTTTTTAGATCGTTGGGTACTGTTATGATTTTGCAAAAAAACAAACCGATAAAGACCAAAATTCAATTCCTACAATTAAAAGCAAAATCCTCCTTTCCTAATTTTACATATCTTCCTATCTTGCCCCAAGAAAAATCCCCTCTTTGACTATGAAGCAATACCATGATTTGATGCAGCACATTTTGGATAAAGGTGTCAAAAAAACAGACCGAACAGGAACAGGAACGATCAGTGTTTTTGGTCATCAGATGCGATTCAATCTTGCAGATGGGTTTCCTGTGGTCACCACCAAAAAGCTCCACCTCCGATCCATTATCATCGAGCTGCTATGGTTTCTCAAAGGCGACAGCAACATCAAGTACCTTAACGAAAACAAAGTCAGTATATGGGATGAATGGGCAGATGAAAATGGAGATTTGGGACCTGTGTATGGATATCAGTGGAGACATTGGCCTGATGGCAAGGGTGGGGAAATCGATCAGATCAAAAATCTGATCCATCAGATCAAAACCAAGCCTGACAGCCGTAGGCATATCGTAAGTGCTTGGAATGTGGCAGATGTGGATAATATGGCGCTTCCTCCCTGCCATACATTATTTCAATTCTATGTAGCGGAAGGAAAGCTTTCATGCCAACTCTATCAAAGAAGTGCTGATGTGTTTTTGGGAGTTCCTTTCAACATTGCCTCTTACGCATTATTTACAATGATGGTCGCTCAGGTCTGTGACCTTGAGCCGGGAGAATTTGTCCATACTTTTGGAGATGCACATCTTTACAGCAATCACCTCGAGCAAGCCCACCTGCAACTAAGCAGGGAATTGCGTCCACTTCCAACTATGAAAATCAATCCGAATGTGAAGGATATTTTTGCCTTTGAATATGAGGATTTTGAATTGCTTAATTACGATCCACATCCACATATCAAGGCTGCAGTTGCTATTTGAGAAGTTAAAAAAATCCGGATTAATTCAGTTCAAAGATTGAATCCAAACCTTTTTCTCTATTGGCGTTAAAGTCTTTGTTTTCAAATGATTGGAGATAGCTGATACCCGTCACGTTGGTAGTCAATATTTGATCTGCCTTTAGCAAATCTTCCATTTTAAACAGCCCTTCTGAAAAGGGAATGTTGTTTTCTCTCAGGTAATCAAGAATCATACTTCTACCGACACCTGCAATACACCCCGAATCCAAAGAAGGCGTGAAATAATGGCCGCTCTTTACCCAAAATAAATTGGCAGCCCCTGCTTCGCAGATAAACCCATCAGGTGTAGTCAATATGACTTCGTCTAATCCTTTGGACTTCCTTTCCTGATTGGCCATGACATAGGGCAAGGCACTTAATGTCTTACAATGGCTCCAAGGAGTTTTATGGATATGGATATTTTGACTGAAACAGGCTTTTTCTTTCAGCTTTGGCGCAGGTTGGAAAGTATGGATTTGGAGACTTTCGATGACTGTATTGGTTTCAGGTGTGTATTTTCCCGAACCAGCCCTGTAAACATTCCATCTTACACGCAGGCTTTTTTTATCCCCCCATATTTCATTGAGGAGAACTTCTATTTCACTTAATTCCGAAAGCCCATTTTCCTCCAAATACAAAATCCTCATGCCAGAAACAAGCCTGTCACTATGTTGATTAGCAAACCTGATTCTACCTTTTACAAAAACCATTGTCTCAAAAAGTCCATCTCCAAATAAAAATCCCCGATTGTGAAATTCATCTGCACCATCCGACCAAGACCCATCTTGGTTTTTGTAAAGAAAAACTGTATCAAATCCGACCATACCACTGTTCATTCTTGAACAAAATAGATTTTTGTAATTATTAAGAAGCGTTAAAAATAATTAAATAATGATGATTTAATCCTTAATAAAGGCAAACTTCCTGAAAATTTCTTTTTCAAATTAAAAACCTTCTTACTTTAGCATGCTAATTGAAACTTGATTTTTCCATGGGAACAAAAAGTGGTATTTTTGATATGATAGGTCCGGTAATGATAGGTCCATCCTCATCCCACACGGCCGGTGTAGTCCGAATAGCAAGGGCAGCCATACGAGTACTCGGGGGTATTCCTGATTATGCAACCATCACTTTTTACAATTCATTTGCAAGGACGTACGAAGGTCACGGAAGTGACAAAGCCATCATAGCAGGTTTACTTGATTTCAAAACCGATGACGCTAACATAAAGCTTTCATTTGATCTAGCCCTGGAGAAAGGTTTGCAATTCAGCTTTAAGTCCATTGGTAATGCCTCTGTTTACCATCCCAATACCATCAAACTAAACCTTACCAAGGGAGACAGGAAAGTTGAAGTAATTGGAGAAAGTCTAGGTGGCGGTGTGATCAATATTGCAGAAATTGATGGATTTAATGCAAACTTCTCGACTCAATCCCATACTTTGATCATCAAAGCTGAAGATGTTTCAGGTGCAATTGCCTTCATTTCAAGTGTTATTGCGCAAGAAAAAACAAATATTGCCACGATGTCCGTTTCCAGAAAAGGAAAAAATGACATAGCCTGCCATGTGATTGAAATGGACAGCGGCATCAGATCAACAACCATAGAATACCTGAAAAGCCTTACTTGGATCAAAGAATTAATTTACATACCTGATATTGATTAACCCATGATGAAAAAATATTATCTCACGGCAGTTGCTTTTTTACTGCTTACATTTTCCAACGTTTATGCCCAAGATGTAGATTTCAGTAGATTAGATCTTGAAACATGTATTGAAATCGCACTGGAAAATAACCTGACCCTTCAGAGAAGTCAGGCAAACCTTGGTATTTCTGAAGCTAATCTGATCGGAAACCGTGGACAAAGAATCCCCACGTGGTCAACAGGTGCAAGTACAGGTTACAGGTGGGGCCGTTCCATTAACCCGGTAACCAACTTGTTTGAAAACAACAGGATCGGAAACATCAACCTATTTACCAATTCAAACCTCACCTTGTTTGCAGGACAACAGATTACCAATTCGATTCAGCAAAACAAGATAGACATTGAAGCGGCACAGTTTAACGTCTTGGCAACAGAAAATACCATCACGTTAAATGTGATCAATTTCTTTATCAATGTGGTTTTCAACTCTGAGCAACTTAAAATTGCCCAAAACCAATTGGCAAGTACACAGGAGCAATTGGCAAACACTACCAAATTGGTAGATGCAGGTTCACTTCCTTTGGCAAACAAACTGGACATTCAGGCACAAAACGCCACCAATGAACTTGAAGTAATCAACGCCACAAACAATCTGAGAATAGCAAAACTAAACCTATCTCAATCAATGCAGATTCCGTTTAATGACAACTTCAATATTGTCATTCCTGAATTGGAAGCCGATGACTATTCCATGGCTGATAAAGAAGTTAATGAAGTTTTTGAAAGTGCCCTTGCTTTGATGCCTGAAATCAAATCTGCTGAATTGGGTGTAGAAAGTGCGGAAATAGGTGTTAGAATTGCACAAGGAGGTTATTTCCCCACTATAGGAGTCGGAGGAAGTGGTTTTTCTAACTATGTTGACCAAGCTAGCTTCTCAGGTATCCGAGATGATTTTAGTACCCAAATCGGAAATAACTTTTCTTATTCAGGAAATTTCCAGTTGAACATCCCTATTCTTTCCAACATGAGAAACAGGGCGAATGTACAAAGGGCAAGACTTCAAAAGAGGTTAAGTGAAATTCAGGAGGTAGAAACTGTGAACCAACTCAGACAGGATATTGAAAGTGCTTACACAAGTGCATTTGCAGCAAGACAATCTTATCAGGCTTCTTTGGTCAGGGTGGCCTCATTGCAGGAGTCTTTTAGGATATCCCAACAAAGATTTGATGCAGGAGCTATCAATTTTGCGGATTTTCAATTAGCACAAAATAATTTCTTTAATGCACAGGCAGACTTAGTTACTGCCAAGTACACATACATATTTAGGGTAAAAGTCTTGGATTTTTACCTAGGAAACCCACTCAAACTTTAATAAAATACCAAAATCAAAATGGCAAAGAAAAAGTCAAATAAGCTTATTTATATCCTTTTAGGAGTTCTGGCTGTAGTCATCATATTCGCTATCATCGGACGGCAAGCAGGATGGATCGGTGGTGAAAAAGAAACCAATGTGGAAACTTCTAAAGTATCCAAAGTATCTATCATTGAGAAAGTAAGTGCTTCAGGTATTATAGAACCCGAAACAGAAGTAAAACTCAGTCCGGATGTGGCGGGTGAAATCATCGAGCTCAATGTGTTGGAAGGTGATTCTGTCAAAATCGGAGACCTCTTGGTCAAAATCAGACCTGATAACTTCATATCAGCACTTGACAGGGCAAAGGCAAATCTTAATCAAAATATGGCCAACTTGGCCCAATCTAGAGCAAACCTCAAGAGATCTGAGGCCCAATATGTGAGGGCTGAGTTAGAATTTAAAAGAAACGAAAAACTACACAAAGACAAGGTCATTTCAGATGCAGATTGGGAGCAGATCCAATCAACTTACCTGACTGCCCAAAATGACCTTGATGCAGCAAAGCAATCCGTTATTGCAGCAGAATTCATTGTTAAAAGTTCACAAGCAACAGTCAGTGAAGCTTCAGAAAATTTGAGGTTGACCAACGTATATTCACCTTTCAGCGGTGTAGTGTCCCAACTTTTGGTTGAAAAGGGCGAAAGGGTAGTCGGAACACAGCAAATGGCCGGCACTGAAATGTTGAGACTAGCAGATTTAAACAAAATGGAAGTCCGCGTCAATGTCAACGAAAATGACATCGTCAGGATCAGCAAAGGAGATACAACCATCATTGATGTGGATTCCTATTCTTTTGCAGGCAAAAAATTCAAGGGTGTGGTCACTTCCATTGCCAACTCAGCAAACACCAAGGCAAGTGTAGATGCAGTAACTGAATTTGAAGTCAAAATAAGAATACTGAATGAATCTTATGCAGACTTGATTACAGAAAAAATGAAATACCCATTTCGTCCGGGGATGACCGCAAGTGTGGATATCATTACCCAAAAGAAGGACAATGTTCTTGCTGTTCCTTTGGCCGCAGTGACTACTAGAGAAGATTCTACTGCCAAAAATCCTGAAGGAACCAAAGCAAAAGAGTTGGTATTTATCATCGAAAACAACAGGGCAAAACTGACTGAAATCAAGACTGGCATCTCTGACTTTGACAATATTGAAGTTTTGGAAGGCTTAAAAGAAGGTCAAGAAATCATCTCAGGCCCATACTTTGTTGTTTCCAAACAACTAAAAGACAATGATCCTGTCAAGAAAGTTGACAAGGCCGAATTGACGCCTGCTAAGAAATAATTACTTCATTTTCCATAACTACTTAACTCCCGCAGACATCATTTGTGGGAGTTTTTTTTACCACTTTTTCAACACATCGTACACGAGGTGGATAGGCAAACCCATAACAGTAAAATAGGAGCCTTCGATTTTTTCAACCCCGACAAATCCAATCCATTCCTGAATCCCATATCCTCCGGCTTTGTCAAAAGGCTTAAAATTGGTTATGTAGTATTCAATCTCAGATTTTGACAAGGTCTTGAAAAACACTTTTGCTGTATCCGAAAGGGTTATTTCTTTTTCCAAGGTCAAAAAAGTAATCCCTGTTGTAACCAAATGCATTTTTCCTGATAGTCCGGAAAGCATTTCAAAAGCTTCTTCTTGATTTGAGGGTTTTCCCAAAATCTCTCCATCAAGAATCACCACGGTGTCTGAGGTTAAAACGATTTCATTTGGACCTATTTCGTGAACAAAAGCTGTTGCTTTCTTTACCGACAAAAATCCCGCAACTTCGGATGTATCAAGATTCAGAGGGAAATCCTCATTGGTATCTTTGATCCGAACCTCAAAATCAAAGCCCAATCCCTTTAAGAGTTCTTTTCTCCTTGGGGATTGGGAAGCGAGAATAAGCTTTTTGTTACCTAAGTCTATCATGGCCGAAATGCTTGGTATGGAAATTTGAATTCCTGTTCATCAACAGAAGCAAACAGTAGACCTGATACTGTTTTTGGATAGAAATAGGTGGACTTTTGGGGCATCATAAATCCCGTTTTACAAACTTCCAATACTTGGGTCATTGAAACCTCTTTGGTTATCACTGCAAAATCCGCAGAACCCTCTCCCACCCTTCCTATACATTTTCGCAGGTTGCGCTCATACTCAATGTTGTCTGAAAACCTTTGGGATTCCATATCTATCCCCAATAACTTCTGAATGAAAAAGTAATGCAAGACCATCAAATCTACCGACTTGACCACATCTGGAAGGTCCAAATCAAATTCCTTGAATTTTTCAGGTCTAAGCCTGATTTTGTAAGCGCTATCTTTGAACACCAAGCCAAATGCCCACTGCTTATGCAGGATCAATTCAGAAATCTCATCCGAGTCAAATACTTTTTTAATAGTAAACCACTCATCTGCTTTTTTTAAAATTTCATTTTCTGAGGATAGATTTCCTCTGAATAAGCGGTGAGTAGGAAGGATTCTTAAGTCCTTGGAATGTGCATTGGTAAAATACATCAAATGGTAATTATATGCTTCATCCCCTCGATGATTGGGATTTGAAGCAATCATTTCATTTCTGTATTTAATCGCCGCCTCATACCGATGATGCCCATCTGCAAGAATAATGGATTTTGACTCGATCAATTCTAAGAAAACCCTGATGGTGGGAAGGTCATGAATCACAGACAAAACCTCCCTTACCCCTTGGTAATCTTCCACATCATAGATCGGGTCCTCAATCGCTTCATCCAAGTAGGGTTCAAGCAGATGCATCGGGTCTTCATATAGTCCGTGGGTAGGACTTGGCTGAAACTGCGTGGATTTTAACATTTCCACCCTGTCATCGACAGACTTGGGGATGGTATTTTCATGGCGTAGCACCACAGCTTCATGCCAGTCGTACGCTTTGATCTGGGCGATAAAACCTTTTCTGCAGGATTCTTTTTCTTCCCCGGGCAACTTGAAATATTGGTAATAAACATAGATTCCGGGTATTTGATCCTGGAAAATCACTCCTTCCTGTTTCCATTTTTCAAGGATCACTTTGGCCGAAAGGGCTGGATGCTCCCCCAAAGGAACAGAAAGGTGAATACTGTTGAAAGGGTTTTCATATAGAGCCTGCCTTTGCTTTTTGGAAACAACATCAAACAATGGAGAGATCAAATCCTCCATCCTGTCTTTGAAACTTTCTTGGTAACGCCAGGCCTTAATCGGTAGAATTTCAGCCATCAGATCAACCTGTTTTTCCAGTTTGTTTTGCTTCCTGCCAATTGGCTGCTTTGGGAATCTTTAAGGCTGGACTTATTTTTATCAAAAATTTCTATTGCCAAGCCTGCCAATAAAATCAGTTCCTCATCATTCCATTGGATGTCTAACTTGTCCGGAGAAAAGTATTTCTCAACAAACTTGGTGTCAAAACCGCCTGATTTAAATGCATGATGCTCCAATACAAACCGACAAAATCCCAAAGTAGTCTCAATGCCAGTAACCTGATAGTCATCTATCGCCCTGACCATTCTTTGAATTGCCTTTTCCCTGCTCTCGTCATGGACAATCAGTTTGGCTATCATTGGATCATAATAAATAGGAATAGCCATACCTTCTTCGAATCCATCGTCGACGCGTATGCCGGGGCCTTGTGGCCTGATATAAGTTTGAAGTATACCTATATCTGGGAGAAAACTATTCCTTGGATCTTCAGCATAGACCCTAACCTCAAGAGAGTGACCATTGATTTTCAAATCTTCTTGTTTAAAAGAAAGGGGTTTTCCCTCAGCCACCCAGATTTGTTCTTGCACCAAGTCTTTCCCTGTAATCATTTCTGTCACAGGATGCTCGACTTGAAGTCTTGTATTCATTTCAAGGAAATAAAAATCGAGGTTTTCGTCTACTATAAATTCTACTGTGCCCGCTCCATAATAATCACATGCTTTGGCTACCAAGACGGCCGCTTCTCCCATGGCCTTTCTCATCTCAGGAGAAACAACTGCCGATGGTGCTTCTTCTATTACCTTTTGATGTCTTCTTTGGATAGAACACTCTCTTTCAAATAAATAAACGACATCGCCGTATTGGTCTCCCAAGACCTGTATTTCTATATGTCGGGGTGAGGTAATATACTTTTCTATAAATACAGCCCCATCTCCAAAGGAGGATTGAGCTTCAGATATAGCGCGGAGCATCTGTTCTTCAAATTCCGATTCCTCTTCTACGATCCGCATGCCCTTGCCACCACCTCCCGCGCTTGCTTTGATCAAAATGGGGTAGCCTACTTCTTTGGCTTTTTGTTTTGCCGCAGGAATGTCACTGATGGCATGGTCCGTACCCGGTACCATTGGTATTCCGTATTTCAAAACTGCATTTTTGGCTGCAAGTTTGCTACCCATCAACTCTATCGATTCGGGGGATGGCCCGACAAAAATGATCCCAGCATCTGTCACTTTTTTGGCAAAAGCCGCATTCTCAGACAAAAAGCCATAGCCGGGATGGATTGCATCCACTCCCATCTCTTTGCTCACTTCGATGATTTTGTCGCCCAGAAGATACGATTGTTTAGACGGCGGAGGTCCGAGGCAGACTGCTTCATCTGCAAATTTGACGTGGGGAGAATTACGGTCAGCTTCGCTATACACAGCAACCGTTTTTATACCCATTTCTTTGGCTGTTCGCATGATCCGAAGGCTTATTTCTCCCCGGTTTGCGACCAAAAGCTTCTTGATTTTATGCATAATTGGGTTTATTTCTTTTAAAAAACTTGTGCTGCGAAGTAAGTAAATTAATGTGAGTTAGTAAAAGAATATTTGATTTGGAATTGGATTTTTGCAAGGCTGGACTATTTGTGTTAGTTTTGCCCGATTTAATGGATGATATATCCATACACAAATTTGTAAAACCTAAAAGAATTTAGCCTTGGATTTATTCGCAAAATTACAAACCAACCTTGGCCCTTTAGGCAAGCATTCTGAGCTTGCAGAAGGCTATTTCGCATTTCCAAAATTAGAAGGAGAAATTGCTCCCAGGATGAAATTTAAGGGAAAAGAAGTCTTGACCTGGAGTCTAAATAACTACCTAGGTCTCGCCAACCATCCCGAAGTGAGAAAAGCTGATGCAGACGCTGCTGCAAAGTGGGGAGCAGCTTATCCTATGGGCGCGAGAATGATGTCGGGACAAACAGACCTTCACGAGCAGTTGGAAAGAGAACTTGCGGCTTTTGTTGGCAAAGAAAGTGCTTACCTACTCAATTACGGATATCAGGGTATCATGTCTGTCATCGATTCTATTTTGGACAGAAAAGATGTCGTGGTATATGACAGCGAATGCCATGCCTGCATCATTGATGCCTTGAGGATGCATTTAGGAAAAAGATATGTATTTCCACACAATGATATAGAAAGCTGCGAGAAGCAACTGCAACGGGCTACCAAGCTTGCTGAAGAAACCGGTGGCGGCGTACTTGTAATTACAGAAGGTGTATTTGGAATGACCGGTGATCAAGGCAGGCTTGCTGATATCGTAGCTTTGAAGGCAAAATATGAATTCAGACTATTGGTAGACGATGCGCACGGATTCGGAACTTTGGGTAAAACAGGCGCAGGTGCCGGTGAAGAGCAAGGTGTGCAGGATCAGATAGATTTATATTTCTCCACTTTTGCTAAGTCAATGGCATCTATCGGAGCATTTATTGCCGGAGAAAAACATGTCATCCAATTCCTCAAATACAATATGAGGTCACAGATTTTTGCCAAATCATTGCCGATGCTTTTGGTAGAAGGAGCCTTGAAGAGATTGGATTTGATCAGAACCAAACCCGAATTGAAAGAAAACCTTTGGAAAATCGTCCATGCATTAAGAAACGGATTGAAGGAAAAAGGATTCAGCACAGGAAAATCAAACTCCCCTGTTACTCCGGTAGTCCTTAACGGAACCGTCGGTGAAGCGGCTACTTTGACAAGAGATCTAAGAGAAAATTATAATATTTTCTGTTCAGTGGTGATTTATCCCGTAATTCCAAAAGGCATGATCATCCTCAGATTGATCCCTACCGCTGTGCATACCATCGATGACGTAAATGAAACAATTGCAGCCTTCGAAGCCGTAAAAGACAAACTAACAAGCGGTTATTACAGAAATACTGAAATGGCGATGTCATTTGGAGAATAATTAAAGGCAAAAAAGGGCTTTGTTGTGTTGTTTTATAAACAATTTAGCTATATTGACCGCACAAATAAACTTATCATCAACCTTAAAAACTGACTTTTAATATGAGCAGATTTAGCGAACTAAAAGATCTCGTCCTTGGACTTGAAGGAGATTTTGAAAAATTCTATGACAAAGGCAATCAAGCTGCAGGTACCCGCGTAAGAAAGGGAATGCAGGATCTTAAAAACTTGGCACAGGAAATCCGTACCGAAGTTCAAGAGAAGAAAAACGCAGGATAATTCAAAAAATAAAAAAAGGTGTCTAACAACACCTTTTTTTATTTCTTTGGACCGATAAAAAAGCCTTCAGAAGTTGATTCTTTTGAAGGCTTTTTTGTTATTTCTTTTCCATTAAAGTACTGACATCCAATTTATTATTTGCCCTATTGATATCTGCCAATCTGAGACTAGGATCTATTTCTATTGATTTGATGGAAGAAATAGGCCTATCAAGCTGTACATCCTGCGTGTAATTTGTCCAAGGCCATCTAACTGTCATTGCCCTTACAGGCATTCCTTTTTCTTCAGGTTTATTGCCCCTTTGAATTACCAACGGCAAGTAGATCATTTCTTGCGAACCGTCAGTATAGGTCACCACCACATCCAATGGCATTGGCATTAAACCCACCCTTTCCAAAGTTATCTTGGTTTGGTTGTCTACTGCTTCCACGGATTTGACACCATAATCAATGGTCTTTGTGGAAGCGATGAAATAATCATAATACCAATCCAACTCCAATCCGCTTGTTTTTTCCATCACCCTGATGACGTCATGCCCATTTGGATGCATATATTTCCAATCATTCCATAGCCTAATCATGGCTTTGTTAAAATTTTCCTTTCCGATAACATATGCCAGCTGCTCCACAAAAACTGCTCCTTTGTTATAAGTACCGGGTCCATAAGCAGAATTGAGGTTATAGTGATCACCATGTGTGGTCAAGGGCTCTTCATATCCAGCTTTGGCTAACCTGAAGTAGGAAGTATATGCTCCATTCTGCACAAAATTATCTTCCTTTTTAAATACAGCATCCATCACCACACTTGTTCCCCAAGTGGTAAATCCCTCATCCAACCAAGGTTCTGAAGATTCATTAAACCCAAGAACGCCATAATACCAGCTGTGAATGAGCTCATGTACTGTCACCCCAACTAGACTTTGAAGTCCTCTATGCCCGGTGATCAAAGTCGACATTGGGTATTCCATACCTCCGTCGCCTCCCTGCACCACCGAGAATTGCTCATAGGGATACTTCCCAAAATTATTGCTCATATATTGGATGGCATCCACGGTGTATCCTTGGAGTTTGGCCCAATTCTCTTGGGTTTTGTCATTTTTTACATAGAGGAAATGAACCATAGGCCCATCTTCCATTTTTACTTTTTCGTGGGTATACTTGGGATCAGCCGCCCACATAAAATCATGGACATTGGGTGCTGTGAAATGCCACGTGAGATTTTTTCCTTTTGCAACAGGAACAGTCACACCTTCATCTTCATACCCGTGACCGATCTGATTGGCATTTTGAAGGTATCCGGTACCGCCGAGAATGTATGTTTTGTCAATGGTGATTTTCACATCAAAATCCCCAAAGTTTCCATAAAATTCCCTTCCGACGTATGGATTAGCATGCCAACCTCTCCTATCATAAGCAGCCATTTTGGGGTACCATTGGGACATGGAATAGCGGATTCCCTCGGCATTGTCCCTGCCTGCCCTTCTTACCTGTAGGGGTACCTGCCCTTCAAAATCCATGTCAAAAACAACCGTCTGTCCCGGAAGGATTGGTTTGTTTAAATTCACTTCCAATATGGTCTCCACATGCTCAAAGTCCACATTTTTCCCATCCATGGTTAGACTATTTACTTTCAGCATCCCGATTTCGGCAGGAGATAGCTTTTGGATTCTGTCCATTACCCTTCTATCCGGGTCAGAAATGGTACGTGAACGGACATCCATCATGCTGTTTGGCTGAAAAGCATTGAAATAGAGATGGTAAAATGCCCTTGTCAGGGTATCAGGCGAATTGTTGGTATAATGTAATTTTTGTGTTCCCTTATAGGTATTCTTCTCTACATCCATGGAAATATCCATGATGTATTTGACTTTTTGCTGCCACCGGTCTGATTGTGCCTGAAGGGATGTAAAGGCAATAATGAAAGCAATTGTCAGAACTGATAAACTGAATTTATTAATCATATTTGAATTGTTTTGGCTTTAAAATAAGTCAAAATTCATTTCCCCTACAAACCAATGATATAATTGGTGTTTGCGGCTGTTAAGGGAATAATTGGTATATTCAAAACTCAAATAGCAAATGATATGAAATCCCTTTTAACATCAATTTTGTTGGTCTTTATTTTTGTTTTGCAGCCATCTGAAGTATTTAGCCAAGTGGATTTATCCTCAGCCAAAAGGAAAATATATGTTTTTAAGATTGATGATAACATTGATCCTCGGATGAACCGTAAGGTAAAATTGGCTCTTGAAGAAGCCAAAGAAGAATCTGCTGCAATGGTCATCATTGAAATGGATACCTACGGAGGTGCTGTCAATGATGCTGATGATATCCGGACCATGATACTCGAGTCAGAAATCCCAGTTCATGTATGGATCAATAAAGACGCAGCGTCAGCAGGGGCTTTGATTTCCATCGCCTGCGACAGCATTTATATGGCTCCCGGAGCAAGTATCGGCGCAGCTACTGTGGTGATGGGCGGCGGCGGTGAAGCTGCACCGGACAAATACCAATCCTATATGCGCTCCATGATGCGGAGTACTGCCGAAGCAAAAGGTAGAAATCCCAAAATCGCTGAAGCAATGGTAGATGAGGAAATCGAAATTGAAGGAATCAGTGAAAAAGGCTCGGTCATCACATTTGCTGTTTCTGAAGCAATTGAAAACGGATTTTGTGAAGGTGAAGTCGATTCTATCGAAGAGGTCATCGCCAAGCAGGGCATTTTTGATTATGAGATCATCGAGCAAACAACTTCCACAGTCGAATCAATAATTTCTGTCTTTTTAAATCCTGCCGTAAGCGGATTTTTGATCCTCATCATCTTTGCAGGGATATATTTCGAATTGCAGACGCCCGGAGTTGGATTTCCTTTGGCAGCTTCAATTACGGCTATTATTCTTTACTTTATCCCTTATTACCTCAGCGGATTGGCTGAAAACTGGGAAATCGCTGTTTTCATTGTTGGCGTTATTCTTCTGTTGGTGGAGATTTTTGTGATTCCCGGATTTGGCATTTTTGGAATCCTGGGAATACTCGGCATCCTTACCGGACTGACCCTTGGTATGATTCCAAATGATGCTTTGGATTTTTCATTTGTTCCGGCAGGGGATTTGTTTGTGGCATTGCTGACAGTGATACTGGCAGCCATCGCTGCTTTGACGTTGATTTTCTTTTTGGCACCCAAGGTAAATAAATGGGGTGCATTCAGGACCATTGCTTTAGCCACGACCCAACAGCGGACAGAGGGCTACACTTCTTCGGTGTATGAAAACAGTCTTTTGGGCAAAGAAGGAATTACCAACACCCGATTGATGCCAAGCGGCAAAATCATCATCGACGATGAAGTTTATGATGCTTATTCCAGAGGAGAATTTATTGATCAGGGTGAAAAAATCAAAGTGATCAGTACTGAGGGAACTTCTTTGAAGGTGAAGAAAATATAGAATTGGTTAAGGGTTATTGGTTAATTCGACTCCGCTCAGTACAAGTATTTGGTTATTGGTTAATTGGCTATTGGATTTAGGTTAATAAATATTGAAAATGAAAATTCTTGTTCTGAACTCAGGCAGCAGTTCGTTAAAGTATCAACTTTTTGACATGCCTAATGAATCTCCGATGTGTAGTGGCTTGGTAGATAGGATCGGGCTGGAAAATGCCACTTTGACCCACAAATTATATATCCATGGCTCAGAAGAAGTTTTCAAACTCCAACAGGAAATCAAAGACCATGAGGCAGGCCTTTTGGCAGTGACGTCCCTCTTGATAGACCCCGAAAAAGGGGTTTTGTCTGACATGTCGGAAGTCAAGGCTATCGGTCACCGCGTAGTCCATGGCGGCGAGCAGTTTGCCGCTACCACTTTGATTACCGGTGAAGTCAAAAAAATTATTGAAGAATTATTTGCCTTGGCACCTTTACACAATCCACCAAATCTCCTTGGAATCACGGTTGCCGAAAGGGTATTTCCCCTAGCCAAACAAGTAGCTGTGTTTGATACCGCTTTCCACCAAACCATGCCTCCCAGGGCTTATCGCTTTGCCATTCCAAAGGAAATGTACACCAAATTAGGTATCCGTGCCTATGGATTCCATGGCAGCAGCCATCAGTATGTATCCCGCAAAACCAATGAATACCTGAATATTTCCGAACCAAAAATCATCACCATCCACCTCGGCAACGGCAGCAGCATGACTGCTATCAAGGACGGCAAATCCATAGACCATTCCATGGGTCTTGGTCCGATGGGCGGGCTTGTGATGGGAACACGCTGCGGGGATATCGATCCTTCCATTATTTTCCACCTGATCCATGAGCGAGGATATACTTCCAAAGAAGTCAATGACATCCTGAATAAAAAAAGCGGGTTGTTGGGACTTTGCGGATACAGCGACATGCGGGATGTAAAACAAGCCATATTGGATGGAAACGAGGACGCCAAGCTTGCCTATGAACTTTATGCTTACCGGATCCAAAAATACATTGGCACCTTTTCCGCTGCGCTGAATGGCTTGGATGCCATTGTCTTTACGGCAGGGATTGGAGAAAATGATGCAGAAATGCGCGCAGCAGTCTGTCAGGATATGGAGTTTTTTGGAATCTATCTGGATCAGGAAAAAAATACCAAGAGAAGTTCAGACATCCGGGAAATCAATATTTCAGGATCCAAAGTCAAAATTCTGGTGGTCCCCACCAATGAGGAATTGGAGATAGGAAAGCAGACTTTTGAATTGGTCAATGGATGATGGTTAGTGGTTATTGGGTTATTGGTTAATGGTTATTGGGTTTTTGGTTAGTGGTTATTGAGTTGTTGGTTATTGGTGAAAAGTAAGAGGTAAGAGGTGAAAGGTAAGTTGTGGGAAGTATGGAAGTTGGAAGTAAAGACCGATGACGGATGACGGATGTTTGGTGTAGTGGAAAGTGGAGAACTTGAATTGTTAAAAGTGAAAGGTAAGAGGTGGAAGGTGATTAAGTGAAAATTGTTTTTGGGAAGTAATGATGTCCTGATTAAGAGAATTGTGATTGTAATATCAAAATAAGATTTTTATGGAAATGAGTAATGCAGACAGGTTTCTGGAAGCTTTCAATGCTATCGAGAATTTTCTAAGGAGAAATTTAGAGGCGAGGAACTTTGTGAGTTATTTCAACTTGATCGATGACATGAGTGAGACCAACCTCATCATCAGGCAATATAGAGATCAGCTGAGATTGTTTGGAAATCTCCGCAATGCCATTATTCATTCCGAAAGAAAGCAGGGAAAGCCTGTAGCGGATCCGAGGGAAGATGTAGTCGCCGAAATCGAAAAAATATCAGGCATCCTCATGAATCCCCCTTTGGTATCCCAACATTTTTTGACAACAGTCTATTCTGTTTCCCCTGAAGACAGTCTGGTAACTGTGCTTCAGACCTTGGTAGAAAAAGATTTTTGTCAGGCACCTATCATTCAGGACGGGTTTATTTTAGGTTTGATCAATTTTGAAGCCATTGCAAGGTGGATGGCTGAATTGACCAAAACTTCAGAACCGCTGAAGCTATTCAAAGATTCATATGTCAAAGACATCATCACAAAAACCCTCAAACTCAAAAATTACAGAATCATCAAGAAGGATACGGATTTTGTGACAGCGCGTGAATATTTTGTTGAAAGCCTTGGCAATCCACACCCTGCAGAAGCGCTCCTCATTACCGAATCGGGCCGAAGAGATGAACCGGTGATCGGGATCATTACCATCAGCGAGGATTTGGAGAAAATCATTGAGGTATTGAGGAGATGAGGAATTAAGATTGAGTTAATGGATAATGGTTATTGGGTTAATGGTTGTATAAAAGAAAGAAGTGCCTTAAACCTGAAAATAATAAATCAGAAAATCAGGAGATTAGCATTTAACAAAGGCTTTTTGGAATGGTGGGGTTTGCAAATTCAAAGTTAAGGCATACATTTGCAATCCGTAAACGACAAATTCGTTTTACAAACAAATAGAGGAGTGGCAGAGTGGTCGATCGCGGCGGTCTTGAAAACCGTTGTACCGTGAGGTACCGGGGGTTCGAATCCCTCCTCCTCTGCACCTAAAAGCTTGGCTGATGCCGGGCTTTTTTTTGCGTTTGAGACTTTGGGGAAGGTTGAGTGATCAATTCAATTTGAACTTCTTTCTAATCCTTTTTGCCCAATATTTTTTTTAGCAAAACTCCGATCAACATATTTATTTCAAACTAAATCCATTAATTTAGAATATGCATCCCATTTTAAAATCTTATTTTCAGGACCTCACCCAAATCGACGAAGAAAAACTCGAAGCTTTGTCTCCTTACTTTAAGGAGAAAACAGTCAAAAAAAATGAATTTTTACTCCGCGAGGGGGAGGTTTGCAGGTTCAATTATTTTGTCCTCTCGGGATGCCTGCGCTTATTTTCGGTAAACAATGAAGGACTGGAAAATACAAGGTACATTGCCTTTGAAGGAAAATTCGGCACTTCCTTTACAAGTTTGATCACCGGAGATCCCTCTATCGAATACATCCAAAGCCTGGAAAAGTCCGTTGTGCTTACGATAACCAAAGATGACTTTTTCTACTTGGTAGAAAATGAACCGGCTGTCAACAAAATCTACCGAAATATCCTTGAATCGGCCTATATCACGACCCAAAAAAGAATTTATGACTTGCAGGGAAGCGATAGCTTGGGACGCTTGAAATGGCTGCTGAAACAGCAGCCGCGTATTTTCAATAGGCTTTCCAATAAAGTAATCGCAAGCTACCTGGGAATTACCCAATATACTTTGAGCCGACTGAAAGCCAATCTCTAAAAGTCAAAACGTTGACATAGAGCAACTTTTTCCTGTTTCTGTTTGCGGAGCTTTGCATAAAAATTAATTGAAAATTATGCGAAGTTTGAAAAATAGACCCGGCTACCACTTATCCTGTGTTTTCATTGCTCTCCTTTGGGCAGGAATGTCCCATTCTGCAATGTCCCAGGAATTTCCACCCAAAGTTCCCACCCCTGTGGAATTTATGGTTGGAAACAACAGGATGTTTTTTCAAATGGTGGTCAAGAGAAAGTTTTCAGCTGAGAGTAAATTTGGTTTTTTGAGTGTGTCCTCATTGTCAGCCAGCTATGACAATAACAAAGAGGATCTGGACTTAGCAATGCCCATATTGATCAACTATAATATTTACAAAGGATTTGGACTAGTCGGAGGAACTTCAATCAATAATGCTGTCGGTTTTGCTCCTCTATTGGGCGCACAGCATTCCTTTGCCAATAAAGAATGGGTGGCGGTGACGGTTGCTTCGGCATTCCTTCATTCAAAAAAGAACGTGGAACTTTTTGGAATCTATGAATACAAGCCTTCCTTAAGTCCCAAAACAAGTTTATACACTAGGGTTCAGTTCCTGTATATCCACAGCACGCGGGACGACCTCCATGCAAGGAGTTTTCTCCAGCTTAGGGCAGGATTGAAAATGAATGCGCTCAATTTTGGTTTGGGAGCCAATTTGGACCAATACGGTCCCGAAAAGAATTTTAAACCAAATTATGGGGTATTTGTGGGTTGGGCCTTTCAATAAAGAGTGAATAAAAGGGTCAAAAAAAACCTGATTCCCAGGGTTTTCTCTACACCGCTGTCAGATAGAATTCCCAAAGGGTGTTCTAGTCCATTTCTGAAGCATAAGATTTCTGAATAGAAACCCATTGCAATTTCTATTCATGGGTCGCCTTCCACCAAAAGCCCAGAAATGAGGAGGTTTCCTGTTCAAATGCCAAACTTTGCCCTTGCTTTTCATTGAGATAATGTAAACTATCTGATTATTATGACATTTTAATAATTTTCCAAAATGATCCAATTTTTTCACGGTAGGCTTCATAACCTAATGGTAAATCAGAAACCTCTAAAATTGAATCATCTAGTTTTATCATCTCTTCCAACGAAACAATTCTAAAAGCTTGGTTATTATCAATCTCTTCTAAACCTGAAAATTGCCATACACCATCTTCATCATAGTGATGAACATGAGTGATTGGAGATTGGTTTTCAAGCACATGTATAGTTGTCAATACTGCAGTATTTAAATTTTCTTGAAACTTTTTCATCTTTAATTAACAAATCTATTTCCATTTCTGAGATACCCTTTGTGGAAATAATTAAACACCTGATATTACGAATGGATGTGTTCCGTACAGAAGTTGGAAGCAATTCCTCTCCTTTATTATTCCCATTTGCAATTGGCTTTCTAACCAATCCCCCTAATCGAAAGATAATCCTCGGCAATTTGAATTACAAACTCTACTAAATAAAAAGGTGTTTGATCCTATTGAATTTTTCATGATCCCAAATTTGTAGCAGCGGTTCCTTCACTTACGATATTTTTTAGTATTATAGTAGTCCTATACAACCCAAACCTTCCTTTTCCACCATGAACAAAATAAAGTCAAGTCTCCCAATTTTCATATTCCTCTTTGTCCTCGTGATTGGATGCAGCCAAAAATCCACTCTTGATGATTTGCCGCGGATCGGCATTGCCGGAATCGCCATTGAGTCAAGTACATTTTCACCGGCTGTCAGTGAAATCGACGCTTTCAAAGTCAGTCGTGGCGAGGAGATTTTCAATTTGTACCCGTTTTTCTCCCCTGATTCCGCCAACCGCAAACGTGCTGTTTGGCTACCGGCACTTTATGCGAGGGCTTTACCGGGAGGAGCGGTCACACGCGAAACATATGAATCATTGATCACTGAGATGTTGGATTCCTTGCGGAAAAATGCTCCTTATGACGGACTTTTTTTCGATATCCACGGCGCCATGAGCGTAGTCGGATTGGACGATCCTGAAGGGGATCTGATCATGAGGATCAGGGAAGTAATCGGAACCGAAACAGTGATTTCCACTTCTATGGACCTTCATGGAAGCGTCTCACCAAGGTTGGCAAAGCATACAGATCTGATTACCTGCTACCGATTGGCACCACATGAGGATGCCATGGAATCCAAAAAAAGGACGGTAGACAATCTTCTGGAGCGCTTAGAAAAAGGATTGGGAAAACCTACCTACAAGGCTTGGGTGGCCGTACCGATTTTGTTGCCGGGTGAAAAAACGAGTACGAGGATTGACCCTGCCAAGAGTCTTTATGCTAAAGTAGCCCCTGCGGCAGATCAGGAAGGCGTCACAGATGCCGGAATTTGGATTGGCTATGCTTGGGCGGATGAACCGAGGAATCAAGCTTACATCATGGTGACCGGTGATGATGGGGAATTGGTAAAGCAAACAGCAGGCGATCTTGCCAAGAGCTTTTGGGATGTCAGGCATGAGTTTGATTTCATTGCCCCGACAGCTACTTTGGAAGAAAGCCTTGATAAAGCGGTAAGCAGCGATAAGCGACCCTACATCATCAGCGATATGGGAGATAATCCCACAGCAGGAGGTGCCGGTGATGTCACTTGGACCTTGAATGAAATCTTGATGCGGCCTGAATTCAAATCCGAGGATGGACCTTCTCTCATCTATGCCTCCATTCCCGGGCCGGAGTTTATTGACAAAGCAGTAGCTGCCGGAGTTGGTGGCAAGGTAGAAGGATATGCCGGTGCCAAGGTGGATGCCCGTTTTTCCCCACCGGTTTTTCTTTCCGGCAAAGTGACTTCCATTGTCCATGGTGATCAGCATGCCGTATCTGAAGTGGTCGTCAAAGTCGGAAGTGTCTCTGTGATAGTGACCAAAAAACGAAAACCCTATCATTTGGAATCTGACTTTACCAGGCTTGGTTTGGACCCAAGGCAAACCGATGTGGTGGTGGTGAAAATTGGCTATTTGGTTCCCGAACTTTATGAGATGAGGGGAAATTGGATCATGGCACTTACTCCGGGAGGTGTGGACCAGGATTTGGAAAGGATGGAATTTAAGCGGATCAATAGGCCGATGTTCCCATTTGACAGGGAAATGACAGATCCTGATCTCAGCCCAATACTGATTCCCTTGTCCTACGAAAAGTGAGGCTAGATTTTGAAAATCAGGAGTGAATCGACATGAAAATTCTATATCAAACAAGAAAAAAACGCTACTTATTGGAACAAAAATCATGCATATTATTTACAAATAATTACACAAAGGTATCTAACATCAGGGAATTCATCAGATTAGTTGAGAATTGTTGTTGGTTACTAGTCATAGACGATAACCTAACAAAAATTTGTTAGAGCTATTTATTAAATAAGGCAGGCCTCATAGACCTGCCTTATTCATTTTTGGAAACTGATAAGGATCTGCACCTAATATATACTGCACAAATCCTAACCGTTTTAGTTTTTTCAAATTATGGTATCAAAAATTACTTTCTAAGAATTAATGGACTTAAGCCGAAACTTTCAGCTTTTTAGAATTAAAAGTGGAACCTTGGCCCTGCTGCTAAAGGAATATATCTGAATAAAAAAACCGGGGATTTCTGAAGCTTAAAACTTCAAAAATCCCCAGACCAGAATGCTACCATTTAACCTTTAAATCAAAAATAAATAAACCCTGAAGGGTCATTACCAAAAAACCAAAAACCTATACTATTACTACAATCTACGTTTTTTACTTTTTTAAATTTCAAGAAACTCTATTAAACTGATAATTTCTTGCTTTTCACGCTATATGACCTCCAATAATACCAAACAAAGCCAAGTTGTGGGGCTAACAACAAAACTGCATTTGGAACTATTGCAGAAACCGAGTTCCCAATTTCAATTCCTACCATGTCATAGAATGTCAGAATAGATAGGACTGCAAAAAGCGCATACAAATTCGCTTTAATAAATTTTGTTTTATTTTTCATAACGTTTTAGGTGGTGTTTAGACAAGATTTCGATTACAAAACTGAAAAGAAACCATTGTTCATTGGGTGATCAAGTCTCTATTTCGGATCTAATATGGGACAAAAAAATCTAAATACAAACTCTTTAACTTGGCATAATTTCGGTGAAAAATACCTGAAAATGAAGTAATTAATGCAGCACCCATTACATCATTTAATTATTGTAAATCGATTCAAGGAATTTGCATTTTACTTTTTCAGCTTTACTTTTTACCCATTTAGGAAGACTGAAAAAAAAATATTTTTTTTTCAAAAAGGCTAAAATAAATCTTCACCTTGATAAAAAGGGGAGAAATCAGTGGATCAAAAAGGAATAATTCACCACAGGTCAACTGAAATAAACGATAGTATTTTCAAGAAAAAAAATCAGCCTCGTCTCTCTCTTTCGATGGATTTGACATAAAAGTCTTCCACCTTTTTTCTTGCCCAATCTGTCTTTCTCAAAAATTTCAAACTTGAATTGACAGAGGGGTCATGGGTAAAGCATCTAAAACTAAACCTGTCACCGAGGTATTCCCAACCGTGTTTCTTTACCAAATAATCCAAAATATCAGCAAGGCGTACGCCATGTAGGGGATTATTGATTTGTTTTTCGGGACTGTTAAATTCATTCTCTTTATCCATAAACGCAAATTTATAGATAATGAAAATCTCATACAAACCATCAAAGCTCCAGGCGGGTTTTATAAATTTTTGGCTAAGGTTTTTAAAGAGGATTTTTACAAATAATTTCTCCAAAACTCAAGACTAAAATCTGTTGGGTGCCTAAAAAAGTTGTAGCTTCTAAATAAACGTTTTTCTCTTTATCGACAGTACCGACATAGATCATTTTGTGGGCTGCCAACAGTGTTTTCAATTCATTCAAATCACCCAATAAATACTCAGGTATGTGTTTACCGACTTCCAAAAGGTTGAATTCAGCACCTTCTGCAAAGGCAAGTTCTGTAAACAGCCTGTCCAGGTTTTTTTGAAAGGATATTTGGGCAATATATCTTGCTGAAAGTTTATGGGAGAGTACTGTATTGCTTTTGAGTACATTGGTATTTAGGAGCTGTTCGGTTACAGGATCTCCGAGGATGGTGACAATTTTAGTCATAAAGTTTTTGTTATTTCGATTTTTGGAAACCAAAAGCATTGTCAATCTAAAACCTTGCTCATCGTCAAGATTGATGATAATATTGTCATAATCGACTTCGTGGAGACCTTGCAGAAATGCGGGCATGAAATATTCTGAAGGCTCCTCGAAAACAAAATGAGACTCATCCAGGGAGGCCAAACTTGATACATCCATAAAATCATCAATATTTCCCAATGGCCAGGCATTGCCAATCACACATATCTTTTTACTTGCGGCTTCTTTGGGGGGAATAATTGCATCGTTTTTTACCAAAACCGGGGTATAGTTAATCGGCCTGTAATTCAATTCTTTGATGTTTTTGGTGAGAAAAAGAAGCCAATCCGTAGATTTGGCGGATTTCCCAAAGGGGCAGAGACTCATTTCAAAACCTCCTTCATTGTTGACTCCAGAATAACCTAGCAAAGTTCCTCCCTCGAAACTGAATAACAACTGTTCAAACAACAACCCTCCTAAATCACCCTTATCCAAAAACCTCTTTGGATCAATAAAATGTATTGTTGATCCATCAAATGAAAGAATTTCAAAGAATGCTTTATAATAGACAACATCCACTTTGGCCCTTGCCAGGATACTACCGATTACATCTCCCGGAGTGATGACGGCAAAAAGAGATCCTGCTCCATGTGAAGTCAGTTCCAGTGCAATGTTTCTGCTATCTTGATTGTTTGACAGTTCAATAGAACATTTTACAGGATGCTTGGAGCCATGCCTGTCAGACAAGTGTTTGAAAAATGAAGGATTGTTGGTAAGGGTTGTAAGGATTTTGAGATTAAAATTATCAGCTGAAAAATCATCTTCTCCTTTATCAGGCATTAAAATTACTATTCCAAGAGCATTTGAAATCGAAAGCCTTTCATAAGTCTGGAATGCCAATGGATTTCCCTGTCTTATAAAAATATCCAAATTCCCCCATCGCTCCCTATCGAGTTGAATCCTAAATGCAGAGACAATATGATTATCAGAAAAAAGAAGAACCACATTTTCAATAATTCCCTTATCCTTGGCCCTGAGGTTAAATTGGTCAAGGATCAAAGGTAATTTGATGTTGTAATTTATGAATACAGTATGTCCTGAGCCCTTGTATGGCAAGGATCCGCTTTTGATATTATCAATTAATTTGATCAAGGCAGCTGACAATACCGAAATGATAAAAGAAAACAAGACCAAGCCCAATAAAACAAGGAAAAGTCCTGCTACGATAGGCACTGTCCCTTTTGCATCAGCGTAATAAGAAGGATCAGCAAAAATCTTGTATGTCAACGGCAAATCTCCAACAAATGGAGAAAAGGCAATGATGATCGCCGCACTTGTAAGGAAAATAGCAATCAACTGCACCCAGACTGAGGCCAAGGCGAAGCGCTCTGGAGTTAATATTCTGCGGGTGTTTCTAAGAAAAAGTTTAAATCTTTCGAATTTTGCCAAAGTGAAGTCAGGTTTTGCATTTAAATATAACAAGCGTATGTCACTTTACCTCAATAATCTCTAAACCTGTTTTTGAAAATAAAGCTCCTTTTTACAAAGGGAAAATGGAGAACATGTAGAAAATTCAATCAAAGGTCCTATTCTACGATATGTTCGGTTTCAATGGTGACCATTCAATCCTAACACAAAAGCAATTCCTACCAAAACCACAAAAACGGTTATTTTGATTGCATTCAAAAAATAAGGATTGGCGTTGCTATTGGATTGAGATCGGTCAATAAGGTGAGAAACAAAACCCGAAAGCCCACCTGCGAGGGGAACCATAATTATTGGAAGGATAATCTGGTAATCATTTTCATAGTCTGATACACTTCCAAAAAGAAAATAAACCAACAAAAAAAGCCAGGAAAGAATTACCGATTTAAAGACCTTTTGTAACATGAGAATAGTACTTTGATAGTTGGGCAGTACAAACATAATTAAATATTTGCGTTTCCCCTTTATTGCCCATACCCAAATAATTAATCGGGAGAAAACGATTGGAGATTCCTCGCACAAAGAACTGAACACATTGGAAAAATATCCCTATCCGATAAAATCTTCTGCAGCACACAATGCCATATCGGGAAAACTCTGGGTTAAATATTCCACCAATAAGTGAATTTAAGAGCCACAGACCTGTTTTTTGCAAAAAAAGGAGCAGGAAGATAATTGTCTGTGAACACTAGAAAAATATCCGAAGCGGGTTTAAATCTCCACTGAATGCGCGTGTTTAGGTTAATGTTATCAACTTGTTCATTATACTGGACAAATGCAGTTATGAAAAACTTGTTGGTGAGTGTCAAGTCAAATCTCGGACCCACGAGCCAAAAAGAAGTGATTCCCCATGGTTCTGTGAGATGGATTTCGTTGTAATTGGCATTCATGGTCATGCTGAAATAAGGCTGAAACCTGTATCCCAATTCTCCACTGATATTGTACCTGTTGCCCTCAGCATAGTACCCTCCTACCCTTGTGGCTAAGGCATAGGTAAATATACTTTGGGGCTTGGAAGTAAATTCCGTTCCCCAAGCAAACCATCGGTGCTCCGATCCCGCAGCCAAGGTATCTCCCGAGAAATTGGTAGGATCGAAAGGATTCAGAAGCTTGATATAATCATGCGCAACCCATGTGGTAAAGACGCTTTGTGTCCTGAATCTCACTTTATATGAAACATAGGTTTCATTGTCGGTTTGGTTCATTTTGGTGTCAAAAAATGATTTGGTACTGAATTCAGGACCATGGCTGAGGATTTTTTTACTTTCCGGAAAAAACAGGTATCCGACCAATGGATTTATTTTGTAGAAGCCTGTTCTTGGAACGTAACCCACCTCAGCGGTATAATTTTCTGAAACATATTCATGTTGCACATTCCAATAAAGGTTCCCGCTGGTATAGCGCAAGTTAGCGGCATAAACCAAACCTTGCCCCGGTTTTAAAGGATTGAATGATTTCAAAACAAAGGCTTTTCCTGTCCAAAGGTTGTTGGAAGAGGCATAATTGAATTCTAGTCCGACATTCCTGTCAAATTGGGCAGCGGAAACCGAATCCTCGGATAATGGAGGGGTAAACATGCCCGCCTGCCTAGTGACAGCGATGGCGCTCAGGTTGGACCGTGCAAGCACTCTTCTTTGTAAAGTAAGGACGGAAAAATTCTGAGCATCAAGGTTTTCCTCTTCCACCTGCCCTGTCTGCATGGTCATTGCCCCGATCCTCCAATCCTTGTTTAATTTACCACTGAGTCTTGCGCCTGCTTGAATAGGAGCTTTCAGGCCTATTCTCCTGGAAAAAAATGGTCGTATAGTCTCATACCCAAAGTTGGCAAAAAGGTCTCCATTTTCAAGAAAAAACTGCCTCCTTTCCGGGAAAAAGAGTTCAAATCTATCCAGATTGGTCACTTGCTTATCCACCTCCACTTGGGAAAAATCAGGATTGACAGTCAAATCGAGGTTGAGTGCCGAACCAAGTCCGATCTTGGCATCCATTCCAAAGGAGTTTCTAAATATTGGCTCCTCCCCTTCCTTTCTGTTTTGAGAATGACCTCCCAACCCATAGGGAATCACAGAAATATTTGGGCCGGCTGCAGGCGGTGGATTGTCCCAAACAAGGATGCCCGTGTAGGCCAAGGAAGCTGAAGGAAACTGACGGGGCACGGGGGCCCAACCTGATTTTTCGGTGGTCTTGAGATCAAGACGGCTGAAATTGATACCCCATTCCTTGATTCCTGATTTATAACGGATGGATTTGAAAGGAATAGAAGCTTCAAAAACCCATCTGTCATCATAATTTGTAACTTTTGACTCCCACTTATTGTCCCAACTCAGGTCAACCTTACCGCCATCGTACATGATGCCGTCCCATTGTGCCCCGGCGGCATTGGCACCGAATGAAAACCCGTTGATCTGATCATCAAAAGGATCCATGAAAAGAAGAAAGTTGTCATTTTTACCAAAGCTGAAATCCCGTCTGAGAGATTCTACCATGTAGGGGCCCTCGAGCGCATGGTAATTCACCACAATCAAGTAGAGATGCTTGTCGTCATAGGCCATCCTGACATCCGTCCGGACTTCAGCAAAGCTTGTGTCCATAGGTGTAATCATAAAAAAATCCGTTGCCACTTCCGCATCTGTCCATGATTGTTCATCCAATTTCCCATCAATCACTATAGGATCAACAGTTTTGCGGATATTCAATCGATATGCATCATTGATTTTTTGGGAAAAAGAAACAGATACAACACCGAAGCAAATAAAGACCATCAGGATGGCTTTCTTCATGGAATTTTGAGGGGAATAAAAGCGAATTGACACAAAAGTATCCCAACACCCATGGAAGTTAAACATTTCTTTTTCCAATGTCGGTGTAACTGTTAAGGGAGGGAAATTATTGGTTTGAAAAATGAAAAAATACACCTTAGATTTTGGTAATAATTGAAACAAGTCAATAAAATATTGAAATGAGGACAGTCAAAGGTTCTCTATTTTGGATTTTTGGGAAATAAATTAAAGTGTATGTCGGCTCAGAATCATCCCGTCTGCTATCGCTTTGAGATAAGTGGCCACTTTTCCGTCTGCCCCGACCTCACATACCCTATAACCCGGAAATGGTGAACCCCAACTTCCCCCAAAATGTCCCGACCAAAGATAAGGTTTCTTTCTATTCAGCATGATACCGTCCACGTCGTGGTCATGGCCATGGAAGATGGCTTTGACATTGGGATAAGCTCCTATCAGTTCCAAAACCTCCCCGCAGGAAACACCATGCCTAGTCCAATCATTTTGGGAAATATGGATAAAGATAAATACGTGGGAAAGAGATTTGAATTCCTCTAGTTTTGATTTCAAAAATTCTGTATCCACACAAAGGTATTCCCCTGCCTGATTGGAACTATTAGCCAAAATAATCCCGAAATTCTCTTTGGTTATAAATGCAAAATCAGCGGGAATTCCCCAAATCGCTTCCCAGTCTTTCTCTGAAATCCGATCATGATTTCCTTTTACCGGGAAATAAGGAACGTTCAATTTGTCATATACTGCCTTTACTTTGGGCATCAAAGCAGGTTCATCGTGTATCAAATCTCCATTGAAAACCACGAAATCCACCTCTTTCTCACTGTTGACCGCATCGATCAATTGCTTGTGGAATCCTTCAAAATCTGTTTGGGGCTGCCCATAATGTCCGTCGGAGGCTACTATAAATTTGAGCTTGTTACTTGTAGGAAAATGCATTTTTCCAAAGGTCATAAACGGCATGGCCGTTACCCCTGAAGTAACCAAAGTTAATTTTATAAGAAAAGGCCGTCGGTTCATAGTCAAAAGGTTTTTATCAGGTACAAGATAGCCAAGGCTGTCAAAATTGCCATACCAAAGCTCATCAATGTTCCTATAAGGATATATTCAGTCAGCTTTCGGTCTTTGGATTCCTTGAGATCACCAAACCTGAAGACGGATTTGGCGGTGATCAAAAATCCGACTCCCTCCCAATGGTCTGTCAGGATGAATACAAATACGAAAAGTCTTTCCAAAATTCCGATGTATTTCCCGGCATTTGGAAGCGAGTCATTCGCTTTATCAAAGACTTTTTCTGACCATGGTTCGAGCAAGACGTTCATAATTATTGCCACTCCAAAACTCAGAAAACATGCTGCCGTGACTATAGCCCAAAAATCGAGGGATTCCAAAATCCAAAACCATGATGTGTCAGGATTAAACCAAAACAAGGATACGCCAACCAAAACCAGAATATGGAGCAATTGGTCGGCGATAAACCAAGCTGTCTTGGTGCTTTTATTTTGGAATAAAAGTTTGGCCAAGTCAATCAAAAAATGGGAAAAGGCCACTATAAGTGCCAAAGCCCAATATTGAAAATCCCAAAGAAGTAATAGAATGAGTGCGCCATGAATCAATACGTGAATGTATAGTTTTGGAGAAAGTGCTTTTTTAGCTTCCTTTTCCATCACCCAGGATTTGGGTTGGAGCAAAAAATCCCCCAAGAGATGGGCAAGCAGTATTTTTATGAATATGATCATGGCAACAGTTGAGTTAACTTTTCCTTAAATAGAAGATGAAGTTCGATCATTTCACTGTGATATGCCCTTCCAATTCTTGCACTGACAGAGTTTTGTTCGATCCCAAGGATTTCTCCGATTTCGGCTTGTTTTAACCCGGGCTTTTCCAATGCAATTTTCATGATTTCAGCTGAATTGCCCGACCAGTTGTCCATGACGATCAGGGCCAGTTTGAGCATCAGGTTCATGTCTTTGTCAAAATCCATCCATGGGGTTTTTACCATAAGGTTCTGGCCTTTCGCCTTCAATTGCTCAAATGCCTCCCCTGAGTTGATATACGCAGAACCTGTTCTTGTACCGATGCTGCCCGAATCCTGTTCCCTTTCACCGATACCGATAGACATTCGTACATCAATATGCGCATACCTTTTCTGGTTTTCTGAAGATTTGATAGATTTCAAGGTGGCCTTGATCAGCATGGCTTTGTATAAAGCAATCAAGGGATTGTTCATTTCCAATTGAAAACTATCACCACGGAAAATCTCCCAAGTGTCATTTTTGGAACCCCAACCATTAAACAAAGTTTCTAACGGCATCAACCAATCCTGTTGGTTCGCCAACTTCCTTGAATCGATGATATCCCCTGTGATGACGGCAAGCATAAACAAATATCTATTAAATAATCGATAAATCAAAATATCATCTTATAAGTAGATAAAATATAATATCGATTAATAAGTAGATAAATTGAAAAATCTATGATACTACAGATGATCAAACAATCCATTCAAAGAGATATTCATCCTTATATTCAATTTGAAATTTTTTAAGAAAAGCAATATATTCATCCCGAAACGTCTGCGTTTTGTGATGCTCTTTTTGATTCATAATGTAATGGATAACGGTATCCAAAGACCGTTGACCGTGTGAAAATGCACCATATCCATCTTGCCATTCAAACTTCTGCCTCGTAAATTTTCTTTCTTTAATGAAATTATTAGAGGATTTTTTTACTTCTCTCACTAAATCTGAAAGACAACAATTAGGCTTCATTCCAATCAAAATATGAATATGGTCAGGCATTCCGTTGATTGCCAACAGTTTTTGATCTTTGTTCTGGATAATACCTGAGATGTATTTGTATAACTCATCCTCCCAGTTTGAAAGAATCAGACTTTTTCTCCCTCTAACAGCAAAGACAACATGGATATATAATTGCGAAAAGGTACCCGGCATGGCGAAGGTTTTTAAGTAAAATAATCAGAAGGAATAAGTTCTCTAAAAGGGAAATGAATTCAAAATTTTAAGTCGATATTAAACGTTTAAATAATTGAAACTCCTCTCCAAAAGGGATGGAGAAATAATTCGTACCAAAATCATTCGACCGGTTCCCGGTCGGGCAACGTTCGGTTTAATCGTTTCTATAAATATGTGACCTGTTCCGGGTCGTAATTGGAGCCCATAAAAAAATGCCTCAATGGTATAAGCAAACATCTCTCCCATCCCAAAGGAATGAAATATTTATAATTAAACAACCAACCGATCAGAAACTCCGACAATGAAGGGGTCGAATTAAAAAATATTCGTAGCGAATACCATTCGACCGGTTCCCGGTCGGGCGACATTTGATTCAATGATTTTCTATAAATATGTGACCCGTTCCGGGTCGAAATAGGATCCAACAAGAAAAAAACTAAACGCTATAAACAAACGTCTCTTCCATCCCAAAGGGATGAGATATTTATAATTGAACAACCAACCGATCAGACCCACCGACCCTGAAGGGGTCGAATAAAAATATTCGTATCGAAAATCATTCGACAGGTTCCCGGTCGGGCGACATTTGATTCAATGATTTTCTATAAATATGTGACCCGTTCCGGGTCGGAATAGGAGTCTATAAAAAAATGCCTCAATGGTATAAGCAAACATCTCTCCCATCCCAAAGGGATGAAATATTTATAATTAAACAACCAACCGATCAGAAACTCCGACAATGAAGGGGTCGAATTAAAAAATATTCGTAGCGAATACCATTCGACCGGTTCCCGGTCGGGCGACATTTGATTCAATGATTTTCTATAAATATGTGACCCGTTCCGGGTCGGAATAGGAGTCTATAAAAAAATGCCTCAATGGTATAAGCAAACATCTCTCCCATCCCAAAGGGATGAAATATTTATAATTAAACAACCAACCGATCAGAAACTCCGACAATGAAGGGGTCGAATTAAAAAATATTCGTAGCGAATACCATTCGACCGGTTCCCGGTCGGGCGACATTTGATTCAATGATTTTCTATAAATATGTGACCCGTTCCGGGTCGGAATAGGAGTCTATAAAAAAATGCCTCAATAGTATAAACAAACATCTCTCCCATCCCAAAGGGATGAAATATTTATAATTGAAAAAAAAACCGATCAGACCAACCGACCCTGAAGGGGTCGAATAAAAAATATTCGTAGAAAATCATTCGACCGGTTCCCGGTCGGGCGACATTCGATTCAATGATTTTCTATAAATATGTGACCCGTTCCGGGTCGGAATAGGAGTCTTAAAAAAATGCCTCAACGGTATAAACAAACGTCTCTCCCATCCCAAAGGGATGAAATATTTATAATTGAAAAAACAAACTATCAGACCCTCCGATCCTGAAGGGGTCGAATAAAAATATTCGTAACGAAAATCATTCGACCGGTTCCCGATCGGCCAACATTTGATTCAATGATTTTCTATAAATATGTGACCCGTTCCGGGTCGGAATAGGAGTCTATAAAAAAATGCGGTCATGTACTGAAATAGGTTGACACAATTTAATTCAAAATTGTAAACCTATACACGGACAAAATGCGTGAATCAGAAAAATTCTCTGAAGATTCAAGGAGAAAAATAGTCATGGAAGTATTGTCAGGTACTTTAACCAAAGAACAGGCAAGGAATGTTTATGGAATAAAAAGCAAATCCGCTATCTTGGAATGGATGAGGATTTTTGCCGGTCTTGAAAGAAGAGTTCCGAAAGATCCTCTTCCTATTTTAAGAGACATGTCAGAGAAACAAGATTCCACCGGTGAGTTAAAAGGCCGTATCAGGCAACTTGAAGAAGAGCTTAAACTCAGCCGATTGAAGGGGAGGGCATATCAGATCATGGTCGATATTGCCAAAGAAGAATATGGTCTGGATCTTGAAAAAAAGTCTGGTGCCAAACAGTTCAAAGACTCAGAGAAGAAGAATCGGAGGTAAGTCTGGCTCAACTTTGTGGATTGTTTGGCAAAAGCAGGCAAGGCTACTATAAAGCTTTAAATTATATTTGCCGCGAAGCATTTGAGGAAGAGTTGGTTTTAAGTCTTGTTTTAAGGATAAGAAAGAAGGCTAAAACATCCAGATGGGGATTGAGGAAGATGTACCCCCTGATTGAGAGGGATTTAATCAGACTTAAAATCAAAATAGGCAGAGATAAACTGTTTGATCTGCTTCGCATGAACGGGTTATTGGTAAGCAAAAGAAAAAGGAAGTTTTTCACAACCCAAAGCCATCATTGGCTCAGGAAATACCAAAACCTTGTAGAAAACATGGTTGTCTCCAGGCCTAACCAGTTATGGGTTTCCGATATTACCTATGTCGAACTAAACGGAGAAGTCATGTATCTGTACCTTATCACGGATGCGTATTCCCAGAAAATAGTGGGATGGAATCTTTCTCAGGACCTGAAAGCTGAATCAGCACTTTATGCTCTGAATATGGCTTTTTTGTTTCAAAAGAACATAGTTGATCATTCTCTGGTCCATCATTCAGACCGGGGGGTACAGTACTGTAGTTATGATTATACAGACCTTTTGAAAAAGAAAAATGTGTGGATAAGTATGACAAAGCCTGCCTCCCCACAAGAAAATGCCATAGCGGAAAGGGTTAACGGAATTCTAAAAGAAGAGTGGTTGGTGGATATTGCAGGAGAAACAAATGCCTACCCGAAAAAATACATCAGTCAGATTATCAAAATCTATAATGATATGAGACCGCACGAAGGGTTGGGAAATCTTACTCCAAACCAAGTACATGACAAAGGTTTTAAAAGGCATGATACCGAACGCGTTATTGGTAAAAAATACAATTGGAAAAAGAAGACCGAACCTATTAAGGCCCGGTCTGAAAATAGCAACGCTATCGGACCAAACGACTATTCCTTGGCAAGTTGCTCCTCAGCAGAGCTTGCCTCCGCTTCATCGTGGTATTGTAAGATAATAGAAACTCTTTAGAAATTGAAACAATAACTAATTTCAAACAACAAAAGTGTCAACCATTTTCAGGACGAGACAGTAATTTCATCCCGACAATTGTCGCGGATACGCCTAGCGCCATCGCCATCCACCCACTAGACGTTGTCAAAGTCCTGATGCTACGACAGGGAGAAAAGGGCCAAAGATTCTTTTAGATGGTGCTCACCATAACTTTTTTATTCAGTGGGATTTTATCAATCCCTTCACTGACCTTGCCAAAAATAATGGATATCAAACAATCGTTGATAGCTTAGAATTTACGCCTGAATATTTAAAGCGCTTTGGCATTGTAATGATTATAACAGCTCTTCCATTCGACTTTACAACCAAAAACGAAGGAAATTCCCAAGGATTAGCCGGAACAATTGGAAAAGGAAAAGTTGTGGCGTTTGGAGACTCCAATGGTTTTGCTGCAATGCTCTTTGATACTGAAGATGGCCCAAAACAAGCTGCAGGAATGAATCTTATAGGATATGATTGGAAACAGTTTGTACTTAATACTTTACATTGGCTTTCAGGTGAATTAGAGTAAAAACGTGTGGTGTTATTAATTGCTCGGGCACTACCGATTTTTTTTCTAAATTGGGTATGCATACACAGCAGCTAATCATACACAAACTGACAATGCTAATGCATAAATAAGAAGATATCATGCTAACCACTTCAAGACGCAAATTTATCGGTCAAATGGGTTTAGGAAGCCTGGCCATATTTATTCCCATCGGATGCACTTACAAGCAATCAGGGATAGACATACAAGGTGAATCACCCTTACACTACAAAACGATTGTTGAAATCTCTAAGATGATCAAATCAAATGAGATTTCATCTTTTGACCTTACCCAACTCATGCTCGACCGGATTGAAACGGTTGATGCCAGCCTGCACAGCTTCCTCACCGTAATGAAAAATACAGCATTGGAAAGGGCAAGGGAACTGGACAAAGAACTTGAAGCAGGAAAATACCGCGGATTCTTGCATGGGGTTCCGATTGCAGTAAAAGACCTTTGCTACACCAAAGGAGTACCTACCACAGGCGGACTGAAGGTATTAAGCGACTTCGTGCCCGACTTTGACGCTACAGTGGTGAGCAAACTGGAAGCTGCAGGCGCCGTATTGCTGGGAAAACTAAATCTCACAGAAGGCGCCATGGTTGGATATCACCCTGATTTTAAGATACCGAATAACCCCTGGGGGAAAGATTTGTGGGCGGGTGGATCGTCCAGTGGGTCGGGTGTGGCCACTGCTGCCGGACTATGTTTCGGATCATTGGGCACTGACACTGGAGGATCCATACGTTTCCCATCAATGGCAAACGGCATTGTGGGCCTCAAACCCTCCTATGGCCGAGTCAGTCGGCATGGCGTGCTTCCACTTGCAGAATCATTGGACCATGTAGGACCCATGACCAGATGTGTCGCAGATGCTGCCATCATGCTTGAGGCGATTGCCGGTGAAGATCCCAACGATGCTACCTCCCTAAGCGAACCGGTCCCGGATATGCTTAAAGATATTGACAAAGGTGTCGCAGGACTTCGGATAGGATTTGACCGCGAGTATGCGCTGAATGGTGTGGATCCAGGATTAGCCAGTGCAATTGAGCGCGTCATAGAAGTATTGGAGGGCCTGGGAGCTGAAATTGTGGAGGTAAAGGTTCCGGATCTTACGAAAGTTGTAAAGACCTGGATCCTACTCTGCGCTGCAGAGGCAGCCAAAGCCCATGAGGCAAATTTCCCTTCACGGTCAGAGGAATATGGAGCATATTTTCGGGAGTTTCTAGAAATTGGTCATCGGGTAAATCCATCCGAGATTGCTGATATCCGGCAAATCCGGGAATCCTTCAGCACAGCCTTTCGAGCCATGCTTTCCGAGGTTGATGCCATGCTTTCCCCTGCGGCAGGCAGCCCCTTTGCTATTCCCGAAGGATTACAGTACAAATCCCTTACCCATTGGAATGAAGCGATTTCCAAAATCCTCAAGGCTTCCTCTACGAAGCATCCGGCTTTCTTTGCGTTTCCTCATAACTATGCGGGAACCCCGGCATTGGTCGTTCCCTGTGGATTCTCCGATAAGGGGCTTCCCTACACGATGCAGCTTTCTGGCGGTTTTTTGGAAGAAGCAATGTTGTGCCGGATTGGTCATGCCTATGAAAAAGCAACAGACTGGAACTTGCAGCATCCACCTGTTTGACAAAGGTGAAAGAATAGTAAAAGGAGCTTGAAATAAATTGAAAGTACTTAATATCCATAAGCGAATAATTCACCAACCGAAATATAAGGTGGTCGAGATGATAAAAACTTTATCAACGGAAGAGGATAGGATTTGGCCAACAGAAAAATGGCCAGCTATGAAATTTAGGGAAGGACTAAAAATTGGAGCGAAAGGAGGACACGGCCCAATAAGATATTTGGTGGAAACGTATCATCCAAGTGAAGTAATTCAGTTTCGATTTTTAAAACCCAATGGATTTAATGGAATTCATAAATTTGAGTTAAGAGACCTGACCGATAAAAAAACTGAAATCAAGCATACTATTGATATGAATACTGTAGGTGAAGGAACTCTAAGTTGGATTTTAGGAATTCGTTCTCTACACAATGCCTTAATTGAAGACGCATTTGATAAGCTTGAAAATAATTTTTCTGAAAATAAAAAAACAACGACCTGGAATTTTTGGGTGAGATTTTTAAGAAAACAAATTGAAAAAAAATACAATCAAACCGGATAACATCCATTTCATTTAAATCCCCATCTTGGGCGTAGTCAAGCGCCAAATGCTGCGACTGGGTGGGATTTGTAATTCCACCCTTTTATCCTTCCATCCACGATAGCAATAGGGATGCAATTGGAATTCCCAAATTCAATCCCAATTGAACTATGTTTCTTAGAATCTATTGCTGGAATTTAAATTTTAAGACCTATGAAGATTTTGGTTAGCCTACTTGCGATTCTTGTCCTTTTCTCTTGTAATTCTAAAGATGAAAAAAACGACTTGAATTTAATCCTTAACGAAGGTAAGGAATTGATCGAGCATGAAAATCGCAATGAAAATCGAGATACTATATTTTATTATTATCAAACGGATCACTCTGTGGTGGATTTTGACACTTTAATATCTGACACTCATTACTACATGAAATTTTATTGTTTGAATGACAGCTTGGTGTTTAATGAAACATTCTCAGATAAAAGAAGTGAAAACAAGAACTTAATTGAGATTGCTGTCGCCCACAATTATGTTGCTGATTTTGTAATTCAGCGGGATGGTTATGAATTTCCTTCTCGCCTTACAAAATACGACCTCAAAGACAGTTTATCCGATGACTTTATAAAAATTGCCTCAATCTGGAAAAACGAATTTGAATATGTATTTGAAAATAAACCAGTTTTTCGTGCGACTATTGCCCAACCCGATACAGGCTATCAATATTCAGTTTTATATACAGTTTCCAAAAACAACCAAATAGAAATAATTCGGGTAGACGATGAGAATAATTAGAATTAACCGCCTATGACCGGATGTTATTTGTAATTCCACCCCTGCTTTTAATCAAAAGTCCCCACTAGGTGTAGATTAGCGATTGATTTTGGACTGGGTGAATTTGTAATTCCACCCTTTTATCATTACCAATTTACAATTGGATTTCTCTCTTAGTGCACAGGAATTTTGCCAACAACTTTCCAATTCAATTTCCAGCTTTTATTTCAATCCCATCAATGTGGTATACAGAAATATGATGATAGTCTGAAACCAAATACAACTAAATTCCTTAATTTTAAAGGGACCGAAAAGAGATCCATAAAAAAACAGCAGGGACTTATTTAAATGTCAGTCGAACTTTATGACAACCACAAAATGCAGATATATCAAACAAGAGGAAAAGGTTTTGATCACCTTTATGCTGGAAGTTGCTAATTTCAAGGATAGAATTTCCTCAATTCCTGAGGTAGTTTATGAATTAGATGATGGAGGAATGGGCACTATTAAATTCACAAATAACAGAGAGAGAATTTATTGTGGCGACATATTAAAAGTAAATTACGTTGACTCGGATAAAATTCCTGTAATTATTGCGTTGACTTTTGATGATAGAGGTGATTTATTCGAATTGGATTTTTGGAAAGTGAATTTTGAAAAACTACTCAGCTATCCTGAGCCGCATGAAATTGTAATATCTCAAGATTGATGATGGAATTTGTATTAAATATACCCCGCTAATTGTAGAATAACGTTTGGTCTGGACTAGGTGGATTCCGTACAGCTTCGGAAGTAATTCCACCCAAACTGCACAAAGCCTGGGACGTAAGCGGTCATTGCAAAGACACCCCCCATCTGAGTGTAGTATAGCATCTGATGCTACGGCTGGGTGGGATTTGCCTACCCTGCATCTGGCCCAAGGCTAATTCCGATAGCTATCGGAACCAAAGGGATCATTTCTAAAAGCCTTGTCCTACCCTTTTATCCTTCCATCCAACATATACAATTACATTTACAAAAGACAGTAAGTTAAATTCCTTTTCTCTTAAAACCTTAAGTATGCATTTGAAATTTGATTTAAGAAAAACCAAAACTTTCATGTTTCTTGTTCTTTCAATCTTCACCTCATCATTGTATGGTCAGAGTATCTCTGGTTCGTTGATAGATATGAATTCTGGGGAGCCTATTTCGTTTGCCTATATTTTGGCAAGTCAGAGTAAGAAGGCAACAATCAGTAATGAAAACGGTGATTTTGAGATCTCTGGCTTATCAATTGGTCAAGACACCCTTATAATTAGTCATTTAGCCTATTATACGATCAAAAGGCCGATCTCTGTAGAACCTATTATGACCATACATCTTGATCCAAGAGAAATAGTCCTTGATGAAATATCGGTAACAGACGTGCCGGTTCAAGATATAGCATTATGTGTGCTGAATGTTCTGAAAAATAGCTCTATTGAATATGGTAAGGCATTTTATAGGCAAACTGCCTCTATTGATTCTAAAGCTACAGAATGGATCGAGGCATTTTACGATATAGCTTATTCGGCAAATGGTATCGATAAATTAAAAATAGACCAAGCACGCTTTGCAAGAATAAGATATGATTCGACAAATCTATTCATGTCTTTCACAAATTTTTCATACCTAACAGTTGCAAATAGTATCTATTCGGCAGTAACCGGAAATGATCACTCCCGGATTGCAAAACCTTTTGGTGAACACTTTTTTAAAGACTATGATTTTTATTTAGACAAGCAATATACCTTAGATTCTAATCGCTACGTTGTGATAGAATTTCAGCCAAGTTCCAAATTAGTTAATCCCATTTTTTCTTTTGGGAAGTTCGTTTTTAATGTGACTCAGAATAAACTCCTGCAATATACTGCCGAAATAAATCATGCCTTAGGCACAGATGAATTTACCGCTGACTCGAGGAAAGATATAGAACTTAAAAATCCGAAACATTTTTTTCAATTTAATTTTTCTGAGATTTCTGGGAATATAGATGCTATACAAGTGGATTACTCGTATGATTTAATTTATAACGGAAAAGTGCTACCATCACGAGTTTCATCCAAGTTTCTGGTGTATCAACTATTGGATAAAGAACCAAAAGGTCTTCGCTCCGCAGGTTTGGAATTAGAGGATGTATCCAATTTTGAAAACGCGAAGTACAAGCCTAAGTTTTGGATGAATAATCCCGTCATCAAAAGAACGATCGAAGAGGAGGCAATTATCGCCTCATTTGATAAAAATAATGCATTCGGTACCTATTTTAAATAAATTTCTATGATTGATAAAATATTAATTGTCGTATTATTCTTTGTATATATCAACACCCAAGGCTACGCTGAAGATTTATAAAAGCCATGTATTGATAGCTTAAAATCGATTTCCATGCCCCATCTGAGTGTAATATAACGTCTGATGCTACGATTGGGTGAAATTTACCTACCCTACACCTGGCCCAAGGCAAATTCCGATAGCTATCGGAACCATAGGGATCATTTCTAAAAGCCTTGTCCTACCCTTTTATCCTTCCATCCACGATAGCAATCGGGATGCAATTGGACTATTCATCCAAATGCTATAAAAAGGAAATTCACCCCATCTCCATTCCAAAGAAATGGGTTTATATTTAATAGGAGGTTTTTAGAAAAAAGACCTTCTTTGCTTTTTTTATCAATTGAAATTCTAATTATGAAAAGACCATTAGTACTCCCCTCCACAGAAAAAGAAGACAAGGATTTCCAGGATTTGATCCGGTTTTTTAATGAAACATTGGGTTTTTGCCCTAACAGTGTGAAAACGATGTATCACCGACCTTCCATTGCTTACGCTTTCATTGCTCTCAACAAGGCCGTGATGGAAAATAAGGGCAGGGTGACAAGTTCACTGAAAAGGCTGATCGGATACATCAGCAGCAATGTGGCAGGATGCAGGTATTGTCAGGCCCATACCATCAGGGCTGCGGAGCGGTATGGTGCGGATGAGCAAAAGCTGGCAAACATTTGGGAGTTTAGGACAAATGATGCGTTTTCGGAAGCGGAACGGGCGGCACTGGAATTTGCATTTGCAAGTTCGGTCATACCAAATGCAGTGGATGATGCAGTTGCCGAAAAACTGAGGTTGTATTGGGATGAAGGTGAGATTGTGGAAATTCTTGGCGTGATAGCGCTTTTTGGATTTTTGAACAGATGGAATGATTCCATGGGTACCGAACTTGAAAAGGAAGCTATAGAATCCGGTGATAAGCATTTAAAAGAGAATGGCTGGACGGTGGGGAAGCATCAATATTGAAAAAGTATCCGCAATGTTGCACGTTGGGCTTGAAGACTTTATCGGATGCGGATACTTGTCCACGGACCACAGTCCACTGTCCACAGAACCGCTTATTGTTCCTCAACAATTATTTGTTTGGATACGTGCAATGAAGCGGATACACACAAAAACTTCTGGCTTTCCAGATGATTGCAGGCACCAAAATTAACTTTAAAGAGATTCTTTTGTTTATTGGTAATCTATCTCTTTTTTTGCAGTTACGCGCCACCCCTACTCATTTTCAAACCCATCAAACCGCCTTAAATTCCTGTGCAAGTTCATAAGGAATTAATTTTCTTTGCTGCTCCCCTATCCAGAGACTTCATGAGGTCTTCTTCCTACAATTTCATTTGGACTGGTTTTTGAGAATTGATTTGCGACTCTTTTTGAATTTTGCATTTCTTCCAAACAATTTAACCTTGGGTTAAATGGACATTTGACTTAACCTCCTAATCTTTCTTAAAGGAAGGGTAAGTACATTTGGCTTTATTTTAAAATTATCGTAGCCAAACGATCAAAAAAGGCGAATGATAAACCCAGAAGCAACCGCTTAAATGAAAGTAGAAAAAAACGTTTATTCAATTTTAATTCCTGATGGTGAGGGTTCCTCCTTACAAAACGTGCTTTATTGTGTCTCTCACTTAAAAAATATTCGCCTTTTTGTCATGTCTACAAAAAGGAATCATCATTTGCGCTATTCACGACATGTGTTTCGCTTTTTATATTTTCCACAAAAAAGCAATGTTCTAGATTGGATTGAGGACATTAACAACGTGGTGGAAGAATATGGCATAGACGTCATTATGCCAATATGGGATAGAGGTATCAAAAAACTCATCGAACATAAAAGTCTTTTACAAAGCGATAAACTGATCCCCTTACCATCTTTAGATAATTATATAGTCGCGGCAAATAAGGGCTTGTTAGCCAAACACATTCAGGAGATAGGGATAGCAGGACCCAGGACCGTTCGGCTATCTTTAGATATAATCCAAAAAAGAGAGCAGTTAACTTTAGGCTTTCCAATTTTAGCCAAACCGCTTAAATCAGGAAACGGAAGGGGCATAGTGAAATTCGAAAACCAAGATGCCTTGGCAAAGCATTTTGAATCCATTGGACTCAGGGAGGAATATATCCTCCAAGAATTTAAGAGAGGAGTTGATTATTGCTGCAATCTGTTATGCTACGAAGGTGATATTTTGGCATACACGATTCAAAAAGGAACTTTTTGGGATTCCAAACCCTTCACCGCCCAAGTGGGAATGGACTTCGTCTACAATGAACCCTTGTATCAAATGATGAAAAATTTGATGAAATCACTTCATTGGTCCGGTGTTGCCAATATTGATTTGCTCTTTGATTCTGAGGCAGAGGTGTTTTATGTGTTGGAAATTAATCCTAGGTTTTGGAATTCATTAACAGCCTCCCTCATGGCCGGAGTAAATTTCCCTCAACTGTTGATACAACTGACGGTTGACAAAAATATTGAACCTCATGCCTACAAGCAGTTCAGTTATGTCAATTTGCATGGGCTAAACCAGGTTTATAAAAAAGACAAAGCTTTACTTTTCAAGACGGGATTTATATGGAAAAACACTCCTTTGCGTTACAAAATTGATGACCCAATCCCCATTGTTTATAAGTTCTTAAGAGGAATCAAACAAGGAATATTTGGAAAAAGTATTTGAAGGATTCGGCTTCGAATACCATTCTCCAAACTCAATCACCAAAGTAACCATTCAATGTCGTTTTTTTGAGGAGATTCGATAAACTTTTCCAAAGTTCGGAATGGATGTTTTAAGATTTTCTTGGTCTGGTCCCAACTTTGGAAAAGGTTTGTATAATGCAAAAGCTTATCTAAACGACATTGAGTAAACATTTATAAAAATGAAGAAAATATTGAAAATAGTACTCTGGACCTTAGCCATTATTCTGATGGTTGCAGGGAGTTTGGCATATTATGTAAGTAAACAAATGGGCAGTTTGGATTCCTTGGAAGACCGCAAGGCAAGATTCTCCAGGTTGGCATATTATGATGCAGATACCGATCAGTTTATAAGTCCGGAGACATTGCCCTATTACCCGGAACAGACCACAGGAGGCGATTCAGGTCCTGCACGGTTTTTTAAAACTTCCCCAAATGCACCGGGTTTTTCATTACCCAAAAAGATGATTACCAAAAGTGATTTTTCAGAAACCCCTTCTGATTTTGCTGCCTATTGGTTGGGTCACTCCACATTTATCCTTGAGCTTGACGGGAAGCGGATCTTATTCGATCCTGTGTTCGAAAATGGAGGCCCCCTACCCTTTATTTTGAGAAGGTTTGATGTGTCTCCCATCAAAAGAGAGGAACTGCCCGAGATTGATTTGGTGGTCATTACCCACGATCATTACGATCATTTGGAAGCTGCTACCATAAGATTTCTGGCATCTAGAAACACGAAATTTATAGTACCGTTGGGTGTAGGCAGCAGATTGGAAAGTTGGGGTATTCAGAAAAACAACATCAGCGAGTTGGGTTGGCATGATGCCAAGACTGTTGGTTCGTTGCAAATCACTGCCCTTCCGGGGATCCACTACACTAGCCGGAGTTTTGATGATAGGAATAAAACCCTTTGGGCTTCTTTTGCCATTAAGGGAGATGAGAAAAACCTGTTTGTAAGTGGCGATACCGGCTACGGCTCACACCTGAAAGACATAGGAGAAAAATATGGTCCTTTCGACCTGGCTTTTGTGGAGATAGATGGCTGGAACAAAGGATGGCCCTTGACCCACCTCTTCCCGGATCAGGCAGTTCAGTTATGTCAGGAAATCAATACACAACTCATGTTTCCCATACATTGGGGCGTTTTTGATTTGGCAATGCACCCCTGGGATGAATCAATCAAAATGGTAGCTGACATGGCAGCAGAAAAAAACATCGAACTGGTGACACCCCTTATGGGCGAGAAAGTTATACCCGGTTCTAGCCCAACCAATAAGTGGTGGGAAATAAAAAACAGGGACAGATAGCTTGTTGCTTGCCCCTGTTTTTTTTAGCTAAGGTCAATATTTTCGCTTAACTCCTTCTAATTTCAAATTGGATTTTTAATCAAGTAAGACAAGCCGAAATTTGAACGCTTCTATTCGGAAGTTTCTCAAACAGCAGTTGAAACCAATACCAATCTTTCAATTCCAATTTTCCAAACCCATCATACCGCCTTAAGTTCTAGTGCATATTCATAGGAAATAAATTGTTTGCCATGAACATTCTCCAACCAACCTTTTTCAAGATGACTGGTATCAACTATCCCATTGGTGGAAACATCTTTGAACTGGGTCTTTATTTTTTCAAGCGTTTCTAATTCTTCTTTTGAAAAGATTTCTGGATTGAAAAGTCTATCTTTTCTTCCCACCAGTTTTTCTATCCTTATTCCATCAGGCTTATCTTCATATTTAATGTCTATAACATCGTCTTCTGATAGGTTTTCAAAAATTGTTTCAAACATATTAGGTACAGGACCATAGTTTATTGCCTTATACTTTAATCCGCTTATAGAATTTCCAAAATATTTGAAGTAAGAGAAATCTGCATAAAATAACAGCTTATTCATCTTCGTCTTGAAGCAAGGAACCTCGTGTGAAAAAAACACTATCATTTCAACTAGTTTCTCTAGGTTTGGCTTAGTGTAGCCTGTTAAAACAGAAGCTTCCCCATCTCCCAGCAGATAATTATCAAGGTTAATTAGTTTTAATTTTTCTGATGAAATCAATCGATCTATTCTCTTTACCAGTTCGGCTTTAGTATTGTCAGATTTAGGATTCCAATCCTCTACCAAGGCCTTAAACTTATATGGATCCCGAGCCAGTTTAATTAAGTTTGCATTTGCCAAGGAAGGAAGTTCCCCTTTCTCATAAAGTCCGTATGTGTTTTGACCGAAACCCATAATTTCTCCCATCCTGATAGCGGATAAACCATACTTTTCTCTTATTTCAATAAACTCTTCGCGCTGAGGAATGTGTTTTTTTGCTCTGTAGGCATGTTCTACCATTAATAGATTAAATTCATCTAATTCTGTTGTCGTGAATTTTTCTCCGGTTTCCTCACACAGATAAAATTGAAATCTTATTCTGATTTCCTCCTTCCGAAAAGTAACAGTTCGTGCTTCATGCTTTAATGGCATTTCTTTGCCAGTTAATGGACTTTTCATAAAATCGCTGTTTTAAAAGGGTATTTTATTTTTCGCTCGGCAAAATGAAAAGAAATGCATAGAACATTTGATCCCGGTATTCCTTTAGTAATCTTAATGTAGATTTCCTGCCCTTTTACAATTTTCCCAAAGACCCACATTTCTTTGGTGCCGTACATTTCTTCCGGTTTAGGACCTTCTGCATAATCTTCAGCAATTAATTCTTCTAGAATTTGCTCACGATCCTTAGGACGGATATCAAGTTGGGTGAGGGTCTCAAAGTTTTTTCCTCTGTCATCCAAGAAGATCACTCCCCAAAACTTCATTTTTATCTTAAAATCCTTTAAGAATTCATCGACTTTTTCTTTGGATGTTTTTTGCAAAGGTATCACGATAAAGTTTTAAAAAACAAATTTTTTAAATAAAATTAACCTTTAAAGTGTATTTTATAAAAAACAGGGTCAAGTAGTATTTCACTTGCCCCTGTTTTTTTTTGCTAAGTTCAATATTTTGGCCTTGTCCTTTAATCCATTTTTCTATTTGGCGTATAAGGTGCTCCTGCTTTTTCCAGCTTTACCTCAAAGTCCGCCAATTCATTATAAAAGGCTGAAGCATCTTTCAAATATTGATCAAACTCACTTTGTGCGATTTCAATATTCCGTATGTGGGTGGCTGTTGGAGGCTCAGTAGTATTCCAATGTCCATAAATCACCGCTCCTACCCTACTCATGATGGAAGGGGAAGTGGACTCATCCTTGCTTTGAAGCACTCTGTCTCCAAATAGTACAGTTCTCAGGTTAAATAAAGAGGCATTCAGTGCGGTCAATTGTGTAAATAAATCAGGAGATGCATTTGGAGTTTTTGTCAATGCCGCTTTGATATAGCGAAGCTTATCACCGGCCTCACTCAATTGGCTGGCAGCACTTGAGGTCCTTCGGGAAAGATCACTGGTTTGCTTTTTAAAAGCCGCCATCGCCTCATAATCATCACTTGTCGGATGAACAGGTTTCACCATAAACTCCTTCGCGTCTCCTTGAAGTTCCAGTTTTCCATTTTTTATGACATAGAGCTCGACACTGTATTTCCCGGGCGCTACCAAAGGTCCCTGCGGATCGCTTACCCAAGGTGGTTGGAAGGCGGGAACGCTGAGTTCGATAGGATCGGGCGGAGACAGTCTCAGATCCCAACCTACCCGATGCAAGCCTGTTTTCGCTACCCCTTCGATCCAACGTATGGCCTCCCTGTTTTTATCCCGTACCAAAAGCATGACACTTGGTTCCTCTTCGATAGACTCTCCCCTCAGTTGATCCCAACCGGGAAAAGGAATGCTGGCTTTTTGCTCGTTGAGCTTCTTCTCCGATTCTTTCCGCACAGCTTTTTCTGTTTTGGGAAGGTCATTTATGAAATAGGTAAATACTGCGCCGAAAGGTGGGTTATCGCTTACAAAACTGGTAGATCCCTGAGAAGGCATTCCTTTGGCCTGCATGGGTTCGTTAGGGACATACCACCAAGCATCCCTCACAGGCAAGACGATATTTGAATTGGCATTGGCCAATTTGTTGATCTCCCTCAAAGGAGAATAATCATCCAAAACATAAATCCCGCGCCCAAAACTTGCCCCTACCAAATCATTGTCTCCGGCATGTAGCGCAAGATCCCTGAAAGGAATGGTGGGAACGCCTGCATTCAGCTTGGTCCAATTGACACCTTTATTCACAGAAAAATAAATCCCGTACTCCGTTCCGATGAAAAGCAAGTTTTCATCTACATGGTCCTGTTTGATCACCCAAACAAGCGTATTGACAGGCAAGTCTCCCGCAATAGAGCGCCAGGTTTTTCCTTTGTCTGTACTGATGAAAACATAAGAAGCATAATCTCCCAATTGGTGCGCATCGGCTGCGGCAAATACTGTGTTGACATCATGGGAAGAGGCTTCGATATTATTGATGGATGTCAGTGCCGGAACCTTGGGCAGGCTTCCACTTTTCCTCCAGTTTTGCCCATCATCTTCGGTCACATGGATCAGGCCATCATCCGAGCCGGCATAGAGTAATCCTGCTTGCAGGGTTGATTCCGAAATTGTGGTCAGAGTGGCAAATTTCGACATGGCACCGTTGTCATACAATGCGTCAATACTTGGTACACGGCCCATCATTTCCATTTCATACCTGCCGAGGTTGGTGGTCAGGTCACCGCTGATCGCCTTCCATGAATTACCGCGGTCGGTACTTTTCCAAACCCTTTGCGATCCAAAATAGAGTGTTTTATGGTCATGGGGGCTTACCTGAATTGGGCTATCCCAGTTCCATCTTTCGGGAGGGTCATTAGGTTCCGGTTGTGGCTGAATATTTAATATTTCTAGGGTGGTTCTATTGTGACGGTGTAATTCGCCCTGTTGAATTTCCATATACACAATATTGGGATCTTTGGGATCGAAAGCGACATCATAGCCATCGGCCCCCAAGGGGACGTACCAGTCCTGATTTCGCACACCCTCTACATTGGTCGTTCGAGAGGGACCTAGCAAAGTTCCAAGGTCTTGCGCTCCCACTACCACATTATAAAACGGTTCTGCATTATCTAGTCCTACCTTATAAAATTGTGAGACAGGCAGGTTAGGGAAGTGACGCCAGGTAACTCCTTCATCAAAGGACTCATACAAACCTCCGTCTGTTCCCACTATCAAATGCTGTCCATTGGCAGGGTTAATCCACAACGCGTGGTTGTCGCTGTGTTTCGTTCTTCCGGTTTCGGCATAATCGAATGTCTTTCCACCATCGCGGGTTACATTTATAAAAACATCCATCTGGTAAACCAGGTCCGGATTGGTGGGTGAAGCTTCAATCTCCTGATAATAGTGAGGCCCGGTTCCCCCAGAAATATAACTGTTGCGCTTTTCCCAGCTTTCGCCTTTATCTGTGGAGCGGTAGAATCCCTTATTTGCATTGTCTGCTTCTATGGTCGCATATACTACTTGTGGATTGGCTGGAGTCACTGCCAACCCTATTTTTCCCATGTCGCCTTGAGGCAATCCTGCATTAATCCTTCTCCAGGATTCGCCACCATCCAAGGATTTATAGATTCCGGACTTTGGACCTCCACCAAGTAGGGCCCAGGTTTTTCTTCTTCTTTGATAGGCTGCAGCATAGACGATGTCAGGATTTGAAGGGTCAAATTCCGCATCAGTGACTCCTGTATCTGCATCTATTTCAAGGACCAATTGCCAGGTCTTGCCCCCATCTTTGGTTCTATACAAGCCACGTTCGCCTCCCGATGACCACAATGGGCCTTCTGCTGCCACATATACCACCTCAGAATTTCTGGGGTCAATTAAAATTCTACTTATATGCTCTGACTTTTTCAATCCCATCTGCTGCCAGGTGGCACCTCCATCCATGCTTTTGTATATCCCATCTCCCCAACCTACATGCCGGCCACTCACATTCTCGCCTGTACCTACCCAGACCACTTCGGGATTATTGGGATCCAAAGCAACTGTACCAATGGAATAAGAGGCCTGGGCGTCAAAAACAGGTGTCCAAGTAGTTCCACTGTTGGTAGTTTTCCACAATCCCCCTGAGCCAACAGCAACATACCAAGTACTGCTATGGATTGGGTTGATGGCTATATCTGCAATTCTTCCACCCATTAAGGCAGGACCAATGCCTCTAAGCTGGAGTCCATTGGCCACCTTCGCGGCCATTTCCTTTTGATTGGATTGAGCCCGGATTGGAAAACTGTTTATGGAAAAGAAAAGAAGAGTTGTGAATAAAAGGCTAATGGTTTTTTGCATAACAGATTCGGTTTAATCGAAGAAAAAGGTACAAGAAAAATCAATTTCTCTTTAACCATTTACAAAAAAAGTCTTAAAAACTTCCAATCGGAGGTTTTTGCCTACCATTTCATTGTTTGCCGGGGTGAAATGCGGTTAGCCTACAGATTCAAATCATTCCCCTTTTACCCTTCCCTTCCCGGTTCCAAAAATGGATTTAAGTGAATTCTAAATACCTCCCTCTGATGCTAAAACTGAGTAGGATATATAATTCTAGCCAATTATCCCATCAAATTTTAATGTGATTTCATTCTGAAGGTGTTCAATCATTCTGAGCAAATTAAATCCACCACAAATAGAATTAACTCTTCTTTCCTATTTTTCAAAACTATTTGGAATTAAAAAATTCAGCGGTATATTTCGTTTAAAATACACCATAAATCCACCTAATTTAAATTCCTCATGAAAAAATCTATTTTCTTCCTTTTTTTATTCTTAAGCTTTGGCATTCATTCTTTTGGTCAAGTAGATTCAAATGTGCCATTCAATGAATGGAAAATCGTCACAGTGGTAGAATCAATTGTACCGATGGGAGTCGGTCGGTCTCGAATGATTGAAAACATGACCGATGTCAACACGGAGCAGTTCCGAACCACGAGAACCGATGGAAAGGCCTCTTCTCAAAGAGAGGTAAGCCGCAGTGAACTCAAAGTGAACAATTTTGACGAAGCCAAGCTGCTTAACTTTTTCAGCGGTGTTGGGATCAATTTCCAGAACATTGCCTCTAATGATGCCATGATCGGGGCAAGAATCATGGAGTTGGAATCTGAAGGCTTTTCTTTGACCTATGTGACAAGTGGCGTGGAAAGCCATGCCGGAGTCGAAGACGGTACGGGGCTATTTATTACAAGGATGTTCTTTAAGAGGACATTGGTCAAATAAATTTGAAAAGGTGTGTGGTTACATGTAATGTTTCGTAGGTTGAAATTATTTCCTCCGTTAGAGCCTGATCACAAAACTAAAAACGATTTAAAATTACCAAAAAAATCTGAGGCAAAAATGGATATAGAAAATATCAAGCAAGATGTAATTCATTCCGAAAGCGCCTCGCGTTTGTTTGAGTTGATGGTTGATCTAACAGAGGAGGTTTCCCGATACCATATTCTCCTTGTAAAAACGGAGGATATTGTAGGTAAAGCTGAGATCAAAGGAAAAATATCAGTACTTTCTACCCTTCAAAATATCATTGACAAACGACTTGAAGAGGTAAGGGCTACTGAAAAAGAAAATGAAAGAAAAGAGCTTCTTTCCAACCGACAGTTCAAATTAGCGGCTGAGGCTGTTTTGACAAAAGAAACCTTCGAAAAAATCAAAGAATATTCAATTATGAATTATAAGAAATTTAGGGACATCAAAGCTGAATTGAAGGCAAACAAAATAGAATAACGCCAAGGAAGGAGTCAAAACCATATTTTCTAAACGAGTCAATTCAAGATTTTTCCTATTCATTAAATTAAACTCGATTTAGCGACTTTGTAGGCTCCTTCCATAGGCTAAAATCAGTACCATGCCTTTTTTCGTTCCTAAACCGATCTCATGTAGGTTTGAATTTGAATGATCCAAATCTTTCAAATCACCCTATTCAATAATTATATTTTATTTAACAATACATATTTATTGTTTTTCAATAAATATGTATTTATGTTTGTGACATCAATTTAAACTTTAACAGTGATGTCAAAAAACAGCAACTTCGTATTTAAATTCCTGACTGTGGTGGCTTGGGTAATCTTCGTTGGCTTGTGCATAGAGGCCGGCGCATTGATTGTAAATTTTGTTTACAGTCTATTCAAACCTGAAATAATCGCCCACCTTTATGAAAAATTGGACCTAAGTGACATGTATAACCGCAGCAAATGGGCTTATTTCGGCATGTACTCCTTTATCATGGTCATCTCGGTTTTGAAAGCATACCTGTTTTATATCCTTATCAAACTGATCACCAAACTTGATCTGTCAAAGCCATTCAGCAGTTTTGTTTCCGAACAGATTTCACATATCAGTTCCCTCACTTTTTCCATAGGAATTTTGAGCTATATAGCACGGCAAACCGCCAAGAACTTGCTACATCGGGGTTATGAAATCGATCAACTCGATAGATTTTGGGTAGACAGTCAGGCTTTTATTTTGATGGCAGCGGTCATCTACGTCATTGCAACGATATTCAAGAAAGGAATTGAATTACAAAACGACCAAGACTTAACCGTATAAACCATGCCGATCATTGTGAATTTGGATGTAATAATGGCAAAGCGGAAAATGTCGCTCAATGAATTGTCAGAAAAAGTGGAACTGACTCTTTCCAATCTCTCGATCTTAAAAACCGGGAAAGCGAAAGCCATACGTTTCAGTACTTTGGAAGCAATCTGCCAAGCTTTGGACTGCCAACCGGGAGATATTTTGGAATTTGTCGAAGACAAATAAAATGTGACTACAGCTATTCAAAAGAGATTTTATCTGGGTTTCGATGAATACTAAATTTAGGTGAAAAGTATCATTAATAATATCATCGTTCGACTGACAGGGAAGCCAAGGATTTTGTTTTTGGTGGATAGCGTGGGGGCATTGCTCACCACGCTTTCCTTGTTTGTAGTCTTAAGAACTTTCTATGAATTATTCGGATTACCGGTTTCGGTTTTGACTTACCTATCTTTCATTTCTGCCGCTTTTTGTCTTTATTCTGCAGCTTGCTTTCTTTTCTTAAAAGGGAATTGGGTGCCGTTTATATGGGTAATTGGAATTGCCAACTCGCTCTATTGTGTCTTGACTTTGGGGCTTGTCCTCGTCTATTTTCCGCAACTTACAGCATTTGGCGTTGCGTACTTTTTGGGGGAAATAATGATAGTAGCTGTTCTTGTGTATATCGAGTTCCTCGTTGCGATGGCAATAATGAAAACAAGAACAAGTAAAAATCTCTAACAGCCAGACTGTCTTTCCTATAAATTCATTTTAGGTTCAATTAAATCAATCCAATTGCAAAATTTTTCTGTATTGGGTTGATAAATAGTATATTATAATAATTGGAAATACAGCCAAAAAATTTATCTTTAAGTAAAGTAAAACACCAGCATTCTTATTGGTATCGGTTCATTTTCGATGGATATCTGCATTTTTTGTTTCACACAATATTTGATCACGATTTTAGAATAATATCATGGCTGACCAAAAAGATTTAGATTTTACCTATACCACCATCGACGAAATCTTCCGGCTCAGCATGGGAGAAACAGGAGATTACAGCGGTGCCAAATATGATGGCGATTTTTCGATGACTTTGGAAGATGCCCAAAAAGCAAAGCACAAATTTATAGCTGACAGTCTCCACATCAAAAAAGGCAGCAAAGTCCTCGACATGGCCTGTGGTTGGGCGCCTTTTACCAGGTATATCACAGACGAACGAGGTGCTATAAGCATCGGTTTGACACTTTCGCAGGGTCAGGCAAATGCATGCCAAAAGAATGGCTATAATGTTTTGGTGAAAGATTGCCGGTATGTAAAGCCGGAGGACTTTGGGGTTTTTGACGCCATCGTCTGCATCGGAGGGTTAGAGCATTTCTGTACGGTGGAAGAATGGAAAGCGGGCAAGCAGGAGCAAGTGTATCGCGATTTTTTCCAAACGATTTATGATTTATTGCCGGTTGGGGGAAGGTTTTACATGCAGACCATGACATTCAGTAAGAATATGATCGATTTTGAAGAAATGGATGTGAATGCAGAAAAAGGATCGCCGGCGCATATCATGGCCTTGATGGTAAAGCAATTTCCCGGTTCATGGCTTCCCTATGGTCCCGAAATGGTGGTCAATTGTGCCCAACCCGGGTTTAAATTGATTTCCAAAAGCAGTGGAAGACTGGATTATATCGAAACCATTGCCCAATGGCGCAAAAAATTCAGAAAGTTTCATCTCAAAAAGTATTTACTCTATCTCTCGTTGCTTCCGAGGTATTTTACCGACAAAGAATTCAGGCACTTGGTTGAAGTTTTCAAAATAAGTCCAAACAAGGTCTGTTTTGAAAAGGAGGTCATGGATCATTTTCGGTTGGTGTTTGAGAAGGTGTAGGGTTTTATGATTTTTAGGATCTCTCGAATTTTCAATTCTTTAGGATCTCTAATACCGAAATGGTTGGAGATAATCTATCTTATTTTTTTCGATAAACTAATTACCAATCGAACACCATGAAATTTTTTTATATAGATCGTGAAATCAAATTGAATCAGTGATTTTAATTGATATATTTGAAATTATTTTACAAAAAAAGGAAATAAAATGATTCTTGAAATACGTATAAGTAACTTTTTCTCAATCAAGGATGAAATCTGCATTGACTTTCGTGGTGCAGGGATCAAATCAGCTAATGCAAGAGCTTTATGTGATAATGTATTCCGCTTCCAAAAAACCGATATCCTTAAGACTGTTATCATGTACGGCGCAAATGCTTCAGGCAAAAGCAATATTATAAAAGCAATTCGCTTTTGTAACGCCATGGTTTTTGAATCACATAAGCATAATGAAAACACTATTTTCAATTTTAAACCTTTCAAATTTGATGGTTTTGGAAACAAGCCAAGTAAATATTTTATTCGATTTATCTCAAATGGTATTGAATATGAGTATTCTTTTAGCCTGACCCCTACCCAGATAGTGGAAGAAAGCCTTTATTTTTATCCTAAAGGAAGAATAAAAGAAATTTTTACTAGAGATGAAAGTAAAGGCAAGGAGAAGAGTGAAATTTACACTTTTGGAGATGTTATGAAAAGACCTTTGGATGTAGCAGATAATACTTCTAATAAAAGTCTTTATATAAGCAGAGCAAGTCAAATGGATAGAGAAATACCAAAGGAAATATTTAATTATTTTCACAAAACCTTTATTCTTCAATATCTTGGATTCGGAAAGTCTGCTCTTGAAAATCTAAGCCATGAAAACAAACTACAACTGGTGGAAGCGCTGAAAATAGCAGATAGTGATATAGTGGATGTAAAGATTAAGTCTCTCAAACAGCCCGGAAAAAATGTAAATGCAAACCTTGACACTTTGACTTTGACAATAGAGGAAGTTGTTCAAGAAAGCTTGCATATAACTACCTACCATCGAAAAGATCCAGGAAAAGCATTCGATTTTCTTTCTGAGGAGTCTCAAGGAACAATCAAATTATTTTTTATCATGCTTACTATACTTGATGTGGTAAGAAATAATAAAATTCTTTTGATAGATGAAATAGAAGAAAGTTTGCACCCGAAAATCATAGAGTACATCTTCAATTTTTTCAAGGCAGGTGAAAATGCACAACTTTTATGCACCACACATAATACTAAGTTCCTGGATTTAAAAAAAATGAGAAAGGATCAAATCTATTTTGTCAATAAAAAAGAAGATGCATCCACTGAAGTGTACTCCCTATACGATTATAGTGATTTTAGGGATACTATGGATCTTGAAAAGGCCTACCTCCAAGGAAGGTTTGATGCTGTTCCTATTGTTAATGATTCTTTAGAAAACATCAAGCATATTTTGCATGAGTAAAAGAAACCGAGCAAAAGGAAAGCGAATTAATCCAACTTACTGGATTTTTTGTGAGGGACAAACTGAAGTTGCTTATATTTCATTCCTACGTTCAAAATATAGGCTGCCAATTGAAATCAATTCTAAAATTGGAGGATTAGATATTAATGAAAGTTTCATTCAGAAATCAAAACAAGGCAAGCCTGTTGATATAAAGGATAAGGATTTCCTGATGTATGACGGTGACACACCTGAAATTATTAAACAACTCCAAAAGATTTCTACGGCTACAATGATTGTATCCAATCCATCTATAGAACTTTGGTTTCTATATCATTATAAAGATCAAAAGGCAATTTTAAAAAGTTCAGATTGTACCAAAGAATTAAGCAATAGAAATAGAAAAGAATACAAAAAAGGGGTTATCGATGACAAATTAATGGTGAAGCTTAATGAAAATTGTAAAAAAGCTTGTGAAAGGGCTAAAAATTCCAATCACTATAAAAACCCTTCATCTAATCTTCATATTTTAATTGAAGAATTAGAGAAGATAAAAAAAGAAAAGTGAGCAAAAACAAGTTGTAAATAAATTTAATCAATTTTGGTCTTTGAATCGAGAAAATAAATTAAAATGATCCTAAAATCTCTCAATACCCCACCGCTGCCCCATCCTCACTCGACGAATCAGCAGCACCGATATATACTTTTAGCTTGGGATCATAGGTGATTCCCATCAGTACACCTAGGTTATTGACGGCACGGAGCTTGTGTCCCATCTGCTCCAAAGCATCACGGGTGTCAGGAGAAAGCAGGTGACTTTCATAGACCAACATATCGGGAAGCCATTGGTGGTGGATTTTCATGGCTTCGATGGCTTTGTCGATCCGCATATTGTATTCCAAGACATTGAGCACTGTCTGAAACACCGTATTGATAATCGTTCTTCCTCCCGGACTTCCGATGATCAGGTAGGGTTTGCCGTCTTTGGCTACAATGGTTGGTGTCATGCTTGACAACATCCGTTTTTCCGGGGCAATGAGATTGGGATTGGATCCGATCTGTCCACTGCTGTTGGTCACTCCGGCTTCAGGGTTGAAATCCCCCATTTCATTGTTGAAGATGAAACCAAGTTTGGAGGAACCCATCCCAACGCCATAGGAATTTTCGAGGGTATAGGTCAGGGAAACGGCATTGCCATCCTTGTCCACAACCGAAAAGTGTGTCGTACTGCTGCCATCATAGAGTTGTCCATACATCGATGAATCACTTGGTGAAGCCTTATGCATGTCAATATTCTCAAACCGTTTTTTGGCAAATTCCTTGGATATCAACCGATCCAAAGGGATCTCAGGATTGAAATCAGGATCACCCAAATGCTCCGCCCGATCGGCAAATGCCCTTCGCATCGCTTCAGCTACCAAATGCACATAAGCCGTGGAATTGAATTCGATTTTTTGGAGGTCTGCCTGTTCCATGAGATTCATCATCTCGATCAGGGCGACCCCACCCGAACTTGGAGGCGGCATGGAATAAATCTCGTAGCCATTGTAGGTTCCTTTGACAGGTTTTCGCTCAATGGCCGTATATTTTGCCAAATCTTCCTTGGTGATGATCCCTCCTTTTGCTTTCATGTAGGCTTCTATTTCTTCGGCAACTTCACCCTTATAGAATCCATCCTGACCTTTGTCGCGGATCAAAGCTAGGGTATTGGCCAAAGCAGGTTGCGTCCATATTTCACCCGGTTGGATGATCTCCCCTGCCGCATTGCGGAAATAATTGGTCATGATATCATAGGAATCGTCCCAATCTTCCATATCCAAAGCCACTTTGTACAATCCCCAAGTCATTGGAAAACCATTTTTGGCAAGGTCAACAGATGGCTGCACCAAGTCCGCCCAAGGCAATTTTCCGTATTTTTGGTGGGCGAGGTAAAGTCCGGCGACAGTCCCCGGCACGCCTACAGCCTTTAAGCCATTGTGGTTTGCATTTTCGATAAGGTTACCTGCGACATCCTGAAACATGTCAGGAGTTGCTTTGAGCGGCGCTTTTTCCCTAAAGTCAAATGTGGTAACATCGCCATCTGACTTCATAAAAACAATAAATCCTCCCCCACCGATATTGCCTGCCTCAGGATGGGTGACTGCCAATGCAAATGCTGTCGCAATACTCGCATCGATGGCATTTCCGCCCTTTTTCAAAATGTCGATTCCCGCTTCCGAAGCAAGGACATTGTCAGAGACGACCATACCGTTTTTGCCATAAGTCTGGGCATGGAGGAAGAATGGAGTAAAAAAGAGGCTGGCTAAACAGAGGATTTGGAGTATAATGGATTTGAAGTTTTTCATATTTGGGAAAGGCTATTTAGAATTTTCTTGAGCAACAGTTAAAACTCAGTTTCAAGGATAATTGTAACCATTGATTTCAATTTGGGCAAGGCTTTTTGGATGATTTCCCAAATAGCAGTCACTTTGATATTAAAATATTCATGGGAAATTAAAAAATAAAGCAGACAATCAATCTCTTAAAAATGGACTTCTGATCAAATACCAGAAAGTCTGCTTTCTTTCTTCATCAAATTCAGCCAATCCCAGTTTGACCTGCTCAGCAAGCTTGTACTTATAAGTTCCGAAAATCCTGTCCCAAAGGATAAAAATATCTGCAAAGTTGGAGTCGGTATAATGTTGATCCTGATCGTGGTGGATTTTGTGGAGATTAGGTGTGGTGATGACCAATCCCATGGTTTTGTCCAACCATGCAGGGAACTTTAGATTAGAATGCTCAATGACCAAAAAAGGAGTCAAGACCAAAAAATAAGCCCCTATGGTAAACAGATCCAATCCGAAAATGGCCGACATCAGAATGGGTGCACTTCCAAACCAAAACAATACCTCAATCGGATGGGATCGGAAGTAATTGGATGAGTCCATGGTAGTATCACTGTGGTGAACCCTGTGAAACCTCCACAGTACAGTAGAAAGATGCGACAACCTATGAAACCAATATGTACCCAAATCCAAAATCAAAATACCTAAAATCAACTTCAGCCAAAGGGGAACTTCAAGCATATAAAACAATCCTATTTCATTTTGATTGAGCCATTGGATACAGAAAACAAAGAAACCAGCCCAAAATAGGTTGCCGATCAGGAATACCACCTGAAACAGGAAACTGTGCCAAAAATGCCGGCCTCTTTCTTTAAATGGAAATTGTGTGCTGAGTACATGTTCCAAAGTAAAAAACAGTGCTATCAATCCGACTGCGATGTAATTGATGTCAATGCTAAGGAGGTATTCGAGGGTTTCCATGTTATTTCTTAAATGATAATTTTCTTTTGTTAGGAGTTTGGATATTAGTGGATATTAGATATTCATGGATATTAGATATTCATGGATATTAGATATTAGTGGATATTATTGGATATTAGTGGATATTAAATCCGCCTCAGCGGACAAGTTATTTATGGATATTTGTCACAATGGAAATGCTTTACCATTATTGATTGTCCTCTTTTTTCTGCTCTTACTTATCTGTTTAATTTATCAAGAGGTTTTGAATCTATTTATCAGGATGACCCAATATCAATCAATATCCAGTATCAATAAATATCAATTTTTAGGATCAAATCCTTATCCAACATCAATACCGTATGCAGCATCACATTGGCACCGTTTGCCATTTCTTCAGGTGAGGAATATTCTTTGGGATTGTGACTGATGCCGTCTTTGCTTGGGATAAAGACAAGTCCAATCGGCCCCAATTTACCCATTTCCTGTACATCGTGCCCGGCACCACTTTGCATTTTGATATAAGAGATGCCAAAGGATTTTGCTGCTGACATCATTTTTTCCTGTATTTCCTGACTGGCAAAGGTCGGGGTGGTTCCTAAATTCAGATTTTCAAATTGGATTTGAGTGTTTGTTTCCTTGCCGATCTGTACCGCTCTTTTTGCAATATCACCAAACATCTTCATGATCTTTTCTGAAGAAAGGTCCCTCATCTGCAGACTCATTTCCACCTTTCCCGGAATAATATTGGGTGCCCCTGAAGGGACAGAGATTTTGCCCACGCTCCCAACTTGGTCGCCTTCATAGCTGTTGACCACTTCATTGACAGCAAGCACTAGTTTGGAGGCTGCAATCAGCGCATCCTGACGGTCGTTCATGGGCGTGCTTCCTGCATGATTGGCCATCCCGGTGACAGTGATGTCCCAATCTTCAATCCCAACAATCCCTTCGACAATGGCTATATCGACACCACGGCTTTCCAATACTTTGCTCTGCTCGATATGGATTTCAATAAATGCTGCCAAATCGCCCGGTTTTCGGACTACCTCCCCCAACCTATCCGGATTTCCGCCGATGGCTTTGATTCCTTCCTCAAGTGTCAAGCCACTGGCAGACTTTTGGGACAAAGCTTCCCTACTCAAATTCCCAGTCAATGCCCGGCTGCCAACCAATCCCCCTTCTTCATTTTGGAAAATTATGACTTCAAGAGGATGGTCTGTGATGATATTATTTTCATTCAAAACTTCGATGATTTCCAGCGCTGTAATGGAACCATAAGTGCCATCATAATTTCCGCCATTGGGCACCATGTCTATATGGGAACCAAAGGCAATGGGCTTTTTGGAAGGGTCTTTACCAGCCCTTTTTCCAATGATATTGCCGGCAAAATCAACATGCACTTCCAACCCTGCCTTTCGCATCAGGTTCATAAAATAGGCTCTTCCTTCAATATCGCCTTTGCTGTAAGCAACCCTTTGGCCTTCTCCTTTTTCATTTTTCCCAAACTCAGCCATTTCAAAAATTCTTTGTTCAATACGTTTTTCATTGACCTTCACTTGGGCAAAAACCGAAATTGCACACAAGAAAAGTGTCATTGTCAGTAAAATTGATTTCATACTAATTGAATTTTTCATTTTCCCCAATGCTTTTGTAGTCCGATTCAATTGAAAATCACCTTTTCAGAATCATTTGGATATCTCTTGACAGTAGATACTGGTTGAATTTCGGTATTTCCTCCTCTATCAGTTTTTTGTATTGGACCTGAATGTCATCCAGCTGTTTTCTAAAGACATTGTAAACTTCCATTTGCTGATTAGTCGGCCTGAAATCAGCTCCAAATCCGCCGGCATCGCTAGCCAAAGCACTGATTCTTCCATAGAGTTTCATCGGATTTCTAAAGGCATCTTCCCTTGCACCTGTAAGGTTAACATCAAATAAAGCTCCTTCGACTTCCAATATTTTTGCTTCAAGTTCATTTGCTTTCAAAGCGATTTGTTCATCCTGATTCAGATCTGTCAATTCCTCAAGTTCCTTGCGGATGGTTTCTATTTCATTGATGGCAACTACCACTTCGTTCATTGCTGCATTGAGTTTCAATGAGAACTCAACCTGCTTTTGAATATCATCTAAAGTACCGGCAGTATTTGGGTCCTTGATGACCTTTCCTTTTTGACTGACAGTTTGCCCATCTACAGTGATCCTGATTACATACTCTCCAGGAATCACCCTAGGTCCAAATTGTCCACGATAAAGGTCCAGATCCCAGGTCACCAGCGGTCTGAATTCCCTGCCCTCTAATTTTACCCAAGGTTTATCCTGAGGCGCTACCAATAATTTTGGTTGAAGCGTGGGTTCATGTCGCAAATCCCACCAAACCCTGTTTACACCTGAATCTTTTCTGCCATTGAGGGTTCTGATTTTTTTACCTTCCAAGTCAAAAATCTCTACTAGGACTTCTTTGGCAGGATTTTTTAAGAAATAATTGATATCCATGCCATAAGGAGGATTTGATCCCGTGGTCATAGTTCGGCCCTCTGTTTTGATTCCTTGTATTTCTTGAAATCTGTATGCCGACCGTTGATTGAAGAGATGTACCTCTTTTGCCAAAACCTCCTGATCCAATTCTTGTATAGCGCCAATATCATCCAAAATGTAGAATCCCCTGCCATATGTACCGATAACCATATCATTGAATTCCTCCTGAATGGTCAGCCAATAAATCGGTACAGGAGGAAGATTGTTTCTTAGTCTGAACCAGTTATTGCCGTCATCTTTGGAAATATATAGACCTTTATCAGTTCCTGCATAAAGTATTCCTTTGACTTTTGGATCTTCTCGAGCAACATGGACAAAACTGGATTCTGAATGTTCTATTCCTTCGCTTATCTTTTCCCAAGTCTTGCCATAATCGGTGGTTTTGAAAATATAAGGATCAAAATCTCCCAACTGATGTGCATCCACAGTAACGTAGGCAGTTCCCAGTTGATGTCTCGATGGTTCAATGCTGGAAATTGTCCCCAGATCAGGTTTGCCAATGAAATTATCTGAGACATTGGTCCATGTCTTGCCTCCGTCTCTGGTCAACTGAACCAAACCATCATTGCTGCCGGTCCAAATAAGTCCCTCTTCTAATTGGGATTCTGCAATGGCAAAAAGTACCGAGGCATCAAAGGTCATGAGGTTGTCCGTGGCGATACCTCCGGAAGACTGTTGATGGGATTTATCATTTCGGGTGAGATCCGGACTGATGATTTTCCAGCTTTGCCCATAATCCTCAGTCATGTGGACAAATTGGCTTCCAACATAGACACGTTTGTGATTATGGGGACTTATAAATATCGGAAATGACCAATGCCATCTGTACCGCATATCCTGTGGTGCCCAACCATATCCTGCTTCGGGCCAAACCCTTACATCTCTGGCATGACCTGTCCGGAGGTCATATACCTGGAGACCTCCATCATAGCATCCCGACCAAACAATATGATTGTCCATAGGGTCAGGAATAGCCCATCCACTCTCACATCCTCCCACGGCATGCCATAGTCCCAGGGGTATACTACCCTGACGGCTATTGCTTGGGCCACGGTAGGAATATCCATCCTGTCGGTTTCCATAAACATTGTAAGGAATTTGATTGTCTGTCCACACATGGTACATCTGTGCATTGGGGAACACATGCTGCTTATAGGATTCTTGTTTGTTCCAAGTCACCCCAAGCCCACCATCATGGGCTACCAATATCCGGTTTGGATTTAGCGGATCAACCCAGATATCATGGTTGTCTCCACCTGCCCGATAACCTGCATTTGCAAGAGTTTTGCCTCCGTCCTTGGAGGTACTGAATTTTACCGAAGCAAAATAAATCTCCTCAGGATCGTCTGTTGAGACCCTCAATTTGGTATAATAGGGTGCCCGCTCATTGATGTCATGGTTGATCATAGTAAGTGCCCAAGAATCACCTCCGTCTGTAGATTTCCAAAGCTGAGGGCTATCCATTTCAAATAAGGCATAGACCACATTAGGATCACTGTAGGCAACTGCTACTGAAGTCTTGCCCACCGGATTCTTTTCTCCACCCGGCAAACCTTTGTCTTTCAGAGCTTCCCAAGTAGCGCCTCCGTCTTTACTCCGATAGATGCCTCCGCCGAAACCACCGCTGTTTAGCCCCCAAGTTTTGATATCTATGGACCAAAAAGCTGCAAATATAATCTCAGGATTCTTTGGGTTCAATGCCAAATCTACTGCACCTGTATGCTCATCGACAAAAAGTACATTTCCCCAAGTCTTCCCACCATCTGTGGTTTTATACACTCCCCTGTCTTTTTGTGGTCCATAAGTATGACCCAAGGCTGCTGCATAGACGATATCCGGATTTCTGGGATCTACCACAATCTGTCCGATACGTGATGTTTCTTTCAAGCCCATGTGTTGGAAACTTTTCCCTGCATCATTGGATTTGTAAATCCCATTACCCATCGCATGGGCCGGACGGATGAGGAAAGTTTCGCCCGTGCCTGCCCAAACTTGATTAGGGTCTGATGGCGCCAAAGCTAGAGCAGAAACTGAAGATATATCCTGCTCATCAAAAATAGACCGCCATGTAGTCCCTCCATCTTCAGTTTTGAAAAGACCCCCAGACGCCATACCTACATACATGACCATGAGGTTGTTGGGTTCACCAACGGCAGCAATAGTCCGGTTACCATCAGGTCCTATAAACCTAAAATCAAATTGTTTAAAATACTCGGCATGATTGGTCTGCTGTGCAAAACCCAGCATAGGAAAAAGAAATAAACAGAGGAGAAAATGCTTAAAATGATTCATTTTTGGTGGTTTTCAATTGTTAGGTTCTAATTCAATCTGTGTGTAATTTAACTTCATTCACAGGATTGAATATACCGGAATTTACATTTAAAAGAAGAAGCATCCTCATTAATTTACATTTCACATGGGAATAGAATCCATATTGGATTGAATCTCCTGTGATATGAATTCCTGTATTTCATAATCAGAAATAGCTGAGCCACCATTTGTTTTTATTACCCTGCTTATACCGGTCAAACTTTTTACAAATCGGATACAACACCAAAATCACTGAAATCCAGACAACATAAACTACCCAAAGTGGAAACCCATAGCCGGGAATCGGATTTTCGATTGCTCCCCATGCCGCCAAAACCATGTTCTTTTTCCAGACAAACCCAGTCATAGTCGCCAAGCCGATTGCGATCAGGTGAATGAGATAGATATGGATGATATAGAAAAAGAAAGGAACCCGGCCGAAAGTGCAAATAAAATCCACAAGCTTTCCTTTCCATTTCTCGGAATTGGCCAAAAGGAGTAGTATTCCTCCCAAAGTCATCAATAAGAATAAGAGTGAAGGTGGATATTTGCTTGGATTCAGGAATGAAACCAGATCCTGACCGGGTCTATCATACTGTTGGTAAAGGACAGGATCTCCATAGACATTGGTCCACCTCAGCAATACAAAAAGGATAATGGCACAAACACCAAGAAGGCTGAAGGTCAGTTTTCTTTTGGAACTGTCAACTGATTTGTCGTAATATATTCCAAACCAATAGCCTAAAGCCATCACTCCAATCCAAGGAATCATGGGGTAGCCCACCACAAACATCAAATTTTCTGAAAGCATGAAAATATTGAGTTTGTGAAATAGCGCCCAAGCAATAGAGTTGTCCAAACTGATAGGGTCAAGAAGGTTATGTCCAAAAATCAGGATAAGGCCAAAAATCAAAATCACTTTGCGGGATAAGTAAACCAAACCCGCCAAGACTATCATACTGATTCCCAAAGACCAGATGACTTGTAGAAGAATAGTTCCAAAACTTAAATCAAAAAGCCACCCAAAATTGATCACTGTAAGCTCAATAAATACTAGCCAAAGTCCTCTTTTGAGGAGAAATCCCGACAATTCGTTTTTTGGTTTTCTCTTGCCGATCATAAAAGCAGAGGTTCCTGCGAGAAAACTGAAAGCAGGCGCACAGAAATGTGTAACCCAGCGGGTAAAGAATATCGCCAAAGTCGTTTGTTCAGGATCTGCCGCGTCAAATAGGAAAGCAGGGGCATGCACATAATCCCGCACATGGTCCAATGCCATGATGAGCATTGCAAGGCCTTTGACAAGATCGATGGAGGAGATTCTTTGGTTGGGGACAGGTATTGTGTTCATTAAAATTTATTACTCTAAAGATTGTTTTTCTAACAAAAGAATTGGACAACAGTCGATTGACCGTTGTCCAATTTGAAAGATTCAGATTACATTTTTATTTCTTAAACATCAACTCTCCTGCATCATAATCAGAAGGCTCCAAACTTGTCAGGTACAGGTAAAGTGCTTCCAGGTCTTTATCCGTCATTCTAGAAAAGGGTCCCCAATGCATTTGGGATATATTGATCAGCCTTCCCTGACGGAATCTTGCCTTCCATTCTTCCACAGTTTTAAATTTTGACAAAGCGCTATTTGGATGGGGAGTAATGTTGGGGGTACGCATCCAAGTTTCAGGATCACCCCCTACAGCCAAAGCAAACTCAGGCCAAGGTTCAAATTCCATTCCACCGGCATATTCAGGACCTATGGCCTCAAAGGTCATGGGGTCACGATTGGTATGACAGCCTACACAATTGGCCAAATACCTTGATACATATTCTCCTCTGGCTATTGTCGCCTCCATCGGAGGAGAAACCGGAGCTGGACTTGGGTTGGATATCGGTTGAAAGGAGCTAGCCAACACCCGCACTGCTTTTCCTACAAAAGTCCAATCATTATCGGGCACTTCATTATTGAAAGGAGCCATGGTTCTGAGGTAGGAAACCACTGCCACTAGGTCCTCATTCGCCATATTCCAAAAAGGCATCAATACAATCAAAGTTCCCGTACCATCCGGTTTTACCACATGCCGCATCATCCGAAACATTTCCTTGTCAGAATACCTTGCTATACCGGTTTCCGAATCAGAAGTCAAATTCCTCGGGTACATGGTGCCGAGAGCTCCCATATTGAATGGCACTCCGCCCTTAAGGGGAATGTTTTCTCCAGCATCGGCCGCAATCATTTCCGCTACACTTCCCACATGACAATTGGAACAATGGGCGGGTCCATGAACCAGATATTTTCCCCTTTCGATTACCGTAGAATCAGTACTGACCTGAAGATCAGGATAAGGAATTTCATAGATTTTATTCCAATTTAGTTGGACGTAAAAAACAAATCCCCCAATGACAACTACCAAGAGGATAACGATTCCAAGGATGATTTTCTTTACCATAGCTGTTAGCTTAGTTATTCGGCTTATAGTCGGAATGTTGCCAAGACATCAGTACCCATTTCTTTTTTTGAGATGTATAAACGGCCGTAAATACGCCTTTGTATTCAAAAATATCCGAGGGATTCTTTTTTTGACTTATCTTTTGGTCGATCAGACCCGAAACTATCACAGTACCACCTGATTGATTTACTGTTAGATCTGAAAACTCATTTAAAACGGTCATCATTGAGGTTGCCTCCTTTAACTCTGTACGGCCCATTTTCTGGCCATTACCTGTAATAAACACAAAGTTTTCATCGGTATTTTCTAATGTAAACATCCGATCTTCAGTCTTAGCCATAAGTTCATGGAAGGTCTTTTCGGTAAAAGAACCTTGGGAATAGGCACTTAGGGTAAATGCCATAAGGATAGTAATGATTGCTACACTTTTCATCTTGTTTTTCATTTATTGCCTACTCTAAACAGGTTTTCGGCTTATCCCTTTTTATTCCATTGTAATACAATCTCTGTAATCAATAGCGGAATGACCCAAGAAACCCAGCCCAAAGTCGGACCCCTTTCCACGAAAGTTCCCAGCTCGATAATAAAAGGCATGGCGGCCAGCCATCTGAATATCACAAAAGCAAAAGTCACCACATAGCTCCGGATCATCCATTCCTTATGCTGCTGGATTCTCTTTCTTTTGATGGAAATAAATGCCATTGCAGCGGTACAAAACCATGCAAAAGCCAGCATTTGAAGTGCAAAGGCCCAGGTCCAGTGAATAGCTAGTGCTGTGGTCCAGGCTAGAGAAGTGGAACTGATGGTTCCGATCAGAATTGCTGTCAAATACAACTTTCCCATCCATCGGTGCACTGTCAGGTACCTGTTCCTAAACCCTGCCCAAAACTGAAAGGGTCCCAATACCAGAGCTAGCAAACCGCCTGTGATATGTCCGATCAACGGCCATTTCATCCTCCAGAACCTGCCGTACACTTCCTCGTCAAATCCGAAGTAGGGTAAAGCTTCAACAAGGACAAATTTTCCTGCGAAAATGATTAGAAAGCCCCAAGCCAACAGCATCAGCCAGGCTTTGGGTTTATCGGGGACAAGGGTGAGGTTTTTGGCCATAAGATTTATTTCGATTTAGTATTCTCCCAGTGAGATTTGGGCGGTTTGGGATATAATTCCCTATTTGCTGATTTTATTGTTTTTGGGTTTAAAAGTTGGGATGGAATCCTGGGTTCATTTAAGTTGAAACCGGTAAAGTCCGAAAACCGAAAGGTTCTATTCTAAAGCATCACTCAATTTTTTGGTATCCACATACTGTTGAAAAGCCACCACTTTCCCGTCTTTCAATGTCCAGAAATGGGCCACTTGAGCATTATATTTCTTTCCTTTTTTGGTTTTGGCATCATAGCGTAAGGTGGCCAACACATTATTATTGTACATCTCATGCAACTCGATATCCTCCAAATTAAAATACTCATGCTCCTGCATTATCCGACCAAAAACCCCATTCAAGACCGAATCAGGCCCTATGTATGGATTGCCATCTGCATAGGAATTGCCTTCGGCTTCATTCCAGACTATTTTGGAGTCCATGCTACCGAGAACTGTCGGGATATCACCGACTGCAAAAGCATTATAAAGCCCATCTATGACCGCCCTGTTTTGGGTTGCATTTTTTAAATCATTTTCAATCGTTTTCATAGGATTTTTACTGGTTTTAATTGTTAAATTATTTTGAAGCTTTTCCAAAGTTCAAAACTTTGGAAAAGTTGGATCTTATGCTTCATGCACTTCCAATTCGATTTCAATCAAAAATTCAGGCAAAGCCAAGCCTTTGACTTCTAGCCAGGAACCCGTCGGAAAATGCTTGGTATAGATGGAATTCCGGTAACCTGCATGTTCTAAAAATGCCGGCATATCTGTGGTAAATACATTTTCTACCACCACATCGTCAAAGGTGCAGCCATAGTGTTTCAGTATTTTATCCAAATCGGAATAGCAGTTTTTCATCTGCTGGAGAAAATCGCCCACAGCAGTGGGCCCGCCTCCATCATCCATGCTGACAGCCCCGGAGACTTTGATACTGTTCCCAATCTTGACGGCGTGGCTATATTTTCGATTTCGAGCCGGAGGCTAAAAAATTCAGGTTTTTCTATTTTCATGTTATTTTCCTTTGGTATCACCACAGAATTTACTTTTTGATTTTAGATTAATAAAACCATCAGGGACGAAGCACTAGATTTTATGTCCTAAGCCATGGTTTTATTACCCGAATAAAAAAAAGGGCTTTGGCAAAAAGGATTTCTCCCGATGCCTCTACCCTATTTTTATCAACTAATTCGCAATTGGCCGAGTTGGATTTTACTGCTTTATCAAAATGGATTACATTTTTATTTTACTTGCCGGGATTGCTTATGTCCTTATCCAAGGTGTAGATGTAGTTCCAAGTATTTTGAAGGGATGATCGAAATGCGGCCTGAAGCTCATCCCTTTTGGCCTTTCCGGCGTTTTTTTCAACAGTCTGCCAAACGCCTTCCTGAATGATATCCATCGCTGCATAATCTTTGTAAGGCATCACATGATGGAAACTTGGGCTTTCGGGTCCCGCAGTCTGCCATTGATACCAATAACCCCCGGGTTCAAGACCTGCACTTTTACGGATACCTTCCACTTCTTTGACTACCTCCATCAGTCGATGGCCATTTAAGGGATTCAAATCATAGAAAGAAACCCTAATCATATCTTCTGTAAGTGAAGCTGCTTTGCTGATTCCAAGTTGAAAACGTGTCACGTGTGACGTTGCTTTCTCGATATGGGGATTAATCAGCGACCGGGCTAGGTCTTGGCATTTTTTCCCTGACTCGTCGGTTTTGTCCATTTCAGCCCAGTTGGCCATATCAGAAGCAAGCACAAAGACACTTCCTTCTCCTTGCTGTCTTTGCCACATTCTCCATGTCCAATCGCCTTCGTTTTTTAAGTAGCAGGCTTTCCATGCCTTGACACCTTCCCTAAATTGCATTTCATGCCCGGGCTTGATGGTAAACTCAGTTACTGTCATTAATGGGCCTAGTGGTTCGTTTTGAGCGATTGAGGACGAAAGTAGAGTCCAATTGAGGACTATTCCCATTGACAAGATGATTAAATAATTCATTCTTTTTTTCATGGTTTTTTTGATTAAAATGGTTTTAACTAGTTTTAGATTGATTAAAAATTGTAAATCAATATCAATATTTTATATCTCTTTACAGAAGCGTTTAGGACTAACCAACCTTAAAAATGTCCCAATACGGGAATTCATTTACCCAAAAGAAAATTGGATTTTGATCAATTAGTGACTCTTCTCTGTTCCTCTTGGGAACCCACTTTTCTATCTCTGGTTCCTTTGATCTTACTATTTCCAAACTGATAGGTATAGGTAGCCATGAACACCCTTTTTTCATACTTAAATCTTATATAAAAATCTAAATCAGCACCATCAAATGATTGCCCCCTGATTTGACTGGTTTCGAGTATGTCGTTACAGGATAACCTCAGCACCCCGGCCTTTTGGAAGTCTTTTTGGACTCCTAGGTTAAGAAAGCCCCGAGAAAGTCCCAAGTAATATCCGTTGATGCTGGGAGACATGTAATTTCCCATCAACTCAATGGTGTAATTTTTGGGAAGCGTGAATGTATTGGTCAAAACTACCTGCAGACCTTTCTGATCAACATCTTAAATCTCCCCGTTCAGCTCAGATTTGACTCTTTGATAATTTGCTGTAAAGTTGTTTTGGGTTTCCCACCAAGAAGTCAACTTCAAGGGGAAAGCTATCATCAAGGAAACTGTCTGCCTTTGGTCGATATTTTCCGTTTTCAGAAATACCGTGTTTGTCTCTACATCCAAAGTAGGTTGAAACCTGGCAATTACATTTTGGTCCGTACTGTGCTGCAGCGAGAAAATCCAGCTTTTATGGGAATAATCTGTTTTGAAGGTATTGGTGTAAGTAGGCAGGATGTTTTCATTTCCGGCGAAGAAGGTAAAAGGGTCAGAAAAAAACGCAAAAGGTGCCATCTCATTGAAAGTGGGACGTGTAATCCTGCGTCCGTAGGACAGCTGAACCAAGTTGTTGGGATTGATTTTTCTGGATAAAAATGCCGTTGGAAAGAAATCACCGTAATTCCTGTCAACGATTTTCTCTCCTGACACTGTCGTCAGGTTGGTTTTGGTGTTCTCGTATCTGACTCCTGCATTCAAGGAAGTCTTTTCATCAAATTTGATTTTGGCTGAGGAAAATGCTGCCAATATATCCTCATTGAGAAAGCCATCATTGGTGAATTTTGGATCGATCTGCCAATCTGAATCAAGTTTCTCTTCGAACACTACAGTATTGGTGAATTTTGAAAGAGTAGCTCTGATACCTGATTCTACAGCTACTGATTTGCCAATTTTCATGGAATGGTTAAAGTCTGTTACCCACAGCTCAATGGGGGTATCTTTGGTTATTCTGAATTCCTGTGAACCTATCAAATCATTGAATTCATCATAATTCATAATGGTATATCCAGATGGATTGGCATTATTGTAGGTCAGGTAGTCTACATTGGTACTAATGACATGCCCGTTTTGGAATGTATGCTGAAGATTGATATTACCCATGATATGACTCCATTTATTGACTTCTACCGTTGTCATCCTAAAAAGTGTATCAGGGGAAATGGAAAAACTGGATTTGGTAGTATTAAAAGCCGTCATTTCCCAACGGTTATTGTAGCCACTGACCAAGCCACTGAGGATGGTTTTGCTGCTTAGCTTGTAGTCAAACCCTGCCTGGTAATTGATGGATTTTCTGGTCGAAAATCTATCGGTGTAGGTATCAATACGAATGTCTTCAAATCCGTTATTGTTTCCTCTAAATTGTTCCCACTCTGCCTCCTGATTTACATAGGTAGAGGCCAAAAGAACAAACCAACTGAATTTTGCTCCCTGATGATTGAGGTTGAAGCTCATATTGCCATTGTAGCCGGAACCATAGCCTTGTCCGATGGTCAGGGAACCCTTTGTACCCACCATAGCATTGTCCTTTTTCATCACGATATTGATAAATCCTGCATCACCGTCAGCATCATAGTTTGCAGGAGGGACAGTGATGATTTCTATCTTTTCGACATCACTCGAGTTGAGACCTGCCAGCATCTGATAAGCAGCCTCCAATGGCATTCTGAATCTTTGGCCGTTCATGAGGATGACTACCCCGTCTTTCCCTAAAACAGAGATCGAATTACTCTGCCTGTTGACCATTACCCCAGGAGCTCTATCGAGTACATCGATGACCGATAACCCCGCAGCTGAAATACTGTTAGCCACATTGACTACCATTTTCCCCTCTTCCAACTCAAAAAATGGCCTAGTAGCCACTACAGTCACCTCCTCCAAATTTTGGGCTTCCTCCACCACCGTTATTCCTTCCAACTCATTTTTTTCTGTTCCTGAAAAATTAAAGCCGGGGGTATAGGATTTGGAGTATCCCATTATAAAAACTTCAACAAAATATTCCCCTTTTGGAATTTCTGAAAAAATATAGTTCCCAGTTTCATCCGTAATGATTCCCTTGACCAACAAAGAATCCGTGACGCTTTTCAGCAGCACATTTGCAAAAGCTATTCCTTTTGATTGAGAATCATGAACCTTCCCCATTATGATTCCTTGAGAAAAACCGGACGAAACAAAAAGGAACATTACAATCATTATCAAAAAAACTTTCATAACATTATTATTTAATTAAATAGTTAAAATCAATTTATAAAAAGTCGTGATTAAAAAATTGAAAAAAAACGATTCAAGTACGAAATAGACCTATTTATGTCCCAAACCGTGGTAATATTTACCGAATGAAAAAATAAATAATTATTTAACTAATTCGTTATACGATACTGATTTAAACATATTGTCGCATTTCTTTGGTTTTTTAGCCAGGTCAATCCGGACAACTTAAAAAACAGCGAAAAAACTGAGTGGGTATCTATATTTACCCACTCAGTTTAAAAAAATATACAATTAGCAAATAGCTGAAAGGAATTAATTTTCTTTGGAGTCGTTATTGCTGATATCTCTCACACAGACATATTTTCCATCACGTTTTTCCCAGATCGCCATATAGCTACCCGAGGAAACGACTTTGCCCGAAGCATCCTTTCGGGTAGTTTTCCCTACTTCGGTGATAGTGTTTTCATCCCCAAAAATATCCAATACCTCAAATGTGATGGTTTGACCAGCAGGTCTTTTGGCCATGCTTGACTCAAATTCTTTTTGAATGGCAGCTTTGCCTACTGCAACCGGTGCACCACTACCCATACTTACTGCGTCATCAGCGTAAAAAGCCATTAAAGAAGTGATATCACCTGCAGTATCAGCGGCACCCCAAGCATCTTCCAAATCTTGGATTTCAGCTTTGATAGCAGCCATATCGGGTTCTTGTGCAGGAGGAGTTGCCACTTCTTCCGGTGCAACAGTTTCTTCAGGAGCAGGTGAGCTACAGGCAACTGTAAATAGAGAAAGAGCGATACAGGCGGTCGCTATGAGGAAATAGTTTTTCTTGTTCATTTTTATGGTTGTTTAGTGCTTACTCTATTCGGTTTTCAGCTTTCCCGTTTTTTCATTTTGTCAATATTTTTGATATCCAAGCCAAAAGGCAAAAGGGTATTTCTTGTTAATGATCCTAAAAATAGCTGCCTAAACTTTCCAAAAAGGCGGATTTTGTAGGTAACTCAATCTTCTCCACATCCATTCTATCGGTCCAAAATGGAAATACTTCAGCCAAATCGGACTTAGGATCATTTGAAAAATCCAGATGGAAAACACTACATATAGCAGTTCAAATCGCTGCAGCTTTCCAAACAGACCAAAACCGACTCCTGTAAATACAAACATGCATATCACAGAATGCATGAGATAGTTGGTCAGGGCCATTTTCCCTACTGCCGCCAAGCTATGCTTGAGCCATTCGAAGGCAGGTAATTTGGAAAAGACCATAATCATACCGATATGCCCCATAGCGACAGGAATACGACCGAGGTCATAGGTGATATTGGATTTTGAAAAACCTACATAAGAAAAATCGCTAGCTATAATGGAGGTGATTTCGTTGTAGTTGACCAGTAACCCAATCCCATATCCAAACAAAACCATCAGACCATAAAAGCCATATGATTTTTCAGTTGAAAGAATTTTCCATTTGAACAGTGCTATTCCCAAAAGCATCATGGGTAAGATGTCCCACAGATCATACCTGTAAGAGAAATAGGTATTGAAATAAGTATTGACAGGAGCTAAAAAAAACACCACATCCACATACCCCTTCCGCATACTTTCATTTTCAAAATCAATAAATTCCTGAGAACGGTCATATAGCTTTTGCTCCCATCTGCTGAGGGCATCTTTTGTTTCTTTGGAAAGGGGTGTTTCTTCCACCTTGTAGGTTTCAGCCAAAGCCACTTGATCCATCATTGCCACATCCTTCCGGTAATCCACATAATTCCAAAGAGTTCCGATGGAGAACAAAAAGACTGAAATCATGACCAGGTATTTAGGACTTATCCTTCTGAAAGAATAAACAAAATAACCCATCAGGGCATATTCAAATAAAATCTCACCCCTCCATAACAACAAATAGCCATGAACCAAACCAAAAACCAACAGCCACAACAACCTTCTGAAATAAATGTCTGCTGCCCTTATTCCGGCATCTTTTTTCTCTAATCTATCCAAAAGAATAAACATACCTACCCCAAACAAAAGAGAAAACAATGCCCTCATGGTACCCTCAAAAAACATGTTTGCAGCGACCCATGTCCCTAAATTCCAGCCTTCTGCACCACCGGACACTGTCGGGTCATTATAGGCCCCTGACAAACCAAAGCCATTGATATTCATCAATAAGATTCCGCAAAGCACAATGCCTCGCATCACATCAAGCGAAGTCACTCGCTCAGCGGTTTCAATAGAAATCAGCGTGGAGTTAAATTCTTTTGCTAGCATCAGTGACTTTTTTTGAGAAATAAATGACCTAAAAACAAGTATCGGGACAGAGCTCCTCTATTATAATATTGGCGCCCTACCCCGATGTTCTCATCAACTAAAATCCAAACCGTTTCATTTGAATTTTCACTATTTATTCAACAAGGGTTTATTTAATTTCTCATGGTCAATAAAAATTGCCGGCCGATATCAGAGTCCAGGCTGCAGAATATTTATTTTTTAATCTGAAGCTTTATCCAACGATTTTGATGCTTTTGCTATGGAAATCCTCATGACTGCCATTGTAATTTTGGAGTTATCCCAATACCCAAATTCTTTGACAATTTTACCATCGACGAATTGGAAGGTAATGTGGATCGGGATCTCAAATATCTCTTGCGTTGCGGCAAGGGTCCCTTTCCAAACCCCCCAATAGTTTACCCAGGTTTCTTCTTTGTCATCGAGTATCATTTCAAAAGTTTGGGTTTCTGTATTTATAGAATAAGAGGACAAACCTTCAATTTCCATTTTTTGCTGTGCAATCAGTTCCTGAATGTTTGCGGGATTTTTTTCTGTTACATTGATGAATATCTTGGCATTATCAGCAAAATGAGATTTATAAGCATCCCAATTTCCTGTTAGATAGTTTTCAAAAAGCGATTTTACTGTGTCAATTTCAGGAGAATCTTGGCTATACCTCTGTTTGGATGTGCAACCAACCAAAGTCAAAACAAAAATTCCTATTAACATGAAGTATTTCATAATTAGGTAAAATAGGATTGGCTGGGGTTAGAATTTTAAGGGTTGTTGGTTTTGAATTCAAAGAAATCAAATCACTTCTTTTCCAATTGATGATTCCCTTTCAGGCATTAGAATGATCTAATTAAAGCATCCTAATTAATATTAAAAATGGATCTAGGACAAATGACCCCTTATACTGTCCGAATGATGCCTAAAAATTACCGAGGAATAATAATCGGTTTATTTAAATATTTTGATATAAATAATATGCTATATTTCATAAATGAAATGGATTATTGTTTTTCTTTTTTTTACGATAACCCTCCGTACCGAGGCCCAATTGTTTTTCTCACATGAGAAAGTCAATTATAAGCAGGTATTTGTAGAATCGGATGATTTTGGATCAGAATACCTCGAAAATCTAGAAAAAGGCCTTTCAAAAATCCAAAATGATACCTTAAGGATCAAAGTCCTAAACGATCTAGGGTATTTGACCCATTCAAGAAACCTTAAAAAATCACTGTCTATCATCAACCGAGGACTTGAAGAAGCAAGAAGAATTGACAATAAGTATTGGGAGGGTAGATTACAGGTTTCGCAGGGGGCTATCCTTCTAAGACTTGATGAGTTGGATTGGGCTGAGATGGTGCTCAAAAGTGCGATTGAAAAAATTCCAGAAAGTGAATCTTGGCTCCTTTACACCAACCTTGGCTATGTGTTTGAAAGAAGAGGGAATTTGGGAGAGGCATTTGATTATGCATCAAAAACCCTCAAAATAGGGGAAAAATACGGGGATAAAAAAGCAATTGCAATGGCATATTCCGACATGAGCAACCTTTTTTGGAAACAGGGAAAATCCAGTATCGGTTTGGAATATGGTTTGAAATCCATTGCACTTTTTAAGAAAAGAAATCTATATGACCTCGATTATGACTTTACCCTTCATGTAATCGGAAATAACCTGATCAAACTCAATAGGTACGAGGAAGCATTGGCCTATTTCCAAGAATCAATCAGCATCGGAGAGCGGTATGGGTTTTATAATAACCTAAGCGACACCTATATCGCACTTTCAGATTTATACAATCAGAAAGGTGATTATATAGCTGCCGAAAAATCAGGCTTGGAGGCATTGAAGTATGCCGAATTATTGGAAAATGATTTTATGATCATGCGGTCTTTGCTTTCATTGGGAAAATCCAACAATAGCATCGGAGATTTCTCCCATGCCATCAAATTTTTAGAAAAAAGCATCCGGGTAGCCACAAAAGATTTTGGAGATAAGTATTATTTGAGCCTTGTGTACCTTGAACTAAGTAAGGCCTATGAGGGTGATAAAAAATTTGCCAAGGCTTTGGAAGCAAGTAGGACTTATGACGCGCTCAAGCAAATCGTCTTTACGGCAGAGGCTGACCAAAGGATTTCACTGCTACAAACTGAAATGGATGTTTCCCAAAAAGAAAATACAATAAACCTTCAAGAGGCCCGATTGGAAAAACAAAAAATGTTGCAGATTTTCATCCTTACCCTAGCAGGATTTTTGGTTGTTATTCTAGGCATTTTATATGTTGTCTTGGTCCGTCGAAAAAAATACAACATGCTTTTAGAAAAGCAAAATCTCGAAAAGGAACATTTGCTCAAAGAAATTCACCATCGGGTCAAAAACAACCTTGAAACGATCTCAAGCCTTCTTGCTCTTCAGACAGCCAAAATTGAAAATAAAGAATTCCAAAGTATCATGGAACAAACCCAAAACAGGGTGCATAGCATAGGACTGATTCATCAGAAACTCTATCAGGGAAGAGACCTTAAAACCATAGAAATGAAGGATTTTTTTCTTAACCTAGGTGAATACATCATCGATACTTTCAATGCCTCAATGCGCATTTCATTGGTTTGTGACATGGATACCTTAGACCTTGAAATTGACCAGGCTATACCTATTGGACTGATTGTCAATGAATTATTGTCAAATTCCCTAAAATACGCTTTTCCAAATGAAAATAAGGGAATAATTAAAGTATCACTCTCGGAAAAAAATTCGCATCTCTTGCTTCAAGTCTCTGATAATGGGATCGGAATAGGCGATAAACCTGAAATCAAAGGATCGGGTTTTGGGTCTCAACTCATCAGTCTTCTTACCAAACAACTCGATGGGAAAATGACCCTAATTTCCAACCCGGGGACAGAAATCTTTTTTGAATTCCAAATACATAAAGCCGCATGACCCAGAAAACACGAATACTAATTGTAGAAGATGACATGATTATCGCTGCCAACATCGGTTTGCAGCTGACCAATCTTGGATACGAGGTGACTGGATTGGAATCCAGAGGTGAAGAAGCTGTACACCATGCCTTGGAAAACAAACCCGATATGATATTGATGGACATTCAGCTTAAAGGAAAAATAAGCGGAATTGAAACTGCCAAAAATATCCAACAATATATTGATATCCCCATCATTTACCTTACCGCCAATGTAGATGATGCTACCTTTTCCAAAGCCAGAGAAACCCATCCTTTTGCATTTATCGCCAAGCCGTTCAAAAAACTTGACTTGGAAAGAACCATAGCACTGGTAGAAGAAAAGGTCTTAGAAAAAAATAAGGAGATATTTTCCAATGATACTTTGGTGGAATATCAGGGAGACAGGATTTTTATCAGAAATCAAAACAAACTTATCAAGGTTTTGCTGGAGGAGATCATGTACATTGAGGCAGAACGGAATTATTGCAAAATCATTCTTACCAATCAAAATTATTTGATTGTCAGCCCGCTAAGCAAACTTTGCGAAAAACTTGATCAGAAGAATTTTGTACGAGTACACCGCTCCTTTGTGGTCAATTTCTCAAAACTTGATGCTGTGGCAGAATCACATGTGGAAATTGGCGGGAAGTTGATCCCTATAGGAAAACAATTCAAAGAAGACCTGCACAGGTTGCTGAATAAGGTTTGACCTAAAAATGATTACCCTGCTGCCAAAATCCCCCCATCGATCGTAAATGCACTTCCGGTAATCCAACTAGAATCATCGCAGGCCAGAAAAAGTGCAAGTTTTGAAACATCTTGGGGTAGGCCGAGCCTTTTGAGCAAGGTTGCTTTTCCGGCATTGGACACTGCTTGGATTGGATCAGGGAATGCAACGGCGGAAGCATGGATAAAAGGTGTATCCACAGGACCGGGACACATGGTGTTTATCCTTACAGAAGGCCCATAATCCACCGCTATTTGTTTTGCCAAAGCCAATAAAGCTGCTTTTGAAGCACAATAGGCAGGATGATTGGGAAAAGATTTGTAAGCAGCAATCGAGGAATTGACGACTACAGCAGCAGTCGGCCTCTTGAGCAATTCAGGCAAGGCAAATTTGAGAAGATAAAACACTGAGTCGACATTGGTTCTGAATGTCTTGTCCCAATCTGAGGGCTCCAATTCGGTCACAGAACCCAAACCTAGCATTCCGGCATTGGTCACCAAGCCATCCAATTGCCCAAAAGATTGTATGGCATAAGAAACGAGGTCGCTGTTATATTGAATATCTCCAACATCTCCTGCTAAAAATTCAGCATTTCCTCCTGCAGCATTTATTTTTGCCTTCAAAGTCTTGGCTCTTTGTTCATCCCTCCCACTCAGAATTAGATTTGCCCCTTCTTTCGCAAAATCCAAGGCTATTGCATTTCCCATTCCACTTGTAGCCCCGGTAATGATGAATGTTTTTTGATGGAGTTTCATAGCCAAATCCCTTTTATGAATCGATAAATTTCTAAATCAAAATTATATGAGATTTTGCATATTTATCAACCACCAAAATAAATTATAATTTTATATCAAATGTATCTGCATTAAATTCTGAAATTTCTTAGCTTTAAGAAGCTTTGTCTTTTTTCAACAAAAATTGGGAAAGTGACATCAAACCCATTTTAACCATGAAGCCTACCAATACCAAAGACCCTGAATACTACCATAAGGTAGTGGATTGCCAATACGCCTGCCCCGCACACACTCCTGTACCTGAGTATATCAGACTCATCGCCGCAGAAAGATTCACTGAAGCTTACATGGTCAACTGGGAATCCAATGTTTTTCCAGGCGTCCTCGGAAGGACTTGTGACCGACCCTGTGAACCTGCTTGCCGCAGGGTAAGGGTCGAAGAGGAACCAGTCGCCATCTGCAGGCTCAAAAGAGTCGCTGCGGACAACAAAGGTGATGTCAGGCAATACATGCCTCAAGGTCCTTTTCCATCTAACGGAAAAAAAATCGCCCTGATCGGCGGTGGACCTGCATCACTAACGGTTGCAAGGGATTTGGCTCCTTTGGGATATGAAATCCATCTTTTTGATGAGCAGGTAGCCGGCGGAGGAATGATGCGAAGTCAGATTCCCTCTTTCAGACTACCTGAAGAAGTGCTCAATGAAGAGGTGAATTTCATACTTGACCTTGGGATTCATACCCAATTTCTGACTTATGTCAAGAGTTTGAAGGAAGTATTGGAGGGTGGATATGATGCGGTTTTTGTTGGGACAGGAGCCCCAAAAGGAAGGGACTTACCAAAATTGCCCGGAAGAAAAGAAGGAGACAAGAACATCCATATCGGAATAGAATGGCTTGCAGGTGTAGCTTTTGAACATACCAAATCTATCGCATCTAAAGTAATCGTACTTGGAGGTGGCAATACAGCCATGGACTGCTGCAGAACCTCCAGAAGATTGGGAGGTAAAGAAGTCAAAGTGGTGGTCAGAAGCCCGTTTGACGAGATGAAAGCATCCCCTTGGGAAAAAGAAGATGCCCTTCATGAGGACATCAATATCATTGATAACCATGTTCCGCTGAGTTTTGAAGTCAACGACGGAAAACTCATCGGGATGAAATTCCAGAAGGTAAAACCCGTCTATGACGAAAACGGCAAAAGGCAACTTCTTCCAACGGAAGAAGATGAAGTTTTCATTGAAGCAGATGAAGTATTGATTGCAATTGGACAAGAAAACAGTTTCCCCTGGATAGAAAGAAATATAGGGCTAGAATTTGACCAATGGGGAATGCCGGTGGTGGATGAAGTCACCTTCCAATCCACCAATGTCAAGGTTTTCTTTGGTGGAGACGCAGCATTTGGACCCAAAAATGTCATCACAGCTGTAGCCCAAGGCCACCAAGCGGCAGTATCGATCCACCTGTTTTGTGAAGGATTGGACGTACATGACAGGCCTTCTCCCTACACCAACCTTGTCAGCCAAAAGATGGGAATCCATGAGTGGAGTTATGACAGCGGTGTGGCTATTGACCAAAGGTATATCGTACCCCAAGCCAAAAAATCCCAAACCCTCAAAGACAGAAAGAAAGAAGTTGAATTAGGTTTTGATATCGCAACAGCTTACAAAGAAACCCAAAGATGCCTCAACTGCGATGTGCAGACGGTTTTTACAGAAGACAGGTGTATAGAATGTGATGCCTGCATGGATGTCTGCCCTACTTCCTGTATCACTTTTACCATCAATGCAGAAGAACCCGAACTAAGGCAGAATCTCTTGGTTCCTGCAGAAAATCTAACCCAGGATTTATTGGTTTCCAAGGAATTAAAAACAGGTCGTGTCATGGTCAAAGATGAAGATGTATGCCTACACTGTGGTCTTTGTGCAGAAAGATGCCCTACCTCAGCTTGGGACATGCAAAAATTCCTCTACAACACGACCAAAGCCAATCAAATGATCACCCCGTTACCCCTTATAGAGAAATGACAAAAGCAGTCAATGATTTTATCATCCGTTTTGCCAATGTGAACGGCACCGGATCGGCGAGTGCAAACTACCTGTTTGCCAAAGCCATTTTCCGAATGGGAATACCGGTTACTCCAAAAAACATCTTTCCATCCAACATTCAGGGATTACCGACATGGTATGAAGTGCGTGTCAGTGAAAAGGGATATCTCGGGAGAAGGGAAGGTATCGATATTTTGGTTTCTGTCAATCCCCAAAGCATGGCACAGGATGTGAAAAGTGTCAAGCCTGGTGGTTATTTTATGTATGACAGTACCAAAAAACTCCCAGCCCCCTATTTCAGAGAAGACATCCATTATCTCGGTGTTCCTATGATGGAGATGTCCAATGAGGCATTTTCAGATCCAAGGAAAAGACAACTCCTTAAAAACATCATCTATGTAGGAGCTTTGGCCAAATTGTTAAACATGGATTATTCCGAAATCGAAAAATTGGTCGGAGAACAATTTGAAGGTAAAAAGCAACTGATCGACGCCAATATCCAAGCCCTGAAACTTGGAATGGATTATGTCGAAGCAAATTTCGAGTACCCTCTAAACTTCCATCTTGAAAGAAGGAACCTCATCAAAGACAAAATCCTGGTAGATGGCAACACTGCCTGTGGCCTTGGTGCAGTCTATGGAGGTGCCACTGTCATGGCATGGTATCCGATCACGCCTTCCACTTCGGTGGCAGAGGCATTTGAACATTATTGTGAAGAATACAGGACCGATCCTGAAACAGGCGAAAAAAGATTTGCCATCATCCAAGCCGAAGATGAACTCGCCGCCATGGGGATGGTTATCGGTGCCAATTGGAACGGTGCCCGGGGATTTACTGCGACAAGCGGTCCCGGAGTCTCTTTGATGAATGAGTTTCTAGGTTTGGCTTACTTTGCTGAAGTACCTGCTGTCCTCATAGATGTCCAAAGAACCGGACCTAGTACAGGCATGCCCACGAGAACACAACAATCGGACATTCTACTTGCCGCCTATGCTTCCCACGGAGATACAAAACATGTCTTGGTTTTCCCCGCTACTCCCCATGAATGCTTTGAGATGACAGCCGAAAGTTTTGACCTCGCCGAGCGCCTTCAAACGCCGATCATGGTCATGACAGATCTGGACCTTGGCATGAACGACCACATCAGTGAGCCTTTTCATTGGGATCAAAAAAGAAAGTATGACCGTGGAAAAGTACTCAATGCGGAGGAATTAGAGCATATCGGCCGGTTTGGAAGGTATCTGGATGTGGATGGTGACGGTATTCCTTACAGGACCTATCCGGGCACGCATCCTACCAAAGGCTCTTTCTTTACTAGAGGAACTTCACGGGATGAATACGCTGCCTACACCGAAGATGGTGCTGCCTACAAACGAAACATGGACCGATTGATGGTCAAATGGGAAACGGCGAAGAAAATTGTTCCGAAAGCCCATTTGTACCAAAAAGAAAACAAGTCAGAAGTAGGGATTCTATTCTATGGAACATCCACTTTTTCGGCAGAGGAAGCTAAAGACATTTTGGAAGAAAATGGAATCATCGTAGATGCGATCCGGATCAAAGCTTTCCCTTTTGGTGAAGAGGTGGTTCAATTCATTCATTCCCATTCGACTGTTTTTGTCATAGAGCAAAACCGGGATGCCCAATTGCGCAGCATGATGATCATGGAACTTGAAACCAATCCTGCCAAATTGATCCCTGTCTTGAATTATGAAGGCATGCCGATCACAGCTGATGCCATCAAAAACCAGATTTTAAAGCATTTAAACCTAGAAAATACCCAACACCATGAGTTATCTGAAACCGCTCTTTAGACATCCGAAACTTCCAAAAAACAAACTTGGCTATACCCAAAAGGAATATGAAGGTTCGCTGTCTACACTTTGCGCAGGTTGTGGCCACGACAGCATCAGCGCCGCCATCGTGCAGGCATGTTTTGAAATGTCTGTAGAACCACATAAAGTGGCCAAGATCTCCGGAATCGGTTGTTCATCCAAAACCCCTACCTACTTTTTGGGCAATTCACATGGTTTCAATTCTGTCCACGGGCGTATGCCTTCCGTGGCCACAGGTGCAAGCATGGCGAATAAGGACATGGTGTATTTTGGAGTTTCAGGGGATGGGGATTCAGCCTCTATCGGCATGGGGCAGTTTGTCCATGTCATCCGGCGAAATCTGAATATGGTCTATATCGTGATGAACAACGGCTGCTATGGCCTGACCAAAGGACAGGATTCTGCCACCGCAGACCAAGGTTCGCGGAGCAAAGCCGGTTCCGTCAATCCATTTCAAGCTATCGATCTAGCGAGTTTGGCGATAGAATTGGGAGCAACCTTTGTGGCTCAGAGTTTTAGCGGGGACAAGCAGCAATTGGTTCCGCTCATCAAGGCCGCCATGCACCATAAAGGATTTGCCTTTCTCAATGTGATTTCTCCTTGTGTGACTTTCAACAACAATCCCGGTTCTACCAAATCCTACGACTATGTGAGGGAACATATTGAAGCCACTTCGACTTTGGACTTTGTTCCGGAAATGCCCGAAATCAAAACCAATTACGAAAAAGGCAAGTCGACCCGAGTAGCGATGCACGATGGCACCTTGATCCAACTGAATAAATTGGCAACAGATTGGAATCCGGAAGACAGGGTTTCTGTAGCAAATGCCCTTCAGCATGCAAGAACAAAAAATGAAATCCTTACAGGCTTACTCTATGTCAATACCGAATGGAAAGACCTTCATGGCACCTTAAGTACTTGCAGTACACCTTTGAATAAATTGAAAGAAACAGATCTTTGTCCGGGTGTTGAGGCATTGGGGGAAATTAATGCGGGGTATAGATAAATGAGTATATGCGCAACCTCTACATTTCTTGGAGGAAAAATCCTTGGTTTTGGGTTGGAAGACCGAAGACCGAAGACGGATGTAACAGGCAATTAGCAAATTTATCAAAAACTATCTAGATAGGCTTGGTATTTAGAAATGCCAATATTATGGGTCTTGGTTGTCTTTTTGAATGCAATTGGATCGGAGGCAGGATGTTTAAATGTTGGTATAAAAGTTACAGCACTGAAGGTGCGAAATACCCCAGCGATGGGTGCAGCCCATCGTAATAGTAAGAAATGTTCGGAAAAAGCCCTGAAGGGGCGAAATATCTCTAAGGACAAGAAAGAAAATGATCCCGCCCTTTCAGGGCTTAAGGGAATTATCTGATGAATTATGGATGGGCTTCACCCATCCCTTTGTTATTTTGCCCTTTCAGGGCTAATTTAAATGATTTGGGATTCGATAAGTTTTTAGATTTCTCAATAATCAACATACCCATCCAATCCGCATTGCTGTATAAATTCCTTGTCGAACAGTTGCTGTACTTCTTGGTATTTCTCAACTTTCCTATCTAAATCTCTCACTCACCAACTTCACATGCCCCAAATGATGACTTGAATGCCAGGCATACAAAGCTATGGTGGTAGCCAAGGTGCTTGTTTTTTTGTTGGCAGGATGGAAAAAGTTTTTCTGCAAATCCGCTTCTGAAAGTGATTTGATCAACACTACCCAACGGTGATGTAATCCTTCCAAAATCTTCAAACTTGATTCTATGGGCAGGTTTTTGGCATCTGCCAATTCCGCCCACAGATCTTCATGATAAGGTTTGATGGTTGGGTGATCCTCAGTAAGCGCCAACTTGAACCGGATAAAGCTGTTCATATGACTGTCGGCACAGTGATGCACTACCTGCCTCACCGTCCATCCTTCAGGCCGATAAGGTGTGTCCAATTGTTCTTCTGAAAGTTTATCTGTTGCTGCACGGAGTAAGGCAGGGAATTCTTCTATGATTCCAACCCATTCTTCAAGTTGTTGGCCAGTAATTTCTTTTGGTGCGGAAAATCGGCCAACAGGGAATTTTAATGATTCTATTTCCATTTGGTTATTGGTTATTTGTTAAATGGTGATTGGTTAATGGTTATTTGGTTATGGGTTATTTGGTTAATGGTTAGGGGTTATTTGGTTAGGGGTTATTTGGTTAATGGTTAATGGTTATTGGTTATTTGGTTATTGGTTATTTGGTTAATTGGTTAATTGGTTAATTGGTTAACTGATTTTGAATTCATAGCCTGGACTTGGTACCTAGGACTTTTTCTTAGCTTGGTACTTAGTACTTGATACTTAGTACTACACTCTCGTCTCTCGTCTCTCGTCTCGCTTCTCAATAAGGGTCCACATCCACCACAAACCTCACTCCTCTAAAATCCTTATGCACCTGCATTTCTTCCAAAAGCTGGAGCAAATCATGTTTAAATTGGGCTTGGGCATTTCCTGATTTATCCAACTTCGCGATGGATTCGAAGATGTATTGGTTCTTGATTTTTCCGACCAATCCCTTTTCCGGCCCCAACATGATCTTCTTGACATCGATTTCGCCCATCAGGTTATGTAGATGTCTTGCGGCCTTTTCTGCAATTTTATAATCCTTATGCCGGGTCGTGATTTTGATGATTTTGACAAAAGGAGGGTAGAAAAACCGCTGCCTATCCCCCATTTCCTGAATATAAAAGTTCTTGTAATCCCCGGAAATCACCTGTCCAAAAATGGCTTCCTCAGGTTTTCGTGTTTGGATGATGACGGAACCTTTTTTGTCCCGCCGTCCTGCCCGGCCTGCCACTTGGGTGATTTGCTGAAAAGCACGCTCACCGGCCCTAAAGTCCGGAAAATACAAAATCCTGTCTGCATCCATGATTCCTACAACAGTGACACGATCGAAATCCAAACCCTTGGTAATCATCTGGGTACCGACCAATATATCAATGTTACCGCTTCCAAATTCTTCCAATAATTGCTGGTATCCGTATTTGCTTCGGGTAGTATCCAAATCCATCCTTGCGATTCTGGCTTCAGGAAAAAGTAAGGAAAGACTTTCTTCGATCCGCTCTGTCCCCAAGCCAACCGCTCCCAATTTATTGCTTCCACAGGCAGGACATGCATGCGGGACTTTCTCCTTGAACCCACAATAATGGCAGCGCATCTCCTCCCCAAACTGATGGTAAGTCAGGCTGACATCGCAATGTTCACATTCTGGAATCCATCCACAATCTTCACAGGCTATATAAGGCGCATAGCCACGCCTGTTTTGGAAAATCAAAACCTGCTCCTGATTGGATAAAGCTTCCTGGATTTTTTCTCTGAGTAATCTCGTAAAATCAAGCTTCAGTAGGTTTTTCTTTTTGTCCACTAGCATATCCGCCAAGTGGTACTCGGGAAGTTGTGCCTCTCCGTATCTTTTGTCCAAAGCCACATAGCCATACTTTTTGGTTCGGGCATTGTAAAAAGATTCAAAGGAAGGCGTCGCAGACCCAAGCAAAGTTTTGGCTTGGTGAATCCAGGAAAGCATGATCGCCGCATCCCTTGCCTGAAATCTCGGCGCAGGATCAAACTGCTTGTAGGATGACTCATGTTCTTCATCGACGATCACCATTCCCAAGCTATCAAATGGCAAAAATATAGAAGACCTTGCGCCGATCACAAAGGAGATTTTTCCGCTCAAAACCCCATTCCAAACCTCTACCCTTTCATTGTCTGAATATTTGGAATGGTAAACTCCCATACTGCTACCAAAAACTTTCCTGAGCCTGCCGACCATGTGGGTGGTAAGAGCAATCTCGGGCAATAGCAACAATACTTGGGAACCTCCGGCCAAGACCTCCTTGATCAGGGTAATATAAATTTCTGTTTTGCCGCTTCCGGTTATTCCATGAAAAAGGACGGCGTTTTTTTCTTCAAATTGGATTTTTATTTCTCCAAGAATTTTGCTCTGCAGTTCTGAAAGGACAATCTCTTCTCCATTTCCCTCTTCCTCCTCAAAACGGCTGATGATAATTTTGAACTCTTCAAGCACGCCGTTTTTGATCAGGGTCTTGAGGGAGGATACCGAGAGGTTAGCTTCGGTAATTACTTTTTTGTCCAATCCTTTTTGGTTGAGGTCAGGACTTTTGTACACCGGGATTTCCTGCAGGTACTTGAGCAAAATTTCCTCCTGCTTTGGTTTGTTGGCGATATCGTTGAAAAGGGCTTCCAAGGTTTTCTTGTCTGAAGCATACTCTTTGGAAAGCCGGATTCTTGATTCAACTTTGGGCGTATATTTCTCTTTTAATTGCTCAAAAACCAAAATGGCTTCCTTGATGACCAAGCTTTTGATGATACCATGGATTGATTTGAGACCGAGGACATTTTCACACTCCTCATAGGTCATATCATCTTTGGCAGCCAATGCCTGAAGCAAAATTTCCTCCCTGTCGTCAAGCGGATACGGAGAGGTGTCTGAATCAAAGGTAGGATTGAGTTGGATTTTGCTTTCGCTGCTGAGTTTCAGTCCTGAAGGCAGGGCCGCATTCATCACTTCTCCGATATGGCAGCAATAATACTCCGCCATCCACGCCCAAAAACGGATCTGTAATGGATTGACCGTAGCATGGTTGTCAAGAATATCGAGAACGGGTTTGGCTTCGTAAGCGGAAGGCGGCTTTTGGTGGACTTTGCCGATAATGCCGGTAAGTACCTTCTTTTTTCCAAACTGAACAATCACCCGAAAACCGATACCGATCTGCTCCGCCATACTCCGCGGAATTTTGTAGGTAAACATCTTTGGGATGGGTACAGGCAATATGATGTCCGCAAATAAGTTGGATTTGCTGTCTTCCTGTGGGTATAAATCACCAAATAAACTCTCCAAAAGGTAGGTCAGGCTAAAGATGGAAACTGTGCCAAAGCATCGGCAACTTCATAAACAGGCTTTTGACAAGCCTTATTGAAGCAAACGTAAATTAAGGCATTTCCTTCAGAATCCGCTGTTTTGTATTCCAATAGCGGAATATTTTCTGTGACAGTTTCAGACGCAGCAATTTCAAAATTGGATGAATTTGAGGCTTGCATCTCTTTTGCTTTCGCTAATGCCCCTTTGCCCACAATGGCGATCTCTGCTTTTGCTACCAAAGTACTCAGATACAATGATACCCAATTGCATAGAAAACCCGGTTCGGTGATGATCAGCTTTTTCATGGATCCAAGCATTTTTTCGGAAATCTCAAGATACCTGTCTTCATAAAAATACAGACCCAAATCCTGAAGATTTCTTGCCATCATAGAATTGGAAGCTGGAATGACATTATCAAACAATTCTTTTTTGTTGGCTATCAGTTTTTCAGCTGTGGGATTATTGAAAAAGAAAAATCCGTCAGTCTCATCATAAAATTGCTCCAAAACAACGTCTGTCAATTCCTTGGCCGTGTGTAGCCATTTCTGATCAAAAGTAGCTTTGTATAAGGAGATTAATCCTTTGATCACCGCAGCGTAATCTTCCAAAAATCCGGGAGTATATGCTTTCCCATTTTTGTATGACCGATACAAAATCCCGTCTTGGTACATTTTGTCCAAAATAAAATTTCCATTGGCAAGGGCTAACTTCAATGCTTTTTCCTCTCCCAAAGAGAGATAAGCCTGAACGAGTCCCTCCACCATAAGTCCGTTCCAACCACTCAAAACCTTGTCGTCCAAACCCGGATAAATCCTTTTATTCCTCACCTCCAACAGCTTGGTTTTGATTCGGTTAAGCCTGTTTACATAAGCTGAAACTGAAAGACCTTCTTCCTTGGAAAGTTCTTCATATGATTTTGTCTGGAAAAGGATATTGACTTCATCTTCCCAATTTCCTTTGAATTTGATGTTGTACAATTTCACAAACCAGCGCATATCCTCCGCCAAGATGGATTCCAACTCTTCTGACGTCCAAGTGTAAAATTTTCCTTCCACTCCTTCCGAATCCGCATCTTGGGCTGCAAAGAAACCTCCCTCCTGCTGAAGCATTTCAGCTTCCAACCAAGCGATGGTTTCGGTCACTTTCTCCCTGAACAGTTCCTCGCCACTTACCTGATAAGCTTTGGCATAAAGCGTCATCAACTGCCCGTTGTCATACAACATCTTCTCAAAGTGCGGTGCAAACCATTCCCCATCCACCGAATACCGTGCAAATCCTCCGCGAAGATGGTCATAGATACCGCCCATTCCGATCTTGCGAAGTGTAAAAAGTACTTTCTCCGTCAAGGCTTCATCTTTCTTCAGGATTGCATATTCCAACACAAAAGACCAAATGGCCGGCATGGGGAATTTTGGTTTTCTGTTCATCCCACCCCATTCCAAGTCGAACTGATCCTCTAATTTTTTGATGGCATAAGCCAACTCCTCACTTGACAATTCAGTCTTGGCAGACTCCAATCCATATTTCTCCAACTCCGACCTGTTGAGGCTCCTTCCAAATCCTTCTGCACTTTCAGCGAGTTGGTCAAAATGCTTTTCATACGCATCTGCGATATTGGTGAGCAATGCTTTCCATTGCTTGTTGGGAAAGTAAGTTCCCCCATAAAAAGGCTTTTGGTCCGGCATCAGGAAAACATTGAGCGGCCAACCTCCATTCACGCCCATGACCTGTACCGATTCCATATAAATATTATCTAGATCAGGGCGCTCCTCCCGGTCGATTTTGATGCAGACAAAGTGGGCATTCATGATGGCAGCCGTAGCATCGTCTTCAAAACTTTCCTTTTCCATCACGTGGCACCAATGACAAGCCGAATAGCCGATGCTGACAATGATCGGTTTGTTTTCAGTTTTGGCTTTATTTAAAGCTTCTTCTCCCCAAGGATACCAATCGACAGGATTGTGGGCATGTTGGAGAAGATAAGGTGATTGGGAGTGTATGAGGCGGTTGGACATTTCGTTGGTTGTAAGGGTTGTGGTGGTTGGAATGGTTATAATGGTTGTAGTTGTTGTAATGGTTGTAGTGGTTGTCCTTGTTGTCGGGTTGTCGGGTTGTCAAGTTGTTGGGTTGTCGGGTTGGCCCCGTCATTCTGAACCGGAGCTTGCGGAGGTGAAGAATCTATTTAAATATAGAGTCTTCACTACTCTCAGGGAAAATCATGAAAGTCATTGATCGTGGAGTAAAGAATTCATTTTCTTTAGAAAAACATGAAAACAACCGTAACACCTACTTTTCACAAGTCCAAGCATCGGTCATCGGTCACCCGACAACGGTCAAAAACACCAGAATTTACTCTGATTCAAACTTCCTTCCTACTTCAAACTTCCAACCTCCCCTCACTTCCCCCTAGAATGCACCTGTTTTCTCAACAAGTCTATTTCCTTTGAAAAATCAAAATCCCGGCTGTATCGTTCCAATTTCTTCTGAAGATTGTCTAAAAATTTGATGTGGGCTGGGCTCTCCGGGTTGAATGGCCTGTGTGCAAGGTCTCTTTTGATCCCTTCAAATTCCAAAATCAATGGGAAAGCCTTGGGATCAACCCAAGCGGTTTTGAATCTTTCCCAAATATAACCTTCGGCCTGCGCGTTGGGATGAATCATGTCTTCTTTATAAAAACGATAATCCCTCAAATCATCCATCATAATCTCATAGGCAGGAAAATACTGCACAAAATCGTAGGTTTCGGTAAGGTCATGAGCCGCCAACCTCAGGATGGACTTGCTCAACCTGTCTTCAGGAATGCCGTCTTTGATATGTCTGACAGGACTGACGGTCAACAATACCTGTACATCGGGATTGATCTGTCTCAGAATATTGAAAAAACCGCTAAAAGCTTTTTGGATTTCATCAGGGTGGAGTAATCTCTTTTCAAATAGATCTGAAGGCTGTTTGTGACAGTTGGCCACAACCTGACCATCATTTCCATATTCATAAACCCAGGCGGTACCAAAAGTGATCAGGATATGAGAGGCATTTTCCAAAACCTGTTTGGTCTGCTGCTGCTTTTTGTGGATCAACCTTTCCAAAGAATCCTGACTATAAGCCACCACATCAGAATGCATCCCAAAATGTAGGTACAATCCATCCCTGACCAAAATCATATCCGTATTGATGGGCATTTCCAATGCGGCATCTTCCATTACTTGGGCGATGGAGATGGGGTTGAAAAGCGTTCCAAAGGGATTATTGAGAATGGGAAACTTTCTTTCGGCCAATTTCTCACCGATCATGGTAGAAAAACAAGAACCGATAGAAAAGATTGGTTTGTGATGATTAATCTTACTTTCCCCCTCAGGGATATCAAAAGAAGTAGTCCAAAGCATGCTATAAAATTAGAAAGAAAGCCCACAAATCCTTAGAGAAAAGACGCAAAATTTTTTTCGCCCACAAAGACACAAAGGCACGAAGGAATTTTTGATTTAATTGAATAAGGTTATATTTAACTAAGCTATAAGAAATAACTTAATAATCCCTTTTGGAACATGACGGAAAATGAATTGGCAACCGAAGCGGTAGATATCGCATATCAAATTCATAAAGAACTTGGACCAGGTTTAATTGAAAGTATTTACGAGGAGATTTTTGCTTATGAATTGAATATCAGAAAAATCCCTTTTACACGACAGGAGAAGGTAATTGTGACTTACAAAGGAATGAACTTTGGTAGGGGATTTCGAACAGATTTGATTTTAGATGACAAACTTATCATTGAATTAAAATCTGTTGAAACAATCGAGAAGGTCCACCATAAAATGTTGTTGACCTACATGCGATTAAAAAATATCAAGCTTGGATTACTGATCAATTTCAAAGTCAATTTGATAAAAGATGGAATCCACCGAAAAATCGATGGGTATTTATAGGTGCTTTGATCAATAAACAGCCACAAAGAAAATGATATTCTTTGTGGCTCAGTGTCTTTGTGGGATCTTTTAGCGGCTTCTTTGCGGGATTTCTATTTCTATTTCTTTTTCTTCGTGCCTTCGTGTCTTAGTGGGAGCATTTAGTGTCTCCCCACCCACTTAAATGCATTCACAAAAGCCTCTATCCATGGACTGACTTCGTCGCTTGATTTGTCGGAAGGATAGTACGGCCAATTCCAAGGTTTAAGCGATCTTTCAATATGTGGCATAATCGCCAAGTGCCTGCCATCTTCGGAAACAATTCCAGCTACAGCATAATCAGATCCGTTTGGATTGCCCGGATAGCCCTCATAGCTGTATGTCATGCCGATCTGGTAAGCGTCTTTTGGTTTTGGCAATTGGAATTTTCCTTCTCCATGTGCTACCCAAACACCCAATCTTTTACCGGAAAGGGATTTGAACATCACAGATTCATTCTCAGGAACATTCACATTGACAAAGATTGATTCAAACTTATGGCTTGCATTGTGCAGCATCTTTGGCTTGACATCATGGTCAGGCGTAACGAGCCCAAGCTCCACCATAAGTTGACAACCATTACAAACACCCAAACTCAATGTATCTTTTCTCGCATAGAAATTGTCTAAGGCCTGTTTCGCTTTTTCATTGTAAAGAAAAGCTCCGGCCCAACCTTTGGCAGAACCCAATACATCTGAATTGGAAAATCCTCCCACAAAAACGATCATTTGAACATCTTCGAGGTTTTCACGTCCTGCGATCAGGTCTGTCATGTGAACATCCTTCACGTCAAAACCTGCCAACCAAAGTGAATAAGCCATCTCACGGTCACCGTTGACACCCTTTTCACGGATGATGGCGGCACGCTTTCCTGAGGCTTCTTTTCTATATGGATTCAAACCAAAAGCATCTAATGTGCCTTTCCAGTTTTCCCCAAAATTGTATGCTAATGGCTGCTTTTTATAATTGGTAAAGCGCTCCAAAGCAAGTTTGTCACCGCTTTGCTTTTTGTCAAGCAGGTAAGAAGACTTGAACCAGGTATCTCTCATTTCCACTATATCCAGCGTCAGGTCAGCACCGAGCAACTCAACTTTACCATTTAAAGTAACCTCAGCAACTGAGATATAGGAAACTCCAAGGTTTTCCAAAACCGCTCTCGTTCTTTCCGGATTGGCCACCTGGATCAGTACGCCAGGGTTTTCGGCAAACAAAGCTTTGACAACGTCCTTTTCAGCCAATCTTTCGGTTTTCACTTTCAGACCAACTTCGGTGGATGGGAAGCACATTTCCAACAAAGCAGTAATCATCCCTCCTGAGGAAATATCATGACCGGCAAGAATTTCCCCCTTTTCGATCAGCTTTTGGATCACCATAAATGCTTTCGCAAAGTATTGGCTGTCCCTCACATCCGGTGTATCGTTTCCGATGGTATTCAATACCTGTGCAAAACTGGAACCACCCAATTTGGCGGTGTCTTTTGAAAAATCAATGTAATAAACCTTGCTTCCTGCAATAGGCTTCAAATCCGGAGAAACAGTCATTTTCGGAGCTGAACACTCCCCTACTGTGGAGATGATGACTGTTCCGGGCGAATAAACTGTCTTACCTCCGGGATACTTCTGTGTCATGGAAAGGGAATCTTTTCCTGTCGGCACGTTGATTCCCAAAGCAATGGAAAAGTCTGAAATGGCTTCCACCGCGCGGTAAAGCCTGTCGTTTTCTCCGGGATTTTTTGCGGGCCACATCCAATTGGCACTGAGGGAAACCCCAGCCAAACCGTCTGTAATCGGTGCCCAAACCAAGTTGGTGAGTGATTCTGCAATCGCCAACCTTGATCCTGCTTCAGGATTTGCCAAGGCCGCAACGGGTGCATGTCCGATGGAGGTTGCAATTCCTTTTTCTCCTGTAAAGTCCAAAGCCATCACTGCCACATTGTTCAAGGGCAATTGGATTTCTCCCGTGGTCTGCTGCTTGGCCACTCTTCCCGTGACAGAACGGTCAACTTTATTGGTCAACCAATCCTTACAAGCCACAGCTTCCAATTGCAAAACCTGCTCAATGTATGTTTTCAGCTCCTTGGCTGAGTATTTTGGCTCTTCGTAATCTGTCGTTGCAGGAGTATCCTCCAAAATGGTTTTTGGCGAACTTCCAAACATATAGGCCAAATCCCAATCGACGGGCTTCTCCTCTGTTTCAAAATTCTCAAATTTGAAATGCATGTCTCCGGTAGTTTCACCTACGACATAGAATGGCGCTCTTTCTCTCTCCGCAATCCTTTGAAGTGTAGCCACATCCTTTTCATGTACCACCAATCCCATTCTTTCCTGAGATTCGTTTCCGATGATTTCTTTGGCAGAAAGTGTGGGGTCGCCAACCGGCAATTTGTCCAAATGAATCGTTCCACCTGTACTTTCCACCAATTCAGACAGGCAGTTCAAATGCCCTCCGGCTCCGTGGTCATGGATGGAAATGATCGGATTCTCATGAGACTCGGCCATGGCGCGGATCACATTGGAAACCCGCTTTTGCATCTCCGGATTGGAACGTTGGATGGCGTTCAACTCTATGGCATTGCTGAATTCACCCGTATTTACAGACGAAACCGCTCCACCGCCCATACCTATGCGGTAGTTGTCCCCGCCCATGACGATGATTTTATCACCCTTGCTAGGTTCGTTTTTCTTGGCGTATTCTTTCCTTGTAAATCCGACTCCACCTGCCAGCATGATGACTTTGTCAAATCCGTGGGATTTTCCGTCTTCCTCATGCTCAAAAGTCAATACCGATCCGCAGATCAAGGGCTGACCAAATTTATTTCCAAAATCTGAAGCTCCGTTGGAAGCTTTGATCAGGATATCCATCGGAGTTTGGTAGAGCCATTTCCTTTCGGTCAGGTCTTTCTCCCAACTTCTACCAGTCTCGGACCTTGGATAGGAAGTCATGTAAACAGCAGTTCCCGCCAAAGGAATGGAGGCTGTTCCACCTGCCAACCTGTCCCTAATTTCTCCGCCGGCGCCGGTAGCTGCACCGTTAAAAGGCTCGACTGTAGTCGGGAAATTGTGTGTTTCTGCCTTGAGGGATATGACCGTTTGTATGGTTTCAGTCTCAAAAAAATCAGCTTTATCCTGTGTTTTTGGTGCAAATTGTTGTGCCTTGGGTCCGTCTACAAAAGCCACGTTGTCTTTGTAGGCGGAAACGATTTTATTGGGATGTCTTTTGGAAGTTTCCTTGATCAGCTGAAAAAGCGTCTTGTCCTTTTCAACCCCGTCAATCACAAAAGTACCGTTGAAAATCTTGTGTCGGCAATGCTCCGAATTGACCTGACTGAATCCGAAAACTTCTGAATCTGTAAGAGGCCTACCCAATGATTTGCTTACTCCTTCCAAGTAATCCACCTCTTCTTGACTGAGGGCCAAACCTTCTTTTTGGTTGTAAGCTTTGATGTCTGTAACCGGGATGATTCTTTCAGGCTGCAAATGGATATCAAAAATATCCTGATCCAATCCCTCATATACTTTTTGAAGCATCGGGTCAATGCTGTCATTTTCGGTTATCGGGAAGTATTCTTCCATTCTTTGGATTCCCAAAATCCCCATATTGACCGTGATTTCTACCGCATTGGTAGACCAAGGCGTGATCATTTCCTTTCTAGGACCGGCAAATTTTCCCAAGACTTTGTCAGCCTGGATCTGTTTGGACTCACCAAAGAGCCAATTCAGTTTGTCAATATCTTGTTGAGGGAGAGGGTTTTTGGCCTGAACAGCATAAATCAGGGCTTTGGGAGATTGGAAAAAGAGGATCATGAGCGTTTTTTGGAGCCTTTTTTAAGAAGCCACAAAGGTAAACAATTGGGTCAAAAGATTAAAGGAATGTTTTAAAGGATGAGGGATGAAGGATAAGGGGGTGGAAAGTAAATGGTAGAAAGTGAGAGGTAAAAAGGAAAAGGATGAGGGAGGAAGGCTGAAGAAAAAAAAAAAGAAAATTCCTGACCATTAATTGATGTTATTCAGTCAGCCATTGTTTGCAATTTAAATACAACCTATTTAGTTATTTCATGTTGTTGCACGAAAGGTTCAATACTTATGCCGAATTCGAACTATTAACGGTTCTCTGCTATGAGAAGACGGGCTTTCAGAGCCGTGTGTTTTAAGCTAAAGGATTTATCCTGCAGGATCCAAGGTAAAGTTGGCGGTATTATTTTTTCACACTCTTTGAAAATCAAATGTTTCTCCAACTACATAAGAGTCACCCATCACCAATACTTTAACAATCTCGGTCTCGTCAACCTGGTGTCCGTCAAGCCATCTCTTAGGATTATGTCCCCCAACAATGGACGGGTTCATGTTATGTCGTTCAAGTTCCTCTTTATATGCTTCCATTATTTTAATGGGACCTTTAGCGAATAATCCCATTGTCGATTTACATATCTCAATTGTTGCTAATGTATTGTTTAAAAATTTGTCAAATGGAATTCTGTTCCTCGTCACCTGAAGATGTATGTTGTAAATGTTTACAAACAATTCATATGGTCTTTCTGTTGGTCTTCCAAAGTATAAATTTGTCTGCCTTTGATTGTAAGTCCAAAGAAGTGGATGTTCTTCAAACAGTTCTAGTTTGTCAGCAAAGTCCGATTTAATCAAATCTTCTCTAACTCCACTAATTTGAGCTTCCCAGAGTTGGCTTTGTCCCTCAATACCAGTTTTTATTACAAACTCAATTCTTAAGTCGTCAGAATACCAATCAGCCCCAGTGATATGAATTTCACCGTTCTCTTCGAACTCAACTGTCGAGAAGATGCATTCCAGTTCTTTATTTATTGTTTCTAATCTCATTTAAAATATTGCAGGAAATTGTGTTATTCACGCAACTCTTGCTCATGCACGCCATATGATGTACATGAGAAACAGTTTCAGATACTTTTCAATTATTTAAACTTAATCTCTTTTAGTTAGATATCCAATCGCAGTAAATACCCTTTGATATTTATTTTGATTTAGACTTCGAATTTGATCAATTTGTAGGAAAGACTTGTTTTTTCTCTTTACGGCTTTGAGGGAAACAAGAAGGATCCCGCTTCTGGAGAAGCAGGATAACAGGAAAACTTTTCTTAGTGGCTTCGTGTCTTTGTGGGCTATATTCTTTCTTGTTTTGCGACTTGGCGTCTTTGCGTGAGCGGAATAATCCAGCTTTTGGAGAAGCGGGATAACAAGAAAACTTTCCTTAGTGGCTTCGTGTCTTTGTGGGCTATACTCTTTCTTGTTTGCGACTTGGCGTCTTTGCGTGAGCGGAATAATCCAGCTTTTGGAGAAGCGGGATAACAAGAAAACTTTCCTTAGTGGCTTCGTGTCTTTGTGGGCTATACTCTTTCTTGTTTGCGACTTGGCGTCTTTGCGTGAGCGGAATAATCCAGCTTTTGGAGAAGCGGGATAACAAGAAAACTTTCCTTAGTGGCTTCGTGTCTTTGTGGGCTATACTCTTTCTTGTTTGCGACTTGGGGTCTTTGCGTGAGCCGAATAATCCAGCTTCAGGTGATGCAGGATAACAGGATAACTTTTCTTAGTGGCTTCGTGTCTTTGTGGGCTATACTCTTTCTTGCTTTGCGACTTGGCGACTTTGCGTGTGCCGAATAATCCAGCTTCTGGAGAAGCAGGATAACAGGAAAACTTTTCTTAGTGGCTTCGTGTCTTTGTGGGCTATATTCTTTCTTGTTTTACAACTTTGCGTCTTCCCGAGAAATAAGAAGTATCTTGCTTCTGGAGAAGCAGGATAACTGAAGGAAAACAGAAAACTGGAAATTCTTGCCGATATCGGCAAAAAATGATCAATTTTACAAAGAGAAAATATTTCTTTGCCGATAATTGTTTAGATCAACACTTAGATGCGATACATTTCAGTCAAGGAATTTGTCAAAAAATGGAATATTCCTGAAAGGACAGTCAGGCATTATTGTACTTCAGGTAAAATTAAAGGAGCTTTTCTTACAGGTAAAACATGGAATATCCCCGAAGATGCAGTGTTTTCTAAAAAGATAAATTTCAAGACAATCATCGGAAACCCATTGCTTGATCGCTTAAAGGCTGAAAAATCAATGAAATTAAAGGGAGGGATTTACCATCGAACTCAAATTGACTTGACGTACAATTCTAATAGAATTGAAGGCAGCAAACTATCGCATGATCAGATTCGGTTTATTTTTGATACGAATACAATAGGAGTTTCTGACCAAAACATCAATGTTGATGACATCATAGAGACTACTAACCATTTTCGAAGCATTGATTTCATCATCGAAAAGGCCAAGTCCAAACTCACTGAATCAATGATTAAGGAATTGCATTTTTTGATAAAATCGGGAACTTCCGACAGTGGTAAAGATTGGTTTAATGTTGGCAAATACAAACTCCTTCCTAATGAGGTTGGGGGCAATGAGACCTGCCATCCAAAAGAGGTAGGGAATGAAATGAAGAAATTACTCCATGATTATCATCTATTAGAAAGGAAATCCCTAGAAGACATCTTAAATTTTCACCATGGGTTTGAGGTGATTCATCCCTTTCAGGATGGAAATGGACGGGTAGGAAGATTAATCATGTTTAAAGAATGTCTAGCTAATGGCATCGTACCTTTTATCATATCCGACGAATTGAAACTTTTTTATTACAGAGGTTTACAGGAATGGAATCAAGTAAGGGAATATCTGTTGGACACCTGTCACACAGCTCAAGATCAGTATAAAAACCTTCTGAAATACTTTGAAATAGAATTTGAATAAATGGCTCAAACCAATAACTCCTGCTTGTCCTCCACGACCCCAAAAGCAAGCGCAGCAGTAGTGACAATAAATTTTCTCCGTTCCATAATTATTGTGGTTAAAGGTTATGGACAAAAATACCATGAACCAAGAACATGGAGCTGGTAAAAATCGGACATTTTTTCTTTAGAAAAACATCCACCAAAATGCCTTTCAATCTTCCTGATCAATAATTGCCAAAGCAGGAAATTAGTGTTTTTCATTTGCCCCTTCGCGCCTTCGCGGGAATAAAAAAGGAATCCCGCTTCTGGAGAAGCAGGATAACAGGAAAACTTTTCTTAGTGGCTTCGTGTCTCTGTGGGCTATATTGTTTCTTGTTTTGTGTCTTCGCGTCTTTGCGTGAGTTAAAATCATAGTGCTTTCCTCCCAAAAAAAGCCTACCTTTGTCCCACTTTGTAAAAAAGCACGGCAAGTTGTAAGCCGCTTTTAATAAATCTCCCCGCTGATACAGAACATACAACATCTCCATCGGCCCAATTACACTCAGCCAACATGGCATTCAAAAATTTAGGAATTATTGATCCTATCCTCAAGGCACTCGCCAATGAAGGATACACTACCCCCACTCCCATTCAGCAACAAGCGATTCCATTGGTTCTCCAGGGAAGAGATCTGCTCGGATGTGCTCAAACCGGAACAGGCAAGACAGCAGCTTTTGCCATTCCAATTATCCAACACATTGCTGAGAAAAAGCAAATCCGATCAGGAATCAAGACTTTGATCCTGACGCCAACACGTGAACTCGCCATTCAAATTGATGAAAGTTTTGCCGCTTACGGCAAATTCACCAATATCAAACATACCGTCATTTTTGGCGGTGTATCCCAACTCCATCAGGTCAACGCCCTCAAAAGAGGAGTGGACGTGCTTGTGGCCACTCCGGGAAGATTACTCGATCTGATCAATCAACGCTTTGTTGATTTGAGACAATTGGAAGTTTTTGTCCTTGATGAAGCGGACAGGATGCTTGACATGGGTTTTATCCATGATGTCAAAAAGCTCATTTCGATCATTCCGGCCAAAAGACAGACTTTGTTTTTCTCGGCTACCATGCCTCCCGAAATCCAAAAATTGGCAGATTCACTGCTGACCAAACCGGCTTTTGTGGAAGTGACTCCACCATCCTCTACTGTTGACAAGATCGACCAACACCTATACTATGTCAACAAAGGAAACAAGCCTGAGCTTTTGCTTCACCTGTTGCAAAAAAAGAAAATCGGTTCGGCTTTGGTATTTACCAAAACCAAACACGGCGCGGATAAAGTGGTAAAACAACTTCAAAAGGAAAATGTAAAAACTGCTGCCATCCACGGAAACAAAAGCCAAAATGCACGTCAGAATGCTTTGAGTGATTTCAAAAACGGTAAAATCCAAGTCTTGATCGCTACAGATATCGCAGCGCGTGGTATTGACATCGATGAGCTTGCCAATGTTTTCAATTATGACTTACCCAATATTCCTGAAACTTATGTTCATCGGATCGGTAGAACAGGTAGGGCAGGAAATTCGGGGATTGCGATCTCATTTTGTGATGAAGAAACTGTAAAGGAACTCAAGGACATCGAAAAACTGATCGGCAAAAAGATCCCGGTCGTAGAAGACCACCCTTATCCTTTCAAAGGAATCCTCTCAGAAAAAGCCGGTGAATTGGCGAGGAAGAAGCCGAAGCAAGGGCAGAGGAGGAGGTATTAATAAGATACTGATTGATATTGGATATTTATTGGTACTTGATTATCAAAAAGTTGGTGGAAATAAGATTGAAATAAAATTGAAATACATAGAAATATTGTAGAAATACGATAGAAATAAATTGAAATAGTTTGGCGTCATTCTGAACCGTAGCTTGCGGAGGTGAAGAATCTCTAAAATGAAAGAGACTCTTCGCTACACTCAGAGTGACGATATAAACCTTATTAAATAAACAAAGGCAACGGTTCTCATCGTTGCCTTTTTTGTTTTTTACCGGTAGCAATCTTTATTTTAGAAATGATTTTCCTACCATACCTTGTTCTTCCATGGACTATCGGCCATGGACCATCGACTTTTTAAAACCTATCTAAACTCATAATCCACACCATGCACTTGGGTGAGCAATGAGGCAGGTGCGTCCAAAGCTTTGGCTGCCCCAGGAGGGGTCGGTGTCACGGGAGAGTGGGTAGCGAGGTAATTGAGCATCACCTGATGAAGGGTAATATCCAGATCCTTAGTGTTTTTGACATTCCTGATCCTACAGACCATATCCAATGGATCGCCATCTCTTTCGCAAGCGCTGATAGTGTAAGTTTTTGCAAGGTCAAGAGGCTGACCTTTTACAGTAAAGGACTGAATCCGTTTCCCTTCTTCCCCAAATGCATTAAAAGTCAATTTCATACCTTTGAACTTGGTCACCCAACCTCCAAATCTTTTGGATGCATCTTCCGCAAACACGTTGTTAAGTTCTCTTTCCATCCATGTATGTAACTGCTGACCTGTGACTTCGCCAATCCTAACTCTGCTGTCCACCGGCAACATATCAGAAATAAAACCTCTCGTGATCGGAATATTTCCGGTATGGTCTCTCATTGTCCGAGGCGGACAAAATCTGAATCCATTGGAAAGTTTGATATCTATATCAGGCAACTGATATTCGAGTGCATCCAAGACCATGGTATCTATGGGATTTTCGATCACAAAATACCGGTAAAGTGGAATAGTACTATAGCCTACAATTTTTTCTATTTCGGATTTGAATGGGGATTCTACCTCGGTCACCAGATTGGCCATCTTGGATTTGCTTTTGGATTTCTGTGGACTGACCTCCAGCAATTCATAATCGTCCCCCACCACTTTCCCATTTTCAATACTCAGTTCCAGTTTACCGACAAATGACCCAAATGCTCCGGGTTCAACGACCTTTGCATATTTGCATTGGATCGGCACCCTTACCCTTTCGTGGGTATCTGCTCCAAAAATATAATCTACTCCTTCACATTCGGGAAGGTTTGCAAGATGGATTTCTTGAGAGAGGCCGATGTGGGAAAGGATAATCACAAAAGCACATTTTTCCTGGTTTTTTAATACATCGACGTAGTGCTTGAGATTTTCCTCAGGCTTGGAAAAATAGATTCCCTTGCTGTAATTGGGCGATTGGCGCAATGGGATCATGGGGTCATTATAGCCAAGGAATCCAATTTTTACCCCATTGATATTCCAGATATGATAAGGAGGGAAAATCAATTCGCCTTTTTTCCCTTCCCCAAGGTCATGGTACATATTGGCACAGACTTTTGGTCCATGGAGTGAACCAAGCAGGTTTTGCATCTGATCTTTGCCATAAATCACCTCCCAATTTCCGGGAAGGTATAAGTCGTATTGAAGTTCATTGAGCAAAGGAACCATGGCTTGTCCCGAGGTCTCGATAGAAAGCATGGATCCTTGGAACATGTCTCCGGTATCGACCAAAAAGGAATGTTCACATTTTGCTCTTTGCTTCTTGATAAAAATATCTAAGTTGGCATAACCTCCTGTTTTTCTGAATACAGCTTGTCCATTTTCCCAAAATAACTCATCGTGCTCGTGAATCTGACAATGAACATCAGTGGTCTGAAAAATGGTTACTTTGAAATTTGTTTTGCTCTTATCTGATTTTTGCTCATTTGAAAGCTCTCCCGCCAAAAGTGGGTTGACAGACAATAAACCTGTTCCTGCGCTCATGGCTCCTAGTTTCTTGAGAAAATCTCTTTTTGATTGCTTCATTTTGGGTTTTGGTTTAAGACAAACTTCGGCTATTAATTTTTTCGATTTTATAAATTGATCCGAAGTATAAACAAGTCTTTTGGGAATGGAATAGATTTTCCCAAGTTAGAGTTGATAACCCAAATATGACTTTTTTTAAAAAGTAAATCTGTGACTTTTATTACAGCCCATCCTCTGCAACCATCCCTTCAAATCTGCATCGCTGTATTTTCAGGATTATTCCTTTAATTTATAATCTATTTTTGATCAATCATTATACTAAGACCCTATAAAGGAAATTATGAAAAAGTTAAGCCTCAAAAATGTTTTTGCCACCCTGATGCTATTCATGTTGGTGTTTCAGGCCTTCGCGAGTGAAAAAGAAGAAAAATCCCTTCTATGGAAAATCAGCGGAAATGGACTGAAAGAAAGTTCCTACCTCTTTGGTACCATCCACATGATCTGCAAGGATCAATTCTATATGGACGAAAGCATCGAAAACGCACTAGCTTCATCAAAAGTACTAGCGATGGAACTGAATATGGCCGACCCAAACCTGATGGCCGAAATGCAGCAGCTCTCCGTCAATCCGGGTTTTGCAAATATCAAAGGAGAGTTTTCTGCCGAGCAGGCAAGCGCATTGGACAAATTTTTGACAACATCTTATGGTGCAGGACTTGATCAATTGGGTATTTTGAAGCCTTTTGTACTTTCCTCCATGGTTCTTATCAAAATGCTCCCCTGTGCTGAGCAAAGCAGCTATGAAATTTTCCTTACCGAAAAAGCCAAAGAGCAAGCCAAAGCAGTAAAAGGCTTGGAATCGGTAGCTTTTCAGATGGGGGTTTTTGACCAGATTCCTCAAAAACTCCAGATTGATGAACTTGGCAAAATGGTGACGAATCCGGAAGGAATGGATGAATTCGACAAACTTGTCGGGGCTTACCTCGATCAGGACCTTGACATGCTTTATGACCTTATCACTGAAAATGATATGTTTCGGGAATATGGAAACTTGCTTTTAGAAGACAGGAACAAAAACTGGATTCCAAAAATCGAAGAATTGGCAAAAGAACAAGCAACTTTTATCGCGGTCGGTTCGGGTCACCTTGGATCGGAGACCGGAGTCATTGCGCTCCTCAGGAAAGCCGGATATACTGTTGAAGCCGTCAAATAACGATACAATAAAATGTCCGATTCCTGATCAGAATCGGACATTTGGTTTTTAAAAAACCTCTTCAGAATTCTAAAATCAAATATTTTCCCTTTTGGCATTATTCTCGGAAGCAACATGGAATACCATTCACTTTCCAGTAAATATTGAGTCTTCCATTTTGCCCCTTTGTCTCAAATCTCAAATCTAGTTTCTAAAATCTTTCTTATGATACTCACCATTACCAACCTCAACAAGCAATACGCCAACGGTGTGCATGCGCTGAAGGATGTCAGTTTTTCTATCGAAAGAGGCATGTTCGGTCTTCTTGGTCCGAATGGCGCCGGCAAATCATCTCTGATGAGAACACTCGCTACCCTGCAGGAAGCCGACAGCGGTTCAGTTACTTTGGGTGACATCGATGTGTTGGCAGAAAAAGACAAAGTACGCAAAGTGCTTGGTTACCTGCCACAGGAATTCGGAGTTTACCCAAGGACTTCTGCCACGGACTTATTGCACCACCTTGCGATTTTGAAGGGTTTTGACAATAAAAAAGAAAGAACCGAAATGGTGGACTATCTCCTCCAAAAAGTCAATCTGTTTGAACACCGCAAAAAAGCCGTCAGCAGCTACTCAGGTGGGATGCGTCAGCGGTTTGGCATCGCCCAATGTCTGATCGGCAGTCCAAAACTGGTAATCGTCGATGAACCGACAGCCGGTTTGGATCCGGGAGAAAGGAACAGATTCTATAATATCCTGAGTGAAATCGGTGAGCAGACCATTGTCATACTATCTACGCACATCGTGCAGGATGTCCGCGAACTCTGTACCAATATGGCGATCATGGACAAAGGCATGCTGCTTTACAGTGGCACCACAGACGATGCCCTCGCCCAGATAAAGGATAAAGTCTATGAAAAAAGGGTAGATAAGGCCGAACTTCAGGAGTATCAGAATACCTACAAAATCATCAGCAACAAGCTCGTCGGTGGAAAACCCCAAATCCATGTCTTCTCTGAAACAGCCCTGAATTCCGGTTTTGAAAAGGCAGAAGAAACCTTGGAAGATGTCTTTTTTGCCAAACTGAATTCTTTGATCTAAACCTAAATCAACCTCATTATGTGGAAATTTATCAAACATGAATGGCAGTATTGGTTTAGGTCACCGATGCTTTGGATTTTCTTATTTATTGTGTCTTTGATGGTATTCGGCGCAGTGTCCTCGGATCAGATTCAAATCGGAGGAGGAGTAGGAAGTGTCTATAAAAATGCGCCTTCCGTCATCCAAACATATTATGGAGTGATGTCGCTGATCTGTCTGCTGATGACTACAGCATTTATGAACGCCTCAGCCAACCGGGACTTCAGTACAGGCATGTACCAGTTTGTTTTTAGTTCTCCAATCCGAAAAAGCGACTATTTCTTCGGAAAGTTTATCGGGGCTTTGCTGATCTCCATCATCCCACTTTTGGGTGTTTCTATCGGGGCTTTGGTTGGCCCACTGATGCCTTGGGCACAGCCCGAGCGCTATGGACCGATTATATGGAGCGGTCATATTCAGGGCATTTTGGCTTTTGCCATCCCAAATACCATCATTGCAGGCGCACTTCTGTATAGCCTTGCGGTGGTATTCAGAAACAATATTGTATCATTTGTCGGTGCCATGTTGATCTTGGTTTTTTATGTGGTGTCGCAGGGATTTACAGCAGATCTTGAAAAAGAATGGTTGGCCAATATCCTCGATCCATTCGGATTTCAGCCCTTGAGCACCCTTTCCAAATACAAAACCATTGAGGAAAAGAACCTCTTTCCTACCCCATTGGAAGGTCAGTTTTTGGTTAACAGGATAATTTGGATCGGATTGAGTCTGGTTCTCCTGATGTTTATGTATTCCAAGTTTTCTTTCAATACCAAAAAAGAAAAGGTCAAAAAATCCAAAGCCAAAATAGAAGAAGAACCTACCCTCTTTGATCTTTCCCAAATCAAAACCTTTGGCATTCCCCAAAACAAAGGATTTTCATGGCAGGCTTTTTGGCATATGATCGTGTTTGAAACGAAAGCCATCACCAAAAACCAGACTTTTATAATCATTGTCATTATCGGCTTGATCAATCTGATCGCGAGCCTGACAAGCTTTACCGGAGGATATGGGACAGACCGTTATCCTGTCACCTATGACGTTATTGATACGATCAGAGGGGCTTTTTATCTCTTTCTAATCGGTATCATCACATTCTATTCAGGGGTATTGGTGTGGAAGGAAAGGGATGCCAAAATCTCTGAAATCGAAGACGCAACCCCTGTCCGAACCGGAATGCTCTTTTCGTCCAAATTGATCGCCATGATGATCAGCATCTTTATTGTGCTATGTAGCACCATTTTGGTCGGTGTCATCGCTCAGACGGCCTTTGGCTACACGAGATACGAGCTCGGCGTTTATGCCCAATCTCTTTTAATCTTGGATATGTTTCAGTTTGGCTACTTGGTCGTCATTGCCTTGCTATTCCATTACCTGATCAACAACCGGTACATCGCCTACTTTGCTTTTGTGGCATTTATTATCTTGAATGAGTTCATTTGGTCGGTTCTCGAGCTCAACTCCAACATGCTGAGCTTCTCTGCCACACCTAGTGTCACCTACTCTGACATGAATGGATTTGGTCCTTTTATCCCTGGATTGGTTTGGTTCAATATGTATTGGACTTTGTTCTGTCTGATTTTATGTGTTGTTATTTATTCCTTCTATGTGAGGGGAAAAGAAAGTGATTTCTCTATCAGAAGGAAATATGCCCTACAGCGGTTAAAATCCAAATCAGGATTCCTGGCCATTTTTGGGATAGCGTTTTTGGTTTGCGGAGCTTTTGTATTTTACAATACAGAAATCCTGAATACCTACCTCAATCCCAAAGAGCAGGAAACGAGACAAAAAGAATACGAACTGACTTATAAAAAATTTGAAGGAATCGCGCAGCCAAGGTGGATAGATTTAAATTACAAGATTGACATTCATCCTTATGAGAGGGATCTTTTTGTGACCGTGGAGGCTTTGTTGATGAATAAATCTGATGAAAGCATTCCCGAAATCCATTTCAGTATCCCGACTATGCCTGATACCTTGGACATCAGCATCCCGGGTGCAAGTATTAAGGTAGATGACAAAAGACTCAATTACAGAATATACAGCCTTGCTCAACCTATGCAGCCCGGGGATACTTTGCCCATCAAATTGGTGGTTTCCAAAGTTACCAAAGGATTTGAGAATGAAGTCAGCTTTACCGAATTGACTCAAAATGGTACCTTCTTCAACAATTTTGATGTCCTTCCAATCATCGGTTATACCAACAGGTTTGAGATTGCTGATAAAAACAAGCGGGTAAAACTTGAACTTCCTGTAAGGAAAAGGATGCCTGCCTTGGATGAGTCTGATCTGAAAGCAAGGGAGAATTCCTACATCAACCAGGATGCCGATTGGGTCAATATGCACACTGTGATCAGTACGGCCCCAGATCAGATTGCCGTCGCACCGGGAAGTCTCATCAACGAATGGGAAGAGAACGGAAGGAAATATTATGAATATCAATTGGATCACAAATCTCTGAACTTCTATTCTTTCATTTCTGCAAAATATGAAGTCGCAAGAAAGGAATGGAAAGGTGTGGACCTGGAAGTTTATTACATCAAGGGCCATGAATACAATGTGCCCAACATGCTCCAAAGTCTGGAAAAATCCCTCGACTATTATACCGCAAACTTTGGCCCTTATTTCCACAAGCAGTGTAGGATCATAGAATTTCCAAGGTACAGTTCGTTTGCACAGGCATTTCCCGGCACGATGCCTTACAGTGAGGGGATCGGATTTATTGCTGACCTGAGAAATGTGACTGAAGATGACATTGATTTGGTCTATTATGTAGTCGCACATGAAATGGCACACCAATATTGGGCACACCAACTGATCGGCGCCAATATGCGTGGCACAGAGATGATGAGTGAGAGCTTTTCCCAATATGCTGCCTTGATGGTGATGGAAAAAGAATATGGCCGGGACAAAATGAATAAGTTTCTGAAGTATGAAATGAACAGCTATCTGCGTGGAAGAAGTGGCGAATTTGAAGCAGAAAGACCGATAATGCAAACAGAAAATCAGGGATATATCCATTACAACAAAGGCTCCGTGGTCATGTATTACCTGAAAGAAATGATAGGTGAAGACAAAGTAAACCATGCGCTTCAAAAGCTGATTACCGACCATGGCTATCAGGAACCTCCCTACCCTACTTCGATTTCTGCTGTGAATGCATTCCGAGAGGTCACACCTGACTCATTGCAGTACCTGATAGACGATTTGTTTGAGAATATCACTGTATTTTCCAACAGGGTCACGGATGTCAATTATGTCAAATCCGGAGAGGAATATGAAGTCACCTTGACGACTTTCTCGGAGAAATTCAGGGCAGATTCACTCGGCAAGCAGACGGCTGTGCCTTTGGTGGACTTTATTGATATCGGGATTTTTGGGGAGACTGAGTCAAAACAAACCTTTGGCAAACCATTGGTGTATAAAAGACTCAAAATCACCAAACCTGAAAACACCTTCACCTTCAAAGTCAAAGAAAAGCCGCAGAATGCCGGCATAGACCCTTACAACTACCTTGTAGACAGGATGCCTGAGGATAATGTGAAGAAGGTGACGGAGAAGTAATGTAAAGGGAGGAAGGAAGAAGGACGTGACAAGATTGAAAAATGATGAATTTTGAATGAATGGGAACCTTTGAGGTCTTTTGGACCTCGAAGGTTTTTTTGAACCTATCCATATTTATTTGTGATACCAAAAATTGATTAGGAGAGCTAATGGATAAATGGAAATCTGGAGTCTTTTATAAAATTTCGGTTTACCTATACAAAAAAATCTTTCTTCAATTTCTCCAAAAAGAGAATTCAATTCTTCAACACTTATATCCGACTTTTCGGATTAATCATAAATAGATGCTAGATAGACGGTTTCTTTGACAATTTTTACAAAAGTGATGACCCTTACCACCACTTTTTCCTTTTCCTTTGGATTTAATTCCGAGTCTTATTTTAAAAAATCCTTTGCCTAAAGGTGTACCTTGAAAAGGATTGGATTCCAAATTTTCAATTAATTGGCCAATTTCAATTTTGAGTGAAGGGAATTTTTCTTTAATCGATGAGCTTCCCGCTCAAAGTTTTTGATGGTATCAACCTTGTATTTCATAATTCCTTAAGGAATTCTTTGGCAGGTCGGCTTTTCGTTTTCCCCTCCAAAACCTCCTTCAATTCCTTTACACTTGTCCGGATGTTTTCGCGAACTTGCTCATCAGTATCCTCATCTAGTTCCGAGGTTGTGATTTTGACGAACGAAAGGTGTTTGATCAAATCCTTGAAGAACTTAAGCTTTTTGTCTTCGATTTCTAATGTCAACTTTGCCATAGAATTTGCTTCTCCCAAAATTAATGATTTTTTGTTTTAAATTTTTGACGTATGGCAATAAGTAGGAATCCAAATAAACAAAGAACTTGTTTTCGTTTAATTTCACTATTTTTTAGTTTTTAAAATATTTTAGGGAAAAATTCATCTCCCAAAACTCTCAAACGAATCATCTTTTCCAAAAATTGGCAATTTCTTAACTCTATTCCATTTTTACCCTAATCGATTTTGGGTTAAATTCAAAGAAAAAATTCTATGCCAACCTCTCCACTCCACACTATCCTCGGGTCCACCGGAAATATCGGAACCGCACTTGCCAAAGACCTAATTCGCTACACTGACAATATCCGCCTTGTCAGCCGTAATCCTTCTAAAATCAATCCCAAAGACCTATTGATGAAAGCTGATCTTTTGAGTTCTGAGGAAGTCGATGCTGCAGTAGCCGGATCTGATACCGTCTATTTGGTAGCAGGTATCGCTTACAAAACAAAACTTTGGCAGGAACAGTGGCCGGTTATCATGAAGAATACCATTCAGGCTTGCAAAAAACATGGAGCCAAGCTGGTTTTCTTTGACAACATGTATTGCTACGATCCCAATCATGTCGGAAATCTTACCGAAAACAGTCCGGTCAATCCCCAAAGTCAAAAAGGGAAAGTCCGTGCCAAAATCGCACAGATGGTTTTGGATGAAATCAAGAGTGGTAAACTCGCAGCAATGATTGTCCGTGCAGCAGACTTTTATGGACCGGGAGCGAAATTGAGTTTTCTTAATGAATCGGTCATCGATCGGATGAAGTCAGGAAAAACCGCACAGTGGCTTTATGCAGGCGACAAGAAACATTCATTTACCTATATCCCTGATGCGGCTTATGCAACAGCATTTTTAGCCCAACAGGAAAATGCATGGAATCAGGTCTGGCATTTACCGACTTCAAAAGTTTATCCTACCGGACAAGAAACGGTTGACATCCTAGCCAAGCATCTGGGTATACAACCCAAACTTCAGATTCTTGGTCCCTTTATGCTCAATCTGGTATCTCTTTTCATCCCGGTTTTGAAAGAAGTCAAGGAGCTGAGGTATCAATTGGATCAGGATTATTGCTTCGATTCTTCCAAAATTGAAAAGGCTTATGGGTTGAAGGCGATAGATTTTGAGGAAGGATTGAAAGTCTGTTTGAAGTGAAGAATAAAAAAATGAACATAAATAGATAATGTTTACAATATCGGATTAAAAAGAAGATGAAAGCAAGAGACCAAAAAACCAAAAAAGCAACAGTCGAAGCTGAGTTGAAACTCATGATATCCCTTAAAAAGCAAGAAAAAATCAAGATGCTCAAAGGCAAATTGAAATGGGAAGGAAATTTGGATAGCTTGAGGCAGGATCAGTAAAAGGCAAAAAAAATCCGGAAACCATTGAATGATTCCCGGATTTTATGATTTCAATATTTTACTTTTTGGATATGTAAGCTTTCTTGCTGCTAACCAAATATAACTCGGAGTGAGGTTCAATAGCCGCAACTCCGCCACGGCGGACAGGTATGGACTGTGGTCTGTGGACCGATCACTTTTTCTCCTCCCAAACCAACTTGGGGGATTTGTAATAATTCAATCCCATCGCATCCCAACGGGCTGTATGTTTTTTCAATCTTTCCGAAAATGAGTCCCAATTTCTCAAGTCTTTTTTGGTCCAAGCCACTTCAGCGATTGCGGCCAATCTCGGAAACATCATAAATTCAATCTCTTCCCTATTAGTAATGGTTTCTGACCAAAGTGGAGATTCCACTCCGAGAATGTTTTCTCTTTTTATAGCTTCATCCAATTCTGTCGGATCCCAATTGTAGGCATCGTCCAATTCGATATATGCAGCCCAATGCAATCCAAGCTGAGTTGTGGAATCATACTGCATGTCGAGGTAAGTCTTGGTGGCAGGAGAAATCAAGACCTGATTTCCTTGGTTGATGGCCAAAACAGCATTTTCAGCTTTTGCCCAATATTGTGCCACAGCTCCGGGTTCAAGTTTCGCATGTGCTATTTCATCCCATCCTATAGATTTTTTGCCGTATTTGGTTACGATGGCCTGGGCTTTTTCCATAAAAGGAATATAATCCTCCAGTTCAGTTACGAGGGATTCATCTCCGCCGATATGAATATATGGGCCCGGCGTCATTTCAACCAATTCACGGATGACATCGTCCACAAATTGATATGTGATCTCTTTGTCTGTGTCCAAAGTACTGAAGCCAACTTCAATTCCGGTATAAAGCGGTGTAGCCATTCCATCCACTCCCAAGGCTGTACGGTCAAAAGGAACCGCTCCTTTTTCAGGTACTGTAATTCCCGGGTTCAATTGTCCATAAGCAGCCAAAGCTGAATTGGTATGGCCTGGCATGTCTATTTCAGGCACTATGGTAATGAATTTTGATTGGGCATAAGCGACGATGTCTTTGTATTGCTCCTGAGTGTAAAAACCTCCTTCTCCCCCGCCTACTTCGGTTTTGCCGCCGATCTCGGTCAGCAATGGCCAGGATTTGATTTCGATTCTCCAACCTTGATCGTCCGAAAGGTGCAAATGGAGAAAATTGATTTTGTATTTGGAAACCAGGTCAATCACATGCTTGACATCTTCCACAGAAAAGAAATGTCTTGCCACATCAAGCATAAATCCTCTGTAGGCATATTCGGGTTTATCCTGGATTTGTCCGGCTCCGATTTTGATTTTTTCTGTAGTCAAATCTTTTCCCTCCAAAGATGCAGGCATGAGCTGTCTCAGGGTCTGAAGGCCGTTGAAAAGCCCTTCTCCATTTGAAGCAGCGATTTTGATACTATTTTGATCGATAGAGATGGCATATTCTCCGGGTGATTTTTGGGAAGCTGATTCAATTTCAAAAACAATCACGTTAGACTCTCCTGATTCGGCTTTTTGTAAATCAAATCCTGTAGAAGGCTTGATCAGACTTTGGAATATTTCAATGACAGGATTGATTTCTGAAGCATTTCCTAAGGCAACCAATTTGGTTTCATTTGTCAATGTAAATGAACCTCCTGCTTCAGTTACTGAAAGGGGTTTTGGGATAATATTGTTTTCACTCAGCGGAGTGACTTTGTCTGCACAAGAGATGATTCCCAATCCAAAAATGGTGAGGAGGATCAGGTTGGAGATGATTTTAGTGATTTTCATAGAATAAGGTAGCTTTTTGGGTTTTCAACCAAGCAAACTTAATTAAATTTTTTATTTAAGATTTTACCATTTAGCAAATTCTTTCGTTTCTCCATTTATCAACTCATTTATCCTTTTTTCCAAAATCAAAAAAATATTCCCATTGCAAATCTCATTTTTAATAAATTGAAGAAAAAAACGGTATCTGACCAATTAAACCATAAACCGAATGAAAAAGGAAGAATTACCAAAGGAGAATAACTCAAGAAGAAATTTTGTAAAAGCCTCGGCCACAGCTCTGGCAGGTTTTTATTTTGTACCGAGACATGTGCTAGGCGGACCAGGCTTTGTGGCTCCTTCGGACAGGTTGAGGGTGGCAGGTATCGGTGTAGGCGGAATGGGCAGTGGAGATGTAAGGGGAGTTTTCAACAGCGGCAAAGCTGATTTTATTGCTTTGTGCGATGTCGATGATACAAGAGCTAAAGGAAGTGTGCAAGCCCATCCAAAGGCCAATTACTACAGGGATTATAGGGTGCTGCTAGACAAAGAACACAAGAACATTGATGCGATTACTGTATCTACGCCTGACCACATGCATGCTGTTCAGGCCATGGCTGCGATGCAATTGGGGAAACATGTCTATGTACAGAAGCCACTATCCCATGATATCTATGAAGCGAGGATGCTGACTGAAGCAGCAGAAAAATACAAAGTAGTAACCCAAATGGGCAATCAAGGCTCCTCAGGTGAAGGAGTAAGAAAAATGGTAGAATGGTACAATGCCGGACTAATAGGTGAAGCCACAAGGGTCTATTGCTGGACAGACAGGCCTGTGTGGCCACAAGGAATTCCCTGGCCTACTGCCGCAGCCACGCCGCCGGCTGACTTGGATTGGGATTTGTGGTTGGGGACAGCTCCCTACAAAGATTATGTAGGCAACCTTATCCCGTTCAATTGGAGAGGATGGTGGGATTATGGAACCGGCGCCTTGGGAGACATGGCCTGCCATATCATGGAGCCACCGTTCCGGGTATTGGGATTGGGATATCCTGAGTCCGCCGAATGCAGCGTGGGGTCAGTGTATGTCGGAGAATTCAGCCGAGGATATTTCCCCGAAAGTTGCCCTCCTTCCTCCCATATCACACTCCGTTTCAAAAGAGAAGGGAAAAGTGACCTTCAGTTCCATTGGATGGATGGTGGGATTCAACCTGCCCGTCCTGAAGAACTCGGCCCCAATGAAGTCATGGGGGACGGAGGAAACGGTGTCATCATCGAAGGAACCAAAGGCAAGATGATGTGCGGCACCTATGGTGTAAATCCCCAATTGCTGCCTACCTCAAAAACAGCTGAAATCAATGTCCCCCAATCAGAATACCGGGTTCCTCTTGGTGATAGAGGCCATTACAACAACTGGGTAGAAGCTTGTATAGGTGGATTTGGAAGTCAGGAATACAAGCAGTTGAGTTCTCCTTTCTCAGTAGCCGGGCCATTGACTGAATCAGTCTTGATGGGAAATCTAGCAATCAGAAGCTATGACTACAGGGTACCGAAAGAATCCGGGACAGGATTCAATTATCCTGGTAGGGGTATCAAGCTTGTCTGGGACGGACCCAATATGAAAGTCACCAACTTTGAACCTGCCAATCAATTTGTAAAAAGAGAATACAGGGAAGGCTGGAAGCTGGTATGAAAACAGTAAACAGGTGCAGTAGGCAGTAAACAGTCGCAGTTGGCAGTTTTCAGTCTCAGTATCCAACCCTCACAAAATCAAATCCCGCAAGTCTACAGATTTGCGGGATTTGATTTTTTACTGATCTATGGTTTACATTTCCTATCCATAAAATGGGTTGAAATTCAATGTATGCAACCGTGGTCTGTGATCTATGGACTGTATGACCTTTAACCTCAATCATCAAATCCCAAACCCGCTGCATTCAACATTTTGGCATAGGCAGATTTTCTTTTGGCAGCAAGGTCATTGAGTGTGGTCTGAGCGCTGATAAGGCTGACCTCACGTGCGTTGATTAGGAATAAAGAACTTTCTCCGACTTCAAACCTCATCATTTCCCCTCTCAATAATTTTTGAAGCCCATTGACATTGTTGGTGTAAATTCCGAGCTGTTGTTCTACTGTCTCAAAATTATAAATTTCGCTTTCCAGCTTGGTGGTTAACTTCAGCAGTTTCAGATCCCTTTCATAGGTTTTGAAATTGATCTTGGCTTTTGCCAGACCGAGGTCTCCCCTTTCCCCTCTCAAAAACAGGGGCATAGAAAATGTCATTCCCAGTTTATAATTATTTTCCAAGAAAGGTGATAATTGGAATTCATTGATGTTTTCTACCAAGAAATTATAATTAACCTTCAATATCGGAAGCAACATATTGGCCTTGTACCTTCTATCGATCTGAAGAGATTCAATGTTATAATCAGTCAATAGCAATTGAGGATGCCTAAATATATATTCACGCATTGATTCCTTGTCATAATCAAACAAAGTTGTATCGAGGATATTCTCAGGAAAAACTGATTCCAAAAGTTCCACCGGTTGATTGTTTTCATCCCATAGAAAGGTGTTCAGAAACTGGGTAGCTTTGAAATATTTGATTTGTGCAGTCTGAAGTCTGTATATCCTGTCCATCACCTGAGTATAGGCTTCCACAGTGTCAATAGCAGGAAAATCTCCCTGAATATAACTTTCCTTTACCATTTCAAACCGCTCCTCAGCGAGTTTTACTCCTCCTTCCAAAACCTTTACATTTTGGTAATCTGCTGCCCAAGACCAATAGGCCTCAGTGGATTCCATAAAGAGGTCATTAAGAATCTGCATCCTTTCCGCTTTGGTCGATTCTACATATACCTGTGCCTGTCTCAGAGTGGCTCTTCTTTTGTCAATCAATAATCCTTGGGCCAAATTGACCGAAGCTCCTAAAGCGGCCAATCCGTCTTCAGGAACTTCCAATTCAGGGTTAAGCAATGTTCCTGTATTATATTCGACCAAACCCTTCAATTCTACACCCGCCATTGTTGGGATTACAAGACCTGCCTCCCTTTTGTCAAAATAATTGGTGTTTTTAAATCTTTTTGCTTCATAGTCTCCATATAGCCTTGGGTCAAATCCTCCCCGAGAAGCACGGAGTTCCATTTCTCCGAATTCAACCGTGATATCGGCCTGTTTGGCAACAGGATGAAATCCCCTGACCCAAGTCATGTAATTGTCATAGGAAAGCATTTCCTGCCCTGAGGCAAGACTTGTAAATCCAAATGTCAATAGTAGAAAAATCCTCCGCATGGTTATTTACTTTTTCTGTTTTCAGCCTTTTCCCTTGCAGTATAATAATCCGCAGGGAAGCCATTAAGCTGACGCCATATTTCATACCAAAGTGGCACATCATTGAGTAGGGCAATACCATCCGCACCTGAACCAATCCTCAATTGGGTTGGCCAAGGCTTTTCATCCAAATCCTCCACCACCAAAACCCTATATTTTCCATCAGGACCGGCAAAATTATCGATGGCTTGGACTACTCCCCCAAAAGTACCATTGGTGATTTGAGGCCATCCCGAAAATACAATAGCCGGCCATCCATCAAAAATAAACCTCACCTTATTACCTAGCCTGATCAATGGAAAGTCCACCGGTTCAACAAACATCTCTACTGCAAGCTGTGCATTTCCGGGAAGAATACTGATGATTTCGGCTCCTTCTTTGATTGTCTCTCCAATACCTACCTGGATGGCTTCAGTGATATAACCATCCTGTGGCGCCAATACATGCCGGTAACCGGTTCGCACTTCATAATTTGAGTATTGGTTTTCAAGTTTGGTCGCTGTACCCTCAGCATCAAATTGGGAGGACATAGCCTCATACATATCGGCAGATGCTTTTGCCATCTTATCCCTGAAATCATTGTCTATGGCATTCAGTTCTATTTGAGCAGCAATCAAAGCATTTTTACTCTTGAGAAGGTTGTTCTCGGCAGCTACCAATCCTGCCTGAACTTCCTGAAACCGGAGTTCTCTTTGTTCAAAATCTGTCAAAGATCTAAGTCCTTCCTGATAGAGTTTATCCGTTCGCTTGAGTTGTTCGGTACCTACTTTAAAATTAACCTTAGACTGCTCAAATCGAATACTATCGGAAATGACATTCAGTTCCGCCATTCTAAGCCTGTTTTCGGCCTGCTCTTTCCTCAGCACGTTGTTTTCCTTCAATGCCTGAATCTGGATTTCCAAAGACTTTACTTTCTCGGAATAAGATTTTGCAGAAAGTGTCTTGGCATCCACCTGCATTTGTGTTCTCTCCAGAAGCATAGGATCAAAATAATCATCTTTGATCTCAGATATCCAAAGAATGGTATCTCCCTTTTGGACATAATCCCCTTCAGCCACGTACCATTTCTCTATTCTGCCCGCAATGATGGAATGTACTGTTTGAGGTCTTTGGTCAGGCCGGAGTGCAGTCACAAATCCTTTTGATCTAATATTCTGGGTCCAAGGCAAAAAGAGAAACAGAAACATTCCTATCAAAGTCCAAAGCAAAATCTGAATTCTTTTCTTGCTTTCGTCTTTGGGTATGGTCATCGACATGCTTTTGAAATTATCAAAAGACACATTTTCTGAAATTTTATTTTTAGAAATTCCTAACATCGCTCTTTTAATTAAATTCCATTGGCTTTTGCAAATACTTCACTGCTTCCATCAAATACAAGCTTGCCATTATCCATTTGAATTACTCTTGGAAACTTTCTGATGGTATCGGCATTTTCTGAAATCATCATCACTGTCCATGGTCCTTTCAAAATGTAATCGACAATCCTGGCCTTTTCCAAAGGCTCAAAATAGGAAATCATATCCTCAAGGAGCAATGCTTTTGGATTGCTGACAAGGCATCTTGCCAAAACAATCCTACTGATTATTGATTTGCTCAGACCCTGACCTTCGGGCATCAACAAGGAATCCCAATCATTGGGGAGTTTGTAAATGTATTCTTTTAAACCCACCATCTCCATAATTTCCCTGACATGACTTTCTGCAACATCCTTTTTTAGGGTAATATTTTCATAGATGGTTCCGTGAAAAATCGACTGATGAGATAAACTATCGCCAATATAGCTTCTTAGCCTATCAAGATTCATGGTATCGATCGGCAATCCATTGATGATTATCCTACCTCTATAGTCGGTAAATAATCCGGAAATAAGATACATGAGGGTGCTTTTTCCACTTCCGCTTTTGCCGGTTAGAATTACTTTTTCTCCGGCATTCAGGTCAAAGGTCAAGTCATCGATTATTTCGAAAGAAGAATCCTTTGATTTATAACTCAGGTTTCTGACTTGAAACTGAAGACTTTCATTGTTTGTAGTAAGGGACTTCTCGGACCCTTCTTGCCTTTCTATAGGCATATCCATAATCTGACCAATTTTTTCTGTGGCAGTTAAGGTATCATACACTACATCCAAGGAGAGTATCAGCTTTTCAACTGAGCTTACGATCAAAATAATAATAACCTCTGCGGCAACAAACTGACCTATACTGATTTGATTGTCAATCAACAACAAACTACCTACAATAAGCAAAGTAGTCACAATCAACGCCTTAAAGGCAATCATCACCTTATATTGGAACACCAACACCGAAAAATGTTTGTTTCTAAATTCAACATAAGTTGTAAGTAATTTATCAACCGTATAAAATGGCAGGTTAGAATTTCCTGCCAATTTGAATGTCCCCATGGTCCTTCCAATTTCTTCCAACCAATAGGCTGTTTTGTACTTAAGTGTCGAAACTTTCAGGTTGGTCTCCATCCCTTTGGGACTTGTGAAATAGAAAATCAAAACTACTAGTCCAATCAAAATCAAACTGAAAATCAGAAAAAACACATTATAAAGTGCCAGAAGAATCATGCCAAAGAAAATCTGAACCATTGAAAATGAAAAATCTATCAGGATTTTTGACATTCCCTTTTGAAGGTTGACTGCATCAAAAAACCTATTGACAAGCTCAGGTGGATATTGTCCATGTAGCTCATCCATTTTAAGTCTAGGTAGTCTGTAGGCAAATCCAAATCCTGTTTTGGTAAAAATTCGCTGTTCTAATTTCTCAGTAAGGTATAATTGGGAGATCTGGAGAAATCCCCCAAAGGTAATGCCAAGAGCAACCACCAGAACCATGATCAGCCAAGCAGTACTGACTCTTCCTCCTAATACAAAATTTACAATGGCCTGGATTCCCAATGGATATATCAGAGAAACAGCACCATTCAAAACCGAATAGAAATAGATAGAGTATACCTCTTTCTTTTCTTCGTTGAGAAGTTTGAAGAACCTCTTTAATGGAGTTATTGCGTAATCAATTTTCATTTTGAATGGTTTTGAAAACTAAGTTATTGAAAAAATCAATCCTCCTTTCATCTCCCGGAACCTGCTCGGTCAATCCCGGCAAGTGTTTGGCATAATATGATTGAATAAGGCTTGATTCCATTACTGTGGAAACTAAAGTTTTTGGAAATTCAAAGTCAGGGTTAATTTCCAAAATTATGTTGGCAATTCTTTCACTTAATTTATTGAAATGATTGAAAAATCCTTTTTGATATTCTTCATCTACCTCTTTTGTCATAAAAGCCTTATTTGCCTCATCTGTAAGCAAATTTCTCAATGAAACAGGATCAATAAAATCATTTTGGGTAAAAATAGGCCCATTTACTAATATCTTAATCGCAATTTCAAGTTTCTGATAAGGATCATTAAGATTTGCTGTACCAAAGACAAAGTTCTGCTCAAGATAGCCCCAATACCAAGAATTTAAGAACAAAAGCAATTTATGCTTGTTTTCAAAATACCGGTATATCGCCGATTCAGTACAGTCAATTTTGGAAGAAAGCTTCTTAAAGGTGAATTGTTCAAATCCCAATTCGTGCATCATAGAAACACTTTTTAATATGATGTCCTTTCCTAGATCTGAACTGAATGGATCCTTCAAAAAGATATCAGGATTGATTTCAACTCGGATTTTTTTGAGAATATTTTCCATATTTTTTGCTCAACAATCAGGAAACGTGTAATTCTCACAAATGGTTTAAAATACTAAATAAAAGTTTGTATTACTAACAAAAGGAAGGCCTATTGTATAAATTCAAACCGTTTTTCTTATCTTTTCATATAGGATTCCCTCAATGCTTTGAATTCAGAACCCTCTTTCCATCCTGGCCAGGCTGTACTGTTGGACAACTTTTTACCTACTTCATAAAGCAACTGAACATCACCCAACATGGCTTCATAGTCCCATTTTGTCGGGTCATAATTGTCTCCCGGCTTGTGGTAAACTTCCGAATTGTACTTCATCTCAAGCTCTTTACCGTAGGGTATGCCTTTTTCTACATGATCCACCCCTATACCAATATATAATGCAGGAATACCGATTTTTGCAAAATTGAAATGGTCAGACCTATAATACCAACCTGCAGAAGGTATGGACTCTGCTGTAGAGTACCTTCCGACTTTCTCTAATTCCACGTTGAGGATATCTTCTAATTCAGATTGCCCCATTCCTATCAAGGCAACATCTTTCATTTTCCCATAAGGATTCATGCCATCAAGGTTGATATTAGCAACAGTTTTTTCTTTAGGATAAATAGGGTTTTGGGAATAATAAGCAGATCCCAACAATCCCTGTTCCTCTGCCGTCACTGTCAAAAATACCACAGATCTTTCAGGTTTGGCATCTTCTTTAAATGCTTTTGCCATGGCCAGAAGTGAAGCTGTACCACTTGCATTATCCCAAGCCCCATTGTAGATACTGTCACCTTCAGCATCAGGAGTTCCAATACCCAAATGGTCCCAATGGGCAGTATAAATGATATATTCATCAGGATATTTACTTCCTGTGATTTTGGCAATTACATTTTTGGAAACATCAAATTTTGCCGAGACATTCATGGAAGTACTCGCTTTCAAGTTTAGTGGGACTGCTTGAAAATCAGATTTTTTGGCTTTTTCAAAAAGATCAGTCTGATTCAATCCTGCCAAAGCAAACAATTGACCTGCCACTGGCAAGGTGATCCAACCTTCAAACATAGACTGATAGGTAGGGTTATTTCGGAGATCCAAAGAAAGTCTTGAAGTATTCCAGTTATTTTGTATGACATTAAAGCCGTATCCTGCCGGTCCGGTCTCGTGGATGACAAGTGTCCCTAGAGCCCCATGCTTTGCTGCCTCCTCCATTTTGTAGGTCCACCTTCCATAATAGGTCATGGTATTTCCTTTGAATAATGATGCATCCTCAGTCCCATAACCCGGATCATTGACCAAGAGGACTACGATTTTTCCTTTTACGTCAATGTTTTTGTAATCATTCCAGCCATACTCGGGGGCGACAATTCCATAACCGGCAAAAACAATTTCGGCATCATCAATCGTCAACAAAGAATCTGTACGCTGTGTCCAAATGACATAGTCCTCCAAACCTTTCAATTCTAAGGAACTGTCTTTGGATTTGATACCCATGGTGGGGGATGGTTGAGAAAAAATCGAAACCATCGGAACTTCCTGAAAGTAACTTTCTCCGTTGCCCGGCTCTACTCCAAGGGCTTTATAGGCCTGCTCTAGGTATTGAACAGTCTTTATTTCACCCTCTGTAAATGGTTTTCGACCCATAAAATCATCTGAGGCCAACTGTATGATATGGGGCTCGACATCTTCTTTGGGAATCAAATAAGATCCTTCATCTGGGCTTTGGCAAGAACTCCAAAGAAAAACAATCAATAAGGAAATGATCAATAAGTAAGGATTTTTCATTTTAAAATGGTCTTAGCCAAAATTAACAAAAATACCCCAATCTATCATATGTCAAAAAATTCAATACACATTGTCTTTCAATTCCTAAGAAGAAATTGATTAAATGAAAGCAAGGTTATAGCTTTATGGTCACTTCAATTACTTCGACCCATGAAAAAAACGTTACAGTTTTTCCTCGGATTTGCGATACTCCTCGCCATCATTTACATCTTGGGACCAAAATCCAAAGTGGAGAACTTGTCAGGTGAATACCCAAGTGTACCAACACGAATGGGCGAACTTCAGGCATTTATCCAAGCCAAAAGTGATACAGTACTTGGGCTGAAAACTGGAAATGAAGCAAAAATAGTCTGGGCCGATAGTGTAAACAAGAGCAAAACCCCTTATTCTATTATATACATCCATGGATTTGGCGCTAGTAATATGGAAGGAGATCCGGTCCACCGTGAACTTGCGGATTATTTTGGTGCCAATTTGTATTTAGTAAGACTTCCCGAACATGGAATCAGCCGGCCAGACGGATTCAGACATCTGACTGCCCAGAAGTTGGTTGATGAGGTAAGGGAGGCTTATATGGTCGGTAAGAGTCTTGGAGATTCCGTCATCATCGTGGGGACATCCATGGGTGGGGCATTGTCATTGGTTCTTGCTTCCGAAAGACCTGATATGAAGGCTTTGGTTCTCTATTCCCCTTGTGTGAAAGAATATGGTGATTCCTTGGAAATCTTCTTCAAACCATGGTGGTCTTTTCTGGCAGAGAAATTCCAATATGAAAACGGAACGATCATCAACAACAGAGAGGGTGAAAAAGCAAAATATTGGTCTAGAGAATACCATTTAAACAGTTACCGTAGCCTTGGCATATTGATCAGAAGCAAAATGAATGCTGAGACGTTTAAAGAAATCCATCAGCCTTTGTTCTTGGGATATTACTATAAAAACGAAGAGGAACAGGACAAAGTAGTTTCTGTTCCAAAAATGCTTGAAATGTACGATCAGATTCAGACGTCTGAAGATAAAAAGGTGAAAGTAGCTTTTCCTGAATCCGGGGACCATGTCATTGCCTCAAGCATCACCTCCAAAGATTGGGAAGGTGTCCTGAGGGAAACAAAAAAATTTTTAGAAGAGGTTGCAGGTATTCCTGTACCTGCAAAAGATTTGATTCTTGAATAGGATTAAGCAGATTCCGGCATAAAACAAAAAAACCTGCGAAATCACAGGTTTTTTAATACTTGGTGGGTTACTAATTTAAAAGAACAAATCAACAATCTGTGAAGGTCAAGTGATGAATTCTATCAATTTCTCTTAGGTAAAACTCCTGAGAATGTGATACCGATTGAATTGGCATTATAAGTTTCTCCAAGCATACCTTCATAGTTCATTGTGGTGTAAGTAAGACCTACCCATTTGTAGGCAAATTCTATAAAAGGGCCTGAAGCATTTCCAAGAGTGAAATTATCACCGATACCACCCGCATTGAATTTTACATTGGTATGAAAGGACATTCCCAATCCCAGTCTCCAAGTATCATTGAAAACATAATTTCCACTCACATTAATTGGAATTCTGGTCAGTCTGATATGGGCATTATCTGCTGCTGTGGTCACATATTTGATCCCCACAGAAGATCTCAGTCTGATACTCTCAAGACTTGGAATGGCATATTCAGCCCCAACCCCCAAGGAGATTCCCTGACCTGCATTTACCCTCTGAGATTGCCCGTTGGTAAAATTTACAGTAGCGACATCATCGCCTCCTAAGGCCAATCCTCCTTCAATTAAAAATCTTAAAAGCTTGGTATTTTGGGCAGCAACATAATTGTATGAACCGCCCGTCAATAAGAATAAAACTAAAATTGTTCTTTTCATAAATTACTGTTGTTTTTGAATAATTGAGTTTAATTTAAATTTGGTTTTGAGAGTTGATTGTCAGGACAAAAATTATTGCTAAATATACCTTTGAAATGAAATGTGGATCTATTGCCCACTAGATCAAAGCAAAGAAAGATGTTGGATTGAGCGATTTTGAATGGGTGGAAATTGCCTCAAAGGCATTCTTTATTTTCTCCAAATAAGCCAAGTTTTTTTTTCCCGCTAGTCTCATTTAATTCCACACAAAAGTGGTCTTAGCAAATAAACAGTAGCTGTTTCATTTTGGGCATTTATTTGAAACCGAACTGCAGATAACACAACGGATAAACAATAAATAATCTTCTTATAACATTATAAATTTGAATCAAACTTAAATAGAAGTAATCTGAAAAAAAACGGTGTTTCTGATTAATAATTTACCATTTTTCTAAGAAAAAATCCTTTTGGAATTTCATGTTCCAAAAGCCTAATATGAGTAGGAAATAATTGTTTTTATAAAGTTGGAAAATTAATGTATTTAATTGATTGTCAATTTTTTAATTATTTTGAAAATAAAATTGTAATTCATTTTCAAAATGATGTCGATTTAATTTTTCAATGGAAAAAGTTTGAAATTTTAATTCTTTCTGAAAATTAATTTTAACTGATCTTTAAAGGTTATTTAAAGCCTAAAAAATTGAGAAAGTATTTGATCAAAAAAGCCTGTGAAACTCCATGATTTCAAGCACGGAATTTCACAGGCAAATGATTTTTAAGGGCCAATTACAGTTTTAAAGGAACCCTTGCTCCACTTTTTGCCGCCTCAAAAATAGCGTCAATGATCTTCATATCCTTGACTCCTTCCTCACCATCCACAGGTATAATCGGTGCTTTACCATCGAAGATTATCATCGCCATTTGGTCCATTTGTGTGGTCTGATGGGTGACATGGGGCAGATCAAGGCGACCCTTGTTAGTCCAGCTTTTGATGGGGCCATATCCAGTGGAAGGCTGCATTTCGGCAAATCCTTTTTCTCCCACTAAGAAAAATTTATCCAGATAGCTTACTGCATAAGTGGACAGGCAGGAGGCCATTGCTCCGCTTGGGAAACCCATTTGAAAAGTAATGGTCTCATCTACCCCTTCCTTAAATTTTACAGGATCTGTTTTCTCTTCCTGCGCAGTGACCCAGACAGGTTCTTCCCCTATCATATACCTTGAGCCATTGATGGCATAAATTCCGATATCCATCATTGCGCCGCCTCCTGCCAAAGCTTTATTTAACCTCCATTGGGTAGGATCTCCTATCTTGAAACCACTGAGACCTTGGAAGAATTTGATGGTTCCAAACTCCCCTTCCCTTCGCAACTTGACAACTTCAAGCGTGTTGGCTTCAAAATGCATCCTGTAACCGATCAAAAGTTTTACTCCGGCTTTCTTGCATGCATCAACCATTTCCTGACCTTCTTTGGCATTGATGGCCATGGGTTTTTCACAGATGACGTGCTTGCCCGCTGCCGCTACGCGGAGACATTGCCCATGATGTAGCGCATTGGGAGTAATGATATAGACCGCATCTATGTCCGGGTTATTCTTGATAGCATCGAAGTTTTCATAATTGTAACAGTTCTTGTCAGGAATGTTGTACCTGGATTGCCAGTCTTTAACCTTAGATGGCGTTCCACTTATTACTCCGGTGATTTTGGCTCGCTTGCAGTCTTTCATAGCTTCTGCCACACGGTTGCCATAGCTACCAAGCCCCATGATTGCCACTTTGAGCACAAGACCCTCTTGCACTTCGTCAAAGAAGTACTGAGTTTCTAGTTTGGGTGTAAAACCAAAAGCGAGAGGCAACATCCCAGCGCCGACAGTCAGTTTTTGTAAAAAGTCTCTTCTTGATTTCATGGTTATCTAAGGTTTTGGATTGTGAGTTTTTTGATGGATAAAATTGGATTTGGGACCTAAAAGACTTTAATGAATTTTGCATAAAGAACTTTCGCAACCCATTTCAATTTAAAGTAAAAAAAAGTAAATTGAAAATTGGAAGGTGTATTAAATGGAATAGACTAAATAGATCATATATAGGCAAATATTCTATTACCAAAACTAAGAAAACTGATACCTTATGACCTTACCATTGTCCTCATTGAAATTTGAAAAAAAATAAAATAAGTTATTTGTCATTAAACACTGTTCAATTATATTTGTATGTGTAAAAATTTATCATGGGTGTAGCTGAGAGAAAAATACGTGAAAAAGAAGAACTGAAGGATCAAATCCTAAAAGCTGCAAAAAGGCTTTTTATAGAAAGAGGTTTCGAAAAAACTTCTATCCGAAACATAGCCGATGAGATTGAATACAGTCCGGGAATTATCTACCATTATTTTCAGGACAAAAATGAAATCTTTCATGCCTTGCATCAGGAAGGGTTTCAGGAATTGAGAAAAAGAATGGAAATTCTTGGTGCTGTAGATGACCCCATGAGTCGATTAAAGGCAATGGGTAAAATATACATACAATTTGCCTTAGAAAATAGCGATATGTATGACCTGATGTTCATCATTGAAGCACCGATAGACTTTGTAGAAAAAAGGGATGACCAATGTTGGATTGAAGGGGACTCTACATTTAATCAATTGAGATCGACTGTACATCAATGTATGCAAAAGGGCCATTTTAAAGGACATAAATTAGAGGCACTCTCATTTATGATTTGGTCAACAGTCCATGGTATGGTGTCTCTGAAAATCAGAAAAAGGGTGATTGTTCTTAATGCTGCCGAGATCGATCAAATCGTAGAAAACAGTTATCATTCGTTTTTGTTGATTCTAGACAATTGCTGATATTTTTTTAATCTTATATTAAACAGTGTTCATTAAATTAACATTAAAATAAAAATGGAAAATTTCCACAAAAAAATTTTGATACTGTCCCTGGTATTCTTTGGAATATTAGAAAAATCTCCGGGACAATCTGTTCTAGCAGGTTACCTAGAGGAAGGGATGCAAAACAATCTTGTACTGAAAGACAAGAGCATATCCCTGGATCAAAGCCTTTTGGCATTGAAGGATGCCAAAAGCCTCTTTCTTCCCTCTGTTGATTTTGCCGCCAACTACACCCTTGCCAATGGTGGACGAGCCATTATTTTGCCTCTTGGAGATTTGCTGAACGGTGTCTATTCCTCCTTAAATACACTACAGAATCGTCAGACCTTCCCACAACTTGAAAATATAGAGGAACAATTTTTACCCAATAATTTTTACGACGCCCGCCTTAGGGTCTCCTATCCTATCATCAACCCGGATCTTCGATACAACAGACAGATTCGCGAACAGGGTGTCAAAATAGAGGAATACGAAATAGAAATTTACAAAGCAGAGCTTGCCCGAAACATCAAACAGGCATATTATAAGTATTGCCTTGCCTATACTGCAAAGCAGATATTGATAGAATCAAAGATCTTGGTAGAGCAGAATCTAAAGGACAACAAATCACTTTTTGCCAATGGTAAAGGCTTGCATGCGCAGGTATTAAGGGCAGAAAGTGAGGTAGAAAACATCAATTCCCAACTCATTGAAGCTGAAAACAGGAGAAAAAATGCAGCCTACTACGTTAATTTTTTGATCAACAGACCGATAGAAAGTGAAGTGGTTTTTGAAACTCAAGCCATCTCAGAAAGTGAAATTAAGGGATTGATGGAGGATGAGAATTTTACTGATCGGGCAGAAGTGCAGAAAATAAAAACAGCCGTAACGATTCAGGAAACTGTATTGAAGATGAACCAAAAATTTGCCATCCCAAGACTAAACACTTTTGCTGACCTTGGAATGCAGGGATTTGACTTTGACTTTACAGGACAAAGCCGCTACATCCTGTTTGGAATCAATATGGCAGTTCCGGTATTTCAGGGAGGTAGAAACAAAAACCAGATCACCCGTACCCAAAATGAACTGAAATCGATTTCCAATCAGGCCGATCTATTGGACGATTCGATTGAAATGGCTATCAGAGCTTCAAAAAACAATATCCAAGCAGCACAGGCTGCCAAATACTCCGCCGAACAAAACCTACGGTCTGCATCTGCTTACCTGAGACTGATTGACCGAGGATACAAGGAAGGAACCAATTCACTTATAGAATTTATTGATGCAAGGAACCAATACACCTTGTCCGAATTAAAATTGACCATCGCTAACTATGGCCTTTTGGCTGCTGTCGCGGATTTAGAAAGAGAACTTCAATCATTGAATTAATACCATTATGAAATTTCCTAAAACTACTCTGATTGCAACGGTCCTAGGACTGATTATACTGCAAAGCTGCGGCAAAGCAGAAAATTCTTTGAATACAGATATTCCCGCAGGAAAGATTCCGGTAAAAATCCAGGAAATTATTCCATCTGAAGAAAAACTTGAGATAGAAGCGACAGGCCAATTTACCACTGATGATGAAACCTTCCTTTCATTTAAGACAGGTGGTATCATCGCACAGGTATTGGTAGCAGAAGGGGATTTTATCCGTAAAGGCCAACTTCTTGCATCATTGGACCTTACCGAAATCAATACTTCGGTAACTCAAGCAAAATTGGGTTTTGAAAAATCGCAAAGGGATTATGAAAGAATCCAGAGACTCTTACTTGACTCAGTAGCGACCTTAGAACAGGCCCAAAACAGTAAAACTGCACTTGATATTGCAGCACAAAGTCTGGAAGCAGCCAATTTCAACAAAGATTATTCACAAATCAGGGCTACAAGGGACGGATATGTGTTAAAAAAATTCATTAATGCCGGCCAACAGATTGCTCCGGGTTCTCCTGTATTCCAGACAAACGGATCAGGACAGGGAAGCTGGAAATTAAAAGCTTCCTTATCTGATAAAGAGTGGGTAACGGTGAGAGAAGACGATGAGGTCAGGATATCTACCGCAGTGGACTCTGAAAAGTATTTTCAAGGCAAAATAAAAAGAAAAGCAAAAGTGGCTGATCCCATGACAGGTACCTACCAAGTGGAAATAGAATTTACTGAAAAAGCGCCCGAATACCTTGCTTCAGGGATGTTTGGATATGCCAAACTATCAGTCGCAACATTGCAAACTACCTGGTTTGTGCCATATGAGGCCATTTTGGACGCAAATGCAGGAAATGGTTTTGTCTTTATAACAGAAGACGATACTACCGCCCAGAGAATCGGTATCCAAATCGGGAAAATATACTCCGATAAAGTACAGGTGACGGGAGGATTGGAAGGATTTTCAAAGCTGATCATATCAGGAAGTGCTTATCTGACTGACCAATCTTCCATCTCAATCCAAGACTGATATGCGTATTTCAAACTTTGCAGTGAAAAACTACCAGTTTACTCTGGTGATATTTCTGATGACCATAGCGGTAGGATTGACCACATTTTTAAATATGCCGAGGAGTGAGGATCCAGCTACCAATGCTCCCCAATTTCCGGTAATCATCGTGTATCCGGGCACGAGTCCTGCAGATATGGAAGAGCTCGTGGTCGACCCTCTGGAAAAAAGAATTTATGCCCTTGAAGACATCAAGCGAATCAGAACAAAAATTTCTGATGGAGTTGCTGTACTCAATGTGGAATACAAATATGAATCTGATGTCAATAACAAATACCAGGAACTTGTCCGTGAAATCAACAGCATGAGAGAAGAACTTCCTGAGGATATATACAGCATAGATATCAACAAAGTCACTCCCTCCGATGTAAACATTCTTCAGATAGGCCTGATCAGTGAAAATAGCTCTCGCGAAAACATGAAAAAGTATGCCGAGAGACTTCAGGAAGAGTTGGAAAAAGTCAATTCCCTCAAGAAAGTGGAGATTTATGGGCTTCCACAAGAAATCGTACGCGTAGATCTCCACCTTGAAAAAATGGCCCGAATGAATATTCCGGTTCAGGCAGTAGTGGGCAGCATTCAAAGCGAAATCAGCAACATCCCGGGCGGTTCGATTGAGGCCGGAAGAAAAGCTTTCAATGTGAAAACCTCCGGCGATTATAAGGATTTGGAGGAAATAGAGAATACTCAGGTCTATTCATTTCAAAACAAAAGCATAGCCTTAAAAGATATTGCCTATGTTCATTATGATTATAAGGAAAACAAGCACATCACCAGATTAAATGGATACAGAACAGTTTTTGTAACTGCCGCATTGAAAGAAGGCGGGAATATATCTCAAGTCCAAAAGGAATATCTTCCTGTATTGGAATCCTTCAAATCCAGCCTTCCCGGTAACATCGACTTGGTTTTAGCTTTTGATCAGGCTGAGTTTGTAAACAAAAGATTGGGTGGATTGGGCTTTGATTTTCTTATTGCGATCCTTTTGGTGTCAATCACACTTTTGCCTTTGGGGGGCCGAGCAGCAGCTATTGTGATGATTTCTATCCCACTTTCATTGGCCATTGGATTGGTATTGCTCGATGCCTTAGGATTTAGCCTCAACCAATTGAGCATTGTAGGTTTAGTAGTTGCACTGGGACTTTTGGTGGATGACAGCATCGTGGTGGTAGAGAATATTGAAAGATGGATAAGGGAAGGTCATTCAAGAATGGAAGCAACCCTTCTGGGAACAAAGCAGATTGGCCTGTCGGTAATAGGATGTACCATAACCTTGATCATTGCCTTTATGCCTTTGGTTTTTCTTCCTGAAGGTTCTGGGGACTTTGTGAGAAGCCTTCCCATAGCGGTAATCACAAGTGTTTTGGCCTCTATGCTGGTTTCTTTGACCATCATCCCTTTTCTTTCAAGCAGGTTATTGAAGGAACATGTCGATGGAAATCACGGCAATCTGTTTTTAAGGTCTCTTCAAAAAGCCATTTCTATAAGTTATGCCCCAGTGTTAGAAAAAGCACTAAACAAACCGGTTCAAACTTTGATCCTTTCATTTGTTGTTTTTGGAGCATCTTTGACCTTGTTTCCCATAATTGGATTTAGCCTTTTCCCTGCCTCAGAAAAACCCCAGTTTCTGATAAATATAATTACACCTATCCAAACCAAAATTGGTGAGACCGATGCCGTCACTAAGAAAGTAGAGTCAGCTTTAAGAGAAATTTCGGAAATTAAGTTTTTTTCTACCAATGTAGGCAAGGGAAATCCTCGGATATATTACAATGTCATTCCTGAAAATGAAAGAACTGATTTTGCCCAAATCTTTGTCCAATTGGATCCTGATGCATCTGCAAGTGAGAAAAGCAAAATCACAGAAAGTCTGAGGACGAGATTTAGATCTTTTACTGGTGCCAAAATCGAGGTTAAAAACTTTGAACAAGGACCTCCTGTCACTGCACCTGTGGAAGTAAGGCTAACTGGTGAAAACCTCGACAGCCTACGTAATATTGCCGCAAGAGTAGAAAAATTAATCATGGATACCCGGGGCACCCTTTATGTCAATAATCCTGTTGGAAACCTCAAAACCGATATCAAAGTCGCCATCCATAAAGAAAAAGCAAGGTCTTTGGGGGTAAATATTCTGGAAATCGACAGGACAGTAAGGTTGGCAGTTGCCGGATTAAAAATAGGTTCTTATTCTGATGACAAGGGGGAGCAAAAAGAAATCATTGTTACGAGCCCGAAAGAAGAAAGAGCATCATTGGCAAGTTTTGATAGATTATTTATCAATAACAACCAAGGAGCTGCAATTCCCATTGAACAGATCGCCGACCTTGAATTCGAAAGTTCACCATTATTTATCAACCATTACAACAAAAACCGCACAGTTTCCGTCACGGCATTTGTACAGGAAGGATACCTTACTGACAGGGTTATCAGTGATGTTGCCAAAAAAGTAGGACAATTGGAATTGCCTGAAGGATATTCCTTCAGGATGGCGGGAGAAATGGAGACAAGAGAAGAGTCATTTGGCGGTTTTCAAACAGTAATCATTGTAACTGTGTTTATGTTTATTGCTGTTTTAATTTTACTCTTCAAAACCTTTAAGAGTACTATCATCGTATTATCCGTAATTCCTTTGGGAATGGTTGGGGCTTTAATCGCATTATGGTTAACAGGCAACTCTTTATCCTTCGTAGCGATCATCGGTTTGATTGCCCTTGCAGGAATAGAAGTTAAGAATTCCATCCTATTAGTTGATTTCACCAATCAACTCAGGGAAGAAGGAAAATCTCTTGATACAGCCATAAGGGAGGCAGGAGAGATAAGGTTTTTACCAATTGTATTGACCACGCTGACTGCTATAGGTGGATTATTGCCGATTGCTTGGTCAACAAACCCCTTGATTTCACCTTTGGCAATAGTACTTATAGGAGGATTGGTCAGTTCTACCCTCCTATCTAGGATTGTTACTCCGGTAGTATATAAATTACTTCCTCCAAGAATCTAGTATCAGTGATCATTTTCAAAACAGCATTAATTCATCAGGTTAAATAATGCAGGTTTACAAAACGAACAGGGCTTTGGAAATTTCGCAAAACATAAAAAGAAAACTAAACCAATTATTATTCAAAATCACTATTTACCATGAACAAAATAGCAAACATGAAAAAAGCCATAGGAATATTCCGTAGCTATGGTATTCCACTATCCGGAAAGAATAAATCTGCTAATTTTTACAAAGAGCTTAGAATGGATAGGGTATTTGTAGATGGCCTTATTTTCGAACTTGAACTTGAGCTCAACAAAATTCTGGAAGAAGAAAAAATCGCCCGTGTTGAAACCCCGTCGGATTTGCTTCATGAACTATTGGCTGCATAAACTTTCGACGTTTTTGCAATTCCATACCAATGAAAAACAAGTCTTATCTGTACATCCTCTTGGTCCCCGTAATTTTCTTTTTGATGAAAAATGGGGATGAAAACAAAACAACGTTGAAGTTCACCTCCAATCCTGAACTAGTTACCATACAACCTGATCAGGATTGGAAGGGGAATCCATTGGATGAAAAAGGAAGATTTGTCAATTTATACCATCCATTTGAATCAAATCTTGGAGATTTGTTAAAGTGGCAGATGAGTAAAAACCCTCAAAAAGAGGAAAAAAAATCAGAAATCAGGAGATTACCGGTAGATTTTGATTCAATAGTTTTTGATGGACAAGAAGATTACCTTATATGGCTCGGCCATGCCACATACCTGATGAGAATCCATGGTAAAGTATTCCTTACCGATCCCCTACTTATTGACAATACATTTTTGAAAAGGGAAAGTTCCCTTCCTTTTCCTTTAGAAAAAATGCCAAAATTGGATTATATCCTTTTGTCCCATAACCACCGAGACCATTGTGATGAAAATTCCATAAAATACATTGCTAAAGTCAATCCTTCTCTCAAAATTTTGACAGGATTGGGTCTGGAAAGTTTGATTAATGGTTGGACCAATGGTCATACCATTCAAGAAGCCGGTTGGTACCAGCAATATTCCCTCTTGGATAGTGGAGTTACCATTACTTATGTTCCCAGCAGACATTGGTCAAAGCGGTGGCTGACGGACGACAACAAAAGCCTTTGGGGAGGTTTTTACATTCAAAACGGGAATTACTCTATCTATTTCATGGGGGATAGCGGTAAGGGACCTCACTTTGCTGATATCAAAAAAACCCTAGGAACACCCGATTATTGTTTGATGGGTGTCGGAGCCTACAAGCCTGAATGGTTTATGCACCAAGCCCATATCAGCCCAAAAGATGCCATTGATGCCTTCAACACTTTAGAAGGAAAATTTTTTATCCCCATGCATTTTGGAACTTTCAACCTTTCTGATGAACCAAGAATGGAACCATGGGATATATTAGAATCGAATCAGAAAAAAATCAAAGGAAAATTGATTGAACCTCTAATTGGGAAGAATTTGCTAATAGACCTTTAAATTTATTTGAGGGAGCTTGAGGAGTAAATCCAGGTAATTTCATTTTCAAATTACCGATTATGTGTATCCGCTTTCTTGCACGTAGCCAAACAATAATTTGTTGGAGGAGCCATTAAACACCAGGTGAATTACCGTCCGTGGACGAGTATTCGATACAACCTCCTACAGCACTACGTGCAACACTGCGGAAACGCATATTTATGATTATAAACGGGCTTACTTGCTAATAAATAACTTTAAGTTTGCGTGCTTTCTTGCCACAAAAAATATAAACCCGGATTGAAAATCATGTATGGCTGCCGACTATAGGCTGAAGAATATGGACTGATTCTCCGCATTTCAATTCTATATTTTTGAGCTAGTGGCAAAACATCAGATAACTATAAACGACTCATACAAACAAGGTTTTTTCGGAATTATTTGTGTTTTTCCAACACGAAATACTTTCTAACGAAAATCCTTAAAACGTAAATCTTTGAAATGATTATAAGGTCTCGCGAAGAATGGCCCCTATCAGCCTTGGGGGAAAAAATCTCACTATTTTAGCCTTTTTTTAAAACAAGTTTGAGGTAGGTATACATCAAAAAAGGCCAAAAGCAGAGCAAAAAAGCTAATATTGGTTTAAATGCAGCCATGTTTGCAAGGGCAAGACTTAAGCATTTTAAGTAATTTTGGGCATTTGAGGTCTCGCAATTGAAAATATTCATTGAGGTACATGCCACCAAATTGGGCGACTACTTTCTGACCCCAGCATGGTTTGGATTAATTTGGTAGAGGGCAACCCTGAAATAGATTTGAGAGGAGAAAGATTTTCCTTTAGCATTATGCAAAACTATATCAGCATAAGCCTAGAATCTGTTGATCCCATAAAATCTTTCAAAATATTCCAAATCTTGGGATTTGAGGTTGCATTTGAATCCTAGGAAAGTGGCCGTATCACTTTAATAAATGATGTCTTCACTATCAAAGTAAAGAAACCATATTCTATTGCCCATCCATTTTTCAATCCGGGCATTACTTAATTCAAATAGGGAAAGCAATCCTGCTATCATAGCCAAAATCAGGTCGATGTGCATCCCATATTGCAAAAGAAATCATTTACTTTTACCAAGAAGGCATATTGGAGAGCTTCATTATCCTAAGTCCAGGAGGTTGGGGTTTCTTTGTCATCAATGATTAAAATGGCAAAATCAAGGGTATCAGAAAAACAGCAATGATCATCACGATGATGGTAAATGGCACTCCAATTTTTATAAAATCCCCAAAACTATAATTCCCGGGAGCTACAACCAAGGTGTTTACCGGGGAGGATACAGGAGTCATAAATGCTGAAGAAGCCGCCAAAATAACTGACATTGCAAATGGATAAGGCGAAAGCTCCAACTCATATGCCATCGCGATGGCAATAGGAGCCATCAATACAGCTGTGGCAGTATTAGAAATAAACAAGCCCAAAACTGCAGTAATAAAAAATAAAGAGCCCAATGCAATCCAGGGAGCCTTTTCCCCTACTATTGCAAGCAATCCATTCGCAGCCATTTCTACCCCTCCAGTCCTTTGTAGCGCAATTGAAAACGGCATCATGCCGACTATCAAAACCAAACTTTTCCAAGAAATTGAATTGTAAGCACTATTCATATCCAAAATGCGAAAGAAACCCATCGCGAGACATCCCAATATGACAGCATGCACATTGGGCAACAATCCGGTCACCATTATAAAAACTACAACAGTCAGAATAATGATGGCATGTGGTGCTTTGTTGGCAGCAGGGATTACTTCATCAAATTCTGATGGTAGATGAAGCAATACCAAATTGTCTTTTTCCTGACTTATCCTTTTGATATCTTCCCAAAAACCAGTTACCAAAATTGTGTCACCTACTTTTAATTTTTGGTCCAAAAATTCGTCAGTAATCGCGTGAGTGCCTCTCCAAAGACCTGTGACCGTAAGACCTGATTCAGCCCTGATCCTTGCCTCTTTTATCGTTTTTCCGACAAAAAGAGATTGGGCTGGAATAATGGCTTCTGTCATTCCGAGTTCCTGTGAGAGTGAGGTCAGGTATTTTTTGCCTGAGGAAAGCTTAATCAACTCAACTCCTAAATTCTCGCAAACTTCCTGCAATAAAGATTTATCTAATCTTACATCAAGAAGCAGTATATCTCCTACCAGGAAAGTCATTTGTTTTGAAGGCCTGATAAAAACTGCTTCCCTGCCATCTATTCTTTCTACTGCGATAAGGTGAACACTTTCCTCCAAATGATTAAATTCACTAATAAGGGATTGTAGCAAAACTGAACCTTCCAAAATCTGAACCCTGTATTCCCTAGTCTTGAGGTCATATTTTTCTATCCAATCTTTAAATGTAGGTTTTCTGTTTTTCTTGCCAAGTTTATCAGCATTGTCAGGAAGCCATTTCCTCGCGAATAGCATATACAAAATCCCAAGAAACAAAATTGAAAGTCCAAATGGCGTTATCGTAAAAAAATCAAAACCTCCTTCGCCCTGACGTATCAGCTCCGAATTTACTACCAAGTTTGGAGCCGTTGAAATCAATGTCATCATGCCACTTATCAAGGCAGCAAAACTCATTGGCATCATCAGATGACTTGGAGATATCCCTGTGGTATTGCAAATCCTGAAAACCACAGGAATAAAAATTGCTACTATTGCAGTTGAACTCATTACAGAACCAAGTCCTGCTACAGCCAACATCAATAAAACCAACAATTTAACCTCATTTCCTCCTGCTTTATTGCTAATCCAATCCCCTATATTTCTGGCAACTCCTGTTCTTACCAATCCTTCACCCAACACAAACAATACAGCAATTAAAATGATATTTGGATCACTGAATCCAATGAGCGTCTCTTCAACTGTTATTATCCCTGTAAATGGCAATGCTGCGATCATAATTACACCAACTGCATCCATCCGGGGCTTATTTTTGACAAACATGGCTACTGCTATCAGCAACAAAGCCAAAACCCATATCAACTTGATATCTAATCCTTGTTCAGTTGGCATATCAACAAAATCACCAATACCAATTTGTTGAACAGTATGGTTATATTTTCCAATTAAAACATTAAAAAATTGATTGATTGACGTCATTTCTTCCTGTGGGAAAAGTCTCTTAAGCAAAACAAATAATGCTTAAAGATAAACTATTATAAAAAAACCAACCTTCTTTTTTAATTTTTTTCCCTTACAGCTAAGCTTTATACTAGCTTTTAATTCTAAATCAGGTATTGGTGGAAAAGTTCTGAATTGAAAGATTATCCAAGTAAGATCCAAAAACCAAAAAAAAGTTGGCAGCAATTTTGCAACCAGCCTTAAAATCAATTAAAAATCATCCTAAAAAGTATTTCGCTTGATTTTAACCAGGAATCAACTGTACAGGGAATTGATTTAGATCAAATCTACAAAGTCAATTAGGATAATATTTCAAAAAAACTTAAAAAAGGATAAATATTTAAAAATATGATTTAAATATTTCTCCTTTTGGAAGGAAGGTTAAAAATGTTTGAAAGTAGCTCAACTACATTTATCCATTATTTAAAATTCTTGTTTTTACTTGAAAATTTTCAATTAATCTTGAAAAAATCGAATACAAACAAAATGAAAAAGTTTAAAAAAAGTTTAAGATGCGTTTTTATTGGGATAAAAAGCATATTAAATTCATAATATGGGTTTAAAGACAATATTTTATTTACCTGAAAATCAGTTACTTATAAAAAAATTGTACTTTTATGATATAATTGTCAAACCAATATTTCTTTTTTTAAAAAGTAATTTATTAGATTTAAAAATCAAATTAATAAATACCAAATAGCTCACCCGGAATTATATAGTTCACCCTGCTATGAATTACACAAATAAATGGAACAGAATCATTTTGGTCGATGATGATGTTGTCACAAATCATGTTCACAAAAAACTTATTAACCACTTGGGTTTTGAGGGAGAGGTGATATCTCTTCCCGACGGCAGTCAGGCAATGAATTACATAAGTTCAAACATTGAGAAGCCCCAGCCTAAAAAACGTGGTGAAAAGCAACTCGTATTATTGGACTTACATATGCCAAAGACAAATGGTTGGAATTTCTTACAACAATTCATGAAGTTTGATAAAAAAACCAAAAACAAATTTAAAATAGTGATGATCAGCAGCTCTATACATCCTGATGACATTGATCCAATCACCAAAATACCTGAAATTCAAGAGTACATCATCAAACCGATCTCAGTGGATCACATGAAAAAACTGATCTACGGATAATGCACCAAACCAATTTTAGCATTTTTTCAACAAATAGCCTCCAAAAATAAAATCCTTGATCTCTGCCGACATGGTTTCGATCAAGGATTTTTGCATTAAAAGCAAATGGCACTTAACTACAATTTATAAGCTTGCCTTGCCAACAATTTCCATCCCGATTTTTCCTTTTCCCATACCATCATATTACCAATTCTAAGATTTACCGGATCTCCTGTGGGATTTTTGCCCTTGATCACCAAAATATGGCTCACTGTGGCTGTTTTTTTGGATAATTTGATCACTTCCTTTTCTCTTTCGATTGATTGGTAGACGAGAGGTGCTTTGCTGAGTACTTCATTGACAAAACCTGATTTATCCTGGATAAGTCCACTTGAATGTCCGTATTGAAGGGCATCAGAAAGCTGGGCGTTAAGCATGTCTTTGTCAGCAGCAATCATTGCCACAACCAATCCATCTATAGCTTTGGAAACATTCTGTTCCTCAGAAGATTGAGCGGATACTTCCATCCTCGAGCCAAGGAGAAGTAGAAAGAAATAAAGTATTATCTGTTTTTTCATAATCCTAAAGTAAATGATTATCCGTTCGGAATCAATCTTGGCACATGTCTCATTATGAAGGAATTATTTAATCGGTTATTTATAAATTTGGTGAATACAAAAAGATTTTTCTCAGGGTCTTAGGACCATTGACACCTAAAAGATATTCTTCAATTAGGTAAAAAAAATCAATGCGGATTTTAATACCAAGACCTAGGACAAATCAAAAAAAAGCATTTGAAAGTTGATTTTCCTACCATCTTCCAAATGCCCCAAAAACATTTAAATGATTATATTCTAGCCTGATAGGTATAAAGCTGGTAATACCTGCCTTGCTTTGCAATCAACTCCTCATGCTGTCCTCTTTCAACGATTTTGCCCTGCTCAATCACTAAAATCTGATCTGCCTGCCTGATGGTGCTCAGCCTATGGGCAATGACAAAAGTCGTCCTGCCATGCATCAATTCCTTCAAACTCGCCTGTATCAGTGACTCGCTTTCGGTATCTAGGTTGGAAGTAGCCTCATCCAAAATCAATACCCGAGGATCGGCCAATATAGCTCTAGCAATAGCAATTCGTTGTCTCTGTCCGCCGGAAAGCTTTACGCCCCGCTCTCCTATCAAGGTATCCAATCCATCTTCAAACCTGTCAGTAAACTCGTGCACATGGGCGGCTTTGACTGCCTGTATTAATTTTTCTACTGTTGCATCAGGTCTTGGAAAAAGAATATTTTCCTTGATCGTTCCTTCAAAAAGGAAATCATCCTGCAAGACCACTCCCAATTGTGACCTGAAGCTCTCCAGGGTAATCTTTTGCATATCGACGCCATCCACAGTAATCAAGCCAGATTCCGGATTGAGAAATGAGGCTGCCAAGCCTGCTATGGTGGTTTTTCCAGAACCTGAAGTTCCTACCAGAGCTGTAACAGAGCCGGCGGGTGCATCGAATGAAATCCTCTTCAAAACCTCTTTCCCCTCATCGTAAGCAAATGAAACATCCTCAAATCTGATATCTCCCTTGATATGTGGAATCGCAAGGATTCTTTGGCCGCCGGCACTTTCCAAAGGCCTGTTCATAATCTCTTCTGTTCTGTCCAACCCAGCAAAAGCTTCTGTAAATTGGCTTCCAATATTGCTCATTTGAACAATGGGAGCTATCATAAAACCTAAATACAAAGTGAAGGCCAAGAAATCCCCAAAGGTCATCTGTCCATCCATGATCATATAACCTCCTATCCCCATAATACCTGCAGAGGCCAAACCCAGCAAAAAAGTAGCTGCAGAAGTTACAAAACTTGTTGCTGTCAAACTCGCCTTCACATTCAAAAACAAGCGCTCGACTCCTGCTTCAAAACTTTTAATTTCTTGGGCTTCTGCATTGAAACCTTTGATAACCCGGATTCCTCCCAAGGTTTCGGTCAATCTACCTGTGACCTCAGCATTGATCTTTCCCCGTTCTCTGAAAATCGGCCTGATTTTACTGAAGGCTTTCAGTGAAATAAACCCGAAAATAATCACCGGCACCAATACATAAAGCGTCATCAATGGACTGATATAAATCAACAATCCCAAAGAAATCGCAGCGGTCAAAACCCCACCGATCATCTGTGCAAACCCTGTTCCCACAAGGTTTCTTACACCTTCGACATCTGTCATGATCCGCGACACCAACTCACCGGTTTTGGTGTTGTCAAAAAAGCGGATGGGCAGTTGGATGATGTGTTTTTGGACCTTGGATCTCAGTTGTGAAATCAAATGCTGCGCCTCCACGCTCAAAATTTGGGTGAGGGCATAAGAAGTTACTGCCTGCACCGTGATGGCTGCAACTACTATGATCACCAGCCATTTGAGCATATCAAGGTCATTGGATGGGATGACATCATCAATCAGGTATTTGCTCGCGCCGGGCAAAATCAAACCCGAAAGCCTGCTGATAATGATCAGAAAAAGCCCTAGGAAAAGTTGATTCTTGCGGGGCCAAATGATGGTTTTGAATACATGGGCCATGGTGACCCTGTTCTCTTTTGGTTTGGTTTTCGTCATGATTATGGGTTAAAAATCAGGTTTCAACAACAATGAAGGGGCGATAAGTTCTTTGTAGTAAGCTTTTAGAAAAAAGAAATTTTTCATTAAATTTAATTTATGGAAAATGATTCGAGTAAAGAGAAAAGTGAAAATCTGGTAAATGAACCTGTGGTAGAATATTCAAAATCCAACACTAGAAAGGATATCCTAGAAATATTGGATAAGGCCAATGGTTTATCTGAAAATCAAATTAACATTTTGATTGATGAATTGAAAAATATTATTCAAAATAAAGAAAAACCTTCTCACACGGAATTTCAAGAATTTTTGCTTTCAGGTCCGATTATGACCGATGCTCAGTATGCTGAATTTTTAGAGACAAAAAAACACACCAACAAATGGAGGATAAAATGATAATGTTAGACACAGGAATTTTAATTGAGTACTTTAGAAAAAAAGAAAAATCAAAATCTGTGTTTTTCAATTTAACAAAATCATATACCTCTTTTGCAGTTTCAATTTTGACTAAATATGAGATTTTCGTCGGGAGTAATGAAACTCAAATCATATTTTGGAACTCATTTTTTGATAAGATTATGGTAATTCCTTTTGATGAAAATTGTCTTCAAGAATCTGTCAAAATTTATAAGGATTTGAAATCAAAAAATAAGTTGATTGACATCGAGGATATTTTCATAAGTGGATCAGCGATAGCTTCAAAACTTAAAATTGCTACACTTAACAAAAAACATTTTGAAAGGGTAAAGAATATCGAATTGATCAGCATCCATCTACAATAAATTTTCATTCAATGACAAAGCAAAATTTAATTTTCTGTTGGGTGGGATTGTTACTTTTTGTTACCTCTTGCCAAAACAACAAAATTCCCCAACTCCAAGTCGGTGTATCCAAGGAAAACATCAACCCTCCTATTGGTTCCTTCATCGCAGGAGACAAACAAAACAGAACCTTTACAGGCGTTTTGGATAGCCTTTATGCCAAAGCTGTTGTGCTTCATGACGGTGAAAAATCAATGGCATTGGTCACCTTGGATTGCATCGGATTGCTGTTTCAGGACTTACAAAAAATCAGAGAACAAACTGCCCAAATGGAATTCGATATTCCTTTTTCTCCTGAAAATATTGTCATCAGTTCCACACATACCCATTCAGGGCCTGATGTCGTCGGGCTTTGGGGAAAAGATTTCTCAGAAAGCGGTGTCAACAAGGAATACATGGATTTTTTGATTCAGACTGTTGCCGAACAGATTCATAAAGCTTCCAAAAACCTACAGGAAAGCACCATCAGGTATGGTCAAAATGAATTTGGAGAAGATTGGGTTGCCAATATCTGTCAGGAGGAAATCGACAGGTCCGTCACGGTGTTACAGTTTCTGGACAAGAACCAAAAAAACATAGTCACCTTGACAAATTTTGCCTGTCACCCAACTTATATGGATGCTGTTTATTCAGAGGTTTCGGCTGATTACTTAGCAGGATTTTACAAAGAAATGGAAAAAAAATGGGGCGGAGAGCATCTTTTTCTCCAAGGTGCGATCGGAGGATGGATACAGCCTACCGACAAAGATGGTGGTTATCAAAAAGCCTTGCAAAGAGGGCAAGAATTGGCTTTATCAGCGACTGCTTCCCTATTGGAACCAAAAACTTTATCCAAATCCAATCTGAACTTTCGAAGTCAAACAGTCATTTTCCCGGTTATGAATGAGGCTTGGCAGCAACTTTCGGCAGCCGGAATCATTGTAGATAGAAAAGTCACCGAGGTCATCGAATCAGAAGTGGTTTGGTTTTCTATTGGGGAAGCTACATTTGCAAGCCATCCGGGTGAAACAGCGCCCATCTATGGGATGAAAACCAAAGAACTTATGCCTGAGGGCCCAAAATTTATCCTTGGATTAAGTCAGGATGCTTTGGGATATATCGTCAAACCAAGCTATTTTGAAAATCCAAACCTTCCGCATGCCCCCTATTTGACAAGAATGTCTTTAGGAAAGGAAACAGGCAATATATTGATGGAAGAACTTACCAAGCTTTCCAAGCAAAATAACACCCAACTACCCAATTGAAATGACAGCGCAGATTGAAAAATGGATTGATTCCATAGATAACATAACCCGTGAAACTATCGATATCTTCATTACACTTTCGGTAGAGGAAATGCACCTCAAACCCAATCCAGAAACCTGGAGCATAGCCGAGAACTTTGAACACCTCATTACCATTAATCGAACCTATTTTCCAATTTTTAAAAAATTGAAACACGGGAGTTTTCAGGGCGCTTTCATTTCAAAATTTCCCTATTTTTCTAATCTCTTCGGCAACTTAATTTTAAAATCAGTTTCTGATGGAGGAAAGAAAAAAGCCAAGACTTTCCCGCTTTGGGAGCCAAAAGTGACAAAGGGAGATGCGACCGTATTGGAAAGGTTTCAGAACCACCAAGAAGAACTCAAAAAATGGATAATTGAATTAGAACCGTTTTTTGAAAAAAAGACCATCATCCATTCTCCTGCCAACAAATTGATAGTCTATTCACTCGAAAAGGCAATTGACATCATCGTAGCCCATGAACAACGACACCTTGATCAGGCAAAAAAATTATTATAGGAAGGGATATATGGTAGAAACAGGCTTTGCCAAATACGCTTTCAGCTTATTAAAAAGATGGATGTACAATTGAAATATGCTTTGCGAAATACGCTTTCAGCGAAATATTAAAATGATTCAAGCGGACAATTCCAAATCCTACTCGAATCCAATATCCATTAATAACCAATATCTATAAATATCCTTTTCTACCCTATTTCCATCGTATTTCAATTTATTTCTACCATATTTCAATCTATTTCCACTCTATTTATTCTCAAATCTCACGTCTCAAATCTCATGTCTTCTTTAAAATCCGAAAAAGAAAAAATGCTTGCCGGCGAATTGTATTTTGCTTCAGATCCGGAATTGGTTGCAGAAAGACTCCATGCAAGGCAATTGACCAAGCAACTCAATGATTCTAATCCCGACGAAACGGAATTGCGGGAAAGTATTCTTGCCAAACTGATCGGTAAGAAAGGCAAGAACTTTTGGATTGAACCGCCCTTCTTTTGTGACTACGGCTATAATATCACGGCAGGCGATGACGTGTTTTTCAACTTCAACTGCATAGTTTTGGATGTGACGCCGGTAACTCTTGGAAGCAGGGTAATGATCGCCCCGAATGTCCAATTCTATGCTGCTACCCACCCCACCGATTTCAAAGAAAGAGGAACTTTGGCAGAATATGGCAAACCCATCACGGTCGGAGATGATGTTTGGATCGGTGGTTCTTCGGTAATTTGTCCGGGAGTCAGCATCGGTTCGAGGTCTATCATAGGCGCAGGATCTGTAGTCACCAAAGATATTCCCGATGATGTCATTGCCGCAGGAAATCCATGTAAAGTGATCCGGAGTTTGGTTTAAAAAGTTATTACTTCGTGTTGTCAGGCTGTCCGCTAAAGCTGTTGTCTCGCAGGTGAAAAGGTTGTCGAGTTGTCCGCTAAATCTGTTGTCAAGTCCCTCCCTAAAGCTGATGTCAAGATGCAAACGGATTTTCAAAAACTTGAAAACCTGACAAACTGGATCGTCACACTGATCCGCCGCGGCGGAGAAGTATCTCAGCAAAGAGAGATTCTTCACCTTCGCAGGCTGCGGTTCAGAATGACGGGGAAGCCGACAACAATAACAACCCGAAAACCCGACAACAACGAAAACCAGACAACATTTCCAACCACTATAACAATTACAACCATTATAACCATTAAAAAGACCATGCCCTTCTACTCCAAACGTGACCTTCAATTCCAGCTTTTCGAAAACCTACAAGTACTAGACCTGACCCGGTTCAAATACTTCGAAGACCACAGTCAGGAAACTTTCCAAATGGTTTTGGAGGCAGCCGATCAGATTGCTGTGACTTCCCTTTTTCCTTTGCTGACTGACATGGACAGGAATGAACCACAGCTTATCGGAGGGAAAATCCAAGTGCATGAAGGCATGAAAAAGATTGTCCGGCAGTTTGGGGAGGACGGTTGGATCAATGCCACCTTTAGCTATAAAGAAGGAGGACAGCAGCTTCCAAATACAATACATCAGGCGACAGGATTTATTTTTCAGGCAGCCAATTATTCAAGTTCTGTTTATCCTTTTTTGACTACAGGTGCTGCCAACCTTATCCGTACTTTTGCCAGTCAGCAGCTGATCGACACCTTCACACCAAAGATGTACAATGGTAAATGGCAGGGAACCATGGCGCTCACCGAACCGGATGCAGGTTCTTCGCTCACTGACCTCAGTACAATGGCAATTCCAACTGAGAAGAAAGGTGTTTATAAAATCCAAGGCCAAAAAATATACATTTCCTGTGGAGACCATGATGCCTGTGAAAACGTTATCCACCTTATGCTCGCCCGTATCAAAGGCGCCCCGGCCGGAGTCAAAGGGATTTCTTTGTTTGTTGTTCCCCAAAAACGAATTACGGACAATCAACCAAATGATGTGCTTACGGAAGGAATTTACCACAAGATGGGCTATAAAGGAGCACCGATAGCCCACCTGATGATCGGATCAAATGACGGTACTGAAGGTTACCTTGTCGGAGAGGCCAATAAGGGATTGTCCTACATGTTTCAGATGATGAATGAAGCTCGGGTCGGAGTCGGGATGAATGCTGCTGCCATTGGCACTGCTGCTTTCCAATCTTCCCTTGCTTATGCCAAGGAGAGGCCTCAGGGACGTAAAATCACTGAGAAAGACCCATCAAAACCACAAATCCCGATCATCGGTCATGCAGATGTGAAACGCATGCTCCTGTTCCAAAAATCGGTGACGGAAGGTGCACTTTCTCTTTTGTTGTTCTGTGCCAAATTGGGAGATCTGGTCCATGTCGCTGATGGAAATGAAAAAGAAGAAGCATCATTATTGCTTGACCTGCTGACACCTATTGCCAAATCCTACCCTTCAGAAATGTGCTGTCTGACAACATCTGCCGCGGTGCAGGTTTTAGGAGGTGCTGGTTATACGACTGACTTTCCGGTAGAACAATATTACCGAGAGGCACGCATCCATCCCATCCATGAGGGGACGACGGGGATTCATGGATTGGATCTTTTGGGAAGAAAAGTATTGATGCAGGAAGGAAAAGCCCTTCAGCTGTTTGCTGCTGAAATCATGAAAACCATAAGCTCCGCAAAAAAACGCACCAACCTGATTCCATTTGCTGAAAAACTAGAAAAATACCTCCAACGAGCGCAGCAGACGAGCTTTCATTTATTTGGGAAAGCTTCCCAAAATCCGGAAGAGTTTCTCGCAGATGCCTCGCTTTACCTGGAATACATCGGCATCCTGACCATCTCATGGCAATGGCTGGGGCAGGGAATCACCGCACAGCAAGCTTTGGATGTAGGAAGTACTGAAACTGATTTCTACAAGGGAAAACTGATGGCCATGCGGTATTTCTTCGAATACGAGCTTGTCAAAATGGATGGTCTTGGCAAAAGACTGGTTTCAGATGATAGGGTGACCATAGAGATGAAAGGGGAATGGTTTTGATTATTTCACTTTGGACTGCCCTAAGTTAAAGCATCACCCAGATAGCCAATTTAAATTTTGCTGAAGTTTATATTTTAGGTCTTTTTCTTTCATTTTAATTTCTTTATTGATTCTTGATGACCTAAAAGCGATTTCATCTGGGTGATGGCCATTTTGTTAAGTTGTAAAAGTCTGTCAATTTGGGTTATGCCCTGATGGATTAGAAGGGCGTTGGTACTTTCCATATTGGATAAAACCACCAGTTGTTCAATTGTGGCAAAATCCATGATATTTCCTTTTTCATCAGGATTTTCATCCCGCCATTGCTTAGCTGTTTTCCCAAAAAGGGCCATATTCAACACATCCCCTTCAGTGGCATAGATAAATGATGCCTGTTGTTTACTGATTTCAGTAGGAATCAGATTTTCTTTGATGGCATCTGTATGGATGTGATAATTAACTTTGGCAAGGGTCCGATGGAAGTTCCATTCAAGTTTTTGGCGGTCGCTTTCTTGTTCTTTCAGACGTTGGTACTCCTTCACTAGGAGAAGTTGGAATTTTGGACTGATCCAAATTCCAAAATGGAAAGCGATATCCTTGTGTGCGTACGTACCTCCATATCTTCCGGCTTTTGCAGTAATACCGATAGCATTGGTCAATTCGATCCAATTCTTAACCGATAGCACGAAATTGTTGCTTCCGGATGCGTTTTTAATTGTACCGAATTCGGTATAATTAAAATCAGGATTGTACAGTGCCTCCCACTCTCCTAAATATTCGATGGTGCTTTTGAGGCTCAGCCATTTTATGATTACCACTTCCTGTAATTGGCTTCTAGCCATATCCGTCAGTGAGATGAAATCGTCTTTATGTTTGGATATTATTGAAATTTCTACACCGTCAATATTTAGAATTTTACTCCTTGCCATAATCAAAAATTTTCATAAAGTGTAAAATTATCAACCGCTAAAACTTTCAGTGATAATGATTTCGGGATTCAGGGATTTTACCCTGACGATTTTCTTTTTAAATCCTTGGTCTTTCTCTCCTTTAGGAGCTGGAGGTTATTGAAATTAATTAGTTAAGATATTAGTAAACATACTGCCTTCAAATTAATTATCCAATTTGATTTTTAAGAAATAAGGCAGCGAGTGACAATGAAAAAAATCTAAAATTATCCCTGTATTTAGAAAGCAAAAAAGTCAAGAATCATAAAAGGTTAAAAATTCCACATTTTGGATTTGACTGCATTAAATAAATTCATCTTTGCTATATCAATAAATCCTTTGCTGTTAAAATCCAGCTCCGGCAATTGGATCACCCGATCAAAACCCGAATCTTTTCCACCTTTTCCTGAGGTGATCAAAACTGTTTCCTTATCATGTTTTTTTGCAAGCTGAAGCAGCTCAAAACTCCCTTTTCCCGACGCGGATTGGGAGTCAAATTTACCTTCTCCGGTGATGATAATGTCAGCAGATTTGATCTTGGATTCGATACCGACTTTTTCAAAAAACCATTTTGCGCCCATCTCTATCTCCACCGGAAAAAAGAATGAAAGCCCAAAGGCAATTCCTCCCGCAGCACCAAAACTTTCTATGTCTGCCAATTGCTTTCCTGATTTTTTTGCCATTAATTCCAAGATCTTGGAACACTCATTTTCAAACTTTTCAAGGTCTTCCAACTTTAAACCCTTTTGGGGACCAAAAACCGGAATAGCACCTGAGGGTCCGAAAAAATGGTTGTTCACATCACAGAGGCAGGTAAATTTGAAGTTTGGTTTTGGTATCGGGCTTTGTATAAATCGGATTTTGGAAATAAAACCTTCTGAAAAAACCGGGATTTCCCTTCCTTTTTCATCCAAAAACAAAAAACCCAAACCTCTCAAAATCCCGATCCCTAGGTCCACTGTCGCACTTCCTCCCAATCCCAAAATGATATGTTCGGCACCGGAGTCTGCAGCCTTTTTGATCAGTTCCCCAGTTCCGAATGTGCCTGTAATCCAAGGATTTCGCTCGTGAGGTTTTAATGATTTGATTCCGGAAACGGTGGAAACATCCAGGTAAGCTGTCTTTTGCCTAGGATCAAAAAAGTAAAATCCCTGCATCGGCCTTCCTAAAGGATCTAAGGCAATTTCAAAAACCTGCTGCAGGTTCAAGGCCTTTCCCAATAAAAAACAAGTTCCATCCCCACCATCCGCGATCGGGCAAACCGTCAGATTCGCATCTTGCATTTTTCCCAATATCGCATTCCCAATAATCTCCGCCGCTTCGTCAGCTTCAATCGTTCCTTTGAAAGCATTTGGGGCGATGAGGAGGTTCATTGTTCGGGGAAGTAGGGGTTGTTGTGGTTGTAATTGTTGTAATTGTTGTAGTGGTTGTAATTGTTGTCAAGTTATCATTGTTGTCGGGTTGTCAAGTTGTCAAGTTGTCAAGTTTTTGTTGATTCCCTTACGTCTTGACAAAATCTTATGGACAACCTGACCACACTATTTCCTCTCAACAATTACAACACGAAGGTTACAACAATTACAACTATTTTTCGATAACCTGACAACAGCTTTTGCAGACAACTTGACAACATTTATTAATTCCCCTTCATCCTTGCAAAATAATCCTTGGTAGCGGCTTTGACTTTTGGTGCAAGGTAAATCGTCGAAATCATCGTCGGAATGGCCATGATGGCATACATTCCATCAATAAAACTCACAACCACTTCAAGTGATACTACTGCTCCGGCGACAATGGTTAGCAAATAGAAGTAATTGTAGTAATTTGCTTTTTCTGCACCAAAGAGATAATTGAAACATTTGTGGCCATAGTATGAATAGGTGAACATGGTCGAAAGTGCGAAGACCAAAACCGCCAACATCAGCAGGTATTTTCCGATTCCCGGAAGTCCCATTTCAAATGCCTGAAGTGTCAACTGCACACCGTTATTTTCACTTGTTTCCCAAACCCCAGTAAGCAAAATTACAAAGGCAGTCAAAGTACAAACCACTACGGTATCAATGAATGGTCCCAACATGGCTATCAATCCTTCTCTCACCGGTTCATTGTTTTTGGAAGCTCCATGAACCATCGGCGCTGTACCTATTCCTGCTTCATTGGAAAAAGCAGCCCTTCTCGCTCCAATCACCATCACAGCACCAACAGCCCCACCCATCACCGCATTTCCGGTAAAGGCATCCTCAATAATCAATAAGAACATTTCTGGAACTCTTTCAATGTATTGGAACATAATCAATAGAACAGTTCCAAAATATAAGATCACCATAAAAGGAACCAACTTGGAGGCGACTGCAGCAATTCTTTGAATACCGCCCAAAATCACAGCAGCAACTGCCAACATCATCAATATCCCCAAAATCCATTTTGTGCTTTCTCCATTATCAAGTCCGTAAGGGGCTAACATCACACTTCTGGTAACTTCAGTAAGTTGGTTTGCCTGAAAAATAGACAACAATCCCAACACCCCTGCTACCGAAAAAAGAATTGCCAATGGCTTCCATTTTGGACCCATACCATGCTCGATCACATACATAGGACCTCCCTGAACTTCTCCCGAGGTATCTTTGCCACGGTACATGATGGCTAGACTACAGGTAAAATACTTCGTTGCCATGCCCACAAAGGCGGACATCCACATCCAAAAAATCGCACCGGGACCTCCCATATTGATAGCTATAGCCACACCACTGATATTGCCGAGACCTACAGTCGCAGCAATAGCCGCAGAAAGTGCCTGTTGGGAAGAAATCTGTCCCGGGACGTTATCAGTATCATATTTCCCTCTGACGACCTTCAATGCATGACCAAAATACCTGAAAGGCAAAAAACCTGAATAAATAAACAATATCAAGCCTCCTCCCATCAGCAATACAAGCATTGGCATGTCCCAAATCCAGTTACTGAAGTCAATTATAAAATCTCCCATGTGTTGTGGTATAAATGAATGGGCATATTAAAAGCATTTTTTGGGAAATACAAATGGATACTTGGAAGAGAAGTATTCATCATGCTCCTATATTGCTTGTGTATAAATGGAGATTTGACCTAAAAAATTGAACTTCTAAAAAAAAGTAATTGAAAGTATTGGATATGTTTTTCTTTCCCCGTGGTTCAAGAATTTTACTTCAGCCACCAAGAAGTCTGAAAATCCCCACCTGTCTGAGGAGTTAAGAATAACAGTATTTAGGCAAAATTCAGTTTTCTAGGGAAGATACAAAGATACCCTCTCCCCTATTATTTCTATGTATTTCAACCTTATTTCAATTTATCTCAATTCTATTTCAACCTTATTTCAATCGTATTTCAACCTTATTTCAATTAATCTCTTTTTGAAAACTTAACTAGATAAAACTTCCAAAACCTTCTCAGGAGTAAATGGCATATGCCTCAAGCGCGTCCCTGTCAAGGCCGCAAAGGCGTTGGAAATGATTGCACCCATAAACGGCAAACCTGCCTCTCCGATTCCGGTTGGTTTTTCTGTTGATGGAATGATTTCCAAAATAATTTCTTCAGGAGCATCTTCCATCCTTAAGATCGGATAATCGTAGAAATTGGATTGCTCCACCTGTCCCTCTTTGAAAGTAATGCTCTCAAAAAGTACGCTGCTCAGACCCATCACCAATGAACCCTCCATTTGGTATTTGGCATTTGCGGGATGCACGACCACACCGCCGTCCAATGAACCCCAAATTTTGTGCACCTTGATTTTTCCGGTGGATCTGTCCACGGAGATTTCGCAGACTCCGGCTGCCAAGGAACCGCTTCTTTCTGCAAATGCAATTCCCCTAGCCCGGCCATCAGGAACAGGCGAACCCCATTTTGCCATTTCTGCCACTTTATCCAAAACTGCGAGTTCACGGGGATGGTTTTTCATCAATTCCCTCCGCAGTTGGTATGGGTCTTTCTTTTGTTCCAAAGCTATTTCATCTACAAAAGTCTCAATCGCAAACTTATTCGGACCATGTCCCACCGCCCGCCAATGCTTGGTCCGGACTCCGTGGTCAATGTTTCTGACTTCGATCAGTTTGTTTGGGATGTCATAAAAAGGAATGTCAGCACCCGAACCCAAAAGTCCGCCTCCTGTTCCGATAACCACATGTTTCCAGGAATTGATGTTACCGTTTTGGTCAATTCCTGCCTCTAATTTTTGCAAAGAAATCGGTCTGAAAGCGCCGTATTGGAGATCATCTTCCCGCGTCCACTGCAATTTGACAGGTAAGTTGACTGCCTTTGAAATGTCCACTGCCTCTATCACAAAATCTGTCATGGACCTTCGCCCAAATCCGCCACCCAAATAGCAGGTGTGCAGGTTGACAGATTTGAAATCCAACCCCAAATGGTTAGCAACATCATTTCTGGTACCATCAGCCGCCTGAGTACCGACCCAAACTTCTGCCGAATCGGCTTTCACATGGGCGACTGCATTAAGCGGTTCCATCTGCGCATGGTAGATATAATCATTTTTGTAATCTGCCTGAATGGTCTTTTGTGCCTTCGGAAGTTCCCTGTTCAAATCACCTGCCTGAGCGACAATGCTGCCTGTTTTGGATGATTTGGAAAGCGCCTCATACTCTTCATAAGCGTCTTGGCTGTTGTGAGATTTGGCTTTGGTGTCGCCTTTCCAAGTGATTTCCATCATGGATTTGGCTTTCAAGGCGGTTTCCATGCTGTTGGCAACAACCCCAATCCCATGCTTCAAACTGACTAAATTCAAAACTCCTTTTATTCCTCTGATCGCTGATTCATTTTTGAGTTCAGGTTGGGTCCCGTTGACCGGCGAGCGGACGATGGCCGCGTACACCATTCCCGGTACATGGATATCTCCAGAGTAAACGGCCGAGCCATCCACTTTGAAGGGCACATCATACCGCTGGTAGTCTTTGCCTATCAATTTGAAATCCTTAGGGTTTTTCAAATCTGAATCCGGAATTTCAGGAACCGATCCAGGTATCTTTACGAACTCAACAATTTCTCCGTAAGTGATTTTTTTGTTGCTTTTTGGATGAAAAACCACACCTGAGTCGGTTTTCAGTTCCTTTCTGTCCACTCCCCATTTCTCTGCCAAGGCAGAGAGCAGGACATATCTTGCCTGTGCACCGGACTGACGGAGGTTGTTGTAGTGCGCGCTTACCGAGCGGCTTCCCACAGTCAGCATGCTGCCGCCTCTTTCACCACCCCAACCAATCCCGTAGATATCAGGCTCTACCGGCGCATCTTCGATTTTCACTTTGGACCAATCTGCGTCCATTTCCTCGGCAAAAATGGCTGCCAAAGCTGTCATTGTCCCTTGCCCCATTTCCGAAGCGGGATTATAGATGGTCACTGAACCGTCTGAAGCCAAATGAACCCAAGCGGAAATCTGCTTGCTTTCAGCTAATTCTCCCTTTTTAAAAACCAATGCCGGCAATCCGACAGCCGATACCAAAAAGGTAATGCCTCCCCCCACTTTTAGGAATTTTCTCCTACTCAATCCCTGTGATTCAATTTGCTTTTCCATGGTTAGACTTTTTGGGCGGTTTTTTCGATTGCTTTCAGGATTCTCAGGTAAGTACCACAGCGGCAAAGTACACCGTTCATGTGCTTGATGATTTCTTCTCTGTTTGGGTTGGGGTTTTCTGCAAGTAAAGCTGCCGCCTGCATGATCTGTCCCGACTGGCAATACCCACATTGGGGAACCTGTTCCTCGATCCAAGCCAGTTGAAGCGGATGACTCCTGTCTTCCGAAAGACCTTCAATAGTGGTGACTCTCTTACCTTCAGCTTGAGAAAGCGACGTGATACAGGATTTAACAGGTTTGCCATCTATATGAACTGTGCAGGATCCGCAGAGGGAAACCCCACAACCGAACTTGGTTCCGGTCAATTTCAACCTTTCCCTTAAAGACCAAAGCAGGTTGGCATCCTCCTCGGCGGTGACTTGAACAGGTTTTCCATTGAGTATAAATGAGTATTGCATGGCGCAGCTTGGTTATTGGTTATTTGGTTAATGGTTATTTGGCTATCGGTTAATGGAGAGAGGTAAATGGTAAGAGGTTGAAGGGAATGGTTATTGTTTTTAAGTCCCTGAGCTTGTCGAAGGGTTGGTTATTGGGAATAGGTATTTGCTGTAAGCTTTTACAAAACCGATTGGAAATCATTAAGTTAAAAAAAATAATGGGATAAGTAAATGGATTTTGGATAGATGGCGGGATTTGAATGATAAGAATATCGGATCAATTCAAATGCTCTTTACTATTCATTTACCTCTGTCAACAACTTTTCGGTAGCTTTCAATTTTCTGTTATAATATTTGAGTACCCAAAAAGAAAAGCCCAAAAAGAACATTACACCCATTGGAAAATACAGCATCCAAAAAAGTGGAGTCGGGACCAAACTTACACCCTGTATGGACAATAATACCGGTGCCCCGATGACCATCAGAAACAACCCTAAGGACACATTCAGTTTTTGAAGTTTCTGAAATCTGAGTTTTTGTTTTCCAAAAACCTGAATAGTCTCCAAGTAGGTTTGAGCTGAAAGATCCACTTTCCTCATCGCCCTGACAGATTGAAGGGAAATGATAGGAAGAATCAGGAGCAAAGCGATCGAAACCACCCCAAAAAACTGAATCATTGGATCGTCAAGCTTTGGGACATTTACTGAAAGGTAAGCAGCTCCCAAATAGCAAATGATGGTTCCGATATATTCCGGAAGGGCTATTTTTTTCAAGTTGTTATGGTATTGGTCTTTTGTCATTTTTTCTATCATTTGTTGGTTTAGTATTTCTTGTTTTTCTACTCTTTTGCTCAGGTCATTCCAGGCAAGCTTCATTTCTTCAAGTTCCATAATCAGCGTTTTTTTTGATTTTAGATTTAAGTTTTTCTTTGATTCGGGAGATTTTGGTTCCCACATTACTGACCGAAATCCCTACAATTTCTGCAATCTCCTCGTGGGATTTACCTTCTAGGAAAAGTAGGATGATACCTTTTTCAAGCAGATTCAATTGTTGGATCTGCTCATAAAGAAGCTTGATTTTTTCTTCCTCTGCCTTGTCGCTTTCGTCTGTCAGCCTGTCCATTTCCAATTCAAAGGGAATTGTGTCAGGCATTTTTTTGGTTTGCTTGAGATGAAATATGGCCGTGTTGAGTGCCACGCGATACATCCATGTACTCAGTTTTGATTGTTCACTGAATGAACCAAAGGATTTCCAAAGTTGGTAGACGATCTCCTGATACAGGTCTTTTCGGTCTTGTTTGCCATCTGTATACAGCGTCGTGATTTTATAAATCAGACCTTCATTGGCTTTTATGACTTTGGTAAAATGCTCTTTAATATCCATCAAGAATCAAACTTCAATGCATTAGTGTTTCAAGTTTCAAAAAAATCACAGATGAGAAGGAATATTTTTTGTCATATGCCAACATCTGATTGATATTGGTCATTATCGGCTATCTCAGCTATTTTCCAATCTTTTATTTTTGGTTGTAGGAAAAACCCAAAACCTGCTAACTTTAAAACTTTGTAACCTTATCAACCTAATTAACCTCAATTACATGAAACTTATTCGCTTTGGAGAAACAGGAAAAGAAAAACCGGGAATCGTTGCACCTGATGGAAAATGGCTGGATTGCAGCGGTTTTGGTGAAGATTGGTCAGAAGAATTTTTAGAAAACAATGGTCTGGAAAGATTGAAATCATGGCTTGACTCAAACATTCATAACCTTCAGGAAATCAGTGATAAAACACGCCTTGGTTCACCTATCAAAAGACCATCAAAAATACTCTGCGTGGGATTGAATTATTCCCTGCATGCCAAAGAAAGCGGCATGCCTGTTCCCGAGGTTCCTATACTTTTTATGAAAGCGACCTCGTCACTTTGCGGTCCTTTTGATCCGATTTTGATTCCAAGGAACTCTACCAAAACCGATTGGGAAGTGGAGTTGGCGGTGGTGATCGGCAAGAAAGCAACCTATGTCAGCAAAGAAGATGCGATGGATTATGTGGCGGGCTATGCTTTGCACAATGATGTCAGCGAAAGGGATTTCCAATTGCATCACGGCGGACAATGGGTCAAAGGGAAAAGTGCTGACCACTTTGCTCCCCTCGGCCCTTATTTGGTGACCAAAGATGAAATCTCCGATCCGCACAACCTGCGATTGTGGCTCAAAGTCAACGGCGAAACCATGCAGGACAGCAATACCTCAGACCTGGTTTTTGATATTCCTACTTTGGTGTCCTACATCAGCCAATACATGACTCTGTTACCGGGAGATGTGATTTCGACAGGAACACCTTCGGGCGTAGGTTTGGGACTGAAACCACCACGCTACCTCAATCCGGGAGATGTGGTCGAATTGGGAATTGATGGATTGGGAACGGCGAAACAGGTTGCGGAGCAAGCTTAAAAAATTCAGAATTGTGAATTAAGAATTATGAATAACTTACTATCTAGGATTTAGGTTTAAGGATGCAATGTTTATCCAATATAAAACTTGTTAAGAATATTAGTTGTCCGGTACATCGGTCTTCCGACTTCGGTCTTCCGTCCCATTTGAAGTAAAAATTGGGTTACTGGCAAAGAATCGGATATCCTCTAAATAAATTATTCCCAATGAATTTAAACATCAACCAAAAAGTATATCTCGTTTCCGGTGGGGCAAAAGGGATTGGTGGTGCCATCAGCAAAGTTTTGGCTGAGGAAGGTGCCTATCCTGTCATCATCGATCCGTCCGTGAAAGAAGGCCAAAATCTTGTTTTTGAATGTGAGTCAAATGGAGGGAAGTCGCTTCACATACCAAGAAGGCTGACAGATTCCAATGCGGCAAAAGAAGCAGTGGAAATGGCTATTCAGAAGTTTGGAAGGATAGATGGCGTGGTCAATAATGCCGGTGTCAATGACGGTATCGGACTGGAAAATGGCTCTCCTGAAGCTTTCAGGGTATCTGTTGAAAAAAACCTGGGCCATTATTACGATTTGGTGCACTATGCACTTCCCCACCTCAAAGCATCAAAAGGAAGTATTGTCAATATCAGCAGCAAAACCGCTGTTACGGGCCAGGGAAATACCAGTGGCTATACCGCGGCAAAAGGCGGCCAATTGTCCCTGACAAGAGAATGGGCCGTAGAACTACTCAAATACGGCATCAGGGTCAATGCAGTAATTCCTGCTGAGGTTTTGACACCATTGTATGAAAATTGGCTGAAGACATTTAGCAATCCCGATGAGAAATTGAACGAGATTCAAAACAGGATTCCTCTTGAAAAAAGAATGACCACACCCCGTGAAATCGCTGATATGGTGGTTTTTCTACTGTCTGACCGCTCTTCCCATACCACCGGACAATTGATTTATGTAGATGGTGGATATACGCATTTGGATAGGGCGCTATAAGTACGAAGTATCAAGTACTAAGTACCAAGTACCATGGATAAAGTATAAAGTATCGAGTTATAAAGTAAAAATGATCAAGATTTCATTTCAAGAAAAAGGCCTAAATTCCTATCCAAGCAATGTATTGAAAATCAGTTAACCAAATAACCTTTGACCAGATAACCTTTAACCAAATAACCCAATAACAAATAACCTCTAACCAATTAACCTTTAACCACAAAATGCCCAAAGCCACCCTACTCCCAAAAGCCCTCCTCCTCCCCTTTATCCTGATTACTTCTTTGTTTGCGTTGTGGGGATTTGCCAATGACATTACCAATCCCATGGTGGCAGCATTCAAGCGGGTATTGGAGCTAAACAACGTTCAAGCGTCTTTGGTGCAGATGGCATTTTATGGAGGATACTTTACCATGGCACTTCCTGCAGCTATATTTATCAAAAAATACAGCTATAAGACGGGGGTTTTGATCGGGATGGGATTGTACTCATTTGGTGCTTTGCTTTTCTACCCTGCAGCTGCTTGGGAAAGCTATTTCTTTTTCCTCATGGCTTTGTATATCCTGACTTTCGGATTGGCTTTTTTGGAAACAACTGCTAATCCTTATGTCCTTTCTATGGGTTCTGAAGAGACCGCAACCCAAAGACTGAACCTTGCCCAAGCATTCAACCCTATGGGCGCTTTGGCGGGATTATTTGTAGCCAAGGAATTTATCCTAAATGCCCTCCAATCCAACAATACAGATGCTGCGGGAAACATTATTTACGACACTTTGGATGAATCAGCCAAAGCGATCGTCCGCACCAATGACCTGATGGTAATCAGAAATCCTTATGTGATGTTGGGTTTGGTTGTGATTATCCTTGGATTGGTTATCGCCGTTGCCAAAATGCCTGAAAGTAAAACCAACAATGGCAAACTTGACTTTTGGCCTTCTATGAAACGGCTAGCCCGCCAACCGCAATTTGTGGAAGGAGTCGTGGCACAGATGTTTTATGTCGGGGCACAGATTATGGTTTGGACGTATATTTACCAATATGCCGAAGCTATCGGGATTGACAATGCATCGGCTGTGAACTATGCTTATGCGGCTTTGATACTGTTTTTGGTGGGTAGATGGATCTGTACCTTTTTGTTCAGGTACTTCTCTCCTGCCAAATTGCTTTTCTATTTCTCCGTTTTAGCGGGAATGTTCACACTCGGTACAATATTCATCGAGGGGATTTATGGGCTTTATTCCTTGGTGGGAATCTCCTTTGCCATGTCGCTGATGTTTCCAACGATTTATGGCATCGCATTGGAAGGATTGGGAGAAGATGGAAAATATGGCGCGGCTTTTTTGGTAATGGCGATTGTGGGCGGTGCGATCATGCCAACACTTCAGGGCGTGATATTGGATTTTGGCGGACCTGGGTACAATGACATTTCGATCATGGGAGTCTCGGAAGTCAATTTCTCTTTTGTGTTGCCTTTGGTTTGTTTTATGGTGGTGGGGGTGTTTGGGTATAGAAGAAAATAAGGCTCTCGCAAAGACGCTGAGTCGCAAAGGAAGAAAAAAGGAAAAGCCCACGAAGTCACGAAGACACAAAGAAAAAAATAACTCCCGCTAAGCCGCTAAGACGCAAAAAGGAAGAAGATAAGCGGATTCCCGCAAAGGCGCGAAGGAAAAAAAGGAAAAGCCCACGAAGTCACGAAGAACAAAGAAAAAAATAACTCCCGCAAAGCCGCTAAGACGCAAAAAGGAAGAAAATAAGCGGATTCCCGCAAAGGCGCAAAGGAAGAAAAAAGGAAAAGCCCACGAAGGCACAAAGAAAAAAATAACTCCCGCAAAGCCGCTAAGACGCAAAAAGGAAGAAAATAAGCGGATTCCCACAATGGCAAGGCGCAAAGGAAAAAAAGGAAAAGCCCACGAAGGCACGAAGGCACAAAGAAAAAAATAACTCCCGCTAAGACGCTAAGACGCAAAAAGGAAGAAAATAAGCGGATTCCCGCAAAGGCGCGAAGGAAAAAAAGGAAAAGCCCACGAAGGCACAAAGAAAAAAATAACTCCCGCTAAGACGCTAAGACGCAAAAAGGAAGAAAACAAGCGGATTCCCGCAAAGGCGCGAAGGAAAAAAAGGAAAAGCCCACGAAGGCACGAAGGCACAAAGAAAAAAATAACTCCCGCAAAGACGCGAAGATGCAAAGTGAAAAAAAAGAAATATGTGTATCCGCATGAATGCACGTGACAAAATTTGACAATAAGTGTCAATAATTTGTGGTTGAAGTATAGTGGTGGTTTCTTGTACTAAAATATGAAACATTATGACCATACTACAATTCATGCAAAATTTTCCTGATGAATCAAGCTGCGA
>NZ_JAKZAM010000029.1 GCF_022538055.1 Cognataquiflexum nitidum | reverse complement strand
ATAATAAAGCGCTTCCTTTTTTACTGATGCTTCCATCTGCTGTTCTTTATCGCTAGGACAACTGGAATTCTGCGATAACCTGCCAAGAAAAATTTTTTACCAGAATAGCTACTTACCCAAATTAACCTATCCTGGAATTTAATGAAGTCGAGTGAAGAATATCCCTAATCAAGTTATTTGAAAACCTTTTTCAAGATCATAGAAACCTCACTCCGGTTGCAATATCTATTCATTACCTTTAAACGGGTCATTTTTTGTAAACAAATAATTCTGGAAAACATCAAAAAGGACCGTTCTTTCTAAATGCAATGAATTTAAGAAATGCTATTTTTAAAACTGTTTAATTTGCATGGAACTCAAATAAATAAAACCAATCCTCCGGTTATGAATATGTTGCCCTCTCCGCTTAAAAAGACTCTTTATTTTTTTGTGTTTTCTTTCATTTCAATTTCTGCATTAGCCCAAGGATCTTCAGAACAACAACTTTTTAAAAAGTTCACCATTTTATACACCAACGATTTGCATTCCCATCTTGAACCCCACATTGTTCCTTGGGTAAGCGACACCCGTGCAATAGGAGGATTCGCCAATATCGCCACTTTGGTGAAGGATGAAAAAAAGAATAACCCTAACACCATTTACCTGGATGCCGGCGATTATTTCACAGGTCCCTATATTAGTTACATCACAGAAGGTAGGGCTGTCATAGATGTGATGAACAAAATGAAAATCGATGCCGCAGGGGTGGGTAACCATGAGTTTGATCATGGCTGGGAAAATGTCGTCAAACAGTTCAAAAGAGCAGATTTCCCTATTTTAAATGGCAACATATTTCTTGAAAATACCTCCTCCCTTTTATGGGACAAACCTTATATGATCATAAAGACAAACGGTGTGAAAGTAGGATTGATAGGACTTCATGGAAAGTTCGCCTTCTATGATACGATTTCTGAAGAAATGATACAGGGTGTAGAGGCCCGGGATGAGGAAGTATATCTGAAACAATATTTGAAAGAATTGGAAGGCCAAGTAGACATCATTGTCCTCCTTGCACACCAGGGTATTCCGGGAAGACAATCTTCCACCGGGAATGTGGATGTCAGCCGAAACCTGCAGAAAGATATTGAACTCGCCCAAAATGTTCCCGGGATTGACATCATCATCACTGGTCATGCCCACCAAGGCACTCCTGAACCTTTGTTGTCCGGTCAAACCCTGATTGTCTCAACAGATGCTTTGGGTATTCAGCTTGGAAAACTTGATATTACCTATGATCAGGAAGCTGATAAGATTGTTTCTTATTCAAATAAGCTTCAAGTTGTGTTTGATGATGAAATTGAAGATGATAAAAAAACGAAGGCAGTTATTGATAAATGGAAAATCAAATCCTCGAAAATTGCTGCTGAAAAAGTCTCCTTTGCTTCTGAAAACCTAACCCGCTCTTATGGGGAAGAATCTTTATTGGGTAATATGGTGGCAGATGCCATCTTACATTCCTTTCCTGATAATGATTTTGCGGTGGTAAACAGTGGAGGGCTACGTCAAGATATTCCCGCAGGGAATATTACCGTTGGGGATATTATTTCGGCATTTCCGTTTCCAAATACAGTCGTCAAGGCGGAGCTTACAGGTGTTTAGATCCTTGAGGTTTTTGAACATGCAGCTTCCCTTACCAATGGGGTTTTACAGGTTTCCAAAGGTGTTACTTATATTTATGACGAGAGCAAACCGGTAGGGAAAAGGCTGGTTTCTCTTCATATTCAAGGTGAATTGGTGCAAAATGATCGCCTTTATAAAGTTTTGGTCCCGAATTTTGTTTCGGATGGGGGAGATGGATACCTGGCATTCACAAAAGCCTTGGACAAGAAAAATACTCATGAACTGGTAACTGAATCCATCAAAAAATATCTCAGTACATTTCCAACTTACCAGGGTAAAACCGAAGGTAGGATTATTAAAAAATGATGAGGACCTATGGAGAATACATCTAGATTTTAACCGATTACCGAGACAGCATTTCCGCATTCAAGCGTATTTCAATTTGTTCAGCACACCTTAAGTAAAAAAAATGAAAAGCCTCAAATCGCAAGATTTGAGGCTTTATTTTAGGACTTTCTGACACAAAAGAAAGTCTCAATTTAATAATTGCAGGTTTCTCTGCACCTCTTATACTTTTTAAATTGAAGTCTCCTTTTTTAAGTTTTACACTCTTGATCCCCAATGGGCTGCACTTAATCAAATAAGTAGCTTTATATCTGGCTTTTCATCCACCGCTACCTGCCCAAGAAGTAGTTTAACCCCACGCCCAGTTCCATTCCGTGTACGCGGTTATTCAGTAGGCCCGTACCCGAAAGTGGTAACCAGTAATGGCTCCTTAAAAACATTCCCATTCTTTCAGAGAGCAGATAGTTTGTCCCAATCCCAAACTTAATATGACTTAATCTGAATTGATTTTTTGAGAGTGTTTCAAACTGGCTAGTCAGACTATTGTCAAATTCATATTCAAATTTCTGGTCGACTAATAAATTGCCCATGATTCCCAGACTGCTTTCAAAGCTAAATCCGCTGTAGTATAAGCTCCTCCAACGCAACTCAAGAGGGAAATACCATTGTCTGTTACTCACATAAATTTCATCTATTATATTGATATCATTAGGCCTACCTGGCAATTGATCTAAAATATTTGGGCTAAAAGTCGCAATATCATCATCGTCTATTTCCCCCCGGATGTGGTTTCGAATTAGACCCGTGTAAATTCCCCAGCCATTGTTCCATTCCAATCCTAAATTTAAAGCTTGTGTGGTAGATATGTAGTAATCAATATTTTTAGTCACCGGAATTAACAATGAAAGGCCGGCTTCCATATTCAAAAATGGTTTATTCGAAAATTTAGAAGGAGTATTTGAAAGATTACTGGTGTCTCCGACTACCAATTCTTTTTCTATTCGCATAACAAAAGTTTCGGACGGACCAATGGCTGGAGCAACAACCGTCGTAGGTCGATTTAAGCTCTTTATTTCGTTTGAATTAGGGAGGCTTTCAGAGACCTGTGTTTGCTCAATATTTTGATTTCTTATGTGAATTGAGTCTTTGAATTCTTGCTTTGTTGCAAGATTAAGGTTAGAAAACTCAGGTTTTTCCTGGGGAATGATTCCCACAGGTACTTCTGAATTATCATTAATTTGACCAAAGTTTTTCTGTACAGGGTCCTTCATTGGGGCAAGGGAAAGCTGTGAATTTTCGGCTTGGCCACTAGAAATGTATTTTTGTCTTAATTCTTCCTTGATGACGACTGTTTTGTAGACATACACAGTATCGATCAGATAGACTGTATCTCTCAAAACCAAGGTGTCGGATTTTGAAATTGGAGTGATTTGACCAAGCGGGGGAGTTTCAGTGGTTTTATCCCAAGGGTAAAGCAGCCAGGTTCCTAGAATAAAAAGCAAAGTACTGTATAGATAAGGAATGTACCATCTTTTCCAGATGGGTAAGTCATCCTGATGCAGTACTTTAGAAAAATTTTCCCATGCTTTTGAATCATATGGGGTATGGACTTCTTCAAGCTTTTGCTTGATTTTTTTTTCGAAATCAGGTTCTCTGTCCATGTCAGTTCTTAATTTAAAATTTTTGATGCTGTCAAGGCTTTTTGCAGCTTTGCCCGTGCCTTGGCATAATTTGATTTAGATGTGCCTTCCGAAATACCAAGCTTTTCTGCTATTTCTTTATGGGTATATTCCTCCACGGCAAAAAGTGAAAATACGATCCGATATGCCGGTGGCAACTGCTGAACCAGTACCAATAATTCCTCTGCACTGATGTCATCTATCACAGTCGGAAGGTAGTCCTGACTGTAATCAACGCCTTCCAAATCCTGAAAACGTTGCTCATATGCTTTGACTTTTCGAAAATGGTCGATCGCGGTATTGACCATGATTCTCCGTACCCATCCTCCAAAACACAGGTCAGGATTGTAGGTATGCAAGTGCTGAAAAACTTTCAACATTCCTTCATTGACTAGTGACTTCGCTTCTTCAAGGTTTTTTGCATAACGCCTACAGACGTTCATAGATAGGGAATAGCTTAGCTCAAAAAGCTTTTGTTGAGCCTTTTTATCTTTAGAAAGGCACTGCTGTATTACTTTTTGTAATTCAGAGGAATTTTGAAGATTCATATTAGCAGTATCACGAAGTGAAGAGGCTTTAGGGTTGCCTTTATTTTTTTTTTTTTTTCAGGCAACCATTTTAAAAGATCAGATCGTAATCCCAATAAACTAAATCAAACCCTAAAAAAGACATGAAAAAAACAATCATTTTACTGTTTGCCCTTGCCTTGAGTACCCAATACCTGCGGGCACAAGAAAAACAGGAGACCTTATTTGGTGAGAATTTAACTATCTCCAAAATAGGAATAATGGTGGAGCCGGGAATTCAGGTGACCCAGCTAGCAGGAGAAGCAGCCGGATTTTTCCATTTCAGAGGTGGACTGATTTTAAACGACAAGTTCACTGTTGGGGGATTCTATGGAAGGTTGCTCAACGATGTACGTCCGGAATCTTTTACAAACAGCTTGCCTGATAGGGCACATCTGGATTCTTGGACCGCCGGCGGATTCTTGGAATACACAGTCTTCTCCAACAAATTAATTCATTTCACTTTTCCTTTATCCGCCGGGCTGATGGAGGTGGAAATTGACGATGATGGTCGAGACTTTGATTTTGATGAATCCAAAACCTTGTTTGTGGAGCCAAAAGCATTAATAGAAATTAACCTACACAGGTTTGCTAGGTTGAATGCAGGAGTTGGTTATCGGGTGATGGGCAGTATTGTTGAAAATGCAGCGGGTGTACCCACCGCCGGCAATGCCTTTACTTTTCAAGTGGGTTTAAAAATGGGTATTTTCTCTTTCAGTCAATTGAAAAACAACTAATTATATGAAAAAGCCAACTCTTATTTACCTATTATGTATGATTTTGTCTTCCTGTGCACTCTTGGAGGATAACAATTCACAAGTAACGACTGAGGTTAGAAATAGCAGCGAATTGACTGAAATCCTGACCTCTGCAACAGGCACGCGCATCATCACTTTTATTGAAGATGGGAGGGATAAAACCTCCCAATTCTCCGGTTACATATTTTCATTCAGTGCAGATGGCAGTGTAACAGCTACTTTGAATGGTACTACTATCAATGGCACCTACAGGGTTTTTCGTGATGATGGAAGGCTTGAACTTGAAATGGATTTTCCATTAAACTCTCCTTTATACGAATTGGATGATGATTGGTATTTCGAATCCAGGACTTCCAATACTTTATCCTTCGAAGACAGTGGGGATAGACTTGTATTTCAATTTTGACATATAACCAACTTATAATTTCACACAATTAACAAATCACTTATGAAAAAGTACATAATTTGCGCTTTTCTTACCTTCGTATTTCTATTCAATATTGAGCAATCCTTTGCCCAAGAGGGTAAAGAAATACAGACATTGTTTGAAAACAGTTCTAGTATTAGCAAAGAGGACTTGGGGTTTTTCCTAGCGCCATCATTTGGAATTACTAAAATGGATGGAGGCAATGCCGCACTCTTCAATCTTCGAGGAGGTCTTAGTATCAAAGAGAAGCTGGGATTTGGTGCTTACTTCAATACTTCAGTAAATCAGATTATTCCACAAAGCGAAACCAACCCCAATGTTTACATGGATTATTGGTCGGTGGGTGCATTTGGAGAGTATACTTGGCAACCCAGCAAATTAGTGCATCTGACATTTCCGCTTTTTGTAGGTTATGGTGAGGTACAGATGGACAATGAAGTAGGTGATGCCGGTCTTGGAGAGGCAAATTTTTTTCAGGTAGAACCCTCGGCACTTATCCAATTGAATCTAACCCGTCATTTGAAACTTAATTTCGGCTTGGGTTACAGGATGGTATCTGAAATGAATTACAGAAATTTCAATCAATCCGATATCTCAGGCCTCACAGGAAATATCGGATTTAGGATAAACCTTTTCTAAAGCCCTGTATAATTCTCTGAGTATTTGATCATTTAAGCCTCAAATCTTGTGATTTGAGGCTTTTTCTGTGACATATCCAATTTGTTGGTTTGACTATTATTGAATTTAAAAAACATAGGTCTGATCAGCATTCCCTTCTACACCACCCTCGTCTCAGAATAAAGATCGTATGCAGCTACCAAAAGTTGGTGGTCAGGTGCTTGACCATAGCGGGCAAAATTTTTCAGTTCACTCCGCTGTTCGATATATACCGGGATGTAGGTGCGGTCCAGTTCATCCCAAATGACCAATAGATAGGCAAAAGGTGTTTTACTCATTCGCCCTTTTGCGAGCCATTCCTCAAAATCCGATTCATCAAGCGCACTTGGATAGCTTGGGTCTTCAAAGATTATTGGATTTTATTGCTTAATATCTTTTTAGCTCTTCGAATTATGCTACAATCGTAAAAATCTATATTCGCAAAAAAGTGTAAAAATGCAATTATAATATTTTATATTTGCAATAAATGTATTTTTCGCAATTACAAAATTCTGTTGGGGCAGATAGAGATGGAAACAAAAGATATCAGGAGTTTTAAGGCCGGTGATTGGGTCAAACGTCAGGAATATCGAAGCTTCAGTCCTGAAAAAATCAACTACGAATGGGTGATTTCAGATCCAAAGCTGGCAAACTTACTCAGTCAGGCAGATAGAAGTTTGGGTAAACTAGATGCTTTTTCTGAGCTGATTCCTGATATTGATTTTTTTATTTCGATGCACATCACAAAGGAAGCGACTGTTTCAAGCAAAATCGAAGGGACTCAAACATCTTTTCAAGAGGCTTTGGTCAAAGAACAAGATCTTGATCCGGAGCGAAGAGAGGATTGGAAAGAAGTAAGGTGCTATATTGAAGCCATGAACCAAGCCATAGGGGATATGGATAAACTTCCCATCTCAACACGGCTGATCAGACAAACTCACGCAACTTTATTGAAAGGCACAAGAGGAAAAGAAAAACTTCCCGGGGAGTTTAGAACCAGTCAGAATTGGATCGGACCAAGTCTTAAGAATGCTGTATTTGTTCCTCCAACGCATCCAGAAATTTCAGAACTGATGGGCGACCTCGAGCAATTTATACATGCTGATATAAGTGAAAATCCGACCCATGTACCCCATCTTATAAAAATTGCTTTGATTCACTATCAGTTTGAAACTATCCACCCATTTCTCGACGGGAATGGAAGGATCGGAAGATTACTGATCACGCTGTACCTACTTGACAAAGGACTTTTGAAGAAACCTGTTTTGTACCTTTCAGATTTCTTCGAGAAAAACAGAAGGGATTATTATGACAACCTGATGAGGGTGCGAGAAAAAGATGACATGTATACTTGGCTTAGTTTTTTCCTGATTGGTGTAATAGAAACCACCGAAGCCAGTATCAATACCTTCCAACAAATCTTAGCGCTTCGAAAGAGAGTCGAGTTCACACAGCTTCTTGAACTTGGAAAGCGTCAGCAGGAAGCAAAAAAAATCTTAAACTACCTTTACGGGAACCCGATTATTGACAGTTCCAAAGTGGCAGAAATCCTAGGAGTGCACGTTTCGACAGCCAACCGATTGATCAAGGATCTCGTTCAAATGGGAATACTTGTTGAGCTTACAGGATTCAAGAGAAACAGAATCTTCGCCTTTCAAGCGTATATTGATTTATTCAGCACACCTTAAAAAATATTAAAAGCCTCAAATCGCAAGATTTGAGGCTTTTTTATGTCATTTGCATTTTATGGAAGCCTGACTTTTCCCCGCTTTTTAAATTCAAACCTTTGTTTCGTTTGTTTCGTTTAGTATCTTCACAGAAACAATAAAATTATTATGGCTTCATCCATCAATAAACCATTGGCAGAAGATCAAAAAGTAGCCGGAAAGTCGGTTGCGGCATTGAGAAGAATCTCAGGAAGGACAAAAAATCAGCATTTGATGGTTTTTCAAGTAGAAGGAACGGTTATTTCTGTACCAAGAAAAGCTGTCATGCTTCTGGAAAAAGTTTTAGATGAAATGGCAGATGGGAAATCTGTTGAAATCATCTCTTCTTCAAGTGAATTGAGTACCCAAGAAGCGGCTGATTTTCTGAAAGTTTCCCGCCCCCATTTGGTCAAACCTTTGGAAACAGGTAAAATTCCTTATAAAAAGGTAGGATCGCATAGAAGGATTCTGCCTGAAGATATCCAGAAATATGATTCGGTACTCCGTGAAAAAAGAAGAAAAGCTTTGGATTTGCTTGCTCAGGAAGCTCAAGAAATGGGCTTAGGTTATTAATCTGGGAACATAGAAAAGAGATATCAAATCTTGAAGTTTGGCTTCTGCTAAAGAAAATATAGGAATTTTTATTACTGTAAAGAATAATATTGTTACATTTGAATTAACAGTACACGCCACGCTACCCATAAGAACAGCGTCCCAGGGCGTGTCTTTTGCTTTTTAGGGGCTTTCACAGTATTTGTGACATCATGTTTGAAAAGAAACCCACCACCACCGAAGAACAAATCGCCTTGCTAAAAAGCCGAGGACTTGAGATATCATCGGATTCAGAAGCCAATCACTTTCTTTCCCACATCAGCTATTACAGGCTGGGAGAATATTGGCACTCGATGCAGTTTGACAAAGAAAAACATATTTTTAAACCAAACAGTAAATTCGAAGATGTGATAGCGCTTTATTGTTTTGATAGAGAAATCAGACTTTTGATCTTCGATACGATTGAGAAAATAGAAATCAGTTTAAGAACCAAATTAATCTACCATCTTTCCCATGAATTTGACCCTTGGTGGTTTCAAAATTTCGACCTTTTTACTGATAGCCGTGCCTTAGTAAAGACATTGGCTAGTATTGAAGAAGAGCTAAGCAGAAGTAAAGATTCAGTATTGAATAGCCATTTTAAAAAGCACAAGGATGATACTAGGTTTCCTCCTGCTTGGAAAACTTTGGAGCATACAAGTTTTGGCTCACTTTCAAAATTGTATGGCAACCTAAAGCATACCGTCAAGTCAAAAGACGAAATTGCCAAAGATTATGGTGCTGTAAATCACACTTTTCTCCCTAGTTGGTTGCAATCCATTGCGCAAATTAGAAATTACTGTGCACATCATGCTAGACTTTGGAACAGGAACCTTCCGGGAACAGTAAAACTATTGTCCAATCCTCCTCACGATTGGATTAAAGAAGTTCCTAAGGCACATGAATTTCAAAAACTCTATGTTCACCTGTGTATCATGAAGTATTTACTTAACATTGTTGCTCCAGGAAACCACATGACATCCAAGCTAAATTCATTGTTTGATAAATATCCAAACGTTGACCCAAACGCCTTAGGCATGCGTCAATCTTGGCAAGAAGAGGCTTTGTGGAAAAATAATCTTTCAGCTTAGAACAAATAATATGGAACTGACAGTAATAAAGTCTGATGTTCAATATGAGTAATATTTGAATTGGATAGATGAAATGTTTAACAAACAAATAACTCTTGATACTGCTACAGGGAAGCAAGTTGAAGTTGCGCTGTTATTGATCAAGGATTATGAAGATAGAAACTTTCCCATCCCATTTCCGATCCAATAATAGATGCCATCAAATAAAAGATGGATGATATGGGAATAAAAAACAAAGATTTGGTAGGGAAGGTTGGGAGCAAAAGTTATGTCATCAATGATTTTAAACCGTAAAAAGCCACTTACTTTGGATTTGGCTAAACTATTTCACAAAGAGTTGAAAATACCTGCGGAAATACTCCTTTCTTGATTGCAAGAAAAGTTCTTAAGTATTATTAAGATTTTTAGAGTTAATGTCCTCAAATCTTGAAACCTGATAACATTTTTCCTACACCACCCTCGTCTCCGAATACAAGTCATACGCCGCTACCAAAAGTTGGTGATCCGGAGCCTGACCATAGCGGGCAAAATTTTTCAGTTCACTCCGCTCTTCGATATATACAGGGATGTAGGTGCGGTCCAGTTCATCCCACATGACCAATAGATAGGCAAATGGTGTTTTACTCATTCGCCCTTTTGCAAGCCATTCCTCAAAAACCGATTCATCCAGCGCACTTGGATAGCTTGTACCTTCAAACATTCTTTGATTGTTTTAACATGAATTTCAAATATAAGGATTGGTTGAATTATCCATTCCAAAAGGTGACGAATGAGGTCTTGCTGGTATGTGGGGATTTTTCAAGGTTTTTCCTCACCAAAAGGTAAAAAACAAATCACTTCTTACCTCCCGGATTATAAATCTCTTTCGCTGTTTTCAGGACTTCGGCCTTATCCAAAGTCATCGGTTTCAGCTTTTGACCGAGGAAAAGTTCCATCTGATCATCAAAATGTGGGCTGTCAGGGTCATTGCTTGCTCCGAAGACATTGATTGTCTCGATCTTTGGAAGGTCTTCCCCAAAGCGAACCATCATTATATATGACTCCCCCTGTGTGCCTTTCCTCATCCCCTTTTCCCAAGGCAATGACCGCATGGCTGTGATCACATCATCAATTCCCTGTAAAGCCAGCACTTTGTCGCCCCTTACCAGTTTTTGATATTCTCCCAAAGTCACCAATTCCTTTCCAAAATGGGTTTTAAAATGATTTTTGGCAGCTAGGAGACTTTCTACAGATTCTTCTTCTGTAAGTGTGGTTTCCCAACTCCTCCCATTTTCAGCAAATTTGTCCCACCAATAATAGTACACAAAAGCAAAAACTCCCGCCCCTTCGCTCTCGGTTCCGGAGCTTTTATCCCAGTTGTTGATGGTTTCGATCTGCTTGGCGATTTCGGGGTATTTGTTTGGGTTTAGGCCAAAAAGAGATTCCATATTGGTACGGAAAGCCAGTTTTTCGGGCAATTGTCCATCGTACTTGATTTCTTTGAAACGCTCGTAGGAAATCCTCCCCGTGTCTGGCATCAATTCACGGAATCGGATCGATCGGTTATTGTCCCGCAGTAGGTAATTCATCGATTTGGGGTAATTGTCCGGATTGAGATTGTCTGCCAATCCACTCGCCTTAAAAGGAGAATGGTTGGTGTTGAATAAAAATCCCGAAGTAGGGTTGTATTGTTGTGGCAGGTCCTCAAAGTCATGGTAGCTGGTCCACAAGGCTTTTTTGGTATTTCCGGCTACTGTCCCGGTGAAATCAATGGATGGATCTCTGACGGGGATCAGGCCATTGCTGACATAAAAAATCGTATCATACTTGTCAGCGTATACTGTGTTGAAACTTGTCAGTTCCATCCGCGACATGGCTTCACTGAATTCCTTGAAATTCCTGGATTTATTCATTCTCCACCATTGCTCCGGCGCTCCGATTCGCTCCAAGGCACCCAAGCGGATCGAAAATGCTCCTTGTTCAGTAACTAGGGTAGGGCCATAGATACTTTTCCAGATTTTTTTTGGAAAGGGAATCGTGATCAAATCCCAAAGTTTTACCCGAAGCCAAACTGTTTCTTCTTCCAATTCCAGCCATTCCCCATCTACATGGTATTGATCCTCATTTTTTGGATTGATGTCCAATTGGTACAGGTCCAAAAGGTCCGGGAAATTGACCGTGTGCGCCCATCCAAGATTTTCATTTACCCCATGGAAAATCATCGCTCCGCCCGGGAAAAGTCCCCCAAGAATATTCCATCCTTCCTCTGAATGGAGGTGTGCTTCATACCAAGCCACAGGTCCGTCTAGGGGTTGGTGGGAATTGATGGCTAGAAATGCCTCCCCTGAGTCCGTTCGGGAAGGGTGAATGGCAATTGCGTTTGAGCCTTTGGGATCGGCATCAAATGGTACGGTTTCTACTTTTCCGGAGACGATCTGTTGAACCGCCCGATCTGCTCCTGACATCTGGGAAAGGGAGAGAATATATGCCGCCGTTATTTCTTTGGTATTGACAGGAAAAGCTTCTTTGAATAAAACTTCTTCAGGATGTGCCAATGCAAAGTCATTCATTCCTGCGGCGTAGGCCTCCAAGATTGCTTTGAATTCCTCTGAATAGGCCGATTCATATTTGGCCTCTGCGATTTCAACTGTTTGAAGTAAATGTCCAAAAAAATCCACCGCAGCTCCGTCTTGGCCATAGACCCGACCCAACATTCGTTTCCCGGCAAGCAATGTTTTTTGGATAGTTTCGAAATCATCTTCGGCATGTGCCCAAGCCAAACCGTAGGCGACATCTGGATCTGTTTGTCCGAAAATATGCGGCACTCCAAATTCATCACGTGCAATCTGAACCTTGGATGTGTCCCATCCCGAAGAATTGTAAGAGCTTTCGCAGGAAAAAATTATTATGGGAAAGAGCAGCAATAGCCCGGAACGGATGATTTTCATAGGGTATTATCGGGGTTAAGATTTGATTGCAAAATGCATTTTTATTGTAAACAAAAAAACTGGGGAAGGGACCAGTTTTCAAAGTTTTACTATACAATTTTAACTGCAGGGGGCATCCCTGTTTGGAGTAGGATATTGGATTACAGGCAAAGAAGCGATCATCATGCTATAGAATCACCTTTTAGATAAAATACTTATCAGAGGTTCGTTAACGTAGTAGTTGCCGGTTCCAAGTTTTTCTTTACGGAGAACCCCATCACCTGCAAGTTTTTTGAGATAGTTTGATGCGGTGAGTCTAGTCACCCCCAAGTCTTCTACTAAAAATTCAATCTTTGTATAGGGATGTTTAAACAGGTTGTTGAGCAATTCTTGGCTATAAAATTTGTAATTATCTCTTAGTCTGTTTTTGAAAACTGCCATAAGTTCATTTATCCTAAGTATCAATTCAACTGTTTCTTTGGAGGTTTCTTCAATCCCCTTAATCATATAAATCAACCATTCCTCCCAAGCCCCATTCTCCCTCACTTCTTGTAGCAGCCTATAATAATCTGGTTTGTTTTTGACAATGTAGCTGCTTAGGTAAAGGATAGGCACAGTTTGAAGTCTTTCTAAAATCAAATATAGAATATTCATTATCCTTCCGGTTCTCCCGTTGCCATCATAAAATGGATGGATACTTTCAAACTGGTAATGTATGATTGCCATTTTTACCAAAGGGTCATAGTCAGACATTTGAGGCTCATTTATGAATTTTTCCAAATTATCCATCAACTTGATTATCTCCTCAGGATTTTGTGGTGGGGTGTAAATCACTTCTCCATTTGCAGCATTTTTGAGCGTGGTTCCCGGAAGTTTTCTAAATCCGGCATTATTTTCTTCAAGAGTTTCCTGGATTTGTAAAATGATATTATTGGTCAAAAGTCCCTTTTTAGAAGTCAGATCAAAGCCTTTTTTCAATGCTGAAACGTAATTTTGAACTTCTTTGGCCTCCATAGATTGGAAAGAGGCAAGGTTTAATGCGGATTTGAAAAGTTCATCATGGGTGGTGACAATATTTTCGATTTCGGAACTGTCCTTTGCTTCCTTAAGCCCTAAGGTATTGATCAGGATATTTTGGTTTGGGATAGTCGATGCTATTCCTTTCAATTCAGCCAAAGCAGCGTGTGCGGCAGGTAAGCATTTAAGGACTTTCTTGGTTTCAAGGTCTTCTGATAAGGGAAGTGGTTCCAAAACCCATTTTTTAGATTCTGCCATAATGTATAGATTTTCGAATTTTCTATACTAATATAAGGTAATATGTATAGATTTTTCAATTATCTATACATATTAATATTTGAATGTATAGTTTTAGGAAAAACAGGGGCCTATAGTTTTTATAAAATCCATAAGAAAATACCTGTCTATTTTCAAAAATAAAAATCAAATGGAAGTACGCTTTCATATAACCAACTCAATAAAACCAGGATTGAAGTGCAATTGCAGTGGCTCCGCCACGGCGGAGAAGTATGGACTGTCGGCAGGGGTTTATGGTCAGATTATCCGCAGTTTTAATCTTTAAGCATAGAAAATGAATCTCCTTCCCAAAGACTTTTAATCCATAAATAAAGTTAATGATTATTATTAAAATAATTTAAATGGAATTAATCTAAATAAATAAAAATCTAAATCACTCTTTTATTAATATTGTGCTCTTATTTAAAATTAATCCAAATAAATACAATATATAAAATATGAAACTGATTTTTACAATTGTAAGTGCTTTGCTGCTAGGGATGAATGTGTCATTTGCCCAAAAGAATGTATTAAAAGGGAAAGTGTATGATGAGTCCAAGCAGGCTGTTCCCGGTGTGGCCTTGATGCTTGAGGGTACTGTTAGGGGAGTACAGTCTGACCGTTCGGGTAATTATACCATGAAAGATATTCCAGAAGGGGATTATGTTCTCAAAGTCAACATGCTCGGATATGGGGAAGTCAGGGTGCCTTTTACTATTAAGGATTCTGAAACTCAGGTTTTGGACATCACTTTGGAGGAGGCTCCGCTTTCTTTAGATGCTTTCGAATTTTCGGTAAGCCGAGGGATTATGGGACAGGAGCGGCTTCCTGAGGTGGACCGCTTCCGGATCAATGCAGGAAAGAAAAATGAGGTGATCAGGGTTGGGGAGATCAATGCCAATCTTGCTATGAACAATAGCCGTCAGATATTCAGCCGAACCCCAGGCATTTCCATTTGGGAAAATGACGGTTCGGGTATTCAGTTGGGTGTGGCAGCGCGAGGATTGAACCCAAACCGCTCTTGGGAATTCAATGTGCGGATGAATGGATATGACATTACCCCAGATCCAATGGGTTATCCTGAGGCTTATTATACACCTCCTATGGAAGTAGTGGAGCAGATTGAAATCGTAAGGGGTGCTTCTTCCATTCAATATGGTTCTCAGTTTGGAGGATTGATGAATTTTGTGATGCGCAAGCCTGATAAATCCAAAAGATTTACTTTCGAAACTTTGAACACGGTAGGTAGCAATGGGCTTTTTAGCACTTTCAATTACCTCGGGGGAACAGAAGGAAAATGGAGCTATACAGCCTATTACCAAAAGAGGGTTGGGAATGGATGGAGAGAAAACAGCTATTTCAATACTGATCATGCCCATGTGGAGGTCAATTATGCAGCCAGCAACCGCTTGATGATTGGTCTGGAAATGACATATATGGATACCGAAAGCCAACAACCCGGAGGACTTACAGATGAGCAATTCAACATTGATCCCAGGGTAAGTACCAGAGCAAGAAATTGGTTCAGCACGCCTTGGTTTATCCCGGCTTTGACCGCCGAGTATATACTAAGCGAAAAAACCAAGCTGAGCTGGAAGACTTTTGGGACATTTGCGGAAAGAAACTCCATAGGATTTATGCGTCCAATAAACCAAGAGGATGATATGGGCAACAGACAGGTGGACAGGGATTTCTATACTACCTATGGTTCGGAAGTCAGGATGATCACAGAATATTCGTTGTTTGGCAAATCAAATACCTTGGCAACAGGACTTAGATATTTCAATGGTTTTATTGACAGAAAGCAAGTAGGTGGGGGGGACAATGGTACAGAAATGAATTTTGATCTGATCCCCGGTGCTGTCTACAGAAGGGATTTTGACTTCACCAATATCAACCAAGCCGCTTTCGCAGAGAATGTATTCCGGTTTTCGGACAAGTGGTTACTTACCACAGGCCTCAGGTACGAGAGGATTTTCTCCAATATGGAGGGATTATTTAACATCGTCAATGACCAGAATCAGAATTTACTTCCACAAAGTACGACCAGAAATTTCCTTTTGGTTGGCATAGGATCTGAGTATAAAATCACCCCATCCATGGAATTTTATTCCAACTTCTCCCAAGCTTACAGGCCTGTGCTGATATCGGACCTTACACCTCCGGCCACCACAGACATCATCGATGAAAATCTTCAAGATTCCAGGGGATTCAATTTTGACTTTGGATACCGGGGTGCAGTTCAGAATTGGATGAAATTTGATGTGGGATATTTTTATTTGAACTACGCGGACAGGATAGGTACTATTGCTGTACAGGGTGAGAATGGGGCTATCAATCAGTTTAGAACCAACTTGGGCAATTCGGTAAGTCAGGGTTTTGAGGGGTATGTGGAGTTTGACCCTATATCAGCCCTCACCAAAACTTCCAGATTTGGATACCTTCATCTTTTCGCTTCACTTGCTTTTGTCGATGCAAGGTATGGTGATTTTGCAACGACATCAGTAAGGGATGGGGAAATTGTAAGAGGTAACCTCAAAGGAAATAGGGTAGAAAATGCACCTAGAAAAATAAACAGGTATGGAGTGACGTATCGTTACAACAGATTTTCAGTGACTTGGCAATTGAGCGATATCGGCGATGCTTTCTCGGATGCTTCCAATACTGTTTTGCCTAATGCGACAGCTACTGTTGGTTTGATTCCGGCATATCAGGTCCAAGACATCTCAGCTTCTACAGACATCAAAAATCGCTATATCTTCAAAGCAGGAATCAACAACCTGACCAATGAAATGTACTTTACCAGAAGGGCAGGCGGCTATCCGGGACCGGGAATTATGCCTGGTGAGGGAAGGACTGTGTACTTTACTTTTGGTTTGAAATTATAATCTTTCATGCACTATTTAAAATTCAGGGATTTGGAAGGGCGAGGATAGGTAAAGTACCTTTCTGAGCCTTTCCAAATTTGTTGTACCTCATTAAATCCTTAAGTTTTTTTTGAGAGACCAAATTCCCCTGAAATAAAATATTTTTGACAGAAATCACCGGATTTTTGAGCTTAAGTTCAAAGATGCTAAGTTGGAAATCACTTTCCCTTTTGCTGTGACTGACTAGGGAAAAAGTCAACGTTTTTCTACAGTGTTTACCATCAAAAGATTAGAGCAGGGAATCGGTGAAAACGACATTTTTCTTGGATATGAAGTAAAAGTGATAATTGACCTGAATTTCTGATTTAGCGAACCAATATTGATGAGAAGGTGCCACTTGAAACAGCCTTCTAACCATTGTATTAATTTTCATTTCTGTACTTTTATTTTAATAGGTTAAGTGAAATCTATTAATGTTTCAACTTGAATGAAAGCTGTCGGTTGAAATTAGTGTAATCATTTTACGATTTGGTTGAATTAATTTTTAAAATTTAGATTATCAAATTTGGATAATTTGATTATGAATTACTTTTTTATTTCTTCTCTTTCCTAAAAGAGAGCGCCGCATAATGCTTTTTTATTTAAAATTACCGTTTATTTACAAAATCAATTTTTAAATATTTTTTATTGAAAATAATTTGTTGATTTGATTTGAAAAATCTATTTAATCTTTTAAAGAAGAAATATTTTCTCAAAACTGTTTCGCTTTCCGGTCCTTATTCAGATTGAATAAGATTAATTTTGTTTAGATGCCCTAGTTGATGAATTCCATAAAATCATTAATTTTAATGAAAAAACTAAATTTTGCTTACTCCCTATTACTCCTTTTATTGGCTTCTTTTTTTGCTACACAATGTAGTTTGAAAAATACAGAAGACCAACTACCTTTTAGTTTTGTTGAAAATGATTTTCAATCAATAGAGCTTCCTGAATTGTTAGATGAAGAACTAGAATTAGAGCCTGCTTTACAACCTATTGTGATATCATCCCCAAGTGCTGCAAGGATGATACAAAACCTTGATGCTGCATCGGATCCATCAGAACTCAGTGAAGAAACCAAATCAAACATTTTATTGACCAAATATATAGGAGAAATAACTACCCCTGACCTTCGGCAGCATATGCTTACGGAGATTGAAGGTTTAAATGAAGGAAATTTGAGCCTTGTTTTTTTTGGAAGACCTTCGCTAGACGCTTCTATATCAGATGTGGTTAAGTCTGTTATGGCTAATAACAGATTCAAAGATTTATTTCCAACGTTAATCCTTCCTGAAATTCTTCCGATCACAGAATCCGTAAGTCCTGTTGAACTTATAACAATTTCTTACAGGGTAAGTCCTGCTAAAGGAAATTGTGGAAAAGCAGCACAGGATGCTTTGGATAGAGCGATACGCAGACTACAAGAAAAAAGGGATGGGCAGTTAAATGAGATAGAGTCTAGTTTACAGGTCAGAATTCAAGAAGCAAATCAAAGATTGACAGCAAGGAACCTGGTGGCAGAACAAATTTACAATCTAAATTTAAAAATCTCAGCTGAACAAGTGGCTAAGATGCTGAATGCAGCCCGAAGAATGCGGTTAAGGAATCCTATCCTTGCAGAAGAATTAAGATTGCTTGCATTGGCCAAAGCTGTTGCTGACCAAATATTTTTTCAGCAAGTGTATCAGGCAGCCCTCAATGTCAATAAATTAATTAGAGACAATGAAATCATGGTCGCTACCTTAAGGAAACAAAAACTTGAGGCTGAAATAAACCAAAATTTCAATAATGAGTTCCGAAATGCCATTGCCACTTTGGAACGTGTATTAGAAGCATGCCATAATCAAGGTCGTGGAAATTAAATTCCTTGTTTCTTTTAATTTCAAAGTTTTGTCCGATTTTTATATCATTATAAAAGAAAATGTGATCCGAAGAGATTTAAAAGAATCTCTTCGGATCACATTTTTGATTTTTGTGTTTGTTTGTTTTTGTTCTTTTAGAGTGACAGCACAGATTAATGTTTTGGGAAAACCGGGTTATATCCTTACTCCCTCGAGTCGGTGGGAAACAGGTAAGCCAACCGGGATATTTGGCGTTGCCTACATCCCGCGTGAATATGCAGTCAAGCAATTTTTTGATGAATATTACAATGAATTGATGTTGCACTCGACTGTCGACTTAACCTCGTTTTTGAGGGTGACCCTTAATTTGGCATATTTACCCGAAATACCCGAACGTATGGGGGTGGGAGATCGTCATGTTGATATTAGCCTCAGGCTTCTAAAGGAAAGAAAATATATACCTTCTTTGGCCATTATTATTACTCCACCAATTGGAGTCTCAGATCCCATGACATACAATCTGGCGGTAGCTTCCAAGCAGATTGGCTGGAATGATAAAAAGCAAATTGAAATAAGTGTGGGTTATGGATTGGAAATTAGGTATTTGGATTATAACGGTGCACTTAGGAATGGACTAAAACCCGGATTTTATCCAAGAGAAGATTTTAATGAACATTACCTTAATGGGTTTTTTGTAGGTTCTAGGTTTATGCCATTTGAATGGCTAGGCTTTACCGCAGAGTATGACAGTAAAAATATAAATGGGGGCGTTTTTGTGACACTAGCAAAAATACTTTCTCTTCAGGTTACAGCTTATGGTTTTGATCGGTTTGGAGGAATGATTCACTTGAATTTACCACTGGTCAACAAACCCTGGGAATTCAGGAAATATGAAAAAAATTAAGACTTTAATTTCAATTTTCTTCTGTCTTTCATTTACGGCGGTAGCACAGACAGATCTTGCCCAAGCATTACGTGCTGCCGGGTTTGAACAAGTTCATATCAATGATGATGAAGATACCTTGAAGGTCTTTTTTGAGCATAGAAATTTCCGTAATCCTTATGCAAGTATTTCTTATGCTATTAAAATTTCAGAGAAATATGCCAAGCAACCACTTAAGTTTGTGCCTTTATTCCATAATCGCCCGATGGGAGTTTATGATGGGGTAAATATGTCCTTTCAAAAAGTCGGAAGACCGGATCGGAAATGGCTCAATGAGGCAAACTCAATGCGTGATTATCGCTTCAGTTTTCGTCTTATGCCGGATTTTACAGCAGATTTTGGTTTCTATGAGGAACCTATTGCCAACAGGACTAATTTGATTCTGGATACAAGGATTTATCTATTTCGAGGCTTGAGTCTCCATACAGGACTATTGATTCCGATCAATAATACCTTAGACACAAGGAGTATGGATCCGAGTCTGGGACCGACGCATTTAAGTTATTTTTATTCTAACTCTTCCCGCCACTTTTTTTTAGCGCACGCAGGCTTGTTTTTGTCAGATCGCTATGGGGTTGAATTCCAGTATAGATATGCTCCATTGGACCACAAGTTGAGTCTGGGTTTATCCGGTTCTTTGACAGGTATTTATTTTTTTGATGAAAATACGATGTACAAACAGCCTGTACAAAGCTGGACCGGTCTGATGGACCTGGAATGGCGCTTGCCGATCACGGGCTTGGTAGCCAAAGCCACTGCCGGCCAGTTTTTATTTGGAGATAAAGGAATCCGTTTTGATCTGTTGAGACAATATGGTTCCATAGATTTTGGGTTTCATTTTTCAAAGACTGATTTTGGAACTGCCGTTGGTTTCCAAATTGCCTTTCCCTTTTTTCCCGGGAAATTGATTAGGACCAGGGATTTTGAATTGAGAACTACAGAGGAATTTAGATGGGAATATTCTTACTTTAGGCTTGATCCTGTAGGGAGAAATTTTAGGACCGGAATGCCCCGATTAGACGATATAGTCCGACAATACCAAACCACATTCATTCAAGATCAAAGAAAAGAGCAGCTTCAGAGGTAAACCAACTCCCAATCATGACAGCCTGTCATTAAAACTCCCGTTTCCATACCTTATCCGCGCACAAGGCATGTGCGGGCCTCTCGAAGTTTCGGGATCATTCCTCCCCACCTCGAACACTTGGAGTTCAGTTTTACAGTAGAAAATTTCCAATTTGTCAGGGACGTACAACAATCCGGATACACATATCAAAAAATATTATTTTGTCATTTTTTGAAGCCTTTTTTCAGACATTTTCAAAGTAGGGGATAACAATATTGCCATTAATTAAAATAAAGGTAATTACCTACATAAATAGGGAATTTTGATTTTTTGGATTTAGATCCACGATGCTTTTGAAGGCATTGCCTTTTTGAATTACATCAAATCAGGATGGTTTTACGGTTTTTTTTAGATGAGACGGATTTCAATGCCCTTTGACTTATGATTTATAAATTTCACTGTTAATTCATCATTTCATTTACCTTAAATGTCAAATAACATTTCTTTGCAACATTAGACTGCGCGTTTACCGGGTTTCAGTGCTTTCTTGCTTGCCGAAATTTACATGTTGCTTTAATCACCCCTTAAATGCAACGGGCAACAGGCCTTCACCACGACTAAGTTTTAAATAGATTTAATAATTACCATTTTAGCAAATTTATCAATAGGTCTCTCCTGTGACTGAAAGGGCGAAGCTGTATCAAATAACAATTGGCCTAAGTCACTTATCGGTCATTCGCCGACAGAGTTTCGTCTTATATTCTTCTGTAAAACTTGAAAAATATTTTTCATAAAATCCTTCACCTAATGAAATCACTACTCAAAACTCAAAGGACTGTTTTTCCATTATGGCAAAAGTCATTTGTAGCAAGATTGGTCATGTTGATTCTGATTGCTTCTTCTTGTGTGTCAAATGAAAAAATCATATATGTCCAAAACCTCAAAGACAATCCTCCCATCAATGAGGATGAAATGATCTTACACGACATGCCTGAGTACAGGCTCCAGTTCAATGACATCATCGATGTCAATATTCAGACGGTAGAAGATATGATCCAAAATGGCTTCAACATGAGAGGAAACCAAATGGTGGGGCAAATGCAAATGGGTGGAGGCGGTATGGGTGGCGGAGATATTTTTTATATGACCGGCTATACCATAGACAAGGACGGAAACGTCAGGCTTCCCATCGTAGGCTATGTCAATGTCGTGGACAAGACCATAGATGAGGCGAGGATAGAAATCGAAACCAGGATCAAAGATTATGTCACCTCAGAGTTATTTGTAAATGTCAAGTTGGGAGGGATTCGCTTTTCTACCATGGGAGAGTTCAGAGCTCCCGGCAAATTTGTAGTGCTTCAAGATCGCTTGACCATTTTTGAGGCACTTTCTATGGCCGGAGATTTGAATATTGCTGCAAAAAGAGATGAGATACTATTGTTTCGGCAGTATTCAGAAGGAACCAAACTTCACCGCATCAACCTCAGGGACCGGCAACTGATCAGTTCTCCCTTTTATTTTGTTAGGCCCAATGACCAGTTGTATGCCGAACCGATGAAGGTAAGGGAAATCGGTACAGGTGAAAACGCCGTTCAGACTTTCACCTTGATCACCACCACGCTTGCGACAGTGCTTTTATTCATCAACTTACTTGTCGATTAATCAGATGAATCCAAACTATCCCCAACCTCACGGCAATCAGCAAATACCCACGCCCGGCTATCAGGTAAACGACACTGATTTCAAGGCAATCTTGTTCAGGTACCTCCGCTATTGGCCTTTTATATTCCTTTTTATGTTTGGAGGTGCAGTGGCTGCATTCCTCTTCAACCGCTATACTACTCCCATCTACCGTGTACAATCCAGTATTTTGGTGTCCGAAAGCAAGCCTGACTATGGTTTGGATTTTATCGGATCCTCAGGACTTGTCAATGGTAAAAACAACATCGAAGGTGAAATAGGTATTTTGAAATCTCTGGGACTTGCAATGGAAACAGTCGACTCCTTAGATTTGAATGTCCAATATTTCATGGAAGGTCTTGTCAAAACCTCACAGGTATATGAAGGAACCCCCGTCAGGGTCCAAGTGGATTGGAAAAAACCCCAAATGATCGGAAGCATGTTCAGATTAGAAATTCTGGACGAGAATTCCTTTGATTTGAGTCTGGGAGAGCCTGGATTTGAGGATTTTGATTTTTATGAATTCATTTCCAAAACAAGCAATGAAAGCTCAGTCCTTTCCAAAAACGTTTTTTCTTTTGGAAAGCAGATTTCTACTGAAAATTTCTCCTTCCTGATCGAAAAAACCCAGGGCCTTCCCGGTGATGTCATCTACTTTAAAGTTATTGACACCCCCTCCTTGGCGAGATCTTTTCAACAAATTCTCGCTGTATCCTTAGAGAAAAATCAGTCTCCGATTTTGAATTTGAGTATTGTCACTCCCATCAAGAAAATGGGGGAAGACTACCTCAATAAATTGATGGAAATGTACCTGAAACGGGAATTGGAACAAAAAAGCCGTGCTTCCGAAAGCACTGTACTTTTTATCAACCAACAATTGAGCGCCATCGCTGACTCCCTCAGGTTGTCCGAAACCATGCTTCAGGACTTCAGGATAGAAAACAAGATGTTTAACCTGACCGGCGAAGGATCAGTGATATTCGGAAAACTCCAAGAGCTCGAAAAAGAGAAAGGAAGGATGGAAATCCATGTGAAATATTTCCAAAACCTCCAAAGTTACCTCAACAACCACACCTCGGGCGATATGATCATTCCCATGGGTATGGACGTCTCAGATCCTTTTTTCAATTCCCTGGTAGCATCCCTGATGGAGCTACAGGTAGAAAGATCCCGTTTGAATGACAATTTATCCCCCAATACACCCGCTGTCAGAGACAATGCATCTAAGATCCAAAATGTCAAAAAATCCCTGCAGGAAAGTGTCAAGCAAGCCATCAAAAATACAAAAACCGAACTGACCGAACTCCAGGGAAACATCGAAATGGTAGAATGGGAGCTGACTTCTCTTCCTCAAAATGAGAGAAATCTCCTGGCTATCACCCGACAGTTTAAAATCAATGAAGATATTTATGTCTACTTGCTTCAGAAAAAAGCAGAGGCGGAAATTACCAAAGCCGCTATTACCCCAAACAACAGCATCTTGGACAAAGCTGAATCCCAATATGCTCCCATTGCACCAAGATCATCCAATAATATCCTGATGGGCATCATATTTGGTTTTCTTTTTCCGGTAGGTTTGATCGCACTCAAAGACTTTTTCAATGTCAAAATTGAAGATCCAAAAGAAATAGAAAATGAACTCAAGCTGCCATTGGTGGGGATGATTGGAAGAAATACCTCTGAAAATAAATTTCCGGTATTTACCAATCCCAAATCAAGTGTGACGGAAGCTTTCCGTAGTCTAAGAGCGGATATCTCCTACCTCAATGAGGGAAGGGAAAAAGCAGTTTTGCTCTTTACCTCCAGGATATCAGGTGAAGGCAAAACCTTTGCCTCCATCAATATGGCCGGAGTATTTGCCTTGATGGAAAAGAAGGTACTTCTCTTGGGGCTTGACCTTAGAAAACCAAAGATAGCTGAGGATTTTGGCCTCAAAAACGACCGAGGCGTCAGTACCTTTCTAAGTGAAAATGTTACCTGGCAAAGTTTGGTCAAAAAAACCTCCAATCCCTATTTGGACGTCATGCTCTCAGGACCTATTCCTCCCAATCCATCAGAACTCCTACTCTTGGAGAAGTTTGGGCTGATGATGAAGGAAGCTTCTGCAGCTTATGATGTAGTGATCATGGACTGTCCTCCTTTGGGCTTGGTTTCTGAGACCAAGGAATTGCTCAAATATGCCGATATCAGCTTCTTCATCCTTAGACTAAACTATTCAGAAAAATCCAACATAGAGTTTTTGAATAACCTCGTGGAAAAAGGAGGAGTTAAAAAAATGTACGCCGTACTCAATGACGTGCAGACCTCCGGGGGCTATGGCTACGGCTATGGCTACGGTTATGGCTACGGTTATGGCTACGGAAGCAAATCCTATGGATATTACGAGGAAGGAAACGACTCCGGTTGGTGGAAAAAATTCAAAAACAAGTTCAAAAAACCTTAAGAGTTGGTTTTTTCTAAGTTTAGAATCAAATCGGCCTTTTATTTAAGCAACCTGTAAATTGAGTATCGTCAATATCATTCTTTCAGGAGGTATAGGCTCCAGGCTTTGGCCTCTTTCCCGAAAGGCAAGACCCAAGCAGTACCTTCCGATTTTTGGAAATCAGACCCTTTTTCAAAAAACGGTGTTGAGGAATAAGGATTTTTGTGATGCCACATTGGTTGTCGGCAATCAAGACAATGTTGAACTCTCCCGACAGGATCTCCACGCGGGAGGAATTGTCAACTTCGGTGAGATTATAGAAGCTTGTCCCCGCAATACCGCTGCGGCCATCGCATTTGCGGCATTTCAGGTAAGCAGGGAGGATATCATGTTTATAACCCCTTCAGACCAACTGATTGACTCAGGCCATGCCTACGCTTCTTCAGTTCACAGGGCCATACAGCTAGCCAAAGAAGGATATATTGTGACCTTCGGCCTCAGGCCTACCAAGCCTGAAACAGGCTATGGGTATATTGAATCAAACGGGGAGGAAGTCATCGCCTTCTGTGAAAAACCCGACTTGCATACCGCCCAGATTTTCCTCGAAAAAGGAAACTACCTTTGGAATTCGGGAATGTTTTGTTTTCAGGCCGGGGTATACCTTGACGAGCTCATGGAATTTGAACCGGAACTTTTCCACAGTGCTAAGAGGGCGATAGAGTGTGCGGATGATGGAAAACTCAATTTAGAACTGTCTCTCCAGATCCCCTCAGTATCGGTGGATTATGCCGTGATGGAAAAAACCAAGAAGATAAAAGTTGTTCCTTCCGCATTTCAATGGTCAGATATGGGCTCTTTTGAATCTATTTATGAATATTTTGAAAGCCAGGGATATCCTAAAGATTCATTTGGAAATATGGTGATAGGTACTGATATCCATACCGAATTTACAGGCTTGTATAATACGTTACTGATCCAGACTAAAGATGCCATCCTGGTTCTTCGCAAAGAAAAAGCACAGGAAGTCAAGAAGTTGTACGAGCGCCTTGAAAAAGAAAGACCTGAGTTGGTTTAAAAAATGTTCAAAGTTCATTGATCAACTGGATATAAGCCTCACCCCGAACGCCGCAGGCACGTACGCCGCAGGCTAGAACTCCGAACAATCTTGTACTCTGTTCTAAAAACTGTTCAAAGTACCATGTTCCAAGTTCCTGTTCACTCCTAAAGTACAGGGAACCCCGAACGCCGCAGGCAGGTACGCCGCAGGCTAGAACTCCGAACAATTTTGTACTAGGTTCAAAAAATGTTCAAGGTTCATAGTTCAACAGGATATAAGCCTCACTCCGAACCCCGAACGCCGCAGGCTAGAACTCCGAACAAATCTGTACTAGGTTCAAAAAATGTTCAAGGTTCGATGTTCAACAGGATATAAGCCTCACCCCCGAACCCCGAACGCCGCAGGCTAGAACTCCGAACAAATCTTGTACTCCGTTCTAAAAACTGTTCAAAGTTCGATGTTCAACAGTATATAAGCCTCACCCTGAACCCCGAACGCCGCAGGCTAGAACCCCGAACAAATCTGTACCCTGTTCTAAAAACTGTTCAAAGTACCATGTTCCAAGTTCCTGTTCACTCCTAAAGTACAGGGAACCCCGAACGCCGCAGGCAGGTACGCCGCAGGCTAGAACTCCGAACAATCTTGTACTCTGTTCTAAAAAATGTTCAAAGTACCATGTTCCAAGTTCCTGTTCACTCCTAAAGTACAGGGAACCCCGAACGCCGCAGGCTAGAACTCCGAACAATCTTGTACTCCGTTCTAAAAACTGTTCAAGGTTCATAGTTCCAGGTTCCACCTCGCCACAACGATTCACCGAACCCCGAACGCCGCAGGCACGTACGCCGCAGGCTAGAACTCCGTACAAATCCGTACCCTGTTCTAAAAACTGTTCAAGGCTCATAGTTCCAGGTTCCACCTCGCCTCAACGATTCACCGAACCCCGAACGCCGCAGGCAGGTACGCCGCAGGCTAGAACTCCGTACAAATCCGTACTAGGTTCAAAAAATGTTCAAGGTTCGATGTTCAACTGGATATAAGCCTCACCCCGAACCCCGAACGCCGCAGGCTAGAACCCTGAACCCTTCGACTACGCTCAGGGCAGGCACCGAACCCCGAAGCCGAACCCCGAACCCAAACCCCTCCCCCTTGAATATCAAAACCAATTCCCGAATATACATAGCAGGCCATCGTGGCATGGTAGGATCGGCTATTTGGAGAGCCTTGGAGGCCAAAGGATACTCCAATCTGATAGGAAGAACCTCTGCTGAACTCGACCTTAGAAATCAGGAAGAAGTAATGAATTTTTTTCATACCGAATTTCCGGATGTTGTCATCGACGCAGCTGCAAGGGTAGGAGGAATATTGGCAAATAATAACTATCCCTATCAGTTTCTGATGGATAACATGCAGATTCAAAACAACCTGATAGATGCTTCCCTCAAAATAGATGTACAGAAATTCATCTTCCTTGGATCCTCCTGCATCTATCCCAAACTTGCCCCACAGCCATTAAAAGAAGAATACCTGTTGACAGGACCACTAGAACCTACAAATGAGTGGTACGCAATAGCCAAAATCACCGGAGTAAAAGCCTGCGAAGCCATAAAACACCAATTTGGAAAGGATTTTATCTCACTGATGCCGACCAACCTATATGGTCCACACGACAACTTTGATTTGAACACTTCCCACGTTCTTCCCGCACTGATCAGGAAGTTTCATGATGCCAAAGTCAAATCTAATAATAAAGAAAACATTGAGCCTGTCGAACTACCTTGTAGTGAGCCTGTCGAACTATGGGGCTCAGGTACCCCAAAGAGAGAGTTCCTTTATGTGGAAGACTTGGCAGAGGCAGTTGTATTTGCCTTGGAAAACAGGTTACCGGGCAGCCTTTACAATGTAGGCACAGGGGAGGATTTGACCATTCAGGAACTATCTGTACTTATCCAAAAAATTGTCGGCCATACAGGAGAGATCCATTGGGATTCCACCAAACCTGATGGCACCCCTCGCAAACTCCTCGATGTCTCCAAAATGACAGATGCCGGATGGAAAGCCAAAACTTCCCTCGAAGACGGAATCAGAAAAACCTATCAGTGGTTTTTAGCTCAGGAAGGGGCAATTAAAGAAGTGAAAATTACTCAACCCTGAACCCCGAACGCCGAACCCCGCAGGCTAGAACCCCGAACAATTTTGTACTAGGTTCAAAAAATGTTCAAGGTTCATTGTTCCAGGTTCCACCTCGCCTCAACGATTCTCCGAACCCCGAACGCCGCAGGCAGGTACGCCGCAGGCTAGAACTCCGAACAATTTTGTACTCTGTTCTAAAAACTGTTCAAAGTACCATGTTCCAAGTTCCTGTTCACTCCTAAAGTACAGGGAACCCCGAACGCCGTAGGCCAGAACCCTGAACAAATCTGTACTAGGTTCAAAAATGTTCAAAGTTCCTTGTTCCAAGTTCCTGTTCACTCCTAAAGTACAGGGAACCCCGAACGCCGTTGGTAAGAACCCTGAACAAATCTGTACTAGGTTCAAAAATGTTCAAAGTTCCTTGTTCCAAGTTCCTGTTCACTCCTAAAGTACAGGGAACCCCGAACGCCGTTGGTAAGAACCCTGAACAAATCTGTACTAGGTTCAAAAATGTTCAAAGTTCCTTGTTCCAAGTTCCTGTTCACTCCTAAAGTACAGGGAACCCCGAACGCCGAAGGCACGTACGCCGCAGGCCAGAACCCCGAACAATTTTGTACTAGGTTCAAAAAATGTTCAAGGTTCATTGTTCCAGGTTCCACCTCGCCTCAACGATTCTCCGAACCCCGAACGCCGCAGGCAGGTACGCCGCAGGCTAGAACCCTGAACAAAATCGCCTGAACCCCGAACCCCGTTCCAAGTTCAAAAAAAGTAAGATTCCCCGAAGCTGAACCCCGAACCCCGTTCCAAGTTCAAAAAAAGTAAGAATCCCCGAAGCCTTATCCCTAACGCCGTAGGCACGAAACCCGAACCCTTCGACTACGCTCATGGTGGGCCCCGAATAAATACCCCATAACAAACAAACCACAATTTTTAATTTTTTCTCCTTCTCAAAATACGCTAAAGACTCTAAACATTAAGCAAAATAACAATGAACCCAAATCATTTCATCCAACAGTTTTTATTGCTTAAACCCCAAACGCTTAGCCCTAAGTATGATTACAACCAAACAAAATTCCCGCCCAAAAATTGCCCTCATCACCGGAATTACCGGTCAGGATGGTGCCTATCTAGCTGAACTTCTATTAGATAAAGGCTATATCGTCCATGGTATCAAGCGAAGAACCTCACTGATCAACTCTGATAGGATAGACCATATATACCAAGATCCCCACGTAGACAATCCTCGCTTTATCCTCCATTATGGAGACATGACGGATTCCATGAATCTGACCAAGATCATTTCGGAAACCAAACCGGATGAAATTTATAATCTTGCGGCTATGTCCCATGTGAAGGTCTCCTTCGATATTCCTGAATATACTGCCAATGCGGATGGAATAGGTACACTCCGAATATTGGAGGCTGTACGGATTGTAGGTTTGGAAAAGAAAACCAGAATCTACCAGGCATCTACCTCCGAGCTGTATGGTCTCGTGCAGGCAACACCTCAGTCGGAATCCACTCCATTCTATCCCCGATCTCCCTATGCCGTAGCCAAAATGTATGCATATTGGATTACGGTCAATTACAGAGAGGCTTACAACATGTATGCTTGTAATGGGATTCTCTTCAACCATGAATCACCATCCCGTGGTGAAACCTTTGTCACCCGAAAAATCACCCGAGCAATCTCCAAAATAGCTTTGGGTCTTCAAAAGGATTTTTACATGGGCAACCTCGATGCAAGGCGGGATTGGGGTCATGCCAAGGACTATGTCAAAGCCATGTGGATGATCCTTCAGCAAGAACGTCCCGAAGATTACGTCATTGCGACAGGCATCACCACCAAAGTTCGGGATTTTATCAACATGGCCTTTTCACATGTTGGATTCACGATCCATTGGGAAGGATCAGGTGTGGACGAAATCGGGATTTTGGCTGATATCGATGAGGAACTCTATGCAAAATCAACCGGAATCAACTTTGAGGCAATCTGTTCGACCTTCAATGTCAAATGTGGTACCTTTCGTTCTTCAAGAACAGAACCCCATCCACCCAAAATCGGTGATACCCTCATCAAAATCGACCCACGGTATTTTCGCCCGACAGAGGTTGACCTCCTAATCGGGGACCCTTCCAAATCCAATTCAAAGCTTGGATGGTATCCTGAATATTCCCTGCCGCAGCTGGTCGAAGACATGATGCAGTCAGACCTTAAGCTGTTCCAAAAAGAGCGGGACCTCCTTGCCAATGGCCACGATGTTATAAATCAGGCAGATTGATTCCGCTTCGGCTGTTCACGCAACCGCGAAGCTGAACCCCGAAGCCGAACCCCGAACGCCGCAGGCTAGAACTCCGAACAAATCCGTACCCTGTTCCAAAAAAATGGTCAAGGTTCATAGTTCCAGGTTCCACCTCGCCTCAACGATTCACCGAACCCCGAACGCCGCAGGCACGTACGCCGCAGGCTAGAACTCCGAACAATCTTGTACTCCGTTCGAAAAATGTTCAAAGTTCATTGTTCCAAGTTCCAACTGCACTCGAACCTCACCCCGTACTCCGAACCCTGAACCCCGAACAAAAGCAATTGCCAATCTAAAGGCGTTCAAAGTTCAAAAAAAGTAAGAAACCCCGAAGCCGAACCCCGAACGCCGCAGGCTAGAACTCCGTACAAATCCGTACCCTGTTCCAAAAACTGTTCCAAGTTCATTGTTCCAGGTTCCACCTCGCCTCAACGATTCTTCGTACCCCGAACGCCGCAGGCTAGAACTCCGAACAAATTTGTACCATGTTCGAAAAATGTTCCAAGTTCCTGTTCACTCCTAAAGTACAGGGAACCCCGAACGCCGAAGGCACGTACGCCGCAGGCTAGAACTCCGTACAAATCCGTACCCTGTTCCAAAAACTGTTCAAAGTTCCTTGTTCCAAGTTCCTCTTCACTCCTAAAGTACAGGAAACTCCGAACGCCGCAGGCACGTGCCTACACCTCTTTTATCCGATTTTAAACGTTTAAAATTCACTGTGTAATTACTAACTCCTTAAATTGGGCTTGCAGTTTTAATCTTGTAAGCAAAATGGGGATAAGCAAATTTGAAGACCTGGACATTTGGAAAGAATCCAAAAGCCTTTGTTTGATAATAAGAGAATTAACCAGGAAAAAAGAATTTGCAAAGGACTTTAGATTTGCATCTCAGATCAATAGTTCATCAGGTTCCGTAATGGATAACATTGCAGAAGGGTTTGACAGGGAAGGAAACAGAGAATTTATTCAATTCTTGTCAATAGCAAAAGGATCCAACGCCGAAACCAGGTCACAGGCTTACAGGGCACTTGATGCTGGATTTATAACTCAAGATGAATTAGAGGATGTCCTGATAAGAACTGATAGTATCAGAAAAAAAATCAAATCCCTGATGATCTTCATCAAAAACTCCGAAAAAAAGGGTAATAAATTCACTTAAGAACGGTTCAAACTGCACCCGAACCTCACCCCGAACCCCGAACAATCTTGTGCTCTGTTCTAAAAACTGTTCAGGGTTCATAGTTCAACAGGATATAAGCCTCACTCCGAACCCCGAACGCCGCAGGCACGTACGCCGCAGGCTAGAACTCCGAACAACTCCGTACTAGGTTCAAAACTGTTCAAGGTTCCATGTTCCAAGTTCCTGATCACTCCTAAAGTACAGGTATCCCCGAACGCCGCAGGCTAGAACTCCGTACAAATCCGTACTCTGTTCTAAAAAATGTTCAAAGTACCATGTTCCAAGTTCCTGTTCACTCCTAAAGTACAGGAAACCCCGAACGCCGCAGGCCTGAACCCCGAACCCTGAACCCCGAACAAAAGCACCGCTACCTGAAAGGCGTTCAAAGTTCAAAAAAAGTAAGAAACCCCAAAGCCGAACCCCGAACGCCGCAGGCCAGAACCCCGAACCATTTCGTACTCTGTTCTAAAAAATGTTCAAGGTTCATAGTTCAACAGGATATAAGCCTCACTCCGAACCCCGAACGCCGCAGGCTAGAACCCCGAACCCTTCGACTACGCTCAGGGCAGGCCCCGAACAAATTTGTACCAAGTTTGAAAAGCGTTCCAAGTTCAAAAAAAACTCAAAATCCCCAAATCAGTACCCCTACCCCAAACCTATGAAACGAATTTTAGTAACAGGAGGATCCGGATTTTTGGGTTCCCACCTATGTGAAAGACTCCTAAAGGAAGGAAATGAAGTCCTTTGTGTAGACAATTTATTTACCGGTAGAAAGTCCAACATCCATCATTTGCTTGACAACAATAACTTCGAATTCCTACGACATGACATCACCTGGCCCTTGTATGTAGAAGTCGATGAGGTATATAACCTTGCCTGTCCCGCCAGTCCGGTACATTACCAGTTCGATCCGGTACAGACTACCAAGACCTCGGTGCTTGGAGCCATCAACATGCTCGGCCTTGCAAAACGCTTAAAAATCCGTATCCTACAGGCAAGTACCTCGGAAGTCTATGGAGACCCCGAGGTCCACCCACAGCCCGAATCCTACAAAGGAAGCGTCAGCACTACCGGCATCAGAGCTTGCTATGATGAGGGAAAGCGCTGCGCCGAGACGCTCTTTTTTGATTTCCACCGTCAGCACGGGATAGAAATCAAGGTCATGCGAATTTTCAATACCTATGGCCCACGCATGCATCCACAGGATGGGAGGGTAGTTTCTAACTTTATCGTGCAGGCACTGAAGGGAGAGGATATCACCATCTATGGTAACGGCCAACAGACACGCAGCTTCTGCTATGTCGATGACAATATCGAGGGAATGTATCGCTTGATGAACTCCCGTCCTGACTTTACCGGTCCGGTCAACATCGGCAATCCGGTAGAATTTACCATGCTGGAGTTGGCTGAACTGATCATAGAAATCACCGGCAGCTCCAGCAAATTGATATTCCTGCCATTACCGCAAGACGATCCGATGCAGCGCAAACCCGTCATTGACCTGGCAAAAAAAGAACTGGATTGGGAACCTAAAGTAGATTTAAGGACAGGATTGATAAGTACGATTGCTTATTTTGACAATTTACTTCAATCAGATCATAAGGTTTGAGATTAAATAAAATGAATAAGTAATCACTGATCAGGCAAAATTTTTGAGATGAAATCCATAAAAAAATAGCTGTTGCATAGGCGCGGGATATGTAGAAAGCCCTACGATGTCTGTGATAGTACAGAAAAATTGTCAAAACACTTCACAAAAAAGCCAACAACCCTTAAATCTGCACAGTAAAAAATCTTTTATTTGCACAATTTACGTTTTCAGCAGCTTTTTAAATCGAATTATTATGGTCATAACCATAAATATTGAATTAAAATTCATATTATTATGGTTGTAATCCTATAAAAATGATTTTACGTTCAAGCTACATCGAAGCATTAAAACCTTTTATTGGTAAAGTTCAAATAAAGATTATTACAGGCATCAGACGCTCTGGTAAATCTACAGTATTACAATTGATACAAGAAGAACTTTTGCGAAGAGGTGTACCGATAGAACAGATTGTTTCTATTAATTTCGAAAGCTTCATGTATGCCGATATTCTAGAAGCTCCTAAGCTGCATCAATTTATCAGTAATCAAATTAAAACAAAACAGAAGTATTATTTGCTCTTAGACGAAATCCAAGAAGTAAAAAACTGGGAAAAAGCAGTTAACTCATTTTTAGTTGATTTTGAAGTAGATATTTATCTTACCGGCTCTAATTCTCATTTGTTGTCTTCGGAATTGGCAACTTATTTAGCAGGTAGGTATGTTGAAATACCGGTCTACACCTTGTCATACCGAGAATTTCTGGATTTTAGAAAATATTATTTTTCTGATTCAGAAAATAACGGAAATCTTTTTTTGACCTATTTGCGAAAAGGTGGTTTTCCGGTTATTCACACCGGTGATTATCCGGATGAATCGGCCTATAAAGTGATTTATGATATTTACTCTTCTGTTATTTTAAGAGATACCATACAACGCTACAAGATTAGAGATGTAGAATTGTTGGAGCGGGTTATTAGATATGCTTTAGACAATATTGGTAATACCTTTTCAGGTAAAAACGTAGCCGACTACTTCAAGAGTCAACAGCGTAAAATCGACCTCAATACTGTTTATAATTACCTCAATGCATTGGTAGGGGCTTTTATTTTGTATCGAGTACCTCGCTATGATTTGAAAGGAAAGGAAATACTTAAGACGCAAGAAAAGTTTTATGTTAGCGATATCTCTTTGATTTATGCAACGATGGGAAATCGAGACAGAATGATTGGAGGGATTTTGGAAAACATCGTTTTTTTAGAATTGAAAAGAAGAGGATACAACGTTTTTGTTGGAAAAATTGGTGGCAATGAAGTAGATTTTGTAGCTGAAATAAAGGGTAGTAAAATTTATGTCCAAGTAGCATATAAATTGGAAAATGAGCAAACAGTAAAAAGAGAATTTGGAAATTTATTGTCGATTGACGACCAATTTCCCAAATATGTCATCACTATGGATGAATTTTGGAAAGACTCTATAGAAGGAGTACGGCATCTATACATTACAGAATTCCTAATGAAAGAAAATTTATAGCAAACAAACTAATTGAGTGGGAAAATGTTCCAAGTTCCACCTCGCCTCAACGATTCTCCGTACCCCGAACCCTTCGACTACGCTCAGGGCAGGCCCGCAGGCCCGTACGCCGCAGGCTAGAACTCCGAACCCTTCGACTACGCTCAGGGCAGGCCCCGTACAAATCCGTACTAGGTTCAAAAAATGTTCAAGGTTCCTCTTCACTCCTAAAGTATAGGTAACCCCGAACGCCGCAGGCCAGAACTCCGAACAAATCCGTACCCTGTTCCAAAAACTGTTCAAGGTTCCATGTTCAAAGTTCCTGTTCACTCCTAAAGTACAGGAAACCCCGAACGCCGCAGGCTAGAACTCCGAACCCTTCGACTACGCTCAGGGCAGGCCCCGAACAATCTTGTACTCTGTTCCAAAAAATGTTCCAAGTTCCTGTTCACTCCTAAAGTACAGGAAACCCCGAACGCCGCAGGCCAGAACTCCGTACAAATCCGTACCCTGTTCCAAAAACTGTTCAAAGTTCATAGTTCAACAGGATATAAGCCTCACCCTGAACCCCGAACGCCGCAGGCCCGAACCCTGAACCATTTCGTACTCTGTTCCAAAAACTGTTCAAAGTACTATGTTCCAAGTTCCTGTTCACTCCTAATGTACAGGGAACCCCGAACGCCGCAGGCTAGTACCCTGAACAAACTTGTACCATGTTCTAAAAACTGTTCAAAGTTCCTATCGACTCCTAAAGTACAGGGAACCCCGAACGCCGCAGGCTAGAACCCCGAACCCTTCGACTACGCTCAGGGCAGGCCCCGAACAAATCTGTACTAGGTTCGAAAACTGTTCAAAGTTCAAAAAAAAGTAAGAAACCCCGAAGCCGAACCCCGAACCCCTCGACTACGCTCAGGGCAGGCCCCGAACAATCTTGTACTATGTTCTGAAAAATGTTCCAAGTTCCTGTTCACTCCTAAAGTACAGGAAACCCCGAACGCCGCAGGCTAGAACTCCGAACAACCTTGTACTAGGTTCAAAAAATGTTCAAAGTTCCTTGTTCAACAGGATATAAGCCTCACCCTGAACCCCGAACGCCGCAGGCCCGAACCCTGAACCATTTCGTACTCTGTTCCAAAAACTGTTCAAAGTACTATGTTCCAAGTTCCTGTTCACTCCTAAAGTACAGGGAACCCCGAACCCTGAACAAAACACAGCTACCATCAAAAGGCTCAACAACACCAAACAAAAACTATTATTTCTTTTAGAGTAAAACATGAATACTACAGACACTATAATAGAGGACGACCAATGGGATCAAATTATTGAGCCTCGGGGGAAGTTGCTCGATCTTAACTTAAAAGAAGTTTGGCGCTATCGTGATTTACTTTGGTTGTTTGTTAAGCGAGATTTCACCGCACAGTACAAGCAAACAATCCTAGGTCCGCTCTGGCATTTTATTCAACCGATTTTTACCACCGTCATGTTTCTATTGGTATTTGGTAAAATAGCGAATATCCCGACGGACGGCATTGAAGCTATCCCTTTCTATATGAGTGGCATTGCTATCTGGAATTACTTCAGCAGTTGCCTTACCGCCACCAGCAATACTTTTGTAGCCAATGCAGGTATATTCGGCAAGGTATATTTCCCCCGCCTCGTGATACCGCTCAGTACAGTGATGAGCAATATCGTCAAATTCGGAATCCAGTTTTTATTGCTTCTCGCAGTGATGGCGTGGTATGGTTATCAAACAGGGCATTTTCATTTTGCTTCCACTTGGCTCCTCCTTCCTTTGCTGGTGCTGATGATGGCGGGACTTGGTTTGGGTCTGGGCATCATTATCAGTTCCCTCACCACCAAGTACCGCGATTTTAATGTTCTGATTAGTTTTGCGGTGCAGTTACTGATGTATGCCTCACCCGTTGTTTACCCCTTGTCCTTCTTAAAAGGGAAAAGCTACGCTGCATGGATAGCCTGGAATCCTTTGACCCCAATAGTAGAGGCTTTCCGGTTTGCTTTGTTTGGAAGAGGTACGGTGGATACTGCAGGCTTATTGTTTAGCGGAGGTTTTATAGTAATCGTATTATTTTTGGGAATGTTGATTTTCAGCAAGGTGGAAAGAACATTTATGGACACTGTTTAATTGAAAATTTTAAAGTTTAAAATTCAGAATGAGTGATATAGTAATCAAAGTAGAAAACATCTCAAAACAATACCGGCTGGGTACTGTGGGCACCGGTTCGCTGGCGCACGACCTGAACAGAACATGGTATAGGATGCGGGGAAAGGAAGATCCTTATTTAAAAATCGGGGAGGCAAACGACCGTACGGTAAAAGGAAGCAGCGAATATGTGTGGGCCTTAAAGGATATTAATTTTGAAGTAAAGCAAGGCGAGGTCCTTGGCATTATTGGCCGCAATGGCGCGGGCAAAAGCACCCTTCTTAAAATTCTGAGCCGAACTACCACGCCTACCACGGGCAAGATTAAAATTAAAGGACGTGTAGCTAGTTTATTGGAAGTGGGTACAGGCTTTCACCCGGAATTAAGCGGTAGGGAGAATATTTTTCTCAATGGCGCCATCCTGGGAATGACACGGCACGAAATAAAAAGTAAGTTTGATGAGATCGTGGACTTTGCAGGCGTGGAGCGTTACATTGACACGCCTGTAAAACGTTATTCTTCCGGTATGTATGTACGCCTAGCCTTTGGAGTGGCTGCACACTTGGAACCCGAAATTTTGATAGTAGATGAAGTGCTGGCAGTAGGGGACATTGAATTCCAGAAAAAAGCCTTGGGGAAGATGAAGGATGTTAGTACTAAAGAGGGAAGGACAGTTTTGTTTGTGAGCCATAATCTGTCAAGTTTAAAATCACTTTGCACAAAAGGGTTGTTGTTGATTAATGGAGAAGTTGTTTCCGAAGGGTCAATAAACTCTACGATCAATGAGTATGAAAAAAGGATTAGCAAGCGTTTGGACTCTCAATGGGTGAACAAGTTTGACAGAGATAATGCTATTTATCTTGATAGTGTATATATTCTTGATTCTGATCAGTTTCAGCGCACAAATTTTTTGACCTCAGAGGATGTATTTATTAAATTTAAAATTGAAGTTAAGCAGCCTCATAAGTATGTAAAAGTTGGATTCGATCTCATAAGAAATAATGAAATTGCATTCCGTAGTCAGCAGGTAGATGCGGGAAACATATCTTCATTTGATGTGGGTAAATTTTCACTTACCTGCGTAGTTCCAGGTAATTTATTAAATGAGGGTACTTACTCAGTAAAGCCCCAATTCTCGATTCATTGTGTAAAAAACTTAGTGACTACCGATGAATATGTCGCAGAATTTAATGTAAAAATGGATACGACGTTAACAGAATTCCATGCTGTCTTACATGAAAATAATCATCCTGGTAATCTCTTTCCAGTTCTAAAATGGGAAGTAATAGAAATTTAAATACCGTTTTAATTTTAATGATTTAAAATTTAATTCATCAATGATTAGTAAATTAAAGGATATAATAATTAAGTATGTTTTCCGAAACGTAGGAAGCGATAGAGTTAGTGACATCTTTATTGATAAAGGATTTATTTTAAATTTATTATCTCCGAACCCCATAATTATTGATTGTGGAGCACATATTGGTTCAGATTCAATAGAATTTGCAAAATATCCTGGAAGTACTATTTATGCATTTGAGCCTGTTCCTGAAGTGTATGAGCACTTAATTAATAATACCAAAAAATATCCAAATATTACTTGTTTTAATCTTGCATTAAGTGATTATGACGGAGTAGCCGAAATGTATATAAGTAGTGGGGCGTCTGATGGTTCAAGTTCATTGCTAAAACCAAAAACACATTTAACAGATCATCCGGATGTTTTTTTTAAGGAAGTTATAACAGTGAAGTGCAACAAAATAGATACCTGGGCTAAAGAGAATAATGTTTCAAAAGTGGATATGCTTTGGCTAGATATGCAAGGTTTTGAACAAAAAATGTTAACGGCATCAAAAGAAATATTCAATAGCGTACAGGTAATACATACGGAAGTTAGTAAACATGAATCTTATGAGGGTATCAAAAGTTATAAGGAATTTAAAAGTTTTTTTAGAAAAAATGGATTTAAACTTATTGTTGAAGCCATACCAAAAGGGTCTTATGGAGGCAATGTGTTATTTGTAAGAAATAAAAAAAATAAATGAAATTAGCTATTTCAGCCATGGTTGTTGGCTACAATGAAGACATATTCCTTCAAAAATGCCTTGATTCCATTTCATTTTGCGAAGAAATTATTTATATCGACCTTGGATCTTCAGACAATTCTATTGAAACTGCAAAACGTTTTGCCTCCAAGATAATTAAACGACCTATTGCTCCTTCTGGCGAATATATTCAATCTGAAGTCATTCATACTACCAAATATGATTGGGTAATTTTCATTGATCCTGATGAAGTTGTGGACATCACACTTGCGGCAAACATCATTTCATTGTTTACACAATTGAATAATCAAAGAAAAGTGGGTGCAATATTGGTTCCTTGGCAGTTTTATTTTAAAAAGCGAACCCTTAAAGGAACAGTTTGGGGAGGTGCTAACAAAAAATATCTTCTTGTTCATAAGAAGCGATTTATTTTTTTACCTATCACCCATTACGGACGAAAAGTTAAAGAAGGATATCAAACATTTGAAATTTCATACAATAAAGCGAGAACAAATATTTTACATCATTATTGGATGAACAGTTACAAGGTTTTTATTAAAAAGCACCAACGTTATTTGAAGAATGAAGCGCGTGACCAATTTAATACAGGTAAAAGAATGGGCATTAAAAAAGCCTTTCTAATGCCTTGGAATGCTTTTAAAGAAAGTTTCATTCACAAAAAAGGATATAAAGATGGTTGGATCGGTTTATTCCTTTCTGTGTTTTGGGCATACTACCAAACGAGTATTGCGGTTGGATTATTAAGAATTCAGAAAGAAAAATTAGGCTCTTGATTTTTCTTATAAGTTGAATAAAATTCGCCCAAAAATATCAATCATAACCCCATCCTTTAATCAGGGGCAATACATAGAACAAACCATACTGTCTATCATAGACCAGGATTACGATAATATAGAATTAATTGTGATTGATGGAGGCAGTACAGACGAAACAGTCTCCATTATAAAAAAATACGAAGACAGAATTGCCTATTGGGTGAGTGAACCAGACCGTGGTCAAGCTCATGCCATCAATAAAGGATTGGCTGTAGCCACCGGTATGATTTTTAACTGGATCAATAGTGATGATTACCTAGAGCCCGGTGCTTTAAAAGAAATCGCTGCAGCATTTTCAAAAGATCCTTCAAAGAAAATCATGTGTGGTTATACCCATTGTTTCTATAACCAAACCAGGGCAACCAGCCATACCTACAGAATGGGTTTTAAACAAACGGTAGCAGCAACGATTCTAAATGTAGAAATGAACCAGCCTGGTTCTTTTTACGGGATGGATGTGATTCGCTCACTGGGTGGCGTAAATGAAAGCCTGCGTTATGTTTTTGATGGTGAATTATGGTTCCGGTTTTTAAGCAAGTATAGTTTACAGGCTGTTGGCTATACAGATGCTCTTCTTGCCCATTTTCGTTTGCACGAAACATCGAAGAGTGTGGGTGAAGGTTTTTTTGAATTTTACAAAGAGTTTCTCAGTATTCATTTGTTCCTTGCTAAACAACTGCAGTTAATGCCGGCAATCATCGGTTACCTTGAAAACGATCAGTACATCGAGCGGTATGTGCCCGGTTACTGGGATTATACTTTTCTTGAAAAAGAAGCGCTGGAGAACATCTTTGCAGAAAAATATAAGTTCCTGTTATATAAAGATCGCTATTACGAAGTTGCACGAAAAGGGTTGCGTTATTACCGTATGCAAGCACAACAGGAACAGCGGCTGGAACATTTGAAACTGGGGGCAAAACTTTTATTGCCTGATCCGCTGATTGAATGGATACGCAAAATCAATAAAGGGAAACAGCATGGTTAAGCAGATCAGTGCATCCATGGGTTTGTTTGATAACCTCCTATTCAGGGTTGAGAGCAAGCTTCGTAAACGCAAACCGATTACAACCGCAACAGTACAGGACATTCCTGTTATTATTAATAATTTTAACCGGCTAGATTGTCTGCAACAGCAGGTAGCGTGGCTTGAACGGGCGGGGATGCGGCATATTTATATTATTGATAACGCATCTACTTACCCACCATTGCTTGCTTACTACCGCCAAACCCCATACACTGTTTTTTTGCTGAACCGGAATGTTGGTTTTATGGCGTTATGGAAAACGATTTTGTTCCAACGGTTCAGAAACGATTATTATATCTATACTGATCCGGACATCATCCCGATAGAGGAATGCCCTGTTGATGCAGTATATTTTTTTTATACACTGCTTCAGAAATATTCACAAGTTGAAAAAGTTGGATTTGGCTTAACAATTGACGATTTGTCTGATTACTACCCCTTAAAAGCAAAAGTGCAAGCATGGGAATCGAAATTCTGGAGCGAACCGGTTGAAGCGAATGTTTATGCTGCGCCGATAGATACCACTTTTGCCCTGTACCGCCCGGGCAGTATGGGGGGCTCCGAATTAAAGGCGCTTCGTACAGGCGGCTTGTACCGTGCCAGGCATTTGAGCTGGTACGTAAATCCCGGCCAGCTGCCCGAGGAGGAATTGTATTATATGCAACATGCAGGTAGTTCCAGTTCCTGGACGGCTGAATTGCTGGGCAAAGAACGTAACCTGAAGTATTAACATGCAGCTTGCCATTGTTATACCCGCCTACAAGGCAACATTTCTTGCTGCAACACTTCAATCACTGGCAGAGCAACAGGTACAAGATTTTCATGTATATATTGGTGATGATGCCAGCCCGGAAGCTATTGCTGATATCGTTACTCCTTTTCAACACCGTTTATCTATTACTTATAAGCGTTTTGATATAAACGAAGGTGGTAAGGACCTAACCCGGCACTGGAAACGTTGTATTGACATGGTCAAGGGGGAGCCCTGGATCTGGCTGTTACCTGATGATGATGTAGCAACGCTGGAATGTGTTGCCGTTTTTTTGCAAACTGCTCTGGCAGATAGCGAGCATCGTAAGCTCTACCGTTTCCAAACTTCACATATTAATACAAAGGGAGAGTTGTTGTTTAACACAACAACCTGCCCGCCACTGGAAAGCAACGCAGCATTTTTATTGAATAAACTTCGGTTTAAACGCAGCAGTTCGGTAGCTGAATATATTTTCTCGAGAAAAAAGTATAATTCAGTGGGTTGTTTTACTTCTCTTCCACTGGCATGGGGTAGTGATGACTGGTTATGGATTCAATTGTCGCAGGAGGATGATATCGTTACCTTACCTGCAGGTAGGGTTTTATTAAGGCAGAGCAATTTGAATATTTCGGCCAATACACAAGATTATACACAACAAAAATTTGAAGCCAAATACCGCTTTTTTGATTTACTGTTTGCAGACAAACAACTTTTAAAAAAAATAGAAAAACTGGTTTCCAAAGCAGAATTGATGAAAACGATTACTGAACATTTGTTTTTTGAATACCGTAGTTATAAACTTAGCTTTCTGAATAAAAATCTTTTCTTTTTTGCCAAAAGAAACAACCAAGTATTGGGTGGCGGAATCTTAAAAAATATATACAGACTTATTCGATATCAAATATCAAGTTTATGAATCAACAATTAAGTGATCAGATCGCGATCTTGATTTTGTTTTATAATAAAGTTGATCAGACTATCAGCTGTATCAATAGTTTCCTGCCCTCCGGCCAAGATATTTACGTTCTCAACAATGGTTCAGACCCAGTTCAGGAGAGGAGGCTTAGAAAATCTTTTGAGGGTAACAGTAAGGTCCATTTATTGAATGCAGGCTCAAATCTTGGTCCTGCAGGTGGTAGAAATTACCTCATAAGTCATACCACCCAACCTTGGCTTTTTTCTGTTGACAATGACATTCTTGTTAGTGATGAAAATCAATGGTATTCTAATTTTCTGCTTGAATTGAAAGAGTTTCCATCTGCTGAAGTTTTCTTACCCCAATTATTTAATAAGCACGAAAATGCCTTCGCTGATTATTTTCAAATGCAAATTAGAAATCAGAAAGTTTATGGTGTGATTACATCAGATATTGTTATAAATAACTTTCCTGCCGGAGCCGCTATTGTCTCAAGATCAGTATATGAAAAGCATGGTTTATATGATGAGAATTTATTTGCTTTTGAGGATTTTGAGTTAGCAATCAGGGTTTTGCTCAAGAACAAGGAGGCTTCCCTAAAATGTTACAGGCTCGGAAGTATTCAGCTTATTCATGATCATAAGTATCAAAAAAGCAAAATTGATAAATCAACTGTATTAGAGCGGTATAACCAGGAAAGAATGGCTCAGAGTTTCGAGTATCTAGTGAATAAGCATAATATATCGTTTGATCACGACTGGAATATTTGGACGCAGCTGCAGGTTAAAAAGATGATCACAAACCCAATGATACTTCATGGTGAGAGAATAATTAATAAGTTAAGTTCGCTTTTCTTTAAGGCAACGAAAAAAATTAGGGTAATCATATGGAATTTATCATTGCCAATTCGCATGGCAAAATCTGCAATTGAGAAAACTTGGAAGCCTCAAAGAAAGATACAGCTGGATGATTTGTTTCATAAACTAAGTGCTGACAGGTTTAGCTTTATCCAGATTGGAGCAAATGATGGTGTTACAAATGATAAACTACGGGTCTTTATTCTCAAGTATAATTGGCAAGGGATTCTCGTGGAACCAGTTCCATATGTTTATGAAAGACTAAAGTTTAATTATGATGGAGTAGATGGTTTAGCTTTTGAAAATTGTGCTATTTCTGAGAAATCCGGTGTAATGAAGTTTTATTCTATCGCCGAATATGATAGTAAGGGTAAAAGTCTTTTTCATGACTTTAGTGAATACAAAATAGATCAGCTAGGATCTTTTGATCGTGCAACTTTAATGAAGCACGCCTATATGCATCCTGAGTTCGAAACGATTATAAAAGAAATTGAAGTCCCCTGCCTTAGTTTTCATGATTTGATCAATAAATACCACATTAAAAAACTGGATCTTTTGTTAGTTGATGCTGAAGGTTATGATCATAAAATCATTCAATCAATTGATCTTGACTACTTTAATCCCAAAGTGATAATATTTGAGCATCATCATCTACGCAATAATGATTACAGAGAATTGGTTAAAAAGCTTATATGTAAATACGATTTATTTGTTCATGGATGGGATACCGTTGCCATTTTAAAGTAATTATTAATGATGAAAGGTGTACAGCCATCTAATTTTTGGCGTAAAGTGTCTGCTAAAACTATAGGCTTGGTTCAAAACATTGATAATGTTTCATTATTTGATGGTAAATATTCTGCTTTTGCGGATGATTTAATTGTTCAAAAATTAAGGGAGGACTGCATTAAATTCGAGTCCTTCGCATGTAATATTACTTTTAAAAATGTTTATGTAGAGCCGAGATTTTTTAGCGTTATTAAATTTCCTGCAACTATTATTGCTGAAAGTGAATTCTATGAATGGCAAAAACTTTCACTCAGAAAATATTTTCTAGCCGTATTTTTTAAAAAGCAACTATTGTTTAGTTATGAGGCGGTACTTTTTGATAATTTCATTGGGTTAAATTATTTTCACTTTTTTAATGATATCCTTCCAATAATTAAGTCCATCTATGACAAGAGTCTGGATGATAAAGAAATTTTGATTGGGGAAAGTTTGTATAACACAAAGTGGTTTCAATATTGCTTAAATAATGAGTTAGTCGCACGATTGAAATGGAAAATTGTTTCACAATCGGAATATCTAAGGGTCAATAAATTACATTTCCTTCGTGTGCAACCTTATAACATTGAGAGCTACAATTTCGCTAGAAAATTATTTCAGACAATAGATGTTTATAGACCGTCTGAGAAGCTAAAAGTTTTCGTTAATCGACCCGTTGAAGAAAGCAGGCACATCAATAATTTGAATGAACTATTGGATGTTTTACATGAAAGAGGATTTTTAATAGTCAACCTTGCTGAGTTGAATATAGCTGAACAAATACGATTATTCAAAAAGTCTGAGATAATTGTTGGGCCACATGGTGCTGGATTAACAAATATTATCTTTTCTGATTATGCCAATGTAAAGTTGCTTGAGGTGTTTCCTAAGAATTTTGTTTCTGCGCATTATTATTGGATGTCATCTGTTTTAGGTATACGTTATGCAGCTATATCAGGCTCTGAACTTAAAAATAGTCCTCAGGGTATATCCAGTTTTAGTGTAGATGTAGCCGAATTTGAACGTATACTTGTTGATCTTTTGGCGTGCTAATAATACTTGAAATAGTTTAATAGAATTTGAACATTCTCTTAGTCAGTTACGAGTTTCCCACTCACATGAATACCGGAGGTATTGGTTCTTACATGTATCATCAAGCCAAACTATTGAGTAAGGCTGGTCATAGTGTAACGGTTTTTTCTGCTACCTTGAAGGAAGGCTCTGTGAAATATGAGGATACAGGATATTGTATAAATTATGTCTTCCACGCTCCAACTTTGAAAGATTTCAGGGAAGCTGTCCGTGATTTTTTTCATACCTATATAAAGACCGAACGGGTTGATATTATTGAAAGTCCCGAAGTGGGCGCCTGTGCGCTGGGTATTAAAGAAGATTATCCTGAGATTCCACTGATGGTGAGGCTGCATACTCCAGGCGTTGTAATTACTAAAGTTTCCAATACCCATCAGCCCTTTCTTACAAAACTGAGATTTGTAATGGGGGCACTTAGGAGAGGCAGACTGGATCTCGGCTACTGGTCTAAAACAGACAAAAACAGGGCAGCTGATCCGGAATATAAAATCTGCCTCTTGGCAGATCAATTGGTGTCTCCGTCTAAAGCCCTTGGAGATTACCTGCGCCGTTATTGGCAGTTAAACAAAGAGATCAAAATTGTTCCCAATCCTTTCCATGCCGATGCGGATCTGTTTCATTTTCCGATTGAAGGTCGTGAAAAACTGATTTGTTTTGTGGGAAAGCTCACTGTGTTAAAAGGCATGTTCACGCTTACTGAGGCTTTAAAAGTAATTTTAAAGCAGCATCCCGATTTCCGGATCGTGTTTGCCGGTCGGGATGAAGTCGTTTCGGAAATCATACCCTCGATGCGAGCATGGATGGCAGCAGAACTCAAAGATGTCATTGATAGGGTTGCATTCACTGGCGCCCTTAACAGGCAGGAGGTAAAGGCATTGATGGGAAATAGCAGAGTGTGTGTGGCGCCCAGCCTCTGGGAAAATTATCCCACGGTGGTACTCGAGGCCATGGCTGCCGGCGCCGCTGTGGCAGCGGCCAGCAGGGGAGGCATCCCTGAAATAATTGCAGATGGTAAAACCGGGTATTTGTTCGATCCCATTCGCCCGGCAGACATTGTTCGGGCCGTGAAACAACTGATTGCTGTAGATGCTGAGAGCCTGAGAATAGCTGATGCGGCCAGGCAATGGGTATCTAATTCGCAACCCGAAGTGGAACAGCGTATTCTCGATTTGTATCAATCTTTGGCCAAGCATTAAAGGAATGAAGCAAACATTACCTGTTAAAATTTTCCACTTTCATAACGGGACTGGCGGCGGTGTTCTCTCGGTAATCCGTAACCTGCTGGCATACCGTCAGCACCCGGAAATTGAGAACCATGTGATTTATACGATCAATAGGGAGCAGATACCTGTTTACAAACTACCGGGTTTAAAAGGAGCTGTCAGTGAACAGGTTTTTTACTTCAGTCCGAAATGGAATTTCTATCATACATGCAGGCAGTTGGCTAAATTGTTACCGGATGATAAAGCAATTATTGTAGCCCATGACTGGCTTGAACTTGGGATGGTGAGTAATCTTGGTTTACAGAATCCGGTGGTGCACTATGTTCACGGTGCCTATGATTACTATTATTCACTAGCAGTGATGCATTCTCCTTGGATTGATAATTATATCGTTGTAGCACAGCAAATTGCGGATGAGTTAACTATGAGCCTGCCGGAGCGCAAAAGCGCCATACACTATTTAAAATTTCCTGTACCGGATTTCAAATGCGAGGAGAATAATAAATATTCGGGGTTTCATGTTGTATTTGCAGGGCGTTGTGAAGATGCAAAAGGATATTCATTGTTGCCGGAAATTGAAAAAAAATTACAGATTAAAGGTGTAAGAGTCCATTGGCACATTGTGGGAGAGGGGTCAACGGATGTCAAAAAGCAGCAAATATGGCCTGCTGAAAGCAATATTCATTTTTATGGAAACCTTGCAAATGAGGAGTTGCTAAAACTCCTTTGCCAAGTTCATGTGCTTATATTGCCTTCACTAGCGGAAGGAATGCCTGTTTCTGTAATTGAAGCCATGAAAGCAGGAGCTGTTCCATTGGTAAATGATATTCCGGGAGGGGTGCAGGAGTTAATACCCAACGGTCAAAGGGGATTTAAGATACAGAATAATAATCCGGAAATTTATGCTTTACATTTTGCGAACATGTATCATAAAGCCTGGGAATGGAAAAGATTATCAGTCGAAGTAAAAAAATATACTAACGAGCATTTTGATCCAAAATCAAATACTGGAAAAATCGAGGATCTTTTGAAGGATACAATAAAGAGATCAAAGATAAAGACTCCCCAGAAAGTCTATGGCAGCAAGCTTGATGAACCATGGCTTCCTAATTTTTTTGTGAATAGTTTCAGGGGATTTTTCTAAATCTTTTACGACCCTAATCTTATCAATTTAAAAAACTAATGATAGAAAAGCCGCTAGTTTCTGTACTTATGACGGCCTATAACCGTGAAAAATATATTGCCGAAGCCATTGAAAGTGTGCTGCGGTCAACATATAGAAATTTTGAACTTATAATAGTTGACGACTGCTCGCTTGATAAAACGTTTGAAATCGCTAAAGCATATGAAGAGGCAGATGCACGAATAAGAGTATACCATAATACACATAATCTAGGCCAGTTTCCCAATCGTAACAAAGCTGCTAGTTTAGCAAAGGGAATGTTCTTGATGTGTGTAGATTCAGATGATACGATTAATATTGATGGAATTGAAAATGTCTTAAATGCCATGTTGAGATTTCCTGATTGTTCATTTGGTATGTATTGGACATACACAAAAGGAGAGGCGTTTGCACTCTCATCTAGAGAGGCAATTCATAAACATTTTTTTATACAACCATGTTTAATGATGGGGCCTGGTGGCACGATCATTAAAAGAGAGTATTTTAATGCTATAAAAGGTTACCCATACAAATACGGAGTACCGGGAGATTTGTTTTTTAATTTGAAAGCTGCTTCGCAGTCACCTGTTGTAATGTTACCATTTGATTTTATGTTTTACCGACGACATGAAGGACAGGAAATCAATAACCAATCGGATTATTTATTCTACGGGTATACATATTTGCGGGATGCACTTCAAGAATTGGATTTGCATTTGTCTAAAAAACAAGTGAAATGGCTACAAAATAAAAATAAACGTCGTTTCTTAGTAAACATAATCAAAACGTTTGCTAAGACTGGCAATTGGAATAAAGTTAAAACCGCATTGCGAGTTACAAACTTTCGAATAAAAGACGCTATTATCGCTGTATTTCAATAGGCCTCTAAATTGTTAGAATCTCCAGTGTTAGACACCAAAATTTCTAAACGGTATCCTGTTAAGTAGGGTCCTGCGAATGACATGTATTTTAATTTAAAGGCAGCAACGTTAGGACCTATCCTTATGCTTCCGTTTACATTCAATTATTACCGTATTCACGAAGGACAGGAACAGAATAACAAATACAGTTATCTCTATAACAATTTTAATTACCTGCGTGATGCGTTGCAGGAGCTTGATCTGCCCCTAAGTGAACAACAAAAGAACTGGTTGATAAATAAAAACAGGCGACGATTTTTGGTCAATTTTATTAACTATTGCAGGCAGTCGAAAAACTTATCTAAGGCATTTGCTGCAAGAAAGCTTGCAAACTTTGGTTTTGCAGACCTGTGCAAAGCAATCGCTCACCCTTCTTTATAATTGATTTTTGCTCGTATCCATCATTATTCCTCTTTATAACTGTGCTGATTCCTTTCAGCGTACGATGCAATCTGTATTGGCACAAACCTATAATTCGATTGAAGTGATTTTAGTTGATGACGGATCAACCGATAAGAGTTACGATGCAGCAAAGCAATACGAAAGCAACCGGGTATTTGTGCTGCAACAAAAAAATGCAGGAGCGGCCGTTGCACGTAATACAGGATTGGCTATTGCCAAAGGCGACTACATCCAGTTTCTGGATGCAGGAGATGTGTTAGGGGAAAGTAAGATCACTGTACAGGTGAGGGCCTTGCAAGTCCAACCCAGAAAAGTGGCTGTAAGTACGTACAAACAGTTTACAACCAAAGAAGAAATAGCGAATGGAGTTTATCCAGATCAGTCTGATTTTATTTATTCTTCAGATGATCCACAGGATTTCCTGGTCAATCTATGGGGTGAAAAGGGACATCTGAACTTTATTCAAACCAATTGCTGGCTGGTGCCACGTGCCCTCATCGAAAAAGCAGGCCACTGGCGCAACTATCGCTGCCCGGATGATGACGGTGAATTCTTTGCCAGGGTGCTACTAGCCAGTGATGGTATCGTCTATACTCCCGGGGTTTATAACTATTATCATATTGCCCCAGGTGGTCAGAACCAGTTAAGCAGAAGTACAAACAGGAAATACCTGATGAATACCCTTCTCACCATTGCGCTGAAGCATGATTACCTTAAGGCTTATGGTGCCCATTCCCGTCTGAACAGTGCCATTGCAGCTCAGTATTATCGGTTTGCCATCGATATGTTCCCTACTCAAAAGCGGCTTTCGGCCATTGCCTGGCGGCGGTTTAAAGCATTTCGGGAAAAACCTCCCAAGCTGGTGCTTGGAGGCTTTTTGATTCAAATTATTGCAAAGCTTTTCGGTTGGCGAACAGCCCGCCTAGTCCGATATTACCTGCGGGGTTCCTGAGGAAGCCTGATCTTTTTCCAATTTCAGCCAAGATAGCCGCCCTACGGGCAACCAAAGAATTGTGCTTGGCGGTTGATCACGGCGTATCTATTTGTTTTTTATTTATTTTCAGTTTTAGGATTCTGAACCAAGAATAATTTACAACATATAGATGTGATTAAATTAATTTTAAGGCAACAAAGTATGAACGAAGTAGGTGCTGATACAGAATTATATTTTTTTATAATCAAAAACTAAATTGAATTTTGATACATAAAAATCTATTGTTTCTCACCACCTCCAGTTTGGCAGCAAATCCCCGGTTGGTCAAGGAGTTTGAATTTTTGATAAAATTCCATAGGTGTACAGTGGTTTGTTTTATCCATCAAGATTGGTCGGAAACCCTTTCAAAAGAAATTATAAACCGTAATCCAACAGTGGATTTTGTGGTGATTGACCGGAAATCAAAGATCTTTTTAACCCTTTGGTCTAAATTTCTGCACAAATTTGCAATCCTAATTAATCCTTTGTTTAAGCAAAATAGCACTATAGCTGCCTTTGCCAGCAATGATAAGACTCCACAGGTTCTTTGGAAAGTAAGACAGTTGTGCAGGCAGCAGAAATTTGATGCAGTTATTGCCCATAATTTGGGTGCTTTTTATCCGGCCATTAAAGTTACTCAGTGGCAAAAATCTCATTTACAGTTAGATGTAGAAGATTTTTATCCCGGAGAGGCACTTTACTTCAACAAAGCCCATGAAACTGATAACCGGCACACGATAATGCAATTTAGTTTTAGGCAAGCTGATAACATCACCTATGCCTCGGAAGGCATCGCATCCGAATGCCAAAATGCCTATCAGATACCAAGCAAAGTAAGACAATCCACGATTTTAAACAGTTTCCCTGAATTGGATTTTGTCAAACCACAACCTAAATCTGAACGGATCATGAAGTGTGTTTGGTTTTCTCAACACATAGGTTCTAATCGTGGCCTGGAACAGGTATTTGAAGCCGCTAAATTATTTCCCGAGATGGAGTTTCATTTGGTGGGAAATTCCAACAGTGCTTATCTCGAAAGGAAAGAGATTGGCAATAATGTAAAATTGCATCCGGTGATGCCTCAGTCTGAACTGCATGGATTTTTAGAGACTATGGATGTGGGACTTGCTTTGGAAAATCCCAGAGCTGATATAAACCGGGATATTTGTTTGACAAATAAAATTTTGGCTTATGCCCAAGCCGGTCTTTATATTTTAGCAACCCAGACACAAGGGCAGCAAGCATTTTTAAATTCCTTACCCTATCATGCAGGCCTTCTTTTGGAAAAAGATTTGAAGGATGCTCTTTTCAAATTGAATCCTGAATTCCTGAAAATAGAAAAGAAAACATTGCGTTGGGAAATGGCTAAGGCGTTTTCTTGGGAACAAGAGCAACAAAAGTTAATTACATTACTTAATTAGTGAAAACCCTTTTAATCATTTATCCCCATTGGGTTCCTGCCAATCTCGCCGGTGTGCAGCGCCCGAGATTGATAGGGAATTACTTGATGGAATTGGGTTGGAAACCGCTGCTGCTTACCGTGGACCCCCATTACTATGAGGAACCTATCGATCCCTTGATGGAAAGAACCGTATCTCCTGATATAGAAGTTATTTACGCCAAAGCGTACAAAGTAACCAAACCGAGAATAATAGGCGATATTGGTTTGAGGGCTTTTCCCTTTCTCAAAAAAGCAGCCCTACAAATTTGCCGTGAGCGTTCCATAGATTTTATCTTAATTCCTATCCCATCCTTTTACACAGCTCTATTGGGCAGGCAGCTTCACGATATCACGAGTATCCCCTATGGCATTGATTACATTGACCCTTGGGTGCATGATATTACCAATCAAAGCAACCTGAGGGCAAAACTCAGTCAGATCCTTGCAAAAATACTGGAACCCTATGCAGTGAAGAAAGCCGCCTTGATCTCCGGGGTGTCCACGGCATATTATTGGCCGGTGATTCAGCGGAATTTTAAAACCCCTCCCGTGCATGTGGGCATGCCCTATGGTTTTGACCCCAATGATCATGAAATTGAATTGAAAGGTTTACTGTATCCGTGGGAAGAGGATGGCGACTGCAAACCTTGGATCTATGCAGGGGCTTTTTTGCCAAATGCGCACTTGTTTCTCCAATCCTTCTTTCAAGCGGTAGCCCATTTGCGGAGTGCAGGAAACTGGGATAAGCGAATCCGCCTCTATTTTGTGGGCACGGGACCTTATCCTGCCAAGCGAATTACGGCTTATGCCAAAGAGTATGGTCTGGAGGATATTGTGAGAGAAAATAGAGATCGCTTTCCCTTTTTGCATATTCTGAATTTCCTGGCGAAGGCAGACCGGGTGTTGTTGATCGGAAGTACCGAGCAGCACTATACCGCCTCCAAGACCTTTCAGTGCCTGCTGAGTAAGCGTCCGATGTTGGCGATGCTGCATGAGAAGAGTTCTGCAGTGGACGTGATCCGGGAAACAGGAGCTGATGAATTTTTAATGTCCTACCAGGACGGTGACTTGGCTGCAAATTTGGTAGAAAAGCTTACTCCTTTGGTAATGAATTTTCAAAAAGAGACCGACTGGAAAATTGACTTGCAACCTTTGGAGAAATATACCGCAAAGGCATCGGCCACTGCCTTGATGAACGCAATGGAGGAAGTGCTGTTGATCAGACAAGTAAAAAGACGAGGAGTGAAATGAAAAAACTCGCCATCGTCAGCACCCATCCAATCCAGTACAATGCGCCTTGGTTTCGGCTGTTGTCCGAAAGGACGAATATTCAGGTTAAGGTTTTTTATACTTGGAGTCAAAGGCAAACGCAGTTTTTTGATGTGAGTTTTGGAAAGGAGATCAAGTGGGATATCCCCTTGTTAGAAGGCTATGATTACGAGTTTGTTGATAATATTTCAAAAAAGCCAAGTTCTTCGCATTTTCAGGGAATTGATTGCCCCATGCTTATTTCTACCATAGAATCCTTCTTTCCTGATACAATTTTGGTCTTTGGCTGGAATCTCAAAAGCCACCTGAAAGTTTTACGCCATTTTAAGGGTAAGGTAAAGCTATGGTTTCGGGGAGATTCAACCTTATTGGACGAAAGCAAAGGATTCAAAACCCTTCTCCGTCGGATTCTGTTGACATGGGTCTACAGTCATGTCGACAAGGCACTTTATGTAGGGGCAGCCAACAAAGCATATTTTTTAAAACATGGGATAAAAGAAGTAGACTTGTTGTCCGCTCCTCATGCGATAGATAATTACAGGTTTGCAGACGACGAAACGAAGCAGTATGCAGAAAAAGCCAAAAATTGGCGTGCTGGATTAGGGTATTTATCAGAGGATATAGTGGTGTTGTTTGCCGGCAAGTTTCATTCAGTAAAGCGGCCGGAATTTTTGATCAAGGCGATCATTGAAGCTAATATCAAACGTGCGAATCCCCTTCAGTTGCTTTTTGTTGGGAATGGACCGATGAAAGATCAGTTAAAAGATCTGGCCCGTCCTTATAACTTTATTAAGTTTATTCCTTTTCAAAATCAAAGTCAAATGCCTTTGGTGTATAGATTGGGGGAAATTTATTGTTTACCCTCAAAAAGTGAGACTTGGGGCTTGGCGGTCAATGAAGCAATGGCTTGTGGGATTCCTGTGATAGTGACCGATAAAGTGGGCTGTGCAAGGGATTTAGTAAAAGAAAATGAAAATGGATTTGTGATCAAACACAATCAACAACCTGAGTTTGAAAAATTACTTACCGGACTTTCTTTACCAGTCCTCAAACAAATGGGTGAGGCAGCACAAAAGAATATTCAAAAATGGTCATTTGATGCCATAGTCAAAGAAATTGAAAGAGGTTTAGATTAATCACCATATGCAAATACTAACAATAATCGGTGTGTTGTCAGTGATTTGGGTTTTTATCCAATTTGTCAGGCAATTGGGCAAGAGCTTACCAATTTTAGAAATGATGCTGCTGATAGCAGGACTTCAGTGGATTATTGGTCCTGTTATCGAGTATAATTCCTCTTCTGTTCATTACAAATACTACATGTATGTTCCTGAAGTGGAATACATGGGCTACATAGTACCCGCTTACTTGGCTTTTGGTGGGATTATTTTTTTCAAATTGGGCAACTTAAAGATTATTAAATTGCCGATTTTAGATTATTCAAATTATGAAAAATATGGTCTTGTCATATTGAGTATAGGTATTCTGTTTGATTTCATAGGGCCGTTTTTTCCTGATTTCTTTGGATTTTTTGTTTTTGTTTTGGCTAACTTCAAATTTGCAGGGGCGATTATCCTGTATTTTTCCAAGAATCAAAAACTTAGAATTGTGTTTTATTTAGCAATCCTGTACCTCTTTTTGAACTCCCTTGCAAATGCGATGTTCCACGATTTCATTCTTTGGTCCGCATTTTTCTTTATCTTTTGGACAATCCAAAACCAGCCTTCTTTAAGATTTATCCTCTTTACCTTTATCATTGGAGGGTTTTTTCTAGTTACCCTACAGGCAGTAAAATCTTCCTACAGGGCAGAGGTCTGGGGTGGATATTCAGGAAATAAAGTTGGTCTTTTTTCACAGTTGTTTTTTGAAAGTCTTTCGAATAATCCCATTGCTGCTGGTGAAGACATAGATACCCAAAACAATGTCCGGCTCAATCAGGGTTGGATTATCAGTGCGATCATGGACAATGTCCCTGAAGAGCAACCTTTTTTTGAAGGAAAAACAATTTCGGATGCCCTGAGTGCTTCCTTGTTGCCTAGATTTTTGGCACCTGAAAAAGTCATTGCAGGAGGTAGGGAAAACTTCAGGAATTTTACCGGATTGCAGATCGGTGACGGCACCTCCATGGGGATCAGCATTATAGGGGAGGCTTATGGGAATTTTGATGTCCTTGGCGGGATTATATTTATGGGAATTTGGGGCTGGTTTCTCGTTACAGTGTGGCTTATCCTGGTAAAATATGGCTACAAAAACCCACTCTTCTTTGCGGTACTTCCCATCGTGTTTTTGCAGGTAATCAAGGCAGAGACCGAGTTGGTGGTGGTACTCAACCACCTGACCAAATCCCTGATAGTGGTCTTTGCTTTCTTCTATTTTGTCAAGAAAGTATTGAAATGGAAGCTTTATCCTGTTTGAGGCTTTGATTTCATTCTCTACCAATGACCTTAATCTCTTGGTCGACACGCTGAGTTTTTAGAATTGTCATTTACAGAAAATGGAAATGACGGTTGTTACTCCGTCATGCTGAACCGGAGCTTGCGGAGGTGAAGCATCTCGTAAAAGAGACTCTTCGCTACACTCAGAGTGACGCCTCCGACATATCCGTCATGCTGAACCGGAGCTTGCGGAGGTGAAGCATCTCATATTTTAAATTGAATAGACTCTTCGCCACACTCAGAGTGACGCCTCCTACATATGCGTCATGCTGAACCGGAGCTTGCGGAGTTGAAGCATCTCGTAATTTAAATTGGTTAGACTCTTCTCTTCACTCAGAGTGACGCCTCCGACATATCCGTCATGCTGAACCGGAGCTTGCGGAGGTGAAGCATCTCGTAAAAGAGAATCTTCGCTACACTCAGAGTGACGCCTCCGACATATCCGTCATGCTGAACCGGAGCTTTGCAGAGGTGAAGCATCTCATATTTTAAATTGTTTAGACTCTTCGCTAAACAACCATTGACATAAACTTAAATGACCCCCTCGGCAAGCTCGGGGAACTTGTGTTTGGCAATTTAGGGGGCAGGAGGGTAAAAGCGGCACCGCCGCTTTTACCCTCCTGCCCCTCTCCTAAGAACAACCGCGGTGGCCGAGCTTGCCGAGGCCAAATTAGAAAAATCTTAACGTCATTCCTTTTCTGAACATTTTAAAATGTTAAGTACTCAGGAGGACGATCGATAAGAAAAAAAATAAATCAGTATCCTTTAATTGAAGCTATCCATCACCTTCTTATTCAGAAAAAAAGTACCGCAATTCAATAGCATTGAAGGGCTTTTTGGAAGTATCGTCCCGGAGCTGGCAGCTGTGGCCGACACCAAATCCGTGGAGCTTCCCTTCATCGGTGCCATGCCCAAGGATATTTTTCTTAACCTCAGGTATGCCCTAAAGTTCCGGCATTCCCTCGTACATATTACCGGTCATGTCAATTATGTGGCTTTGGTTTTGGGGAGAAAAACCGTTCTGACCATCCATGACGTAGGTTCGGCTTTTGGTAAGGGCATGGTCAGGGATTTGATCACCAGGTTTTTTTGGTTTTGGCTTCCGGCTTTGTTTGTCAAAAAAATCACCGTGATCTCCGAATTTTCTAAAAAGGAGTTGATCAGGCTTGTTCCCTTCTCCAAAGACAAGATTACGGTCATTCCCAATGCCGTAAATGATGCCTTTCAATATCAGCCCAAAGTCTTTGATAACCAAAATCCACTCATCCTTCATTTAGGTACAAAAAACAACAAAAATCTGGAGCGAACCATCGAGGCTTTAAAGGGAGTCAGGTGCCGTCTGATGGTGATTGGTAAATTGACACCGCCGCAGCTTGATTTATTGGAAGAAGCTGAGATTGACTTCAGCAATAAATTTGATCTTGCTTTTTCTGAAATCCTGCAGGCTTACCGGGATTGTGACATGCTCAGTTTTGCTTCTACCTACGAGGGATTTGGTTTGCCCATCATCGAAGCTCAGGCAGTAGGTAGACCGGTGCTGACTTCCCATATCGGGGCCATGCAAGAGGTGGCCGGTGATAGCGCTTGCTTGGTGGATCCTTTCTCCGTGGATTCCATCAGGGCAGGGATTCTTAAAATAATCAACAATCAAGCATATAGGGATGACCTGATAGCAAAAGGTCTGGAAAATGTGGGCCGCTTCAGGGCTGCATATATCGCAAAACAATATTTGGCGGTCTACCGCGATTTGGAAAATGGATAAAAGAAAAAAAAAAGTCCTCCTTTTCATTGATTGGTTTTTGCCGGGAAATAAGGCAGGAGGGCCTGTCACTTCCAATGTCAATATCATTGACCACCTTCGGGATGAAATAGATTTCTATATAGTCACCAGAAATTCAGATTATTGCGAAGATACCCCCTATACCTCTGTCCCTTCGGACCAATGGACGGATTACAGGAATGGAGTTTCGGTTTTCTATTTTTCAAAAAAATACCTGACAGTTGCCAACCTCAAGAAAGTGGCTTTTGAAGCAAACTGTGAGCATTGGTATATCAATGGTGCTTATTCCCTGTATTTCTCTATTCTCCCGCTGCTGCTTGCCAGGTTGGCCAAAGGAGTACGTACGACAGTTGCAAGCAGGGGAATGCTCTCTCCTCATGCTATGGCAGAAAAGCCAATGAAAAAGAAAATCATGATGGGGGTATTCCGGGCTGTAGGCTTTTACCGCAATATTGATTTCCATGCATCCAATGTGGCAGAGGCAACAGATATAATTAAACAGGTGGGAAGGAATAAGAATATTTTCATAGCGCCAAATCTCCCCAAGAAGCGCGTCTCCGAACCCAAAAAGAAAGTGGCTAAAATGCCCGGTGACTTGAAGTTGTTCAGCATTGCCAGAATCTCCCCCGAGAAAAATACATTGGGAGCAATAGAAATGTTAGGAAAATGCACACAGCATAGTATCCAATTTGACCTTTATGGGCAGCTTTACGACCATGATTACATGAGAAAATGTACTGAAGAGGTCCAAAAACTTCCAAACAACATCAGCGTAAATTTTCATGGAAGTATTTCCCCCCAAGATGTGATGGGCGTAATGGATAATTCACATTTCTTGTATTTACCTACCCATGGAGAAAACTTCGGTCACGCTATCTTGGAGTCACTATCGGCAGCATGCCCGGTGATTATCTCGGATAGCACTCCTTGGCGTGGGCTAAGGGAGAAAGGTATCGGTTGGGATATCCCACTGAACCAGCCTTATCAATTCGTCAGGGCCATAGAGACAGCCGTCAGCATGGACCAGGAAACCTACGATAAAATGAGTCAGGCTGCCCTTTCATTTGCCAAAGAATTTGCCGCTGATCCGGAAGTATTGGAATCCAATCGAAAGCTCTTTGGGCTTGGTCCACTGAACGCCGAAGGCCCGAACCCTGAACCCTGAACCCCCGTACGCCGCAGGCTAGAACCCCGAACCCTTCCGTACTCTGTTCCAAAAAATGTTCAAGGTTCATTGTTCCAGGTTCCACCTCGCCTCAACGATTCTCCGTACCCCGAACGCCGCAGGCTAGAACTCTGTTCCAAAAAATGTTCAAAGTTCCATGTTCCAAGTTCCTGTTCACTCCTAAAGTACAGGGAACCCCGAACCCCGCAGGCTAGAACCCTGAACCCTTCCGTACTCTGTTCTAAAAACTGTTCAAAGTTCCATGTTCCAAGTTCCTGTTCACTCCTAAAGTACAGGGAATCCCGCACGCCGCAGGCTAGAACCCCGAACCCTTCCGTACTCTGTTCTAAAAAATGTTCAAGGTTCATTGTTCAAAGTTCCTGTTCACTCCTAAAGTACAGGGAACCCCGAACCCCGAACGCCGCAGGCTAGAACCCTGAACCCTTCCGTACTCTGTTCTAAAAACTGTTCAAGGTTCATTGTTCCAGGTTCCACCTCGCCTCAACGATTCTCCGTACCCCGAACGCCGCAGGCACGCACGCCGCAGGCTAGAACTCCGAACCCCCGTACCCCGAACGCCGCAGGCTAGAACCCTGAACAAATCTGTACCATGTTCCAAAAATGTTCCAAGTTCCTGTTCACTCCTAAAGTACAGGGAACCCCGAACGCCGCAGGCTAGAACCCCGAACCCCTCACCCCGAACCCCGCACCCCGAACCCAAACCATGAACCCCAAAAAAACAGACCTAAGTCAATTTAAAAATAAGCACTTTCAGCCGGGATCGATTTCTCGGAGGTTAGCTTGGTATGTAGCAAATCGTATTTTTATAAATACCAGTATTCTGTTTCCATCAATATTTAAATCTTGGATATTAAAACTGTTTGGCGCCAAAATAGGTAGAGGACTGGTGATCAAACCAAAAGTCAATATCAAATACCCATGGTTTCTGACAGTTGGGGATCATTGTTGGATAGGAGAAAATGTCTGGATCGACAACCTCACCCAGGTTTCCTTGGAGGCAAATGTCTGCATCTCCCAAGGCGCGATGCTGCTTACCGGAAACCATGATTATAAGAAAGCATCTTTTGATTTGATCCTTGAGGGAATCAGGTTGGAGGATGGAGTTTGGATAGGCTCAAAGTCCGTCGTTTGCCCGGGAGTTACCTGTTTTTCCCATTCTGTTCTGGCCGTTGGATCTGTTGCTACCAAGGATTTGGACTCCTTTACCATTTACCAAGGAAACCCCGCCCAAGCGATCAGGAAGAGAGAGATAGTTTAAGATATGATTTCCTAATACACTTCGCATCAACCCTACTCTGAACCCGAACGCCGCAGGCACGTACGCCGCAGGCTAGAACTCCGAACAAATCTGTACTCTGTTCTAAAAACTGTTCAAAGTTCATTGTTCCAGGTTCCTGTTCACTCCTAAAGTACAGGGAACCCCGAACGCCGCAGGCACGTACGCCGCAGGCTAGAACCCCGAACAAATCTGTACTCTGTTCTAAAAACTGTTCAAGGTTCATTGTTCCATGTTCCACCTCGCCTCAACGATTCTCCGTACCCCGAACGCCGCAGGCACGTACGCCGCAGGCCAGAACTCCGAACCATTCCGTACTCTGTTCCAAAAAATGTTCAAAGTTCCATGTTCCAGGTTCCTGTTCACTCCTAAAGTACAGGGAACCCCGAACGCCGCAGGCTAGAACCCTGAACCCCGCACCCCCGCACCCCCGAACGCCGCAGGCCCCGCACCCCAATCCCACACTATGCGCTTCCTCGCCCATCAAGTATTTCTTAATCCCGGTTTTTGGATCTTTTCTATCCTGATTGCAGGAGTAATTTTGAATTACAAAAAAAGACTTTGGGTATCAATTCCCTTGCTTTTCCTCTCCATGCTGCTTTTTTCAAAACCTGTCCAATACCTGTTTGCTCTTGAGGAAAGAAAGTTTCCTACCTGGGAATCAGAAAAAAAGGTGGCTCCCTATATTCTTGTTTTAGGAGCAGGAGGTACTCCTGAACAGGGCTTAAGTCCCATGCATCGTATTGGAGGAGCATCTTTTCATAGGGTAATGCAGGGAATAAGCATCTGGAAACAGTTGCCTGAAGCCCGCTTGGTATTTACCGGAGCTGGCGTAGAAGGCTATGTTTCGCTTGCGGAGATGTATGCAGAAGTGGCAAGGGAATGGGGCGTGCCTGATGCTGCCATCAATATTATTACAACACCAAAAAACACCCAAGAAGAAGCAAAGGATTTTATGGCGAAATTCCCAGGAACCAAGTCTGTGATCTTGGTGACTTCTGCCATGCACATCCAAAGAGCCAAGAAGATTTTTGAAAAACAAGGTCTGGAAGTGATTACCGCCCCCTCGGATTATAGGGTAAAGCTGCATCCGGATGGTATCCAGTACTCTTGGATCCCGAGCTTGGATGCCATGCAGATGTGGAGTGAATTGGTGAAGGAAAAAGTCGGTATCATGCTGGTGAGTGGGTGATCTTGTCTATGTTCAACAGCATATCAGCCCTACGCCGAACCCCGAACGCCGCAGGCACGTACGCCGCAGGCTAGAACTCCGAACAAATCTGTACTCTGTTCTAAAAACTGTTCCAAGTTCATTGTTCCAGGTTCCACCTCGCCTCAACGATTCTCCGAACCCCGAACGCCGCAGGCACGTACGCCGCAGGCTAGAACTCTGTTCCAAAAAATGTTCAAAGTTCCATGTTCCAAGTTCCTGTTCACTCCTAAAGTACAGGGAACCCCGAACCCTTCCGTACTCTGATCTCTCATTATCCAAAACCAATGTTTTAATAGTTGAAATTTATCAAACATTATTTAAAATAGTTTGTTTTTACCATATCACCCTCTCTTTTGGAGAACCACCTACAGCTATTGCCCCTGATTCTGTTCAGTTATTAACCCGTAAAAGCTTAGTCCGTTGAAAGTATCCATTGTTACAGTAACCTTTAATTCTGGCGCTACACTCCAACACACCATTGACAGTATCGCTTATCAGGATTATCCGAATATTGAATATATCATCGTGGATGGTAATTCTACTGACAATACCGTCGATATAATCAATGTAAATTCCGATGTAGTCTCCAAAATGATTACCGAGGCTGATCATGGATTATATTATGCGATGAACAAAGGCATTAAAATGGCCACCGGCGATATCGTAGGGATACTCAATTCGGATGATTTCTATCACCGGAAAGATGCTATTTCTAAAATAGTAGAGGGATTCTCGGATAGTACCACGTCATGCGTTTTTGCTGATGTGAGATTTGTCAGGCATGATAACCTTGGAAAAACCTTACGTTATTATTCTTCTGAAAAATTTAACTTAGGGGCATTTTCTTGGGGATTTATGCCGGCTCATCCTACCTTCTTTACCTACAGGGAAAATTTTGAGAAATTTGGTTATTATAATACTAGTTATAAGGTAGCGGCTGATTTTGAGCTTCTCGTCAGGTTTTTGTACAGGCATAAGTTGTCTTATAAGTATATCCCTGTTGACCTTCTCAAAATGCGTTTTGGCGGACTGAGTACTTCTTCATGGAAAATCACCCTAATCATCAATCACGAGGATCTGCGTGCTTGTAGGGAAAATGGGTTAAATACAAATTATATCCGCTTGTACTCCCGGTATTTTAGAAAGATACTGGAATTCATCCCCTTTGGGAAACACTGACAGCTAAGAAGATAACCTTAATTTTCGGATTTTTGTATATTCCGATTTGCCTTGCTGTCAGAAATAGGCAGAATCTCTTCAAGGGTCTGCCTATCCGTTGTACTGATGCCTGTTTTCAGTATTGACACCATTTACAGGACTTTTACTATCTCACAGCAATCGGTTTCTTCAAGATATATGAATGGAAATACGGATATACTTAAAGTCTTGTATTAGAAATTTGGAGTTCTTTTAAATTATAGAAACCCAAAAAAGAGTATAGTCACCCATACCACAGCTGGGACTCCCACACCACCGCTAACATTGATTTTCAAATTCAGCCCAAGCTTGGATTTTCACAAGTCTTCCCAAATGACCGGTTATCATTTTGGTATTGAGACGGATGAAGAATTTTTCCAAATTAAGGGGTATTGGCCACTTTCAGACTACATTATTCTAATCTCAAATTAATGGAAATTTTAAAAATCACCGGAACAGCTTTTTTGATAGGATTCATGAGTTACTTCATTCTGATCCGTTTGCTAAAAGGAATGGGAATGTTGGATACGCCCGGAGGAAGAAAAATACACCGTGGAGAAGTTCCCTCCATGGGGGGAATTGGATTTGTTGCCGCTACTTTTATATCCATCATGATATGGTTTGATTATGATCAGTTTGATCAGATCAGGTACTTGTTGGCTTCATTCCTTCTGATGTTTATTGTGGGTTTCCGGGATGATATGTTAGACCTTTCTGTCTTCCAAAAACTTGGTTCCCAAGTGGTGGCAGCTTTTTTGGTGGTTGTGTTGGGGGATATTCGTCTTGTCGGATTCTATGGTTTTCTGGGAATATATGAGCTGCCGATTTGGATGAGTTACCTGTTTTCAATGTTTACTATTGTAGCCCTAACCAATGCTTTTAACCTTATAGATGGCTTAGATGGACTTGCCGGAGGTTTGGCTTTGGTTATTTTAATGTTTTTGAGCTGGTGGTTTAAGGAAGCAGGTCTAGCCCCTTTTGCTTATTTCAGTTATGCCTTGGCTGCTGGGATAGCGTCGTTCTTGGTATTCAATTGGCGGCCGGCGAAGATTTTTATGGGTGATACCGGGTCCATGAGTTTGGGGTTTGCTTTGTCTGTACTTGTAATTTTATTTATCCATACCAATGCCACGGCTATTGGGCTAGGATCCATTCAGTTTATGGCGCCATTGGCTTCAGGTATAGCCATTTTAATCATCCCCATTTTTGATACCCTTCAGGTTTTTTCCCGACGCATCTGGAAGGGAAAGTCTCCTTTTGAGCCTGACAATATGCATATCCATCACTTGCTCTTAAAGTTGGGATTGGACCATGACAAGGTCACGCTATCACTGATGGGAATCAAAATTTGTTTTATAGGACTGATTTTTTTGGGTGCGGATCTAAATGACCATATCATGCTGCCATTGATTTTTTTGATTTCTACGGTACTGGCTATTGTCTTATCGGTATTTTCGATGCAGCGGGTTGAGAAACTCCGCAACGTAACCTCCCCTCTGATGATCGAGCAAAAGGAAAAAAAAGAAAAGGAGTAATCCTGTTCCTAGTTTTCCTTCATTCACTCTTTTGATTTTTTTACTTCATGATTTTTTTGTGACCTTTTTACAGTAGTTTTTCACCCGTGTAGCTCTCCGGATAGTTGTATAGAAATTGGTTTTTTTTCTTTGTGCCAATATCCAACCCCTAAAAATCCTGCTTCAATTTTAAAAGAAATCACCATTCAGCGGTGCTTTTATCCCAAATACAAGGCGCTATGGTTAAGGGTCTTGAGCAGGGTGGTAAGCTGTAGCAGCAAGTAGCCACTGACAGTATTGGATTGCATTTAGAAAATTAAACCCTTAGTTTTTTATTTGGATGTTAGGAAGAGGTATAGGTCTTTTTTGTTTATTGATTTTAAAAAATCATTTGTTTTATCTATAAGCTATAGAAAATAGCTATTTCTGACTGGCTTCTTAATGGCGTAATTTTAATGATTATTAAAAAATTATTATAAAAATTAAAAACCCCGAGTATATGAGAAAAGCAATAATTCTTTACGCTATCTTGATCAGTACCAGCCTGACAGCAGTAGCGCAAGAAAATAAGCTACCGGTAGATGCATGGTCCGGTGCCACCAAAAAAAGTAACAGTGCAGCCAAAGCGACCCAAAATGTAGATTGGTGGCCAAACCAGTTGAATTTGAATATCCTCCGCCAAAATTCTTCTTTGTCCACTCCTATGGATCCTGACTTCGACTACATTGAAGCTTTCAACAGTCTTGATTATCAAGGATTAAAAAATGATATACGCGCTGTGATGACTGAATCTCAGGATTGGTGGCCGGCAGACTTTGGGCATTATGGTGGGTTATTTATCCGCATGGCATGGCACAGCGCTGGAACATACCGTTCAGGAGATGGCCGTGGCGGTTCCCGCTCTGGTCAGCAGCGTTTTGCACCACTCAACAGCTGGCCTGACAATGCCAACCTAGACAAGGCTAGAAGGTTGCTTTGGCCAATCAAACAAAAGTATGGCAACAAAATTTCTTGGGCAGATCTGATGGTTCTTACAGGAAATGTAGCTTTGGAATCAATGGGATTCGAAACTTACGGATTTGCCGGAGGAAGGGAAGATGTCTACGAACCTGAACTTGATGTGTATTGGGGGTCGGAAGGCAAGTGGCTGGATGACCAAAAGCGATATTCCGGAGACCGCAAATTGGAAAATCCTTTGGCGGCCGTTCAGATGGGCCTTATCTATGTCAATCCAGAAGGGCCTAAAGGAAATCCTGATCCTGTGTTGGCCGCCTTTGACATCCGTGATACCTTTGGAAGGATGGGGATGAACGACGAGGAAACTGTGGCCTTGGTAGCAGGGGGGCACACTTTGGGTAAAACCCACGGTGCTGGTCCTGCGGAAAACGTCGGGCCGGAGCCGGAAGCAGCTTCTATAGAAGAGCAGGGATTTGGCTGGAAAAGTTCTTACAAATCCGGAAAAGGAGCTGATGCCATCACCTCAGGACTTGAAGTGATTTGGACTGCTACTCCGGTAGAATGGAGTCAGGGATATTTCAAGAGTTTGTTTGAAAACGAGTGGGAATTGACTAAGAGTCCGGCAGGCGCACATCAGTGGGTGGCCAAAGATCCTAAGATTCTATATCCTGATGCTTTTGATCCTGATAAAAAACACAAACCTACCATGTTGACTACAGACCTTTCCTTGAGGATGGATCCTGTATATGAAAAAATCTCCCGTAGGTTTTATGAAAATCCTGAAGAGTTCAACAAAGCATTTGCAAAAGCTTGGTTTAAATTGACACACCGAGATATGGGGCCAAATACTACCTATTTGGGACCTGAAGCTCCTTCAGAAGACCTGATCTGGCAAGATCCTATTCCTGCTGTAAACCATAAGTTGATCGGTGCTCAGGATATTGAAATGCTCAAAAACGAGATTTTGAAATCAGGTTTATCTATTTCTGAAATGGTTTTTACTGCTTGGGCATCTGCTTCGACTTACCGTGAATCAGACAGAAGAGGCGGTGCAAACGGTGCTAGAATCAGATTGGCTCCACAGAGAAACTGGGAGGTTAATAACCCTAAGCAATTAGACAAAGTATTGCCTGTCTTGGAAAAAATCCAGCAAAACTTTAACTCAAAATCAAAAGACACGAAGGTCTCACTTGCTGACCTGATAGTACTGGCAGGAAATACAGGCGTAGAAAAAGCCGCAGCCAATGCAGGTAGAAACATTCAGATTCCATTCACTCCGGGTCGTATGGATGCTACTGCAGAGCAAACGGACGTCGAATCCTTTGGATTGCTAGAGCCAATGGCCGATGGGTTCCGAAATTACCTGAAAACCCAATACACCATTTCTACAGAAGAATTATTAGTGGACAAAGCTCAGTTGTTAACCTTGACTGCGCCTGAGATGACGGTTTTGGTAGGTGGCATGCGTGCATTGAATGCTAATTTTGATGCTTCAAAACATGGGATTTTCACTGACAAAAAGGATATGTTAACCAATGATTTCTTTGTCAATCTATTGGATATGGGGACCGAATGGAAAGCTGCAGACGATACCAAAGAGAAGTTTGAAGGTAAAGACAGAAAAACCGGCGAGTTGAAATATACAGCAACCCGTGCTGACCTGATTTTTGGATCCAATTCTGAACTGAGGGCTTTGGCAGAAGTATATGCGCAGCAGGATACACAGGAAAAGTTTGTAAAGGACTTTGCGGCAGCATGGAATAAAGTGATGAATTTGGACAGGTTTGACTTGATCTATAAAAAGTAAGTAAACCTTCTTTCAAAAGTGTTTTAAAAGCCAGTCTTTAGAGATTGGCTTTTTGCATTTTGAGGAAAATTTATCCAATCGAGACCTGGACACATTAAAACGTTTGGTTTGTGAATTGAAAAATTGACACCATGTAGAGTTTCCCTCTGAATTATTGGGGCAAAAACACCTTCAAACCCAAAATACAAAAAACAGGTTTGGGATTGTTTTATATAGGGAAATTTTCTCAAATATGGATACTGATATTTGCAAGTGCCCCATTTTCTATACTGTGGGAGGCCGAAGTCGGAAGACCATGGCCGGCCGCCGGTAGGGATGTGATGGGTATATCTGTTGCCTATCTATCGTGAATCATATTTAACTATGATTTTACGGACCTCATTATGCAGATACATTTTCCTCTAAAACGATAGAAATATCTGGTTATCCGCATTCTTGCCTCTATTTCTTTTAGACAAAACGGCCTCGATTTCGCTCGGCCACCGGATCTGCTGCTATTGTTAGGAGGTGGAGGGAAATAAAACTTACATACACCGAGCGGCGGTTGGTGAGCCTGTCGAACCAAGTCAAGGTGAATTCAAACAAAATTTTGCTAGTGGCAGCATTGCGGATACACATATAGACATATATTAAGAAAAAAAAACCGGCATAATTTTCTGCATATTTCTTTAGCCTAGCTCTGCATAAAAAGTCGAGAAAAGGAATTCCAATAGGGAATAAGCTCCCCTGAGTGTTTGAAGATCTTGTTTTCTAAATTTATTTGAGGAATTGGAAAAAGCCCAAATAGAAAAAGGAGCCCTAAAGCTCCTTTTTTTCTGTTTATCATTCTACATAAATCGCTTAATTGTAAGCCACTGTGATCGTAGCGGAGCATGTATCACTTCCTCGGGCACAAACTCTGTAAGTAACCGAACCACTTCCTCTGAGGTTTGTCCTGTCTTCGTATGAGGAAATGTTGGTTGTCGTTGCAACTCTAGTTCCATTCCTGAAAATATCCACGGAAGTACCGCTTGAAAATCCTGAATAAGACAACCTTACCCTTAGTCTTCCGGATACTTTTGCCCAAGTGGCAGAAAGTGTGATCGGGCTTGGTTCAGGTTCAACTGTCGGTGGAGGAGTTACTTCTCCACCTGATGCCCTCGTAAACAACAGGTGGTTGTTAGGAGAACTTGAGCTAGTGATAATGCCTTTGGTAGCATTGGCACTGATCTGATCATAGATTTGCTGTGCCGATGCACTTGGGTTGGTCTGAAGCAAAAGGGCCGCTGCACCTGCAACATGCGGACTAGCCATACTCGTACCGCTTATGGTGGAAATCGCTGTAGTACCTGTATGCCAAGCAGAGGTGATAGATGAGCCCGGTGCAAACACTTTTACGGTTGTTCCAAAATTTGAAAAGCTTGAGCGCGCATCAGTGTTGGTGCTCGAACCTACCGCATAGGCTTTAGGTGCATTGGCAGGGGTAAACCCAGAGGCATCTACATTAGAGTTACCTGCTGCCACAATTACTGCCACATTGGCATCAAAGAGTCTTGCTACTGCATTATTTATAGTGGAACTAGTACCTGAGCCTCCAAGAGACATGTTGACTACTGCTGGAGAAGTCCCTTTGTTGGCCACTACCCAATCCATTCCGGCAATAATCGTTGACCAAGATCCTGATCCGTTATCACCCAATACTTTCACTGATACCAAAGTTGCTTTTTTGGCAACCCCATATACTGTACCTCCTACGGTTCCTGCTACGTGTGTTCCATGACCATTCTTGTCAGAACCATCGTCAGGATATCCTGTGTACCCCTGTTGTGCTCGGCCTGCGAAGTCAACATGGGCATAGTTGATACCTGTGTCCATAATGTACACTTTTACGCCTTCACCTGTCTGAGAGTAGGTGTAGCTGTTGTTTAATGGTCTGGCTGCCTGATCTATACGATCGATACCCCATGTTGCAGGGCTTTGTGTGATATCGTTGAAGGCATAGGCAATCCCATCTTCCTCGACAAATTGTACACTTGGGTCAGCCCTCAAGGCACTTACCTGACTTGGGGAAAGTGTAGCCGAAAAACCTGTAATCAAGCTGCCGTAAACCTGTTCAACCTGAATAGGAGTTATTCCAAATTTTGCAACAAGGTCTACTGCAACTTTTCTCATTCCTGCCTGTGCATCTTCATAATTGAGGGTTTTTCTGAAACTGATATTGCTTTCATGAAGGGTCACAATATACTTCCCTGAGTTATGGGTAGGTTTCCCGTCAAGGGTGTTGAACTCCTCCACGGTTGGATGCATTTCATCGTGTGTATTGCATGATGTCGAAAATAGGGTCAAGAAAAGTACACCTATTCCAAAGAATATTCCGGGCTTTATCAAACTTGATTTATTCATAAATATTTTATTTTGTGTACTTCAAATTTCAAAAAAAGATGTTTATACATCCCTTAATTTCTGTTTTAAAAATAAAACACGTCACCAAAAGTAAATAAAGTGTGTATAAATGAAAATAAAAAGTTATTCCTGATTATGTTAAATTATTCTTTAATCTACACATTTGGAGACATTTGTGTCTCTAAGCCCCTTCTGAGATAGAACTACAAAATTCTGTTTTTCAGAGCAAACTACTTAATTTTTATGTATTATTTTTTTTAAATAAATTATTATATTTTAAAATTAAAATATGAATATTTTAATTTTATTGATTTTTAATATTAATTAATTTTGATTAATTTAGAAAAAATGCATTCCTATTTTTGCAGTGTCTTTCCTGGCTTCATCACATGAATTTGGTTTACCATCCTCCGTCCTGATTTTCTAGAGTATCCAATTTTTTTTAAATCCCCCATATACGAAAAACTTCTTTGGAATGTTTTACATGCTTGAAATACCCATTATTCGAATAAGAATTGGGCTTTTTACAAGAACTGCCGTCTATCTTTCTTTGGAATGATTCTGTATGGAATTCCACCTGACTTTTTTTAATAATTGCTAATCAATATATTACGTAATGACCATAATCCCATTTTTCTCACAATGAATAAAAAATACATAGCTTACCCTGCTTTATTGCTTTCCATCCTGCTGTTTGGATGCAACCAAAATTCTACCAATCAAGAAGCAGAGGCTCCTTTGGGATTTATTCTTTTGGAATCAGACCTTCCCGACTTTGAAAAGGACATTGACCACAAAGGACTCTTGACGGCTTTAGGCGATAGGCATGACGAATCCATCAGGACTGGTGAGCATATTTACAACAATATCTGCTTCAATTGCCACGGTAATCCGGAACAGGTAGGATCGATTCCTACTGCATTCAAATTTTGGGAAGATACCTTCAAAGTGGGGAAAGATCCCTATTCGATCTATCAGACCTTGACCCGAGGCTATGGATCGATGCCTCCCCAAGTCAATTTGACTCCGGTAGAAAAGTATGACATCATCAATTACCTGAGAGAAACTTTTTTGCAAAAACAAAATCCGGATCAGTACTATGAAATAGATTCAGCGTATTTGGCCGGCTTGCCAACCGGGACAAACACAGGTCCTGCACCTAAAGAATTCAAGCCCTGGGCAGAAATGGACTACGGGAATTTTTTGATCAATACCTATGAATTGGTCGGACGGAATGCCCCGGAAAGAGAACGGTCCTCCGGTCCTTCGCCGCTTCCGGATGAAAATCTTGTCAAAGCCAATTTTGCCTACAAAGGAATAGCTGTAAGGCTGGATCAAGGTACAGGCGGAGTGGCTGCAGGCAATGCATGGATGATGTTTGACCATGACCTGATGCGGGTTGCCGGGGCTTGGTCTGGAGAAGGTTTTATAGATTGGCAGGCAATTCTATTTAATGGAAGTCACAATATCTCTCCAAGAACGGTTGGGGACCTTCACTTTCAAAACCCCGTTTCTCCCGGTTGGGCAAATCCAAATACAGGGACATTTGCGGACCCAAGATTTACAGCGAGAGATAAAAGGAAGTTTGGACCATTGCCACGGGAGTGGACGCATTACAAAGGGCTTTATCAGTATCAAGATCGGGTGATTGTCTCTTACACCGTTGGCGAAGCAAAAGTTTTGGAAACATTTGGATTGGAAACATTGGGGGACCAACCTGTTTTCACCCGGACTTTAAATATTTCCCCATCAGAAAAACCTTTGAAAATGAGAATTGCCCCTAGCGGGACATCTGTTGCACTCGTGGGTGAAGGGGCTGTTTTGAAAAATGAGGGTGGGTTTACCGTCATGGAACTTGTTCCTTCATCATCTTTGAAGGTTAAACCCGAATTATGCATTAGAATATGTAAATGGGAGGCTTAGGTTGGAGATTTGAGAGAATATTCCATCCATCCAAGGCC
>NZ_JAKZAM010000028.1 GCF_022538055.1 Cognataquiflexum nitidum | reverse complement strand
CGACACCTTGATCAAAAAGTCAGAAAATGTCCTCCAAAACCTCACTCATATAGCTAAATTACAACCTGAGTAGTTACAATTGAATTATTATTTTACTGATATCATTGAATAGATTTTAATATCCATTTACAAAACGGGATGTAGGGAATTTAGCCTTACATCCTTTTTTTTTGGTCAACCTTAGAATATTGGTTGAGCTAAGAGGATCTGATAGCAGGTGAATTTAAAGATTCAGAATAGAGGGGTTTTCAATTGTAATTTCAATTCCTGTCTGCTCGACTTCTTGGGCAAACGGATTCAAAGAATTAAAATCCTGCTCCTTTATTGGATGGGGCTCAATTCGCAGATCAATTTTTCTGCGCAATTTCATCAGATGCCTTTGGGTAGAAAAAAAATCAGGCATATTTTCCAAAACCAATGCGATATCTATATCACTTTCTTCTCTCTCCTTCCCCTTCGCAAAGGATCCAAAAAGAAATGCTTTTTTTACTCCAAGGTTTTTTGGAATAATCATGACATATCGCTTTGCAGTATCTATAACTTGTTGATCAACCATTGTCTCAATATTTCGATTCGTTTTGACCAGAGATCTGTAAACTCTTTTGTGCATAGTTTATAAAAATCCTGCTTATAGTTATCATACCTCGCATTAATGTTAAATGTTGATATTTCATCAAGCCATTCTTCATATTCTTCACTTATTTCAAGTCCCGTTTTTGATGCAAGTCTCAGTAAATCATGCGTAAATATCGTGTGTTTTTCCTGACTCTTTACATAATGTGCTTTCAAAAGTTTTTCTAATACCAAGTGCCCAAGAAACATCGCCCAACTGAAATCTTTTGACTTCAAGAGATTTTGCATGGTCTGATAGTCTTTTTCAGAAGTATCTTTCCAATACTTTACTACTTTATCGATATTTTCAAGTTTGTCGTCCAACGTAGTGAAGATACAAGATTTTTTTGTTGGTTCATTTACCAAGACCTAAGAGGGTCTGATTGTCTAGGAATGTGAAGGGAATTATTTGGAGAGAGGAAGAGGATTAAAAGGTAAGGATTCCGGGTTCAAATAATGGGGTAAAAGGTAAAAGTAAGGGTTCGTCATTCTGAACCGCAGCTTGCGGAGGTGAAGAATCTCTCTTTGCTGAGACATTTCAATACTTTTAGTATGACGACCTCGATATAAACGTCATTGGTAACGAAGAACGAGTGAAGGGTCTACTCTATTTAGAGTTTAAGGTCCTAAATAAATTGCCTCAAAAATGAAATCAACTCATCAAGACCGATTTTCATTTTCTTGTTATCTTCCTCTTCAGTTATTCCTTTCCATCCTGGAAGTTTACCATCTCGGTATAGGGTTATATTAGATGTGTGGTAACTCCAATAAATCTTGAACCCACGAATCATATATTCATTATTCTGAGGTTTAAAACGGTCAAAAACCTGCTTTAAACTATCTTCAGGATAATTAATTCTTAGTACATATCTATTTGACTCGACCCACACATCTATTCTATCGAAGTAATTTTTACATACAGGCCACCAATCATGCCCCTATTCGTCTGCTTCAAATCTTTTATGAATGAATATCCTATTCAAGAATTTACAGTAATCTTCAATACGATCCTTGTTGGATTTGATTAGGTCAATATCAAATCCTCCTTCTTTGGTTTCTTTACTTTGCCTTTCCAAATGCGAAGAATTAATTATAGTCTTAATTTCTGCGATCGCATCTTGAAAAATATCTTCTGAATCCTCATCTGTAAAACTTTTCGATGCAGCTAAACTTACTTTATGTAGCAAAACACCCATTCCACGGTTGTTCTTTTCCTAATACTCATAAAGGTTCATTGAGGTGATCAACAAGTAATTCTCACTATAATAGCATTTTGCATGCACATTTGGATGGTGCATAAGATTTAAGTTTTCCAAAGAATTAAGCTTCACCTTTTCTGTTTGGAAAAGTTTGTTTTCTCTGTATATAAGTGTAATTGCCACCCCTCTTTTATTGGCTTCCCAGAGGTATTTAAATATTCTGTCAGATGTTTTTATATAGGGAACAATGATAATAAGATTTTTCTCCGCTTCAGAAATCAGTCTTGGAATCCACTCATTAATCAAATCTGTATTTAAAAACTTGGCAATTTTTTGGTTGGGTGATGTCTTTCAATTTGATAATTGAAAAGACTAATATTTAAAAAATTAACTTCCTTATCTAATTTTAGCAAAAAACCTTAACTGGGTATTTTTTTAAATGCTTGACAATCATTTAGAATAATTTCAAAAAGTAGATTCGTTTTAAAAAGTATAATTTGGTAACCGGTCTAATCCTTCAAATAATCCCTAATTCCTTTATTACTCCAATTGCCTCCTCTTTTAAAAATCTCACTTATGATGTACCGATAAACATCCTCCTGATTGAAATTCGGTTCTTCATCTTCTTCCTCATCATATTCCCAAGACTCCTCAGTTTGAAACCATATTGCCATTTGTTCAAATAATTCTAGTTTATCAACTTCTGCCTTGGCAAAATTAAAAACTGCATCTTCATAATCATCCCAATAAATAGAATATTCCCCCTGCAATTGGACACAGATTTCATCCCAAGTAGTCTTTAGCCTTGGATCACCTGACAAAGTAATATCCAACTTCTGAAGACCTCTGATACATTTCTTTGCTATTCTATCAACCAAAGAATTTGCCAAGGCTTCGACCACTTCCCTCTTATTTCTCATGTGAAGAAGCTATTGGATTTAATTTCCCATTTTTGACTCTTTTAAATAATTCTTCATTCAGTTTTTCCAAGCCCAATTCATCCCTCATTTTTTCAATAATGGAAGACATATCTTTTGATTGCTTTTTGGTATAAATTTCAAAAGCATCCTGAACTTTCTCCATATCTTGATCTTCAAGACCTTCAAAATTGCCATAGAATTTATTGGTAAATTCAGTCAAAAGAGTAGTGATATTGGCAGAAAAATAAACAGAGTTCTTACCAATAGCTTTATGAATTTCTATGATTTGAGTATCAACTTTATAAGAAAGATTATCTAATTGAAGTGCTTTTTCATCTAGATTTAAATCTTGATCCAATATTTTATGATATCGATTTATCATTCTATTATAAATCGAAAGCAACTTTACAAACTCAGAAATGAGATTTGAAAAAGCCACTGTCTTTAATTGAAAGAGATGGTTTTGAAGCTCAATATTTTTATTTCTTCTAAATGTGAACAAAGAAATACCTGCTACAACTGTAGCAATAATTAAGGAAAATATTTGAACAAACTCTGTAACTGTATTATCCATACTTTAATGATATTCAGTTTAAATTTCAATAACCTGCTTTCAAAAAAAGGCTTTTTAATTTTATGTGTTGGATTAGTTTAATATTTTTTTAAGCGTTTAAGGATTCCTCGTCTAAATGGGAATCATTTTGAAATTCTTTTAGAATTGGTTCCTGATAAGATTCAATATCTTTCCTTCTTTCTAAGACTTGATAATAGTAACTAAATGGTTTATTAAAATGGATTACTTGTCTTGGTTTAGATTCTATTTTATTTTCTTCTTCTAACTCCGGCTCCTTCAATTCTTTCAAAAGGTCATAATAAATTCTATTTCTATTTCTGTCTAATTGCTTGATTTGTTGAATAGAATATTTATTTGGTTTAAGTTCTTTAAATCCATTTTTCCAGCACAAGTCATTCGAAACTGTTTCAAAGTTTTTCAAACTTACACGACCAACTGACATACCGACCAGTCTGTGAATAGCAGATTCAGTAACAGAACCTTTACTTTTTCTCATTCCGAGTTTTACAGCTTTTAAAACTTCCTCTATAACTTCATTTTGTTTTTTTATTTCTTTCAAAAACGACTTCTTTCTAACTCTTACCTTACCTTCATAATTTATTTCATAACCAACAAAACCAATCCATGGGAATCCATTTTCATTTAAAGAATCCCATTTAAATGGTCCTTTAGATTTACCTTTCCAGAATGGTTCATATGAGTTTTCACCTAATTTCTTTCTTTCCTTACTTTTGTCTTTTCTTTTTTCCACAAGTTCAGCCCCATTCTTAAATCTATGCGGCACCAGCTTTAAACCTTTCAAGGTGTTTACATATAGTTCTTTACCAACTTCACAGGTTGTTTTATCGGCATGCATTATTATCATGTCATCACAAAATCTCATGTAAAATGCTCCTGATTGCAACACAACTTTGTCTGCTACATTAAGCATTATGTTGGCAATAAGTCCTGAAAGTGCTCCGCCTTGTGGTATTCCGATTCTTTCACTTTCAATATCCTCATAATATCCAAGTTGTTTGAATTCAGAAGCAACCCATTTGAAAAATCCATTTGGAATAGAATAACCCTCCCAATATTTTAGATCTTCAGGGGGAGGAACATTTGTATTAAATGAATAACATTCTAAAAATTGATTGAAAATATGTGACACCTTGACAAAATCTAGGGTCTGAAAATCTTTCTTGCATTTTACTATCAACTCATCAAATAGGACTTTAGCAACTTTATGGTTAACTGTATCATAGAATTTCTCCATATCGCATTCTGCAACCCATAAAGCCTTATTGGAGTTTTGATGTTTATATTTTAGAATTTCTTTTATGCAATCGTGGTGATTTAAAACTGATGTTCCTTCTTTATTCTTCTTTGAACGAAAGGCATAAGAACAGTCTTCAAAATATCTGTCAAATAATCTAGTAAGGTATTTATTTGTAATGCTAAGGATTATCCGGTCTTTAAGATTAAACAAAGAAATTGGACGACACTCGTTATCACCTAAAATCTGTTTATCATTTTTAAGTTTTGGAAAAATTGTCGGAGTAGGAATTTCATAGGTCCCTGATTTTACAGAAATTTGAATGTCATTTATGAATTGATCTAATGCCAAAAGCCAAGGTTCATTTGGTGATTTTATCCTATATGATTTTATTGTTTTATTAAGTGAGTATTCATTTCGTTTGCTTGAAGTAATTGCTTGGTTTGTAATTCTATCAATTCTTGATTTTCTTCCTAAATTAACCCATTTCTTCCTCGGAGGTAAAATTTTATTTAACTGAATTAAAAATTCCTTTTCATATTTTATAAAACTGCAAACATTTTCTTCACTACCAAAAAAATATTTTTCTGAATCTTTTACATGGTAGTTATATCTTTCTGAATCTGTAAGCAAATGTATAAGATGTTTTTTATTCCGGGTATTTGCAACCTTAGCCCGAAGCTTACATAGATATTTAACTATCTCATCGTTGGAAAAATATGTTTCAAATTCTTTCATTTTTCAGTTTTAAAAAAACAAAGGGAAGGGGTTCCAGTTTTTGACATTTAAGTCACATTCTGACAAAGATACTGACATAAGCCGCTTTACTTTTTTAAGTCCTCTGGCAAGTAAACAACCGTTTTTGAGGATGAAACTTGCGATAAACTTTCATTTACCGCCTCAGAACCCCTTTCCCTCTGCTTTTTGGTTCTATAACCAATTTCATTTGCGAAATATACTATTGTGCTAAATTTTATAGCACCTCTTCTTGCCTCATAGCAATTAAGCAAGAAATTTTTACACTCAATCTCATTAAATTTGGTTTTATCCATTGAGCTAAGCTTCAAAAAACATCTCTCTCCTACCTCATAGGTAAAAGTATTTGCAATGGCCATTGCAACTTTATACCATTCTTCATATGAAGTGGTAATTGAAAGCTTTTTCTTTTCTAAAAACCGTATGATGGCAGCAATCGTATACCTATCTCCTGGAGAATTTCTATTAGCCGGATTATGCAAAGAATCTTTATTGCTTACAAATTTTAGTTCTATGTCTTTTGTATTTTCATTAGAAACCTCAGCAGTTGAATAATCCAATCCAGATATTTCAAAATAGGGAGCATTTTCCTTAAAAATAATCAAAGGATCATATGAAAAGAAACATAGTCTTGTAGTATCATTTCCACTATTATCCAATTCAATATTGTGCTTTTCTTTAAAGTAGGAGGCTAATTTTTGAAAAGCAATTTTATGCGCAATGTCTAAATTATCTTTGTTCAATTCAAAGTTGTATCTGAGGGAAACTAAGCCCTTTATCCCTTCCTTTGATGGTGATTCCCAAAATGAAAAAACAAATGGATCATCGTGGAAGCACTGTTTGATTCTTTTCAATTCTTCCTCATCAAGTTTGTCAACATCTAAAACAATTACATAATTGTAACTCTTGATTTTTGTTTTCTTTCTTTCCCCCTCAAAGGTTCCACAAAATGTAACTGCAGGAAGTGTTCGCTTATGGATGTTGTATTCTTCTCGTTTATCGTTTGAAATTAAGGAACGTAAATAATGAACTTGAACTTTATGTTTACCAGATTGAATTTCTCTCAATACTTCCCTAATGGTCATTTCCTTTGAAAAAGCTGACCAAGTATTTTTCTGATAGGAAACTTTTTTATTCAAAATTTCCTCAACCCAAGACGATATTGAAGTTTTTAAAATCATTTATATACTTAACAGTTTTTCTTTTAACTCCCCCCTAAACGCCCGCTGACTCAAGCTGCCATACAGATTCTCTAACTCCTGCAAGCTTTGTTTATATTGAGTTTTGAGGACTTCTGTTTTTTCTACGATTTGGGCAAATTGGGTTTGTATTTCTATTGGAGGAACAGGAATTTTCAAATTTTCAATTATTCCTGAGTTCAAATTCTTCATCGTTATTCCTTTAGCCGAATTTTCTAAAACCTTTCGCATAGAAGCAGAGGAAATAATGTTGTAGAGAAAAATAGGATTTAACTTCTCTGTTGGTCTAATGAAAATACTACCCGTTCCGCATAAATAACCATCTTCCTTATTTGTAACCACTGCACATCTTCCAATTTCGCCACGTCTTCCTAAAACTACATCACCTTTATTCATCATGTATGCAGAAAGTTCTTTCATTTTATCTTTTGAAATTGTCAATTCAGGATCAATAGAAATTTTTCCTTCCCCAATGTGACTTGGATTTACAATCGGAATACCATTTTGAACGTAATCTTCTCTATGCAACAAACTACCAAATGGACCAATTCTAACTTTAGCGTAGTTCTTTAATTCCAATTTGTTCCATTTCTTTTCATTCTTGACGGCATCCCCAAACATCTCCAAAAACGTGCTTTTCAAAAAATCATCCAACAGTCGGATGCTTTCTTTGCGTTGGGATATGAGGTTTTCAGCTTTGCTTAGGAGGTTGGCAACAAGGATTTGTTCTTTATAATCGGGAACTGGAACAAATATTTTTTCAATTCCGCTATTTGATATAGCTGATTGAATTGCTCCAGTGCAAAGCTTATTTTTTTGTCTTTGAAAACTGTTATGCTTTAGAAAGTGAAGAAAATATTCACCAAATAATTCGTTTTCAATTGGTCTATGAACTGAAAAACCTGTTGATACAATAATTCCATCAAGCTCATTATCAATTTGTAAGGCCTTGTTTGTATTTGTCATTTTAGCGAATAGAATATCTCCTTCGCTTACTAAAATATCTGCTCTTGATGGTTTGGATTCGTAGGTTACATCTTCAAAGTTTAAATTATCTCCTTTCAAATCCCCCGTTGACATATAACGCTTCACCCCATCAAATGGCTGAACTCTCTTTCCCGAGTATGGGGCAATATCTGGTAGTTTCAACTTTTTCATTTAGATAGTTCTGTCAATTCAATTATGCCGCTATTAATTGCTTTTTCAATTTCAGATAGTTTATTTAAAATCAAAGTTGGCTTATCATAAATTATTTCTTCATACACTTCTTCTTTGTAAGTGCTTAAATTCAAATCGTAGTTGTTTTTTACAATTTCTTTTTTTGACACCATAAAGTATTTCTGCTTTCGGTCGCTGTCTATCTTAACATCTCTTGCTTTGTAGCGTTGCACAATGTCGGGCAAATCGCTTTCGGCAATCTTATTTCGCTTATCGTCTAAGGTATAGCCATCAGCTTGCATGTCATAAAACCACACGTTGTTGGTTTCGCCGCCTTTGGTAAAAATCAAAATGGCCGTGCTTACCCCTGCATAGGGCTTGAATGCGCCGCTTGGCACCGCAATCACAGCTTTCAGTTCGGCTTGCTCAATAATCAGTTTCCGCACCGCCTCAAAGGCCTTTCCGCTGTTTTGAATCACGCCGCTTGGCACAATCACAGCTGCTGTTCCTCCCATTTTCAGCATGTTAAAAATGCGTTCTACAAAAAGCAGTTCGGTTTTGGTGGTGGGCAGTTTCAGTCCTTCGTTGATATCGCCTTTGTCAATATTGCCGGTAAAGGGTGGGTTTGCCATGATGATATCGTAGCGGCTATCTTCATTGTAGCTTTTGCTGAGCGTGTCTTTGTAATCCAATTGGGGATTGTCAATCCCATGCATCATCAGGTTCATAATCCCCAATCGGACCATGGTGGTATCGATGTCATAGCCATACATGCTTTTGGCCAGGATTTTTTTAAGGTCTTCCGTAAGTATGGCGCTGATACTTGCCCTTTCAAAGCCATCCTCATCTTTGGTGAGCAATTCGGGGTTGGTTTTCCGGACCAGGTCAGTAAGGATATATTGGAAATAGCCCAAAATAAAACCTCCCGTTCCACTGCTTGGGTCTGCCATGGTTTGACCAAATTGTGGTGCCACCAATTCAGCCATCAGTTTAATCAGGTGGCGAGGTGTTCTAAACTGTCCGTTTTTTCCTGCTGAGGCTATTTCGCTCAGGAGCATTTCATACACATCACCCTGTATATCCTGAAAAGCATGTCCGCCCTCTGTGGCATCTTTCTCAATTTCCTTGAAAATATCCTCCACAATGTTGATGGCAGATACGAGCAAGCTTGCTTTGGGCATGATGAACACGGCATTTGCCATGTGACGGGTAAAATTGTCAGTGTTCTTGATTTCAGAAGTTTCTTGAGATTCATTGACTGCTTTTTTATCCCCATATGGTTCAATTGGCTCTGCAGCAATACTCATCTTGGAGGATTCATCTGCGCTTGGTTCAGGCCTCTGATTATAGGCTTTCAAAAACGGAAACACTTTCATCTGCACATGCATCAGCATTTCTTCGGCAGGTTTGTGTTTGAAAACACTCCAACGCAATTCGTTTTTATCAATGCTTTGGTCACTGCCGGGGGTTTTGAAAGTGCCCTTAAACCTGCTTGTATAAGTTTCGCCTGTAAACTCAGCATCCCGTTCCCGTTTGGCTTCCAGATCATCCAAACGCTTCATAAAAATGAGGTAAGTGATTTGCTCAATGGCGGTCAAGGGGTTGGCTATTCCGCCTTCCCAGAAGTTTTGCCAAAGTTTGTCTATTAGCGATTTTAATTGTGCGTTGTTTTGTAACATGCTTTTTCTTATTGTTTTGGGTATGGACATTTTGTCCATGCCTTTGTCTTATCTATCGGGTTCATTTCCGAAGGACAAAATGTTCTTGGTCTTGCATACATAGATACACTGTCTATGTTAGGCATTGGTAAATTCATATTTGTAATAATGGGATTTGGGAGAGATACAGAACTTGGACAATCTGTCCAAGTAGTTGTCCAAGTTCCTCCAAAAGCAAAAGTTTTAACCAGTAGACTTGGACATTCCGTCCAACTATATGTCCAAGTATTATTAATCATTTTTGAATATATATCTAAAGTTTGGTGAATTAGACTTCTCTCCATTGTCAGAGAGGAGGTTTAGTTTCTTGAACTTGGATAAATGGCGATAGGCTTTCTTTTCATCAAAATCAAAGTGAATAGCATATTCTTTTTTGGATACATCACCTTTTGATTTCAACCATTCAAAACCAATTAATTCTTCCTTATTCAAATCACCCAAAACTTTATTCCCTGAAACAGTTTTGAATGCCTCTAAGCTTCTTGAAAAAGTCAAGGACAAGTAAGGCGCTTTGTAATCGTAAAAAGGTAAAGGCAATTCATAATTCTCTTGCATGCCCCTAAAAGTTTCCATCCCCAATTCAGATTCTTCCATCAATCCCATTCTATTGAACACGTACGTGATTTTAGGATTTCGACTAAGTGATGGAGCACGGAAAGCCTTGACATCTTCAAGCGAAATTGGGGAAACCGGTAAGCCTGCACTCTTGACTACAATTTTATCATCATCAATTTCGATGTAGGTTTTTGCTCCTTCTTGTTCATAATCCCGGTGCACCAATGCGTTAATTATGGCTTCACGTAAAGGCTCAATAGGGAAGAGTGTATTTGTTTTTCGTTGAAACTGTTTGCGGCTTACTTCTGAATGTAACACTTGTTCAAGCCACAATTCAATTTCTTTTGGAATCAATACTAGTGGACCTTCAAAGTCTTTAGGGATTGAGGCATTGTTTCCATATTTAACTTTCGCTTTAACAACCGCTTGCTGATATTTTTCTCGTGGATTAATACCAAATAAGAGAATCCCAAAACCAGTTGGGTTATACTTTTCTTCATTGTTTATTTTTACTCGCTGAACGATCCCAGTATGTTCAAAATGAAGCCATAATTCATTTGAGTTTTTTGCATACGGAAGTTTAGATTGTTCAATGTAATACTGTATAGCCTTCTCAGAAAATTGCTTTAAATCCATAGTAGGAATGGAGTTTTCTAAATTTGAAAGAACTACTTCTTTTTTTTCCTTTCTATCATTTGCCCTTTCAAGTGCTTGTTTCAAAAACTCCTTATTTATTTGCTTTATGGTTTTTTGAAACTGAGGGTAAAACATGTGGACTGTGATTCCATTTTCTTCAAGGAATTTAATGCCTTTCCTGTCGACATCCGGATCAGGATCTTCAATTCCAATCCAGACTTCTTTGACTCTTGCGTTAACAATTCTTTCTGCACAGCCTAATTTGGGATAATGTCTTGCACCAGGGGCGCAAGGTTCAAGTGTCGCAAATAATATACTGCCGTCTAATTTTTCGGAACGGTTTTTCCTTTCCACCAAGGTAAATTCAGCATGATCACCAAATCGTAATTCACCTCTGCAAGCAGATTCAACTGTCCCGTTTGGTTTAATCAGGATTACACCTACTTTAGGACTGACTTTACCATCTGTCCGAGGTTCATCAATTGAATCATTCATGGCATCAATTGCCATTTGCATATATTCTTCAGGATTAAATTTCTCTGTTGTTTTCTTTACCATATTATGCCGCCAAAACCTGTTGGGTTAAACTTAAAATTTCATCAATTTCTTTTTGGTTGAATATACCTCTGATACCTTCGGGATGAAGCATGGTAAATGGAGATTCAATCAGGTTTCGTTTGCTTACATCTCCTTTTTCCAAAACAAAGCCTTTAAGTAATTCAAGGAATTGAAGCTGTCTGGTTGTAAGGTAACTATGCTGTGCTATAAACCTATCAAAGGCTTTGGTTACTGTCTCAGCAAATGATTCTAATATTTCTATTCCTAATATGTGTTTGATAAACTGTACCAGAGCGGCCTTTCGGTGATTATAAACCTTGCGGAGCAAATCAATGGTAATATGGGGATGTTCGTTGTGCAGTTCTTCTGCCAATTGTTCCGCTTCACCCGGAGTTATTTCCTGCCCTTGTTTCAGCTTTTGTAAAATGGAACTGCTTGATACCAATTCATTGATTTTCATTTCTACCAGTTCACGATATTTGGCTACACTCAGGGCTTCGTGCTGTGGACCAAACTCAATGAATTCCTTTTCTGCAACAATGTCTTTGAAGTTAAATTTGACGGGAGCTAATGGAATAACAACTTCACGGAATTTCATTAACGGAGAAAGTTTTTGAATCAATTCTTCAAATTTGACTTCATTGATTGTTGCCCAATAATGATTGTTTTGTGTTTGTTTAATTAACTCCTGTTCTCTTGCAACAATGTTGACGCTTAATGGCAATTCGCCAATTTCTTCAATAATACTTTCTTTAAGTGTTTTAAATTTTTGGGTCTCACCGGCTAAATGAGCCAGTGAAACTTCAACGATATCCTTTTCAAATCGCATGGCTTTAAAATCAACATCTGAAACCGTGCGGAGCAATGGTTTGACCACAGCTTCTAAAAATTCAATTTTATCAGATGTCAGGTTGTTCCAAAAGTTTTCATCTTCCAACCGTTGCAATTCATGCTTGGCTTCCATGATGACAACAGAGTTTTTTGGAAGTCCTTCAACTTGTTGTTTGATTTTTTGAATTTCCTTACTGACAACATCTGGATGGTCTTGGGATTTGGCGACTTTGATTTTTTCCAATCGAACCCCAAATAAACGAACGGGCAAAGGAATTTGTGCTTTCGGTTCTTTGCCCTTCGGGTTGATTTTGAAATATTCAAAGTTGTCCCAACAATCGAGAATCAAAAAATTATCTTTTTGTGTACACCAAGGTTTAATCTTTTCAGGTTCTAGCAGCCGGGTTCCCCTACCTATCATCTGCCAAAACTTAGTGTAACTGTAAACAGGTTTTGCAAAAACCAAATTAACCAGTTCACGGACGTCAATACCTGTATCAAGCATGTCTACACTAATAGCAATCCGTGGCATGTCATTTTTTACAAACTGATCCAGCAATCCGCCTTTCCCATATACTCGTGGGTCTTCGCTTACCAATACTTTTGCCAATTCACCTTTGTATTCAGGGTAAAGCAAATCAAAAATTTCTTCCACGCGTCTTGCGTGGGCTTTGCTGATGCAAAAGAATATGGTTTTCCCGGGCAAAACCCCATTGGCATCTTTGATTGATTCTTCCATGAATTCACGGACTATCAAAGCGTTCGTTCCCCTGTTGATTACCTTTTTTTCAATCTCTGTTCCTTCGTAATTGATTTCTTCAATTTCCTTTCCTTCCAACATTAACTGCTGTTGGTCTTCCAAAGTAATTGTCCGCTTGTTTATGCCTTCATCCTGAAACTTGGTTTTGATTTTCATTACCTGAAAATTGCTCAAGAAAGGCGGAATATGATTTACCGCTTCGTCATAGGAATAAGCAAAAGTGGGAATCCCATCTTCACATTCAAACAATTGAAAAGTATTGTGGTCGATTACATCTGTCGGGGTGGCTGTTAAACCAAGGGTAATGGTATTGAAATAATCTAGGATTTCCTGATAGGTATTGTAAATACTCCTGTGGCTTTCATCCACTACAATCATATCAAAAAAATGTGGACTCAAAGATTTTCCCTCATTGCGAATTACATTCAACATGGTTGGATAAGTCGAAACATATATCCGTCTATCGGTTGCAATTTCTTTTTCAGATACTTTAGGCCAACGTGGTTCATTGGGTAAATGCTCTTTAAAAGCATCAAGGGTTTGGTCACGTAATCCAATTCTATCAACCAAAAATAAAACACGTTCAACCCAACCTGCTCTCATCAAAGCATCTACCAAGGCGATGCAGGTTCTTGTCTTGCCTGTGCCGGTAGCCATAACCAACAGAAACTTACGTTTCCGTTTTTCAACTGCTTCCATTACAGCCCGGATAGAAGCTACCTGATAATTCCGCCCAGCAATTTTTGTATTGATAAGTTCACTTGCTAAGTGTTTTCTTGCTTTACGAATGTATGAGTATCGTTCAAGGTCATCACGGGTTGGAAAACCATAGATTTTTTTTGGCGGATAATTCCCTAAGTCCCAAAAGTAAATGTCATATCCATTGGTGTAAAAGCAAAAGGGAAGTTCACCACCTTTTGCTGATTGTATGTTGTAGCAATATTGTTTGGCTTGTTCTCTTCCGAGTGCCGCGTCAACAGAAGTTTTTTTTGCTTCAACAACAGCAAGAGGTTTACCATTTCGACCCAATAAAACATAGTCGCTAAATTGATATCCTCCATAAGGAGTTACCGGTTCTTTGACAACAGTAAGGTGAATATTATATTCTTCAATTACTTGAGTTATGTCAGTAGCATCCCATCCTGCCTGCTTTAAGCGGTTGTCAATGATTTCCTTCCTTGTCAGTTTTTCGTTCTTCAATTATCTAAAAATTCTATTCTGCTAATCTACTCCTAAATTCCCTTTTTTCCCTATCCCGTGATCAGGGTATTTTTCCCGTAAGCAGAAAAAAATCATCAAGGGACTTCACAGAATAGAATAGGCAAAAAAAAAAGAGCGGGGGAAGGCGCTCTTTTTACAAAGTATTCGGAATCAAACATTGATAATTTCTTTTAAAAAATTATCAAGTTTTGGTGCTTGGCGAAGAATCGGATTTTGAAGCAGTAAATTGTCTGCAGGCAAAAACTTTGATAGAAGCAAACAACTTGACTTAACTATCGAACCGCTACTTTTGAGTAGATGCAATTATTCCAAGTTATTCATCATCCTTTTTCTTGTCACTAATTATAAAGTCTCTTGGCGAACCCACTATTGCTAGTGATTTAGACTTGAATATCCCAATAATTATGTTTACTTCATTCAGGAATTTATGTATCTCATTCCCAAATTTGTATTCATTAGTATTGACTTTTACAATGTCTCCTAATAGTTCAATTGCTTCTTCTTTGTCTATTACAAAACTATGGTCTTTGTATTCATAAACCAACTTGTGAGAAACCTCGTCAGCAGTTAATTTTAACTCTTTACCTGCTAATAACCTTATCGCATACTGTTGAGCAGATTCAGAGACTCGCTCAAAATAACCAAGAATTCGTAAGTCAAGTTTTTCTTTCATAAAATCAGCAAACATTGCACTTGACTCTGGATATTTACAGACAATTTTTGCGATACTTTCTAAAGAGCTACTAATTCCTAATGCAGGAAGTCCCGCAAATTGTGGGTCAATCGGACCTAATTCACTCATTGGACCCATGTGAATTTCATTTCCTCCTAGCGAAATGAGTGTTGCTGCAGATTTAGCTTTTCGTGGAATTGTTACGACAAATTTTGGAGATAATTCTTTACAAGTCTTACTTATAAGATAAGCTGGCTCTATACGACCTCCGTGATTATGTATGAGTAGAAGAATTGGTTTTGTATTTCCATCAGGAATAGCATTATAAATCTTGTCTACCATTCCTTGTTCTATGCTCGAGTTTGGTTCATATAAAAACAGTAAATGATATTCATCTGATATTCCGTTTCTTTTTGCTATTTCGAGAATATGTTTGTAAAGTGTGGGCTTTAAGTCATTAATTTCCTTTGCTCCTTGAATGATTTTTATCAAATCCAAGAATTTGTCAGGATTTAATACATTTTCTTCTTTCTTAGTTTCTGTTTCAGAAACCACCGGAGCTGAGTCTTCAAGCACTTCTTCTACTTTTTCTACTCTTGTTGTCTTTGCCATATTGTTTTTTTATAATTTCGCCAAACTTAATTTCATGTCTGGTTTTCCCAGGCCCAACTAACCAAATCGGAGAAAAAGGCCTGGTTTCCATTTATAAAATCAGATGAGACTTTTCTCCAAATTGATCCCCAATCATCAACTCCATCTCCATCCTCCGATTTCCAAACTTACCTAATCCCTAAGAACATAAAAATACCGTATTTAGGGTATTTTTAAAATATTTAAAGATTTTTTTGCCAAAAAATGTAGTAAATTAATGAAAATCAGAAAATACCCTTTTTGAAAAGGCAAAAAAAGAGAGCGTTGTTACTCGCTCCTGTCACTCACCTATGCATGGCTTCATGGCAGGATTTACAGATGGATACAAGCCATTCTATTGGTTCTTTCCCGATGTTCTTTTTTGCGTATTTTTTATGATGAACTTGGGTCGCTTTGTTTCCACAATAGACACAGCGCCAATTATCCCGCTTGAGCACGACATACCTTTTGCGGCTCCATGCATCTGATTTGAGGTATTCGTTGATATAATTTTCCCGTCGACGCTTTCTCTTTTCCTCAAACAGAAACCATTTAATTATCGGAATTACGATTAGGATAATTAGAAAAATTAGAATCTGATAATCCATGTTACCGGTTATTGAATGATTATTGTATTGCTAATCTAGTTCAAAAATCCATTTGTTCCCTATCCCGTGAACAGGGTATTTTTCAAAAAATGGATAGAAGGGTAATATTCCAAAGTAGAATCATGTCATGGTTTTGGGGCATGTTCCCCTACCCCTCAAGTATATTCCCGCCCACCTTGTCCTACCGATACTAGAACTCCTTCTATTATGGAGAAGTATATCACAGTCTTTGGCTGTCAGTTTTTTTATTTCCTTACTAGGCTGGTCAGACGTTATCCGTCTTTTTCACCTTCTTTTAATTTTTGCAGGACTTCTTTGACAAACGAATCCATTCTCGAAAAGGCAAACCATGGTTCGACTTCGCTCACCACAGGCTTTTTGCCGAGGTCTTTCAGCGAAGCGCCGATATGGTAAAGTTCTTTTCCATCTATAATCAAAAATCGGTCATGGGATTCTTTGAATTCTTGAATATTGATTTCAGGGTACTGACTGTTGTGCTTCTTTAGGTCCTGCAAGAGTTGGTTGCTGATGTTTTTGGAATATATGGTAGCAGAAACATTTTTAGGACGTTTTAAAAGCAAGTTCAATACGGATTCGTCCACATAGTTATCTATCAGGATGATGTCAGATTTTGCCCTCTTGATGAGGTCTGCCACAAATACATAGGCATCAAAAATCTGTCCTTCGAAGAAGATGCCCTTGTCGGGTTTGGGCTGTCCGGCTTCTAAGGCTTTAAAAATCTGTTCCAGCTTCTCATCGGTTTTCAGAAGTTTGAGTTCTACTTGGTCAAGTCGATGAAAAACGGAAGCATTGTTTATCATGAACTTCCGCATGGAAACAAAAGCTTGCATGATTTGAATGCTTACTTGAATGGCAAAATCAGTATTTAAAACAGCAGAAAGCATAGATACCCCTTGTTCTGAAAATACATATGGCATCGTTCTTCTGCCCCCATGTTCACTTGAGGTTCCAAAATGGTACTTCAAGTCAATCCATTCTTTTTCTGTTAATTGAAAAATAAAAGCATTAGGAAATCTAAGAGGATTTCTTTTTACTGCTCTGTTGATAAACTTAGTTTCTGTTCCGTAAAGAAGTGCCAAGTCACTATCGAGCATTACCTGCATCCCTCTTACAGTGAAAATTTTGTTTTCTATATGGCTTATGGTGAACTCCATAGGATTACTATTTTTTAATTATTCACGCAAATCTGAAATTGTGTGCCTTGTTTGGACTTGACACGGTAACCACTAGAAATGATGAAATCAAGGTTATAATGTTATGTAAACGTAGTTTGGGTTTTGCCCCCTATTGCACCGTGCTGAGTGGTATGTGCAAAAAATGCACTAACCACTTTTTCGTCTAACTCATCTTCTTTGAAGATGTTCTTGAGGTGTTTTGTTATAACACTTCGCTCTCTTCCAAACAGTTGGGAAATCTGCTCTTGAGTAAGCCAGAGCGTTTCTTTATCTTTATCAAGCCGTTCTTCAATATGTTCAACAAGTTCATTGGGGCGGTATTATACAATCTCGTCTTTCATGAACCTTCTAATAATTAAATTTGATGTTGCAATACATTTTTTGAAACCTTTATCGGTTTCTGAGAATACCCATGGCAAATACTTGCGGTGTTGCCCTCTACCGGGCTTTTCATTTAAGGTGCCAATCTGGAACCTTAAAGCATCCCATTTATTTCCGCAAATACGGAAATGGGTGACTTGCCTTGACTTGACACGATAACCAACAGAAATGATAACATCGCGATTATTTTTGACAACCGTTTTATCAGAATTAGGAATATGCATTTTTTGCACATTGTTTTTTTTATCAATTTCACCTTCTTTAAAAACAAATGGCAGAGCCCCTCCGAGACTTTGTTTAGAAGGTATCGAATTTTGCGATACCATTAAATCTAATTCAATATCAGTTTGTGCAAGTCCAACTTGCACTATTGGGAAATCAGGATAGTCACTCGTCATGACATCTGTATTTTATTGAGATTTTCAGCAATGATTTTATTAAGTTGGGCTTCCTCCTGCAACTGAGCTTCCAATTCTGCTTTTAAGGAAACAAAGCGAACAGCAAAATCAAAATCATCCTCTGTTTGGCCATGTAGGTAATCGCTAGAGGATTTAATTTTTGATTTGCTAAACTAGTTCAAAAATCCTTTTGTTCCCTATCCCGTGAACAGGGTATTTTTCAAAAAATGGATAGAAGGGTAATATTCCAAAGTAGAATCATGTCATGGTATCCGGGCATGTTTCCCTACCCCTCAAGTATATTCCCGCCCACCTTTCCTTACCCATGGTTAATCTTTTCTAAATCCTACTGTTTTGCGTTCCGTATATGCCGGCCTTACTAGTTCTTCTATTATTTTGTAAATATTTCTGATATGTTCATTGTGCTCGCTTTGATTCTCCCTGAGGTCATCTATTTTTTTCAGCAAATCTTCGTAGTTGGCTGCCCACTGTCTCATTTTTACAAAAACTCGCATAATAGAAATATTAACCTGAATCGCAATAGGGCTGTTAATGACTGACGAAAGCATGGCTACACCTTGTTCAGTGAACATAAAAGGAGGGGTCCTACGGCCTCCCCAACTTGAGGTCGCAAATTGCGACTTCAAGTTTTCCCATTCTTCTTCAGTCAGCTGGAACATGAAGTCTTCAGGGAACCGGTCACTATTTCTTTTGACTTGTTCATTAAGTCTTTTTGTTTTTACACCATACATTTCAGCCAATTCATTGTCGATCATCACCTTGTGGTCTCGAATCAAATAAATGGCTTTTGTGATTCGCTCATGTAAAAGGATCTCTTTTTTATCACTCATATAGATGAAATTTTTTTAATGAATTGATTCTTTATGCGTTCCACACTTTCACCCTTGCAATGAATCAGTGGGTTATTATCGGCATTCGAATCTGATTTGCTAATCTACACCTAAAATCTCTTTTTTCTCCATCCCGTGATAAGGGTATTTTTCAAAAAATTGATAGAAGTGAAATATTCCAAAGTAGAATCATGTCATGGTTTTGGGTATGTTTCCCTACCCCTCCGGTATAGTCCCGCCCACCATGTCCTATACTCCCCCTACCCATACTCCGCCTCTTAGTTAGGGATACTCCGTGTTCTAGCTACCGATACTCCGTGTCTGGGTTACCCTTGAGCTACTTCCTATCTACACTCTTCTTGATGTTCCTTACTAAATTACCCCTACCATTTCGGTATTGTAGATTCTCCTACTTTACAAAATCCATGACCGAAATAAAAATATCGGCATTCCTATTTAACCATGGGCTGCGGTGGATACAGACTCTGGAAAGTATGAAGATGGATTTAGCACCTTACCCATGGCTACAAATATTTCGCTCCGCCGCGGCGGACTGAATGTTTGGAGAAATCTTTGGAACGGCAAGTTTGATAATCAAATACTTAAGGAAAATCCTGTTTTGGAAAACTGGTGGGGAGGAGGATCCGCCGCGGCGGACCGGGCCGGCGGTGGCCGTGTGCGCGGATAGGATTAAAATTTCTTGCCTTTTTTGGTTACTTTTTGTGGTAAGACAAAAAGTGACACAAGGAGATAACATAAATCATTTAATCATCAGGTTTGAAGAGTTGAAATGATAAAATTTTCCCAACCATTTCGGTATTTGAGATTCTTGTATTTACAAGATTCGTGACCGAAATCCCGCAATCATCCGATTCTAAACCATGGGCTGCGGCGCATGAGGATTTGAGAAAGTATGAAAATCAGTGTAGCACCTTACCCATGGCTACCAATATTTCGCCCCGATGGGGCTAGAGCTCCTAGAACATTGGCGACCATTGCGAAACCTTGGTGTCCTTTGCGAAACCTTCCCGTCCTTTGCGGTAAAAAATATCAACTCACGCGGAGCCGCGGAGGAAAAGAATGTTTGTGGAGACACAAACATTGGCAGGTAGAGGATACGAATTTTTGTGGAGACTCAAACATTGGCGGAGAGCCATCTGTGTCAATCTGTGCCATCTGTGGTAGAAAAATAAAACTCCAATTCTCTGTGCCCTCCGGGAGCTCTGTGGTAAAATAATTATTACCTGCTTCTGGAGAAGCAGGATAACGGGAGACATCTGCGTCAATCTGCGATATCTGCGGGAGAAAATTAAACCTCCTATTCTCTGTGCCCCTTGTGTGCTCTGTGGTAATTTTTCATCCAGCTTCTGGAGAAGCAGGATAACGTGAACCATCTGTGTCAATCTGTGCCATCTGTGGTAGAAAAATAACCATCCAATTCTCTGTGCCCTCCGGGAGCTCTGTGGTAAATTAATTATTACCTGCTTCTGGAGAAGCAGGATAGCAGGAGCCATCTGTGTCAATCTGTGCCTTCTGTGGTAAAAAAATAAACCTCCAATTCTCTGTGCCCTATGGGAGCTCTGTGGTAAAATAATTATTACCTGCTTCAGGAGAAGCAGGATAACGGGAGACATCTGCGTCAATCTGCGAAATCAGCGGGAGAAAATTAACCTCCTATTCTCTGTGCCCACTGAGGTAAAACAATTTCATCCAGCTTCTGGAGAAGCAGGATAACGCGTGTTTGAGGAGCTACAAACATCGACGGACATTCATATTCAGAAATATACCCCTTTTGGGAATTGACATACTTGCCAAATTTTGTAAGGAAAAATTGAATTTCATAAATTTATTATTAACCGAAAACCTGATAATTGTCATGTTTGGTTTTTTTTTCTATTTTCGAAAAAAGTATTAATTCTAGAAAAAAGTGGATGTACTCTACTCTTTGAAATTTTGATTTTTTATTGAAAATTCAAGGATAGAATTAAAACGATACAACAACTTATGATTTTCTTTTCCTAAAAAAATCAATGTTTCAGGTTTATTTAGGAATATCAAACCGGGATTTATAACTGTAATGGAATATTTTTCCTCATGGAATCCAAGCAGTATTATTCTTTTTGAATGAAATTAGTAATTGACCGAATACACTTCTTTAAAATTTCAAATAAAAAACAGTCCTCAGACTTTCCTTCCTTCAAGATTATGAGATTTTACCACACCTATTTGCGATTCCTCCAAAAGCCGACTCTGTATTTAATGACAATTGGCTTGGTCATGGGTTGTTCCAAAAAAGAGGAGATCGTTCTTCCTCCTGTAAAAGTTAATGTCGTAAAAGCCATTCAAAAGGATGTCCCCATTTATGAAGAGTTTGTGGCTCAGGTATATGGGGAATCAGATGTGGATATAAGGGCGAGAGTAGAAGGTTGGGTCACTTCTGTCAATTTCAAGGAAGGATCCTTTGTGAAAAAGGGTGATTTGCTTTATATCATCGATGATATCCAATATAAAAACAGGGTTGACCAAGTCAGAAGTCAATTGACCGCCACGCAAACAGAAATGGTACGAGCAGAAGGAGAACTTAGCCGGGTCAAGCCTTTGGCTGAAATGAATGCCTTGAGCAAGCAGGACCTTGACAATGCCAAAGCGAAGTATGAAGCTTCTCAGGCCCAAGTAAGGGCTGCTGAAGCTTCGCTTGAAAATGCCAAAGTAGAATATGGTTATACGAGGGTATATGCCCCATTTGATGGATTGGTCGGAATCTCCAATTTTAGAGTGGGCGATTACGTCACCAGGTCAGGTACCACTTCCGTATTGACGACCATATCCAGTATCGGTGCAGTAAGGGTAAGGTTCCAGATCAGCGAAAGGGAATACCTCAGGTTGACTCAAATGACTACTGAAGAATTGGAGACCGCCAAGAAAAACATTCAACTCATCATGGCGGACGGTTCACTTTATCCTGAGACCGGAGAAGTTGACTTTGCGGATAGAGAGGTAGACCCAAAAACGGGTACACTGACCATTGAGGCAAGATTCCCTAATCCAAGAGGAATATTGAGACCGGGACTCTTTGTCAAATCAAGGGTTTTAATCAAGACCTTTCCAGGTGCCATTATGGTACCGCAGCGTGCTGTCATGCAGTTACAGCATATTTCGAGGGTTTTTGTGGTGACAGATTCCAGTACAATTAAGGCAATTGCTGTAGAAACAGGTCCAAAGTCTGGCGATGGGTGGATCATTTCCAAAGGTATAAATGCAGGTGACAGGATAGCCATCGTAGGATCTGCAAGTTTGACACCGGATGCCAAAATAGAGGTAGTCGAACAAAAATGGCCGGAGAACTCTCCCAATCAATAAAATCAAAACCTTAAACTGAGACCAGTTTTTATGAGTGAATTTTTCATCCGAAGGCCAATAGTTGCAATGGTAATTTCGATCCTGATGATCATCATGGGATTGATTACCCTAAGGGGAATACCTGTTTCCAAATATCCTGAAATCACCCCGCCGATGGTTCAGGTCACCACCAATTATACCGGTGCGAATGCCGTCAACGTCGAACAGGCAGTTGCTACCCCTATCGAACAGCAGGTAAACGGGGTGGAAAACATGCTTTATATGAAATCCATCAATGCCGCAGATGGAACATTGATTCTTCAGGTTTCTTTTGAGGTGGGCACTGATCTGGACAACGCCAACATGCTGACCCAAAACAGGGTCTCGCAAGCAACGGCAAAAATGCCTACAGAGGTCAAGAATTTTGGGGTTACGACCAAAAAATCATTGGTTTTTCCTTTGATGCTCGTTTCTCTTACTTCTCCCAACAAAACCTATGACGGACTTTTCCTGAACAATTATGCGAATATCAATATCGTCGACCAACTGAAGCGACTCAAAGGAGTTGGAGATGTGTTCCTTTTTGGAGGGGCAGATTATTCGATGAGGATATGGTTGAACCCCGACCAACTCACCAAACTCGATCTCACGGTAAATGATGTTTCCAATGCTGTCAGAAAGCAAAACGCAATCTCTCCCGGTGGAAAATTCGGTGCAGCCCCTACCCCTCCAGGTGTCGATTACACCTACACGGTAGCGCTGCAGGAAAGATTGGTGACAGAAGAGGAATTCGGCAATATCATTGTCAAATCTGACGAAAAAGGATCCATAGTCAGGTTGAAAGACATCAGCAGAATTGAGTTGGGAATGGACAATTACAGTTCTTCAAGTAGGTTGAATGCAAATTCTGCCTCAACCATAGTCGTATTTCAAATCCCGGGTTCCAATGCCCTTGAGGTATCAGAGGATGTGAAAAATACCATGAATGATTTGGTAAACTATTTTCCTGAAGACCTCCAATATGAAGTATCCTTGAATACTACCCGGGCAATTTCTGTCGGTATAGAAGAAATTATCCATACGCTTTTTGAAGCGGTATTTTTAGTGATTTTGGTGGTGTTCTTATTCCTTCAGGACTGGAGGGCCACATTAATTCCTTTACTGACAGTGCCGGTTTCTTTGTTGGGCACTTTTATCATTTTCCCTCTTTTAGGATTTTCGGTCAATGTGTTGTCTTTGCTCGGTTTGGTTTTGGCCATTGGACTTGTGGTGGATGATGCGATTGTGGTGGTGGAAGCCGTGATGCACAATATAGAACATGGCATGAAACCAAAAGAAGCCACCCAAAAAGCCATGAAAGAAGTCGGTGGCCCTGTGATTGCCATTGCCCTGATACTTGCAGCTGTATTTGTTCCTGTAGCTTTTGCCGGGGGTATCACCGGTCGTCTGTACCAGCAATTTGCCATCACCATTGCCATTTCGGTTTTGTTTTCCGCATTCAATGCCTTGACACTCAGCCCTGCGCTTTGTGCCATACTTTTAAAGCCAAAGAAAGAGTCAAATAGTGGGTTACAAAGGTTCTTCAATGGTTTCAATAGGTTATTTGACAAATTCACATTGGGATATACAGGTGTTGCCGGGATTGTGGCCAGAAAATCAATCCGCTCGGCGATGATCATTGGGGTTGTCATGGTTTTTGTGGTTTTGTTGGGCAAAGGAATTCCCGGAGGATTTTTACCGGAAGAAGACGAGGGTTACTATTTGGTCAATATCCAATTGCCGGATGCTTCTTCTATTGAAAGGACTGACCAAGTGGCTAAAAAGGTTGAAAATATTCTTTCCGGATTTGAAGAAATCGAATATTCCACCATGGTATTGGGGTACAGTTTGATCACAGGTTCTTATTCTACCAACAATGCTTTTGTGTTTATTTCGCTGAAGCCTTGGGATGAGCGTAAGCGAACAGCAAAAGAATTGGTAGCTGCCACCAATTTTGCTTTCCGAAATTTGGTGTCAGAGGCATCGGCCATTGCTTTTGGACCACCGCCGATCGAAGGTCTTGGAACCTCTGCCGGATTTACCCTACAGCTTCAGGACAGATCCGGGAACACACCACAGTATTTGGATGAACAGGCGCAGCTTTTTATCGCCGAAGCGAAAAAGAGACCTGAAATAGGTAATATTTTCACCCTCTTCAGGTCTAATGTTCCCCAAAAGAAAATCAGTATAGATTATGACAAAGCAGAAAAACTTGGCATTGACCTATCCGAAATTACCAGTACCATTTCTACATACCTGGGAAGTGCGTACCTGAATGATTTCAATAGATTTGGCAGGCAATACAAGGTCTTTGTACAAGCTGAAGGGGAAGATCGTCTCGACCCCTCCGATTTGTCCAAATATTATGTAAGGAGCAAGAAAGGAGAAATTATTCCCTTGGGAACGGTCACCACTGTGGAAGATATTTCAGGACCGGCCACTACAAACAGGTTTAACATGTACCGTTCCGCTGAAATCTCAGGCGCTCCGAAGGCCGGATTCAGCTCCTCGCAAGCCATCAAGGCCTTGGAAGAAGTTGCGGCTGGGCTACCAAAGGAACTCAGCATCGCTTGGAGCAATATGTCTTACCAGGAAAAAGCCGCTGAAGGCACCGGAAGTACCATGTTCTTAATGGCTTTGGTCTTTGTGTTTCTGATTCTCGCTGCGCAATATGAAAGTTGGAAATTGCCTTTCAGCGTATTGCTTGGTGTTCCTGCGGCCATTCTTGGGGCCTATCTCGGCTTATGGTTGGGAGGTTTTTGGAGCTCAAGCTATGTCAACAATGTATTTGCCCAAATCGGATTGGTAATGCTCATCGGTCTTACTGCCAAAAACGCCATCCTGATTGTTGAATTTGCGAAGATGGAATATGAAGGTGGAACGCCACTGTTGGAAGCTGCACTTAAAGCTGCAAAACTCAGGCTGCGACCGATTATAATGACATCCCTAGCTTTTATGCTAGGTGTCGTTCCTTTGCTTACAGCATCCGGCGCAGGCTCGGAAGCCCGAAAAGTCATGGGAATGGCGGTTTTCAGTGGCACCTTGATCGCGACCATAATCGGAGTCATTGTGGTTCCGGGATTATATGTACTCATTGAAAGCATCGGAGCAAAAAAGAAAAAATCAGATGCACCTATTTCACCATCAGAACCGGCACATTGATATGAAGAATATATATTTTCTCCTGTTTGTCCTGATTGCTTCATACGGCTGTGCGGTAGGACCAAGATATTCCCGACCCGAAACACAAAAGCCTGTTGGCTATGTACAAGCTATGTCCCAAACTGATTCCATCACCAATCTGAAGTGGTGGGAGGTTTACCAGGACAGTTTGTTGCAAAGTCTGATACAAATTTCGATTGATTCTAACCTCGACCTGATGACGGCTGTTTACCGGGTGGAAGAGGCCAAGGCAATCTTGGGTTATAACAAAGCCAATCTCTATCCTTTCCTTGATTACAGTGCCATGGGAAGGACTACCGAATTCAGAAATTTATCCGAACAGGCAGGAGTGACTTTTTCACCCAATATGGTGGGATTGTTGGGTAATGTGTCATGGGAAATCGACCTGTGGGGCAAGCTCCGCCACGCCAACCGTGCTGCTTTCGCGGAATTGATGGCAACAGAAGAATCAAAGAAATCATTGTACATCAGTTTGGTCGCCCAAGTGGCAGAATTGTATTTCAGGCTTCGGGGATTGGATGAAAGGCTTGAAATCGCCCAACGTGCCTATGAAACCCGCCTGGAATATCTGGAAATCATCACCGCCCGGTTTGAAAAGGGGAATGTATCTGAATTGGATAAACTCCAGGCAGAGCAAATCGCAGCTGTTGCAAAGGCTCAGATCTACAGCCTTGAGCGAAATATCATCCTCACCGAAAATGCCTTTAATGTCTTGTTGGGAAGAACATATATTCCGATATCTAGGGGCTTGGAAAATAACCAACAGCAGTTGCCTTTGGAAATCCCAAGTGGATTGCCTTCCGAATTGCTTGAAAGAAGACCCGATATCAAGATCGCTGAGCAGCAGCTTATTGCACAGACAGAACGCATAGGTGTTGCCGTTGCTTTGAGGTTTCCTTCTCTCAGCTTGACAGGTTTGTTGGGAGTGGCAAGCCCACAAATCTCTACGTTGTTTGGCAATCAGGCAGGACTTGGAGTTCTCTCCGGTCAATTGGCCGGGCCGTTTTTCAGGTTTGGCCAAAACAAAAGACGGGTTGAGGCTGAAAGGGCAAAAGCTTCTCAGTTGGGATTTCAATATGAGAAGACTGTACTGACGGCTTTTGCAGAGGTAGAAAATTCATTGGCAGAAATCAGGACTTACAGCAATGAATTTGAAGCAAGGAGCACCCAAGTCGCAGCCACCGAAAAATCCTTGATGCTCTCCAAGGCGCTGTATGACAATGGCTATACCTCATTCCTGCAGGTACTTGATGCAGAAAGGGAGTTTTTCAATTCAGAATTTGAAAAATCTTTGGCTTTGGAAAATCAACTCGTATCCACTGTCAGATTGTATAAAGCATTGGGAGGTGGTTGGTAGGATTTACCGACCATTTCTTTTTTGTAATGGCGATTGGTGTAGCCCCATCCTGAGGCCTTCACATTTTAAAATGTTCAGAAAAGGAATGAGGGTTGGTGTTGCGTCATTCTGAACCGCAGCTTGCGAAGGTGAAGAATCTCATTATTCTTTGAGACTCTTTGCTACACTCAGAGTGACAGAAATGGAATTTTCCCCTTCGACAAGCTCAGGGACCTGAGATTCGGCGTTTGGAGGGGGGAGGAGGAAAAAGCGGCTGCGCCGCTTTTTCCTCCTCCCCCTTTCTCAAGCACAACCTCGGTGGCCGAGTTTGCCGAGGCCAAAATAAAATCGTTTCAAAGTCATTCCTTTTCTGAATGTTTTTTTGAAAATTTTTGAGACTCAAGGTGACGACTCCGATAAATTCGTCATTGTTACCGGGCTTGGTTTGGTTTTGTCAAGCCATGACTGAAACCATATCAAGGACTTTTCTTCCCAAATTGAAATCTCCTGAAATATCCACTTGACCCAAAACTTCAACCGGTCGAAGGTTTTTGCAAAAAAGTTTCCAAGCTATTTTATCTTCTAATTGGACAATTGAAGTCGGTGGGTTACTTACCTGATTGAGTAACTTCCAATAATCTTGGTTTTTTTCAAGCCACCAGGATTTTGTAAACTCTCCGCCAATCCTGATTTCTATCACGGTGCCATTTGCTGCATTTTCTTTGGCAAAAGCAAAAGGCAATGCCATCATAAAAGTGGCCATCAGAGGTTCGAAATACCTTACCTGAAGTAATCCGGGTTTACCTACTGCATCCCTGATTTGCTGTTGGTGATGCCATTTTTCAGTGTATTCCCTAGCGAGATGCATCCAATTCAAGCTCTTCTCCTCCCCTGCCCATGCCACAGAAAATATCGCTTCTTCCATATCAGGAAGGCTGACATAATAATCTGAGACTTCTTTCCCACTACTTTCCAATAGTGAAATCAAAACATTTGGACTTAGCCTCTTGGTGGCCTTGATCCAATCTGCATTCAATAGGTTGAGCCAAGCTACCAAATCATCGTAGCCATTGATCTTGGGAGGTTTTTCTCCAAAATGTCTATCTCTTTGGATACTTAAAGTGCGCAAGTTGGTGTCCAATAAATGAGAAGCAACATCCTTCACATTCCAAAGTTTGGCTGAAGTAGTTTTTTCCCAGTCGGAAGGTTCCAGACTTTTGAGCAAGTCAATCAGAAGGATGTCCAATTCATGGAAAAGATGTTTTACTTCAATCATAACCGTATGTGCTACAATGGATTGGCAGCCACTCCTTCAAAAGTAATTTTAACAGGCTTGATAAAACCTTTTTCGTCAAATTCCATTTTGTCGATGCAGGTTACACGGTGGTTTCCGTCGGTTTCACCCAAAGGTCTCCTGTGGTATACCATGTAGTACTGCTCTGAACCGGGTTCAAATAAAACAGAATGATGTCCTGCCCCTGTCGCTACTTCAGGATCCTGCTCGAGGACAACCCCGATTCTTTCAAACGGCCCAAAAGGGCTATCTGAAATCGCATAGGCTACTTTGTAATCAGGACCTGTCCAACCCCCTTCCGACCACATGAAGTAATATTTGTCATCGCGGACAAACATAAATGGTCCTTCTACATAACTTTTAGGAGTCACTTCTTTGTAATATTCTCCATTTTCAAAAGGGAGCAATCCGGTAAATTCATCATTTAACCTGACCACATTACACTTGCCCCAACCTCCATAATACATCAAAAAACTGCCGTCTTTATCTTTGAAAATAAACTGATCAATAGGCTGCGCACCGTTTACGATGTCATTGATCAAGGGCTTACCAAGCAAATCCTTAAAAGGTCCCTGAGGTTGGTCGGCTACAGCCACGCCGATGCCTCCTACCTGACCTTCGTGCACATCGTTGGCGGCAAAGAAAAGGTAATACTTCCCTTTGTTTTCAATCACGCCGGGAGCCCACATCGCTGAATCAGCCCATTGGACCGCCGCGGTGTCGATGATCCGCTCATGTTTGGTCCAATTGACCAGGTCTTTGGAAGAAAAACAATCCATAAAAACCTGTTTGGAAAACTTATCAGAATAAGTGGGGTAAATCCAATAGGTATCCCCATAGATGATCGCCTCCGGATCGGCATACCATCCTTCAAAAATCGGATTGCCCGAGAGTTGGATTTCTGAGGATTTTTTTTCGGGGGAGCAAGATATAATTGCGACCAATATGAATGGAAAAATTACAGAAAATCTATAAGGATTTTTTTTCATGATGTTCAATTCTCAATTTGGATGTCAGTGAGGCGGGAAAAGTGCTTTTTATTTTTGGTTACCAAAATCATCTTTAAAGGTGTTCTTTGGGCTACAGGAAATCGAGTCGTCATTTTTACAGCTACTTTTTTTCTTGACAAAAAAAGTAGCCAAAAAAGTCAAGACGGCGAAATCCTATCCACCCACAAGGCCAGTGCCGGCCCGGTCCGCCGTCATTCCTCCCCACTTCGACCATTTAAGATTTCGTTTTAAATAAGGAGATTTCAGAGATATAAAGATTTTCAAATCCTATTTGTCCAATTTTTTCAATTAATCCATATCTACCTTTCAAAAAGTAAATACAGATATTGGTGTCAAGTAAATAGTTCATCACAATTCCTCAATGTTTCGATCTGTTTTTCTACTCGATCTTAGGTCTTCAATAATCTCTTCGGCACTTTTTGTTGATTCCCAAGCTCCAAAAAGCTCCTTCCTAGAATCCTCAGTTTTACTTTTTTCGCCTGTAGATCGGTAATCTAAATTAAATCTTGCCTCCAAACTGAAATGCCCGGTACATCGGTCTTCCGACTTCCGTCTTCCGTCACACTTGAAGAATAACATAGAGTTACAAGCAAAGAAACGGATCACCATATAAAATTACCTATACAACTCCCCATGTAACTTTTTCAAAACATCCACAGGCATTTTGATCACTTTCCGGTCGTAAGTCATGACTCCGTTGGTCTCAATTTCGACATCTGTCGTTTGTGTGTAGACAGCTGCTGCCAAGCCCTTTGGAATCAGGTCTTGCAGGTCTTTCATCAGGATTTTATACCTGTCCAACAGTTCTTCTTTGGACTTGAAACTCTGGTATCCCCAATTGTCTTTTTCCTGCCAGGTATGTCCTTCGACAGGTAATCCCAATCCGCCAAACTCTCCCAAAACAAGGATCTGAATTTTTCCAAACAACTCAGCAGAAGGCATCACCGGATCCGGATAGTTGTGAATGTCCAAGATATCACCGGCGATTTTTGCTCCTTTCAGTTCAAAATTCCCTCCGCTGGCGCTGTTGACCAATCTCGTCGGATCATAGGATTTGGTCCAATCGGATATCTCATGGGTTTTGAACTGACCCCAAGCTTCATTGAACGGCACCCAAACAACGATAGAAGGAAAATTGTAATTGGCATCAATGATGGCTTTCCATTCGTTTTTGAAAATGGCTTCGGATTCAGGAGTCCTTTCCCGATCAGTCCCTTTTCCGATTACGCCTAGCTTTTGTTCCCATCTATTTCCCATGTCCCCGCTAGGCATGTCCTGCCATACCATCATGCCCAATTTGTCACAATGATAATACCAGCGGGCCGGCTCGACTTTGACATGTTTTCTGATCATATTGAAGCCCATTTCTTTGGTTTTGATGATGTCAAAAGCCAAAGCTTCATCTGTTGGAGCTGTATACAATCCATCCGGCCACCAACCCTGATCCAAAGGACCATAGTGGAATACCTGTTTATCATTTAATGCAAAACGCTGCATTCCTTTGGAATCATAAACAATGGAAACCTTTCTCAAGGCGCCATAGGAAGTGACTTTGTCAAGGACATTTTTACCTTTTAGCAAGCTGATTTCAAAGTCATATAGGTGAGGATTCTCCAACGACCAACTGATTGGATTGGGGATTTTAAGGATTGATTCTTTTCCAAAAGTCCCTGAGCTTTCAGCCACTTTGGAGCCTTTGTCCATAGCAATGATTTTATAAGTCAAAGTCGGATCTGAAGTATTGGCATTTATGGAAAATTGAAAAGTCCCGTTGTCCCAATCAGGCGTGGTTTTGATGTGGCTGATGTAGGTAGTTGGAACAAACTCCAACCACACAGTCTGCCAAATGCCTGTTACAGGCGTATACCAAATCCCTCTGGGTTGGTTGACCTGCTTTCCGCGAGGCTGAGGACCTTTATCGCTTGGATCCCAAACCCTGACGGTGATTTTTTGATCCACACCTTTGGCTAGAAAATCCGTGATGTCAAATGAAAAAGGATCATATCCTCCCTGATGTTTGCCAACTGATTTTCCATTGACAAAAACCTCCGATTCCCAATCCACTGCTCCAAAGTGAAGCAATACCTTCCCCTTTCTTTCAGTATTGGAAACGTGAATGACCTTATCGTACCACAATTCCTTTTCTGCACCGACCGCCTTGGTCACTCCGGAAAGGTAAGATTCAACAGGAAAGGGAACAGTGATCTTTCCATCAAAGGTTACAGGAGCTCCATTTCCTTTTTCTGAAATGGCGTAATCCCATTGGCCGTTGAGATTTCTCCAACTTCCTCTGACCATCTGAGGCCTTGGATATTCCGGATGAGGCGCATTGGAATCTACATTCCCCCCCCATGGAGACAGTATGGGTTTGGTATTGATCTGCTGTGCAAATGAGGGTGAATATGATCCTAAAAGAAATATCAGGATGAAGTATAAAAAACTCAAGGATTTGGTTTTCATAGGTTTTATTTTGGGAAGATAGTTAATAAGCATTCACTGGATTGGATTTCAATATAATAGAAACTAAGTCAAACTAAAAGAAAGAAATTTCCAAAAGGATGCTGCTAGATTTGGGAGGAGAATTTCTTCATTTGGGAGTATTGGCTCAAACATCCAATTGTCCTTTTGTCAATTCCGGGAAATTTATTCTCTTATAATTTTTTACCTTGTTAAAATAAAGTTTGACAATAGCCAACTCGAAATCGATTGCGTAATTTAGAACTTGTTAACCTTGAAAATGACCTTGTTTTTAAGGACTTTGGTATCTGAAATAAAACCCAATTTTATGAATAGAACTTCAATTCAATTACTCTCCCTAGTTTGTTTTATGGCAATTTTTTCTTGTCAACCCAAGGAAAAAAATACTGCGGATGTATGGACCGAAGTATTTAACGGTGAAGATCTTAAGGGATGGAAAATCTTGGGTGGAGAGGCTGAATTCAAAATTGAAAATGGAGAAGTTGTAGGATATGCAAAAGCGAATACGCCCAACACTTTTTTGGTCACAGAGCAGGAATTTGGTGATTTTATACTGGAATTGGACCTCAAAATCGAAGACCTTTCAAGCAATTCCGGAATCATGGCAAGGGGACAATATGATCCTGCCGGTAGGGATGGGCAAGGTTTGGTCTTTGGCTATCAGATCGAGGCAGATCCTACAGAAAGGGCTTGGTCAGGAGGATTGTACGATGAGGCAAGAAGGGGTTGGTTGTATCCTTTAGATTTGAATCCGGCGGCAAAGTCAGCTTTTAAGATGGGGGAATGGAATTCCTACCGGATCGAGGCGATAGGGAAGGAAATAAAAACATGGGTCAATGGCCAAGAAGTCGCCTATGTTGTAGATGACATGGACGCCAAAGGTTTTATAGGACTGCAGGTTCACAGTATCAACAAGCCTGAAGATGAAGGAAATAAAACTTATTTTAGAAATGTAAGGGTACAAACCGAGAACCTGACCCCTACCCCATTTACAGGGGATGTTTTTGTGGTCAATACAGGATTGAATGAATTGACATCATTTGAAGAATCGAAAGGATGGAAACTGCTTTTCAATGGACAGAATGCTGAAGGTTGGAAAAGTGCCAACAAAGAGACATTTCCTGAAAAAGGATGGCATATAAAGGATGGGATTTTGACTATTCAAAGTGCAGATGGCGGCGAATCCAGCAATTTCGGAGACATTGTCACAGTGGATAAATACAGTGCATTTGACTTGGCTTTTGATTTCAAATTTACCGAAGGGGCAAATAGCGGTTTGAAGTATTTTGTCACACTAAATGAACAGACCTCAGGTTCGGCGATCGGATTGGAATACCAGATATTGGATGACGAAAACCATCCCGATGCCAAAATGGGAATCGAAGGAAACAGGACTTTGGCGTCACTTTACGATCTGATCAAGGCAGACAAGCAGCCCCGTTTTGTGAAAGGTCCCGGAGAATGGAACAAAGGCCGTGTTGTGGTGTATCCTGACAACAAAGTAGAACATTACCTCAATGGGGTCAAAGTGGTAGAATATGTGAGGGGTTCGGAGGAATACAAAAAACTGGTAGCCATCAGTAAGTATAAAATATGGGAAAATTTTGGCGAAGCATCCGAAGGCCATATCCTGCTACAGGATCACGGAAATGAAGTACATTTCAAAAGCATAAAAATCAAAGAACTGAAGTAAATAACCCAATAACCATGGACAACAATAATAACAACCGAAGGGAATTCATCAAAAAAGCAGCTTTGGCCACAGCGGGAGTTTCTTATTTGGGAGCTTTGGGATTTTCAGCCAAAAGCTACGGAAACATTATCGGTGCAAATGACCGACTCAATGTCGCAATAGCAGGATTGGGAAGAAGATTAGGCGCATTTTACGAGCCGATTGCAATGCCGAAAAGCAATGTCAGACTCGTTACATTATGTGATGTGATGAAATCCCAAAGGGATAATGCCGCCGCGAGTTTTTCCAAGCATATAGATTATTCACCCAAGCTTGAAAACAGCATTTTAAAAGTCATTGAAGACAAGGAAATAGATGTCCTGATCAATGCTACCCCTGACCATTGGCATGCGCCCGGGACTTGGATGGCTGTGGAAGCCGGAAAACATGTCTATGTAGAAAAACCTTGTAGCCACAATCCTTGGGAAGGTGAATTATTGATTGCTTATAAAAACAAGTACAACAAGGTAATCCAAATGGGTAACCAACAGCGGTCCTCTGACCATACCATTGAAATCATCAATCAGATCCATAATGGCATTATTGGTAAAGCTTTTAGAGCCGTTGCTTTTTATATCAATGGCCGGGGCGAAGTTCCCTTGCAGACAGCAGCCAATCCACCTGAAGGATTGGATTGGGAGCTATTCCAAGGACCGGCACCAAGGAGAAATTATACCCACAATACCTGGGATTATAACTGGCATTGGTATGGTTGGGATTATGGGACAGCCGAAACAGGAAACAATGCCACCCATGAGTTGGACGTGGCACGTTGGGCACTTCAGGTGGAATTCCCTAACCATGTGACCGTAGATTCAGGCAAATACCATTTTGTCAACGACGGTTGGACCATGTACGATACCATGCTTGCTACTTTCAAATTTGAGGGTGACAAGACCATCCTTTGGGATGGGAAAAGCAGAAACAACTACGCCACTTATGGTTCTGACAGGGGAACTATCATCTATGGTTCTGAGGGTTCTGTATTTGTAAATAGAGAATTTTATAGGCTCTTTGACCGCAATGGCAAGCTCATCAAAGAAGTGAAAACCGGAAATGTAGAGGGAAGCACCAACTTGGGCGGCGGCGGAGATATGACTACAGTCCATGTGACAAATTTCTTTGAAGCCATCAGAGGTAAAGAGAAGCAAAACTCTACCATCGATGAAGGTGCTGTCAGTACTTTGCTTTGTCATTTGGCAAATATCTCCCACCGAATCGGGGAAAACTTCGAATGTGATCCTACAAACGGTCACATCAAAAATAAAAAAGGAATGGAGCTTTGGTCGAGGCCATATGAAAAAGGATGGGAACCGAAGCTAAAGTAATTTCTCTTGTTCAACCTATTAAACAGCCCTATCGGAAATTTTCGATAGGGTTTTTTTTATGGATTTCTCAGTTTGATGATTCCCTAAAATCTATTTGTGAAGGCATTTGGATAACCTTGTTTTCAAAGGCAGGTTGATTGGGTTTGGTAAGTTTTTTCATGAGTAGCTTTGCCATTTCGGATCCAATCTCAAAGGCCGGCTGGGAAATGGTTGTTAAAGACGGTTTTAATAAACCTGCGATTTTCATATTGGAAAAACTTACCATTTTAAAATCCTTTGGCATTTCAAGTTTTGTTTCGCGAGCTGCATGGTAAGTCGCAATGGCTAACTTTTCTACAGAAGCCAAAATTCCGTCCGGTCTGTCCAAGCCGTATAGAATCTTGGCAATCAGTTTGATATTGGCCTCCTCGGATTGACTGCACTGGACAATCCAATTTTCTTCGTAAGGCAAACCATGTTTTTTGAGTGCATCCTGATAACCACGCAAGCGTTCTTTCCCTATTGATATTTCTTTTGACAACATTAAAAAGAATATTCTTTTGCAACCCTTTTCAATCAGGTGTATAGTGGCCTTGAAACCATTCTCATAATCATTGCTGATAAATTTTGTGGTCGGGATTTCCTGGCAGATTCGGTCAAAAAATATCAGAGGAACAGCTTTTTCAAAGACAGTTTCGAGATGATCTGTTTTTTTTGTTTGACTGGAAACAGACATCACGATCGCATCGACACGTCCATTCAATAGGTAAGAGACTATTTTTCTTTCGGTCTCGACATTTTCATGGGTACTGTAGACCAAAAGATGGTAGCCATATTCTTGGGTGATTTCTTCAATCCCATCTATTACCTGACTAAAAAAATTATTGATCCTTTCGGGGATGATGACTGCAATGGTTTTACTTTTTTGTTCCCGAAGACTTCTCGCAAATGGATTGGGTTGGTAATTGAGCTCTTTTGCCATTGCTACGACCCTCTCTTTGGTCGGTTGGCTGATTTCATAGCTGTCATTGAGCGCTCTGGAGACCGTTGAAGGGGAGAGTTTCAATTTTGCAGCGAGGTATTTGATGTTAACTTCTGCCATTTTTTCTTTGCAAAGAGTAATTCATTTTTAAAATAACCATCCTTTTTTCGATTAAGCAAACTAACCACAATTCCTTGATCTTAACAGTTAAAATTGAACCTTTGACCCGAAATCGTTTGCATCAATATTTGAATAATGATTAATTGGAATTCTCTTTAATGGATTAAATTGACATTATCTTTGTAATCCTTGAAACCCATGCCTGTGTCAATGTCAAAAGTAAGCCCATCATTTATAACAGAAGATTTTTTGCTGGAAAATAAGTATGCAAAGATTCTATACCATGACTATGCTGCCGGTCAACCCATCATTGATTACCACAATCATTTGGCTCCGGATCAAATAGCAGAGAATAAAATTTTCGAAAACATTACTTCCATTTGGCTGGCAGGTGATCATTATAAATGGAGGGCAATGCGTGCTTTGGGTATTTCCGAAGAATACATCACAGGAAAGGCAAGTGATTGGGAAAAATTTGAAAGATGGGCCTATGCCGTTCCCTATACCATGAGAAACCCGCTATACCATTGGACCCATTTGGAACTGATGCGGTATTTTGGAATACATCATACACTGAATCAAAACAATGCAAGGGAAATATATGACTTGACTAACAGTCAACTTCAATCTCCCGAATTCAGTACCCAAGAATTACTTTCAAAAATGAATGTGAAGGTGGTCTGCACGACAGACGATCCTACAGACAATTTGATCCATCATCAGAATTTTGCCAAACAAGAAACAGGTTTAAAAATGAAACCGGCTTTCCGGCCTGATAAAGCCTTTGCGGTTGAAAATCCATTGACTTATCACAGCTATATAGAAAAGCTTTCCGAAGTGACTTCCATTTCCATTAACTCATTCGCAGATCTTTTGGCAGCACTTCAAAACAGGATAGATTTTTTTCATCAGGTTGGTGGCCGATTATCCGATCACGGATTAGAGAGCCTATATTTTGAACCAGATTCAAAGCTTGATTTGGATACCATATTCAAAAAAGTAATTTCAGCACAGGTTCTCAGCAAGGAAGAAATCTCCTTCTTCAAATACCGGACATTGATAGAATTGGGAAAAATGTACCATGCCAAAGGTTGGGTACAACAGTTCCATTTGGGTGCTTTGAGAAACAACAACACCAGAAGTCTTACTAAATTGGGACCTGACACCGGATTTGATTCCATCGGGGATTTCAGTCAGGCTTCTGCCCTGTCGGGATTTCTCAATGAATTGGATAAATCAGACCAATTGGCAAAGACCGTCATCTACAACCTCAATCCATCGGACAATGAAGTAATCGCTACCATGGCAGGCAATTTCAACGATGGAAGTGTCAAAGGAAAAATTCAGTTTGGGTCGGCTTGGTGGTTTTTGGATCAAAAAGACGGCATGGAAAAACAGATCAATTCATTGTCAAATATAGGCTTGATATCCTGTTTTGTCGGGATGCTTACAGATAGCAGAAGTTTTCTTTCCTTTCCCCGTCATGAATATTTCAGGAGGATTTTATGCAACCTATTTGGTAGAGATATCGCAAATGGAGAATTACCGAATGATGAGCAGTGGATTGGAAAAATCATCAGCGACATTTGTTATAACAATGCCAATGAATACTTCGATTTTGGCAATTAACCCAAAAAAGCATGTTTGATATCACTGACAAAAAAATCATCATCACAGGTGCCACGGGAGTATTGGGCGAAACGATGGCTTTTCACCTAGCTAAGGAAGGTGCCAACGTCTTGGTTATTGGCAGGACAGCATCTAAGGTTGAAAAATTAGTCAGCGAAATCAGGTCTAGAAATGGGAAAGCAGATGGTTTTTTAGCGGATGTGACCAAAGAACCCCAAGTCGAAGCTGCAGCAAGACAGATTCAGACGAGGTATGGAACCGTTGATATCCTTATCAACCTTGCCGGAGGAAACTTGCCCGGTGCTGTAGTCAGGCCGGATCAGACGATAGGTGAATTGTCCGTAGAGGCTGTAAAAAATGTGATGGATTTGAATTATCAGGGGACTTTTATCCCCATCAAGCACTTCATTCCCTTGATGCTACCAAATGGCAAAGGAAATATCATCAACATCTCCTCCATGGCTGCAAGCAGACCGATGACCCGTGTAGTGGGCTATGCTTCTGCCAAAGCTGCTATCGATAACCTGACCAAATGGATGGCCGTAGAGCTCAATACCAAATATGGACCTGAGTTCCGGGTCAATGCCATTGCTCCCGGATTTTTTCTGACAGAACAAAACAGGTCATTGCTCACAGAAGTGGATGGTAGCCTTACCCAAAGAGGAAATCAGATCATCAACCACACACCAATGGCCCGATTCGGAAAACCCGAGGACTTATTGGGAACACTTCAGTGGCTTTGTTCTGATGCTTCAAAATTTGTGACAGGAACCATAGTCGCAGTCGACGGGGGTTTCAGTGCTTATTCAGGTGTTTGAAACGAAGTACGAAGTACCAAGTAAGAAGGAAAGTACGAATAAAGCAAATGAAAAGAAATCGCGCCTCTTCCAACTTGATAACCTGACAACGCGAAGCAGAGAACTCGAGAACTTGACAACGCGAAGCAGACAACTTGATAACCTGACAACGCGAAGCAGACAACAATTACAACCACTACAACATTTCCAACCACTACAACAATTACAACCCTTATAACAAAATACTATGGCTTATAAAATGGAGCAAACCATGCGTTGGTACGGACCCAAAGATCCAGTAAGCTTGGCAGCTATCCGTCAGGCGGGTGCCACAGGGATAGTTTCTGCCCTTCACCATATCCCAAACGGAGAAATTTGGACCAAAGAGGAAATAAGGACCCGAAAAAAAACCATCGAGTCAGCAGGCTTGAAATGGTCTGTCGTGGAATCTGTTCCTGTACATGAAAACATCAAAACCAGGTCAGGGGATTTCCTAAGAAACATTGAAAATTATAAAACCACCTTAGAAAACCTTGCTTCAGAGGGCATCCATATCGTCTGCTATAATTTTATGCCGATTTTGGATTGGACCAGGACAGAATTGGCATGGACACTTCCCAATGGCGCAAAGGCACTTCGGTTTGAGAAAAAGGAAGTCGTGGCCTTCGATTTGTTTATGTTGAAAAGAAAAGGTGCCGACAAGGAATATACTCCACAGGAAATCCAAAAAGCCAAAGAATTTTATGAAAATGCATCCGAGGAAACTCTCAAAAGGGTGAATGACAATATCCTCAAAGGTCTTCCCGGATCTGAAGAAGGATACACCATGGAGCAGTTTCAGACCGCTTTGGATTCTTACCAAGGAATCGGACATGCAGAGTTGGAAAATAATCTGAAGTTATTTTTGGATGCAATACTGCCGATTGCTGAGAAAAATGGGGTCAAAATGGCCATACATCCCGATGACCCTCCTTTTGATGTGTTTGGATTGCCAAGAGTGATGAGTACCGCAAAGGATATGAAAAGGCTCATTTCGGATAATAACAGCCCAAATAATGGATTTACTTTTTGCACAGGATCTTATGGTGTCAGAGCGGACAATGACCTTCCTGCAATGGTGGAGGAGTTTGGTGACCACATCCATTTTATCCACCTCAGAAGCACGAGAAGGGACGTTGATGGCAACTTCTATGAAGATGATCACTTGACCGGCGATGTCCCCATGGAGGCAGTGATCCATCAAATTCTGAAAGTCCAGCAAAAACGTCAAATATCCATTCCGATGCGACCAGATCATGGCCATCAGATGCTTGATGATATCAAAAAACCGATTGTAAATCCAGGCTATACCGCAATAGGAAGGTTGAAAGGATTGGCGGAAATCCGGGGAGTAGAAGCAGGTCTGATCTATTCTGGGATTCTCCGGTAATTTTGAGCGAAAAATTACAAGAAATCACCTCCCTATCAGTTCATCGATGATTTCATTTCTTCTATTTCTGGACATGGGAACTTTTGTTTTTCCCATGTCTATTTCATTTCCTTCTATTCCCTTGACGTGCTGTTTTGAAATAATGTAGGTCTTGTGAATCCTCAGAAATCTGTCAGTAGGAAGGTTTTCCTCCATGCTTTTCATAGTCATAAGGGTAATCAGCCGACCTTCGCCGGTGTGGATCGCTACATAATTTTCCATTCCTTCTATGTAAATGATATCCTGAAGCAGGACCCTTTTCAGGATATTATCGACTTTGACAAAAATCGCCTCTTTTTGAATCGGGTTTTCTTTAGGATTTTGTCTCAGCTGGAATAAATCCTTGGCTTTGTTTACAGCTTTCAAAAACCTGTCAAAGGGATAAGGTTTGACCAAATAGTCCACCACATCCAATTCAAATCCCTGTAGGGCATAATTGGGATAAGCAGTGGTCAGGATCACCATCGGTGGCGTTTGGAGAGATTTGAGAAAGTCAATTCCTGTGATTTTGGGCATTTGGATATCCAAAAACATCAGATCCGGCTTTTCTATTTTGAGCACCTCATTGGCTTCAAGGGCATTTTCACAGGTAGCACAAAGCTCCAAAGAATCAATTTCCCTGACATAGCTTTTCAGTCCTTCCCTTGCCAACGGTTCGTCCTCTACAATGATTGTCCGGATTTTCATATTACTTAATTCTGATTTTCAACTTGACTTCGTAACTGTCATTTTCCGCTTTGGTTTCAATCCAATGGGATTTTGGATAGAGCAGTTCTAGCCTCCTTTTGATATTTACAAGTCCTATTCCCCCTGTATTTCTTGCCTGATTTTTTTCTTTGGGTTCGGTAGTGTTGTAAAAATAAGCCAAAAGGAAACCATCCTCCAACCAAATTTTAACCTTGACTATATTGGGTCGATCGGTATGGGTAGAGAGATGTTTGAAGCAATTTTCAAGAAACGGAATCAAAATCAACGGGGCAATTGAAAAGTCTTCAAGATTATCGCCTTCTTCAAAGGTCAGTTCGAGGCGCTGTCCTTTGCGGATTTTTTCCAGTTCAATATAATTTTTGAGATACTCGATTTCCTGCTGTATTTCAATCTTTTCGGCCGAAAAATCATAAAGTTGGGAACGAAGCAAATTGGAAAGTTTGATCAAAGTATCCGATGCCAATTCGGGATTGATCCGGATCAAAACATACACACTGTTGATTGCATTGAAAAGGAAATGGGGATTGACTTGGGATTTCAGAAACTGCAACTCGCTTTCAAGTCTTTCTTTCTCTAGCAGTTCATTTTTTCGATGCATTTTTCGGGTATCAAAATACCCCTTTATCGCCAACATGATTCCTGAGGCAAAGAAATTGGAGAAGAAAAAAACAGAAATGATTTGGAAAAAAGAAGCTTCAAAAAGGGCATCGGGAGATTTACCCATGATCAATGCTATTGCTGCATACATCGCTAACGAAAGCAATACACATAGACCCAAAAATGAAACGAGAAAAAGAAAATACCGGTCTTTCTTCAATAATTTGGGATTGAGGAAATACTGAGAGGTATAATAAAGTGTCGCATGCGAAAACAGATACACCGAGGTTACCTTCATGAGTAGCCCAAAGTCCTTATACATACCCTTGTATGTAAATAGCCAAAACACATAATACAACATCCAAAACAGGACATGATGTATTTTATACCTGCCTACTTTTGAAAGAACACCATAGGTCCAATTTCCGAGATTTACCATTTTAAAATTTGATTAAAAACACTCTTGGTCTTACAGTAGGATCCGTATCCTAGTCAAGATTCAAACCAATCAAATCAAAACTCTGCATATGTTTCGATGCTAAATTAACCATACTCCTGTTTTCAAAATATTGGTATTGACCAAAAATAAGAATTACTTGACCAAAGGGATAATATGAAGGACAAACCAAGATAAATCACCATATCAAGATTATCAAAAGGGTAAAAACGCTCTTTTCCAAAAATTGACCCAATTCAAGCAGATGGTCAGGAAGTACTCTCTCTTGGTCAAATGATTTTTCTCAGTTGGTTTTCAACCTCCAATTTTGGACAAACAAAAACGAAAAACTATGAAAACCAACAAAATCAAATGGATGTCAGTGGTCTTTTTGATGGCCATTCTCAAATTGTCAAATCTTTATGCCAGTCAGGAATTGATCTCAACGACAATTGTCGGAAAAGGAAAGCCCATAATATTAATCCATGGAATGGCCTGCGCACCTGAAGTTTGGGATGAGTTTGTCGAAAAATACAAAACCAAAAATGAACTCCACCTGGTCAGGATCAAAGGATTTGGAAATGGAGAAAAAGGCGAAGCAAATCATTATCTGGAAGCGGTCAAAAATGAATTGATTGCTTATGTAAAGGAAAACAAACTGAATAAACCAACCCTTATCGGGCATAGTATGGGTGGCTTTTTGGGTCTTTGGGCTGCTTCTGAGGCACCGGATATTTTTGGCAGAATCGTGTCAGTGGACGGTGTGCCCTATTTCCCTGTTTTGGTAATGCCCGGAATTACTGCAGAGACAGCCAAAGCAGTATCTTCCCAAATGACCACGGCAATGTCAAACATGTCACCTGAGGCTGCAATGGCAAATCAAGAAATGATGATTGCCTCTATGATAGCTACTGAATCTAAGCGTCCAAAGGTGGTCGAAATGGGTATCAAAAGCAATCCTGCCATCATAGGACAAGCTTATGGAGAAATGTACACCACAGACATCAGGCCATTAATGGATAAAATAAAAGTTCCTGTCTTGGTTTTTGGTTCTTGGGCTGCTTATGGACCTTATGGCACCACAAAAGAATCTGTAGAAAAAAATATGGATGACCAATTGAAAACCATTCCTGAATACAAGCTTTTGATTGCCGAAGGCGCCTACCACTTTATATTTTACGACGAGCCGGAGTGGTTTTACTCCGAGTTGGAAAAATTCTTGAATTGATTAGAAAGAAAATAATCTAACCAAACTCTTGCTCATTTTTGGATAGGTTCATTAAAAAACCTATGATACCTATTAATAAATTTAATTCAACATTAAGAATTGTGGTACGTTTTAAACTGAAGACAATGACCTCGAATACCTTTCTGCTCATACGGAGAGTAAGGCTTTTCTTGAAGTTTAGTTGATACCTGTCATTGGATAGAAAAAATAAGGGGGCTTTTGGCCCCTTTATTGTTTTTTAAAAATCAGACAAGTCCTATTTGGAAGGTAAATCTGAAGTTTTTGGTTTTTATCCGTGGGATAAATTGGGTCACCCTCTATCCTTTCAAATCCCCCGTACTTTTTATCGTCAGAGTTCAAGATGATCTTGTACTTTCCTTTTTCGGGAACTTTGAATTCAAAGCCAAAATGGGATTCCGAAACGTGAAAACAAAATGCAAAAATCAATCCTGCCCTTTCAAAAACGAGGATTTTCTTGTCAGGATCCAAGTTAAGTTGAGATGCAGGTGGGGAAGCAAGTACTTGGTAATCAGTGACCAGTTTGATCATGGCTTTATCCCAATCAAACAAATCATGGTACCTGAGATGGTCGGTGTCCACCAAAGACCATTGCCTACGGGCATATTGGTAGCTCCAATCATTGCCTTTTCTGGGAAAATCTATCCATTCCGGATGTCCAAACTCATTTCCTATGAAATTGAGGTAACCCTCTCCTCCCAAGGAAATGGTTATCATTCGAATCATTTTATGAAGGGCTACTCCCCTATCTACCACAAGACTGGATTGAAGTTTGGACATGCTCGAATACATTTCTTTGTCCATCAACCAAAAAGCAATTGATTTATCGCCAACCAAGGCTTGGTCATGGGATTCAGCATATGCTATTGTCTTCTCAATCGCGGGCCTGTTTGTCAGTTCATGCCACATGTTGAAAAGGTCCCAATGCTCATCAGGTTGGTGCTTCAATGTTTTGATCCAAAAATCCGGAATTCCCATCGCCAAGCGATAGTCAAACCCAATTCCACCATCCGCGATTTTCCGGCAAAGCCCCGGCATTCCGGTTACTTCTTCAGCTATGGAAATGGCATTTTGAGAAAAATCATGAATTAACTTATTGGCCAATTGCAGGTAAATTACAGCATCCACATCCACACCCGCATCGAAATACTTGTCCAAACTGTCAAAGGAAATGTTACCATGATGAAGGTAGATAATAGAAGTAGCTCCATCCCACCTAAATCCATCAAAGTGAAATTCCTCCAGCCAATACCTTACATTGGAAAGCAAAAAGTGTTTTACTTGCAATTTTCCGTAATCGAAGAGCTTGGAATCCCAACCCTCATGATAGCCCCTGCCTCCCGGGTGAAAATATTGGTGGTCTGATCCATCAAATTCGTTGAGGCCTTCAAATACATTTTTGACTGCATGAGAGTGCACCAAGTCCATAATTACAGAAATCCCTATTTCATGGGCTCTGTTGATCAAAAATTTCAATTCTTCGGGCGTTCCAAATCTGGAAGTAGGGCAAAAGAAATTAGAGACATGATAGCCAAAAGATCCATAATACGGGTGCTCCATGATAGCCATCATTTGAATGGTGTTGTATCCGGCAGCTTTGACTCTGGGAAGAATGTTTTCGGCAAATTCCAAGTAAGTGCCGACCCCTAGTTTTTCTTGGGCCATTCCTACATGACATTCATAGATCAGTGGTTGTTTAAGATTTTCTGAAGGGTCAAAACCCAGGTCTGTCCATTTAAATTGCTTCTCAGGAAACCAAAGCTGACCGGTAAAATCATGGGTAGCCTCATCTTGAATCACCCTTCTGATGTATGCCGGAATCCTGTCCAAGGCTCCGTTTTCACCTTCAATATGAACCTTTACCTTGCTTTGGTGAACAAACAAATCCTTATATTCTTCATAGGGTAAAAATATCTCCCAATCGCCTCGGTGGTCTTTTTTCATTGGATGGCTGTACCTGTTCCAGTGATTGAAATCCCCCATCAAAAATAAATTAAATGCTCTTGGAGCCCATTCCCGGTATACCCAGCCCTTTCTAAAGCTGTCAAAATGGATACCATAATACTCATGGGCTTTTGCGAATTCTAGAAGACTTCCATAATCATGGTTGATAAATTTAATTGTGGCGAGGTATCTTTCATACCTTTCTTGGATATCCGCTGTATGGGCCTCAAGCCAAGGGGAGTCCTTAATTATCTGCAAAATTTCAGGGTTGTTCACAAAAAACAAATTAGTATTGTTCCAATTTAATTAATAATCATCAGGCAAACCAAATCTATCAACATTTTAAAATTTACAAGGGTATTCGCTACTTGGGCATCAACCCTTTATTGTTCTTTAATCCGCACAGGACGGATCCTGTTAACCCACAACCAAACCGGCATCCCAATGGACGGTGTACTGGGCTTTTCATTGGGCAGAATTGGATAAAAATGGACATCCATTCCACAGATGTAATTGCCTGCGTACATTAAATTTAAAAAGCACTGCCTGTAGGGCAATGCTTTGTTTCAGAAAAATCACTTACGTGGCAAGCCAAGTTTGATTTTCTTAGTGGCTACGTTTCGCTTTGATTTGGGCCTACTTGCACCAAAAGAGCCAATCTTGATTTTTCCTTTCCTGGATTTGATATCTCCTTTTCCCATAGAACATAGTTTTAAGGTTGAAAATACATTCAAACTTAAAAAGTTCGATTCAAAAACTCAAGAACTTAATAGATAATTGGTTTTATTATCTCATAAAAATAAATACCACTGTAGCGGCCAAGGAATATCCCAAAAGAAAAGAAAAGAATATGGGCGCACTTAAGGAAAATTTTCTGTGTTCGGGAAAATTCTTGTGGCTATAAATGTGGCTAATTTTTTTTAGATACTTTTCGGGATATATAGATAAAAAAAACAAACCATAGGTAATGGTCAGCAGGAATAGAGTAAAGAAAGTCTCCATAAATTGTATTTTGAATACGCAAATATAGAACTCGATTCAATTTGACAAAAAATATATTAAAAAATCTTTATGCCAATGTTAATAAAATATTACCTAATCCTGATTTCGTAGAGAAGACTCTCTTACTATCAATTTGGTCTTAAGTTGTATTTCATCATGATTTTCCAAATCATGGTTTTGTATCAGTTCAATAAGCAACTTCATGGACTTGATTCCCATTTCGTACCCATGCTGGTCAACTGAACTTAATCCCGGACTGACTACTTCTGCGAGTTTCCAATTACTAAAACCCATCACTCCAATTTGATTAGGGATTTTATATCCGGAATTTTTAAGGTAATTGATTACGCCCAATGCTACCAAATCTGTGATACAGAAAAAAGCATCAGGAGGATTGGCGGATTCCATAAGTTCTTTTGCAAAATCATAACCTTCTTTTTCGCTGATTGCAACACAGGATTTTACCCAACTATCTGAAATTTCTACATTATTATCGGTCAAAGCCCTGCGATATCCTTCAAATCTTTCATTTGCATTTTTTACTTTATTTCTTCCACGAAGGTGGGCGATCTTCCTATATCCCTGACTTATCAATTGATTGACGGCTTGGTACGCACCCTCAAAATCATCTACAGTTACTTTTGGCGTATCCAAACTGTCTGTTATTTTATCAAATTGGACAACAGGTTTTCCTTCCGACAGAAATTCAGATAAATGCTCTCCTTCTTGGGTTTCATTAGAAATAGAAATCAAAAGACCATCAACGCTTGATGCTAGCATGGTCCTGCAGGCCACTATTTCATCTTTCAACAAGTCATTTGATTGACTTACCAATACATTATATCCGCATTTTTTGGCTTCATCAATTGCGCCGCTGATAACAGTTGAAAAAAAATGATGAACCAATTCCGGTACAATCAGCCCAATATTAAACGTCCTGCTTTTTCTAAAATTAACGGCCAAAAAATTAGGCACATAATGATGGGCTTCAGCATACTCCTTTACTGCCCTGATGGTATCCTTTGAAATATCAGGATGTTCTTTCAATGCCCGTGACGCGGTAGATACAGATATACCTAATTCTTTTGCGATATCTTTTAAGGTTAACTTTTTCTTTTCTATCATCGGATAATTTGGGTATATACTAATACAAATACCTTTAGCAGGTATTTACTATAACATACTTGAATTATTATTTTTTGTTTACACAAAGGCAAAAAATGTCCAATGATTCGGATACTGAAGATTTAACCAATATGATAAAAGGTAATGACTAGATGACTTTAAATACCCTGTTTATAAACTGAAAAAAAGGTAAAATAAATGGATATATACTATTGATTTTCAATAATATATATCCATTTATCAAAACTTAATATGAGTATCCGAAAAGTTACACGGTGGGCTTGAAAGTACATTATCGGATGCGAATACATTTCCAAAGAACACACTAATTTCCCGACCATTATTTGTGTGGCTACATTCATTAATGCGTTTACAAATAAAACTTATCAAAGAAATTTAAACTAGTTCTCAATCAGCATTTCTACCCTTCTGTTTATCGTTCTTCCTTCCTCAGTGCCGTTATCGGCAATAGGTCGTGTCCCACCCCATCCTGAAGTTCTGATTCTTTCAAATTCAATTCCATTAATGGTAAGGTATGCTCTGATTTTTGAAGCCCTTTTCATTGACAAGTCCTTGTTGAGTGACGGATCTCCTGCATTATCAGTATGCCCTTCCAACCTAATTTTGATTTCAGGATTTTCTTTGAGAAAAAATACAAAGTCATCAAGAACCTGAATAGATCTAGAATCTGCAAAATCTGATGTACCGCGGTTAAACTGAATATTTTCCAAAATGATAGCCGTTCCTGCAACAGCCGGTTTCATCAACATTTCTTTTCCTTCTAATTCCATCCAGTTGTTTTTATCAAGTAGTTGGGGAATATATCCTTTTGAGCTTACTGTAAAATTGACCCATTGCGGATCTTCTATTTCATTCCAAAGCTGTTCCTGATTTTGGATTTCCTTTTTTATGCCTCTTGCATTTCCAATTTCGATTTTGTATGCTATAGGGCTTTTGGTTTGGGCATCTAAAACTTTAACCTCTTCCCTTGACCGGAACGTATTTACAGTTGGGGTTTGGATAGGGATTTCTTCGGAAATAACTACCGGAACCTTAGCCACTGTGTCAACCAATGTTTCCGTAATGATAGGTTTGACTGTTTCTGTTTTTGGTTTTAAAGTATCAATTTCTTCCTTAAGGCCTATACTTTTCTCTTCAGGGATTGTCTCAGGTTCTTTTACTTTGGGTAATTCGGGTAATTTTTCTTCCATTTCCGCGATAAGCGGTGCCACGGTCTGAAATTTTACGATAAAAAAGTCTCCAAAACCTTCACTATTTTGCGTACTTGTGTAAATGGCATTGTTTTCTTCTCCGGGAATTCTTGCATAGCCCATTTCAGAACCTTGTGTATTCGTATATTCTACAGGCGACGGTGTGGTCCAATTTTCCCAGGTAGTACCTGTTCTTTGGGAAAAATAAATATCCTTTCCCCTTCTATTTTCCTTGTAGTTGGATGAAAAATAAATGGTCTGAAGATCATCAGAAAGGTATGGACTATGTTCTTGTGCAAATGTGTTTATTTGAGGCCCCAGATTTAAAGGTGAGGACCAAACACCTTCGGATTGCCTAAAACTGACATAAATGTCCTCATTTCCAAAACTTCCAAATGAATTCATTGACATTATCATGATGTTTCCATCCAAAGAAAGTCTGCCGCTGAAGTGGTTTCCATTGTTTTTGAAGTTACCCATTTCCACGGGCTTAAGGTAATTCCAAGAGGTACCAAATCTGGAATATAGGTGAATCCCCTGTTTCTTTCCATTTTGACCACTATGATAAACCATAGCAGTAAGGGCATCAGAAAACCCAACAAGAACGTCCATGCCACTGGTGGATAAATCAGAAACCATTTGGGGGACCTGCCAGTCTCCCTTCCCATCCAATTTGCTAAACCAGACATCACCAAAATCAGTAGGTCCCCCGGAATTTTCAGGATGAAAACCTATAGTATAAAAGAGCTCACCCCCGGATGAGAAAACAGGATTTTGCTCATCATATGGGGAATTTAAGGCTTTTATGGGTCTGATTTCTTGCCCGGCTACGGCCGAAAAAAGGAAAAAAGCAAGCAGGAATAGCCCACTTGCTTTTGGAGAGTTACTGATACTTTTTGAATTCATTTTATTGGTCTAGGACGATAGCGAAAATCAGTGGCGCAACAATTGTTGCATCTGATTCTATGATATATTTTGGTGTGTTAAGTCCAAGTTTACCCCAGGTGATCTTTTCATTAGGTACTGCACCGGAATAAGATCCGTAAGAAGTAGTAGAATCTGAAATCTGACAGAAATAACCCCAAAGAGGTACATTATCTCTTTGTAAATCCTGATGAAGCATCGGAACAACACATATTGGGAAATCACCAGCAATTCCCCCGCCAATTTGAAAAAATCCGATAGTACTTTCATCTTTTGCATTTTGGGTGTACCATTCGGCCAAAAAAATCATGTATTCGATTCCTGTTCTGACTGTATGTACATTCTTTACATCTCCTGCGATCACGTGTCCGGCAAACATATTTCCGAGTGTTGAATCTTCCCATCCCGGTACGATCATAGGGAGGTTCTTTTTGGCAGCTTCCAAAAGCCAGGAATTTTTTGGATCTATCTGAAAACTTGCATCTAACTTGCCTGAAAGGAGTATTTTATAGAAAAACTCATGGGGAAAATAGCATTCACCCGCTTTATCAGCTTTTACCCATTCTTCCAAAATCACATTTTCAATTCTTCTCATTGCCTCCATTTCAGGGATACATGTATCCGTAACCCTGTTCATGTGCCTGCTCAATAAGTCTTGTTCCTGTTCAGGAGACAATTCCCTATAATTTGGAATTCTTTCATAATAATCATGGGCAACAAGGTTGAAAACATCTTCTTCCAAATTGGCTCCTGTACAGGAAATAATTTGGATCTTATCCTGCCGTATCATTTCGGCAAGTGAAATCCCCAATTCGGCGGTAGACATAGCCCCTGCCAAGGTTACCATCATTTTGCCATTGTTATCTAAATGGGTTTTATATCCTTCAGCGGCATCTATCAATGCTGCCGCGTTGAAGTGTCTGAAATTATGTTTTAAAAATTCTGTGATTTTCATAAAGTGATTGTTGAATTTTTCGCTGCAAAAGTACCAATTTAATATACATAAAAAAAGCCCGACAGGATATGCCGGGCTTTTTCCAAACCGTTAAGTTCTTATTTCGTAGCAGCAGAAACTTTGGAAGCTTCATACTTTTTATTGATACCTTCTACCACTATGTCTGTGATATCCAAAGCCTTATTGGAATACCAAATGGCACCACCACGGGTATAAGACAATATCATTTCCAGGTCGTTGGCCTCTGCATATTCGGTTAGAAATACTTGAATCTGATCATATACATCGCTGTATAACTTAGCTTCATCTCCTGACAATTCCTGCATGATGTTGTCTCTGTAGGTCATTAGGTTTTGTTCTTTCTTGACCAATTCATCTTGCTTTGCTCTTGCTTGGTTAGGCGTCATCGCTTGGGCAGTCTGCTGGAAATTTGCGACTTCCTGCTCAAAACCTTTGGCTCTTGAACCTAGTTCATTTTCAAAGTTTTTCCCTTTTTGGGTGATTTCTCCTGATTTCTCTTTGAAATAGGTGTACCTAGCGATCACACTGTCTGTCAGCACATAGGCTACTTTCAGATCTGCCACACTTACTGCCTCATTTGATTCGGTCGATGCCGCTCCTTCTGTGCTTTTACCTGCTTGGTCACATGAAGAAAATGTCAAAGCTGAAATTCCTGCCAAGACTAATAATTTTGCTGTTCTTTTCACGATTGTCTTTTTTCTAATTGGCGCAAATATAAACAAAGTATCTTTTTTGCAAATTTTATTTAGGGGGTCAATTGTTAATTTCCGTTAAAGATTCTGTTTCTTTTGGTCAATAATGGTTTTGTAAACAACACCTTGACCAAAAATAGACAAACCTGCAAAAATCAGTGCCAACCCGGCTGTTCCCATCAAAAACCAATTCAAAAATCCTTTTGTAAGTGCCTTTGCTATTATTGCCTCGCCTAAAACACTTAATCCTATCCCCATAATCAGAATACCCAAGGTGGAATAAATGAACCATTTTCTTTTTAACTTTTTCATATCTTTTAAAAGAACAAATCTTGTGCAAGCCTGAAAGTATTGGCATGAGCATCTACGATGAGACTCAACTTTTCGGAATATCCTCCCCCCATACAACACATTATTGGTATAGAATGAAGCTTGGCTAATTCAAGTACCGTTTTGTCTCTTTCCTTGCAACCTGCGACGGTCAGTCCCAATCTACCCAATTTGTCAGAATACAAAACATCAACCCCGCTTTGGTAAATAATAAAGTCAGGCTCAAATGTATCGATCAACTTTGGAAGTGTTTCCTTTAATATCTTCAGGTATTCCCCATCTGAAATCTTGTCAGGCAAGCCAATATCAAGGTCTGATTTTTCCTTATGCATGGGATAATTGGATGCTCCATGCATACTGAAGGTAAACACAAAGGAGTTGTTTTCAAAAATACTCGCTGTTCCGTTACCCTGATGCACATCCAAGTCCACTACCAATATCCTACTCGACAATTTATTTTTCAATAGATAGTTTGATGCAATTGCAATGTCATTCAAAAGACAGAAACCTTCTCCCCTATCGGCAAATGCATGGTGTGTGCCTCCGGCTATGTTCATGGCTATTCCAAATTCAAGCGCAAATACCGCAGCTTGTACTGATCCGTGCATGATCAGGATTTCCCTTTCAATCAGTTCAAGGCTTAGTGGGAAGCCTGTTTTCCTGATTTCAGATTTTTCAAGAGAAAGCGATGTTAATCGTTTAAAATAAGTGTGGCTGTGGGTGTTTACTATCCATTTTTCTTCCAATTTGTCGGGGGAAAAAAAATTGGATTCCTTGACAGTCCCTTCGTAAATAAGCTGTTCGGGGAGTAGATTGTATTTTTCCATTGGGAATCGGTGTCCTGCAGGAAGCGGGTGGCAATAAATGGGAGACCAGGCAATTTTGAGCATAACATAAAAAACGCTTGTTGTGTAACAAGCGTCTTCAAAAATAGTTTGGTAAAAAACCTTGCCTAATCATCCACATCTTCTTCCTCTGATTGGAATGCATAAAGTGTATCATCCAAAACCAGACTGTCATCATTAAATTCTTTGATAAATTTGACAATCACCTTTTCGGTTATTTCGTCCACGTTAAGGGCTGCGTCCAACCCTATTCCATAGTCATGGTTCATGTCCACATCTACAAATTCTTGGACTTTGACAGATTCATCTTCTTCAATATCCATGATGATCTCAGTCATAAACCACCCTATCTCCTCTTCCTCGCTGCTTAGTGGTTTGAGGTTTCCATTTTCGTCCTCCTCATAATGGATGCCTTTAAAATTAGAAAATTTCTTAGCTGCCTCATGTTCGGCCAATTCATAGACCTCTGAGGCATGATGAAGCCTCAATGTATAAAGGGCTGCATCATATACCACTTCTTTTCCTTCATGCATGCCTATAAAATAAAAATTTACAAATTCCTCGGAATTATCCTCCCCGGGAACAATCTTGAAGCTTTTTTTTGAAGCTTCAAGTTCTTTTTTCAAGGCTTCAATTGTTTCAGGTGCAAAACCTTCATTTTTATATTTCATATGATAAAAGTTGGTAGAATCGGAGACAACATACAATGCTTTCTGCTAACTTAAAAGCATTCTGAGCAAAGAATAAGCATAAACAAGATTCAAGTAATTAAAATACAAGGATTTATATTAAAAAAAAATGTTGTTACCGAAAAAAAATGAAGAATTTTTAAAAACCCTCCTGAGAACAAGTGAAGGCCTAACTATCGATTTCAAACAATCCATCACTTCAGCCCAAAAAATTGCAAAGACATTGGTTGCTTTTGCAAATTCTGAGGGTGGTACAATAGTTATAGGTGTATCGGATAAAAAGAAAATTGTTGGAATCGATCCGGAAGAGGAAATTTTTATGATCGAAAAAGCAGCCAATCAATATTGTGACCCATCCCCGCAGCTAGAATTTGAAGTTTTTGAGAATGTGGAGTTCGATGATAAAAATATAGAGGTTGAAAAAGCCATATTATTGGTTCTGGTTAAAAAATCCGACCAAAAACATTTTTTCAAAAATCAAAGCGGGAAGAAAGTCCTTTACATGCGGAAAGATGACCAAACACTTCCTACACAATAATTTATCCTTTTTAGGTATTGCGGCCAAGGTTGACACCCAATAGAGAGTTAACAATACTTAATATCAAACTGAACAATAATGCCCACCAAAATCCATCAACTGAAAAACCAGGAATAATCTCTGCCGTCAACAAAATAAGAATAGCATTGATCGCAAGTAAAAACAAACCCAAGGTCAAAATTGTAATCGGTATCGTTAAAAAAATCAAAATCGGCTTAATCGTAAGGTTCAGCAAAGTCAATAATGCAGCCACAACAATGGCTGTAAAAAAATCTTCAACAGCAACACCCGGCAGGATATATTGAACAATCAAAACCGAAACAGCACCTAAAATCAATTGTAAAATTATTTGGATAGCCTTATTGGATTTGCTCATTGGGTCAAAGGTTTTAAAATTTCTCTTAATTTAAGAATCGGTTTCTAAGGTTCAAGCGTTTTGTAAGCAGTGTTCTTTGATTCGCTTATTTTGCAAACTATTTGTTAGGATAAATAATTTAGATGTAAGATTATAAGTAAAAAAAAACAACACAGGATCCGGTAACTCAATATTAGTTTTTCTCTAATCCTCAATAAGTTAAAATAACAGCATTATCCCCTCTAAATTCAAAATGAATTTAATTTACGATGATGTCAACCTACCCTAAAGGAAGTTTTTTAAATAATATTTCCGTTCCTACAACTTTGATTTAAAATTTTGATTATTGTGTATATCTTTGTAGATAATTATTAATTCTTAATCCCAAATCAGTGATATTAATTGCTTTCTTTCTTCTCCACTGGTATTTCTCTTTGTTTTGCCAGAGTTTCTTCCTCCACAGGTATGCTGCCCATCAGATGTTTTCCATGAACAAGTACTGGGAAAAGTTTTTCTACTTCTTTACATGGCTTTGTCAGGGAAGTTCTTATCTGTCACCAAGGGCCTATGCGATCCTTCACAGAATGCATCATGCCTACAGCGATACTCCAAAAGATCCGCACAGTCCGCATCATACTGAAAATTTATTTACCATGATGTGGAAAACAAAAAACATTTATAATGACTACTTTAGCTTCAAGCTCAAGCCGGAGGAAAGGTTTTCAAAAGATGTTCCTGATTGGAACAAATTCGATTTATTTGCTGACACCATGATTGTCCGATTGGGATGGGGTCTCTTTTATGTATTGGTATATGTTTTGAGTATCTCGGTATTTGAATTGGCCGGAACCCATTGGTGGATGTATTTTTTATTGCCAATCCATTTTATGATGGGGCCCGTTCATGGAGCGATTGTTAATTGGAGTGGTCATAAATATGGCTATGCAAATTTTGATAATAACGACAAATCAAAGAACAGTTTACTACTTGACCTTTTGATGTTGGGAGAATTATTCCAAAACAACCACCACAAATTACCCAACCGTCCCAATTTTGCTGTTAAATGGTATGAGTTTGACCCCACTTATCCAATTGTGAAATTGCTCCATGCCTCTGGAATCATTAAACTTCGGCCTATTTAAAAGAAATAATTATTTTTATTCTTTAAAAACCTCTATTAAGAGGTTTTTTTATTTTATATAAATATATTTGTTAGTAGAATATAAATATGTGGTTTTATAATTTTTTTGTGATTTTATTTACCTTTTTAAACCTCATAAATCACCGCCAAAACCCTTTTAAAAAAAAAATAATAAACTTGAAAAAGATTTAATTCCTTTTCTTGGATTTAAGAAACTAAATGGATAAGTTGGAAACGAATTTAAACTTAAACACATTATGAGAGAACTAACCCGTGCAGAAGAACAGATCATGCAGATTCTGTGGGATATCGAGAAAGGCTTTGTCAAAGATATCCTTGAAAAAATGTCAGAACCAAAACCAGCCTACAACACTGTATCTACTATAGTGAGGATTTTGGAAAGAAAAGGATTTGTCAATCACAAAGCTTATGGAAAATCACATGAATATTTTCCAATAGTTTCTAAAGACGAATACAGAAGTTTTTCCATTAAAAACCTTCTTAACGGCTATTTCAGCGGATCATTTGCTAAACTTATTTCTTTCCACGCCAAGGACAAAAATCTTGATTCAAAGGACCTTGACAAAGCAATGGAAGAAGTAAAAAGTGACCTTAAGAAATAATCCATCAAGATTAGTCATTTGACCGAAAAGTCGCTTTCCTATTGGAAAGCGACTTTTTTTTTGAATGGAAAGAGTCAGTACCAAAAAGACTCAGAATTCAAATTACAAAATTATTTCTTTCAGAATACCGGTATTTTTTCCAAGCAGGTTCCAATTTTCAACGCTAACCTCAACAATGGCTAACATTCCCGGATGTAAATTGACCGAACCATTTCCTGTCAGGTATAAAATCAAGGCACTTAATGAGGGATTATGACCAATCAACAACAAATTTTCCACAGGTTCATTGATTTTATTTAAAAGATGTAAGAGTGCCATTGTCTCAGCTTCATAAATATCATCTTCCACAATAATTTCTTTTGAAAAAACATACTTTGAAATAATTTCCCCTGTTTGGGAAGTCCTTATTGAAGGACTCATCAAAACCAAATCAAAAGATATTTCCCTGCCTGCCAAGATCTTGGATAACTTCTCAATGTGCTTTTGCCCCTTTTCGGTAAGGGGTCTTTTGATGTCGCCAAGATGACCAATCCCCGGCTTGGCTTCACCATGTCTTAATACATATAAATGCTTGATAGATGCCATTTTGAATTAATTTTTATGATTATAAATATGTCGAAAACCAAGCCAATTAAAAAGGTGAAGCAAATGTTTATTTGGATAGGAATATATTGCAGTCTATTTTTAGGATTTTAAATGGAAAGCCACAGAAGCGAGCCAATCTTTTAAAGCAACATACTTATGTCAAAAAATTTAGTAATAGTAGAGTCACCGGCCAAAGCGAAAACCATTGAAGGGTATCTCGGTAAGGATTATAAGGTTGCCTCAAGTTATGGTCATGTCCGTGATTTGCCAAAAGGAGATCATGCTATTGATGTTAAAAATAAATTCAAACCGACCTACGAAGTTACTCCCGACAAGAAAGATGTAATCAAACAGCTTAAAAGTTTGGTAAAAGAAGCTGAAACCATTTACCTAGCAAGTGACGATGACCGCGAAGGAGAAGCCATTTCTTGGCATCTCAAGGAAGTATTGAATCTGAAGGATGAGCAAACAAAGCGAATCGTATTTAGGGAGATTACCAAAAATGCTATCCTCAAAGCAATAGAAAACCCAAGGAAAATTGACATTGACCTTGTCAATGCACAGCAGGCAAGAAGGATTCTTGACAGGTTGGTAGGTTTTGAACTTTCTCCTATACTATGGAAAAAAATAAAAGCAGGCCTTTCTGCCGGAAGGGTTCAGTCTGTGGCTGTAAGGCTGATTGTAGACAGAGAAAGAGAAATTGAAAAGTTCAAATCAAAATCATCATATAGGATTACCGCAGTATTTGAAGTCAAAGGAAAAAGACTTTCGGCGGAGCTTCCGAAGAAATTTGAAAGTCAAGCTGATGCGGAAGAATTTTTGAATAAATGTCTCGGAGCTGATTTTACAATCGAAAACCTCGAGAAAAAACCCGCTAAAAAAACTCCTGCTCCACCTTTTACCACCTCTACCCTTCAGCAGGAAGCAAGTAGAAAACTGAGTTTCTCTGTGGCGCAGACCATGTCAGTAGCCCAAAAACTATATGAGGCGGGAAAGATTACATACATGCGTACGGACAGTGTAAACCTTTCAGAAGATGCAATCGCTGCGGCCAAAAACGAGATTCACGCTTCTTACGGGCCTGAGTTTCACCAACCCCGCAAGTTTTCCACCAAATCTGAAAGCGCACAGGAAGCCCATGAAGCTATCCGGCCTACAGATTTTGCAAAAAGTGAGGTAAATGGTGACCGTAATGAGCAGCGCCTGTATGAATTGATCTGGAAGCGTGCAATTGCTTCACAGATGGCTGACGCCCAGCTTGAAAGAACCATAGTCACCATCGGTATATCTACAACACCCGAAAAATTGATTGCTTCAGGTGAAGTCATCAAGTTTGAGGGATTTTTGAAGGTATATCTTGAAGATACCGACGATGAACCGGAAGATGAGGAAAATGGAAATAAAGGGCTGATACCCCCTGTAAGCATTGGTCAAAATCTTGATTTGGAAGAAATGAAGGGAAAAGAGACTTTCTCCAGGCCTGCACCAAGGTATACTGAAGCATCTCTTGTAAAAAAATTGGAAGAGATGGGCATCGGCCGTCCTTCCACCTATGCCCCTACCATTTCTACTATCCAAAAAAGAGATTATGTGACCAAAGAATCAAGAGACGGTACCGACCGAAACTACACAGAAATGAAAATTGTGAAAGGACAATTTTCAAAAGAAACAAAAAAAGAGGTAACCGGTGCTGATAAAAACAAGCTCTTCCCGACTAACATCGCCATGGTGGTCAATGATTTTCTCGTGGAGCATTTTCCTAATGTAATCGACTTTTCATTTACTGCCAAAGTAGAAAAAGAGTTTGATGATATAGCTCATGGCGGGCAGAATTGGGAGGATATGATCGAGGGATTCTATAGCAAATTCCACCTCAGAGTAGAAGAGACAGCAAATGTGGCTCGAGCTGATATAAACAGTTCACGTGAATTAGGCAAGGATCCAAAATCCGGTAAATCAGTGTTTGCAAGGTTAGGGAGATTTGGACCATTGGTTCAGATCGGTGATCAGGAAGATGAACAGAAGCAGTTTGCCAGCATGAAAAAAGGACAGTTTATCGAAAACATTACCTTGGAAGATGCCTTGGAACTTTTCAAATTACCAAGAGAAGTAGGCCACTTTGAAGATAAAAAGATCGTTGCGGCTGTAGGTAAATTTGGCCCTTATCTCAGACACGATGACAAATTTGTTTCCCTAGGAAAAGAACAAGACCCAATGACCATCACTGAAGATGAAGCCATCAAGCTCATCGAAGACAAAAGAGAAGCTGATGACAAGAAGCATATCAAAACCTTTGAAGAGAATCCTGAAATACAGATTTTAAATGGTAGATGGGGGCCTTACATTAAGTTTGGAAAAAACAATTTCAAAATTCCGAAAGGGAAAGAAGCTGAAAATTTAACTTACGCTGAAACATTAGAAATCATTGAAAATCAACCTGATATAAAAAAGAAAGGTAAGTTTACCAAAAAGAAAGCATAGATTTTAGGGGGCCAATTGGCCCCTTTTTTTATCCATTTTTGATTTTAAACTCTTTTCTTTTTTTCACTTTTTTTCTTGAGATTGAGCCCTTAAATCAATCCTTTACCTCAACCTGATTTTTGAAATGAAAAAATTGGTAGTCCTTACCGGTGCCGGGATTTCCGCCGAAAGCGGAATCAGCACTTTCCGTGACAGGGGTGGACTTTGGGAAGGACATGATGTAATGGAGGTCGCTTCTCCGGAAGGATGGAGAAAAAACAGGGAACTTGTGCTTGACTTTTATAACCAAAGAAGGAAACAGGCTCTGACTGTAGAACCCAATGAAGCCCATCTGGAACTGGTAAGGTTGGAAAAATACTTCGATGTAACCATCGTCACCCAAAATGTGGACCACCTGCATGAAAAAGCCGGTTCCTCCAAAATCATCCATCTCCATGGAGAACTGTTCAAATCCCAAAGTACTGTTGATCCCTCTTTGGTTTATGATATGGATGGTTGGGAAATCAAATTGGGAGACAAATGTGAAAAAGGAAGTCAATTGAGACCATTTATTGTCTGGTTTGGAGAAATGGTCCCAATGATGGAACCTGCCATCGATGCCGCCATGGAAGCGGATATTTTTGCCGTAATCGGCACTTCCATGTTGGTTTACCCTGCAGCCGGCCTAATCCAATATGCCCCTAAGGAAAGCTTGAAATATATTATTGATGTTAAAGTTCCTGAAACCGGATTTTTTGATAATTTGAAGCCAATTGAAGCAAAGGCATCCATAGGTACAGCTATGATGTCCAAAGAACTGATAGAAAAATATGCCTAAAAAAGTCGCAGTCATTGGGGCTGGTCCTTCCGGAATTACTGCTTTGAAAAATCTCCTGGACCAAAGTATTGACGCAATATGCTTTGACCGGAATTCAGAAGTGGGCGGAAACTGGGTTTATTCTGAAAATGAAGGCCACTCTAGCGTTTTTGAAACCACCCATATCATCAGCTCCAAAACACTATCCCAATATTCGGATTTCACTTTTGACGATTTTGATACCACGGTTTCTGATTATCCATCCCATGATGAATTGAGAAGGTATTTTCAGGCTTATGCTGATCATTTTGGCTTGGTAGAACATATTAGGTTCGATACCATGGTGATTCATTGCGAATGGATCAGCCAAAAAAAATGGGAGATTACCACTGAAACAGGTGGAATCCGAAAAACTGAAGAATTTTCAGATCTCGTCGTCTGCAACGGCCACCATTGGAATCCTAGGTGGCCAAATTACCCGGGAGAATTTACAGGGGAATTTTTGCATTCTCACACGTTTAAAAAGGCTGAACCATTCAAGGATAAAAGGGTTCTTGTCATAGGTGGCGGAAATTCCGCCTGCGATGTCGCTGTGGAAACCAGCAGAGTCAGTAAAATGACTGCCATTTCCTGGAGACGTGGTTATAGAATCATCCCAAAGTTCTTTTTTGGCCAACCTTCAGACAAAATCGGTGAAAGAAGCGCATGGATTCCTTTGAAAATAAGAAGTTTTTTCTTCGATATTTTACTCAAAATAATGGTAGGTGACAACCACCTTTACGGTTTGCGAAAAGTGGAAAACAAATTCGGCGAAACCCACCCTACGATCAATGATGAACTGCTTTATAAAATCCGACATGGGAAAGTGAAACCTCGACCTGATATAAAAAGATTGGAAGGGAAAAAGGTGATTTTTGAAGATGGTATGGAGGAAGAGTATGATACTATCATTGCCTGCACCGGCTACTACCTCTCCCACCCTTTCTTTGATAAAAAGTTTATTGACTACAGTTCAGGTCCGGTCCCACTTTACCTCAAAATGTTCCATCCCGAATTCCGGAATCTCTATTTTGTGGGAATGTTCCAACCTTTGGGCTGTATTTGGCCCGGAGCGGAATTACAGGCAAAGATCATGGCAAGGGAAATCGCCGGAAAATGGAATAGACCTTCCAATATCAAAGAACTTTGCGAAAAAGAGGTAACACACCCTCATTACAAGCAAATAGATACTCCTAGGCATACCATTACTGTGGATTTTCACGCTTTTAAAAAGCAGCTGCTAAAGTATCTTCCCAAGGATTATGTTTCAAAAAATAGGGTCGCTAAGATGGAATTTCATTGATGGTTTAGCTAATCAGGACGGAAGACTGAAGCGATATTCCGGGCATTTCAGTATTCAGAAGAGAATTGATATGTATGTCCAATCTTCTGGAATAATTGCTTGTATACATAAATAATTATAAACCTTATTGATAATAATTATTTTTTAAAATCCGGATTGAATAAAGCTTGATCAGCGATAGGTTTCATAAAGGTTTTAGGGACAGATACCTCAAATCCATATTTAGACAGCATCACAGCGGCAGCAAGCAGTTCCCCGTGTTTGCCATTAATAACTATAGGATTATTTTTTGAATTGGGATTCATTGGATTATTTGTTTGAACCTTGAATGAACCATTTGAATTTTTTGGGAACCTGATTCCAGTATCTTCTTTTTGAAATTAATTTTAGTAAAAATCAAAAAAAATTGACTTTGAAAAAATACATCAAAAGGGGTATTGACAACTAATAAGGCCTTGAAGAAATACCACTTAAGCAGTATTTTATTTTAGGTTCGTTTGAAATAGCTTTCTGAAAAAACAAAAGCTATGAAAAAACTTATTTTTATTCCGACAATGCTGCTGATATTGCTTTCAATGACAATACAGGCACAAGGTAATTTTGTTCTCAATCCCAACGGGGAAAAAGATCAAGCTGTAATCAGGGCTTATATCCAAGCCATGACATCCAGAAATGCAGCTCAGCTGGGGCAGACACATGCTGCTAACTACGTTGAATTTGGACCAAGATGGGATTCTCCAGGAACCAAGGATGATATGATCCGGAATATCAAAAGCATTTGGGATATGACTTCTGAAGTCCGGTATGACCGCACCAGAATGATCAGTGTAAATGTGTCGGGGGACGAAATTCCAGAATACAATGGAAATTGGGTATTCTTATGGAGTGTATTTATAGGTAAATCCAAAGATTCAGGAAAAGAAGTTTATCTGGACATCCACCAAACTTTTAAAATTGAAAATGGCTTGATCACACTTTCTGTGGTTTACTTCAATGAGTTGGACAGCCGTATGCAACAGGGGGTTTGGGATGGAGATTAATTCTTTTTAAAATGATCTTTTTTAAAGCCGCCAGATGGTGGCTTTTTTCATTGGGTTCAAATATGTACTGAAGGAATTCCAACTCCCGGGATTCCTCAAGACAGGCTCATTTCGATTATCCCACATTCAAAATCCCGATAGGGATTGAAGACCGACAGGTTATTGGCCCCGGATGCCAATCCGGTGGTAAAAAGAAAAGACGGTTGACGCTCCTCCCAACCCCGAGAGGGGTTGAATTATATTACCGGCTCATCAATTAACCGAACCAGACCTTTCACCCACTACCGGCACCCAAATACTGACCCTCGTCCCCAAACCGCTACTTCGGATATCCAATCGGCCATTTAGAAAACTGACTCTGCTCTTCAAGTTGGAAAGACCCATTCCCGTTACTTTTCCATCAAGGATTTCTTTTGGAATCCCTCTACCATTGTCCTCCACTAGCAGCTTCAATTCGTTGGAATCCTCGTCCAATTCAAGTTTGATTTTAGCTTGGGTGGCTTGGGAGTGCTTGAGGATATTGTTGGTCAGTTCCTTTATGATTCGGAAGATATTGATCTTGACGTCCATATTGAGGGGAGGGAAATCCCCTACCTCATAGCTGAAGTGTAGCTTTTTTTGTGAATTGATCTTTTCCAGCAATTCCTCAATCATCGTTCGGAGAACCTTGGATGAAAAATCCGAGGGCATCAGTTCATAGGAGATATAGCGCAGGTCCTTGCAGGAATCTTCCATCATGCTGACCAAGTCCTCAAACTCAGCCTTATACCCATTTCCGAGATTCTTATCAGCAAACAGTTCCATTTTCAGTTTGATCAAGGCGAGGTTGCCACCCAAGTCATCGTGCAAGTCTTTAGCAATCCGATGTCGCTCATTTTCTTGAGCTTGAATTGAATGCTTCAAAATCTCCCGTTCGGTATTGATCTGTTCTTGGGCAATTTTATCCTTTTCTTTTTGAGTTCGGTGGTATTGGTACACCATTCCCACCATCAAAATCGCTGCATGGAACAATCCTCCATAGCCCTGAAAATACATTTCCAAAGGATGGGCTTCATACCAACCCAATATCGAAATGTAGTAGAAAATCATGCCTCCGGATAAGAAAAAGTGCGCTCCTAATGCAAATAACGCTTCATTTCTATGATAGCGATATTGAAGTATACAGAGCCAAAGCACAGCCAATAAGGTGGCCATAGTCACAAGAATTGCGGCTTCATAAATTAGGATCTTCAACCCAAACCAATCAGGATAGGCCAAAGTGGTCAAAACCAAAACAGCCAAAACTGTCAATACTTTTTTCCAAGCATTGAAAGAATGGTATATCGTATTTTGGCGATTCCTGATTGAGAAAAACTCCAAATTGAAATTAATAAGGAAAAAGGCCATGATCAGGCTAAAAAAGGGAAGGATTATCTGTCCCAGAAGTAAGTAAACTTCACCCTCGTATCTGAAAAAAATATAATTGTCAATGTCAAGGAGAATTATCAAATCCGCCGTCAAGTATAGCGCAAAATAAAGGTAAAGCCTCTTCTTGAAAAAAAGCAGCAGGACAATCCCGAGGAAAATAATCAAAGAAGTTCGACCTGCTATTTCACCATAAGCAAATCCTCTTTCGATCTCATTCCACCAATAGTCCCAATCCAAATCCAGGTAAAAAGTAGTAAAAGTTGATCTGCCTTGGGTATCCACACGCAGGAGAAAATCTCTGGCTTCACCCGCTGGTACGTGTAATTCAAAATTGACCACCCAATACTTGATTGGTCTATCTTTTTGTAAAACTCTGTGGCCTGATTGGAAAGAATCAAGCAATTCTCCAGATTCATTGATCACGAATAAGTCCGCAGTGGTGTGACTGGAAGAATAAGGGTTAAAGATGAAAGTGATATCCGAGTCGAGTGGATTTTCCAATCGAAAAGCAAACCACCAAACGGATTCGGTAAAACCCTTATTAAAGACCCTACCCTCCAGCAAATCAAAATCTCCGGAATGGAACATTGCTTTCGCTTCCTGCCATTCCAAGGGCTCTTTTTCTTCCAAAAAATAGATCATGTCCTCCATCCAAAAATTGAAATATGGCCAGTTTTTCAAAAAACCCGGTTGATGCTCTGTTTGTGGGGTAACGATCTTGTGGCTCTTGATTGTCTGGGCAAAAGCATTTTCCCACCTACCAATAAGGCAAAAAGTGAACACCAAAAAAGAAGCAAGCCCTATTCTCACAGCGATCATTTTTTTATAAAAACCAATCAGTTCATATTCATTAAGTTAGAAAATCCTTTTGATAAAAAAAGGCTATCCCAAAACGGAATGGCCTTAGTGTACTTTAAACCCTTTTTGATTTAACCAAAAAGTCAAGCTTTGGGAACTTGAGACAAATACGGTCTGATATCCATTCCCATTTGAAGCATTCCTTCTGCAAAGGTTTCGGTATCCATTTTTCCGTTTTCGATCCACTGCTCGTCGTTCATAGAGAATCTAAAGGCCAAAAGTGGCTCGGCATCGGGACCTACTACATTGGAAAAAGTACTGGATTTTCCCGTAATGATATCCTGTATTTTCTCTGCTACCACGATGGGATGCGCTTTAGTCAGTGCCACAGAAGCTTGCCCCAAGGCAGTCAATTGCTCCCGGTTGGGATAAATGGATTGGAGAGCCGTATCGTATTTTTTGAGGATGGGGGTATCGATAAATCCCGGTTCGACGATCGCCACCCGTATTCCAAACCGCCCGACTTCACCTGCCAAACTCATGCTGATGGTATTCAGGGCGGACTTGGTAGCGGCATAGGCTGCCATGCTTGGAGATTGGGTTTTTCCGGCGATGGAGGAGACATTGATGATCAATCCCTCTCCCCGCTTCCGCATCGGAGTGATGACCTCCTTCATGCAGCGCACGGCCCCAAATACATTGGTCTGGAAAATCTGCTGGAACAGCTCCATGGAAGTTTCTTCCAAAGGAAAATCTGAGGCGATTCCCGCATTATTGACCAATACATCGATTGGTCCAAATCGGTCCACAGCCTCCTGAAAGGCATTTCGGACAGATTCGTCCTGGTCTACATCCATGGTCAGAATGGTAATGGGCAAACCTTCTTTTTTGGCCAATTCCCCGAGTTCAGGGCTTCGCGAAGGATTCCTCATGGTGGCTATTACATTGTAGCTGTTTCTTGCCAGATGCGCTGCGGTCTCAAAACCCAGTCCGGTACTGCAGCCGGTAATCAATACATTTTTCATAATCGGTTGTGTTAAGTGATATCAAACAAGGACTATATTTTTCTTATTGTACTTGTCCAAAAGCTCTTTAATCGCCTTATCCAACAAAGCCACGGAATCATAGGATTCGATTTCGTTTTTCAGGCGAAGGGCATTTTGCTTGTATTTGGGATTAGTGAAGACTTCATGGATAGCGGCCTTTAGTTTTTCGGGTTTGGGTTTCATGGTTTTCATATTGATGCCTGTTCCCGAGATTGTCACCCGCATCGCCACTTCCATTTTATCTTCCGTGGCTCCGCCGATCACCAAAGGGATTCCATATCCAAGCGCGATATTGGTTCCGCCGTAGCCTCCATTGGTGACAAAAAGGTCCACATGCGGCAAGAGATTGCCGAAGGGGATAAAGGGTGCTACCCGGGCATTGGCTGGAAGATTTGGGATTTCCTCATTTACCGGAACGGCAACCACTAGTGTATCCGATTCATCTTTGAGAGCGATTAGCGTGGGGATAATTAAATCCTGAATATTATTTGCGACAGTGCCTTGATTGACAAGTACCACTTTCTTGGCCTTTTTCAAATCTCCCCACCAATCCGGTTTTTGCCAGTTGGGATCTTCCTTGGGAATATAAGGGCCGATAAATCGATGATTATCTGGCATGTCCGAACGCTCATAGTCAAAACCTGGCACAGAAGTAATGAGCACCCTATCGATTGACTTGATTCCATCCCTGAAAAGTCTAGGAAAAATGGGAAGGCCAAAATCTTTCAAAACCCTATTGCAATAAGCAGCAACGTCCTTAAACAGTATCCCATCCACCAAGTAATTTAAAAACTGGTTTCGGAGACGCATGAGGGGACTACTTCCGGGCATCAGCCCCGAACCAAAAGGAGCTGTATCTCTGCTGGTAACCGAGGGAGGAATTACTTCCAATCTTATCGTTGATTTTCCTAGTTTAAAACCAAAAAAGAGTGGAGAATAGGTAGACGTATCTCCAATGAAAACATCAGGCTCAACCTCGTCTACCAAAGCATGAAATGGCTCCCGCAATTCCGCCACCTCGTCATAGAACCATTTGACATATTCTTTAATCTGGTCCAAACCCTTCTTATTGGCAAAAATGGGTCGGTATTCATAGAGGGTTTTTCCGGCATGCTTGTAGTCCATTTTCTCTGGGATCGGGTGAAAGATCGCGCCGGTTTTCTCGATTTTTTGCTGAAAAAACCGACTGCCAAGCCAATGAACTTCATGGCCCAAATCCACCAATCCTTTCATCAAAGGAAGCGATGGGAACATGTGGCCTTCCACTGGTACCACTTGGATTAAGATCTTTGCCATAGGTGAAGGTGATTTGTTGAAGAAGAATTTGGATTTAAGATCAAGCAATTAATTCTTTCTTTCCCTCATACTTCTCCAAAAGCTCTTGAATCGCTTTATCCACCAAAGCAATGGAGTCGTAGGATTCGATTTCCTTTTTAAGACGCAGGGCGTTTTGCTTGTATTTGGGATTGGTAAACACTTCTTGGATGGCGGCCTTCAGCTTTTGCGGAGTGGGCTTCATGGTTTTCATGTCAATTCCTGTTCCTGAGACCGTCACCCGTTGTGCCACCTCCATCTTATCCTCAGTCGCTCCCCCTATCACCACCGGGATACCAAAACCCAAGGCCATGTTAGTACCTCCGTAGCCTCCATTGGTAACGAGTAGGTCCACATGAGGCAGAAGGTTGGCAAAAGGAATAAAAGGTGCTACACGCGCATTGGAAGGAAGATTGGGGATTTCCTCCTTGATGGGAACCGCCACGACCAAGGTATCCGGTTCGTCTTTCAGGGCAATCAGGGTGGGCATTATCAGGTCTTGAATATCATTGGCAATGGTGCCCTGATTCACGAGCACCACTTTTTTGGCCTTTTTCAAATCTCCCCACCAATCCGGTTCCTCCCAATTTGGGTCAGGCTTTGGCAAGGGTGGACCGATAAACTGATGGTTATCAGGCATATCGGACCGCTCATAGTCAAATCCCGGTACTGAAAAAATCAAAACACGATCAACAAATTTGTTGAAATCACCAAAAAAGCCTTGGTATGTGGGGAGATTGAATCTTTGCCTGACTTGATTCCCATAGGCTGTCAAATCTTTGAACAGCACCCGGTCAACGAGGTAATTTAATAACCTGTTTCTAACCCGCATCAAGGGACTCTTCCCCGGCAGCAAACCCGAACCAAATGGAGCCGTGTCCTGACTGAGTATTAGTGGGGGTACAACATGAAGGTTGATGGTTGGTTTCCCAAGGATTTCTCCAAAAAATAAGGGGGAAAAATTAACCGGATCTCCTATAAAAATGTCAGGCTGGACTTCTTTAATCAAGTGATTAAAAGTATCAAAAAACTCCCCTACCTCATCAAAAAACCACATTAAATACTCTTTGATTTGGTCCATTCCTTTTTTCTTTGCCAAAGCAGGACGGAATTCATAGATCGGAATACCTAGGTAATGTGGATCATATTCTTCAGGAAAGGGATAGAATTTAGACCCGGTTTTTTCGATGGCTTCCCGGAAACTACCGCTTCCAATCCAATGAACTTGATGGCCCAACTGAACCAAACCTTTGGCTATGGGAAGGACTGGGAAGGTATGTCCTTCGACCCCACCGACTGAAATTAAAATCTTTGCCATGTTGAATGTTGTTTAAGCAAAAAAGATGAGTTATAAATCTTAACACTATTTTAAATTTCTGATTTTGAACCTGATAAAAAAATACTGCTAAAGGGGTATTTTTAACTAAATAACTTTTCAAAAAAATATGAATCCAACTAAAATGGCGAGGCTAAAATACCCCATTGGGGGTATTTTTACAAAAATGGTTTTCAAGTAAATTTAGCTATACTTAAATACTCTTTTTATGAATATTTTAATTGTTGGAGCCACCGGTCAATTGGGATTTACGATAGTCCGAAAACTTTCAGAACAGAAAACCGCTCATTCCATTTTTGCAGGCCACCGAAGGACATCAAATACAAAACCTTTAGAGAGGCTTCGAAATGTAAATTTTCGATTAGTGGACTTGTTGGATTCCAAAACATTTGAAACCGGATTGAGGGATATTGATATTATCGTCACTACTGCGACTACCGCCACACCAAGTCAGAAAGGGGATCATTTGGAAAAAACAGATGAAAATGGAACTATGAAATTAATTGATGCAGCAAGATCAGCCGGGATAAAACATTTCATTTATGTATCTGCCCTGCCTTTTCCAAAATTGGAAAATACCGTCCCCTTGAGTCGGGCAAAAAGGCGGGTAGAAAGTCATCTCAAACGATCCGGCTTGCCCTATACTATTATACAGCCTACTGCTTTTATGGAGGTATATTTTCCTTTCTTTGGAACCACCGTCCCTCTTCGAGGTGCTGAGGTCAATACCGTTGACAGACCATTTAAATTTTCAAATGATTTTTTCGCAGGAATCAAAAATGATATCGAGCAGAAGGAAACGTTCAACGTCATTGGAAAGGGAGACAGGAAAAACGCATTTATAAGCGTAGAGAATGTGGCAGACTTTTGTATTGCCGCCATTTCTAATCCCAAAGCAATCAATCGGATTATTGAAATAGGCGGCCCTGAGGGACTTTCTCCTTTAGATATCAAGAAAATATTCGAAAGGCTTTATGGAAAACCTTTGAAAATAAAGTCCACTCCGCCTTTTGTGATCCGATTGATGTCCAAAATACTAGCCTTGGTTAATCCCGCAGCAGGCAATATCATGGCATTGAACTATGCAGTCGCTAACAATGATGCGCTACCCAGAGATATGAAAAAGACCGCAGAGGAATTTGACATTAAACTGATTCACCCTGAAGAATTTTTGAGTCACAAATTTGCTCTGCCATCCTAAATCATGAATTTTACCTAAGTTTTTTGATAAATTCTTCTATCCATTTTGTCACGAAGGCTAAAAAATAAATCGGGTGAACGAGATTCAGCAAGTAGAAAAAGCCATTAAATCACTTGAAGCCCAGCGAGAGCATTTGGGAGATAGCATTGTGGATTTGGCCCTCGAACCCCTGAAACAAAAGCTCGCTACGCTGAGAAATATTTCTCAGGAACCAAAAAGCCTTGACGAACGAAAATTGGTAACGGTCATGTTTGCAGACCTATCCGGTTTTACGGCCCTTTCTGAAAAATTGGATCCTGAACGAGTCAGAGAAATCATGAATGGCTGCTTCAATGTATTGGTTCCGATCATCGAGAGATACGGTGGCACCATAGACAAGTTTATCGGTGATGAAATCATGGCTCTTTTCGGAGCACCTATAGCACGGGAAAACGATGCAGAAATGGCCTTAAGGGCTTCCTTAGATATGATGGAAGCCTTGAATCAATTCAATCAAGACCAAGGTCTTCGCTTGGGGATGCATTTTGGGATCAATACAGGCGTAGTCGTGGCAGGAGGTTTAGGTTCTGAGTATCGACAGCAATATTCTGTCATGGGAGACGCAGTGAACCTTGCAGCAAGACTCGAGGGTGCTTCCGAATCCGGACAGATTTTTATTGGTCCTACCACTTACAAACTCACTGCTCCCTACTTTGAATTTGACATTTTGCCGCCCATTTCTCTCAAAGGAAAATCTCAACCTGTCCAAATTTATTTACTAAAGGCAATCAAAAAGTATATCACAAGGGAAAGGGGCCTTGATGGACTTTTCTCCCCCATCATTGGACGGGAAAAGGATATGGGAAGAATTGAGGTTGGCTTGGAAAATTTGGACAAAGGAAAAGCCGGAGTTTTTTTCCTATTCGGAGAAGCAGGAATGGGAAAAAGCAGGCTTGTTTCAGAGTTACGCACCAAATTCTCAGGTCGTTTCCAATGGTTTGAAGGACGCGCTTTTGCACACACAGAATCAGTAAGTTATAAAATAGTCAATTCTCTCTTGGATGATATCTTAAAAGTAGAGAAAGACACTCCTCCTCCTATTGTATCCGATATTTTGGAGAGTTTTCTTGAGCAAAAATTTCTCAATCAATCAACTCAAAGGACGGCATACTTATCCAGACTTCGGGGACTTCCATTGAAACAGGAATTTGAGGAGATTTTTAAGGACGTCATGCCTTCTGCAATTCAAGTCAGAATGTGGGAAGCTTTTGCCCAATTGATAACCCAACTGGCTAAAGACCGTCCCTTGGTTTTGGTTTGGGAAGATCTTCATTGGGCGGATGCCTCCTCTATCCAACTCCTTCAACACATCCTCCAAGGATCAAAAAAACTCCCGATTTTCTTTTTGATAGTGAGTCGGACGCAAGAAAATATCTTGGAGTGGTTTGAAAATCTTACCCAACTGGAGCTCAATCCCGAAAAATTAGAACTCAGTCCACTATCAGCAGAGCAAAGTGCCGAGTTATTGGAAAACCTTTTGAAAATAGACAACCTACCCTCCAAAACCTTGGAAATGATTCTTTCGAAATCAGAAGGCAACCCCTTCTTTTTGGAAGAGTTGCTTCGTTCCTTAATTGAAACGGGAATGGTGATTTTGGATTCCGGCAGGTTTACGGTAAGTGATAAAATCCAAGATCTGCAGGTTCCGGATACCCTACAGGGAGTGATTGCAGCAAGGATTGATCGTTTGCCTGCTACCAGCAAACATACACTTCAGAATGCTTCTGTGATTGGGAGGATATTTCAGGATTCGGTATTAAAACTGATTATAGAACAGGAAACTCCAAGGTTTGACATTGACCAATCCTTAAATGAATTGCTAAAGAAAACACTTATCAGAAACAGGGAAAGCGAAGAATACATCTTTAAACATGCCATTACCCATGACGTGACCTACCAGAGTTTATTGATTTCAAGAAGAAAGGCGCTTCATTTGCTGACCGCTAAGTCAATGGAAGACATTTTCCCTGAGCAACTCGATGAATTGGCACCTAGCTTGGCTTTTCATTTTTCCCTGGGAGGGGAACCTTCGAAAGCCTCCTATTACTACCAAAAAGCAGCCGAAAAAGCAGAACAAAACTATTCCAACCGGGAGGCACTGAATCTTTACCTCAAAGCTGTTGAGGAAATCAAAAAAAAGGACGACGGCATCCAAATTAAGGAATTGGAATACTGTTTAGAGAAAATTGGAGGGATTTACAGCTTATTGGGAGAAACAGCAGAGGCACTTAAGTCATTGGACCAAGCACTTGCCAATCTCGATCCAAAAGAAATTTTCAAAAAAGCGCAGATTATCCGGAAAAAGGGACTGGCATTCAATGCGGCACGAAATTTTCCAAAAATGATCGAAAATTATCAGGATTCAGAGCAGCTTTTAGGCGAATTCAGCGAAGCAAATGGCCAAATGTGGATAGAAGAATGGATCGACCTTCAATTGGATTTGGCTTGGGCTTATTATTTTGGAAATAAAGTACCTGAACTGGATGAAACCATTAATCGGGTAAATCCCATCATTGAAAAATTTGGGAATCTTGTCCAAAAAAATCGCTTGTACGGAACACTTTTCCTTTCAGACCTTAGGCGCTTTAGGTATTTCCAACTTCCTGATTTTATGATTGACAGGCTGAATCTGCAATTGGATACGGCAAAGCAAATAGGTAATAAAGCCTTGATTGGAAGGGCATTGGCTAAATCCGGATTTGCCCGAATGTGGAGAAATGAACATGATTTGGCAGAAGAGATTTTTCTGGAAAGCTTCAAATATATCGAGCATGTGGGGGATATGGATTCTCTCCTTATTAGCAAAACCTATATCGCACTCGCCATGCGGAAAAAAGGAGATTTGTCAAAAACCCTTGCTTTTGCAGAAGCCTCTTTGAATCTGGCAAAATCAGTCAATAGCCATTACTATATCGGTGCTTCCGATAGCATTTTAGGATGGGCATATTGGAAGTTGGGTAATCGGGAGAAAGCTGATCAATTTTTAAGATCTGCCATCGAAGCATATAGGCAATTTCCAGGATCCAATCCCATAGAATTTCTTTACAAAGGACCTTTGATGGGGATGGCCGTGGAAGAGGAGAATTGGGAAAAAGCCGTGGAATACAGCAAAAGTTTCTTGGATTCCAGTCAGCAAAGAATGCCTGAAGAGGCCTATAAGCTAATTGAAATTGGGATGAAAAGTTGGGAAAAAAGGAACCTGTCTGCCACAAAGGACGCTTTTCATGAACTTCTTTTTCTTCTGAAAAAAGAGCAAACGGGCTATGCCTAAAGTAGCTCCTGTTTAGGATCAAAATCCGTAAAATTGGTGACAGAAAAATTTTCAAAAACAGCTAATCTGCCTATTGAACCCAGTTCAATAAAGTATTCTTAATCAATTTAAATTCAGACCGTTAAAAGGGATTTTACCAACTATTTTTGACCATCAGATCATTTTCATATTCAAAAGAATAAAAGAAGTAATCCTCACCCCTTCATCTCATTCAGCAAATTCATAAGCCCCACTACATTGTTGATTTTAAGCTTTTTAAAAATATTTTTGCGATGGGTTTTTACAGTCAAGGGACTAAGATGGAGTTTTTGGGCTATGGCGTTGGTTTCCTGTTGATGTAGAATCATTTGGATGATCTCCATTTCTCTGAAGGACAATTGGTAGGTCTCTCTGAGCTTTTCAAAAGTATCATCAATAGTATAAACCCTGTTTTCCATACCGGTACGAACAGGTTGAAAATATCCCCTCCCTTCTGAAACTTCTTGCAGGGCTTCCTTAAAAATGGCAAGACTGGCATCTTTGCCCACAAATCCCTTAGCACCCAAGTTCCTGCACAATTCCATGGTGGCAGTTGTATGTTGACCTGTGACGACCAAAACATTCAAAGAAGGAAAGTTCCGTTGTAAAAAAGGCAAAGCCTGCATGCCATCCATCAAAGGCATACTTAAATCCAGAGCCAGCAAATCAACCTGGTCATGGTTTTCCAAAAAATCTATCAGTTCTTTTCCATTGGAGACCTTGCCAATCATTTCAAAAGCGGGCATGGTCTCCAAAATAAGTTTCAAACCACCTGCAAAGAGGTCATGGTCATCTGCGATCAGTATCGTTTTCTTCATAAGCCAATTGATTGGATTCCAAGGGTATTTCTACTTTTATCAATGTTCCCAAGCCACTGCTTTGGATTTTCAGTTTTCCATTTAAATAGTCCACCCGATTTTTAAGATTTTTCAGTCCCATGCCTTTGGACTTCCCTTCCAGTACTTCCTTGGGCATGCCTTTGCCGTTATCGCTGATTTCCAAGGTGATCGTGTCGGAATCGGGAAGCTTGAAGAGATGGATACTAGCCTCGGTGGCCTGCGCATGTTTGAGGACATTGTTCATCAGTTCCTTGATGATTCGGAATAGATTCACCTTGGTATCTATGGAAAGGACGGGAATTTCTTCCATTTGGGCGCGGATGGCGACTCTTTTCTGGACGGAGAGCTTTTCCACGAGTTCTTCAACCATGGTTCGCATGACCTTGGTCGAGAGGTCAGCGGGCATCAGCTCGTGGGAAATATAGCGCAGGTCCCTGCAGGCCCCGTCGAGCAGTTGATGGATTTCTTCCAGATTCTGGTTACTGTGATTCGGCTTGGTTTGGTTTTCCATCAAAAGCTCCATGCGGAGTTTGATCATCGCAAGGTTGGAACCCAAGTCATCGTGCAGGTCCTTGGCGATGCGCTGCCGCTCTTTGTCTTGGGCTTCGATGGTCATTTTGACCATCTGTTGCTCAATTTGGTTTTGTTCGGTAAGGAGGCGGATTTTTGTTTCCTGCGAAACAAGAAATTGGTACACTAAGCCAATGATGATGATAAGGACGTTGAACGTCAAACCATACGTTATAAAACCAAAATCAAACGGCAAAAATCGCGTAGATCCTAAGCTAGTAGCGAAATAAACAATCCCTCCAAAAGCTAGAAGTAGATTTGCGATCAATGCGAAACCTGCCAACGCCTTATTTTCCCTGAAATAAACAAAGCAAATTGCCAAGCACAAAACCAAATTGATAATTCCCAGATATTGAGAAATAGTGTAGAAAATCGGCATTTCCTTAGGCTCAAGAAAGTTAAAAAACAGCAGCAGGCAAATGCCCACATAAGCAAGTTGAAACATCCCAAATCGTGGAATCCAAAGAGTTAGGGTCTGTTCTTTCACATTGATTCGAAAAAGCTCATGCGTAAACAAAAGGGCAAAAGTCGAGAACAATAAACTCGAAATTGGCGCAAACCAAGGACCCATCTTTATATATGTTGCATTGTCCAAAACATCCAAAATGCTTTGGTCTGCGTCCAAAAAAATCAATATACCAAATCCAATATAAAGGGAAAGAAACAGGTAAACCTTTTGCCTGAAAAACAAAAAAACCAGAAGCCCTAACACCGCGATTGCATACAATCTTCCGGAAATCAAACCAACTAAAAATGCCCTCCATCCAGAATCTCTCAACACCGATTGATATTCACCACTGTAGAATGCTGAACTCGTTTTTCCACCCATAAAATTCGCCCTTATAAAAAGCGTTTTCTTGGATCTAGGAGGTAAGACAACTTCAAAACTATGATTTCTGTGGTTAAGTTTTCTCTTATTTCCAGGAACAGAGTATCCGGCCGCATCAGTTGTTAAGAGATTCCCATGCGCATCAAACTCATAATAATCGATTCTATAAAAAGAACCATAGTAAGCATCATATGTTATTTGATGCTCCCTATTGGTCATATTCTCTATATCAGTTGCAAACCAATAATCAAATTCCTGAAAACCTTTGTTGAACCGTGCCCTTTGGGGTATACGGACGAATTCACCCGCAAAAAACTTTTCATACGCCTCTGCCGCGGATGTGGGCTCGATCTCTTTGAAATAGTAAACCGTGCCATACAGCATAATATTCAAAATATTAAACTCTTTATCTAATTCCGAATCACGAATAATATAGGTTACGGGTCGTTCATCCACAGGCTGCAAGAGTTTCAAAAAACAAAAAATCAGACTGAAAATCATAATAAAATAAATTTGTTAAACTTATGAGATTGGCAAATTCAATATAGTTTGAAACCATTGAATATCAAAGAATTGGGTTTAATTTTTGGGGATTAAATTAATGAAAAGGAAAAAAACCTAGAGAAGTAGTGATTAAAGTTAAAGTGCTGAATTTGAATCCCTACAAATCTGAATTTGGAATAACCCCTACTCGGCGGCTGACGGGAACATCAAATAGTGAAATTGCCCGCATAACCTTAGACTGAAATTTCAATTGTACAATTAATTTTATGTGTATCCGTATAAGTGCACGTAACAAAATTTGACAATTAGTGTCAATGATTTGGTGTTGTATTTAGGTAGGCG
>NZ_JAKZAM010000027.1 GCF_022538055.1 Cognataquiflexum nitidum | reverse complement strand
TCTGATTCACGCATTTTGTCCGTGTATAGGTTTACAATTTTGAATTAAATTGTGTCAACCTATTTCAGTACATGACCCATTTCTGCAAGGCCTTTGCTCCTCCCGCACGTGCGGGACTTGAACTTATCCCGTACGTACGGGACATGATTAATCCCGCACGTGCGGGACTCTAACCAACTGAGCTAAGTAATATCAATAAAAAAAAGCCTCAAATCTTTCGATTTGAGGCTTTTTGCTCCCCCTCTAGGGCTTGAACCTAGGACCCCATGATTAACAGTCATGTGCTCTAACCAACTGAGCTAAGGAGGAATTTTATTGGTTTTATCTCTTTTGACCCCATGATTAATCCCGTACATACGGGACTCAACCAACTGAGCTAAGGAGGAATTTTATTGGTTTTATCTCTTTTGACCCCATGATTAATCCCGTACATACGGGACTCAACCAACTGAGCTAAGGAGGAATTTTATTGGTTTTATCTCTTTTGACCCCATGATTAATCCCGTACATACGGGACTCAACCAACTGAGCTAAGGAGGAATTTTATTGGTTTTATCTCTTTTGACCCCATGATTAATCCCGTACATACGGGACTCAACCAACTGAGCTAAGGAGGAATTTTATTGGTTTTATCTCTTTTGACCCCATGATTAATCCCGTACATACGGGACTCAACCAACTGAGCTAAGGAGGAATTTTATTGGTTTTATCAGACCCTTTGATCTAAGGTGATGCAATATTAGCAGGTTAAGCCATTTTTTCCAAACTGCCTCATCAAAAAAATTGGAATAATATCAACTGCAACTTAATTATTCCTATAAATCAGGGACTTATTTTTAATTCCTCTTCCCATTTCCCCATTTATGAAAGTAATGATGCCTAGAAATATGATATCTATTCTAATTCTGGTCTGGGAATTAATAGCCCGCTACATCCGTCTTCCGACTTCGGTCTTCCGTCCCGCTTGAAGAAAAATATAGTGTTTCTGGCAAATAAGCGGATACCCACATCACATCTCATTCTTTCCCTTCAACCACTTGTTTTACCAAAAGCTTGTTGTAGATATAAGTAACTCCCAAAACCATCAGGCCGGCAATCACCGCCAACAATACATTGTAATAGGCAGGGGCAGACAAGGTCAGCCTCAGGAATATCGTTGCCAAAGCAAAGGAAGAATATCTGAAAAGGTTATAGTATTTGGTAGTATACCGAAGAGAAAACAACAGAATAAACACATCTGTAAATATCAGCAATGTATAAAACAACTTGATACTATAAATAAACTCATGGGTCTGATAGGCTGTGAAAATGTCATAAATCCCCAACAGTATAAACGAAACTGTCAGGTAAATGGACATGAGTTTTTTGATAGACACAAATCCCTTTTGTTCCTCATAAGTTTTGGTGATGCGGATATGCTTTTGTGCCCTGTAAAAAAGCCCCGTGATCAAAAAAATCAGGACCGCACCAAAGGCATCGGAGACAATAGGAAGCAGTTCCATCAAAAAATCGACCTCCCAAGTCATATCTCCCAAATAATGGCCAAACTCCTTGAAAGCATCCCGTAGCAAGAGCAGGGAAATAATTTCAAATTGCTTTCCGACAGAATCCGCAACAGACTTTGGAATCAGAAAAATCAATCCCAATACTTCAAATATCAAAAGCACATTAAAAGCCAATTCGATGGCATAGAAGGAAGTAAATTTGTCCCCAAAATGGAAAATATTAAGGTAGGATAGCAGTCCCATGAGCAAACCTCCGACAAAAAATAGAACAACTATATTACTGATCCACTTTGACACGGAATCGCTTTCCCAATGTTCATCCAATAAATCGAAAATGCCAATCTGCCAAACAAAAAACCTCTTTACCATACCTGTACAACTTTGATTTTCAAATTTGGTTATCAGCCACTTATAGCATCTGTTCCCCGCTTATATTTCTATTATCCAATAAATATAAACAAAAGTCAATCTTTAGGAAGGAGATTAAAATCACACACGTATTTTTTTTAAATTGAGAACAAAAATGTAAATGAAGTTCCATTAAATCAGCCACCAACCCAATAAACCAATCTTATGAGTCAACATATCAATAGGCGGGATTTTGTTCGCTACTCTGTCCTTACGGCCTTGGGACTACAATTTTTACCTTTCGAAGGCCTCAAAGCCGCCGCCTCCGACAGGGTCAGGATAGCCCACATCGGCCTCGGCGGAATGGGTTTGGCACATATGAATTGGTTTGCCAACTTACCCGAAGCAGAGATAGTCGCCCTCTGTGACGTCGACGAAGAGCACGCAAGGGAAGCTTTATCCCAACTCAAAAAAATCCATCCAGATACCAAAGCCCAGATTTATACTGACTTCAGAAAAGTCCTGGAAAGGCAGGATATCGACGCTGTCACCATCGCCACACCGGACCATTGGCACGCACAGATCGCCATTTTGGCATTTCAGGCAGGCAAAGATGTCTATGGAGAAAAGCCACTTTCCTACTCGCTAAGGGAGGGACAGTTGATGTTGGCTGCGCAAAAGTCAAACAACAGGGTTTTCCAATTGGGCACCCAGATCCATGCCGGAGACAATTACCACCGAGTGGCCGAGATCATCCAATCCGGGGAGTTGGGGAAAATCAAAACTGTCAGGCTTTGGAAAACCGGAGAACCCCCGATCATCGAAAAGCTCAACTACCAAACCCCTCCACCAAACCTCAATTGGGACATGTGGCTAGGGCCCGCCCCCTATTCAGAATATGCCCCTGAAAAATGTCATTTCACCTACCGCTATTTTATGGAATATTCCGGAGGTGTGTTTCAGGACTTTTGGTGCCATATCGCAGATGTGGTATGGATGTCCATTGCGCCAAGCGGACTAAAATCCATTTCGGCCAAAGGAGAAAAATCGGAAGGTGTAGGCGATACCCCAAAATGGATAGACGTGGATTTCAAATTCAAAAAACTCAAAATCCATTGGACCTCCACGCCTCCACCGGTACAAGGTGCCGACAAAATGGGAATAGGTTCTTATTTCGAAGGTACAAAAGGAAACCTGATCTGTGATTACAGCACGATGGCCATCCACATGAATGGACAAACTTTGACTGACATTCCCGAAATCGCCAAGTCCATCCCAAGGTCTCCGGGACACCAACAGAATTTTCTCGATGCTGTTAAATCCCGTCAGCAACCTGAATCCAATCTTGAATATGCAAGAGGGATGACTTTACCGATGCATTTGGCACTGATTTCCTACCAACAGGAAAAATCTTTGAAATGGGATGCGAAGAAAGAACTGTTCGTAAAAGATGACGATGCCAATGAATTGCTCTTCAGGCCATACAGGGAAAAATGGAACCTCATAGGTGCTTAACCTTCCAATTATAATATTCTAAACCCAAAAACTACGGCTGAAATTATAAATACATGGATTGAAGAAAAAGAGCAGAATACTTCCATCTTCCGTCTTCTGTCAATTTTAAATAAGAGAATTACGTTACAGGCCTGATTTCAGTTAACCAACAAAAAAACATAACATACCACTATGGAAAAATTCACAATATCTGTCAACGGAAAAAAGCAGGAAGTGACCGCAGATCCGGACATGCCACTGCTTTGGGTTTTAAGGGATTTGCTCTCGATGAAAGGGACCAAATTCGGCTGTGGGCAAGCGCTTTGTGGTGCCTGCACGGTTCATTTGGACGATGAAGCCATCAGGTCCTGCAGTACTCCCATCTCTACTGTTGGAAGCAGAAAAGTCACCACCATAGAGGGTCTGGATAAGGAAGGCCAGCACCCACTTCAGGACGCTTGGGTGGAGCACGTGGTTCCCCAATGCGGTTATTGTCAAACAGGTCAGATCATGAGTGCGGCTGCTTTACTTAAGAAAAGTCCAAATCCGTCAGATGCTGAGATCGAAGAATCCATGGCAGGAAACCTCTGTCGCTGCGGTACCTATAACCGCATCAAAGAAGCCATTCTCACCGCATCCAAAGCACTTTAATCCTGAACCCAAAACATCAAAATATATGATGCCGAACTTCCCATTTTTAAAAAACAAAAAAGCTGAAGACAAGAGCGAAGTCTTTGTTCCTTCACGCAGGGATTTCTTGAAACTTAGTTCTCTGGCTACCGGAGGATTCCTTTTGGGAGTCAATTTCCAATGCGCTGGACCCAAAGGTGAAACCATCACTTTTGCTCCCAATGTATTTGTCAGCATCACTTCTGACAATGAAGTCACCATCGTTGCTCACCGATCTGAAATGGGAACGGGCATTAGAACCTCCTTACCACAGATCGTGGCCGACGAATTGGGAGCGGATTGGTCTAAGGTGAAAATCGTACAGGCCGAAGGCGATGAAGAAAAATATGGAAACCAAAACACCGACGGCTCATTTTCTGTCAGGATGTTTTATGAACCCATGCGAAAAACCGGAGCGACGGCAAGACACATGCTTATCGCCGCCGCAGCCAAAAAATGGGAAGTAAGTCCCGAGGAGTGTCATACAGAAAACTCCCGGGTAATCCATTCCTCAGGAAAGAAAATCGACTTTGGGGATTTGGTAGCTGAGGTCAAAGACATGCCTTTGCCAGATCCTGCAAGTATCACTTTGAAGGAATTTTCAAGCTATAAACTGATCGGCAAAGATGTCACCATCTATGATGCCAGAGATATCACGACAGGTAAGGCGGTTTTTGGTGCTGACGTGGATTTGCCAGGAATGCAGGTAGCGGTGGTTCGGAGAAGTCCAGTCATCGGCGCCAAAGTCATTTCTTTCAATGATGCCAAAGCTTTGGCAGTGCCGGGAGTAAATAGGGTAGTCAAGATCGAAGGCGCGGGAATTCCTCCGGGATTGGACAAAGCCTTGGAGGGTGTAGCCGTCATTGCCGACAATACATGGGCCGCGATGAAAGGCAGGGAAGCGTTGGAAATAGAATGGGACTTGGGACCAAACCAAACTTACAATTCTGCCAAACAATTGGAAGAAATGCTTCAAAGTACTGCCAAGGACGGAAAAGTCAGAAGGGAAAGAGGCAACTTTTCGACAGCGCAAAGGACTGCAGAAAAGGTTTTGGAAAGAACTTATCTGGCTCCTTTTTATGCACATGCTACCATTGAGCCACCGGCTGCCATCGCACATTATCAGGGAGATGGCATCTGTGAAATCTGGGCACCTACCCAGCATCCCCAATGGGCAAGACAGGCAGTTGCAACAGCTTTGGAACTTGATCTGGATAAGGTAAAGATGAATGTCACACTTCTCGGAGGAGGATTTGGAAGAAAATCCAAGCCTGATTTTGTGGTGGAAGCAGCTATCCTTTCCAAGGCCGCCAAGTCACCTGTCAGGGTTCAGTGGACAAGGGAGGACGACCTCCATTTTGACTTTTTCCACTCACATAGTGCCCAAAGGATCAAAGCGACGATTGACAAAGACGGGAAATTCACCGGGTGGAACCACCATACTGTTTTTCCCGCTATCGGAGCAACAGGCAGTACCACCGAACTTCATCCCTCTGATGGTGAATTGGGTTTGGGCTGTACGGATTTTCCTTATGATGTGCCAAATATTAAAATTGAAACACACGAATCAACAGCCCATACCAGAATCGGATGGCTGAGGTCAGTGAGCAATATCCACCATGCTTTTGCTATTGGATGTATGATGGATGAAATCGCTGAAGCCCGAGGTATCGATCCTGTAAAGCACGCACTTCAGATGCTCGGTGAGGACCGCAACATTGAATTCAAACCGGAAACAGACGGGAAATATGAAAACTATGGCGAACCGATAGAAACTTTCCCTTGGAATACAGGAAGGATGAAAAAAGTGATTGAAAGGGTTGCCAAAGAAGCAAATTGGGACCAAAAGCTGGCAGAGGGAAAAGCGGTTGGCTTTGCAGCCCACAAAAGCTTCCTGACCTATGTTGCTTGCATAGTGGTAGTGGAAAAAGACAGTTCGGGCAAAATCTCCATCCCTGAAGTATTCTATGCAGTGGATTGTGGCATCGGAGTCAATACAGATAGAATCCGTTCACAGTTTGAAGGCGGGGCACAGTTTGCGACAAGTTTGGCGACCACTTCAGCCATCACTTTCGAAAATGGAATCCCACAGCAAAAAAACTTTGATGGCTATCAGATCATCCGGATGCCCCAATCGCCCAAGAAAATCCATGTCCACATTATAGAGAGTATGGAAAAACCAACCGGTGTCGGCGAGCCTCCGGTACCTCCTTACATCCCGGCTTTGTGCAATGCGATGTACAAGCTGACAGGAGAAAGAATCTATCAGCTGCCTTTTAAGGCTTAAATGAGTGCCAAGTTCAACTCCTTCAGAGTTGTTGTTTCTTCAGATTAGCAAAAAGCCCCCAATTACATTGGGGGTTATTATTTTTCAAGTACTCCGTACTTGCCCTGAGAAAAATACCAATCAGTCTTAGAAGTGCTTCTACGACAATATCCACAGGTGAAACCCAAAGAAGCCTTGGAAAGGCTTCAACAATAATAACCGCGGGTAAAACCCGTGGACCAACCAAATAAAAGTACCTGTGACAACTCTGAAATAGTTGAATCCAGACCCAGTCAAGTAGGTGGGTTTTTGCAAAATCACTGAATCCTAAAGAAGCCTTGGAAAGGCTTCAACAATAATAACCGCGGGTGAAACCCGTGGACCAACCAAATTAAAGTGTCTGCGACAACTCTGAAATAGTTGAATCCAGACCCAGTCAAGTAGGTGGGTTTTTGCAAAATCACTGAATCCCAAAGAAGCCTTGGAAAGGCTTCAACAATAATAACCGCGGGTGAAACCCGTGGACCAACCAAATTAAAGTGTCTGCGACAACTCTGAAATAGTTGAATCCAGACCCAGTCAAGTAGGTGGGTTTTTGCAAAATCACTGAAACCCAAAGAAGCCTTGGAAAGGCTTCAACAATAATAACCGCGGATGAAACCCGTGGACCAACCAAATTAAAGTGTCTGCCACAACTCTGAAATAGTTGAATCCAGACCCAGTCAAGTAGGTGGGTTTTTGCAAAATCACTGAATCCTAAAGAAGCCTTGGAAAGGCTTCAACAATAATAACCGCGGGTGAAACCCGTGGACCAACCAAATTAAAGTGTCTGCGACAACTCTGAAATAGTTGAATCCAGACCCAGTCAAGTAGGTGGGTTTTTGCAAAATCACTGAATCCCAAAGAAGCCTTGGAAAGGCTTCAACAATAATAACCGCGGGTGAAACCCGTGGACCAACCAAATTAAAGTGTCTGCGACAACTCTGAAATAGTTGAATCCAGACCCAGTCAAGTAGGTGGGTTTTTGCAAAATCACTGAATCCCAAAGAAGCCTTGGAAAGGCTTCAACAATAATAACCGCGGGTGAAACCCGTGGATGAGCAAACCGTAATGAACCCGCCAACTCTGAAGGAGTTGAATTATTTATAATTTTTAACTAATTTCAATTTATAACACCCTTTTTAAAATATGAGCAGTTACAAACAGATCATTTATCATTTGGTTTTTGGCACAAAACGAAGAGAATTTACCATTCCTGAAACTCATTGCCTTGATCTTTATAAATATATTCGGGGAATAACCAGCAATAAAAACTGCACGCTGTACCAAATAAATGGAATCGGAGACCACATTCATATTTTGACTGATTTACACCCAAGTCATGGTTTAGCAGACTTCATCAAGGATATCAAAATTGCAAGTGGTAATTGGATGAAGGAAAATCCCGATTTCCCGAAATGGGATGGTTGGGCACTAGGTTATGGTGCATTTACCTGCTCTAATAAAGAAAAACCAAATCTTGTTGAATACATCAAAAATCAAAAAGAACACCATAAAAAAGAATCCTTTTATGATGAATATAAGAGGCTATTGATCGAACATGAAATTGAGTTTAAAGAGGAGTATCTTTTCAAATAGAAGATGTTCAACTCCTTCAGAGTTGACAGTACCCTTACATATCTCTGCCCCCCAATTACATTGGGGGTTATTATTTTTCAAGTACTCCGTACTTGCCCTGACAAAAATACCAATCAGTCTTAGAAGTGCTTCTACGACAATATCCACAGGTGAATCCCAAAGAAGCCTTGGAAAGGCTTCAACAATAATAACCGCGGGTGAAAACCGTGGACCAACCAAATAAAAGTACCTGTGACAACTCTGAAATAGTTGAATCCAGACCCAGTCAAATAGGTGAATTTTTGCAAAATCACTGAAACCCAAAGAAGCCTTGGAAAGGCTTCAACAATAATAACCGCGGGTGAAACCCGTGGACCAACCAAATAAAAGTACCTGTGACAACTCTGAAGGAGTTGAACCAATTCCTCAAAGCTTTTTCCCTATCGGCGTCTCGTCACATTCCACATCTCCGACGACATATTGCAGCCCGTTCAAATAGAACCTGAGCAAATCCGGATTTTCAAAACTCTGCGCATTGTGGGAAGGCGAGCAATACATCACTTTTCCTTTGCCCTGCGTCCTGATCCAAGCCACGTAAGTTTTTCCTTCGGTCAATGGGTTTTTCTGATCGCTAATTTCTGCATTGTTGAAGTACAGCAAAGGCTTGAAATCCAAATCTGCATAGGCATTTTTGTAAAAATATGGTTCATCGACATGGTTGAAACCTGTGGCTGGAAATACCTGCACCAAAGGATGCTTGGGGTCGGCCAACCGTATCTGAATGGCTTGCTGCGGCGGATGGTAATCAAAACTCGCCCCGACCAACCTGCTAAATGCCCTAGAATTGTTTTGGGTGACTATAGCCCCATGTACCAATAATAAGCCTCCACCTTTCTCTACATATTTCAATAAATTCTTTTCCAATTGAAGCGCCTTCTTCATCAATACCGCACTGTCTGCATTGGATTCTGCACGGAGTTTGTCCCAAAAAAGGTTGCGGTGATCTCCTTTCGAGCAGGTGTTGTTGAGTACGACAGCGTCATATTTAGCAAGGTTTTTTGATTCAAACATGCTGATATCCTTGCTTCCTGTGACCTCGAAAGCACCACTTTTTTCAGAAATTATCCTGATCATTTGTTCCGTATGCGGAATCACCCAATGTTCAAATCCTGTATGAAGGGAGAACACAAGGATGTTTTTCTTATCAGAAAAGGCAAAAGTTGCTTTATCGGGAGCAAGTCCATGAATCTTTTCTTTCCATATTTGGTCAAGCTTTACTTCAGGAAGATCTTGTCCCTGAACCCAAGAAAACTGAAGTAAAAGAAGCAATGCAGGCAATATCTTTTTGTTCATTAGGAAAATCGTATAAACGGAGGTTGAAGTTTTTATAGAATTTGATAAATTACAACACCCAATTACCTAAAAAACCAATGATATTCAAAAGAATTTTATATATCTGCTTGGCCATGATGCTATCTACGGGAATCGTTTTTTCACAAACAATAACCCTGAAAGAATCCTCAAAGGGTATAGAATTCAAATCAGCCAATCAACTCCTTTTGACTTATCAGACTACAAAAGCAGATGTACCGAACGGTGTCAAACCTGAGTTCAGCAAATCAGGATTTATCCATCCCATTTTTACACCTTCGGGGCAAGTTCTTACGAGAATACAGCCTCCGGATCATTACCACCATTATGGGATTTGGGGACCTTGGACCAAAACCACCATAGAAGGACGGGAAGTTGATTTTTGGAATTTGGGAGACGGAAAAGGCCGCGTGGATTTTGAAAAAGTCATTTCCAAAAAGACAAATTCTAAATTTTCAGAATTGGTGGTCAGGCAAAACCACATGGATTTATTGGCTCCAAAAGGCCCGCAATTGGCGCTCGAGGAAGACCTTTCCATCCGAGTCTGGAACAAAGAAGGGGAAAGGTATCTTGTAGATTATTCCACGACGATCTCCACGCCCTTGAAATCCAGTGTCATGCTTGAAGCTTATCGATACGGTGGAGGAATTGGTTTTCGTGCGACCGAAAAGTGGGACCACACCAACAGTACCATTTTGACTTCCGAAGGAAATGACAGAAAATCCGCAGACGGGACTTTTGCCAAATGGCTGATCGTACAGGGTGAAAGTTCAGCTCCTTCGGGCCAAAGCGGCATCCTTTTTCTCAGCCATCCTGCCAACAGGTCACACCCCGAACCAATGCGGGTATGGCCGGAAGATTCCAATGAAGGTATAGAAAATGTCTTCATCGAATTTTGTCCCATCCGTCATCAATCATGGGAAATCCAACCGGGCAAAAAATATACACTCCATTACAGAATGGTCGTCTTTGACGGAAATATGACTTCTGCAGAAGCGGACGAATATTGGAAAGCCTTCTCAAAAAACTGACCATTAACCGAAAAGACATTTATTACATGAAAAGAAGAAACTTTATTAAAAACAGTGCCATGGCTTCAGCAATCATCGGATTCCCTACCATCGTCCCCTCTTCGGTTTTTGGGAAAAATGCCCCAAGTAACAAGATTAATATAGGTCAGATTGGATGTGGCCGGATCGCAAGGGAGCATGACCTCCCAGGGACATGGCAACATGATGTGGCCAGGATAGTGGCAGTCTCGGATGTGGACAGCAAGCGGATGCGGGAAGGAAAAGAACTGATCGAGCAATATTACACCAAAAAAATGGGTAGTCCCTATCTTGCCGTGAAGCAATACGCTGATTACCATCAGATGCTCCAAGACAAAGACATTGATGCCGTCATCATCAGCACACCGGATCATTGGCATTCCCAACCTGCCATGGAAGCGGCTTTGGCTGGAAAGCATATTTATCTCCAAAAACCAACTTCCCTGACCATCAAGGAAGGCCGGCAACTCGTAGAAACCATCAATAAAACCAAAGTAATCCTGCAACTCGGGACACAGCAGCGCTCCAGTTTTCAGTTCAGGCGAGCTGCTGAACTGGTCAGAAATGGCAGGATCGGAAAACTACACACTGTCAGGATTGGCTTGCCCGGTGATCCAGCAGGACCCGAAGCTCCTGCAATGCCGATCCCGACAAACCTGAATTTTGACATGTGGCTTGGGTCTACGCCGGAAGTACCCTACACCGAAATCGGCGTTCACCCTCAGCATGACTATAGCCGTCCAGGATGGCTCCGCCTTGAAAATTACGGTGCAGGAATGATTACAGGTTGGGGACAGCATCACTTTGATTCAGCGGCTTGGGGAATGGACACTGAACTGACAGGACCGAGATTTATCGAAGCTGTTGCTGAGTTTCCACGCTCGGGACTTTGGAATGTACACGGCGACTTTATGGTCAAAGCAGAATATGACAACGGCATCACAATGCTCACGAGCGGCGGCTATCCCAATGGAATCCGATATGAAGGTACTGAGGGATGGATTTGGGTTTCGAGAGGTGATTATACCGCATCGGCAAGTGACCCAGTCGCCCAAGGCAACAATGCCAAAGCTCTGGATGCATCAGATCCAAAAATCCTTCAATCCGAAATCGGAGCGGGAGAAATACACTTATACAAAAGCGAAGAACACCACGGCAATTGGCTCGATTGCATCCAATCCGGGGCGCAACCGCTCTCCCCCGCTGAGATCGGTCACCGTGCCTGTTCTGTTTGCTTGGTCAGCCATGTGGCCATGAAAGTGGGAAGGAAACTCGAATGGGATCCAAAAGCAGAGCGCTTTGTCAATGACGATGAGGCAAACTCCCACTTAAGCAGGCCACAACGTTTACCTTATGGAACAGATCACATTAAAGTCTAATCAGATGAAAAAGCGTTTTCTCACTATTCCATTCTTGGCTTTTTTGATTTTCTTCCAATACTGCAGTGCTCCAAATAATGAAAAAATGGAACTTTCGGATAAAGGCAAAGTAACCATCATGAGTCTTGACCCAGGGCATTTCCATGCAGGGCTGATCCACAAGACCATGTACCCACAGGTTGATTCGACGGTTTATGTTTTTGCACCTGAAGGGGCAGAATTGGACGATTACATCAAGAGGATCGCAGGCTACAACTCACGTGAAGAATCCCCGACAGCATGGAACATAGAAGTGGAAAAAGGGGATGATTATTTGGCAAAAATGATTTCCAAAAAGACGGGCAACGTGATGGTTGTCGCCGGAAAGAATGACCAAAAAATCGACTATATCAGCGCTGCCTTTGCCAATGGAATCCATGTCTATGCGGACAAGCCTCTCGTCATCAATCAGGAAGGTTTTAAGAAATTGGTCAAAGCATTTGAGGCAGCTTCAGAAAAAAATCTCCTCCTGTATGACATCATGACGGAGCGATTTGAGATCGCTTCTCTACTTCAACGGGAACTCTCGATGTTGTCAGCTGTTTTTGGAGAATTGGAAAACGGTAGCTTGGACAATCCTGCCATTACCAAAGAAAGCGTTCACCACTTTTTCAAGTATGTTTCAGGCAATCCTTTGGTCCGTCCAGATTGGTTTTTTGATGTGAGCAAAGAAGGAGAAGGCATAGTCGATGTGACAACCCATTTGGTGGATCTGATCCAATGGGAGGCTTTTCCAGAAGTCATCTTGGATACCACCGATGTGCAGATGCTGACTGCCAAAAGATGGCCCACTTCTCTAACTTTGGATGAATTCAGTAAAGTAACAGGCAAAGCCGAGTTTCCTGAGTTCTTAAAAAAGAACCTGAAAAATGGAAACCTTGAAGTCTTTTGTAATGGAGAAATGAATTACACGCTGAAAGGGAAACATGCCAAAGTCAGCGTGATCTGGAATTTTGAGGCACCGGAAGGTACCGGAGATACGCATTACAGTATGATGCGCGGCACCAAAGCAAACCTCATTATCCGACAGGGAAAAGAGGAAAACTTCAAACCGACTTTGTATGTGGCACTCTTACAAGGTCAAGACCAAGTACTCGAAAATGCGATAGCCTCCACCCTTCAGACCAAATACCCCGGGCTTGGACTTCAAAAACAAGAAAACGGAGAATACCTGATTCTCATTCCTGACAGCTACCATATCGGGCATGAAGCGCATTTTGGGCAAGTCACAGAGAAGTTTTTGGAATATTATGAATCAGGAAAAATGCCGGAATGGGAAGTTCCCAATATGATTGTGAAGTATTTCACTACTACGAAGGCGCTGGAGATGGCGAAGGAGTAAAAAATTTCGCAACTTAAACCCATCGAGACCAATCAACTCAACCTATTCTTCCTAGTCATCACCTTGATAAATTCCACTTTTCGGAAGCGCAACGCAGACCAGTTCTCATCGATGGCAACTTGCCGTACAGGCTCAAAACCATTTGCTCCCAAAGTATTCCAGCCAGAATCCCGGTTGATTAAAGCTTTGTATTTCTTGGAACTCCCTTTTGGATAGGCCATCCAAAGCATTTCATCTTTCTGAACGAAATTTTTGACAGCCTCCAAATTGGCAGAGATTTCATTTTCTGTCTGAACAAAAAGCAGAAAAAAATTAGCCTCTTGGGGAGTTTCAACTATGGCAACTTCCTTTTCCACCCAATTCTCCACAACAGAGATGAACTCCTCCGGAAAATTGGCTACAAAGATTTTCATGCCTTCTTTGTGATTGAGTTTTTTGAGCAGTTCAGTCATGGTTTTGAATGATAAATAGGTTTAAAAAAAATTAGGTATTTACACTATGATGCCAATAGATTGGTTGTCAATTTAAATTCTTGCCATCGGACATAATTACCCAATACATCGGTCTTCCGGCTTCGGTCTTCCGTCACGACTCAAGAAGCATATAGGGTCACTGGCAAAGAAGTGTATATCCATTAAAATAATTCAATTCCGGGAAATTTCCATCATCTCCAAAACAGGTTCCAAGGACATTCCGCCTGGATTCAAACCTGGTTTTCCTTCAGGAACGGGAATTCCCAATTCCAAAAAGTAAGTTTCCCAAATTGGAAATAATTCACCTGTGTCAGGATCATTGTAGGTCATGGGCTTGGGTTGGAAAAGATCCGAACCTCCATTTGCGGCTTTGAAGGCAAAGTGGATCAATTCAGAACAGTAGTACGCCTCATTGTCAAAATCAAAAGCCGAATCATAGGGTTTGCCAAGATGCTTTTTAGCTTCTAAAATAGCTTCCGGAATCAAATGTTGGAATTCGGATTTTAAACGTCCTACCATCACTTTCGGCTTTCCATTTTCATCGAGGTGCCTGTTGAGGAATTCCTGCAAGGGTGTTTTGCTAACTCCTTTTCCGATCGCCTCAAGCACAAACCAATCGCCATTTTCCTGTATCAGCAAGCCATTGTGTGAAAACTCAATGCCCTGATATCCTTCAGTTACTTTCCGGATGGCTTCACAAAAACCCCCGCAGTCCCCGTCTTGAAACAGGATATCGCCTTCCTGCCAGGAGAATTCTTTTTGGATGCATGAAAAAAACAAAATCATGACTCCCAATAAGAATAATTGGCTTTTCAAAAATTTCATTGATTATCAGTTTTCGTTAAATAATATTTACCAATATCTCTAGTTCAAAAATGTCCACCAACGACAGATTTCAGGTGGCGTCACCCTGAGTGAAGCGAAGGGTCTCAATTAAATATTGGGATTCTTCACCTCCGCAGGCTCCCGGTACCTATGGCGATTTTGTCGGAGCCGTCACTCTGAGTGAAGCGAAGAGTCTTTCCTAAAATAATGAGATCCTTCAGTCGTACCTCCTTCAGGATGACGCAACACCAACCGTCTTTACTTTTCTGAACTTTTTTACTGTTAAAACTCTGTTTGATCTTGAAAGAAGCTGCCGTGGTCTATCGACTATGGACTATTTGACCAACTATATCACCAAAATAAAAAACACCAAAGCCACCCCGAGCACCAAAATCATTTTTTTGGCTTTGTCCTTGGCCTGTTCTGATATTTTCCTTTTTCGCAATACCATGATGGCGATACTCAACCCAAAAAACTGCAACAACAATCCTACCCCGTTGAGCGGTCCCATCGGGGCATTCAAGAACTGAAAGTACCCATTGAAAAGCGGCACCAAACAAATCACAATGCCTGCCACTCCAAAAATGAAAGAACGCTGCAACAGCAGGTTCTCATCCTTATCAAACCACTTCATCCTTCTTATCTTTTATTTGATTTTACTTTTTCTATCCTGAAAATATTTCCCGATTTCATCGGCTGACATGGCATTGAAGGTCATGTCTTTGGTCAATCCTCCTTTTCTCCCCGCGATCACACCATACTTCATATCCGCATAGCCTTCCATTTCGTGGGCATCGGGGTTGATGGAGAGCTTCACGCCTTTGTCCATGGCATAATTCACCCATCTCCAATCCAAGTCCAATCTCCAGGGATTGGCATTGATTTCAATCACCACATTGTGGATTGCACAGGCATCAATGATTGCTTTGTGGTCGATGGGATAGCCTTCTCTTCGAAGCAGTAACCTTCCAGTAGGATGTCCCAAAATGGTGGTGTAAGGATTCATAATTGCATTGAGCAATCTTGCTGTGGCTTTTTTTCTGTCCATACCTAGGTTGGAGTGGATGGAGGAAACGATAAAGTCAAAGCTTGCCAATACTTCCTTGGGATAATCCAGGCTGCCATCTGTGAGGATATCACTCTCAATTCCTTTGAAGATCCGGAAGGGCGCCAACTCCTTGTTCAACTGATCGATCTCTAGGTGTTGCTTCTGCACTTTTTCGATTTCCAAACCTCCGGCATAGAAAGCCGTGCGGCTGTGGTCAGAGATACCCAAGTATTCATAGCCCAATTCCTTACAATATTCGGCCATCTGCCGCAACGTGTGCTTGCCGTCGCTGTAAGTAGAGTGGTTGTGCAAAATCCCTTTCAGGTCTTTATCTTCAAGCAATTGGGGAATTTTCCCGGCCTTGGCCAGATCGAATTCCAGATAACCTTCCCGCAATTCTTCGGGAATCCATGGCAATCCTGCTTTTTCGAAAAACACTGACTCAGAAGCAATCGGGGTATTTTCCCGAAGCACTTCTATCATTGTTTTTTCTCCCTCTATGGGGTACAACAAGTGGGATTTGGTACCTGTCCTCACGATTTTTTCTTCCACAAAGTTCGATGGCCTTGCAAAATGAATGATCAGGTTGATTTCAGGCTCGGTCATTTTTCCCGTCCATTTAAAAGGACTGGAGGATTTTTTATCATAATCCAGATTATCGAGACTGGAAAGCATAACAACCGTATCAGCATGGTCTTCGGTGGCGACAAGCCATTCTACCCTTTCAATTATTTCTGCTTTCCGTGCAAATTCCCCCACTGTCACAACTCCATTAACTCCGGAAAGTGCTTTGATTTTTGTGCCAAAGTCAGCCATTATCCCTTCTATGTCGGCATAAAGCCATTTCCCTTGATTGGCCTCCCTAAACTGAAGTGAAGCAAGGATGCTTTCTTGTGTTTTTTCTCCAAATCCTTTTGCCTTTGCCACCTGACCGGATTGACAGGCCTCAAGCAATTCGTGGGTAGAGGTGATGTTCAGGTCTTCCCAAAGTGCTTTCACTTTCTTTGGACCAAGTCCTTTGATCTCCAAAATTTCCAAAATTCCCGAAGGTGTTTTTGCCAAAAGCTCCTCCAAATAGGGATGCATTCCGGTGGTCGCAAGGGAAAAAACATACTCAGCAATGCTTTTGCCCATACCTGCATCTGCCTGTAATTGCTCCACAGACTTATCTGAGACTGAGATGTCATTCCTGTCAATGTTGTTGAGCGCCAATTGGTAATTTCTGATCTTAAAAGAGTTTTCATCATGCAGTTCCATCAATTGGATGCTGCGCTTGAGAAGGCGAAGGATTGATTTTTGGTCCAAAATTTTGAAAATGTTTGTTCCTGAGATAGACAAATGTCATCAATTATTGTTTCAAAATAAAATCTTAAACCTTAACTTAAGCCAATCAAACCTTTACCTAAATATGAATTACTGGCTAGTCAAATCAGAACCGAGTGAATATGGATGGGAAGAGCTTGTATCCCAAGGAGAAGATATTTGGGATGGAATCCGCAACTACCAAGCGCGCAATTATATGAAGGAAATGAGAGCCGGTGATTTGGTTTTATTTTACCATAGCGGTAAAAAAAAGGAGATTGTCGGGGTTGCAAGGGTGACTGAGGAGGCTTTCCCTGATCTGGAGGACGGAGAAGACAAAGGATGGGTAGCTATCAGAATAAAATCCGATCAAAAACTGAAAAATCCCGTAACATTAGAGCGGATCAAATCCGATGGTATGTTGTCCACCCTTCCCCTGCTGAAACAATCCCGATTATCGACCATGCCTGTAGAAAAATCACAATTCGATTATATTATCAATCTTGGTTCATGAAAAAACTTGTTCTGACCTTTCTCTTTGCTCTTCTGCAGGTTGTTTCAGTTTTTCCACAAGTGATGTTTGTGGATAGGTTTGAAGTGCCTGGTAATTTTTTTGATAAAGATTTTCTTGTGATTCCAAGATCTGGGGGATTGATTGCTTTTCGGGTGCAGCCCGAAAAAGGATTGAACTTTAAGGGAAATCTCCAATACTTTTTGACTGATTTCAACCTGAAATCCGATAGCTTCAAAGAAATCAGAGTGAAGGATGGCTATGACCTGGTGGGCTACGACCTTGAAGGGGATTACCTCTATATTTTAATGCAAAAAGGCAGTGTTTCCACATCAGAAAGATACCTGATAGAAATAGACCTGAAAAGTGAAGTGGCCAAGGAAATCCCGCTCGAAAATATTTATGCAATGGAACTTCAGGAGTTTTTCGTGCTCAACAGAAGTGCCATTTTCATGGGAAATGCAGATTTAAGGCCTATAGTTCAAATTCTTGACATCCTGGAAAACAATGTCATTACAGTCCAAGGGATCTATTTCAAAGACACCAAAATCCTACAACTCAAAAAAGAAAGCGAACTTGGCTTGCTAGATCTGTTGGTAAGCCGCCGGGATAAGTACAAAATGAAACAGATTTCCTTGATGACTTTTGACGAAAATGGAAACAAAATCAGGGAAGTGGTCATCGAAAAACTTGAAGATCAAGACATGGAGTTGGTCGAAGGCATTATGACCCCTATACAAAATTACCAGCAGTCGATTATTGGCACCTTTGGAAACAGGAAAAGAGAGGCATACCAAGGCATCTATCTAGGTGATATCAATGAATTTGGTGAGTACAAGTTTAAATACCTAACCTTGGAGAATTTCCCCAATTTCTTTAATTACATGAAAGAAAAGCAAAAGGAGAAAAAACTCCAGGAACTGGAAAAATCCTTTGCCAAAGGAAAGACACCTTCTATCAAACCGGTTTTTTCAGCAAGGGAAGTCCTCACACTTGATCAGGGCTATTTGGTTTATAGTGATCACTTTTTGGCCACAAACCCACGCTATATGCAGCGGGACGGGGTTTATGCCAACGAAGCCTACCGATATAGTGCCAATAGGTTGATGATGGATCAGTTGGGTTATGGCTTTGGAAGGTATGGAAACAGCTTTCCAGGTTCGAGGTTTGGCACCTCTACATCCTGGCAGGAACAGGGTGAATACGAATTTGTATCCTCTTATTTCCTTTATTTGAACCGCGATGGTGAAGTGATTTGGGACAATGCCCTAGACCTACTCTTTACATCCACATACAATCCTGGCAAGTATGGGGAGGTGAGTTTTGATGGTGAAAAACTCCATTTTATGTATCTAGATGTCAATGACATCAAAATATATATGAGCTACATAAAAAATGGCGAGGTGGTATTCCAAAACAAAACCTTTGAAATAGAACTTATCAACGAAGAAGAAAGAATCAGAGAAACCCAAAACGCAAGCCTTTCTCTAAAACATTGGTACAGCAATTACTTTTTGCTTATGGGAAAACAGAAGATCAGGTACCTCAATGACGAAAAAAGGGAGCAGATCAAAGATGTTTTTTTTCTTACCAAAATCAAGGTAGATGGAGACCTTTACGTACCTGAGGAGGGAGAAAACCTGGGAAAGGACTGAGCTTAGGAAGTGATAGTTGGCAGTGAACGGTCGCAGTATTCAGAGGACAGTGGTTTTTAGTGGGCAGTCTCCATCCTTCGGAATTCAAATATCCCCAACTTGTGAAAGCTTTTACACTAACCAATTAAAACTCGGAGTGAAGTACAATTGTAGTGGCTATGGTCTGTCGACTATGGACTGATTGTCCGCGGCTCTAATCTTTATTTTTAGAAATTGGCAAAGAAGCGGACAATCATAATCTTCAAAAATCAAATTTTTCAACCCAAACACCTTGAAACTTTTTATATTTGCACACAAAGCAAAGCCATGCAAAAAAGACTTGTTCTGGACCAACAGCAAATCGCCATCATTCTCAAGCGATTCTGCCATCAGTTGATAGAAAACCACGATACTTTTGAAAACACCGTACTTTTAGGCTTACAGCCCCGTGGGCCAATTGTTTTGGATAAAATCGCTAGGTTATTGGAAGAAATTGCAGGTGTGAAGGTGCCATTTGGATATCTTGATGCGACATTTCACCGGGATGATTTTAGAAGAAGGGATTTCCCACTTAAAGCGAACGAAACAAAAATTGATTTTTTGATAGAAGGAAAAAAAGTCGTGTTGATAGATGATGTTCTTTATAAGGGCAGATCCGTCAGGGCGGCATTGGATGCCATGATTGCATTTGGCAGACCACAAAAAGTGGAACTGATGATCTTGATCGACCGAAAATATACCAGAGATTATCCCATTATGCCTGATTATTGCGGTGTGAAAGTAAATACCCTTGAAAGCCAGTATGTCTCAGTGGAATGGGCAGAAAAAGGCTTTGAAAAAGATGCCATTTGGATAATAGAAAAAGCATAAACAGCACATGTCACAACTCAGCACCAGACACTTATTAGGCATCAAAGACATCACCGCAGATGATATCCAACTTATTTTTGAGACTGCGGACAATTTCAAAGATGTACTTAATAGACCGATCAAAAAAGTACCCTCCCTGAGAGACATCACCATTGCCAATGTATTTTTTGAAAATTCCACCCGTACCAGATTATCCTTTGAACTAGCCGAAAAAAGGTTGTCAGCCGATATGATCAATTTTTCTTCCTCCAACAGTTCTGTCAAAAAAGGGGAAACTCTCATTGATACTGTTAACAATATCCTTTCGATGAAAGTGGACATGGTCGTGATGAGACATGCAAGTCCGGGTGCCCCGCACTTTCTTTCCAAAAATATACAGGCAAATGTGGTCAACGCGGGAGATGGCACACATGAACATCCTACCCAAGCACTTTTGGATGCTTTTTCGATAAGAGAAAAACTTGGAGATGTGGCTGGAAAAAAAGTTGCCATCATTGGGGATATCCTCCACTCTAGGGTAGCACTTTCCAATATTTTCTGCCTTCAAAAACTCGGAGCCGAAGTCATGGTCTGCGGACCGATTACCCTACTTCCAAAACACATCGACAGTCTTGGCGTAAAAGTGGAACATGATGTCCAAAAAGCGCTTGAATGGTGCGATGTGGCAAACGTCCTCCGCATTCAATTGGAGCGACAGCAGATCAAGTACTTCCCTTCATTAAGAGAATATTCACTTTACTTTGGGATTAATAAAAAGATGCTTGACCGCTTAGACAAAAAAATCGTAGTCATGCATCCGGGTCCTATCAACAGAGGAGTGGAACTGAATTCGGACGCTGCAGATGGCGAACATTCTATCATCCTTCAGCAAGTTGAAAATGGAGTCGCAATCAGGATGGCGGTATTATATTTGCTTGCGGGGGCTAAATAGGCCAAAGCGGCAAAAATCCATTATAGCATTCGTTTAAAAACCTGTACTTTTAAAAGTAAATGGTGAATTTTGTCATTTCTGATTAAATTAGCCAAAAGAAAATCAGATGGAACCAGATATCAGGTGGGAACAAAGATTTGAAAACTTTTCCAAAGCTTTGAAACAGCTAGAAAGCGCTGTAAGACTTTCAAAAGAAAGGAGTTTGTCAGATTTGGAAGAACAGGGGCTGATTCAAACATTCGAATTTACCCATGAATTGGCGTGGAATGTGATGAAGGATTACTTTTACTATCAAGGAAATAGCCAAATCACAGGTTCACGCGATGCCACAAGAGAGGCATTTAAAGTTGGTTTGGTGACTGATGGAGAAGGATGGATGGAAATGCTTAAAAGCCGAAACAAAACTTCACATACCTATAATCAAGAAACAGCTTCCGATATAGCTAATAAGATCAAAAATTGGTACTTTGAGTTATTTCTCGATTTCGAGCAAAAAATGAAAAGCATAAAGGAAAAATGAGTCCATGGAAAAGTTTGGCCTAAATAAAACCACAATTCATTCGATTAATTCTGTATTCGAGAATCACCCGAATATTGAAAGAACCTTGATTTATGGCAGCAGGGCAAAAGGCAATTTCAGAACGGGTTCAGATATCGACTTGACACTTTTTGGGGATAAATTAACCTTGTCAGAATTATTGAAAATTGAAAACGAATTAGATGATCTTATGCTTCCTTATAAGATAGATATTTCGATATTTCATAAAATTGAAAACGAAAATTTAACAGATCACATCCTCAGAATAGGGAAAGAATTTTACTCCTCCCGACTTCCTATAGACAAAGAATGAGCATCAGGATTAGTTTGAAAAAATGCTCTCAAAAATGTGCCTGAGGTTTTCTTCAAACCCCAAACACAATTCTCTAGAATCACTTAAATATAAATCCTGATGGGGCTTTCCCAACTTCCAAGGTTTTGACAAGCAGACCGGCTGCACTCAGAATAAACACAGATCCATTTCCTTGGAATCCATTGTGTTCCGCCACATAGATTTCCTTCCCTTCGATTTTGAATCCCAAACCATAAATGCCATTGCCTACATAGAAAGAAGGATTGATCACCTGCCCGGAATTTACCGAAACTTTTGCCACAGCATCATTGTAATCCGGCCAACCTGTAGAAGTGACTATCAGAACCTCACTTCCTTCTCCCAATGCAATTATTGGTGTGGAGTTGGCCAAAGGGATTTTAACTGTTCTCACAAGGGCATAATTTCCAGGATTGATTTCGTGAAAAATCGCATGGTTATCATCTTGGGCATAAAGAAATAACCTCCCTTCTATTTCCAAAAACTCCGTTGGATTTCCCTCTACAGCGATACTAGCTGCCACCGTTTCCGAAGAAACAGAGATGACATCATATTTCTTGGCTGCCGTGCAAGCTACATAAATGAAATTTCCTGCCGCAATCATTCCCTCAGGACGGCTGGAAACAGCTATCTTTTTAGCGATTTCTCCCCCATTGAGGCTATTTACTATGGCGACAAAAGAATCAGGATTGTTGAAATCGGCGTCATATGGACCCCAATCGCTGATGAATAGCTTTTGGTTAACGGCAACCAAAGACCTAGAGATATTTAATCCTAAACTTATTCCTCCAAGAAGATCGAAGTCATTTGGAGCTACAATTTCCACCTTTCCGGTATTGGCAACAAGGTAAATTCTCCCCTCTGCTTCCACCATATCCTGAATTAATCCCCCAAAGGGCCTGAAGTTCTTTGCTCGAAAAATATCTTTTTTGATCACTCCTGTAGATGGATCATAATGAAAAACCTCCCCATCGTTGACACCAAAAGCTCCTTCATTCATGATCAAAACACCCTTTTCAAATTCCCCTGCAGGGACATCTATAGGGTCTGTAGTATCATTACTACAGGAAGCAACAAAAAAAGTAAGCCAGAAAAGGGGCAGAAGTAAGCGTAAATTCTTCATAATTTTACATTTAAATTGAGTTGATAATTTCTTCCAGGCATAGCACGCAATGGCATTACCATATAGTCGGTATTGAATAAGTTGTTGATTTGAAATCCAAGGTTTACATCCAGATTCCGGATTGACCAATTGTAATTGCCCCCCACGTCCCAAAGCTGGTATGGTTCTAATCTCCCCGATCCATCAGTTCCCGAAAACCGCTCTCCTACCCTCTGGTAATTCAGAAATGTACTGAATGTCCCTTTCCCAACCATAATTATTGACTGGAATTTATGCAAAGGGGTAAAGGGAAGTTGATTTCCTTTGCTCCGGTCATTTTTCGAAATAACCGTCTGATTGATGGCTCGGGTTTTGGCATAATTAACATTCATATTGAGATCCCATTCTCCGGCTTTTTGGTTTGCTCCCAATCCATATTCCAACCCGGAATTATGAACTTCGCGGATATTTTCTGGGCTCCATACATTTCCTTTGGGAAGCCAAATAATCCAATTGTCCACCTTCATTCTGTATACCGTAATTTTTTGGGAAAGTTCAAAATCCCCTTTTTTGAAAAGGTAATTTAGGCTTGATTCCCCACTCCAGCTTTTTTCAGATTGCAATTCGGGATTGCCACCCGGAATCCAAAAACGGTCATTCAATGTCGGAACTTTGAAGCTTCTAGCCAAATTGGAAGTGAAATGTATTTGGTGAGAGTCATTTCTCCATACTTCCCATTCCCCTCCGATACTTGGTGTAAATGGGGCCAGGTTTCCCTCAAAAACCAGTTGCCTGAGATTGACAGAAAAACTCAATCTTTCTGAAGGACGAAAATTGGTGGATTGATATAATTCTATACGGGATTCTTTTGCTTGATAAGTACTCAAATTACCTTGGATTTCTGTTATTCTGATACCGGATTTAGAATTCCACAAGCTATTGATCTCCCAATCCATGTCCCCTGATAGAAAATACTGGATGGTCTGATTGAATGATCCATTGAAAGTCTGATCATCCCTGACCAAGCCACTTTTTACATTCCAGATTTTATTTTTCCCAAAAAGAAAATAATCCAAAACCCACCTCAGGTTTCGGTCTGATTGAAAATCATTGGTATTTGAACCCATAATTGGTTGAATTTCCCGATTGGTTTCATTCCACCATATAGACGTGCTAATGAGATTTTTGGGGTTGACACTCCATGCCAAGTCCTGCATTACTCCTACCTGTTCTAGTCGGACTTGATTTTGTCTTTCTATCGGAGTACCCATTTTGGTAATGTTTCGAAAAAGGAAATCATTTTCAGAAAAATTACGGTAGATTCTTGTTCTTGTGGATAGTTTTTTTCCCGAAAAGGAATATTCTACTTGTTGGTTCCATCTCCCAAAACTCCCAAATACCGAAGCAATCTTGACCTGATGACCTTCGTCAAAATTAAGTTTATTGATCAAATGGACAGCCCCACCGATGGCATCCGTGCCATAAAGCGCTCCCCCACTTCCAAAGTAGATGGCAGCATGGTCAAAGCCTCCTACCGGCAAAATCGAAAAATCCGACTGGCCAAGCGAGGGGCTGTTGATAGGAAGTCCATTCCAAAAGACAGCATTGTGTCCTGCAGATGTCCCACGCATGGTAAGGGAGGAAAGCATTCCTGATCCATATTGACGAAGAAACAATCCGGTTCTTTGTTGTAGAAAATCCGACAAAGGCAATCCTTGGAAGATTTCAAGGTCTTTTTCGGAAATGTATTTAATGGTACTTCCAAAAGTATATTTGTCGAGAGAAGGAGAAAAAACCTCCACGGAAGATAAAGCAATCGTGTCTTGACTTGTCATTTCTGTTTCAAGAGAAATCTTACTTTCCTTTACAGGATTAAGCTCCTGATTCAGAATTGCTTGAAACATAAAAACCACCAAGAATATCAAAATATTTTGAATTAAATGAAGATCAACACCTATTTAATACAAAGCCTTTTGTGGAAAATGATTGAGAAGAAAGCCTGAATGGTTTAAGCAAACAATCAAGAATGAATAATTCTGAATAAAAAATTCAAAATCCTACATAAGGAATCCATCAATGATAGCCCCTTTCATCCAAATCATTTTTGTGATAAACCAACTGTCTTTTAACTCAACCTTTCACCCGAAAGCTTTGAATATGATGAAAAATGGCAGGTCTCCTGGCTTCCCTGAATTTACCGGCCTTCTCGCACGCCGCAGCGCACAATGGCAATGGAGGTGGGCAAATCGCTATCCCGAGTTGATCGGGATGGGGTTACAGTTGCGGGGACAGCTTCGGTATTTCACCGAATTCCCTTTTCATCCCGAGAGCCTGATGCAGGTTCGGGAACCATAATTCTGTCACAAACATAGCCAAAGAAATTTTTTGACTGGCTATCTGGTAGAATATTTTTTATATGTATCCGCCTTGTTGCACTTAGCCAAACAATTAATGGATGGGGAACGATTAGCAGGCTCAGTGGATAGCGGACCGTCGTCAGTGGACAAGTATCCGCATCCAATAAAGCCTCGTTAAGCCCGTCGTGCAACATTGCACATATTGATTTTATTTTTTGTTCAAAATCCACAATAGAAAATAGACTTTGGCTTTGGGTGTTATATTTGGGAAACATTTGTTGACACTAACAAGATGAAAATTCCCCTACTTCACTCTTTTTCTTCCATTCCCCTGTGGATCTTTCCCATTTTTATAATCCTGCTTTCCTGTCAATCTCCAAAAGAAATCGAAGAACTTGACTTGGTCGAAATCCCAAATTCATATGCAACGGGCTTTGCTGTTTTTCAAGGTAAAGGCTTTAAAGTGGTTGAGGTGCGACAGGCATTTCCTGACGCGCATCCAACTTTTCATTATTTGGTCAAAGAAATGCCAGATTTGAAATTGGATGAGACCGAGTTTGATGCCGTTATCTCACTGCCAATATCGAAGGCGGTGCTGACATCTACGACACATGTTCCCCATCTGGATTATCTGGAGATCTCGGAAGTTTTGATTGGATTTCCTAACCTGGATTTGATTTCCTCTCCACAGACAAGGAAATGGATTGATGCCGGCAAAGTTACGGATCTAGGTTCCGGTGCGCAGGCCAATATCGAGAAGATCATCGAACTCGATCCTGATTGGGTGATGATTTCTACTTTGGGAGAAGACCTCAAGAACCTTGAAATTCTCAAATCAGCTAAGATTTCTACCATACTAAACGGGGAATATGTTGAGAATCATCCCTTGGGAAGAGCAGAATGGATCAAATTTACGGGAGTATTGTTGGGAAAATTCGAAGAAGCCAAAACTGTATTTTCTCAAATCGAATCCGATTACAATCAAGCATCGGATTTGATAAGGGAGTTGCCGGAAAACAAACCAAAGGTAATGGCAGGAGTCATGTATAAGGATATCTGGTATGTTCCGGGTGCGGATTCTTGGGGAGCAAGACTGCTGGAGGTGGCTGGAGGTAATTACCTTTTTGAAGACCAAAAGGGAACAGGAAGTGCAGAGTTGAGTTTTGAGTATGTTTTGGAAAATGCTTATCAAGCAGACTTTTGGTTGGGAGCGGCTGATTTCAAAACATTGGAAGAAATGGAAAATGCAGACCCGAGATATACCCATTTCGAAGCGTTCAAACAGGGTAATGTCTATACTTACACACAAAAAAAGGGGCCAACCGGTGGGTTGGAATACTTTGAGCTTGGATATTTAAGGCCTGATTTGATCCTTAAAGATTTGATCAAAATCCTACACCCGGACCTTTTGCCGGAATATTCCCTATATTTTTACACCAAACTGGATGAAAAATAAACACACGTACTTTCTTTTTCTTACAGGCATGTTGGTATGCTTACTGCTTTTCGCAGTCAATCTGGCTAGTGGATCCGTTTTGATTCCTATTCAGGAAGTGGCCGGGAGATTTATCGGGGGAGAATTTTCAAAAAGCTCTTGGGAGACAATTGTGATCGGATACCGAATTCCCAAAGCCTTTACCGCCATTTTGGCCGGAATCGGGCTTTCATTGAGTGGGCTTCAAATGCAGACATTTTTCAGAAATCCTCTGGCAGGTCCTTATGTGTTGGGGATCAGTTCCGGAGCAGGGTTGGGGGTAGCGTTGTTGATTATGGCAGGATCGGCTTTTGGTTGGTCCATGTATTCAGGTGGGTTGGGGATATGGGCTGTTGTGTTTTCTGCCACTTTAGGATCTGTTCTGGTTCTTTTGCTGATGAGTCTCACAGCGTGGAAAGTAAAAGACAGCATGACATTGCTGATCGTGGGCTTGATGTTTGGCTCGGCAGTTTCAGCTTTGATTTCAGTATTGTCGTACTTTTCGGGGGCTGACCAACTGAAGATGTTTACCATTTGGTCTATGGGAAGTCTTGGAGGTACCCAACCTGATCAGTTAATAGCATTTCTTGTTGCTGTTTTGCTTGGTTTGGTTCCGCTTTTGGTCAATCTCAAATCCTTCAACGCCATGCTGCTAGGGGAGGCTTATGCGGAAAGTATGGGAGTCAATGTTCACCGGCTGCGTTGGGCGATGATAGTCAGCACCGGGATTTTGGCGGGGTCAGTGACTGCCTTCTGTGGACCTATCGCCTTTATAGGCATTGCTGTTCCACATATGGCGAGGCTTGTTTTCAAAACAGGTGATCACCGGGTTCTTTTTCCTGCTTCTGCTTTGATCGGTGCCGCAGTGCTATTGGCTTGCGATACGATCAGTCAATTACCCGGCAGCGCACAGACTTTACCAATCAATGCAGTCACTTCTTTGGTAGGTGCTCCTATGGTCATCTGGCTGATTCTGAGGAGGAATTTCAGTAAGGAGTTTTAAGTAGATGGGAGACTTGAGATTTAAAAAAACGTAACTAACATAATTAACCTTGTCAATTCAAAATTCCATATTGCAGGCAACCAATCTTTCATTAGGTTATCAAAAAGGCAGCAGATCCAATGTGATTGCAGCGCATATTTCCTTTTCTTTAGAAAAAGGAAAACTCACCTGTCTGCTTGGCCCAAATGGTGTTGGTAAGTCCACCTTGATCAAGACAATCTTGGGACAGATTCCTGCTTTAAAATATCAGGTCTATTTGGATAAAAAACCTACCAATTCCATTTCAATTAAGGATTTATCCAAAAAAATCGCTGTAGTTCTCACCGAAAAAATCAACAGTGCAAACCTTACCGTGAAGCAAGTTGTATCTTTGGGAAGAATCCCACACACAGGTTGGTTGGGGAATTTATCTGTAGCAGATCAGCAAAAAATTGATGTGGCTATCCAATCAACGCATATCAATTACATAGAGAACAGGCCCATGAGTGAACTCAGCGACGGGCAATTGCAGAAAGTCATGATCGCAAGGGCTTTGGCCCAGGATTGTGAAATTTTGATTTTGGACGAACCGACGGCACATTTAGACCTCATCAACAGGTTTGAGATCATGCACCTCCTGCGGGATATCGCTAGGAATAAAAATAAAGCCGTGCTCGTGGTAACCCATGATCTTGATATTGCCATTGATACAGCAGATGAATTTTGGCTGATGCAATGCGGCTTACCTTTGGTTTGTGGAAGTCCGGAAGACCTGATTCTTCAAGGAAAAATTGATCTCTTACTTCCCAATGATCGACTCTATTTTGACAAATCTGATGGCAAAGTGCAGGATTCGGAAGAATTTCAATATCCCCACATAGATGGTCCTGAATATATGGTGAAGTGGGTGAAGCTCGCTTTGAGAAAAAATAAAATCAATCCTGAAGGAAAGTCCATTTCAATAAAAACTGAAGGAAAACAAACATACTTTTATTTAAGCCTTGGTAAGCAAACGTTAAAATTTGAGTCTATTGCCTCTTGTCTTGACCATCTTAACCTTGTCAAAAATTAAAATGTCAAATCTCTCCCATTATCCAATGTGAGATACTCAAAATTTCTAATTTTGGAAGTACAAGTTTCTGAAATTACACAAATAAACTGTTTGTAAATTTTAGATTTTTTTATTTAACTTGTAAAACAAACATAAAAATTTTATAAAACATGAGTTTTGAAATCAAATCATCCGGAGAAGCCTATGATGTGATTATCGTAGGGTCCGGTGCAGGTGGCGGTATGGCTTCCAAAATCCTTTCTGAGGCAGGACTATCAGTGGCTGTTTTGGAAGCAGGAGGCGATTTTGATCCTGCAAAAGAGGAAGATAGGACGCAATTGAGACCACCTTGGGAATCACCTCGAAGAGGAAGTGGAACAAGGATCAGACCCTTTGGAGATTTTGACCAGGCTATTGGCGGTTGGGATATTGAAGGTGAGCCCTATACCAACGTGAAAGGAACACAATTTGATTGGTTTAGGTCGAGAATGCTCGGTGGTAGGACCAACCATTGGGGCAGGATTTCTCTACGTTTTGGACCCAATGATTTCAAAAGGAGCAGTATAGATGGAATGGGGGATGATTGGCCGATTGGCTATGATGATGTCAAGCCCTACTATGACAAAGTAGACAAACTCATTGGGGTATTTGGTTCTAAAGAAGGCATGTATAATGAACCTGACGGCTTTTTCCTTCCTCCTCCAAAGCCGAGATTACACGAAATGTTTATAATGAGAGGAGCCAAAAAAGCCAATATGCCGGTAATTCCGGGAAGGCTTTCCATGCTTACCCGTCCGATCAACAATGAAAGGGGAGTTTGCTTCTTTTGTAACCAATGCAACAGGGCCTGTCAGGCATATGCAGATTTTTCTTCAGGAACGGTTTTGATCAAGCCTGCCATGAAAAAAGGTAAAGTTGAATTATACACCAATGCCATGGTGAGGACTGTCACTACCGATGAGTCTGGAAAAGCTACAGGCGTATCCTACATCAGCAAAGTAGATATGAAAGAATATAAGCTCAAATCAAGAGTGGTCGTTCTAGGAGCATCCGCATGCGAATCATCGAGGATTATGCTCAACTCCAAATCAAAAACTCATCCAAATGGGATTGGCAACAGTAGTGGGGTGGTAGGAAAATACCTACATGACTCGACAGGTGCAGACAGAATGGGAATTCTCCCCGATCTTATTGATAGAGAAAGGTACAACGAAGATGGAGTCGGTGGTATGCACGTCTATACACCTTGGTGGCTTGACAACAAAAAACTTGACTTTGCCCGTGGCTATCACATCGAATATTGGGGAGGAATGTCAATGCCGTCTTATGGTATAGGTTTTTCTATGGATACCATGAGAAAATATCTGAAGGATGAATTTGGTAATCCGAGTCCAAACGGCGGATATGGTGAAGGATTGAAAAAAGATATCCGTAGGTCTTATGGCTCTATGGTAGGTATGTCAGGAAGAGGCGAAAGTATACCTAGAGAAACCAATTATTGTGAAATCGATCCGAATGTGGTCGACAAGTTTGGTATTCCTGTACTCAGGTTCCACTATAAATGGTCAGACCAAGAAATCAAGCAGGCAAAACACATGCAAGATACTTTTGAGGAAATCCTCACTAATTCCGGGGCTGTCTTATTGGGCCAAAAACCAGGGGCGGATACCATGTATGGACTAGCTACGCCAGGAAGGATTATCCATGAAGTGGGGACCACAAGAATGGGAAATAATCCTGCCACTTCTGTTTTGAACAGTAACAGCCAAGCCCATGACTGCAAAAACCTTTTTGTGGTAGATGCAGGGCCATTTGTATCTCAAGCCGATAAGAATCCAACTTGGACGATTTTGGCCTTGTCTTGGAGAACTTCAGATTTTATCATCAGTGAATTGAAAAAGAAAAATATATAATTCAGGAGCTATGAACAGAAGAGACAATCTCAAACTCCTTTTTGCCGGGTCATTGGCATCCGGATTCCTTTTGACTAATTGCAAGCCAGAGGATAAAGCAGCTGATATGAGCCCAAAAATCTCAGGCGGGACGATGGGTGGGAGGATCGAAGCAGAAAACATCAGAGACCAAAAACTACTTTCCGAAACATTCTTTACCGAAGAAGAAAGAAAAAAACTGGATGTCTTGGTGAATATAATCATGCCCGCGGGTGAGGATTCAGGAAGTGCAACTGATGCAGGTGTTCCTGATTTCATTGAATTTATGATGAAAGATTATACTGCTTATCAAACACCGATGCGGGGAGGACTCATGTGGCTTGATCACTACAGCGATGACAATTATGGTAAAAAATTCCTGGAACTTTCTGAATCCGAAAGAATGGAAATCATTGAAATGATCGCTTGGCCGGAGAAAGCCAAACCTGAAATGGAAGGCGGTGTTAAGTTTTTCAACATGCTCAGAAACCTTACCTCTACAGGTTATTTCACTTCAGAAATTGGGTTCAACTATTTGGGTTATGTAGGAAACAGACCAAATGTGTGGGATGGAGTTCCTGAAGAAGTTATGAAAAAGCATGGATTTGCCTATGAGGAAAAATACATCCCGCTTTACTTAAAACCTGAAGAAAGAGCTACGGTGGCTGTTTGGGACGATGAAGGGAATCTGATTGGGTAGAATGACTTTCTTTCATCCGGCAGAAATTTAGATAAAACAAAAAAGCAGCTTTTCAGCTGCTTTTTTAATGTTCATTTTTAAAAATCAATCATTTTCTTTTTCCGGAAAAAATAGCTGATTCACCCAATTGCTCTTCAATTCTTAGCAATTGGTTGTATTTGGCCATTCTATCGGATCTGGATGCAGAACCGGTTTTGATCTGTCCGCAGTTGGTCGCTACTGCTAAGTCAGCAATTGTCGAATCTTCAGTTTCACCCGATCTATGAGACATTACAGCTGTAAATCCTGCTTTATGGGCCATCGCAACAGCTTTCAAGGTTTCTGTCAAAGTTCCGATTTGGTTAACCTTCACCAAGATGGAGTTAGCTGATTTTTCCTTGATCCCTCTTTCCAGAAATTTGACATTGGTTACGAAAACATCATCACCGACCAATTGAACTTTGTCTCCAATTTTGGCGGTAAGCATCGCCCAACCTTCCCAATCATCCTCAGCGAAACCATCTTCTATAGAATCGATTGGATACTTTTGGGTCAATTCAGCCAAATATTCAACTTGCTCCTCTCTAGATCTGATTTTTCCGTTTGGACCTTCAAATTTGGTATAGTCGTATTTTCCGTCTTTGTAAAATTCTGTTGCAGCACAATCAAGGGCTATGGTGACATCATCACCCGCTTTGTAGCCGGCATTTTTGATTGCGTCCAAAACACAGGCTAAGGCCTCTTCAGTACCTCCTGAAAAATTGGGAGCAAAACCGCCTTCATCTCCTACCGCTGTGCTGAGTCCTTTATCATGAAGGATTTTTTTCAAGTGATGAAAAATTTCAGCACCCATCCTGATCGCTTCAGAAAAACTTGAAGCACCAACAGGCCTTACCATGAATTCTTGAAAAGCAATAGGTGCATCAGAGTGTGAACCCCCATTGATGATGTTTAACATTGGGACAGGCAGCGTATTGGCATTAACCCCACCGACGTATCTGTAAAGTGGTTGACCGGACTCCATGGCTGCTGCTTTGGCAACTGCCAAAGACACACCAAGGATTGCATTAGCGCCTAGTTTACCTTTGTTTGGAGTTCCATCAAGACCAATCATGATTTCATCAATTAGGTTTTGTTCGAAAACATCCATTCCGACCAGCTCAGGTGCAATGATATCATTCACATTGGAAACAGCCTTTAAAACTCCTTTTCCAAGATATTTTGTTTTATCTCCATCACGGAGCTCAACGGCCTCGCTAATTCCGGTAGATGCACCACTCGGAACAGCGGCTCTTCCAAAAGCACCATTTTCGGTATAAACATCCACTTCAACTGTTGGGTTGCCCCTGGAATCTAAAATTTGTCTTGCATGAATCGATTGAATCAATGTCATAATGTTTAAGGTTTAAGAGTTTTAATTTTTATTAATTAAGGAGATAAAATCATCAAACAAATACCTTGAGTCATGTGGTCCTGGAGAGGACTCAGGATGGTATTGTACTGAAAAAGCAGGACTGTTAATAAGTTTTATCCCTGCTACAGTATTATCATTAAGATGGACATGAGTCATTTCAACGATGTTACTTTTCTCAACATCTTCTCTATTGACAACAAACCCATGATTTTGTGATGTTATTTCGCTTTTCCCGGTCTTGAGGTTTTTGATAGGGTGGTTTAGCCCCCGGTGACCATGGTGCATCTTATAGGTAGAAATACCACATGCTTCAGCCAGAATTTGATGCCCAAGACAAATACCAAAAAGCGGTTTATTTGTAGCCAAAATTTCTTTAGTCGTATTCACTGCATATTCCATAACTGCAGGGTCACCCGGGCCATTTGAGAGAAAATAACCGTCAGGATTCCATGATTCCATTTCTGCCAAAGTGGTCTTTGCAGGGAAAATTTTACAATAAACCCCACGGTCAGCTAGATTTCTCAATATATTTCGTTTAATCCCAAAATCAAGGCATGCTACTTTGATAGCAGAAGATTCATCTCCAAAGAAATAAGGAAGCTCAGTAGACACTTGTGAGGAAAGTTCCAGTCCGTTCATGTCAGGGATTTTGTTCAATTCTGCCTTTAAACCTGCTAAATCATTTCCAAATTCGGAGCTGATGATGGCATTCATGGCTCCTTTGGAGCGGAGATGTCTTACAAGCTTTCTGGTATCAATATCGGCAATTCCTGTAATACCGTATCTGACCAAATAATCCTGAAGAGAACCACTTGCATCAAGTCTGCTGTATACTTCAGAGAAACTGTTCACCACAATACCTGCAATGGTCGGATGGTCTGATTCAACCTCAGAGTCGATGACACCATAATTCCCAATATGAGAAGTTGTAGTGACAACAATTTGCCCTGTGTAGGAGGGGTCAGTGTAGATTTCTTGGTATCCAGTCATACCAGTATTAAAACAAATTTCTCCACCGTTAGTACCGTGGCTTCCAATCAAAGTACCGTGGAAGATGGTACCGTCAGCCAATAAAAGGGTTGCTTTTTGTTTATTCATCGTTATTTTTTGGACTTGCCAAAGTTAAGAATTTTTGGAGTATTAGCCTTGGTAATTTGATTCGGAAATAAAAAAAGGGATTGAACCAAAGTCCAATCCCTTTATATTTAGAATCAACTGACATGAATTACTCACCAGTGTTTTCTTCTTTATTTTCTTCAGCTTTTGCAGCAGGAGCATCTGCGGAATCAGTAGCTTTAGGAGCACTTCTTCTGCTTCTTCTTGTAGTCTTTTTAGCTGGCTGGGCGTCTTTCAACATCAATTCATTGAAATCTACCAATTCGATGATACACATTTCTGCATTATCACCAAGCCTGAAGTTTGTTTTGATGATTCTAGTGTAACCACCTGTTCTTGTTCCGACTTTCTCAACCACATCGCCAAACAAGGCTTTGATTCCTTCTTTGTTTTGAAGGTAAGAGAATACTATCCTTCTATTGTGAGTTGTATCTTCTTTGGCTCTGGTAATCAGAGGCTCTACATATTTTCTTAGCTCCTTTGCCTTGGCAAGCGTCGTAGAAATACGCTTATGAAGAATCAGGGAAGTTGCCATGTTAGAAAGCATTGCTTTCCTATGACTGGCTGTCCTGCCAAGGTGGTTGAATTTCTTACCGTGTCTCATTTTAAATTATTCTTCATCAAGTTTATACTTAGACAAATCCATTCCAAAGGTCAGGCTTTTTTCCTGAATCAATTGCTCCAATTCAGCTAGGGATTTTTTACCGAAATTTCTAAATTTCATCATATCTGAAATTTCCAATTTGGCAAGGTCTCCAAGCGTTCTCACATCTGCTGCCTTAAGACAGTTGAAAGCCCTTACGGAAAGATCCAAATCACTCAATGGAGTCTTAAGTAGTTTTCTCATGTGCAAGAATTCTTCGTCGATTGGTTCAGGTTCAGACACTCCTGTAGAATCCAATACCATGGTCTGGTCTGAAAACAACATGAAATGCTGGATCAAAATTTTGGCTGATTCCTGCAACGCTTTCTCAGGGTGAATAGAACCATCTGTTGTAACCTCCAAGATTAACTTTTCAAAGTCAGTCTTTTGTTCAACCCTAGTATTCTCCACGCTGTATTTCACATTTTTAATAGGAGTGAAAATGGCATCGATTGGAATTACACCAAAAATCTGCTCTTTTGGTTTGGATTCTTCGGCAGGAAGATATCCCCTGCCTTTTTCTACTGTCAGTTCAATTTCAAAACTTTTGGTGTCGTCAAGATGGCAGATTATCAACTCAGGATTCAAAACTTCAAATGAAGAAGTGAATTTGGCGATATCTCCGGCAGTGAAAACAGGCTGATTTTTAACCTCAACTGTTATTTTTCCATCAATTGAATCATGGACTTTTTTAAATCTAACTTGTTTGAGGTTCAGAATGATATCAGTCACATCTTCAACAACGCCCTCGATTGTAGAAAACTCATGTACTACCCCAGGAAGCTTCACAGAAGTGATCGCATAACCTTCCAATGAGGATAAAAGTATTCTCCTCAAGGCATTACCGATGGTGACCCCGTAGCCCTTTTCAAGAGGCTTAAAGGTGAATAGACCGTGAAAATCATCGGCTTTTTCCATTACCACTTTCTCGGGCATTTGAAATGCTAATATGGACATATCAATAGTTCTGTTTAAGTCTGAAAGTAATTATTTAGAGTAAAGTTCGACGATCAACTGTTCCTTGATATTCTCAGGAATATCATCTCTACTTGGAATCGATACAAACTTACCTGCTAAAGAGGTGTTATCCCACTCTAACCATGAATAACGAGTACTTTTACCTGCAAGGCTATTGGTGATTGCCTCAAGAGATTTTGATCTCTCTCTTACAGAAACAACATCACCAGGCTTCAAGGTATAAGATGGAATATTGACTAGTTCACCGTTTACGAGAATATGTTTGTGGGATACAAGTTGCCTTGCGCCTCTTCTTGTAGGGGAAATACCTAATCTATAAACTGTATTGTCCAATCTTGATTCCAGCAACTGAAGAAGGTTTTCACCTGTAATCCCTTGTTTTCTAGATGCAATATCAAACATTTTAGCAAACTGTCTTTCTAATACACCATAGATGTATTTTGCCTTCTGCTTCTCAGCAAGCTGAATAGCATATTCAGACTGTTTTTTCCTTCTACCTCTTCCGTGCATTCCGGGAGGGTAATTTTTCTTTTGAAGAGCTTTGCTGTATCCTTCGATAGCCTCTCCGAATCTTCTGGCGATTTTTGCCTTTGGACCTGTATATCTTGCCATTATATATCTTCTTTAAGAAATTATACTCTTCTACGTTTTGGAGGGCGACATCCATTATGCGGAAGTGGGGTCACATCCACGATGGTGGTTACGTCAAGTCCTACATTTTGTAATGTTCTGATAGCAGACTCACGTCCTGCGCCAGGTCCTTTTACAAAAACCTCAATTTTTCTCAATCCCAAGTCATAAGCCACTTGTCCGCAGTTTTGAGCGGCCATTTGTGCAGCATAAGGAGTGTTCTTTTTGGAGCCTCTGAATCCCATTTTACCGGCAGAAGCCCAAGAGATCACTTGACCAGAATTATTGGTAATAGAGATGATGATATTGTTAAATGAAGCTTTAATGTGGACTTGCCCAACAGCCTCTACTTTAACTACTCTTTTTTTACCTTTAGCTTTATCGTTTCTTTTCTGAGCCATAATCTAATTCAAGATTTATTTAGTTGCCTTTTTCTTGTTAGCAACAGTCTTTCTCTTACCTTTTCTTGTTCTAGCGTTATTTTTGGTTTTTTGACCACGGACAGGAAGACCCTTTCTATGTCTCAAACCTCTATAACATCCAATATCCATCAATCTCTTAATATTCAATTGGATCTCAGACTTCAGTGCACCTTCGGTTCTGAATTCCTCGGCTATGATAGTTCTGATAGCGGTAGATTCATCATCATCCCACTCACCTGCTTTCTTATCGAAAGAAATTCCCGCTTTGTTCAGGATTGATCTCGCTGAACTCCTACCGATTCCGAAGATGTAGGTCAAGCCGATCTCACCGCGCTTGTTGTCTGGTATGTCAACACCTGCAATTCTTGCCATAATGATTAACCTTGTCTTTGTTTAAACTTAGGATTCTTCTTGTTGATAACGTAAAGTTTTCCATTTCTCCTGATAACCTTACAATCAACGCTTCTTTTTTTGATTGATGCCTTTACTTTCATGACATTTTATTTGTATCTGTAAACGATTCTACCTTTTGAAAGATCATACGGAGAAAGTTCTAACTTAACTTTGTCACCCGGAAGTATCTTGATATAATTCATTCTCATTTTACCTGAAATATGCGCAATCAATTGATGCCCATTTTCAAGCTCAACCTTAAACATTGCGTTAGACAATGCCTCTACTATTGTACCATCTTGCTCTATCGATGTCTGTTTAGCCATACTTAGAATTTGAAATTTTCTTCTATATAATGATGCGTAGTCAAAATTTCGGTTCTATCCTCAAATATCGCTACAGTATGCTCGTAATGCGCAGACTGCTTCCTATCTGCTGTTCTGATAGTCCAACCATCTCTTTCTTGAACAATATTTCTCGTACCCAAATTTACCATTGGTTCAATTGCTAAAACCATACCCGACTTAAGAAGAGGACCACTCCCTCTCTTCCCGTAGTTTGGAACTTCAGGTGATTCATGGAGATTTTTTCCTATCCCATGACCAACCAATTCTCTGACAACTGTATAACCTTTGGCTTCTACAAACTTTTGAATTGTAAAACCTATATCACCAATTCGGTTACCAAATACGGCTTTTTCAATACCTAAATAAAGAGAATCCTTTGTTGCTTTGAGCAATGACAATACTTGGGGAGAAACTTCACCGACAGGGTAAGTATAAGCGCTATCGCTATGAAAACCTTGGTGAAAGACTCCACAATCTACTGAGATTATATCGCCATCTTTCAAAATATAACTATTTGGAAAACCATGAACCACGACTTCATTTACTGAAATACAAAGGGACGATGGAAAACCATTGTAGCCTTTAAAGGAAGGGACACCGTTGTTATCGCGAATGTACTCCTCTGCTATTTTGTCAAGAAAAGAGGTCTTTACCCCTTCTTTAATATGTTTGGCCACTTCTCCGTGAGCCTTTCCTAAAATTTGAGCACCTTGTTTGATTATTTGAACTTCCTCGGAAGTTTTGTAATGAATCATACTGCGGCAGCGTAATTAGTAGGGTTATTTTTCATGTTTCCACTCTTCATCATTCCCTCGTAGTGCCTCATCAACAAATAACTTTCAATTTGTCTCAAAGTGTCCATGATTACACCGACCATGATCAATAGAGAAGTCCCTCCATAGAACTGGGCGAACTCTCCTCCTACGCCTGCAATGATTGCAAAGGCAGGTAAGATTGCAATCAAAGAAAGTAAGATGGAACCCGGGAGCGTTATTCTTGATATGATATTGTCAATGAAGTCTGAAGTTGGAGCACCAGGTTTGATTCCCGGTACAAATCCCCCATTCCTTTTCAAGTCTTCAGCAATCTGCTCAGGATTAACCGTAATGGCAGTGTAGAAGAACGTGAAAAGAATGATCATTGTAGCAAAAACCAAGTTATACTGCCAGGATGTGAAATCACTGAATGTACTTCCAATATAATTGGCGATGTCACTCTCAGAAGACCATATTTGAGCAATTAGAGCAGGTAAAAACATCAATGATTGCGCAAAGATAATCGGCATTACACCTGATGCATTTACCTTAATAGGAATATACTGTCTTTGACCGCCATAAACTTTACCACCGACAACCTGTTTTGCATACTGCACAGGTATTCTCCTAGTCGCCTCAGTCATTGCTACAACCCCGAGAACCACAAAGAATAGTACTGCAGCTTCAATTAGTAACAGTAACATTCCGGAGGTTCCCTTAGAGAGTACTTCAGCAATAATGGCACCCGGAAATCTAGAAATGATGCCGATCATAATCAGCATTGAAATACCATTTCCGATCCCTTTCTCTGTAATTTTCTCACCTAGCCACATACAAAACATCGTACCGGCAGTAAGAAGCACAAGAGAACTAAACATAAAGAGGGTAGTGCCTACCATAACTGCTCCTGTTGGGAGAATGGTGGCAGTAATATAACCCACACCTTGAGCAATGGTAATCAATATTGTAAGAACCCTAGTGAACTGATTGATTCTCTTTCTACCGGATTCTCCCTCTTTTTGAAGTTTTTGGAAATACGGAACTCCAACAGTCAATAACTGTAGCACAATTGAAGCGGAGATATATGGCATGATACCAAGACCAAATATGGAGGCATTGCTGAATGCTCCACCTAGGAATGTATCTATCAAACCAAAAATACCTTCAGGGGCATCACCAAGCTTAGAAGGATCTACGCCTGGCAATACTATAAAGGAACCTAATCTAAAAACAACAAGAAAACCTATTGTATTTAATATACGGATCCTAAGATCTTCAATAGAAAAGATATTCTTAACTGTTGAGATAAACTTTTTCATTTATTTAAAGCTTGTTTACTGTTCCGCCTACTTTTTCAATAGCTTCTACAGCAGAAGCAGAGAATAAGTGTGCACTTACATTTAATTTGGCTGTAAGTTCGCCTCTACCCAACACTTTTACAACATCTTTTTTAGAAACTAAGCCATGTTCGACCAAAGTATCGAATGAAATGGTATCTAAATTAAACTCACTTGCTAAAGTTTGCAAAGCGTCTAGGTTGATAGGCTTATGAACTGTGGTATTGAGGCTCTTAAAACCAAACTTAGGAACCCTTCTCTGTAAAGGCATCTGTCCACCTTCAAATCCGAGTTTGGACTTATAACCTGATCTGGATTTCGCACCTTTATGACCCCTAGTAGAAGTCCCGCCTCTTCCCGAACCAGTTCCTCTACCAATTCTTTTGCTTGATTTAACCGAACCTTCTGCAGGTTTTAATGTATGTAGTTTCATAATTAAGCTTCCTCTACTTTAACAAGGTGACTAACTTTTCTTACCATACCGGCTATTGCAGGATTGTTTTCAATCTCCACCGCCTTGTTAATTTTACCAAGACCTAGGGCAACAATTGTAGCTTTTTGATCTTTTGGTCTTTTTATGGTACTTTTTACCTGAGTTATTTTAATTTTCCCCATCTTGATTAACCGTTAAAGACTTTTGACATTTTAACTCCTCTTTGCTGGGAAACAGCAATAGCATCTCTTAATTGTACCAAGGCATCAATCGTAGCTTTCACCACGTTGTGTGGATTGGAAGAGCCTTTAGATTTGGCCAATACATCGGTTACACCTGCACTTTCCAAAACTGCTCTCATCGCTCCACCGGCAATTACACCTGTACCAGCCGCTGCAGGTTTGATAAGTACAAAGCCTCCTCCAAACTTACCTAACTGATCATGAGGGATAGTACCTTTCAAAACTGGGACTCTTACAAGATTTTTCTTGGCATCTTCAATGCCTTTAGTTATCGCGTCAGTTACTTCATTAGCTTTACCTAATCCATAACCTACAACACCAGCACCATCACCTACAACAACTATAGCAGAGAACGAAAATCTCCTACCACCCTTTACTACTTTAGCAACTCGGTTGATAGCAACAACTTTCTCCTTTAATTCAGTATCTGTTGCCCTAATTGGTTTTCTTTTTACCTGAGACATAATATCTATTAAAATTTAAGGCCACCTTCTCTCGCACCATCAGCAAGAGCTTTAACATTACCATGATATAAGTAACCACTTCTGTCAAAAACAACATCAGTGACTCCGTTGGCTACAGCTCTTTCTGCAAGTTTTTTACCTACTTCTTTGGAAACGGTAATATTTGCATTTTTTACTGAACCTAGTTCTTTGGAAGAAGCCTGAGCGAGAGTATGACCTTTGAGGTCATCCACAAGTTGGGCATAAATTCCAGTATTACTTTTGAATACAGACAAACGAGGTCTAGAATCAGTACCGGAGATTTTCCTCCTGATACTTTTCTTGATTCTAAGTCTTCTCAAATTCTTATTAAAGGCCATATTAATTATTTTTTACCGGCAGTTTTACCAGCCTTACGTCTAACAATTTCACCGACAAAGCGTACACCTTTACCTTTATAAGGCTCAACTTTACGCAAGGACTTGATTTTTGCAGCTATTTGCCCCACAAGTTCCTTATCTATACCCTCTAAGGTAATTAGTGGGTTTTTTCCTTTGGGAGTTTCAGTTTTTAAGGAAACGGACTCAGGAAGCGCAAAAAAGATATTGTGTGAATAGCCAAGAGAAAGCTCTAAAACTTGACCTTGATTAGACGCCTTATAACCCACCCCAACAAGTTCTAGGTCCTTTTTGTATCCTTCAGATACGCCAACTACCATATTGTTGATAAGAGACCTATAAAGTCCGTGGAGAGACTTATGTCTTTTAGAATCTGTGGGCCTTTCGAGGATAATTTCTTTACCCTCAACCTTCACAGCAATGTCGGGATTCACATCCCTACTTAGAGTACCTTTGGGACCTTTAACAGTAACTGCATTGATTGCAGTTACGTCTACAGTAACACCCGCTGGTATATTTATTGGTTTTTTACCTATTCTAGACATGACGGTATATTAATAAACGTAGCAAAGTACTTCTCCTCCCACACCTTCAGTGCGAGCTTCTTTATCGGTCATTACACCCTTAGAAGTAGAAAGGATAGCGATTCCCAGGCCATTGATGACTCTTGGAAGATCTTCATGTTTTACATATTTTCTAAGACCCGGCTTACTAACTCTACTCAGGCTAACGATGGCATTTTGCTTTGTTGAAGGATTATATTTCAAAGCTATTTTGATAACCCCTTGAGGGCCGTTCTCTTCAAATTTATAGTTTTGAATATAACCTTTATCATGAAGCACCTTCGTGATCTCCTTCTTTATGTTAGAAGCAGGCATCTCAACGATTCTATGAGTCGCCTTGATGGCGTTTCTCAATCTTGTCAGATAATCAGCTATTGGATCAGTCATAATTATATAAGTCTAACTGCACTTTCCCGCTAAGGGAGTGCAAAGTTACACAATGATTTTTAGAATAAAAACTCTTGTTTGAATTTTACCAGCTAGACTTAGTAATTCCAGGGATTTTTCCTGCGGAAGCCATTTCTCTAAAGGTTACCCTGTTGATTCCAAACTTCCTCATGTACCCTTTTGGACGACCTGTCAATTTACATCTGTTATGTAGTCTAACAGCTGATGAATTTTTAGGTAATTTATCCAACCCTGCAAAATCTCCGGCTGCTTTCAAAAGAGCGCGTTTTTTAGCATATTTCGCTACAAGGCTTTCTCTTTTACGTTCACGAGCTTTAAGTGACTCTCTTGCCATGATATTTCTTAATTATTTTTGTTTATAAAAGGCATACCGAAAGCTTTCAACAATGCAAAGCTTTCTTCATCTGTTTTGGCAGAGGTCACAAAAGTGATATCCATACCTGAAATTTTGTTCACTTTTTCAATGCTAATTTCAGGGAAAATAATCTGCTCAGTCACACCCAAAGTGTAATTTCCTCTTCCATCAAACCCCTTATCATTGACACCTTTGAAGTCCCTCACCCTAGGAAGGGCAATAGTCATAAGACGATCAAGGAATTCGTACATCCTGTTACCTCTTAAGGTTACTTTAGCACCGATAGGCATTCCTTCTCTCAACTTAAAGTTCGATACAGAAGTCTTTGCTTTTGTTGCTACTGCCTTCTGTCCTGCTATCAAGGAGAGTTCTTCAACACCTTGGTCTACAAGCTTTTTATCAGCTACAGCAGCACCTATACCTTTGTTGATCACAATTTTGGTCAATTTCGGGACCTCCATTACTGAACTGTACTGAAATTTTTCCTTCATTGCAGGAACAATCTCAGCCATATATCTATCTTTTACTCTTGGATTAGCCATTGATCACCTCCCCAGTTTTCTTAGAATACCTAACTAGTTTACCTTTTTCATTTTCTTTTCTTCCTGTCCTGGTAGCTTCTCCCGTTTTTGGGTCTATCAGCATAAGTTTACTCAGATGTAGGGAAGCCTCTTTTTTCTCAATTCCTCCCTGAGGATTTGAAGCGGTTGGCTTAACGTGCTTGGTCACCATATTAATACCTTCTACTATCGCTCTTCTTTTGGTAGGATCGACAGAAAGTATTTTACCTGATTTGCCTTTATCATCGCCTGACAATACCTTGACGGTATCCCCGGTCTTGACATGCAATTTTGGTTGTTTGTTGAATTTTCTTTCCATGATTACAATACTTCTGGGGCTAAGGACACAATCTTCATAAATTGCTTCTCTCTCAACTCTCTGGCAACAGGACCGAAAATACGGGTACCTCTTGGCTCATCATTGTTGTTTAAAAGAACAGCTGCATTATCTTCAAATCTGATATATGAGCCGTCTTTCCTTCTGATTTCTTTCTTCGTTCTCACGATAACCGCTTTTGAAACGGTACCTTTTTTCATATTGCTGGAAGAGAGCGCAGATTTAACAGTTACGACAACTTTATCACCGATGGTCGCATACCTCTTTTTGGTACCTCCCAAAACACGGATTACAAGTACCTCTTTGGCACCTGAATTATCCGCTACACCTAGTCTGGATTCTTGTTGTATCATGATTACTTAGCCCTTTCTATTATTTCAACCAATCTCCAACGCTTATTCTTACTCAGCGGACGAGTTTCGCTGATTCGGACTGTATCGCCCTCATTAGCCTCATTTTTCTCGTCATGAACCATAAATTTTGTAGTCTTCGCAACAAACTTGCCGTAGATGGAATGCTTAACTTTCCTTTCTACGGCAACAGTGATGGATTTATCCATCTTGTTGCTCACTACCTTACCTGTTCTTTCTTTACGAAGATTTCTCTCAGCAGTAGCCATATTTGTATTATTTAGCTAGTTGTTTTGCCTTCAAGGTTGTTTTTAATCTCGCGATTAATTTCCTTGATTCCTTTATTTTATTGGGATTTTCAATTGGAGAGATAGCATGCGCAAAACTCAATTTTGATAAATTGGTCTGCTCAGAGGCTATGCGTTCCATTATTTCACTTTCGGAAAGTGATCTTATTTCTGCGTTTTTCATAGTTTCTTTTATCCAACGTAATCTCTACGTACTACGAATCTTGTACTTACTGGAAGTTTCTGTTGTGCCAATCTCAAAGCTTCATTGGCAACTTCAAGGGTGACACCTGTTGCTTCGAAAAGGATAGTACCAGGCTTTATGACTGCTACCCAATATTCAGGAGCTCCTTTACCCTTACCCATTCGAACCTCTGCAGGCTTCTTGGTAATAGGCTTGTCAGGAAAAATCCTGATCCAAACCTGACCTTCTCTTTTCATAGCTCTCGTCATGGCAATACGGGCTGCCTCAATCTGACGGGAGGTTATCCATCCTGGCTCAAGGGATTTGATGCCAAAGTTGCCAAAAGAAAGTTCGTGACCTCTTTGAGCAAGTCCTTTGACTCTACCCTTATGCATTTTTCTAAATTTCGTTCTTTTCGGCTGTAACATGATTTCTCACTTATGGGTGAAAATTAGTTATTTCTCTTTCTTCTTTTTGGACCACCTTCTCTTCGCTTTCCTCTTGCTGCAGCAGAAGCATTAGTCTTTGGCTCACTGGCTGCACCTACGTTAGGAGATAAATCTCTTTTTCCATAAACTTCACCTTTGAAAATCCAAACCTTAATACCGATGATACCATAAACAGTATTTGCCTCAGAAACAGCATAGTCGATGTCAGCTCTTAGTGTATGCAAAGGAATTCTTCCTTCCTTATACATCTCAGATCTGGCCATTTCGGCTCCTCCCAATCTACCTGAAAGTTTTACTTTTATACCTTCAGCACCGACTCTCATAGTAGCTGCAATGGATTGCTTCATTGCCCTTCTAAAAGAAATACGTGCTTGAAGTTGTTGTGCGATTGATTCACCGACCAACTTCGCATCCAATTCAGGACGCTTAATTTCAAAAATGTTAATTTGAACATCTTTGTTGGTCAATTTTTTCAATTCCTCTTTAAGCTTGTCAACTTCGGCTCCACCTTTTCCAATAACAACACCTGGCCGGGCTGTGTGGATGGTAAGAGTGATTCTCTTCAAAGTTCTCTCGATGACAACTTTTGATATTCCTCCTTTTGGAATCCTAGCGTTTACATATTTCCTGATTTGCTGATCTTCATACAGCTTTTCAGCGAAATCTTTTCCGCCATACCAGTTGGAATCCCAACCTTTGATTACACCGAGTCTAAAACCAATTGGGTTTATCTTTTGTCCCATAGTCTGATTTTAATTAGATTTTTCAGTTGTTTCTACATTATCAGCGGTAACATTTGAACTGTAGGAATCTACAATCAAAGTTACATGATTTGATCTTTTGCGGATTCTGTGGGCTCTTCCCTGAGGTGCAGGTCTGAGTCTTTTAAGCATCCGGCCTTCATCTACGAAGATTGTTTTTAGAAACAAATCTGCTTCTTCAATCTTCTCATCAGGATTTTTCGCCTGCCAGTTGGCTATAGCAGAAAGCAGGAGTTTTTCAAGTTTTGCGGCTCCACTGTTAGGAGTGAACTTCAAAATGCTTAATGCCTGACCTACTCTTTTACCTCTTACGAGATCAGCTACCAATCGCATTTTGCGAGGAGAAGTAGGAACGTTGTTTAATCTTGCTATTGCTTCCATGATTATCTCTTTCCTTTATCTTTCTTGGCAATGTGACCTCTAAAGTTCCTAGTAGGTGCAAATTCTCCAAGTTTATGTCCTACCATGTTGTCTGTTACAAATACAGGTATAAACTTATTGCCGTTATGCACAGCGAATGTATGGCCCACGAAATCCGGAGAAATCATTGATCTTCTTGACCAAGTCTTGATTACAGATTTTTTCCCGGTCTCGTTCATTACATCCACTTTCTTCAATAAGTGGTGCTCTATATAAGGACCTTTTTTTAATGAACGTGCCATATCTATTTGGTTCTTTTGCTGATAATGAATTTGTTAGAATACTTTTTAGGACTTCTGGTTTTCTTGCCTTTAGCAAGCAAACCTTTCCTTGACCTAGGGTGACCTCCTGAAGATCTACCTTCACCACCTCCCATAGGGTGATCTACAGGGTTCATTGCAACCCCTCTTGTTCTTGGCCTTCTTCCTAACCAACGGTTTCTACCAGCTTTGCCAAGCACCACATTCATATGGTCAGCGTTGGAAACAGTACCAACAGTAGCCATACAGGTTCCGAGAACAAGTCTCATTTCTCCTGAAGGCAATTTAATGGTAACATATTTACCATCCCTTGCTACCACCTGCCCATAACCACCTGCACTTCGTGCCATAGCACCACCTTTACCCGGTTTTAGTTCAATGTTGTGGACAATAGTACCCAAAGGAACGTTAACAAGGTGCATAGCATTCCCAATCTCAGGCGCTACGGTTTCACCAGAAATAATTTTCTGACCAACCTTAATTCCGTTAGGAGCGATGATGTATGATTTTTCTCCATCCTCATATTGCAGTAGAGCAATACGAGCGGTTCTGTTAGGATCATATTCTACAGAAACTACTTCAGCCACTACACCGAATTTGTTTCTTTTGAAATCAATAATTCTAAGTCTTTGCTTATGACCACCACCGATATATCTGTTGGTCATCTTACCAGTGTTATTTCTACCACCTGACTTTGGTTTCGGAGCCAAAAGAGATTTCTCAGGCTTTGATGTAGTGATCTCATCAAATGCCGGTGCTACTCTGAATCTGGTTCCTGGTGTTACAGGTTTTAATTTTCTAACTGCCATGATTCTGATTCAATTAAATTTCTCCGTAAAAATCAATTATTTCACCTTCCGCCACTTTCACGATCGCTTTTTTATAAGCTGCGCTAAAGCCAGAAACGATTTTTGTTTTGGTATATCGGGTTTTCGGTTTGCCTGCATACCTCATGGTACGGACATCCAAAACTTTTACACCATACATTTTTTCTACGGCTCTTTTGATTTCAGGCTTAGTAGCAGTTTTTTCTACTGCAAATCCGTAAACACCACGTTCATTCATTGCTGAAATCTTCTCGGTAATCAAAGGTTTTTTAAGTGTTGCCATCTTCTTACTTCAATAAAAGGGTTTCTAACATACTTACTGAACCTTCGCACAAAACCAAATTGTCAGCATTTAACAATTCGTAAGTGTTTACACTGTCTACAGTGACAACCTTTGCCTTTTTCAAGTTTCTGCTTGACAAATAAACATTCTTGTTTACTTCAGGAAGGACCAATAATGTTTTCTTATCTGACAAAGAAAGTCCATTCAACATAGCGATATAATTTTTGGTTTTTGGAGCCTCAAAACTGAAGTTTTCCAGAACCATTACGCTATTCTCTTTTGCTTTGTATGACAATGCAGACTTTCTGGCTAATTGCTTCAATTTTTTATTCAGCTTGAAGGAATAATCCCTTGGAACCGGACCGAAAACTCTACCTCCACCTCTAAATAAAGGGGATTTGATAGAACCAGCCCTAGCACCGCCGGTACCTTTTTGCTTCTTGATCTTCTTGGTAGATCCTGCAATTTCATTCCTTTGTTTGGCTTTATGTGTACCTTGTCTTTGGTTTGCCAAATATTGCTTTACGTCCAGGTAAATCGCGTGATCGTTAGGTTCGATTGCGAAAATATCATCAGAAAGATTGACTTTCCTACCTGTGTCTTCACCGTTATATTTTAATACTGCTAATTCCATTTTCTTACTTCTCTAGAATAACGAAAGAATTTTTTGGACCTGGGACAGAACCGCTTACAAGTAATAGATTCTTTTCAGGATAGATTCTAAGGACTCTCAAATTGATCACCTTTACTCTATCTCCTCCAGTTCTACCAGCCATTCTCATTCCTTTGAATACTCTGGATGGCCAAGAACAAGCACCAATTGAACCAGGATGTCTTGCCCTGTTATGCTGACCGTGGGTTTGACCACCAACACCAGCAAAACCATGACGCTTAACCACACCTTGGAAACCTTTACCTTTGGAAGTACCGATAGCATCAATAAAGTCACCTTCAATGAACACTTCGTCTGCTTTAACAGTCTTGCCAAGATCAACCTGACCTTCAAATTCTACTCTGAAGTCTCTGAATTCTACAACTTTCTGTTTTGGCGTTGTGCCAGCCTTTTTGAAGTGGCCCATCAACGGTTTCGGCGTATTTTTTTCTTTACGCTCACCATATGCCAATTGAACAGCGTTGTACCCGTCTGTTTCTACATTTTTTACTTGCGTCACTACGCAAGGACCAGCTTCTATTAGCGTGCATGCGACGTTTCGTCCATCGGCACTGAAAATGCTAGTCATTCCTACTTTTTTACCTATTATTCCAGACATCTTCCGTTGTATAATAATCTTTAAACCTAAGCATTTAAGTACTTAGGCGCTTTTTTAAGGACTGCAAAGTTAGGGTTTTTCCCCCAGCTTACAAACCCGAACTTTAATATTTTCAATTATTTACGAAAATAAATTGAGCGACATGAGCAAAACAGGATTTTAACTCAAATTTAATTTCAAACTCAAGTGGGCAAAAGAAAAACCCGCACCAATTAGGTACAGGTTTTTCATCAATATGTGCTTTGTCCGTCAGACTTTGATTTCAACATCAACTCCACTTGGAAGTTCTATCTTCATCAATGCGTCAACAGTCTTTGAGCTATTACTGTAGATATCAACCAATCTTTTGTAGGTACAAAGCTGGTATTGATCTCTCGCTTTCTTATTTACGTGTGGCGATTTCAACACAGTAAACTTCTCTTTCTTTGTAGGCAAAGGAATGGGCCCAACTACAATTGCTCCGGTTGCTTTTACCGCCTTTACGATCTTCTCAGATGACTTATCCACCAGGCTATGATCGTATGATTTCAATTTTATTCTGATTTTCTGATTCATTTTCTGTCAAAATTTAGGCTTTTTCACCTTTTACTTTTGCAATCACACCCTCTGCAATATTATTTGGCACCGGCTCATAATGAGAGAATGTCAAAGAAGCAGAAGCTCTACCTGAAGAATTTGTTCTCAAGTCGGTAACATAACCAAACAACTCGGACAAAGGAACATTGGCTTTGATAACGGTAGAGGTACCTTTGGTATCCATTCCTTTCATCATTCCCCTTCTTCTGTTTAAGTCACCTGTAATAGGACCAGTATATTCATCCGGAGTAACCACTTCTACAGCCATTATAGGCTCAAGTAATTGAGGCTTACATTTTTTAGCCGCTTCCTTAAATCCTATTCTGGCAGCTAATTCGAATGAAAGTGCATCAGAGTCAACATCATGGTATGAACCATGAAATAACCTAACCTTCATAGATTCGATTGGATATCCAGCCAAAGGTCCGTTTTTCATTGCTTCAGCAAATCCTTTTTGGATAGCAGGAATGAATTCTCTTGGAACCACACCACCAACTATACCATTTACAAAGTCAAGTCCCGGCTTGATTTCATTTGTAACAGGATCTGCATCCTTAGGGCCAAGTTCAAACACGATGTCGGCAAATTTTCCTTTACCACCTGTTTGCTTCTTGTAAACTTCTTTGTGCTCAACTGAACCAAAAAGAGCTTCTTTATAAGCGACCTGAGGAGCACCTTGGTTGATTTCAACCTTAAATTCCCTCTTAAGTCGGTCAATGATGATTTCAAGGTGAAGCTCTCCCATACCTCTTAGGATAGTCTGACCAGTTTCTTGATCAGTATTTACCTGAAGTGTAGGATCTTCTTCTACCAATTTGGAGATTGCCATACCCAATTTATCAACATCTGCCTGAGTTTTTGGCTCGATGGCATATCCAATAACAGGTTCTGGGAACACCATAGATTCAAGGACAACTTTTCGCTTTTCGTCGCAAAGAGTATCTCCTGTTTTGATGTCTTTGAAACCAACGACAGCGCCGATATCACCGGCTACCAATCTTTCGATTTGGTTTTGCTTGTTGGCGTGCATTTGAAAAACCCTTGAAATCCTCTCTTTATTTCCTGAACGGCTATTAAAGATATATGAACCGGATTCCAAAATACCTGAATAGGCTCTTACAAAGCAAAGACGTCCGACAAAGGGGTCAGTTGCGATTTTGAAAGCCAATCCTGTAAATGGTTCTTTTTCGTCAGGTCTGATGACAACTTCCTCTTCAGAATCAAGTCCTGTAGCCACAATATCATCTTTATCCAAAGGAGAAGGTAGCAATTCCATAACAAGGTCTAGCATGGTTTGCACACCTTTGTTCTTGAATGAAGAACCACAAACCATCGGAACAATTTTCATATCAATGGTAGCTCTTCTCAAAGCAGACAAAATTTCAGCTTCTGTGATTGAATCCGGATCATCGAAAAATTTCTCCATCAATGACTCATCGTAATCAGCCACTGCTTCAAGTAAATGCTCTCTATATTCAGCAACTTCCTCAAGCATGTCCTCTGGGATTGGAACTTCTGTAAAAGTCATTCCTTTGTCTTCTTCGTTCCAAACAATACCTCTGTTGTTGATCAAATCCACAACACCTTTGAAGTTATCCTCAGCTCCAATTGGAAGCTGTAATGGAACCGCATAGCTTCCCAACATTTCTTTGACCTGCTTACACACTTCAAGAAAGTTCGCACCTGAGCGATCCATTTTGTTAACAAAACCGATACGGGCTACTTTGTAGTTATCGGCAAGTCTCCAGTTAGTTTCTGATTGAGGCTCAACACCATCAACAGCACTAAAAAGGAAAACAAGCCCATCCAAAACTCTCAAGGAACGGTTTACCTCTACGGTAAAATCAACGTGGCCCGGAGTATCGATAATGTTAACTTGGTATTTGTTTTTTCTGTAATTCCAAAACACAGTGGTCGCAGCGGAAGTAATGGTGATACCTCTTTCCTGCTCTTGTGCCATCCAGTCCATTGTAGCCGCCCCATCGTGAACTTCACCGATTTTGTGGCTGACACCTGAATAGTAGAGTATGCGTTCTGTAGTAGTTGTTTTACCGGCATCGATATGCGCGGCAATGCCAATGTTCCTAGTGTATTTTAAATCTCTTGCCATTACTGATTAAAATCTAAAATGTGAGAATGCTTTGTTTGCTTCAGCCATTCTGTGTGTATCATCCTTCTTCTTCACTGCAGCACCTTCGCCTTTTGAAGCAGAAATGATCTCACCTGCAAGTCTGTCCATCATTGTCTTCTCACCTCTTTTTCTGGCGTAAGTGATCATCCACTTAATACCTAGGGACGTTTTTCTTTCAGGTCTAACTTCCATTGGAACCTGGAATGTAGCACCACCAACTCTACGACTCTTCACCTCTACAGCTGGAGTTATATTGTTAAGCGCTTTTTTCCAAACCTCAAGACCGTTCTCACCTACTTTTGATTCTACCTTCTCGACTGCGTCGTAGAAGATTTTGTAAGCAATACTCTTCTTACCATCTACCATCAGACAGTTCACGAACTTGGTTACCAAGGTGTCGCCGAACTTCGGGTCAGGAAGAATATATCTCTTCTTTGGTTTCGCTTTTCTCATTTCTTTAACTAGTTTTTATTATTTCTTTTTTGCTGGAGCACCTTTTGCTGGGGCACCTTTAGCAGCTTGACCTGGCTTAGGTCTCTTAGCACCGTACTTGGAGCGACCTTGCTTACGGTCTTTTACTCCTGCTGTATCCAATGCACCTCTGATAATGTGGTAACGTACACCTGGAAGATCCTTCACACGACCACCTCTGATCAATACGATAGAGTGTTCTTGCAAATTATGACCTTCACCCGGAATGTAGGCGTTTACCTCTTTACCATTCGTCAATCTTACCCTGGCCACTTTCCTCATCGCTGAGTTAGGCTTCTTAGGCGTGGTAGTGTACACCCTGGTACAAACACCTCTCCGTTGAGGACATGAATCCAAAGCTCTCGATTTGGATGTGGTCTCAAGGGTGGTTCTACCTTTTCTTACTAACTGTTGTATAGTAGGCATTAACTGATAAAATTTATTTTTCTTCCTTTAACTTGTGAATTTTGGACTGCAAAGGTATGCAAATAGGTAAAACAAACAAAATTAAGCTGTTATATTTTTGTCAAGCTTCGCCAAAGTTCCCCCCAAAATTTAAAGGAAAACTCGGACCTTCTGAACCGCCCTCTATTTTTCCGAAAGCCTGTTCATATTTACTGATATTATCTTTTAAAGCAGCCAAAAGTCTTTTAGCATGATCAGGGGTCATAATGATCCTTGATTTCACTTTTGCCTTCGGCACACCCGGCATCAGCCTGATAAAATCAATCACAAACTCTGAATTAGAATGGGCTATCATAGCAAGGTTGCTATAAATACCTTCTGCAACTTCTTCTGAAAGTTCAACATTGATCTGTTGATCGATTATTGGTTTTTGTCCTTTACCGTCTTCCATGGTGATTTTGGTTTGATGAAAAAAGGCCTGTATGGGATACAGGCCTTTCATATTTGGATAAATCAATTACTATTTAACTGTTTCTCTGGATTTGTTGAATGACCTTTCTTTTTCTGCAGAAAGTCTGTCATAATCCTCCTGAGAACCAACGATAATTTCTGCGAAACCTCTCTGTCCGGTACCTGCAGGAATCAAATGTCCTACAATTACGTTTTCTTTCAAGCCCAACAACTCATCACGCTTGCCTCTGATGGCAGCTTCGCTCAATACCTTGGTCGTCTCCTGGAAGGAAGCAGCCGAGATAAAACTTTCAGTTCCCAAAGAAGCGGCGGTGATACCTTGCAAGGTTGGCTGAGAAACTGCTGTTTCTGCATCTCTTACCTGTACAAGTTTCAAATCCTTACGCTTCAAGCTTGAGTTTTCGTCTCTCAGTCTTCTTGAAGTGATGATCATACCTGGCTTCAAAGTCGAAGAATCTCCCGCATCCATGACAACTTTCTTGTCCAGAATGTTGTCGTTTTCTTCCCTGAATGCCCATTTGTCGACCACTTGGTTTTGAAGGAATCCTGTGTCACCTGCGTCAAGGATTTCAACTTTCTGCATCATCTGGCTTACAATAACCTCGATGTGCTTGTCATTGATTTTTACACCTTGAAGTCGGTAAACTTCCTGGATTTCATTCACCAAATACTCCTGTACTGCTGTTGGACCCTTGATAGAAAGGATATCACTTGGCGTGATAGCTCCGTCTGACAATGCCTCACCTGCACGGATAAAGTCGTTTTCCTGAACAAGGATATGCTTGGAAAGAGAAACCATGTATCTTTTCTTCACGCCATCTTTAGATTCGATGAAGATTTCACGGTTACCTCTTTTGATACCACCGTAAGTTACCACACCATCGATTTCAGAAACTACTGCCGGGTTGGAAGGATTTCTTGCTTCAAACAATTCAGTAACTCTTGGAAGACCACCGGTAATGTCTCTGGTTTTTCCAACAGATCTTGGGATTTTCACTAAGATTTGACCTGATTTTACCATTTCACCAGCTTCTACTGCCAAGTGGGCACCCACAGGAATATTGTAAGATTTGCTTTCTTCGGAACCGTAGTTTACTACGACAGCAGGGTTTTTGGTTTTATCCTTGGTATCAATGATAACTTTCTCTCTGTAACCCGTCTGGTCATCGGCCACTTCTTTGAAAGTAACACCTTCAATGATGGAGTCGAATTCAATCTCTCCGTCAAATTCAGAAAGGATTACGGCATTGTATGGATCCCACTTACAAAGTGCATCTCCTTTGCCGATTTTTTGACCATCCTTTACGTTCAAAGTAGCGCCATATGGCACGTGGTTTGAAACCAAAGTTTTTCCGGTCTTAGCATCGTTGATTTTAATCTCACCTGATCTACCCATTACCATTGATACTGGTTCACCTTCTTTGGTGGTAGTATCAATCCATCTCAATTCCTCGTCAAATTCTACAACACCTTCAAACTTGGCAGTGATGCTTGCTTCAACGGAAATGTTGGAGGCTGTACCACCTACGTGGAATGTTCTCAACGTCAACTGCGTACCCGGTTCACCGATGGACTGTGCGGCAATTACACCGACAGATTCACCGTTTTGTACCATTCTACCTGTGGCAAGGTTACGTCCGTAGCATTTTGCACAGACACCTCTTCTGGTTTCACAAGTAAGTACTGACCTGATTTCGACTTCCTCTATGGTAGATTCGTCTACTTTTCTAGCGATTTCTTCAGTGATTTCAATTCCTGCAGGAACAACAAGTTCTTCAGTCACAGCATCATACACATCGTGTACAGATACTCGACCCAGGATTCTTTCAGAAAGTGGTTCGACGATTTCGTCATTGTCTTTCAAAGCCTGAACAACCAGGCCTCTCAAAGTACCACAATCCTCTTCAGATATAATCATGTCCTGAGCGACATCAACCAATCTTCTTGTCAGGTAACCAGCATCCGCAGTTTTCAATGCAGTATCGGCTAGACCTTTACGTGCACCGTGAGTAGAGATGAAGTATTCCAATACATCAAGACCTTCTTTGAAGTTCGAAAGAATTGGGTTTTCGATGATTTCACCTACAGAACCTTGAAGGTTTTTCTGTGGCTTGGCCATCAAGCCTCTCATACCACCCAACTGACGGATCTGCTCTCTAGAACCTCTGGCTCCGGAGTGCATCATCATGTAGATGGCATTAAATCCTTGCTTATCCTCTTCCATCTGTTTCATCAGGATGTTGGTCAGGAAGGAATTCGTTCTGGTCCAAATATCAATTACTTGGTTGTATCTCTCATTGTCTGTGATCAGACCCATGAGGTAGTTATTCCAAACCTGATCGACCTCATCTTTCGCTTTAGCGATCAAAGGATCTTTTTCAGCAGGAATAATAACATCATTCAATCCCATGGACAGTCCACCAGCATATGCCATTTGGAATCCAAGGTGCTTGATATCATCTAGGAATTGTGCTGTTCTGGAAACTCCACAAATCTTCACAACTTCTGAAATGATTTGCTGCAGTTTTTTCTTGGTCAACAACTCATTGACAAAGCCTACAACCTCAGGAACAAACTGATTGAAGATCAATCTACCTGCAACAGTTTCAATGACTTTTTCAACCAATTGACCATTTTCATCCCTTACATGCACTTTACACTTGATAAATGCATGTTGAGAAATTCTACCTTCATTCAAAGCTATGATTACCTCTTCTTCTCCATAGAAAGTCATACCCTCTCCAAGGACAATTTCTTCAGGAGTGGATCTCTTTCCTTTGGTCACATAATACAATCCAAGAACCATGTCTTGGGAGGGAACCGTAATAGGTGCTCCATTGGCAGGGTTAAGGATGTTGTGCGAAGAAAGCATCAAAGTCGATGCTTCCAATATCGCTTCATGTCCAAGTGGTACGTGAACAGCCATCTGATCACCGTCAAAATCGGCGTTGAATGCAGTACATACAAGTGGGTGAAGCTGAATCGCTTTTCCTTCGATCAATTTTGGTTGGAAAGCCTGTATACCTAACCTGTGCAAAGTTGGAGCACGGTTTAGCAATACGGGGTGTCCCTTCAATACGTTTTCAAGGATATCCCATACTACAGGATCTTTTCTGTCAACAATTTTCTTGGCAGATTTTACTGTCTTTACAATACCTCTTTCGATCAGTTTCCTGATGATAAATGGTTTGAAAAGCTCAGCAGCCATATTTTTGGGGAGACCGCACTCGTGAAGTTTCAATTCAGGTCCAACGACAATAACCGAACGGCCTGAATAATCAACCCTTTTACCGAGTAAGTTTTGACGGAAACGGCCTTGCTTACCTTTCAACATATCTGAAAGAGATTTCAAAGCACGGTTGCCATCCGATCTTACAGCATTTACTTTTCTTGAATTGTCAAACAAAGAATCGACAGCTTCTTGAAGCATCCTTTTTTCATTTCTCAAAATGACTTCAGGGGCTTTGATATCTATCAATCTCTTCAGACGGTTATTTCTGATAATTACCCTTCTGTAAAGGTCATTCAAATCAGAAGTGGCAAACCTACCACCATCCAAAGGAACCAATGGACGCAATTCTGGTGGAATAACAGGGACCATCCTTACGACCATCCACTCAGGACGGTTCTCGATTCTGGTTCTAGCTTCTCTGAAAGCTTCTACAACTTTAAGTCTTTTCAAGGCTTCAGCTTTTCTCTGCTGAGAAGTATCTGTAGCTGCTTGATGTCTCAAACTATAGGACAAGTCATCCAAATCCAATCTGGACAGAAGCATTTCGATTGCTTCGGCACCCATTTTGGCAATAAATTTATTTGGATCATCATCATCAAGCATCTGGTTTTCTTTTGGAAGCTTATCCATGATGTCCAGGTACTCGTCTTCAGTCAAGAAGTCAAGATATTGCACACCGTCTTCAGCCTTTAGACCAGCTTGAACGACCGCATATCTTTCGTAATAGACAATTTGATCCAGTTTTTTGGTTGGAAGACCCAATAGGTACCCGATTTTGTTTGGCAGGGATTTGAAGTACCAGATGTGAGCAACAGGCACCACCAATTCGATGTGTCCCATTCTCTCTCTTCTTACTTTCTTTTCAGTAACTTCAACACCACATCTGTCACAGATGATACCTTTATATCTTATGCGCTTATATTTTCCACAATGACATTCCCAGTCTTTTACAGGACCGAAAATCCTCTCACAGAACAAACCACCCATTTCAGGCTTGTAGGTTCTGTAGTTGATTGTTTCGGGCTGCGTTACTTCACCATGTGAACTATCCAGAATGGATTCTGGAGAGGCCAAACTAATAGTGACTCTGGAAAAGTCGTTGTTTAGTTTTTTGTTTTTTCTGAACGCCATAATTGTCGAAGAGTATGTGAAGGGCCTTACGGCCCATTGAAATTTTATTAATCAAGGGTAATTTCTAGTGCAAGACCTCTTAGCTCGTGAACCAATACGTTGAATGATTCAGGGATATTTGGCTTAGGAAGGTTTTCACCTTTTACTATAGCCTCATATGCCTTGGCTCTACCCACCACGTCATCAGATTTCACAGTCAAGATTTCCTGCAACACATGGGATGCTCCAAATGCTTCAAGCGCCCAAACCTCCATTTCTCCAAAACGCTGACCACCAAACTGGGCTTTACCGCCCAAAGGCTGCTGCGTGATCAAAGAATATGGTCCGATAGACCTTGCGTGCATCTTGTCATCCACCAAGTGACCGAGTTTCAACATGTAGGTAATCCCTACAGTTACCGGCTGATCAAATCTCTTACCTGAAAGACCATCGTATAGGTATGTCCTACCATAAGAAGGCAATCCTGCAAGGTCAAGTTCATGAGATACTTCTTCCATAGTGGCACCGTCAAAGATTGGCGTAGAATACTTCTTGCCAAGCTTCATACCTGCCCAGGCAAGAACTGTCTCATAGATCTGACCGATGTTCATCCTAGAAGGTACACCAAGTGGGTTGAGTACGATATCCATTGGAGAACCATCTTCCAAGAAAGGCATATCTTCCTCTCTTACGATTCTGGCCACAATACCTTTGTTACCGTGACGCCCTGCCATCTTATCCCCTACTTTCAATTTACGTTTTTTGGCAACATAAACTTTGGCAAGCTGAACGATACCCGCAGGAAGTTCATCTCCCACTTCAAGGGTAAATTTATCTCTCTTGAATCTACCTGAGATTTCGTTTCTGGAGTTCACATAGTTCTTAACCAATTTCTGGATCAAAACATTGGTATGCGCATCTTCAGTCCAATCATCAAGGATGATATCAGAAATCAAATTAGCCTCCTCAGGAACATTGTAATTGGACTCATCTCTGTATGGATTTTTTGCAGGGAAAAGGTTTTGTTCAATATTTTTCAAATTGAACTTAACCCCTTTGCTGATAATCTCATCACCGAATTTATGTCTTACACCTTGAGACGTCTTACCGTCAAGAAGCGTGACCAATTTGTTGATCATTTTAGCACGGATTCCCAAAAGATCCTTGGCATATTTACCCTTCAATTTTTCAACCTCAGCTTTTGACTTGGCCCTAAGGTCTTTGTCTTTCTTAGGTCTTGAGAATAGTTTGGTCTCGATTACAACACCATTCAATGATGGAGAAGCTTTCAAGGAAGCATCCTTAACATCACCGGCTTTATCTCCAAAGATTGCTCTCAACAACTTCTCTTCCGGAGTCGGATCAGTTTCGCCTTTTGGAGTGATTTTACCGATAATGATATCACCTTCTTTCACCTCTGCTCCAACTCTGATGATACCGTTTTCGTCAAGGTTTTTAACAGCCTCTTCAGAAACGTTAGGGATCTCAGAAGTCAATTCTTCTTCTCCCCTTTTGGTATCTCTTACTTCAAGTTGGAATTCTTCTATGTGAATAGAAGTAAACACATCTTCTCTTACTACTCTTTCAGAAATTACGATCGCATCTTCGAAGTTATATCCTTGCCAAGGCATATAAGCCACCATCAGGTTTTTACCTAAAGCCAACTCACCATTGTTTGTAGAATAACCTTCAACGAGTACCTGTCCTTTGGTTACTTTTTCTCCCTTCAGTACTAATGGGGTAATGTTGATGGTAGTATCTTGGTTGGTTCTTCGGAATTTAACCAATTCATAAGTCTTATACTCATCACTGAAGTTGACCAAAAGATCATCTTCAGTAAGGGCATACTTGATGGTAATTTTGCTTGCATCGACATATCTTACTACGCCGTCTGCTTCAGCCAATACCAAAGATCTAGAATCGGTTGCGGCTTTTGCTTCCAGGCCAGTTCCAACAATTGGAGCCTCAGGCTTCAATAATGGAACAGCCTGACGCTGCATGTTAGATCCCATCAAGGCACGGTTGGCATCATCATGCTCCAAGAAGGGAATCAAAGATGCTGCCACTGATACAATTTGATTGGGAGCAACATCCATATAGCTGATTTCTTTTGGTTCTAAAACCGGGAAATCACCTTCAAATCTTGCTTTTACTTTTTCGTTGATAAAGATTCCATTGGCATCCAATGGCGCATTTGCCTGTGCAATGTTGTTGTCATCTTCTTCTTCTGCAGTCAAGAAAACAATATCATTGGCATTCATGCTTACTTTACCTTCTTTCACTTTTCTATATGGAGTTTCGAGGAAACCCATTGAGTTCACTTTAGCATGAACACAAAGCGAGGATATCAAACCAATGTTTGGACCTTCCGGAGTTTCGATCGTACACAAACGCCCATAGTGCGTATAGTGAACATCTCGGACTTCAAATCCTGCTCTTTCCCTTGAAAGTCCACCCGGACCCAATGCTGATAATCTTCTCTTGTGAGTAAGTTCCGCAAGTGGATTGGTCTGGTCCATGAACTGAGAAAGTTGGTTGGTACCAAAGAAGGAATTGATTACAGAAGATAATGTACGGGCATTGATCAAGTCAACAGGCTTGAAATCTTCATTGTCACGGACGTTCATCCTTTCTCTGATTGTTCTTGCCATACGTGCAAGACCAACTCCGAATTGACTGTACAACTGTTCTCCTACTGTACGAACCCTTCTATTGCTCAAGTGATCGATATCATCTACAACTGCTTTGGAATTGATCAAGCCGATCAAATACTTCACAATGCTAATGATATCTTCAGTTGTCAAAACAATTTTCTCAGGATCAATCTGTAATCCTAATTTTTTATTGATTCTGTATCTACCGACTTCACCTAGATCGTATCTTTTATCAGAGAAGAAAAGGCCGTGAATAACTTCACGGGCAGTTGCCTCATCAGGGGCTTCCGTGTTCCTTAGTTGACGGTAGATAACTTCAACTGCTTCTTTTTCGGAGTTGGAGTTGTCTTTCTGTAGGGTATTATAAATAATAGAGAAATCAGCTACATTCACATCTTCTCTATGAAGAATAATTGACTTAGCGCCTGATTCCAATATCAAGGATATATCTTCATCTGTTAGAATAGAATCCCGCTCCAACAAGACTTCATTTCTATCGATCGACACTACTTCACCTGTATCCTCATCCACAAAATCCTCAACCCAAGTGCGGAGTACCCTTGCTGCAAGTTTTCTACCTGACACTTTTTTAAGGTTGTTTTTTGTAGCATCGATTTCTTCGGAAAGGCCAAACAAATCAAGAATCTCCTTATCTGATCCAAAACCAATGGCTCTTAGCAAGGTTGTAACAGGGAATTTTTTCTTTCTGTCAATGTAAGCATACATGACATTATTGATGTCAGTAGCAAATTCGATCCAACTACCCTTGAAAGGAATAATTCTGGCAGAGTAAAGCTTGGTACCGTTGGTATGTTTGCTTTGTGCAAAGAATACACCCGGTGATCTATGTAACTGAGATACAATTACCCTTTCTGCACCATTGATCACAAATGACCCTTTTTCGGTCATGTAAGGAAGATTACCAAGGAATACTTCTTGCTCAATGGTTTCAAAATCTTCATTGTCTTCATCGTGACAGAGAAGACGTAATTTTGCTTTGAGAGGAACAGAATAAGTCAGGCCTCTATCGATGCACTCCTCAACGCTATATTTTGGAGGATCAACTGCGTAGTCAATAAATTCAAGGGTGAAATTTTCACGGGAATCCGAAATTGGAAAATTCTCTGAAAATACCTTAAACAGACCATCTTGCCTTCTTTTTTCAGCGGGAGTATCCAATTGGAAAAAGTCTTTGAAAGATTGTAATTGGATATCTAAGAAATCCGGATAGTCTTTGACTACCTTAATAGATGAGAAACTTTTCCTTACGGTTTGATTCTGGATAGCCAAGGCAGTATATGTTTTAGTGATAATGAATAACTAAATGCGACAATTTTCGCTTAGAATAATGCAATTTATTACCTGTGCACAAACAGGAAAAGACCTGACTATTCAGTCAGGTCCTAATTTATAACCTTTGCCTAGAAGGAAAGGTTATTCAAATTATTTAATCTCTACTTCGGCACCAGCTTCTTCAAGAGACTTCTTCAAAGCATCAGCTTCATCTTTAGCGATACCTTCTTTAACAGCTTTAGGAGCTCCGTCAACCAATTCCTTAGCTTCTTTCAAGCCAAGACCGGTCAATTCTTTCACTAGCTTCACAACAGCCAATTTCTGACCGCCAGCAGCTTTCAAGATTACATCAAAAGAGGTTTTTTCTTCCACTTCAGCAGCACCGGCACCGGCACCACCAACAGGACCGGCAACAGCAACAGCAGCAGCTGCAGGCTCAATGCCATATTCATCCTTCAATATATCAGCCAATTCTTTTACTTCTTTTACAGTCAAGTTTACTAACTGATCAGCAAGTTGTTTAAGATCTGCCATTGTATTAATATTTAAATTGTTGATTTTTTTTTAACTGATTTGATAACTATAATATTTTACTCTTTTTCGGAAAGGGTCTTGACAAGACCTGCCAACGTATTCTGACCACTTTGAAGGGCAGAAATAAGGTTTTTGGCAGGAGATTGAAGAAGCGCAATAACATCTCCAATAAGCTCTTGCTTGGACTTGAGGTTGGATAATACATCCAACTGATCTTCGCCTAAGAAAATTCCTGAGTCTATTGAAGCACCTTTAAACAAAGGTCTCACTTCTTTTTTACCAAGTTTCTTTCTGAAATCTAGGATTACTTTTGCAGGAAGATTACCGGTCTCTTTTGAGAAGATAATACCTGTGAATCCTTTTAAAGCTACTTCTGAAAATTCAGTATAGTCTGCATCAAGGTTTTCCAACGCTTTTTTGATCAGCGTATTCTTGTAAACCTTGTACTCTACACCTTTATCAAAACAAGCTCTTCTGAAGGCATTTACCTGTGCCACTGTAAAACCTGAAGCATCAGTGATATAGAAGTAGGGATTTTCCTTAAACTTCTCGGTAAGACCTTCGATTATTTCTAATTTTTCTTCTCTAGTCATGATTAAATACCTTGAAAACTTCCTTTATCTACTTTCACTCCCGGAGATTGTGTACTTGACAAATGAATGCTCCTGAAATATGTTCCTTTAGAAGAAGATGGTTTCAGCTTGGAGATGGTGTTGATAAGTTCTTTTACATTATCCTGAATTTTTTCAGGTTCAAAAGATACTTTTCCAACACTTGCATGGATAATACCGAATTTGTCTACTTTAAAATCGATTTTACCAGCTTTAACCTCTCTGACAGCTTTTCCAACTTCCAAAGTAACTGTACCAGATTTTGGGTTAGGCATCAAGCCTCTAGGTCCCAAAACCCTACCAAGTCTACCTACTTTAGCCATCACGTTGGGCATTGTTATGATGACATCAATGTCAGTCCAACCGCCTTCAATTTTAGCTATGTAGTCATCAAGACCTACATAATCAGCACCAGCTTCTTTAGCCTCCTCTACTTTGTCAGGTGTACATAGCACCAACACTTTAACGTCTTTACCTGTGCCATGTGGCAATGCCACCACACCTCTCACCATCTGATCGGCTTTTCTAGGATCAACACCCAAACGGACATCGATATCTACAGAAGCATCAAACTTTGCACTGGTAATTTCTTTAACGATAGAAGAAGCTTCCTCTAGGGAGTACAGCTGGCTTGAGTCGTACTTAGAAAGAGCTTCTTTTTGCTTTTTTGTTAACTTAGCCATAATTGTATTATTATATCTCCCAAGGGGCTTTACCCGAAACAGTGATACCCATACTTCTAGCAGTACCTGCAATCATTTTCATGGCAGATTCCACTTTGAAAGCGTTTAAGTCAGGCATTTTCACCTGAGCAATTTCCTTTACCTGATCCCAAGTAACGGAACCTACTTTTTTCCTGTTAGGCTCTGCGGAACCACTTTTGACCTTCGCAGCCTCAAGCAGCATGTTTGCAGCAGGAGGAGTTTTTACTACGAATTCAAATGTTTTGTCAGAGAAAACAGTAATCAAAACAGGCAATACCTGACCCATTTTATCTTGGGTTCGGGCATTGTATTGCTTACAGAACTCCATGATGTTCAAACCCTTGGAACCAAGAGCCGGACCAACCGGAGGTGATGGATTTGCCTGGCCACCTTTCACCTGTAATTTCACATAACCTGTGATTTCCTTAGCCATTTCTTAATCTTGTTTTTCTACTTGTATAAAGTTTAATTCTACCGGTGTATTTCGACCGAAGATCTTGACCATAACATTCAATTTCTTCTTGTCTTCAAACACCTCTTCAATAACTCCCGAGAAACCACTGAAAGGACCGTCCATTACTTTGACTGTCTCTCCAACTATAAATGGTGTATCGAGCTTCACGGCAAACTCATCAATCTCCTCAACTCGTCCTAAGATTCTGTTGATTTCAGACTGGCGTAATGGCTCAGGGGTTTTGGAAGCTCCCCCCTGGTTTGATCCTAAGAAACCGATGACACCCGGGATACTTGTAATAACGTGATTGGCTTCACCGTGAGTCAAATCCGCATTGATCAAAACGTAGCCGGGGAAGAAATTTCTCTCTCGGACTCTCTTTTTGCCATTACGCATTTCGTAAACTTTTTCGGAGGGTATCAAAACCTCAGGAATAAATTCCTCAAGTTTTTGACGGACAATTTCATTATCCAAGTAAGACTTGGTTTTTTTCTCTTGTCCGGCTACCACCCTAAGTACGTACCACTTATGTTCAGCCATCAGTATTATTCAATTAGAATAGATCGTAAAACCATTTCATTAACTTTTCGAATCCCAAGTCTATCGCCCCGATTACAAGGGCAAAAATGAGAGATGCGACTATTACCAAAACAGCACTGTTTTGCAAAAACGAATACGAAGGCCATGTGACCTTATTTTTCATTTCGTCGATTGATTCGATAACAAAACTCTTAATATTCATGGTTTACTACATTTTGTGCACGGGCAGAGAGATTCGAACTCCCATCAACGGTTTTGGAGACCGCTATTCTGCCATTGAACTATGCCCGTAGAATTTTAAGTCCCCAAAAGGAACGCAAAGGTAGTCAGAAATGGGATGAGATACAAATGCGATCCTAAAATTTTATTCAGGATCGCATTTGAAATTATATAAATTCTAAAACTTGTTAGTCAAGAATTTCAGTCACCTGACCGGCACCTACTGTTCTACCACCTTCACGGATAGCGAAACGAAGACCTTTCTCAAGTGCTACTTTGTTCAATAAGTTAACTTCAATTGTAACGTTATCACCTGGCATAACCATTTCGACGTTTTCAGGAAGCATGATTTCTCCGGTAACGTCAGTCGTTCTCAAATAGAACTGTGGACGGTATTTGTTGAAGAATGGTGTATGACGTCCACCTTCTTCTTTGGAAAGAACATAAACTTCGGCCTTGAAGTGAGCATGAGGCTTCACAGAGTTTGGCTTACAGATAATCATACCTCTTCTGATTTGAGATTTTTCTATACCTCTCAACAAAAGACCTACGTTATCACCTGCTTCACCTCTGTCAAGGATTTTACGGAACATCTCCACACCAGTTACTGTAGACTTAAGTCCCTCAGCACCCATACCGATGATATCTACAGGATCTCCAGAGTTGATTACACCTCTTTCAATTCTACCAGTAGCAACAGTACCACGTCCGGTGATTGAGAATACGTCTTCCACAGGCATCAAGAAATCTTTGTCGATCAAACGCTCAGGAATTGGAATATAATCATCAACAGCATTCATCAACTGCATAACTGTATCTTCCCACTTAGCTTCACCGTTAAGTGCACCAAGAGCAGAACCCGCTATTACAGGGATGTTATCTCCATCAAAATCGTAGAATGAAAGAAGTTCTCTGATTTCCATTTCCACAAGCTCAAGAAGCTCAGGATCGTCCACCATATCAACTTTGTTCATAAATACAACAAGCGCAGGAACACCTACCTGACGTGCAAGAAGGATGTGCTCTCTTGTCTGAGGCATAGGTCCATCAGTGGCAGCTACTACTAGAATAGCACCGTCCATCTGAGCAGCACCTGTAACCATGTTTTTCACATAATCAGCGTGTCCAGGACAATCTACGTGAGCGTAGTGTCTTTTCTCTGTAGAGTATTCTACGTGAGAAGTATTGATTGTAATACCTCTTTCTTTTTCTTCCGGCGCGTTGTCGATAGAAGAAAAATCTCTTAATTCAGAAAGACCCTTTTTCGCCAAAACTGTAGTAATGGCAGCAGTCAAAGTTGTCTTTCCATGGTCTACGTGACCAATCGTACCGATGTTAACGTGCGGTTTTGAACGGTCAAAGGTTGCTTTTGCCATGCGTGAAAATCCTCTGTTTTAGTTAAGGTTATAATTTATTTAAGTTTTTTTAAATGTTTCAGAGCCAACGACGGGAATTGAACCCGTGACCCCTTCCTTACCAAGGAAGTACTCTACCCCTGAGCTACGTCGGCTGATAACATTCGCTCTGCTTATAAAAGCATAGAGCGGGAGACGAGGCTCGAACCCGCGACCTGCAGCTTGGAAGGCTGCCGCTCTACCAACTGAGCTACTCCCGCTTTTGAAATGCTGTGCAAAAGTAATAAATTATTTTGCAATTCACACTTTGTGGGGGAAACAGGATTCGAACCTGTGAAGACATAAGTCAACGGATTTACAGTCCGTCCCAGTTGGCCGCTTTGGTATTCCCCCAACTGACTTTTTGCTAAGAATTTAACCCAAATCGAGTTTTTGTATTCTTAACGGATGGCAAAATTATACCCTTTTCCTAAACATTCAAAATTATGCCTGAAAATTTCAAGGTATTTTTTAAATGCCTGCATTAATCACATAAAAATCAATGATTTAATTTTTTTCAAGGTATTGAGAGAGGAAAAATTCCTCATATCTTTTGGCTAATTCATCCTTTTCGAGTGAGAATAATTCTTTTGCTTTTTCCAATACTCCCGGCTCATCTATGAATCCAAACAGTCCCATAAAGGCCCCAATCCTGACGTAATTGGAGGTGTTATCTTTTGCAATGGCATATAAATTATTAATTGCTTTCTCGGTTCCTTCACCAGGATTCTGTACAAAATATTCGCTGTAATATCCGAGGAAATAATAAAGTGATTGGCCACTTTGCACACTTAATTTGTCGTGAAACCAATCCGATTTACCCGCAACAAGATTTGTGATATAGTATTCCGCCACTGGCACCAATAACCTGATGTTTTTTTCGGATTCAAATTTTGTTGCCAATTCTCCTCTTTGTGCATTGTTTTCATTTTCCAAATACGCCGCCAATGCAGCCCCTGACACATAATAGGAAGGATGATCCAACCATTTCATGAAATAAGGAGCATATTTATCCGGGTCTAACAAACTCAGCATTTCAATGGCGCCTTGCTTCACTGTATTCTTGGGATCTGTTTCCGCCATTTCAAATAATCTCTCTTCAAGACCTGAAATTTCCAATAACCAATCCGGATGCTGGGCTACATGCATGATAGCAGCTTCCCTGATCGCCCAAAAAGGGTCATTCAATGCCTTTCCAACCAAGGAAGCAACTTCCGGATCATCTGCAAATGAATTAGCCAAACTGTCCAATGCTTCGAATCTTGAAACTCCCAAAGTTGAAATGTTGAACTGTTTTTTGAAATGGTCAGCGCCCCTAGAGGATCTTTTTTGCGCCAACAACTCCAAGGCTTCATCCACATACAATTCAGTCAAAGGAACTTTGTTTTCTATTGCAAATTGTTGCCAAGCTTTGTCCAAGACCAATTCTTTTTCATATCTCTTGCCCTCATGGTACCAACTTACTTTAAACGGAATCCTATACAAAGGAGTCTTGGTCAAATCCTGCCTTTGGGACACAGTCAGCAGAAGGTTTTCAGGTTGGCTGTAATCCACCTCATATGCTAGAATGGGATGCCCTGAACCAAGGAACCATTGGTTGAAATACCAATTGAAGTCTTGTCCTGTAACCTGTTCAAAAGCCAGCCTTAGGTCGTGAACTTCAACACTCGAAAATGCATGCTTGGTCAGGTATTGCTTTATAGCTTCAAAAAAAGCCTCATCTCCAATATGTCTTCTAAGCATGTGAAGAATCCTTCCTCCTTTTGCATAGGAATGGCTGTCAAACATATCTTCAGAATCTTCATGGTAAAAACGGATCAGATCAACCTGTTTTTCTTGTGATTCCTCAAAATATTGTTCCATTTCAGAAATATGGTGCATGTCTGCATCATCCTTTCCGTTTTTATATTCATACCACAAGTATTCGGAATAGTTAGCAAAAGCTTCATTCAATGTCAGGTTTGCCCAAGATTCATTGGTAACATAATTTCCAATCCATTGATGAAATAATTCATGCGCAATGATACCGTCCCACTCCGAATCAATCGCTCCCCTGGCGTCCAGGTTTAGTTCCTCCATGAATACCGAGATCGTGGTATTCTCCATCGCTCCTGATACAAAATCGCGGACAACAACCTGATCATATTTTTGCCAAGGATACCTGACTCCAAGGACTTTGGAGAAAAAACCGATCATCTCAGGTGTATTTTGGAATACCGTTTTTGCTCCTTCTTCAAATTCTTTTTCAACATAGTACCTTACAGGCATTCCTTCCCACTCGTCCTGGATCTCCACATAGTCCCCGACAATCACCGCTGCCAAATAGGGGGCATGGGGCAAGTCCATCACCCAATGGTCCGTTCTTGTACCATCTCCATTTTCTTTACTTGATTTCAAAATACCGTTACTGATTGTCCTGTATTTTTTATCAACCGTCATTCTGATATCCTGGGTCATTCTTTCATTCGGAGAATCTATGGTAGGAAACCACTTGGAATTATGTTCGGTCTCCCCCTGCGTCCAAATAAGCGTAGGTTTATTGGGTTCCTCTCCCCGTGGATTGATAAAGTACAGCCCTTTGGTATCGGTAATGGCCGCGCTTCCAAGTTGGGGATTTTCATTTGGCTTGGCTGTATACTTTATTCTGACAGTAAGGGTATCTTTTGAAGTATATGTTTGGGGCAAATAAGCAGTCACTATTTGACTGTCATATCGGAAATTCAACTCAGTTTCCTTTCCTTTATTTATCAAGGAGAAAACATGGATATCAAAATCCTGTGCGTCAAGGACTAGCTCCCTTTGTGGATAAAAGTAAGGTTTCAATGTAAGGACAGCGACACCATTCACCCACTCTTTCTGATAGTCAAATGACAAATCCAAAGCTGTATGCAACAAGTCAAAATGCCTTGTGTCAGAACCTCTATAGGCAGCAATCTTATATTCTAATGCCGGAATCAAAGCCTTGATTGAGGAAGAGTCGATGGATACAGGATCTTCAATTGCCTCATTGGAGGCTTCTATTGCCTTTTGGACCTCCTGGTCCGCCACGGGTTTTGAACTTTGACATGACCAAATCAAGAAAACAGAAATGGCAAAAAGTGCCTTGGGTTTATTGAATACCATGAAAATGCTTTTTAAAGATTAATTGTATATTTATCGCAAAATAAAGGAAATGTATTCAGTTAGTATCAAGAATTCGGTTTTTGAGGTAGAAAAATCAAAAGAAACGGTAAGTGTAAACGGAAATATCCTTGATTGGGATATTTCTGAAATTCGAACCGGACACTACCATGTCCTTTACAACAGCCAATCATTCAACCTGGAATTGGTCAGTCTGGATGTAGAAACCAAAACAGTAAAACTCAAACTCAACAATAAACCTTGTGAGATAACGATAAAAGACAAATTTGACCTGTTGTTGGAAAAACTTGGAATGAACAACCTCAAGAGTCAAACTGCCAAGGAAATAAAAGCACCCATGCCGGGGCTGATATTTGATATCAAAGTCAAAGAAGGCGATGAGGTAAAAAAAGGAGAGGCGGTACTGATTCTGGAAGCCATGAAAATGGAGAACATCTTGAAATCCCCTGGAGACGGAACCGTCAAAGCCATCAAAATAAAAAAAGGACAAAGTGTGGAGAAAAATCAGGTTCTGATCCAATTTTAAGAAGCCATGGGTTTAGATTTCTAAAGTAAGGCTTTATATTTGTCGGATTTATCAATTTACCAACCTGATTGAGTTAGCTCTTTTTCACATTTAAAAACCAACAATGAAGTATAAAAGGATATTGCTGAAACTTAGCGGAGAGGCGCTGATGGGAGAAAAAAACTACGGAATTGACTCCAAAAGACTTGAACAATATGCCCAAGAAATCCGACGAGTAAAGGACTTAGGAGTAGAAATCGCCATTGTCATCGGAGGAGGCAATATTTTTAGAGGAGTTCAGGCAGAAAATGCCGGAATTGACCGGGTTCAAGGTGATTACATGGGAATGCTTGCCACATTGATCAATGCAATGGCTCTTCAAAGCGCACTTGAGCAGGGAGGCATGTACACCAGATTGATGTCAGGAATCAAAGTTGAAAGTGTATGCGAGCCATTTATCAGGAGAAGGGCTATCCGTCACCTAGAAAAAGGCAGAATCGTCATCTTCGGAGCAGGCATAGGCAACCCCTATTTCACTACTGACTCCACCGCAGCTTTGAGGGCAATAGAAATCGAAGCTGATGTGGTCCTGAAAGGAACGCGGGTAGATGGAGTATATACAGCAGATCCTGAAAAAGACAAAAGCGCAACCAAGTACAGTTCACTTTCTTACCAAGAAGCCTACGAAAAAAACCTGAATATCATGGATATGACGGCCTTTACCCTTTGTCAGGAAAACAACTTGCCTATCATCGTTTTTGACATGAACAAACCTGGCAATCTTGACAAAATTGTCATAGGAGAAGATATCGGAACATTAATCACTTCAAACTAATACAGACAAAACTATGGAAGAAATTCAACTGTACCTGGAAGAAGCCAAAGAATTGATGCAAAAAGCGGTCAACCACACAATTGCTGAACTGTTGAAAATCAGGGCCGGTAAAGCCATGCCCAACCTGTTGGATGGAATCATGGTCGCCTATTACGGCTCTCCTACTCCACTTCAGCAAGTAGCTTCAGTGACCACACCGGATGCGAGAACCCTCACCATAAAGCCATGGGAAAGAAACCTGATCAACGAAATCGAAAGATCTATCATCAACTCTGACCTTGGCCTTGCTCCTCAAAACAACGGGGAAATCATCATCCTGACGATTCCGCCTATGACCGAGGAAAGGAGAAGAAACTTAGTAAAACAAGCCAAAAACGAATGTGAATCAGGGAAAATCTCCATCAGAACCGTGAGAAAAGAAACAAACGAATCACTCCGGAAACTCCAAAAAGAAGGAGCATCTGAGGATGAAATCAAAAGAGCAGAAGATTCCGTCCAAAAATTCACTGATGGCTATTCTGCCAAAATCGATGAACTTCTTGTGAAGAAAGAACATGAGATTATGACGGTTTGATCAATATCATCGATATTAATTGATACTGGATATTGATTGATATTGGTTCAGATTCAAACGTGATTATTGTTTATTCAAGTTAATTTGAAGATTGCAAAATCTATAAAAGGCTTCCATTATACCGTGGGAGCCTTTTTTAATTATTTCTTTTTGGACAGGAGCGAAATAATGTGAGTTGGTGTCAAAACCTGTTAATGGGTTGGTGTACAAACTAATATCCATTAATATCTAATATCAATCAATATCCGATCACTTTGAAATCTCATCCTATAAAACAGCCTTAACCAACTCCACCAACTTCTTTCCCGCTTTATTTGCAGTAGCCACAACGTCAGCATGGGTAAATTCTTTGGCAACTTTTGGAATACTTTCATTGGTAATCACAGATATCCCCAAAACTTTTATGCCCATGTGGTTGGCGGCGATCACTTCGGGAATAGTACTCATCCCGACAGCATCTCCCCCTATAATCCTGCAATACCTGATTTCAGCTTTGGTCTCCAGCTTTGGCCCCGGCAATCCGATATAGGTTCCCGTTTTCAGCTTGATCCCCACTCTTATGGCAGCGGACTTGGCCTTTTCCAACCAGCTTAGATCAAATGGTTGGCTCATATCGGGAAACCTTGGGCCAAACTCTTCAGTGTTTTTTCCACGCAGGGGATTTTCAGGAAGCAGACTGATGATATCTTCTATCAGCATCAAATCCCCAACCTCAAATTCTTCATTTAATCCCCCGGCAGCATTGGTGATGACCAATCTTTTGATCCCAACCAATTTCATCACCCGCAAGGGAAAAACCACATCTGCCATGTCGTAGCCCTCATAATAATGAAAGCGGCCGTTCATTGCCAAAATGGCCACACCTTCCAAATCTCCAAAAATCAAATCCCCACCATGACCTTCGACGGTCGCAACAGGAAAGTGAGGAACCTGCGAGTAAGGAATCCTTTTCTTAATGTCGATTTCATCCACCAATCCTCCAAGACCTGAACCCAAGATGATAGCAGTCTCGGGGAATTCGATAATCTGTGATTTCAAAAAATCAACTGCAGCCTGTTCCTTTATCATAGCATTGAGTGAATCAGATAGTCAATTTCAAAGTGATTTTACCAATTCCCGTATGATCAGACTCATGCCCGGTTCGGCTTTGGCAGCTCCTGCCAAGACTTCCGCAAGGCTGATTTTCCTGACCTTTCCGGGAGAGCAAAGGTCTGTGATTGCGGATATCGCAAAAACAGGCAATTCCATATGTCTCGCCACGATGACTTCAGGGATTGTGCTCATTCCTATCGCATCGCCGCCTATCGTTCTGAGGTATTTGTATTCGGCTTTGGTTTCGAGGTTTGGACCCTGCACAGCGGCATAAACTCCCTGATGGACTTTCAGCCCGTTGGAGGTAGCGATATCCAAACCTTTTTTGACTAAAGACAGGTCATAGGGTTCGGACATATCCGGAAACCTCACCCCATATGCATCGAGGTTTTTGCCTCTTAGGGGATTTTCAGGAAAGAGATCAATATGGTCATTGATGATCATGAGTTCGCCGATGTTGTAATCAGGATTTAAACCTCCTGCCGCATTGGAGACAAAAAGATGTCCGATACCCAATTTTTTCATCACACGCACCGGAAAGGTCACTTCCTTCATGGAATAACCTTCATAATAATGAAATCTTCCCTGCATGGCGACGACAGATTTACCCGACAACTTCCCAAAAATCAATTTTCCTTTATGGCTTTCTACCGTGGAAATGGGGAAAAATGGAATAGTGTCGTAGGACACTTCCAATTCAATCTCAATATTTTGGATCAATTGTCCCAAACCGGTGCCTAGAATAATACCCACTTGAGGAGTTTTGGGATATAATCTTTTGATATAGTCAAAAGCAAAATCAATTTGCTCAGCATAAGTAAGCGTGGATGGTGAGGTCATATTGTAAAATTTCCCCAAGGTAGGAATTCTTGAGTTATTGGGAACCTACTTTAGTCAGAGAGAACTAAGTAATAGAAAAAATCAAAATTCAGATTCCAATTAACCTGAAAGCGTTTTCGAATGAAAGTATGAAGTCTGATTAAAACTCCGGTTGATTTAAAGTTATACTAGTGAAAAATATTTTTCATCACCCTACCAACCATTTCTACAACAGCCTCCGTATTGGTTCAAATTCAAAAATTTTATGTTCCACAAAAACTGAAAACAACATGTTAAAGAAAATTTTAATGGCTTCCATTTTTATGGGAATTATCAGTGGATGCCAACAGGAAGAAGGATTGCCGGGAGAGGATATATCTGTCACAGAAATAACCGACGTTGATCTTCCCCAATCGGCGGTAACATTTATTTCTGACAATTTTGAAGGAGAGGTGGTAACTTCCGCTTTTCGGATTACCGACGGTAGGGAAGTTTCATTTGAAGCAAATCTCACCAATCAGATGAATTTGGTGTTTTCCGAAAATGGCAGGATCCAGGCTTTCGGAGAAGATGGCGCGGAAGTGGATTGTGAAGGAAGACACAGAAAAAGAGGTGGCTTTGGCCGTCCTCCGAGAAGGCCGGGAGAAGATGGACCTAAGCCAAATGTTATCGACCCTGCTGATTTGCCGGATGCTGCTAAAGAATACTTGAGGGAAAACTATTCAGAAAATGTAATAATTAAGGTCATTTTCATTGAGAGGGGGGCATTGAATCAATACCATGTCCTTGTCAAGGAAATAGGGATCGTGATTTTCGATGCAGACGGAGAGTTTTTGAAATTGAGGGAAAGACCGGTAAGAATCTGCGCAAATTTCCAAAAAATTGAAATTGAAGACCTTCCTGAAACCATTGCCTCCTACGTCGCCGAGAATTATCCCGACAATGAAATTTTGAGAGCACGCAAGGGTACGAGAAAAGGAGAAGTGGAGATTCATGTCTTGGTGGCCGGCATAGGCGCTTTGATTTTTGACGAAAGCGGAGAGTTTATTGAATTGAAAACCTGTGGAATGCATAAAGGATAAGTATATATTTGGTTTGGCTTTGACTCCGGGGATCGAAATATTTCCGGAGTCATTTCAACATTTCGAATGACAGAAGAGGAAAAGCACTTGATTTTGGGATGCAAGTCCAACCAAAGAAATGCACAGGCAGCGTTTTATAGGAAGTATTATGGCTTTGCCATGAGTATTTGTCTGAGGTATTCCCACTCCAAGGCCGAAGCCGAAGAAATGATCAATGATGGCTTTTTGAAGGTATTTACCAACATAGAAACCTACAATCCTGAACTTGAAATCAAAGCATGGATGAGCAGGATTTTTGTCAATACAGCCATAGATCATTTCAGAAAGAATAAAAAACATTACTTCCAGGATGATATCGATCAGGCATACGATGTGTCAAGCGGATCCGAAGATGCATTGGAAGCCCTTTCGGCAGAGGAAATAATGGTGCTGGTCCAAGGTCTTTCACCTTCTTACAAAATCACCTTCAACCTCTATGTCATGGAAGGGTACAAACATCATGAAATCGCAGAGAAACTCGGGATTTCTGAAGGGGCATCTAAATCCAATCTGTCTATCGCAAGGGCAAAATTAAAGCGGGCACTTTTGGAAAAATCCAATTAAAGAAAAATGGAAAAGTTTGATAAAATAATTAAAGACAAGCTATTATCCTTTCCTACTGTGGAAAAGCCAAATGAGGATGCCGTTTCAAACATGATGGATTTGCTTGATCAGGAGCTTCCTTTGGAGTCCAAAACCCGGGTCTTTCACCCCATAGCTGACGCCAAAAAACCAATTCACATTGTCTATAAAATAGCAGCCTCATTGACCTTGATCGTCATTTCCCTTTATGCCCTGATCGTATTCAATGAAATAACTGTCGAAGTGGGCAAAATGGCATTTGAAAAAGTAGAATTGCCTGACCGATCGGTCGTCAATATGAATGCTGATTCCCGAATCGTGTACAATAAATTTTTATGGAATTTCAGAAGAAAAGTGACCTTTGAGGGGGAAGGATTCTTTGAAATCCAAAAAGGTGAAAAATTTGAAATCCATTCCACTTTAGGATTGACTCAAATCCTGGGCACGAGTTTTAACATTTATTCCCGGCCGGGAAAATATGAGGTGGAATGCCTCAGCGGCAAAGTAGCAGTCACTTCCAATGCCACACAGAAAAAAGTGGTACTCTTACCGGGTGATGGGGTGGCTATTGTCCAATCTGATCTGCAGTCTTATTCCCTTTCTACTTCAAGCAGCCCCACTTGGCTGATGGGTGAATATTATTTTGAAGAGGAGAATGTAGAAGATGTCATCTCAGAATTAGAAAGACAATTTGACCTTGAAATCTCGTTTCCTAAGGAATTAAGAAATCAAAAATATACAGGATACTTCGACAATAAGGACCTGGACAAAGCGCTCAAATTGATTTGTGAACCCCTGGGTTTACAATACGTCCGCAACGGCAATTTATTGGAGTTTACATTTACCAAATAAACCTACAGATCAAAATATCATCTAAATCCAAAATACTGATGGCCGCTTCCCCATAGAGCTTGTTGTTTCCACAACAAAATGAGTTTCAATCATCGAAAACCCGCATGCTGAGAACCCTCTTTCCTGTACTTTTTTTTCTTCTAATTGCCAATGTCACGTTGGCAAATAGGGCAACTGTGGTCAATGAGGAGTTTAGAAATGTTCCCCTCAAAGAAGTCATTCAGGTTTTGAAAAGAAACTACCGACTCAAGGTCGCTTTCAGTGAAAAAAATGTCCGGGATGTTTTGGTCAATGTAAGCATACAGAATCTTTCGATTGAGGAAGCCTTTGTGAAGATTTTGGAAAATACAAACCTCAGCTTTGAACTGATAGATGAGAATACCATCATCATCAAAAAGCAGAAGCAACGGCAAAATGAACCGCTTGCATTTTCTGAATTTTCAGGAGTCATCAGTGATGCCCTTACAGGTGAAAACTTACCTTACGCGACGGTTTGGAATGAGGAAAACCAAAGAAACTTTCTGTCAAATGAGGAAGGCTATTTTTTCATTTCAGATACCGGAAAAATCAACAAGATCCGTGTTTCCTATCTTGGGTATCAGGATACTGTCATCGTACTCAGTGAACAAAACCAACATAAAAGAATAAGGATTGGGCTGAAAGCCAAGCTGACAGAGCTGGCAGAATACATTATTGCAGATCAGGAAATTGACCATTTCAGCACAGGAGGTCAGGCGGGCAAAATCACTTACAACCCCATCAATACCAGGCAGACTCCTTCCGTGGGAGAGGTGGATGTATTGAGATCCCTTCAGTTATTACCGGGGGTAAATGCGACCAATGAAATTTCTTCCGGACTCAATATCAATGGCGGGACCAACAACCAGAATCTGTTTTTATTCGATGGATTCACCGTGTATCACGTTGACCATTTTTTTGGGTACTTCAGCGCTTTTAATCCTTATGCTATCAAGTCTTTGAGACTTTACAAAGGCGGTTTTGAAGCAAAGTATGGGGGCAGGGCGTCAAGTGTTGTCGATATTTCGGGAAAGGATGGGAACCGAAATGAGACAAAAGGTTCCTTGGGATTTAATTTGCTCAGCGTCAATACGTCCCTGGAAGTCCCCTTGTCTGACAAAGGCGCCACTTTATTCTTTTCGGGTAGAAGGTCTTACACTGATGTGTGGTCTTCTTCGTTGTTTGAGGATATTTTTTCCATCTTCGAGAGCAGCATAACCGAAGGCGCGCGGGGTACTTTATTCCCGCGGAATATCCAAACTGAGGTAAAACCTGATTTTTACTATTCAGATATCAACTTCAAAATATCTTCCAAAGTAGGCGCCAAAAATCAAATTTCATTTAGCTTTTATGACAGCAATGATTTGCTGAACTATACGGAAAATTCACAGGTAAATTTTAGAGATACCCTTTTAGTGTCAACAAAAAAGCTGGGGGTAATAAACTGGGGAAACGTGGGAACCTCCCTGAATTTTTCCAGGCAATGGAATAGCACCAATCATTCAAGCGCCCTTATTTCTTATTCATTTTACGAAAGCACTTTTCAGGAAATAGCAACTTCTGACGTCAAATCATCCAGTCATGGAAATTTCCAGACTGTAGCATCACAGGATCAGCTCAATAATATCGAGGATCTTACCATCAAACTCGATCATGAATGGACCCTTGGAAATTCAAGCACCATCGAAACAGGAATATCAGGCTCTCTGTATAACAATCAGCTGCAATACGTGGCAAATGATTCTTTGCTGGTGGACAAATCCGAGCTAAACGAATACCTATTCGCACATTATTTACAAGGGACTTTTGTCCTGAGTCCTAGCTTCTCTATCTCACCGGGACTTCGTAGCAGTTATTTTTCTTCCACCGGGAAAATTTATTTTGAGCCCAGATTTTCATTTATCCATAAACTAAATGAGTCACTTCAATTAAAGGGAGCGACAGGGATTTATAACCAGTTTATCAACCAATCCAATACCAAGAATGTCCTGGAGGGAAGCCGTGATTTCTGGATTTTGGCCAATGGCAAGAATGTTCCGGTTCAGATGGCTTGGCATGGCTTGTTGGGGATTGAATATGCGGTAAACAAAAACCTTTTCACTTTGAGCTTATTCCAAAAAAACTTTGAAGGATTGATGGAATACGCGTTTAGAAATGGGAGTCTGATAACCCAATTTGAGGACCAAAACAGGGTCTTCACTTCAGGAGATGGGATAGCCAAAGGGGTGGAAATGATGGTCAAAAGAGATTTGGGAAATTTTTCAAGTTGGGTGACTTATACCCTGTCTCAGGTAAAATATACCTTTCCAAGGATTAATCAGGGCAGGGCCTTTTTTGCAGACCACGATCAGCGTCACGAGATCAACTGGTTTGGGGTATATGCATTCAAGAATTTTGAGTTTTCGGCTACTTGGATTTATGGTTCCGGAAAGCCGTTTTCCTCCTTTGAGGAGGTTGTCACCAGGCCATCAAATTCCCAGAATGGGCCTCAGATAATTCAGATCCAGATTCCTGAACGGAATGGCGAAAGATTGCCGGCATACCATAGGTTGGATGTAAGTGCAAGGTATTTTCTAAATCTTGGCAAGTCCAGGGCCAATGTTTTGTATCCATCCGATAAACCCCATATTTCCTGGCCGGTGATTACTTCGTAAAGTTGCATTATGAAAAAGATCAGCAACG
>NZ_JAKZAM010000026.1 GCF_022538055.1 Cognataquiflexum nitidum | reverse complement strand
CGACACCTTGATCAAAAAGTCAGAAAATGTCCTCCAAAACCTCACTCATATAGCTAAATTACAACCTGAGTAGTTACCAAAAACATTTACGATGACTTCCCCGAATTAAAAATAGTATTTACGGGGTCATCCATGCTCGAAATCCTCAATGCCCGGGCGGATTTGAGCAGAAGGGCGATTATCTACCACATGCAGGGACTTTCATTTAGGGAATTTCTAAGTTTCCAGACAGGGCAGAATTTTGCTTCGACAACTTTACTAAACTTGATCGAAAATCACATTGAAATTGCCAGAGAAGTCAATTCAAAGCTCAAACCATTGGAGCATTTCCATCAATACCTGAGTTCGGGCTACTTTCCCTTTTTCAGGGAAGTACCGGAACTTTACCATCAGCGCTTGGAGGAAGTGGTCAATATGACTTTGGAAATTGAATTGCCACTGTTGAGAAAATTGGAAGTTTCCTACATTCCAAAAATCAAGCAATTGCTGCAGATCATTTCTGAATCGGTCCCCTTTATCCCCAATGTGAGTAAGCTGTGTGAGAGAATAGGAATCAATAGAAATACATTTATTGCCTACCTGTTTTTCTTGCAGGAAGCCCATATCACCAAAAACCTATACAAAGACATCAAGGGCATCACCCAACTTCAAAAACCTGACAAGGTTTACCTGGAAAACACGAATTTCCAATTTGCCTTTTCTCCGAAAAATGCCGATTTGGGAAATCTCCGAGAAACTTTCTTTGTCAATCAAATGGGACATGAACATACCGTAGAGTATATCGACAAGGGTTATTTTAGAATCAACAGGGAATATTCTTTTGAGGTGGGTGGCAAAAATAAAGCAGCAGAGCAGATTCAGGGAGTCAAAAACAACTTTATCGCTGCCGATGACATCGAATATGGTAATGACAAAAAAATTCCGCTTTGGTTGTTTGGGTTTTTGTATTGAAAAGATGATTATCACTATGAAAGATTTTTAGTGATAAAAAGGATAGTGATATTTATTTTGAAATGGGTTGGTAGGTAATTGGTCAATTGAAAATAAATATGGCAATAGGTGGTGTGATGGGCTATCAATCAGGTCTTTCAATTTCAAAAATTCAAATCCATTGAAAATTCGCCTTAATAATCCTGTTTTTCTGATCTTTGAGATACTCAAGGTAAGATTCAGCGACTGGGGAGAACTTTTTGTTTTTGAGGTAAATGAGGTTCCAGTTTGTAATAATCGGTAGGCCATCCACCGGGATTATCTTCAAATCGCCATTTTTAAGTTCATTTTTGATCCCGATGAGAGGCATTATTGAGCAACCTAACCCTGCAATGACTGCCTGTTTGACCGCTTCATTGGAAGTAAGCTCAAGTTTTTTGGTTACAGGGACGTTGTTACTTCGAAGATATCGCTCCATTGTAAGCCTTGTGCCTGATCCTAATTCTCTGTAAATCAATGTTATATGTTCAAAAATTTGTTTTCCTGAAACAGTATTTGGAATTTCAAAGTCCTTTCCAGCAACCAACAGCAGTTTGTTTTGCATCAATTCAACAGTTTCTATCTGTAAGGCTTCAGGTAAAATGGAAACAAGCGCAAAATCAATTTCGTTTTCATCCAAACTATTGACCACCATGGCTTTGTTGGTCACGTCAAGCTTGAGTTCAATGCCTGGATTTTTTCTTATGAAGTCTCCTAGAAAGTAAGGCATTACATATTTTCCGGTAGATACTACAGAGATTTTCAACCTTCCGGTGAGTTGGCCTTTAAAAGCCATCGTTTTGTAATTAATCGCATTTACCTGATCTACAATTCTCTCGGCTGCGATGGCTATTTCCTTACCAAAATCAGTCACATAGAGCTTTCTACCTACTACTTCTGTCAAGGGAATTTCAAATTGGTCTTGAAAATTCTTCAGTTGAATGGATACCGCCGGCTGCGTGAGATGAAGTTCCTCGCCGGCTTTTGTGATGCTTTCAGTCTGAGAAACCTTAAGAAAAACCTGTAATTGATGTAGCGTGTAATTCATAAATATTTTTAATGCTTTTTATTATAAATATAAATAAAAATATATGATATATACTCAAGATTTTTGTGCAAGGTTACAAAATTTTAAAAAGAAAATATGTCAAAAAAACTCTTTTTGCTCTGTCCTTTGATACACGGAGAGGTATATCTGCAAAAACGGTTCGGGAATGACTGCCTTTTCATGACAGCATTGGGATCTGTTTTCGATTTAGACAATCAAGCGTACGCGGATTCTATTATTCACCTTCTTCTTCATGAGGACATCACAGAAATATTTCATGTTCATGACATTGAATCCCCTCTTCTCACTTCCATTGTGAAGAAGGAGGATTTTTTCAATTCTTCCTCGCACCAGCTTTTGGATTCCCTTTATCGCGAAAATTACTATGAAATCACCCAAGAACCGAATAAAATAGCCTCACTCGCCCTGATCCACATGAAGCATCAGGTAAATCTAATTTTCCGGCATCCCAGACTATCCTCCATAATTATTGAAAATAAAATTGGTATTCAAGGTATACTATCCCAAATCACAAAAAGAAAATCAATACAATTTGATATCCAAATGGACTTTCAGAAATTATGAACTTTCAATTATTGATCGACAATTTCACAAATCCTGCACTGCTGTTTTTTATTTTGGGAATCATAGCTGTAAGGGTCAAGAGTGATCTCGAAATCCCCCAAAATTCTTCCAAATTCATTTCCTTATACTTGTTGTTTGCGATTGGATTTAAAGGAGGTCAGGAACTTGCCCATTCAGAGTTCAACATGGGAATAGTGTGGGCTGTTATTTTTGGGATAACTGCAGCCAGTCTGATTCCGCTCTATACTTTTTTTATTTTGAAAAGGAAACTGAGTATCGAAAACTCGGGTGCAATTGCGGCAGCTTACGGGTCGGTCTCGGCGGTGACATTTGTAACCGCGGTTTCATTTCTTGAAATCCAACAGCAAGCCTTCAGCGGCCACATGGTTGCCATAATGGCATTGATGGAAGCTCCTGCGATTATAATAGGCGTACTTTTGGTAAAATCCTTTGGTGAAACCAATGCCATGAAAATAAGAAAAGTGGTAAGCCATTCCTTTACAAATGGTTCTGTTTTGCTCATTCTGGGAAGCCTTATAATTGGTTTCTTGGCAAGTGAAAAAGAGGCAGAAGGAATCAAGCCATTTACCACAGATATTTTCAAAGGTTTCTTGGCGATTTTCCTTTTGGATATGGGAATTACAAGCGGAAAAAAACTCAAAGACTTCTTTGAATCGGGAAAGTTCACTACTGTGTTTGCTGTATTGGTACCTCTATTTAATGGTTGCTTGACTGCATTCTTGAGCGGTTTCATCACCTCTAATACCGGAGATAGATTTATGTTTGCCATTTTGGCTGCCTCTGCCTCTTATATCGCCGTGCCCGCTGCGATGAAAATCGCTGTTCCTAAAGCCAATCCAGGGATTTTCCTACCTATGGCATTGGCCGTTACTTTTCCTTTTAATATCACATTGGGGTTCCCGCTTTACTATATGGTAGCTTGTCTATGATTAAAAAAAATCCATCAAGATGTTTTGGCGGTTCTTAGTTTTAGATATCTTCGCTTATCACCCCAAGTTTATTTATTTCATGAAAAAGTCTTTCCAAAACATCAGTCTATTATTGCTAAGTCTATTTTTCAGTTTCCAAAGTTTTGCTCAGGTCGAGATTGACATTCAGGAAGCCGCTAAATCCTATTACAATGCCAAAATGTGTGATGATTATCAGACGCTATTGAAATTTACTTATCCTGATGTCATAGAAAAAGCAGGTGGTCCGGAGAATGTCATAAAAGCTCTTGAATTGATCCATGAAACCCAAAGAAAAAAAGGGTTTGTCTTACAGGAATTCAAAAGCAAACCACATATCCAACTGACCGAAACCGGTGAGGAGACCCATGCAATCGTACCGGTAACTACCATTTCGAAAGTTCCGGGTGGTAAGGTCATTACAGAAAGCCATATTATAGTAGTCGGCGTGGAAGAAAATACAAGATGGTACATCATTGAAACCACATCCCTTGATGACGGAAATATCAAAAAGGTTTTGGCAAGTTGGGACAATACCATGTTGCTTCCCTTCAAGAAAGCACCCATTTTTAAAGAAGACAAATAAGTAAAAACCAAAAAGACACCTTTGTTTAGGTGTCTTTTTGGTCTACAAGTTTCTGATCTTCCATTTTGCTTTCAGATAGCCCCAAATCACTTTGGGGCTCATGCTTTTTTTCCTCTTGAGGCTTCCATCATGTCCCACATTTCTTGCGGGATGGCGTCTAAGTTATTGAATTCACCTGCTCCCATGAGCCATTCTCCCCCATCTATCGTGATGACCTCTCCGTTGACATAGGCTGAATAATCGGATACAAGATAGGCGGCGATATTTGCCAATTCCTGATGGTCACCTACCCTTCCTACAGGGACTTTTTTGGCCGGGTCAAATTTCTTTACCAAGTCACCCGGTAGCAACCTACTCCAAGCTCCTTCAGTAGGAAATGGCCCAGGTGCAATGGCGTTTGACCTGATTTTGTATTTAGCCCACTCTACGGCAAGAGATCGGGTCATCGCCAAAACACCTGCTTTTGCTGCAGCACTAGGAACTACATATCCCGATCCAGTCCATGCATAGGTAGTTACAATATTCAGGAATGTTCCTGCCTGCTTTTCTTTGATCCAATATTTTCCAGCAGTCAAGGTCACATTGGAAGTACCTTTGAGCACTATGTCCAATACAGTGTTGAAAGCATTGGAAGAAAGTCTCTCCGTAGGGCTTATAAAATTTCCGGCGGCATTGTTAAGGACTACATCCACTTTTCCGAAATGGGCGACAGCGTCAGTCCACATTTTTTCGACCTGATCGATTTCTCTTACATCACAGGCTAGTGGCAGGACTTTTCCGCCTGTGGAAACTTCCATTTCTTTGGCGGTATTTTGGAGAACATCCAATTTTCTGCTTGTAATAATAAGGTTGGCTCCAAGTTTCAAAAAATATAGACCCATGGATTTTCCAAGGCCTGTACCTCCTCCGGTCACCAAAATGGTTTTTCCTTTTAAAGCACCATCTTTAAGCATTCCATCTGTATATGACATATTATTTTGGGATTAATTACCGTTGAAGATAGGGAATAGATCATCTAAAAAAAAGAGCTTTATCCATCTTCCCATTTTCATTTTTTTAACAAAACAATGGAATTAGATTTGCAAAAAGAAAAATATACAATGAAGAAACCCGGATTTTTTTTACTCTTTATAATGCTATGGTCCTGTTTTGGGGATGTAGATAAGGACATCAGTACTGATTTACAGTTTGAGGGTATTGAAATTTTCGGGGTTTCACTTTCCCTTGAGGAATCTCTCTTTTTTCCATTCCAAACCATTGATTATTACCGCCTTGCCGAAAGCCTCGAAATACCTGGCTGTCCGGATGTCACCATTGATGAAAACTTAAAAAAAGTTACTTTGGCTTTTTCTGTGAAGAAAGAATGCGTCAATAACCTTTATGCTCCAAGATCAGGAAAAATCCATCTTCAGTATATTTCCAACTCAATCGTGGAGTCTACTGTGAGGATGGAATATGAAGATTATTCTGTCAGGGGAATAAAAATCGAAGGATTCAGGGAATTTAAGCGTGCTAATATTTTACTTAATCCAAACCGGAGAACAGAATCTTTTCAGGATCTTTTTATCATTGATGGAAATAAATCCTCTACCAGAATAACCGGGAATTATACCCACCAATTGATAGTCTTGAACGGGATTTTGACGGGATTTTCAAGTACCGGAGATATAGAAGGGAGAAATATTGCCGGTAGATCAGTCAGAATGACACAAACAGTAGCCAAGAGCTATAATATAAATTGTATAAAAAACGGCTTCTTATTGCCAGGGCAAGGGTCGGAAAATTGGGGGTTCTTTAGAAATGAATCACAAGCTACAAACCACAGATTGGTCTATACTTTAGAAAATCAATGTAATTCTATTGCCACGATTACTTTGGAAGATGGTCGCTTGATGGTTTTCAGACTTGCTGAATGAGTTTCTTTTTTGGCTTGTAGCCCATGATTACCCCGATAGCAAAATAAAAAGCCTTCAGAATCTCTCCTGAAGGCTTTTTTATAAAATTTTGAAACAAATCAATACCTATAATATTCAGGTTTGAACGGTCCGTTTTCGGTAACACCGATGTAAGCTGCCTGATCTGGCGTCAAGGTATCCAATTCCACGCCCAATTTGGCTAGGTGCAAAGCTGCTACTTTTTCATCAAGATGCTTTGGCAATACATAAACACCCGGCTCATACTGATCGGTATTCATCCAAAGTTCGAGTTGCGCCAAAGTCTGATTGCTGAATGAATTGGACATCACAAAAGACGGATGACCTGTGGCACAGCCAAGATTCACCAATCTTCCTTCAGCAAGGACGATGATCTCTTTTCCTTCTACAGTGTAAAGGTCAACCTGTGGTTTGATGACATCTTTGGTATGACCATAGTTTTTATTCAACCAAGCCATATCGATTTCGTTGTCAAAATGGCCGATGTTACAGACGATGGCTTTGTCCTTCATAGAAAGGAAATGTTCCTTGGTGATGATGTCTTTGTTGCCTGTAGCAGTGACTACGATGTCCGCTTCCTTCACCGCATCCACCATTCTTTTGACGGCAAAACCGTCCATTGCGGCCTGCAAGGCACATATCGGATCAATTTCAGTAACGATCACCCTTGCTCCTGCACCTTTCAATGAAGCTGCGGATCCTTTTCCAACATCACCATAACCTGCCACAACGGCAACTTTTCCAGCCATCATGATATCTGTAGCTCTTCTGATGGCATCTACCAATGATTCTTTACAGCCATATTTGTTATCAAATTTTGACTTGGTAACAGAATCATTGACATTGATTGCAGGCATAGGAAGTGTACCGTTTTTCATTCTTTCATAAAGCCTGTGTACACCGGTAGTGGTTTCTTCAGAAAGCCCTTTGATTCCGGCTACCAATTCAGGATAGTTATCCAACACCATGTTGGTAAGGTCACCACCGTCATCCAGGATCATATTCAATGGTTTTTTATCTTCGCCGAAGAAAATCGTCTGCTCAATGCACCAATCAAATTCCTCAGCAGTCATTCCTTTCCAGGCGTATACCGAAATACCTGCTGCTGCAATCGCCGCTGCTGCATGGTCCTGGGTTGAAAAAATATTACATGAAGACCAGGTAACTTCAGCTCCCAAAGCAGTCAAAGTCTCTATCAAAACAGCAGTCTGAATAGTCATGTGAAGACATCCTGCAATTCTTGCGCCTTTCAAAGGTTGAGAAGGGCCATATTCCTCTCTGATAGCCATCAAACCAGGCATCTCGGCTTCCGCCAATTTAATTTCTTTCCTTCCCCAAGCGGCAAGGGAAATGTCTTTCACCTTGTATTGGACAAATTTTTCTGACTTAATTTCAGACATAGTAGTATGATTTAATAAATTGAATTTCAGTTTGAAAGTGCAAAGTTAGGGTTTTTGTACCCAAAATAAAATTTGCTTTCTACAAGAAAGCGACTTCTTTCAATCCATAGAAGCATTGGCTCCCGTCTCTTTTTTCGATATTGATTTTCCCGTTTTCATCGATCCCATTTATTTTACCTTCAAAAATTCCAACATCACTATAGGTACTCCATTCACCCAATCTGTATAAATAGCTCAGGTATTCGGTCTTGATCTTATTGAATTCTCTCTTTTTCAAAGCAATGTATCTTCTTTCGATGCCTGCTACAAGGAGCCGTACTATTTCCCATCTATCCAGATTTTGCCCTGTAAGTAATTTCAGTGAGGTCACTTTGGGAATGTCAAAAGAAGTTTGGTTGATATTTAGCCCGATTCCAATCACTGAATGTTCAATGCCTTTTTGGTTGATGATGTTCTCTATAAGAATACCACCTACTTTGCCATCTTTAAGATGGAGGATGTCATTGGGCCATTTGATTTTCATATCCTTGGAATAATCAGAAAGCAATTCCACAACAGACAAACTGATAATCATATTGAGGTAAAATTGTTCTGAAGGCACCAAAAAATTAGGCTGCAATACGAGTGAAAAAGTAATGTTCATTCCCCCATGGGACAGCCAAATATTTCCTCTTTGACCCCTTCCTTTGGTTTGGTTGTCTGTTATGACGATACTTCCTTCTGCTATTTCCCGTCTGCGTAATCTTTCAAGCGCTTCATCATTAGTTGAATGACACTCTGTCAGGTAAATGACATCTTTACCAAGAAATACCGTGTTGGCAAGGATTTTATACATCTCAAATTAGCTAATTTGGAAAGCAAAGAAGAAATTTGTTAGTTATTTCCCTTTTGAAAATTTAAATTGTAAAATTACTGTAAATAAATGATGACAGCAGAAGCGCTGAGCAAAATAATTGTAAAAGGAATGCAGGAGAAAAAAGCTTCCAATATTGTAGTAATGGATTTAAGAGGTGTAAAGAATGCTTTCACTGATTTTTTTGTTATCTGCTCAGGAAACTCCGATACTCAAATCGAAGCAATATCTGACTCGGTCGAGGAAGTTACCCAAAATTTCAAAGAAAAACCATGGAGAAATGAGGGTAGGCAAAACAATCAGTGGATACTGATGGATTATGTCAATGTAGTAGCCCATATTTTCCTTAAAGAACAGAGGGAGTTTTATGGTTTGGAAGAATTGTGGGGAGATGCTAAAATCAAAAAAATTGAATCTTAAAGTCAGTTTAAACTTTAGGTAGCTAGAATCGTTTTTAAAAAAAGTTTGAAATAAAAAATAATGGCTGATAACAAGAAGAGTAAGAATTTCATGCCCAAAACACCTGATAAGCCTAATTTCCAGCTTTGGCTGATCATTACGGCTGTGATTGTGCTGGTTGGAATTACCTGGTTCAACCAGAGAAATACCGTAATAAATATTACAAAAAGCAGGTTTGAAGACATTTACCTAGCCAATGATGTAGCCAAGGTGATGATAATCAGAAACCAAAACAGGATCGATGTGACCCTGAAGGAGGCTGCGCTTCAAAACGAAAAATATAAAAGTGAACTTGAGGCAAATAGCCCATTTTTCAATCCCATAGGACCGCACTATTCTATAGAAGTTGCCAGTGCGGAAAAATTTGAAAAAGATTTTGAGGAGTTGGAAAGTAAGGTTCCCGAATCACAGCGCATCGGGTACAATGTAAAAAATGAAGAAAGTTGGTCCAATTGGTTTGGAAGCTTTGGATTTTTGATTATTCTATTCATTTTCTTCTGGATCATGATGAGGAGAATGTCAGGTCCAAGTGGTCCAGGTGGACAGATTTTCAATGTCGGCAAATCAAAAGCACAACTTTTTGATGCAGAAAACAAGGTCAAAATAACTTTTGACAATGTGGCAGGTCTGGATGAAGCCAAAGAAGAGATTCAAGAAATCGTAGAATTCCTAAAAAACCCAGGAAAATTCACCAAACTAGGTGGTAAAATCCCCAAAGGAGCCCTTTTGGTAGGCCCTCCGGGAACAGGGAAAACCCTTTTAGCCAAAGCGGTAGCGGGCGAAGCAGGAGTTCCATTCTTTACCTTGTCAGGCTCTGACTTTGTGGAGATGTTTGTCGGTGTAGGAGCTGCTAGGGTTAGGGATTTGTTTAAGCAAGCCAAGGAAAAAGCACCTTGTATCATCTTTATTGATGAAATAGACGCCATTGGAAGATCGAGAGGAAAAGGTCAAATGCCTGGATCCAATGATGAAAGGGAAAATACGCTTAACTCACTCCTTGTTGAAATGGACGGTTTTGGTACTGATTCAGGTGTAATCGTCCTTGCTGCGACCAATAGACCGGACGTCCTGGACAGTGCCTTGTTGAGACCGGGAAGATTTGACAGACAGATCAGTATAGACAAACCGGATATAGTGGGAAGAGAAGCTATTTTCAAGGTTCACCTTGCCCCGATTAAAACTGGAGATGACATCGATCCAAAAAAACTTGCTGCCCAAACACCGGGGTTTGCAGGTGCTGAAATCGCGAATGTATGTAACGAAGCAGCCCTAATAGCAGCTAGAAGAAGCAAAACAGCTGTGGACATGCAGGATTTCCAAGATGCCATAGATAGGGTAATCGGTGGTCTTGAAAAGAAAAACAAAATCATTTCTCCTGAAGAAAAGAAAATTGTTGCTTACCACGAAGCCGGTCACGCAGTAGCGGGATGGTTCCTAGAACATGCAGATCCATTGGTCAAAGTCAGTATTGTCCCAAGAGGGATTGCAGCATTAGGTTATGCCCAATACCTTCCAAAAGAACAATTCCTGTATCAAACGGAGCAATTGATAGATGAAATGTGTATGACACTTGGAGGAAGGGCTGCTGAAGAGATTATATTCAGCAAAATCTCCACCGGGGCATTGAGCGACTTAGAAAGGGTCACAAAGATGGCATATTCTATGGTTTCGGTATATGGTATGAATGACAAAATCGGAAATGTTTCCTTCTACGACAGCAAATCTGCTGATTACAGAATGACAAAACCTTATTCTGAAACTACCGCCGAAACCATTGATGAAGAAGTACGGAAGTTGGTAGCTTCAGCATATGAGAGAACAAAAACTTTGCTCCGAGGAAAGAAAGAAGAACTCGAAACCTTGGCTAAAGAGTTGCTCGAAAAAGAAATCCTTTTCCAATCCGACCTTGAAAATCTTATAGGAAAAAGGCCCTTTGCAAAAGAAACTACCTATGAGGCATATACCAAAAAGGCAGATAAAAAAGATGCCATTGCTGCAAAATCCGAAGAAAACGGAAATGGAAAAGCAGGTCACAATGATGACAAAGAACCACTTAAAGTGGAAGAAACTGAGGATTAACACAAAATAATACCCCAATAAAAAGCCTCCGATTTGGAGGCTTTTTTATTTTACTGTTACCTTTACCGCATTCTTAACAACCACATGAATCTTAAACTTCTAGAAAAAAAGATTTTTTTTGCTTCTGATTTTCATTTAGGAGCACCTGATGCGAAAAGCAGCAGTGAACGTGAGAAAAGAATAGTCAGATGGCTCAATTTAATCGAAGACGATGCGGCAGCAATATTTTTGGTGGGTGATATTTTTGATTTTTGGTTTGAATATAAACAAGTGGTTCCAAAAGGGTTCATCAGATTTATCGGGAAAATCGCCGACCTGAGAGAAAAAAACATTCCCATTTTCTTTTTTACCGGCAATCATGACCTTTGGATGAAGGACTATTTTACAAAGGAATTGGGTATCCCCGTTATTCACCATCCCATAGAATTGACAGTTGAAAAAAGTAAATTCCTTGTTGGACATGGAGACGGGCTAGGTCCAGGTGACCATTCCTATAAAATATTAAAAAAGTTTTTTACCAATCCTGTTTGTCAGTGGGCATTCAGGTGGCTACATCCCGACATAGGCGTTTGGATTGCAAACAAATGGTCAAGCAGAAGCAGAATCACCAATGTGGCCAAAAATGAAAGCGAGTTCAAAGGAGATGATGAGTGGCTTTGGGCCTATTGCAAACAGGTAGAGCAGAGCAAGCATTTTGACTACTATATCTTCGGTCACAGGCACCTGCCTCTTGACCTACCTGTTGGCAACAAATCCCGATATTTCAACCTAGGTGAATGGGTCAACCATTATACTTATGGGGTTTTTGATGGCAAGGAATTCCAAATCAAAAAATTTGAATTTTGAAAATCCGGCTGGTCATATTGACAATTCTATTGGCGATTGGGCAGGAAGCTTTTTCCCAGGATTCAGCATGGGTCGATTTTGAAGTGATCAATTTTCCCAAAATGGACAAAGTTTCCCTGGACAATCAGGGATTTATTTTTGTATCAGATCTTGAAGGCAATCTGTATCAATTCAACAAATCAGGGAAAGTCATCAATAATTTTTCCCCACACAGACAAGGTAGAATCAGCCAATTAGAAGCCGGGTGGACGATAAATATTTTCACTTTTTCCATCGACTTGCAGGAATACAGGATTTTGGACAGGTTTATCAATCCCGTTGCCGAAAACAGGATTCCTTTGAATCTGATCACGCTTGCCAAAGCTGCCACACTGGGCAACAACAACATCATATGGGTATTTGATGAAGCTGATCTTTCTCTCAAGCAATTTGACTATATGAGAAATGAAATAATTCAGCTTCAGCCATTAAACCTGATCCTGGACAGGTCCTCTCTCGATATCACGGGGATGAGGGAATACCAAAATCTCCTTTTTCTAAACATAAAAGGCGAGGGAGTATTTATCTTGGACAATCAAGGAAACCTAATCAAGAAAACCCAAGCTTTGCCTACTCAAAATTTTGGGTTTTGGAAAAACAGATTAATTTTCATCGAAAAGGAAAAAGTTATTTCAATGGACTTCCAATCCGAAAAACAGGAAACTTTTCCGCTGCCGGATGATTTTAAGCCTCAAGGAATATTGGTAAATCAACAGGTCGTTTTGCTGTTTGATGCTACCCAGATCAGGATTTACCAAAAAAGCAAAACCCCGCTTAAAGGACAATAAAAAAGGAAGTCAAGAATTTTTGTTCCTGCCTTCCCTTTTAGATTATTCCATTTATTGAATTACCCTATTTCTACCAAAGTAATTTCAAAAATAAGGTCTTCACCAGCCAAGGGGTGGTTGGCATCCAAAACAACTTTTTCTTCGTCCACATGTACAACTTTCACCGGAACAGGCTGTCCTGCCTGATTCTGAAGGGAAAGCTCCATTCCGATTTCGGGCTTGATATCTGCAGGAACCTGATCCATAGGGATATCGATCATCATATCAGCTCTTTTTTCGCCATATGCCTCTAAAGAAGGAATAGTGACACTTTTCATCTCTCCGATTGCCATTCCATACACGGCGGCATCAAATCCTTTGATCATATTTCCATCACCGAGTACAAAACCCAAAGGTTCTCTGTTGGATGAAGAATCGAATACGGTTCCGTCTGTAAGTCTTCCAGTGTAATGTACTTTTACAGCGTTTCCTTTGGTTGCAACTGACATAATTATATCGTTTTTTTTAGAATCGTCAAAGGTAAGACTTTTTGTAAGGGATCAAAAACCAAATTAAGCATTAGTCGGACAGTGTCCGTTATTGTGATGCATGTGTCCAAAAATGAACATAATCTTACTATATTTACTGCTCTGATTGTATCAAAAGGTGATTTTGATTGATGGCATCATTTTCTCATCAAGGTTTTTAAGAAACAATCCAAACAACATGGAAAACCAACAACTAGGAAAAATCCTGATCATAGATGACAATGAAGATTTGCTCTTTGCGGCAAAAATGTTTCTTAAAAAACATGCAAAAGAAGTTACCATTGAAAAAGATCCACGTCGTATTCCATTTTTGGTCAATAACAATTCCTTTGATGTGATCCTGTTGGATATGAACTTCACGGATGATACTACTTCAGGCAAAGAGGGATTTCATTGGCTCAAGCAGATCAAAGAGATCGATCCGAAAGCAGTGGTTATTTTAATTACTGCTTTTGGAGATGTAGAGATGGCTGTGCGTGCACTTAAGGAAGGTGCTACGGATTTTATCTTAAAACCTTGGCAGAATGAAAAGCTCCTTGCCACGCTGACTGCAGCGTCCCGGTTAAAGGAAAGCTACAATCAGGTCGAAAAACTTTCCACCAAACAAAAACAGCTTCAGTCTGAACTCAAAAAACCTTATGCGGATATTATCGGAGCAAGTGCTTCGATGAAAAATATATTCTCTATCATCGACAAAGTAGCGCAGACCGATGCCAATATTTTGATTTTGGGAGAAAACGGCACAGGAAAGGAATTGATTGCGAGGGCAATTCACGACAGGTCAAACAGGAAAGATGAGATTTTTGTGGGGGTGGACATGGGATCGATTACAGAAACACTTTTTGAAAGTGAGCTTTTTGGACATAAACGAGGAGCTTTTACGGATGCCAAAGACGATAGGGCAGGCAGGTTTGAAATCGCAGACAACGGTACCCTTTTCTTGGATGAAATCGGAAACCTCAGCATGCCACTGCAATCAAAACTTTTGACAGTATTGCAGAGAAGAGAGGTAACTCGAATCGGTTCCAATAAGGCAATACCCATTGATATCAGACTGATTTGCGCTACCAATATGCCGGTACATGAGATGGTGATGGACAATACTTTCAGGCAAGATTTATTGTATAGGATCAATACCGTGGAGATTTTCCTTCCGCCGCTCCGTGAAAGACAGGATGATATCCCTACACTCGCCAACCATTTCCTGAAATCCTATTCCCACAAATACCGCAAAGACTTCAAAGGTTTTACCCCTTCAGGACTTCAGCTTCTACAGAAATACAATTGGCCGGGAAATATCCGTGAGCTACAGCATGCCATCGAAAGGGCCATCATCATGGCAGAGGGGGATATGCTGGACAGCCGGGATTTCTTTTTTCTTTCCGCCAAGCCTACCAATGAAAAAATTGCTGCCACGGCTACTTATAATCTTGATGAAATGGAAAAAAGCACTATTCAGAGAGCCATAGACAAAAACGGAGGCAACATCTCCAAAGCCGCAAAAGAGCTTGGGTTGACCCGAGCTTCTTTGTACAGAAGATTAGAAAAATATGGATTATAAAGTCGGTCTGCTTGGGAGAATTCTCCTCTTGGCGGTTTCTTTGTTTTTGCTTTCCTATTTCATTCTAAATGGGGCAGGAGTTTTTGCCATTTCCCTGTTTATAATTTTGGTTTTGGCCCAAATTATTTTCCTTTTGGGGTATGCCGAAAGTTCCTTCAAAAAAGTCCGTCAGTTTCTCAACAATATCAAACAGGACAACTATTCCAATGTCTATCCAGTCAAGTTTGACGGGACAGACACAGACGATTTACACATAGAATTCAATGCCATACTCGCCAAACTGAAGGAAGACCAAGCAGAGAAAGAAGCCAATTACCAATATTTCCGCTCTGTCTTTCAACACCTTAGTATAGGATTGATCACTTTCGATGAAGAAGGCAAGGTACAGATCGTCAATACTGCAGCCAAAAGAATGCTGAGCATACAGCAATTAGGAAACATTGCAGAAATTGAAAAAATCAACAAAGAACTCCATATTGCAATTCATACTTTAAGGACGGGAGGAAGCGAGCTGATCAAAATCGCCCATCCTGATGGGATCATGCAGTTGTCAGTATATGTGATCGAACTTGTCCTGAGGGATGTCAAATTCAAACTGGTATCCCTGCAGAATATCCAAAGTGAACTGGAAGAAAAGGAAATGGAAGCTTGGCAGAACCTTGTCCGCGTCCTGACCCACGAAATCATGAACAGCATTGCCCCGATTTCCTCCTTGGCCTCCACTGTAAAAGGAGACATAGAATCGAAAATCGACGCCAACGCCCCTGTTGAAGCAAGTGACTTAGAGGATTACCTGATGGCTATCTCCACGATTGAAAAGCGGAGTGAGGGCATGATCAATTTTGTCAGCGATTTCAGAAGCCTTGCCCATATCCCAACACCAAAATTTCAGGCTATTCGCTTGAAACTTCTTTTTGACCAGTTGGAAGTGTTGCTTCAAAACCAATTCGACAACAAGGAAATCCAATTCCTAAAACTTGTGGATCCACAGGATTTGATTCTGTTCGGAGATCAGACGTTAATTGAGCAGGTGCTGATCAATCTGATCCAAAATGCCATTCAGGCCGTAGAAGATACAGCGACAAGGACTATAAGTTTGAAGGCCTTCATCGATGAATCCGGAAAAATCATCATCGAAATCAGGGACAGCGGCAAAGGGATCGAAGAAGAAGCTTTGGGAAAAATTTTTATTCCATTTTTTACCACAAAAAAGAAAGGCTCAGGTATCGGTCTAAGCCTTTCAAAGCAGATTATGCGCAGGCATAAAGGCAATATCCAAGTCAAGTCCAAGCTTGGGGAAGGATCTACTTTCAAGCTGATTTTTAATGCCTAATGAATTCACCTCTTAAGTTTTTATCACTTTCATTAGGAATTTTAACCTCCAATTAACCTTGCTTTTACATTCAAAGGACTTATAGTCAAAATCATATCATTTTCATAACATACTTTTCACAGCTAGTTTATAAGCGTTTTTTAGATTTGGGAAAAACAAATCCATTTGAAAACCAATTTTAAAACTATCGTCATCTCAGACGTGCATCTTGGCACTAAGGGATCTAAGGCCAAGGAGGTGGCACGGTTTCTCAAGCAATATACTTGTGAAAACCTCATCCTCAACGGGGACATTATCGACGGCTGGCAGCTCAGAAAGTCCGGCTCCTGGAAGCGGAAACATACCAGGTTTTTCAACAGAATGCTCAAAATGATAGAGAAAGACCATACCAAGGTCTATTACCTTAGAGGCAATCATGATGACTTTTTGGATCAGATTCTTCCCCTTCAGATAGGAAATCTTTCTATCCAAGCGGACATGATTTATGAAAGCTGCGGAAAGAAATTTTTTATCACCCACGGGGATATTTTTGACAGCATCACGACCGATCTAAGATGGATAGCCTATCTCGGTGATGTGGGCTACACTTTCCTTCTTTGGCTCAACAGGCTGGTCAATTACCACAGGAGAAAAAGAGGATTACCTTACTTTTCATTGAGTCAATATGTCAAGGGTAAGGTGAAAACTGCCGTGGCTTATGTAGATCAATATGAAGAAGAATTGGCAAAAATGGCCAAATCCAAAGGTTGTGACGGAATCATCTGTGGCCATATCCACAAAGCCGAAAACAGAATCATTGATGGCATCACCTACCTCAACTCAGGGGATTGGGTGGAGACTATGAGTGCTTTGGCAGAAGATCATGACGGTAACTGGCAGTTGATTTTCTACAATGAAATTGATTTCAGGATAAGGCCACAACATTCAGAAACTCCGGTAGAAATAATTCCCGAAATGAAATTGGTGGCTTTCAATAAGTTCGAGGGTGATTTCAAACTTCCCAATTTCTTCTAAATTGAAATTCCTATTTATAGTCCAAGGAGAAGGCCGTGGTCATATGACACAGGCAATCTCTATGTCCCAAATGCTCGGGGATTTGGGACATGATGTCAGCGCGGTTTGCATCGGAAAAAGCAAGAGGCGGGAAATCCCGGAATTTGTCACAAAAAACATCAAGGCACCAATATGCCTTTTTGAGAGTCCGAATTTCGTAACAGATAAAACCCAAAAATCCATTAACCTTTCCAAAACCATTTGGCAAAACCTATTAAAAACCAAGACTTTTAATAAAAGTCTCAAGCAAATTGACCAATTGGTAAAAAAGCACCAACCGGATGTCATTTTGAATTTCTATGATATTCTTGGAGGAATATACAATGCCTTTTACCGACCCGATTGTCAGTTTTGGGTGATTGGCCACCAATACCTGATCCAACATCCAGATTTTCCATTTGCCCCGGGCCAACCCGTCCAAAAACTGCTTTTCAAGATCAATACCCATATCACTTCCCTTCGTGCGGATTTGCTTTTGGCACTTTCCTTCAGACCTATGCCGGAACACCAAATCCACAATTTGCATGTGCTACCACCTTTATTGAGAAAAGAGGTCAGAAATCTCAACACCACCCAAGGCGACTTTTTCCTGGCCTATATGGTCAATCCCGGGTATGTAGAGGAAGTGATTTCAGAAGCCAAAAACAATCCTGAAATCCAAATTGAAGCCTTTTGGGATAAGAAAGACGAACCGATTTTCCAAAAGCCCTTACCCAATCTTACCATCCATATGGTGGATGATGAATTGTTTTTGGAGAAAATGGCAACCTGCAGAGGTTTACTTTCCACAGCAGGATTTGAGTCCGTGTGCGAAGCCATGTATCTGGGAAAGCAAGTCTTGATGGTTCCGGTCAAAGGCCAATATGAACAGGCATGCAATGCCATTGATGCACAAATCTCCGGCGTGGGAACCATTGGAAACAAATTTGATATCAGTAAATTGGCAGATGCATTGGGAAGTGCTGAAGCTCAAAAAGAAATGAATCGGGAATGGGTAGATAGCTTTAAAACAAGATTTGCGCATGTTTCAAACAAATCATTTAAAAAAGAATACGAAGCGAATACTTTTTCTCCAGAAATAAGTAAAGGATCTAAACCTGTAAACCCATCTTTCTCTTGACATAGTCTGAAATTTCAATAATTCTTTAGAAATCAAGAATACTTTTCAATCAAGAAAGGAATTTTTAAAAAACAGTTCGGCTGATAAAGTTTGATTTAAAACGATTGCGGTAAAAAAACTTCTAAAAATAGTCCTATATAAACGTTTTTCTTGAACCAAGAAACCCAAAAAATGGTAAATTCGGTTTTGGCAATTAGGAAAACGTATCCATGAATACAGAGAAATTAAGGCTTGAAGAAGACCGTGAAGGAAAAAAACATTGGAAAAAGTGGGGGCCTTACCTGACAGAAAGACAATGGGGTACGGTCAGGGAGGACTACAGCCCCAACGGTGCTGCGTGGGACAATGTTACCCATGACGAAGCCCGGAGTAAAGCCTACCGATGGGGAGAGGAAGGCATCGGAGGTATTTCGGACAACAAACAGAATTTATGCATTGCCTGGGCTTTTTGGAACGGGAAAGACCCAATCATAAAAGAACGTCTTTTTGGACTCACAGGGCCACAGGGCAACCACGGGGAGGATGTAAAGGAACTCTATTATTACCTGGATTCCACCCCTACGCACAGCTATATGAAAATGCTGTACAAGTATCCCCAAAACGAATTTCCTTATTCCCTGATCAAGGAGGAGAACAAAAAAAGAACTAAAAACGATCCTGAATTCGAACTGATCGATACGGGGATTTTTGACGATGATGCCTATTTCGATATTTTCATAGAATATGCCAAAAAGGACGCAGAGGATATTTCAGGGTTTGCTACGATCCATAATAGAGGCAAGGAAGATGCTGAAATATGGGTAATGCCTACCTTTTGGTTTAGAAAAACATGGCACACCGGACATGAACCATTTATGCCCAAGCTTACTAAAACTGAGGAAAACGGGATCAAGGCATTTTCACCCAATAATGGAAACTATTTTTTAAGCTTTGAGGGAAATCCTGATATCAAATTTTGTGACAACGAAACAAACAGAGAGCGGCTATATCATATCCCAAATGACAAAAAATATCTGAAAGACGCCATCAACGACTATGTGGTGCACAGGTATTCGCAATATTTGAACCCATCAAATTATGGCACCAAAGCTGCAGCAATATATAAAATGACCATTCCTGCAGGAGGTTCAAGTGAAGTCAAGTTTAGGATGACGCATCAAAAAACCCTAGAGGCTACCGAAATCTGTGATGAAATCTTAAAAGAAAGAAAAAAGGAAGCAGACGAGTTCTATGCCGAAATCCAGCATCGGGTAAAGGACGAAGACATGAGATCCATTCAGAGGCAAGCCTATGCAGGCATGATGTGGGGCAAGCAATTCTATTATTACAATGTAGACCGATGGCTGGAAGGAGATGCAGGCCGATATGTCCCCCCTAAAGAAAGGAAAAAGGGACGCAACAGTGATTGGAGGCATTTGTATAATCAGGACATCATTTCCATGCCGGACAAGTGGGAATATCCTTGGTATGCAGTATGGGATTCGGCCTTCCATTGTATCCCGATTTCAAGGATTGATCCGGATTTTGCAAAAGACCAACTCCTTTTATTTTTGAATGAATCTTACATGCATCCCAACGGGCAGATTCCTGCATACGAATGGAATTTCGGAGATGTAAATCCCCCTGTCCATGCATACGCCATACAGAGAGTATACCAGATTGATAAAAAATTGCGAGATGGTAAAGGCGATCAGGAATTTTTAGAGCGCGCTTTTCACAAACTCATGATCAACTTTACCTGGTGGGTCAATCAGAAAGACAGTGACGGCAAAAACATTTTTGAAGGAGGATTTCTTGGATTGGACAATATCTCTGTGATCGACAGGTCGCATGCCCACCATTACAAGGGGAAACTCGAACAGGCAGATGCTACCTCCTGGATGGCGATGTTTTCCTTGAATATGATGCGGATTTCGCTTGATCTATGCGAATTCAACAAAACCTATCAATTCACTGCCATGAAGTTTCTAGAGCACTTTTTGTATATCGCAGGTGCTATGAACAATATCTCAGGCGACAAAATCAGCCTTTGGAATGACGAGGAAAATTTCTACTTCGATGTTTTCCACCTGCCAGGGAAAGAGCCAAAAGTCATGAAGTTGAAGTCGATAGTCGGCATCATCCCCCTATTTGCTGTAGAATCTATCAGGTTGGACATGTTTGACAGTCTTCCTGAGTTCAAGGCAAGACTGGAGTTTTTCCTGAAAGAAAAACCCAAACTTGCATCACTAATTTCTAGTTGGATCCAGCCGGGTTTTGAAAAAAGAAGGCTATTTGCTTTGCTTAGAGGTCACAGGATGAAGAGTATTCTAAACAAAATGCTCGATCCACAGGAGTTTTTAAGTGATTATGGAGTAAGATCCTTGTCAAAGTTTCATTTAAAAAAGCCCTATACTGTAAAAATAAACGGGGATCAACTTACTGTCAAGTATACTCCCGGAGAGTCCGACTCTCTGATGTTTGGAGGCAATTCCAACTGGAGGGGACCAATCTGGTTTCCGATAAACCACCTCATCATTGAATCGCTACGCAAATTTGATTACTATTATGGAGGAGAATTTTCAATAGAATACCCCACAGGTTCTGGAAATTATGTCACTATGGACTTGATAGCCAAAGAATTATCATTACGTTGCATCAAAATCTTTTTGAAAGACAAAGATGGAAAAAGACCCGTATATGGACATTACAGAAAGATGCAAGAGGATCCACACTTCAAAGACCATATCCTTTTTTTTGAATATTTTCATGGAGACAATGGCCGTGGGATAGGTGCTTCCCATCAGACTGGATGGACAGGCTTGGTGGCAGAAATGATCTATAAATATTATAAACCGGCAACAAAAACCCCAGAAGATGCTGATTCCATTTTTAGAATCTGACAGGCTAGAAGCGGGATGCGATGAGGTGGGTCGTGGTTGTCTCTGTGGCCCCGTGGTGGCTGCGGCTGTGATATTGCCTACGGATTTTGCAAATGAATTTGTAAATGATTCCAAAAAACTGACAAAATCCAACCGCCAAAATCTTGTTTCTGAAATCAAATCCTCGGCGATTTCTTGGGCTATTGCCGAGGCTAGCGTGGAGGAAATTGACCGGATCAATATTTTACATGCTTCTTTTTTGGCAATGAGCCGAGCAGTAGAGATGTTGGATACCAAGCCCCAACATTTATTGATTGATGGTAACAGGTTTAAATCCCATCTTGAAATACCTTTCACCTGCATCATCCAAGGAGATGGTAAATTTGCAAGCATTGCTGCGGCTTCAATCCTTGCCAAGGTTTACCGCGATGAAATGATGGAGCGCTATGCTGATGAATATCCGGGATATGGCTGGGAAAAAAACGCCGGGTATCCCACAGTATTACACCGTGAAGGGATCATGAAATTAGGATTAACGCCTCTTCATAGAAGGTCTTTTAGGCATTTACCGGATCAATTGACTTTGGATATTTAGAACCTCATCAACATATATCCCTGAGGAACATAGGTAGTCAAGGTGGTGAGCATCGACAGGGCTATTTCTGTCCCTGCCCACATATCAGTGGTCTCCATTTCTCTTGCAATCAGTGATTGCCCACAGACATAAAATTCTACCCCTACTTCTTTTAATGACTCGAAAACAGGCAAATTAGGATTTTTTACACCATTCCTTTTTTGGTATTCCTCGTCGTTTAGCATGCTGAAGATCGCAGTTCCATGTACTGCCACCTTGACTTTAATATTTTCCTTTGGGACACCGGCAATTCCGTGAAGGTTGACCATGCGCGCGATATTGTCCACCATTCTGTTGATTTGCTTTGGGTCATCAGCAGCTGAAACAAGGTCAATAATAATTTTGTATTCTGCTGTAGGATCCGGTCTTTCTGTCGCTTCAGGGATTTCGTATATGCCACCAAAACCTTTTACAATCGGAAATTGGGGGGTTTGGCAATATGAGGAAAATGATAAAGCCATCAAGGAAAATGTGGCTAGGAACGTTTTTGCGGCTCGGAACATAAGTTTGAGATAATTGAGTCAAAAAAATACACAAAAAACTAACGGTCTCAAACTTCTATTTTTCGGATCACATGCCTCAACATATATTGATGGCTTTGATTCCCAATTCCTAAAAATCAATAACTTTCCAACAGTAGTCACAGAATTCTCCTTACCTTCCAAAATCACTGCACTGAATCAGGAACTTGGTGCAGGACTTTCTTCAGTTTTTCCTTGTGGCCTTGGCACAAAACGAGGGACCCGCGCTTGATAGTCTCTATAGGCAGGATATTTGGAGGCGCTGATTTCTTCACTAAAATTGGAGCTCCCCTGAAATAAAATCAAAAGCAGAAGGCACCCAACTACGGACCAATTGAGCCATTGACCAGATGCAGCCACTGAAAAAAAGTAAAAAGAAACCCAATACCCCTGTTCCCCTAGGTAATTTGGATGCCTTGAAATAGCCCAGAGCCCTTTATCCAAAAATCCTTTAGCAAAATCACCCCTCAACAATTTTCCTTCCTTTATCAGCCTCCATTTTTCAGTTTGATACTTCCAATGCTGTTCATCGGCGACAGTTTCGAGAGCCAAGAAAAACAAGGTAATTCCCGCTACCAGAAAATCCCACATGCCGATTATGCCGTCGTCAAACTGCATCGCAACAAGCATAGGCAGGGTAAACAACAAAATCAATACATTTTGGTAGCCGGATATAAAAAAGAGATTAAACAAAGTCCATTTCCATTTGGGTTGGAATTCAGGCTTTTTGCGCAATATCTCCCAACGGTAGTCCTCTTCCCCTTCCCAAAACTTCCACCGATAAGCCCCTTTTCTAGCAAAATTATAGGTAAGCCTTGCTCCCCAAGCAGTGACAAGTACGGCAAGCAAAACCATCCTCGGTGAAAAATCTCCGAAATAGGCCATTACCCAAGCATAAATGATAGGTAAAATACTCCAATACTTATCTACCTGACTATTGTTGTTTGTAAGTTCACCTACCAAAAAACAATAGGCAATGGAAGCTCCACAAATTTTGATCAAGACCCAAAGTGCCTCCCACTCACGATCTCCCAAAGGAATTCCAAACAAATAAGTAAAAACAGGTACAACAAATAGGGTGAAAATCAAAATTATCGCCGTTTGCAGAATTTTCATAGAAAGGATTTTCTTTTTAAAATAAGAATAAATTCAAAAAATAAAAACCATCCTCTCCTGTAAAATCTTATTGGGACAATTGATATAAATGTAAAAAGCCCCGGAAAAGATCCGAGGCCATGTGCGCACGAGAAGATTCGAACTTCCACACCCGTAAGGGCACCACCCCCTCAAAGTGGCGTGTCTACCAATTTCACCACGTGCGCGTTTTTTGAGGTCTGCAAAAGTAGAAAGGTTTACTATTCCCTGCAAGGGGAAATTTAACTTTTAAAGGGTTTTTAATCAAAATTTAAAAAACCCATTTGATAAATTTTCCGATGAGTACTTGATGTTGAAAATTAACTGTAGATTTTCTTTTCTGCCGCCAACAAGGTATTGTAAAGCAGGGAAGCAATGGTCATCGGACCTACGCCTCCGGGAACGGGCGTAATGGCAGATACTTTTGGGGCAACTTCATCGTATTTGACATCTCCGATCAACTTAAAACCGGATTTCTTAGAGGCATCATCTATTCTATGGATTCCTACATCAATCACCACTGCGCCTTCTTTGACCATTTCGGCAGTGACAAATTCCGGTTTTCCCAATGCCACAATAAGAATATCCGCCGTTTTGGCGATTTCAGGAAGGTTTTTGGTACGGCTGTGGGTAAGTGTTACTGTACAATTTCCCGGATATTCATTTCTCGCCATCAAGATACTCATCGGCGAACCTACAATATGGCTTCTGCCGATAACAACACAGTGTTTTCCGGCTGTTTCAATTTTATATCTTTTCAAAAGCTCCACGATACCATAGGGTGTGGCTGCGACATAAGCCGGCCATCCCAAGGCCATCCTGCCGACATTGGAAGGCGTAAAGCCATCCACGTCTTTTTCCGGCCTGATTTTATCCGTTACTTTTTCTACAGAAATATGCTTGGGCAATGGCAACTGTACAATCAGACCATCAATGTCAGGATTTAAGTTAATGTCCTCCACTACCTGAAGCAATTCTTCTTCACTAACATTTTCATCTAATCTTAGCAAGGTTGATTGAAATCCAACCTGCTCGCAGGATTTTACTTTTGCTCCTACGTAGGTCTGGCTAGCCCCGTCATTGCCAACAAGGATAGCGGCCAAATGGGGGACTTTACCTCCTTCATTCTTTATTTCTGCCACTCTTTGGGCGATTTCTCCCTTTATCTCCTCGGAGGTTTTTTTTCCATCGATCACGATACTCATAGCAAAATCCGATTAACAGGTTCTAATTGAATTCATATAGGATGCAAAAAGCGCAAAAACTACAAACAAATTCTTTGTGTCTTTGCGCCTTTGCGGGAAAGTTTAATCTAATTTCAAAACTGCCATAAACGCTTCCTGTGGAATTTCGACGTTGCCGACTTGCCTCATGCGTTTTTTTCCTTTTTTCTGCTTTTCGAGAAGCTTACGCTTACGCGAAATATCACCTCCATAACATTTGGCCAAAACGTTTTTACGCATGGCTTTCACAGTTTCTCTTGCAATGATCTTGGCTCCGATAGCAGCTTGGATAGCTATTTCAAACATTTGTCTCGGCACTAATTCCCTCAATTTCTCGCAGAGTCTCCTACCCCATTCGTATGCTTTATCTCTGTGTACAATCGCAGAAAGGGCATCTACCACTTCGCCATTGAGCATCACATCTAGCCTCACCATGTGGGACTGTTTGAATCCGATCATTTCATAGTCGAGGGATGCATATCCTCTGGAAATGGTTTTGAGCCTGTCAAAGAAATCAAATACAATCTCAGCCAAAGGCATGTCAAAAGATAATTCCACACGGTCAGAAGTCAGGTAAACCTGGTTTTTGATCTGACCCCTTTTGTCCATACAAAGTTGGATCACAGGGCCAACAAATTCCGCGGCGGTGATGATAATGGCCTTGACATAGGGCTCTTCGATATGTTTGAAAAGCGTAGGATCCGGCATATCTGAAGGTGCATTGATCAGCTTGTATTCGTTGTTGTTCATCAGGGCTTTGAACTGAACGGACGGCACTGTTGTGATAACCGTCATGTCAAACTCCCGCTCTAAGCGCTCCTGAATGATCTCCATGTGAAGCATTCCCAAGAAACCGCAACGGAAACCAAAACCCAAGGCAGCAGAGGTCTCAGGTTCCCATACAAGCGAAGCATCATTGAGTTGGAGTTTTTCCATAGAAGCTCTTAGTTCTTCAAATTCAGTGGTCTCTACCGGATAAATCCCCGCAAAAACCATTGGCTTTACGTTTTCAAATCCCTTGATTGATTCCGCACAAGGATTTTTTACGTGCGTGATGGTGTCACCTACTTTAACCTCTTTGGCTACTTTGATCCCTGAGATCAGGTATCCTACATTCCCTGCATACATGGTTTGCTGAGGAATTTGATTGATACCCAAAATCCCTATTTCATCGGCAAAATATTCTTTTCCTGTATTTACAAATTTGATTTTATCGCCTTTGTTGATTGTACCATTGAATATTCGGAAGATTACCTCCACTCCTCTGAAAGGATTATAAACAGAGTCAAAAATCATTGCCTGTAGTGGTGAATCGATGTTTCCTTTTGGAGCAGGGACTTTTTCTACCACAGCATTAAGGATGTCTTCAATTCCGATCCCTTCTTTTCCTGAAGCAAGGACGATATCCTCCCTATCGCAGCCAATAAGTTCTATGACTTCATCTGCCACCACTTCTGGATCCGCGCCCGGGAGATCGATCTTGTTCAAAACCGGGATGATTTCGAGGTCATGTCCGATAGCTAAATAAAGGTTGGAAATGGTCTGGGCTTCGATTCCCTGAGAGGCATCTACAATCAACAGCGCACCCTCACAGGCGGCGATTGACCGGGAAACTTCATATGAAAAATCGACGTGTCCGGGTGTATCGATCAGGTTGAGGGTATATTCCTCACCTTTGTAATTATACTTCATCTGGATCGCATGGGACTTAATGGTGATCCCGCGCTCACGCTCGAGGTCCATATTGTCCAACAACTGATCCTGCATCTCTCTGTCACTCACCGTATTGGTGAACTGCAGGAGACGGTCTGCCAATGTACTCTTCCCATGGTCAATATGGGCAATTATACAGAAATTCCTAATTCTTTGCATATCCATTCTGGGCGCAAAAATAGATAAAATTGTGGGTAAAATTGGTATAGAAATAAACTATCCAAAAGAAAATCAATTTATCTCAAGGTAACAGTCTTTATCTTGTTTTAAAAACTCTTTAATCAATTCTATGTTTGAAATTAATTTTTGAATAATGGCTTGCGTAGACATGTTACCAAATTTTAATCAGATTACTTTAAGAGGACATCCATTTAGCACACTCAAAAAATAAAAATCTGAATCTTTTGTAAGGATGGAATAATTCGATTTTTTTGACCAATCCCAGATTTGCTGATCGGATTCAGTCAGTTTCTTAAAATCAGAAATATGGGTGATCTCAGTAAAATATTGACTTAACGGCTTTTTTATTCGCCAGCTTAGATTTTCATCAATGAGAATTTTCATTTTTTGGAAAAAAAGTCGCAATGGAAACTAACCTGAAATATGGATTTTCTTTTCGGCATCTGCGGCGTATGCCAAACTTGCCATAACATCTTCCCTAGTCAATTCAGGATAATCATCCAAAATTTCTTCTATAGACATGCCTGAAGCTAAGTATTCCAAAATATCATACACTGTGATCCTCAGTCCTTATACAGGGTTTCCCGCTTCTCTTTCCAGGCTCGATGGCGATGAATTCCCTATAGTCTAGCATAACGATTTTTCTTAATGTACGCACTTTCTCATTTATTGTTAAAAACCGACCTTTCTTATTTTCTTTGCACCATCAATATAAAACCGAAAAATGAGAGCTGTAGCGGAAAAGAAAAAAGCCCAAAACATTCCTGAATACATCATCTACATGTATCAAATGGAAGATCTATTAAGGGCCTATAATTTCGAGTTGGATGATGTCCGGCAATATGTGATCTCCCACTATCCAATCTCTGAGGAGGAAAAAAAAGAAGCGGCAGTTTGGTTTGCTGATTTGACCTTTGAGATGAAAAATGCCAAAATCGAAGAAACCGGCCACCTTCCCCAGACTCAGGAATTGGTTGATCAGCTTGCCTCGATCCATTGGTCTCTACTCAAAACAGACAGGGACTATTTTGACCTGTATCAAAAAGCAAAACCACATTTGATACGTCTTTTCCTCGAAGCCGGAGAAAATGCCCCCAAACATGAAATCCAGATTGCCTTGAATGCCATCTACGGACAGTTATTGGCAAGGCTGAGAAGCAGGGATGTTCCTGCTGATATCTTGGAGGCCACAGATACTTTTGGCGATATCCTCAGTTACCTGAATTGGGAATATTTTAACCAACAACGAGTAAAAACCAGGCAAAACTGATTTTCATTCCAAATATTCATACACACTTTTGTAGCAGCTGTTTGCATCTATATAATCAAAAAACGAATTGTAGAAAGGGTGGATGCTCAATGTGGAACTGTCCCCCACAACTATCAATTTCCTTTTTGCTCGGGTCAATGCCACATTCATTCTTCGGGTATCTGCCAAGAAGCCGATTTCTCCTTTTGCATTGGACCTGACAAGGCTGATGACAATAATATCCCGCTCCTGTCCCTGAAATCCATCAATCGAGTCGATCGTCAACAGTTCAGAGAAAGAGCGGAGGTTTGGGAATTCGTAACTTTCAAAAACCAGCTCATTAAATCTCCTGACCTGGGCGCGATAGGGCGCGATCAATCCAATATTCCATTGCTTGTTTTTGATCTCCGCAATCCCGATTCTTTTTAGGAGATTTTCTAGGTATCGCAAGGAAAACCGCGCTTCTTCCAGATTGAATGTGCTGAGGGATTCTTCTTCCTGTTGTTCAGTAAATCCTGTGCCTGCAGTATCAATGTATTCCAATACAGGTTCTTCGGCTGTCAAATAGTGCTGCAAAGTATTGTCAGCTGCCTTTAACCCGTTATGGTAAAAATATTTTCCCGAAAAACCCATGATCAGTTCCGGCATCCTATACTGGAGACTTAGCATTTTGGAGGCATCAGGTTTTCTTTTGATCACCTTCTCAAAAAGTGTCTCGCTTAATCCATTTTTGGCTGCTTCATATGATTTGATAGTTGGCGGCAGCTGGCAATGGTCACCGGCCATCACCACTTTAGCTGCTTTTTGGATAGGAATCCATGCTGCCGCTTCTAGTCCCTGGGCAGCTTCATCTATAAACACCACGGGGAAACTCATACCCTTGAGCGCAGAATTGGCGGCACCTACTAGGGTACAGGCAAATACCTGAGTATCCTGAAAAATATCATAAGTGATATAATCTTCCAGGCTTTGTGCTTCGTCCTTACACCTTGCTGCTTCATCCAAAAGCCTTCGCCGCTGCATCCTTTCTTCAGGGCCAAATGTACGTTTGTGTTTTTGACCAAGTTTTCTGTAATCATCAGCTGATTTTTTGAGCCTTTTCAAATCCTTGTAGCTATCGTGCATCGCAATTTTGGCATCCAATGTTTGAGACAGAATATGGTCTTCGACCCTCGCGGGATGGCCGATACGGAGGCTTCTTACTTTGTAATCTAGTAATTTTTCCACTAGGTAATCCACTGCTGAATTACTAGGCGCACAAACCAAAACCTGCCTGCACTCCTCCAATGCCTGCACAATCGCCGCGACCAGGGTGGTTGTCTTGCCTGTCCCGGGAGGGCCATGAATGATGGCTACATCCTTTGAAAACTTGACCAAGTCCAAAGCTTCATTCTGACTTAAATTCAGGTGATTCACCTTTTTTGAATCAGAAATAATCAAAACCGGTGCCCTTTCACCTAGCAAAATTTCCTTCAATTCTCCTAGCCTCCCCTTATCAGATTTGATCACTGCTTTCATCGCTGACTCCATCTCACGGTAGCTTGCCTCATCAAAAAGTAAGTCAATACCCAACTTACCTTGATGCATCCAATCAGGAACGTCTTCGGCCTGTAATGTCACTATCATGGTATCCCGCTTCACCTGATTGATCACACCATTGACACGACGGGATTGAAACTGGGGCTGGTTTGAAAAAATAGAAACAGACTTGCCCGACTGGAAAACATGGGGTGCTCCAGTGTCAAAGCGTTCGAACTCCAAGATCAATCTCTCCCCAAAACCTATTTTTGTTTTTTTCAACTGTACAGGATACCAACATACCCCCTCTTCCTTTTTATCTGAAATAGAGGTATATAAAAATTTTTTCTTATGCTGTTGGAGGTCTTCCTCCCACTCTTGCTTTAAAAGTTTCAAAGAATTCCTTAATTCTTCCTGAATATTTCCCATCTATTATTACATTTAAAATCGAAAATAACTGATAATCTATCTCACAAACCAAACACTTTAAACAATTATATCGTGAATTTTCTAGCACATGCATATTTGTCATTCGGGGATCCTAAAGTTCTTGTAGGAAATTTTATAGGTGATTTTGTAAGAGGCGATATTGAACACAACTATGACAAGGACATTGTTGTTGGAATTAAGCTTCATTGGAGTATCGATAAATTTACAGATTCGCACCCTGTGGTAAAAGAGGCTCAGGCAATCCTTAGACCGGAATATGGAAGGTATTCCATGGTTATTACAGACATGTATTTTGATTATTTTTTGGGAAGATACTGGAAAAACTACCACCATATCCCTTTGGATCAATTTGCGGAGGATGTGTACAATACAATAGATGAATACAGCGATACCTTACCCGAAAAATTTTTGCAGACCTTCGGTTATATGAAATATTACAATTGGCTGGCAGGATATGGGGAATTGGATGGGATCAGGAGGGCGATGACAGGCATGGCAAAACGGACAAGGTTCAATTCAAAAATGGAAACTGCGCATGTCTTTCTCGATGAGCACCATGAGTATTTGAAAGTACATTTTGGAGACTTTTTTGAAGATATAGTATCATTCTCTAAAAAAACACTTGCAGAATTGCGTAGCACATGATTCATTCCAGACCAAAACCCAGCACTTTTTTTGCCCTTGGACTAATCGTCCTTGTGCAGTTTTTTGGATTGGTATATATCCTCAACCATTTTGCGACCGAAAGAACATTTGGGGTCCTCATCTACCTGATGGCAACTGTCATACTTACCTTAGGTATTGTCTTGCTTATGGTAAAAATGATGGCTGCGTATAAATTTATAGCAATAGGCAACGACCAGATAATTACAAAACTACCGTTGAGAGGCAAAACCACCAAATATGCTCTCTCAGAAGTATTGGTTTGGGACGAAGAAACAGTCATCACAAACAAACGTGAATTCAAGCAAATTACTATTGTTTTTGAAGATAGAAGCTCCTTTACAATCAGCAATCACGAGCATATCAACTATGAGGAGTTTATTAAATACCTCAACAAGAGGCTTTCAAAGAAAAAAATACCGGTAAGAAAGAATCTTAAAACCTGAGGGCAATGGAGGCAGTAATAGCTGTATTTTCCCTTATGAAATTCCCGTCAGGAAGTGTAAATGCTTCTTCCGGACTGACAAATCTTCTTGCTTCAATTCTAAATAAAGTTTCTTTGGTTATTGAAAAATCAACATTTGCAGATAGTCCTGTGATTTTCAAACCATCATTCAAGATGATTGCATTTGGATCTGAGTAATATTCAGCCCTACCGGCAAGTACGATTTTCTTTCCCAGATCCTTGCTCAGTGAGGCTATCAGGCCAAACCAAGAACCTGTTTCTCCTAATAAAGTTTGCTGAATACCATAATCAGCCCCAAAGATCGCATCCCATGATCCTTTTTCATACAGCAAATAAAAATTATTGAAAAACCTGTTTAAACGTATTGGCTGAGGGTTTTCATTTCCAAAGTAATTGGAATAATTGGTGGTAACATTGTCAGTGGGCATGTACTTGATACCAGCACCGATTCCCAAAGACTTGTTGTTTTCGTTTCTCACAATATTTTGCCAGCCATTTGTCAACCAAAGCTGAATTTCCCATTTAGGATTTGGTATATAGGTAAACTTTCCACCCGTAAACAAATAGGGTGAGTTCTCAGCCATGATACTTCTCGTCAAATTCATGCAATCCATCCCATACCAGGATTCAAATCCTATGTAAGAAGGCATGACACCCACATCAACCCATAGCTTTTCGTGGAGCATAATTCCCAAAGATACTTCATTGAGAAACCGAGCCCATTTGGGTTCGTTTGCTAGATTGTATTGGGCGTAGGTTCCTGCCATTAATGCAAGATTTGCCCTAATTCGGTCATTCTGAAAGGATGCTTTGAGCAAGGCAAGATTAATACTGAATTCATTATGCCTATTGAAGTTATATAGAAAGTCAGGCCTGAGTTGATCTTTAGGACGATTTAGATCATAACTGTAATATGCTTCGAGATAACCTGAGAAAACAAGGTTTTTCTCCAACTGCTCTTGGGCTGACAGTTTTCCTATCAAAAAGAAAAGTAAGAAGACCAATCTTTTCATAAGTAAAAAAGGAAACCCGGATGTTACCAACCGGGCTGTAAATTATCTCTTGGTTCTGAAATTCAAGTCGTAAAGTTCGATACAATCGTGGATAATTTTAAAAGCTTCTTCTTTTCCTAGAAAATCCTCCACTTTCACTTCTTTGTTTTCAAGTTTTTTATAATCCTCAAAAAACCTGTGAACCTCTTTCATCAAATAGGGAGGAAGTTCATCGATGTCGTTAATATAATTCACAGATTGATCCTCTGCCGCCACTGCAATGATTTTGTCATCTGCTTCACCTCCATCAATCATCCTCATTACGCCGATTACTTTGGCTTTGACCAAAGTCATAGAAGGGATGTCAATCTGGGAAATTATTAAAATATCCAAGGGATCTTTGTCCTCACAAAAAGTCTGAGGGATGAAACCATAATTAGCAGGATAATGAACAGCTGAAAACAAAACCCTATCCAATAGAAGCATACCTGTTTTTTTATCCAACTCATATTTACCTTTACTGCCTTTGGGAATTTCAATGACGCCCATTACAAACTCCGGCGCCTCTTTCCCAATATTGACATCATGCCAGGGATTGATCATATCTAAAAACTTTTTGGTTTAAAATTGAGAACAAAGAAAGGCGAAAAACACTTGTAATCAAATAAAAATTAAGCCATGCCACTCCTGAAAAAAACCCAATTACTCAAAAAAAGGACTATTTCAATTGGCTAAGAACCAATTTTTCTACTCAGCAAAATTTGGCAAAACTACCGTGACTTTGGTTCCTTGGTTGACAATAGATTCTAGTTGTACCTTTCCCCCCATTTGGATAGTGGATTCTTTGACCATATAGAGTCCGAGTCCTGAACCAACATTTTTCTGGGTGGCTCTTTGAAATAGGTTAAAGACTTCATTTATGAGATTATCCTCAATTCCGACTCCATTGTCTTCAATTACTATTGTAGCTGTTTTGCCAACAACATCTATAGCCACCCTTATCATTTTTTGAGGAAAGTTTTCTTTCTGGAAGACTACAGCGTTATGGAAAAGGTTATTTAGAATCACCCTGATTTTAGAATCATCTGAGAAAAACGCAGAGTTTTGGTTGATATGGATTTTGATTTCGATATGATCCAAAGCCCACTTTTGTCTGTAGACTTCAAGCTGCTGCGCCACAACCTCTTTAAAATCAATCTCAGTGACTTTGTTTTCGATTTTTGTCGACCTGTAGAAATCCAACATCTTGTATATAAACTCATCCAATTTGTCAGTGGCAGTGTCTATCAGATCAAAGTATTCCAATACTGCAGGATCTTTGGTCTCCATTTTGGCAAGTTTGGATACACCGGAGATACTCATAAGAGGCCCTCTAAGTTCGTGTGAGAGTGAATACACAAACTGGTTCATTTCAGAATGGATTTTCTGAAGCCTTTCATTTTTATCTTTTAGTTCTTTTCTGGCAAAATAGATATCCCCTGCAGTTTGTATTGCATTCTTGATTTGCTCAATGTTCCAAGGTTTATCAATAAACCTGTAAACCTGACCTCTATTAATAGCATCTATGACGTCGGCTATGTCCGAATAACCTGTGAGCAGAATCCTGACTGGTTCGGGGTTGATTTTCATCAATTTTTCAAAAAATTCTACTCCGTCCAATCCTGGCATTCTTTGGTCGGCAATCACCACATGAAGTTCTTCAGTTTCTGCTATTTTAAGACCTTCAAATGCATCGATGGCAGTGATGACCTTAAAGTCCTTTCTCAAGCTTGCTTTGAAGGAATTTAGGTTATTATCTTCATCATCGATGTAGAGTACTTTGATCTTGTCAGTCATTCTGCTGGGTATTTTGGTAAATTGGAAGGGTAATGATAAAATTGGTTCCTTTGCCTTGTTCTGTTGATACCTCAAGTGTGCCTTTGTGGTTTTCAATGATTGTATAGACAATTGAGAGGCCAAGACCTGTACCTTTTCCTACTGCTTTGGTTGTAAAAAAGGGCTCAAAAATTCGCTGCTTGACATTGGCAGGCATTCCAAACCCATTGTCTTCAATTTCAATCCTAATATTTTCGCCAATATGCTTAGTCCTAATGGTAATTTTTGGTTCAGGAATTTTATTCAGGTTTTCCAACAAAGCATGGATGGCATTGGTAATAATATTCATAAATACTTGGTTGAGCTTACCCGGTAGACATTCAATAATAGGAATGATTCCAAATTCTTTTAAGACCTGAATCTTTCCTGACATGGAGCTATTGAGTAATATCAAGGTACTATTTATCCCATCATGAATATCGACTCTTTTGACATCCTGCTCGTCTACTCTAGAAAACAGACGTAATCCTTTGACAATCTCTACGGTCCTTTTGGCGCCTTCCTCCATCCCTCTCAAAAGCTGATCTATCTCCTTAAGAATGTAATCAAACTCAATGTCTTCTTCGACTTGTTGCAGGTCCTTTTTAGAATTATCCGAAAATTCAAGCTTCCCTTTTTCTCTATAGGCATTGACCACCTCAAGTAAATCTGTAATGTCTCTTTTGAGCGGTGAGATATTTGAACTTACAAAGTTGATTGGATTGTTGATTTCATGGGCAATTCCTGCAGTCAATTGTCCCAATGAAGCCATTTTTTCTTGATTGACCAATTGAGTCTGGGTATTTTGAAGGTTATGAAGTGTGAGTTCAAGTTCTTCTGTTCTTCGTTTTACCTTTTCTTCCAAAAACTCATTTTGCTCTATTATGCGACTTTCATGTTCTTCAAGTAACTTAAGCTTCTCTCTTTGCTCTTTTTCATTTTCTCTCTTTTGTTCATTTATTCTATCAGCCAAGGCAAATGACAAAAGGATGACTCCAAGTGCTGCACCAAATGGCATCAGGTAAAAACTTGTTGAAGAAAATAGAACAATGCCCATTTCTGTCAGCACAAATAGAAAAATCCCAACCATGAAGACTGACCAAGCTATCAGAAAATATCTTGCAGGTTTAAATCCACTTTTTAGTATAAACAGTGACATGATAAATACATAAGGGATAACAAGTGCTTGGGTAACCAAGAATACAGCATATGAGGACGTCAGAAACCCAAATAGCGTCGCAAGCAAAATAAATGAATAGACAATATAGAATACCGATAGACCTTTATTCAATTTGGGAAGGTTCATTCCTGTTTTTAGGAAAGACTGAACAAACCAAATGGCAACTACACTTCCCAAAACGGAGAAAATTATGTTAGATCTCATGTTAAGCCATACCCAATCAGGCCATAGAAGTTCTTGCGCATATCCAAGAATAGAAGATTGGCCCAACCAAACCAAAAATATATATGTAACATAAATGAGGTAGGTACGGTCATTCAGGGAGAAATACAAAAATAGATTGTAAAAAAAGAGTCCAAACAGGATTCCAGTAAATAATCCAAACAGTAAATTTTCAAGATTGAGGTCTTGATTGATAGTCCGGATATCTGCTATACTTGCAGAAATGATCTTTTTATCACTGCTTTTGATATTAAGGTAGATTTCAGAGTTAAGGCCTGATTCAGTATCAATTTCAAAAATCAATTTCCTAGAAGCAATGAGGCGCTCATTAAATTTCCTAGTCCTGCCACTTGACTGATTACTTATAACCTGACCATCTTGGATCAAATAAAAATTAACCTCATCCAAATTCGGATTGTTGATCAAAAGGTATTTTTTTTCTTTGAGGTCTGCTGCTAATTCAACGCCGAACCTTAACCAAACCGACTGTTTACCTAATCCAAAATTTGGATTTTTTGATTCAATTGATTTAAAATTTGGGTTTGTAAGTACATCCAAAATTTTTGAATTCCCTGATTCTTCCACCATAAATTCATATTTTGAAATATCAACCATTCCGGAAGTATTGTCCAATTGAATTATCGAAAAAGACATGAAAAGAAAAAAAGAAAATAGTCCTAATATCATAAAACCAAGGTTTTTTTTGGAAAAATCAGTTCTAAACCAAAAATATATTTTTTGTCTAAAAGGTTATTTCTAAATGAAAATTGGTGTACAGGCTGAAAGCTTTGGAGACCGCATTTTAAAACACCCTTGTCCAAGTCATATAGAAGTTGTAAACAAATATCCAAATGACTCCAAAGACAAATGTCCTTCTTTCGTCTTAATTGTTGAAAACAAAAATCCTTGAAATAAAATTTCAGATTGGTAATGTTGCAGAACATGCTATGGAACTTCATCCAAAGCGACGGGGCTTTAAACTTCCCAAACAAAATTATAATCTTAAAGAGTAAATCAAGCGATGAAGCCAATCTCATGTAGAGGCAATAAGGGTGGGTACTATCAGTAAAGTTATGTTATTGAGACAATAATCATAAGAGAAATGTAAAAAAAATTATAAAAAAGGAATTTTATATCGAAATTTGAAGAAATCCTTTGTTAGAAAAAATTTTTTTGGGGTAAAATTATCATTAAGTTGAATATATACTTAAACTTGTACCTAAAGTTTCACTAATAGCAAATCCAAATGTCTGAATCGGCCAAAGAAAAAATAAGGATTTTATATGTAGATGATGAAGAAAATAACCTTCAGGCTTTCAAGGCTACATTCAGGAAAGATTACAAAATCCATCTTGCACTATCTGCTGAGGAAGGAAGAGAAGTGTTAAAATCGAATGATGTCGACATTATTATCACGGACCAGAGAATGCCGGATGAAACAGGAGTCGATTTTTTAACATCTATCATTCCAGGATACCCAGATCCAATCAGGATTCTTTTGACGGGTTATACAGATATTCAGGCTGTAATTGATGCTATCAATAAAAGTCAGGTGTACCATTATCTTACCAAACCTTGGGAAGAGGAATACATGAAAACAGTTATCAAAAATGCTTTTGAACTTCTGTCTTTGAGAAAGGAAAATAAAAAACTGATGGAGGACCTCGTAGAAACCAACAAAAACCTGGAATTTATGCTTCAACAGAAATGAGCTTTCAGTACCGTGCCGCAAGAAGGAGCAAAAGTTCTTTGTGAGTCATGGAAAATTTTCTAGCTAGATAGGCATTGGTGAGACTTCCTCTGTAGGTATACACACCTTTCATAAACCATTTATAATTGAAAATCATTTCTTCGGCACCGCCCAAATCAGCCATATGCAACAAAATGGGAGTAAAGATATTGCTCAAAGCGCAAGAAGCTGTCCTTGAAACACGGGAAGCAATATTGGGAACACAATAATGGATGATACCATGTTTCACAAAAGTCGGAGTATCATGGGAAGTCATTTCTGAGGTTTCTATACAGCCCCCCTGATCAATTGACACATCAATAATGACACTGCCCTCCATCATTGCTGCGACCATTTCTTCGCTCACTACTACTTTATTCCTGCCCTTTTCAGCTCTAAGTGCCCCAATGACTACATCCGCTTCCTTTATTGCGTTTCCTAAAGTATAATTATCAATTGTGGAAGTAAATACCTGTTGGCCGAGAAGGTGTTTTATCCTACGAAGTTTGTATATGTGGTTATCAAAAACTTTGATACTAGCTCCCAATCCCAAAGCCGTCCTTGCAGCATACTCGGCAACTGTCCCTGCGCCGACGATGACCACTTGGGTGGGAGGAACCCCGGTAACCCCCCCCATAATCAAACCCTTCCCATTGTTCACACTACTCAGGTATTCGGCGGCAATCAGCATGACGGTACTACCTGCAATTTCGCTCATAGCTCTGACCACTGGCATACCCCCTACTTTATCCTCAAGATTTTCATAGGATACCGCAGTGATTCTCTTTTTATTAAGCGCATGAATGTAATCGGCATTTTGCTTCCCCAACTGCAGCGCAGATATCAAGCATGAGCCTGGCCTCATATTATTGATTTCATCCTCAGTAGGTGGTTCTACTTTAATTATGACCTCCGCATCAAAAGCTTCTTTGGCAGTGTAGACCACTTTTGCACCGGCATCGGAATATTCTTTATCTGAAAATTTTGACTCTTTACCGGCATTGGACTCCACCAAAACCCTTTGGCCATTATTGACAAGAAGAGCGACTGCATCAGGTGTCAACACTACTCTTTTTTCTTGTGCAGCAGTTTCCATCGGCACTCCAATTAGCAATGAATTCTGAGAATTCTTGACTTGGGCTGCTTTTTCTTTTGGATACAAGCCTACCTCTTCCCTTATTTCAACCATTTGTTTTCCCATTAATAACCCTGTTTAAGGTAATCATTCTTCCTCCTGTATCATCCACATCAATATGGATATGGATAAAATCTGAAGGAATATAGGCTGCGATTTTTTCAGCCCATTCTATCCAACAATACTTTCCGCTGTAAAAATATTCTTCAATTCCAATTTCTAAAGCCTCTTCGGGGTTCCCTACTCTATAAAAATCAAAGTGATAAAACACTTCGCCTTTGGTATTTTGGTATTCATTGATTAATGAAAACGTGGGACTATTAACCCTATCGATCACTCCAAATATTTTAGCTATCTCCCTGATAATCGTTGTTTTACCCGCGCCAAGATCTCCTTTGAAAACCCAAATTTTGTCAAACTTGGCAAAGGAAACTATTCTGAGAGCGGCCTCAGAGAGATTGTCTAGGCCAGTACAATAATACTTTTCCAAATTTAATTAAATATTCTTTGGTTCGAGGCGAATGAATGGAACTATCATTTCTTCAAGAGATACACCTCCGTGTTGGAAAGTATCCTTGTAGTAATTTACATAATAATTGTAATTATTAGGATATGCAAAGAAATAATCTTCAACAGTAAAAACATAGCTCGTCGATACATTAAATCTAGGAAGCTTTGCATCCTCCGGACGGGAAATCTCAAATACTTTTCCACTTTCAAAATTTAGGTTTTTGCCTTGTTTATATCTCAGATTTGTGGTTACATTTTTATCCCCAATAATTTTATATGGCTTATTGACTCTTTTGGTACCGTGGTCCGTTGATATAATCACATCGGCTTTGGCAGCATGGATCTTTTTAAACATATCAAAAAGAGTGGAATGCTCAAACCAACTTTTGGTCAAAGACCTGTAAGCAGATTCGTCAGGTGCAAGCTCTCTGACCATTTTGATATCTGTACGGGCATGCGACATCATGTCCACAAAATTGTAGACCAAGACAATAAGATCGTTATTCAATAGTTGATGAAAATGGTCCAAAGCTGCTTTTCCCTGGTATACCTGCAGTATTTTGCTATAACTAAATTTAATGTTTAACTTGTTCCGATGAAGGTTTTCTGAAAGAAAATCCTCCTCGTGGTTGTTTTTCCCCTCATCAGTATCTTCCCCTTCCCACAATTCGGGATGGAACCTAGCCATATCAGAAGGCATCAAGCCACTGAAAAGAGCATTTCTGGCAAAAGCTGTGGTAGTTGGTAAAATACTGAAATAGGTACTTTCCTCAGAGATATTAAAGTATTCCGAAATCAAAGGTTTAATTACTTCCCATTGGTCAAGACGGAGGTTGTCTATCACTACAAAAAAAAGAGGTTTGCCGGGTCTGATGTGAGGAAAGACCTTTTCCGCCATCAAGCGATGGGAAAGGATGGGCTTTTCTGACTTGGGATCACTGATCCAGTCGACGTAATTGTTCTTTATGAATTTAGCAAAAGCGGCATTGGCTTCTGTTTTTTGGGTGTCGAGAACGTCCTGCATACTTTTGTTTTCGGTCTCATCAATTTCCATTTCCCAGTATGTCAACCTTTTGTATATGTCTGTCCATTCTTGGTGGGTGGAGGCATCACCACATGCCATACTGATATTCATAAAGTCCTGCCTGTACGAAAGATTGGTTTTTTCGGTTATCAGCTGCTTATTCTGAAGAATCTTTTTTACCGACAATAGGATTTGATTGGGATTGATGGGCTTGATGAGGTAATCTGCAATTTTACCTCCAATGGCATCATCCATGATGTGTTCTTCCTCACTCTTAGTGATCATAACAACTGGAACCTGTGGCTTTAGCATTTTGATTTGCTGCAGTGTCTCCAGTCCGGTCATCCCAGGCATCATTTCATCTAAAAAAATCACGTCATAATTGAACTTCTCTACCATTTCTATGGCATCTACACCACTGTTGACAGTGGATATTTCATAGCCTCTTTGCTGTAAAAATAAAATATGGGGCTTCAGAAGATCTATCTCGTCGTCCGCCCATAGGATTTTGAACCTTTGCATAAAATTTGGTTTACTTCTTTTAAATTTATAATTACTTTTGAAACCTATCAAATGTCAGCGACATTGAAACGACATAAAATTCTGAATGATCCTGTTTATGGATTTATCACCATACCCAGTGAATTAATTTTTAACATAATTGACCACCCCTACTTCCAGAGGTTACGTCGTATCAAGCAACTGGGTTTGACAGATTATGTCTATCCCGGAGCACTCCACACCCGTTTTCACCATGCCATCGGTGCCATGCACCTTATGAGTATTACTTTGGATAATCTCAGACATAAAGGTATCGAAATAAGTGATGAAGAATACGAGGCGGGGCTTATTGCTATTTTGCTGCATGATATTGGGCACGGCCCGTTTTCTCATGCTTTGGAATTCAGCATACTCAAAAACATACCCCATGAAGCACTATCCCTGCTTGTAATCCAAAAACTCAACAAAGAACTTAGCAACAAACTCGATCTCTCCATAAAAATATTCAAAGGAGAATATGAAAGAAAGTTTTTCAATCAACTCGTATCAAGTCAGCTTGACATTGACCGACTTGATTACTTACAAAGGGACTGTTTTTTTACAGGAGTATCAGAAGGGGCTATAGGTGCTGATAGGATTATCAAAATGATGGATATCAGAGACGATCGACTCGTCATTGAAGAAAAGGGCATTTACAGTATTGAAAACTTTTTGAGTGCCCGAAGGCTGATGTATTGGCAGGTCTACCTTCATAAAACTACCGTCAGCGCTGAAAAGATGATGATCAGCCTTATCAATCGTGCAAAACATCTTTTGCAAAATGGCGAAAACCTGATTGCTACAGATGAACTTTGTTTTTTTCTATTGGGGAATTTTACACTTGGTGATTTTGAAAACAGTGAGACTCCACTTGAGAAGTTCCTAATGCTTGATGATTTTGATATTTGGGGCGCCATCAAACTTTGGAAAAACAGTGATGACTATATTCTGAAAAATTTATCCCGGATGTTTCTTGATAGAAATCTTTTCAAAATAAACTTACGAAATGATGAATTTTCTATTTCTGAAATTGAACAAGAAAAATCAAAGCTTCTAAAAAAACTCCAAATCCCCGAGAACGATCTTTACTATTTTTTTAACCATGGGGTTTTGAGCAATTATGCCTATTTAAACACAGAACAGATTTTTATTTTGACAAAAAAAGGCAATATAATTGATGTAGCCTTGGCGGCGGATCTTCCAAATATCAAGGCAATGAGTAAAATTGTAAAAAAACACTACATCTGTCACGCCAAAAATTTAACTTTGTAAACTCTAAATCCAATTTATGGAATTTTCTCTCGGTCAAATTGCAGAATTAATAGGTGGAAAAGTAGAAGGCGACAACACTCTAAAGGTACGCCGGCTGGATAAAATCCAGGAGGGATTACCGGGGGGTATCAGCTTTTTGTCGAATGAAAAGTATGAGTCATTTATTTATGAAACCAAAGCAACCGCAGTTATAGTTTCTGAAAATTTCGAACCTAATAAGCCTTTAAGTACAACCTTAATAAGAGTAAAAAATGCTTATGAAGGTTTTACGACACTTCTTGAAGCTTATGCCATGTTGGTCCAGTCCTCCAAATCAGGCATAGAAGAACCCTCATTTTTTGACGAGACAAGTTCCATAGGTGCAAATTATTACAGAGGAGCTTTTTCATATGTGGGTAAAAACTGCATTATAGGCAGTTCTGTTAAAATCTACCCCAACGCCTTTATCGGAAACAATGTAAAAATCGGGAATAATACTGTCATTCATGCCGGAGTCAAAATCTATGACAATACGCAGATCGGCGAAAATTGTGAATTCCATCCGGGGGCTGTCATCGGCGGAGACGGTTTCGGATTTGCACCTTTACCCGATGGTTCTTTTAAAAAAATCCCCCAATTGGGAAATGTGGTCATAGAAGACAATGTCAGCATCGGTACCAATACTACAGTTGATTGTGCCACTATGGGTTCTACTTTGATTAAAAAAGGAGCAAAAATTGACAACCTTGTCCAAATCGCTCATAATGTTATTATTGGCGAAAACACTGTAATAGCAGCCCAAACGGGTATTTCCGGCTCTACAGAAATAGGAAAAAACTGTATGATTGCAGGAAAGGCCGGGATAGTAGGACATATAAAAATCGCTGACAACACGACTGTGGGCGCTAATACGGGTGTTTCCAAAAATATAACCAAGTCAGGACAGACTCTTTTTGGATATGTGGGATACGATATCAAAGATTTCCTGAAATCTTACAGTCTTTTCAAAAAACTACCCGAGCTCTTGGACAGAATCAAAGAACTCGAAAAAAAACCATAAATTTACACTTCTTACACTGAAGGAGTTTAACAGGATCGAATGAGAGTCAAACAGCATACCATAAAAAAACAAGTAACCGTCTCGGGAGTAGGTCTCCATACTGGGGTAATTTCCAATATGACATTTTTACCGGCCCCTCCAAATCATGGATTTAAATTCCAAAGAATAGACCTCCCCGGAATGCCTATTGTAGATGCAGACGTGGACAATGTGGTGGACATCTCAAGAGGAACAACCTTGGAGCAAAACGGAGCTAGGGTTTTTACTGTAGAACATGTCCTTGCGGCCTTAGTGGGATTAGAAATCGACAATGTTTTGATTCAGCTTGACGGGCCTGAACCTCCAATTATGGACGGTTCATCCATTCAATTTATTGAGGTCTTGGAAGATGTAGGTCTGGAAGAGCAAAATGCTCTCCGAAGATTTTTTGAGGTACCAGAAAGCATTACTTATAGAGAACCTTCACGAGAGGTCGAAATGGCTGCTTTGCCTTTAGATGATTACCGAGTCACAGTGATGGTCGACTATAACTCACCGGTATTGGGAAGTCAACATGCCTCTATCACTAGCATCAGTCAATTCAAAACAGAAATTGCCTCATGTAGAACATTTTGTTTTTTGCATGAATTGGAAATGCTTTACAATCAAAACCTGATCAAAGGAGGGGACCTTAATAATGCTATTGTTGTAGTAGACAGGGTCATTGAAGAGAAAGAATTAGAACACCTAGCGAAGATGTTCAACAAGAAAAAGGTAGAGGTAAGGAAAGAAGGCATACTTAACAATGTTGAATTGCGTTACAAAAACGAACCAGCAAGGCATAAGCTATTGGATGTGGTTGGGGATTTGGCGTTGGTAGGCAGACCATTGAAAGCACAGATATTGGCTGCTAGACCAGGTCACGCAGCGAATGTTGCCTTTGCAAAAAAAATAAAAAGGGCTATGGAAAGAGCTGGTTCTCTTCACATTCCGCATTATGACCCCAAGCTTCCTCCCGTCATGGATATCAATCAAATAAGTAATATTTTGCCACATAGATATCCTTTTCAACTTTTGGACAAAATCATCTATTTAGATGAAACTGTCGTAGCAGGGGTAAAAAACGTAACAATCAACGAACCCTTTTTTATGGGGCATTTTCCAAATAACCCGGTTATGCCGGGAGTCCTTCAGGTGGAAGCAATGGCCCAGACGGGGGGTATTCTGGTTTTGAGCACTGTAGATGACCCTGAAAAATATTGGACCTATTTTTTAGGTATTGAAAGTTGCAAATTCCGTAAAATGGTACTTCCGGGAGATACTTTGGTTTTCAAATGCGAATTACTTGCTCCTATTAGGAGGGGGATTGCAAAAATGAAAGGAGAAGCTTTTGTGGGTAACACCCTTGTTTGCGAAGCAATTATGACAGCAAGTATAGTCCGAAAAGAATCATGATCAGTCCCCAATCATTCATACATGAAAAAGCTGTCCTAGGAAAGGATGTGCACATAGATCCCTTTACGATGATACACGAAAATGTAGAAATCGGAGAAGGGACATGGATAGGTTCGAATGTAACCATATATTCAGGTGCAAAAATCGGTAAAAATTGTAAAATATTCCCAGGTGCTGTAATTGCCGCAATTCCCCAAGACCTTAAGTTTCAAGGGGAAGATTCAACAGTCGAAATAGGAGACAATACCACTATCAGAGAATGTGTAACCATAAGCAGAGGGACCATTGATAAAAGAACTACCAAAGTTGGGAACAATTGCTTACTGATGGCCTACGTACACATCGCCCATGATTGTATTGTGGGGAATAATGTCATTATCGCCAATGCAGTACAGGTGGCTGGACACGTATCTATAGACGATTGGGCTATTGTAGGAGGCAGCAGTGCTATTCATCAGTTTGTCAAAGTGGGAATGCACTCCATGATATCGGGAGGATCATTGGTTCGCAAGGATGTTCCTCCATTTACCAAAGCTGCCCGCGAACCCCTTAGCTATGCGGGCGTCAACAGTCTTGGATTGAGAAGAAGAGGCTATTCCAGTGAAACCATCAGCCATATCCAAGAAGTATACCGGTACTTATTCTTAAATTCTCTGAACAACAGCAGGGCACTCGAAGAGATAGAAATCAATCTTCCTGCCACAAAAGAAAGAGATGAAATAGTGAATTTTATCAGGTCTTCTGAGAGAGGCGTAATGAAAGGGTACATCAGCTAAATCAACATGGAGCTGAAGCTGAGTCAGGTATCGAAAAGATATCAATACGATTGGATTTTTAAAGATATAGACCTTCATATCCCTTCTTTATCCCATTGGGCTATCACAGGCAGCAATGGGTCAGGAAAGTCAACATTACTCAAATGCTTGTCGGGAGTGAATCCGTTGACGAAGGGAACAATCCAATATTTTGACCAAGAAAAAGAGATTAAATCGGAAAGTATTTTTAATTCCATAGTCATTACTGCCCCATATATGGAACTCCCGGAGGAGTTTACATTGATAGAACTTCTTCAGTTTCATTTTAAATTTAAAAGGCCTGTTGACAATCTGACTTTGGATGAAATGATGGACATTTTATATCTTAAAACTCACCGAAACAAAACTGTTTCGCAGTTTTCATCAGGCATGAAACAAAGATTAAAGCTAGGTTTGTGTTTTTTTTCTGAAAGTAAACTTGTTTTTTTAGACGAACCCACCTCCAACCTCGATAAGCAGGGTGTAGATTGGTATTTGCAGTTGGTAAAACAATTTTCGAAGAATAAGACACTTTTCGTCTGTTCCAATGATCCCAAAGAGTACGGTTTTTGCCCTAATGAGATCAAAATTGAAGATTTCAAGCACAAGCAAAAACTTTGATTATTCGACTGAATGATTAATTTTACAGAAAATAAATCGCTTAGAAATTATGCAAAAACAAATATTTAGCATCCTACTCATTGGATTGATGGTCCTTGGGATTTTTTCTTGTAAGGATAAAAAAGACGATCCTACTCCAAACAAAACTCCCGAAGAACTCGCAATCGAAGAATTGACGAATGGCTCTTCTCAAATTTGGGTAATCGCAGGAGGTGGTTCTGTAGTGAGGGACGGAAGGTCAGAAACGAATATATATCAATCTTTTGAATTAACACTCTCTGCAAACGCCTCAAGTAAAACTTACAACACCATCAATAGCAATGACCTTTTTGATGCAAATGGAAATTGGTCTTTTGTAACGGGAGGACTTGATAAACTTTTGCTTACAGGATCAAAACCAGTAGCAAACAACGAAATCTCTTGGACCAGAACAGGAGACAATCTGATTTTAAGATTCAGCATTGTAGCCCCGGGAGCCCGTCAGTTGGGAACAGCAGCAGTGTTGGGAAGCTATGTATTTACCCTTAAAAAGAAATCGTGATTTTTATATCTTCTTGAAATTCAAAAGGGCATCCCAAAAATAGTTGGGATGCCCTTTTTTATGCTTTGAGCGTAACCAAGGTCACTCCCGCCCCACCTCTATCGGCATGTTCATCCTCAAGTTTGGCCACCTGATTCATATTTCTTAAAAGATTACGGGTAATTTCCTTCAAAATCCCATTTCCCTTGCCGTGAACTATCCTTAAGTCTTTGAGGCCAAGCATATAGCCATCATCTACAAAAGCCTGAACCAAAGGAAGAATTTCTTCTCCTCTCAAGCCTCGGATATCAAGGTTGGGAGAAAATTCAAGCATTTTGGCATTGGTATCAAATCCTGTCCTTTTAGCAAAAGTTTTCTTTTCTTTCTTGACTTCTGAAAGTGAAATCTTTTGAAGCCGGTTGATCTTGACGGTGGACTTCAAGTCTCCGATACTGATTTCGGCTTCTTTTTTCTTCAAAGCCAATACCTGTGCTATTGCGCCATTGTCAATCAATCTCACAAAATCCCCCACCTGAATTTCACCTTCCAAGTCTTTGATTTCAGGAATGACAATAACTTTTTTCTCAGGCTTGATTTTGACTTTTAAGTCCTCGATTTCTGTTCGCAGCTGCTTGGTGATTTCTTTGTCTCCTTTGCTTTTTTTGATATCAGAAATCGTGTTTTCAATCTTTTTGTTAACCTCATCCAAAAGCATTTTGGCTTCAGCTTTTGCGTCCTGAATGAATTTCTTCTTATTCTGATCGATATTGTCTTTGAGCGCTGTGTATTCTTTGACTTTCAAGTCCAAAACCCTTTCTTTCTTCTTGTTTTCATTGACCAGCTGCTCATAGTTGGCAAGCTGATTTTCCAGCTTGGTCAGCATCTTATCATATTTGACACGGTCTTCGCCGATATGCATTTTGGCATAGTCAATGATATCTTTTGAAATGCCGATTTTAGAGGCGATCTCCAAGGCAAAGGAGCTTCCAGGCTTGCCCAAATCCAATTGATATAAAGGTTCTAGTTTCTCGACATCATATCTCATCGCCCCGTTTACTAATCCTTGGTTTTTGGAGGCGACTTGCTTCAGATTACCGTAATGTGTGGTCAAAACTCCATAGGCCCCTGTTTTATTCAAGGCAAGCAAAATACCTTCGGCAATAGCACCGCCAAACTGCGGTTCGGTTCCGGTTCCAAATTCATCAATGAAAAGAATGGTCTTTTTGTCCGCAAACTCAGTAAAATACTTCATGCTCATCAAATGTGAGCTATAGGTACTGAGGTCGTTTTCAATATTCTGCTCATCCCCAATATCGATGAAAAAATTATCGAACAGTGAACAGGTGGAATGGCCGTCCATCGGAACCAACAAACCGCATTGCAGCATATATTGGACCATAGCTACGGTTTTCAAAGTCACGGATTTGCCGCCGGCATTGGGTCCCGAAATCACTAGCAACCTCCTATTATGGTCCAAAGTGATATTGAGCGGAACGATTTTTTTGTGCTGCTGCTTCAAGGCAAACTCCAGCAGTGGATGTCTTGCATTGCTCCATTCCAACTGTCTTTCTTTTTTCAGAATAGGACGGGAGGAGTTGGTTTTGATGGCAAACTTGGCCTTAGCGCGGATAAAATCCACCATACCAAGGAAATGATATGCTCGCCTGAGTTCAGGAATATTTGGCCTCACAGTATCAGTGAGTTTGGTAAGGATCTTTTGGATTTCCCTTTTTTCCATGTACTCCAAGTCCTTCAACTCATTGTTGATGTCCAAAACCTCTGCTGGTTCAAGATAAACTGTCTGACCTGTGGCAGACTCATCATGGATGAAACCTTTGATTTTTCTTTTGCTTTCAGCCAAAACCGGAATGACCATCCTCCCACCTCGAATGGTCACGGAGGCATCCTCAGGAGTCAATCCTTTGGCTTTTGCATCCCTGAAAATCCTGTCCAAAACCTTCCTCAGCCGATTTTCTTCATATAAAATCTGAGAACGGATCAGGGAAAGTTCCTGTGAGGCATTGTTTCGGATTTTTCCCTTTTCATCAATTATCCGCTCTATTGCTTTGAGGATTGTATTGTCCAAGGCCACCAATCCAAGCAAATTGTAGAGGTTGGGATAGGTTTCTTCATGGTCTTTGAAAAACTCAATGCAGCGGCTTAATGTAAAAAGGGAGAGCCTTATTTCGTGAAACTCTTCTTCGTAAAGAAAGGTACCTTCGATTTTTGCTTTCTCGAGGTAGGGATAGATATTGGTGAAATTAGAGGAAGGAAACAATTCCCCTGATTCGAGGATGGCTTTGAATTCGGCTGTTTGGTCTAGAAGCTTGCCGACCAGGTTGGGGTCCTTGGAATATCCCATTTTATCCACAAAATCCATCCCAAGGGGTCCGGTGCATGCTTCTTTCAACAATTCCCGGATTTTGGTGAAATTGATTTTCTCTTCGAGATTTTTAGGGTAAATCATGGGTTGGAATTAGGGGTTCTTGCTTTTTCTACTACATGAAGGGAGTCAATTGTCCTGGCATATAACCTGTCCATCGTCTTTATGTCCAACATGTAGTATTCCAAGCTCTTTTTAAAAACAGTATCAGCGATATCATGTTTTAAAAAAACCTCATTTTCAAAATATGGGTATAACAATCTTGAAGAGTCAAAATGAATCGGAAATGATGAAACCATACCTTCAGCCAGATGGATATCTATGAGCACTTCCACCATTTTATCTTCGGACAAGATACCTTCGGGGATTTCTTGCTTGCTGCAGGCAATTCCCACAAAAAGCATTATCAAAAGAAAGATTTTATTTTTCACAGACCAAAATTAATCAATTCCGACAATGAACAAGAAAATTGATTGGTTTACCTTACGTCCGATGATCACATATCGTTTTTTAATTCAATTATCAACCTTAATTTAGGCCTTTGAAAAATCAGCCATGAACGAACTGCTCAAAAAACTCAGAAGGTACGAGATTATGATCCGGAAGGTGGTCAACAACCAGCTTCAGGGTGACTATCAATCCATCTTCAAAGGTGCGGGATTGGAATTTGATGACCTGAGGCCCTACCAATACGGAGATGACTTCAGGACGATAGAATGGAAAGTATCCGCCAAAGGCCATGGCACCTTTGTCAAAACCTTTAGGGAAGACAAAGACCAATCGGTCTATTTCCTCATAGACATCAGCGGGTCGCAGGATATCGGACAGGAAGGGAAAAAGAAAATAGATATCGGAAAAGAGATTGCCGGCGTTTTGACTTTGGCGGCTGTATTTGAAGGAAGCCAGGTCGGATTGATTTCTTATTCAGATCAAAAAGAAAAAATCATCCTACCGGGAAAAGGCCCGAAACAAGGAGTGAAAATCATTCAGGGAATCTTTGGGCACAAAAACATTTCCCAAAAAACCAACCTGACAGAAATGTTTAACTTTGCGCTGAACCTGATCAAGAAGAGAAGCATTGTGATCGTGATTTCGGATTTTATTGACGAGGGTTATGAGCGACCTTTCAAAGCTTTGGCCCAAAGACATGACCTTGTAGCTGTCCAAGTGACAGACCCCAGGGAATCCGCCCTTCCCGCACTTGGCATTATTCCGGTATATGACAAAGAAGAAGGCAGGACAACTTGGGTAAATACTGCTTTTGGAAGCTTTTCCAAAAAAATTGCAGATACATTTACTTCCGAAAGGGACCATCTTAAAACCATTTGTAAGAAAAACCAGATCAATTACCTGGGCATCAGCACCAAGGAAGACATCGTGATTCCTTTGATAGAATTATTCAAAAACCGTAACCGGACAATGAAACGTGGGTAAAGTATTATTCTTCCTTTGCATAATCAGCTACTTTCTTATACCTCAGCAGAGCCATTCCCAGGACCTTGAGGTAGAAGGCTATTTTATGCAGGATTCGGCCATGCTTGGCGAAAGGGTGGGATATGTCCTCAAAGCAAAATCAAAACCGGGAGTAAATATTGTTTTCCCGGACTCGACACATAATTACTTTCCATTTGTCCTCTTGGAGAAAAAATCCTTCATTTCCTCCACGCAAGAGGATGTCACTGTTGATTCGGTGGTTTACTATGTAAGCAATTTTTCTCTTGATCCTGTTGCCAAACTCACCCTTCCAGTATATGAAGTTTTCAGATTTGACAGTTTGGTACACTTGCCTTTGGAAGCAGGTTTGGCATTGAAACTGACCATTGACCCGCTTCCTGAAGAATTGGGATTTAAGGACAACAACGTCTACCAACCCATTCCTACCGAATTCAACATGCTGGTATTGCTCTTGATTTTGGGGATAATTGCAGTTTTGGCTATAATCGTACTGGTTGTTTTCGGTAAAAAAATCAAAAGAAAGTGGGAGAATTGGAGAGAAAAACAAAAGTACAAGCGTTTTGTCAAAAGGTGGAATGCCGCCGAAACAGCCTTTGCTGCTTCACCGGATATGGCACAAGCCGATGAACTCCTTGGCCTCTGGAAGACCTATATGGAACACCTCAATGACCGGCCATTCAGAGAGTGGACTACTACGGAGATTTCAGAATTCCTCGACAACAAGGAGATCATCAAGGATTTTAGAGCCATCGAAATGGTAATCTATGCCGGCAAGGAAGGAAAAGACATCACCGAAACCTGCAATAACCTCAAAGACATCTGCACAGATTCTTTCAAGAAAAAGATAACCGAACAAGATGAATCCAAATAATATCGCTGACTTTTTTTCTTGGTTCTGGTTTTTGCCTGAGACCTTCAAGACTTTTGAATGGGAAAACCTTTGGGCACTACATCTTTTATGGATTGCACCTTTGATTTTGGTCTTGAGAAAGTTTGTAAAATTTCTCAAAAATCCTGTTCTCGAGCTTTCACTACCTGGTACGGTTTCGCAAAACAATCCATGGACTTACCTTCGGTTGATTCCCGCGCTGATGTTTATCTTCGCAGTGTGGATGATTGTCATCGCTTTGGCCCGGCCTCAAAAAAGCAACGAAAGGGTCGAGCAGTCCACAGAGGGGATTGACATCATGATCGTGATGGATATTTCAGAATCGATGGACCTACAGGATTTCAAACCAAACAGGCTTGAGGCTGCTAAAGAAACAGCAATTGACTTTATCAACGGACGGTTTGGAGACAGAATAGGGATGGTGATATTCTCAGGAGAGGCCTATTCGCTTGCACCTTTGACCACAGATTATGCCCTGCTGACTGATTTGGTCAAGGATATTTCATTCAATATGATGGATGCAAAAGGTACTGCCATCGGATCAGCTTTGGCTGCCGGAACCAACAGGATGCGGGAATCCGATTCCAAAAGTAAGGTCATGATCCTTCTTAGTGACGGCGAGAGCAATGCCGGTAATGTCGATCCACTTTTTGCTGCGCAATTGGCTGCTGCTATGAATATCAAGATCTACACCATTGCAGTGGGCAAAGACGGTATGGTTCCTTATGGCGTGGACTTCTTTGGAAGACCGCAGATGGTCGAGAGCTACCTGGACGAAACAACACTCAGGGAAATTGCAGGAATCGGCAATGGGGAGTTTTTCAGGGCTTCAGATGACAATGCCTTGGAGCAGATTTTTGATCAGATCAACAACATGGAAAAAGCAGAAATCCTTGAATCCAGATACAAGGAAACTACAGATTACTACCGGGTATATCTCTTTTGGGGAATCCTGTTGTTCCTCGCTTGGCTTGGACTGAAGAGTACTTTCTTCAATAACTTTTTGTTGGATTAATATAAAAAACTCAGCCCCCCACTTTCTCCTTCCAATCTTCCAACCTCCTGTCCATTACCTTGAACCACAAAGGAGGAAACAATGCCAAAATAATCATGGCCGAATATCCCTGCGGCAATTGGGGACTTTCGTCATAATGATTCAAAACCTGATAGCGCTTGTACGCAAAGGCATGATGGTCAGAATGTCGCTGTAGCTGGAACAATAAAAAATTAGAAACCAAATGACTCGCATTCCAAGAATGCAAAGGAGTTACTTTTTCATATCGGCCATTTGGCAATAGTTTTCTTGCCATCCCATAATGCTCAATGTAATTTACCAATTCCAATAAACTGAATCCAAAGAAACTCTGTGCAAAAAACAAAACCGGAACTTCCCACACAAACCTGTCTTGCATAAATGAAAACATAAGGGTAAATATCCCCACAAATGCCAACGGCAGCAGGGTAAACCAGATCATCTGATTTTGGCTTGACCTGGCAGGAAGGCCTTTCTTGTGAAGTCTTTCCTTTTCCAATTCAAGGGCACTCAAATACCCATCTTTGACAGACCTCCACCAAAAGCTGTAAAAAGTCTCCCCAAACCTGCTCGTAGCAGGGTCTTCCAAAGTTGCTACCCGAACATGATGTCCCCTGTTGTGCTCAATGATAAAGTGCATGTAGCAGACAGTCATCAATAAAACCTTGGCGTAAAACTGCTCTAAAGCTTCGGCTTTGTGCCCCAACTCATGCGCTACAGTAATTCCTATTCCTCCAGTTACCAAGGCCATTCCTGTGGAAAAAGCCAACCACTCAGCCAAAGACAAAGGAGTATTTGCCACAGCATAAAAACCACAAACCAAAACCACAAGCTGTACATATACCCAAATGAAGGTCACAAAGCGATAGAATTGCTCTTTGGAAACATCGGAGATTTCATTTTCCGGAATATTGACACGATCGGTTCGGATGAGAAAATCCAGAAAAGGCACCAAAATAAAAACAAATGCATGGATCATCATCAAATTCCATCCCCCCAAATAAAAACCTCCAATCAATAAGACAGGCAGAATAAAGGCTGCGTAAAACCCAATTTTCTTAAGGTGCTTCATAGGCGGAAGTTAGGAAATGGGAATTGAAAAAAAAACAGTATAGGATTATCAGCTACTTTGCCACTAGACAAAAAAGGGTCAACCAAAATCAGTCATGGTGAATAAGTCAATAGACAATAGTCCATAGCCACTGCGATGGAACTTCAATCCGAGTTTTATATAGTTAATGGCCAGAAAGTGGATACCCACAGAACAGCATCAACCATTCTTATTTACTATTGCCAAGAATCACCTTTACATGTATTGTACGCGATGATTCAACTTGAATGGTAATTCTATGTAAATCTTGTTGGGAGATTGGAATAGTCCAGTACATCCCTGCCCGACGACAGGCGGGGGGCTTCCGACTCCGGCCTTCCCTCCCAATTGAAATAGAATATTAGGTAATTGACAAAGAAGCGGATAACCATATTTTTCTATTCCGAAAAGATATCTTTTGTCAAATCCTCAAAAAGAATATAGGTTGCATAGAAGGTAATTGGGACTGTCACAAACAAACCAACAAAAAGTGTTACAAAACCTAATAAGTTAAGGACAATCAAGATTAAAGTAAAAACAAAAAATTTCCACCACCTCACAGTGATCAACTTTCTGCTTTCTTCCAATGCTGTCCAAAAATCAAATCCACCAAACAAAGCCATCAAAACCGCAAAGCTGTACCCTACTGCGAGGTAAATTCCCGGAATCAAAAATGCAAACAGGCCTAAAGCAACCAAAATTTGTCCAACCAACCATATAAAAAAAATCGGCATGTAAAAACTGAATCCCTTGAAGAAGTCCGGATAGATTATAGGCAATCCCAAACTGATCCTATTGGCGGCGAGATAAAACCCGGAATAGAGTGGAGGTGCCAAAAACAGCGCAAAGACAAAGGCGAATTTCTGAAGGTACACTGCCGCCATCAATTGTAAAGAAATGATAAGCATGGTATATGCGATACTCAAAACCGGTTGCTTGAGAAACATATGCCAAGCCCTTTGAAATATGTCCTTAAAATCAAAATCGTAGCCTTTGATCCGGAGTTGTTGTAATTTTTCTTTACTCATTTAAAAGACAAGAGATTTGAGATTTGAGACATGAGATTTGAGATTTGAGATTTGAGATTTGAGAAAAATTCGAAGTTTGGGATGAAAGGATTATTCAATTTTTTAATTCCATTTATCATCAAAAAACCTATACAAATAACCCAATAACCATTTAACCATTATTTTGTCATTGCTTCCAAGATATCATGTTTGGTGACAATATGGATCTGATGGTTATCATCTCTTACCAAAACTGCTTTCTCTTTATCCAACATCGAACTCAAGACATCCAAGGTGCTGTCCAAAGCCACAAATTTCATGGATGCTTCCATCACATCGGCGACTGTTGCGTCCTTCAGTTCAGGATTCTCAATTATTTTTGTCAACAATTTGCTGTCTGTAAGGCAACCGACCACATGACCATCTTCCAAAACAGGGATCTGGGAAACGCTTTTCCCGTTCATCAAGTGGATGGCATCTTTGACTTTGTCATTTTTGTGGGAAACTACCAATTGGTAACTGCCATTTCTAGCACTGATGATATCTCGGGCTGTTCCAAAAGTTTTGTTTTCAAGAAAACCATGGTTTCTCATCCAATCGTCATTGTAGATTTTGCCAAGATACCTCGTCCCATGGTCAGGAAGGATGATCACCATGCGGTCTCCTTCTTTCAGGTTTTCTTTGGCATATTCCAAAGCACCATGGACCGCAGACCCGCAAGACCATCCGACAAAAAGTCCTTCTTCCCGTGACAGTCTTCTTGTCATGACGGCTGCATCTTTATCAGTCACTTTGATAAAGTGATCAATCAGTGAAAAATCGACATTTTTTGGCAAAATATCCTCGCCAATCCCTTCAGTCAGGTAAGGGTAAATTTCATTTTCGTCGAAGATTCCTGTTTCTTTATATTTTTTGAAAACCGAACCATAGGTATCAATTCCCACAGTGATAATATCAGGATTTTGTTCTTTCAGGTATTTGGCCGTACCACACATCGATCCTCCTGTTCCCACTCCGGCAGCATAATGGGTAATTTTTCCTTCTGTATCGTGCCAGATTTCGGGACCTGTAGTCTCGTAATGGGCCAGCGAATTGGATAAGTTATCGTATTGGTTAGGATAAAAAGAGTTGGGAATATCCTGATTAAGTTTTTTGGCCACAGAATAATAAGACCTTGGATCATCCGGAGTCACATTGGTCGGACATACTATCACTTCTGCACCAACTGCTTTGAGGATATCGATTTTCTCTTTGGACTGCTTGTCAGCCATCGTAAAAATGCACCTATACCCTTTGGCAATGGCGGCCAAAGCCAATCCCATTCCGGTATTACCGCTTGTGCCTTCTATGATTGTCCCTCCCGGTCTCAAAAATCCGGCTTCTTCCGCATCTTCGACCATTTTGATGGCCATCCGGTCTTTCATCGAATTTCCAGGATTGAAATATTCAACTTTGACGAGAATCTCTCCCTTAATGCCTTTGTTCAGCCTGTTCAACCTTACCATCGGTGTATTTCCGATGGTTTCAATAATGGAATTATAAATCATAAAATTCGGGTTCTAGAACCCGAATTTACGAATATTTTTAAACCTCAGCCATTTCTGAGATCAGTATCCAAATAATATTTCGAGTAGCTACACAGAAAATCAGGAGGCTTTGGCTACAGGCTCGACTTGTGCGGCGTATTCATCCACCAAAGCTACTGCACCATGTATTGCTGTTTCATCCAGATCCGAAATCAAAATCTTGAGATTTTGACTGATAGTAGGATATTTAAAGGTTGCAATGTTGGCCATCATACTCTCCTGAAAATATGGGAAAGCTTTTCGGATGGATCCGCCCAATACAATCGCTTGAGGCGCCAAAGTGTAAAGAATATTTTTAATCAACTCACCGAGATGATGTCCAAACTCCACATAAGCTTTAATGGCCTCAAGATCACCTTCTTTTGCTTTTTTTGCCAAGGTTTTGGCTCTAGAACCATATTTGGCATCAAAAAATTTATTGCTACAATAAAACTCAAAATCCTGATCTAAGTAAGGGGCGGAGCACCATTCTCCCGCAGCACAATTAAATCCACAATATAAATGGCCGTTGACGATGATTCCAGCGCCTAAGCCAGTACCAAGTGTAATTCCTACAACATGCCTGTATATTCCTGCTGCTCCAAACTTGTATTCCCCTAAGGCAAAGCAATTGGCATCGTTATTTATGTAAACCGGTTTTGAAAACCTTTCTTCCAAAAATTCCCTCAAATGCACCCTTCTGAAAGAAGGTATATTTTCAAGGTTCAAAACCACTCCCTGATCTGTGTCTATCAAACCGGGAATTCCTATTCCAATGGCATAAAAATCATGGTGGCTATAGGAAGAAATCAATCCAGCTATGGTTTCCAGGATAAAATCTTGACTTTCCTGTGAAGGGGTAGCTATGGTACGGACATCTATCAAATCGGAACCAACAAGAACTCCTGCTTTGATATTGGTGCCTCCAATGTCAAGTCCAAGAATAGGTTTTTCGGTTTTAAGCATAGGGTTAAGGTTTTTAAGCTTTAAACAGAAAAAGAAGAATGTATTTCATTCTCCTTTTTCCAAAATTTTGGTTTCTCCCCAATCAATTAAGCATTCCTTCAATTGATTTTTCAAGCTCTCGGGCGTGAGCCAAAAACTCTTCAACATTCATGTCTTTGAAAAAGATCAGGCCATGACTAGACCGGACTTTGGCACTTTCATGAAGGTAAAAATAATTTTTTCCCAAAAGTAACTGAATATCGTCAAGTTGTCCAACCCATGTACGCTTGGCAACGGTAGAAAATTTACCATTATGCGAATAACTCGGGAAAGAAGCATTTACCTGACTGAGATAACAGTTGGAAAAAGAATCCTCCATCACTGACATATCGCCCAATGATACAGGCACAATGACATTGGCTTCATGAGGCTCGAATTTGAACCAAACGTTTCTGTAACCGATAATCCGCAACTTACTTAGGTCCTTTTCCTCAGCCCACTGTCTGACTGCCTCGGCTGTTGCCTGCAGTACTTTGTAGTGGGTATCCGGTCCTGAACCCTCAGGATCAAGCGTCAAACTTATTTTGGTTGGATTGACTTTTTTGAACAATTCAACAATGGGAACCACATCTCTTTTTTTGTCAGGTTGCTCAGTGAAAATATCCCCTGTGTAAAACCCTAGCCTCAAATGATGAACATTCTTCACCTGAACACCAAAATGGGCCCAAACCAATTCTTCCTCAAATTCTCTGATCATTCCTTTCAGTTTCTGGATTTTAGCAGGGTTCTTCTCCCCATCATAGGAATTCCGAAGGATGCTGATAATGTCATTGATTGTCTCCCTCAACTTTACCGCTGACTTTACTTCAAATACATCCACCACTGCACGTACTACCCTGTGGCAAAGTCCCCTGATTCTCTCATCCAAATCTTCTGAGGCCACATTGGTCAGAAAATGATAAACATCTTTATCAGTCTTCAACTTATACCCAACCTGAAAAAAGTCTTCAAATTTAACCATTTGGATTTTGCCTTCATCCAATAATTTTTTGGTTTGGAGCAAAGTATCAATCACAAAAGTATTGGTCACAGCTGTAAAGCCGGATGTTAAAACCGAGAAATGGGCCTCATTGCTATTTTCATGCAATTGATTGGTGATATGTGGCAAAATCCCCAAAGAAATATCATCGTGGTGAGGCCCTGTATGCAACAGCACTTCATTCTTTTCTTGAGTAGTCCCTCTTTTTAGTTTGTCAATTGTGCTCTGCATTACCTGATTGACTGTCTCTTCAGACAATCCCGGAATCATTGCTGTATATTTGTCTGATTTTAGGTCTTCCATTTTGAGACGGTGACCATATTTTTTGATTTTTTTACAAAGGTCGACGATAGCCCTTTCTGTTTTTTCCCAAGTCCATTCGCCTTGACGGTAATAGGCATCCACAGAATCTGTCAACTTTACCGCCGCACCTTTGGTAAGATAAAAACGTCCGTTTTTCAGTTTTTGGAGTACTGTGGCCGGGTAGACGTTGTCCAAGGGAGTCTCCAGGGAATCCTTTACGATTTGGGCTTTGGCCTCACCCGCAGCGATGATGATTCCAACGGCGTTTGGATTGTAAACGATGGTGTCCAAGCCTATCGTGATTACAAGCCTATTGGCCGAAACTTCAATTCCTCCCAAATCCCCTGCCGCTACAGCTTGGGTTTCAAAGTTGGTTTCAGTTAACCTTGTTGTTGAAAAAAGATGCGAACCACGTGTGTTAAAGGCAATGTGGCCATCCGGCCCAATACCACCTAAAAAGAACCCGATTCCTCCAGCGTCTCTGATTTTTTGCTCATATTGGCCGCACCAATGATCGATTTTGTAAATAGACTCTTGTTGGATTTTTTCTAGGTTGTTTATAGGGTCACGGAACCTTAGCGAAAGGTCCACTTTTAGGTCCGGGAAAACTTCCTTGAAGTGCTTCCCACCTGCCAAAGGAATCTCATCCGAATTAATCAAGATTGCCTTTTCTTTGCTCAGACCGAAACCTTCGAGGTAAAATTTATTGACATAGTCAAAAAAACTGTTTTTTTGCTTTGAAGAAATCGGATAAAACTCATCAATCTGCACAAAAGTCAAATCCTTGAGGTATGGTTTTTTGACAGCCCCAAGTCCATATTTCTCTCTAGTCTCTTTTCCCTTTTTGGTATCCCAATTCTCCAAAAGATATTGGGTCCATTTGATGAAGTATTCAGGGGTTTTACCTGTTGGCAAACTGATCACTCCCTGAGGGTTTTCCGAAACCCATTCCAAAAACCTGCAAGCAGTGATGAGACCAAGTTTGGGAAAATTATCAACCATGAGATAAGGAATCAGGGTAGTGATTTTTTCAACACCTGATTCTCTTTGGAAAGCTTTTTCTACTTCTGAAAGTGGATAATTGCTAAGCATAGGACTGTTTTTTGATTCAGACTTTTTAGAAATAATTGACAATTCGAGTGACACTGTTTTTTTCTATCAGGAAGGTGACAAACCGATTTAAATTTGGTTTCAATCCTATCAAGGAAAAGAAATACGTAACCTTACTTTGGTTACCTTCTTCATTAAACTTTTAATTAATAAAATTCAGTTAACAGTATTTCTATGCAAAAATAAAAAAACTTTTACGTTAAATCATAGACTTTTATAAAATTTTTAAAAAAGATATGCAAATTTTACTAAAATATATTTTTAGTAAATTCAATCTTGATTTTCAATTGAAATTCCTTGATCACCTTGAATATTTCCACCAATGTTACCATCTGCACTTTGGTCAGCTCATCAATACTGACATGGTTTGTTGGGTTTTCTTTATTCTTTATTAGTTGTAGGGATTGCTTTTCAAGCCTTAGTCCCATAAGGTAATAGTATGCGTGCGAGATTTCCTTTGCTTCCCTTTCGGTAAAGATTTTTTGTTCTTCAAGCAACCTGATTCGATCTCCGGTGTTTGGTTCAAAAATTCTGTATTTCAAGGCAAATAAGCGCACCAGATCTACAATTGGCGTCATGGTTTTTTTGATGTTGAAATGTTTCTCCCCATCGATTTTATATGTTTTAATGTTTTTGAAAAAAGTCAATGGCGGTTCAAATTGAAGCGCATTGGTTCCCATATTTATAAAAAACTTCTCGGAGGGTTTTTCAAGTTGTTGATCCATAAATTTCTTCAAATCCTCCAACAACCCAAATTCTCCATAAATTGGACGGCAGTCGAAGAAGGTCGAATACTTCATGACAGTTTCGGGAGTGGATTCCTGAATCCAGCTTTCATAATTCCGCTTCCAATGCGATAAAGAATGCGTCCATTTTGGGTTTTTAGCCATAAAACCTCCTTTACAAAACACAAACCCTACCTGATCTAAGGCGAAAGAAACCCTTTCGGCAAAATCCAAAAAGTATTCCCTGACCATTTCGCGGTGTTCATTGCCCTTGTCTTCATAGATGATGGCATTATCCTGATCGGTTTTGAGGGTTTGCTCTGCCCTTCCCTCGCTGCCAAGCACAAAAAATACAAACTTGGCCGGGGGTTCACCTATTTCCCTGATGGTATTTTCAATAATCCTTAGGGCGATGGTATCCGCCACGGTGGTGATGATCTGATTGACAATCTGTGATTTGAGTCCTTTTTCGATCAGCTGATGGATGATAAGAGGAACTTGCTGCCACTTTTCTTTCAATTCATATGTGTCCATGGATTGCTTCACAGATTGGATAAAAACAAAAGGACCCTGCGCCTGCTCGGAAAGGATTTTGTTTCGACTGATCCACCCGACAAATGTTTCTTTGTTTTTGACCAAAAGGTAACGAGTTTTGGTCCGGAACATCATCAAAAGCGCTTCATACAGAAAAGCTGAATCCTGAATGTAAACGATATTCCTATCCATTATTTCTCCTACAGGGGTGTCAAAAGAAAGCTTATCGGCGATGACCCTATCCCGTAGCGTGATATCAGTGACGAATCCAATAATTTCATTGGGAGAATCTCCAACAAAAAAGCAGGAAATCTTATCCCTAGCCATCAATCGGGCAACTTCAAAAACAGGGGTATGGACCTGACAAACCGATAAATCACGGAAATGTAGGTCTCCGACTTTTTTGGTGTAGATGTGGTCAATATTATTTTCAGCTGTGGTTATCATTCCTTCCCAAACTCTTCATGGTGAAAATAATTAAATTTCTTAATTTCGGCTATGATAATTATTGTAACAGGTGTTTCAGGAAGCGGAAAAACAACTTTGGGCTCCTTATTGTCCAAGAAACTTCGGCTGCCTTTTTTTGATGCGGATGACTTTCATCCCAAAGCCAATGTGGAAAAGATGACACAGGGAATTCCCCTGACCGACCACGACCGACAGCCTTGGCTCGAGCACCTTGCCGATAATATCAAAGCATGGGAATCAGCAGGCGGCGGAATCCTCGCCTGTTCGGCACTACGTGAACACTACAGACAAATCCTCCAAGTAGTTCCTTCGATAGTATGGCTACACCTCATCGGCAGCAAAGATATTTTGACCGAAAGGCTTTCTTTGCGAAAAGGCCATTATATGAATCCCGGCCTATTGGATTCCCAATTAGAAACTTGGGAGGAACCCGAATATGGACATCGGATTGATATTTCAAAAACTCCTGAAGAAATGGTTGCGGAAATTCTTAAAATAGATGAAATCAATATGCCCTCACTTCACTTTGGTGTCATCGGCATGGGAGTGATGGGCAAAAGCCTTGCACTCAACCTTGCTGACAACGGAATCCCTACGGCAGTATACAACAGGCATGTAGAAGGAAAAGAGGAAAAAATAGCATCTACTTTTGCCGCTGAAAATTCGGATTTTCCACTTTTGAAAGGTTTTGATGAATTAGAGGGATTTATTTTTTCCCTCAAAAAACCAAAGAAAATTCTCCTGATGATCCCCGCCGGCAATGCAATAGACATGCAGATCGCCCAATTACTTCCGATGCTTGAGCCAGGAGATGTCATCATTGACGGGGGAAATTCATTTTTTGAAGATTCGAAAAGAAGGTACGAAGAGCTAAATTCCAAAGGCTTTCATTTTATCCCGATGGGAGTTTCCGGAGGCGAAGAAGGAGCGAGAAAAGGACCGTCCTTGATGCCAAGCGGAAATCAGGAAGCTTATGACTTGGTATCCCCTTACCTCAAAAAAATCGCCGCCAAAGACCATAACGGCGAGCCATGTGTCAGCTTTATTGGCAATTCGGGTGCGGGACATTTTATCAAAATGGTCCATAACAGCATCGAATACGGTGAAATGCAGACTTTGGCAGAAACTGTCCACCTGATGAAGTTTGGCCTGAAACTCTCCTATCCCGAAATTTCAAGAACACTGAAATCCTGGACCAATGAAGGCCTGAAAAGTTACCTGCTGGAAATCACTGCCGATATCCTGCTAGCCAAGGAAGGGAAAAACTTCTTGCTCGATCAGGTGTTGGACAAAGCCGGACAAAAGGGAACGGGCTCTTGGTCATTGACGACCGCGTTGAAATACAATGTCGCCTATAGCCCACTTTCGGAAGCTGTCACCGCTAGGATGCTGTCCGGCAACAAAGACGAGCGGGAAGAATTGGCTACATTTTTCGGTCACCGTTTCGGAGCTTTTGGAGAAGACAAGGTCATTCTGATTGAGAAAATCAAAAACGCTTACGCCCTCACCCGCATCATCAACCATGAAGTAGGGTTTGAATTAATGAATCAGGTCTCCCTGACTGAAAACTGGAACCTCAATATGAGTGAGATATCACGGATTTGGACCAATGGATGTATTATCCGCTCGACACTGATGGAAAACATGGTTGCTTTGTACAAGGAAAACAGTTCACTGCTGAAAGCCAAGCAGATGAAAACCAAGATCAAAGAACTCCGGTATGACCTTTCTTATATCGTTGGCTTAGGCTTACAACACAATTATGCCTTGCCGGTCATGTCAGCCGCCATCAATTATTTTTATGGAAGGATTACCACCGATTCATCAGCCAATCTGATCCAGGCACAAAGGGATTATTTTGGCGCACATACTTATCAGCGAAGAGATGATCCCAATGGACCATTTCACCATTCGGATTGGAAAGGTAGTATTCCCAAGGGGGGAAGTATGGAGATTGGATATTAGGGAATTGGTTATGGGTTAATGGGTTATTTGGTTAATGGGTTAAGGGTTATTTGGTATATTATCCGTGAATTCAAAAAGGCAGATATTCATTGATATTTGGTACTAATTGATATTTCCGCACCATTCAAAGGAGTACTGGATTCTAATAGCAGAAAAAAATTTGATTTAGCTAATGGGGATTTTGGTTCAAATGAAAAAGGGATTTATTCCAAATCGTCAGTATGATATATAAACGATGAGTCTAAAATAAAATATCCATGAATATCCAGTATCAATAAATATCCAGTATCGATGAATATCCATTTATAAGAAAGGGGAATTTCAAATCAAAGCTTCCATTCCAAGGATCAATATCCATGAATATCCAGTATCAATAAATATCCATAATTTCAATCTGAAAAATTGGATAAAAACTTACCAAAGCTTCCATTCCAAGGATCAATATCCATGAATATCCAGTATCAATAAATATCCATTTCTAAGATCTGATAAAATCATGAGATCAATCCAAAAATATTTCCTGACCCTTTGTTTGGTACTAATAGTATTCCTCCAGTCAAAAGCCCAGGAATATATCGTCACCAATGTTCATGTCATCAGCATGCGAAATGACAAGGTGCTCAAAGACCAATTTATCCATATCAGGGGAGATAAGGTCTTCGGCATATATCCCAAAAAGGACTTGGGCAAGTTTGAGAAAATGGAAAAGATCGATGGCAAAGGTGCCTATGCTTTCCCTGGTTTGGCAGAAATGCATTCGCATATCCCAATTACCGAAACAGGAGATTTCTCCTACATGCAGGATGTCATGTGGCTTTACTTAGCCAATGGAATTCTCAATGTGAGAGGTATGATCGGCCATGATTCCCACCTTGAACTCAAAAAGAAAATAGCTTCCGGTGAAATTACAGGACCGAGGATTTTTGTAGCAGGACAATCGCTCAACGGCAATTCCGTCGCAGATCCTGAAAGCGGTGCCAAAATGGTCCGTGACCAAAAAGCGGCAGGTTTTGACCACCTCAAATTACACCCGGGATTGGATATGCCCAAGTTCCTTGCCATCGCCAATACCGCCAAGGAAGTGGATATCAAATTTGGCGGACACATCTCCTTGGACGTCGGCTTGGTCAACTCCCTGAACAATGGTTATCGTTCTGTAGAACACATGGATGGCTATATCGAGGCTTTGGTCACTGACAAATCCAAACTTGATCCACAGGTGGCCGGATCCTTCAGCATGCTCGCCCTGAAATATGCGGACATGTCCAAAATCCCCGATCTGGTAAAGTTATCCGTGGAGAAAAAAGCCTGGATCGCACCCACACTGACTTTGTTTGAGCGCTTCTTTGGATACATTCCTGCTGATGAGTTCCGCTTGGAATCGGACATGAAATACATGCCCGGCCTACAGGTACAGCAGTGGGTCAACCAAAAGAAACTTCTCGAAAACCAGGGCATGCTCAAGGAAGAAAATGTCAAGCCTTATCTTGAATTCAGAAAGACGATGCTGATGGCCTTGCACCGTGGCGGCGTGCCGATGGTCATGGCGTCAGATTCTCCACAGGTATTTAACGTTCCCGGATTTTCTATCCACAATGAAATCTCTGCTATGCATGATGCCGGCATGAATCCTTATGAAATCCTAAAAACCGGATCTGTTAACGTGGCAAAGTATTTTGAAAGAGAAGGAGAATTTGGCGTGATCGCAACCGGTGCTTCAGCGGATTTTGTATTGGTGGAAGGAAATCCCTTAGAAAATCTGTCCAATCTCCGAAACGTCCAAGGTATCATGGTCCGTGGCGAGTGGATTCCAAAAAATGTCCTCCAACAGGAATTGAATAGGATAGAGACGAAGAATTTGAGGAAGTGAAAAAGTCGAGACGATAGTTTATGGTCCATAGTCCATAGCCGCTGAATTTGAACTTCAAACCAAATGAGCCACAGATACTTAAAATAAAAATAAATCGTATTACAATTTTTTGATACGATAGCATATTGTAGTTTTAATCTAAAATTATTTTGACATGAAAGTTACTGTAATCTTACCTGACGAATTGATCAAAGAAGCTTTGGAATATACCAAAGCAGAGACCATTACAGAAGCTTTGAAAATGGCTTTAAAAGGATACATCTCCAAGCAAAAGCTTAAAAAAATGAGCCTTTCTATCCTCCAAGAACCACTTGAGTTCAATTATTCAGCAAAAGAACTGCGTGAGAAAAACAACTTGTGAGAAATGTAGCATTTAGTACGTCTGATTGAAAACACATCACAAACCTGAATAGAAAATTTTTTAATTCTCAGGATTTTAGTGATCCATTAAGGATCCACAGGCCTCGGTGCCAACGGTTGGGTCAAAACCCTGCAGCCTTAATCACCTTATGAAATTTTGAATACCCCATACTCAGTCAAAAAAATCCAGAGGCACACTTGAATATATGATGTTCTCCTTTTATAGGCTTCTTTTGAGAAAAAAGCCATATCCTCCGCAACAATGGAAGATGCATCAAATTGATTTCCTTCGCAATCCATTAAGTAAAACATCAACCCTCCTCCAACTTTACTCATGAAATTTGTATAAAAGACGCTGCTATTTTCATATTTGACCAAGGAAACAAAACCAATATAACTTCCTTTATGTGCCTTAGTTAACCTATCCTCCTCTGCCTTGCGAAGCATTTCACTAAACCAATCCATTGAAGCCTGTCCGCAAGAGTCTTGGGCTCTTTGTAATGCCTTATCAACATCCAGAACATCCTTTTCCCAATCCTCTTTACTAATACAGCCTACACCTAATAAAAGTGTAATTAGAAAATAAATTATTTTTTTCATAGCCTTTTTCGGTTTACTTTTTTCTCAAATATTTTCAATTCTGAAAACTAAATATATCAAAAAAAAAATGACAATGCAATTATTGAATCTCCTAAATACTAAAATCAAAATCCCCTTGGAATCTTATCCAAGGGGATTTTTGATATTCAATAAGGTCTAGGATTTTTACTTCACTACACCCAATTCTTTCCCCACTTCTATAAAAGCAGCAATAGCTTGGTCCAAATGATCCCTTTCGTGGCCGGCAGAAATCTGCACCCGGATCCTCGCCTGACCTTTTGGCACCACCGGAAAATAAAACCCGATAACATAGATCCCTTTCTCCAAAAGCTTCTCGGCCATCTTTTGGGACAGCACCGCATCATACAGCATGATCGGGACGATGGCATGTTCGCCAGGCTTGATATCAAAACCCGCCGCTGTCATCTTTTCCCTGAAGTATTTGGTATTCACTTCTAGCTTGTCTCTCAGTTCGGTGGTCTCCGACAGCAAGTCAAAAACCGCAATCGAAGCACCTGTGATGGATGGCGCCAAGGTATTGGAAAAAAGGTAAGGTCTCGAACGCTGACGCAGCAATTCGATGATTTCTTTCCTGCCGGAAGTGAATCCTCCCGAAGCACCGCCAAGGGCTTTGCCCAATGTCCCTGTGATGATGTCGATTTTGCCCATCACATTGCGGTATTCATGGACGCCACGGCCGGTTTTGCCCATAAAGCCCGTAGAATGACATTCGTCAGACATGACTACAGCATGGTATTTCTCTGCCAAAGCGACGATTTTGTCCAATTGAGCGATGGTACCGTCCATGGAAAAAACGCCGTCAGTGACTATGATTTTATTTTGGGCACCTTTGGCATCTGCATCTTTAAGTTGGGCTTCGAGATCCTCCATGTCGTTGTGGTTGTATCGGAAGCGCATTGCTTTGCACAGCCTGACCCCGTCGATGATCGAAGCATGGTTGAGCGCATCGGAAATGATTGCATCCTCCGCACCAAAAAGAGGTTCGAACACTCCCCCATTGGCATCAAAAGCCGCAGCATACAAAATCGTATCTTCGGTTCCCAAAAACTTAGAAATTTTATCTTCCAATTCCTTATGTATATCCTGTGTACCGCAGATAAACCTCACCGAAGACATGCCAAAACCGTGGGAATCGATGGCACTTTTTGCTGCTTCTATGACCTTGGGATGTGAAGAAAGACCTAAATAATTGTTGGCACAGAAGTTCATCACCTTTTTGCCTCCGGCAATGGTAATCTCCGCAGCTTGAGGGGAAGTAATGATGCGTTCTTTTTTGAACAGGCCTGCCGCTTCGATTTCCTGTAACTCTTTCTCTAATTTGGGTTTCAAAGTATCGTACATAATATTTTGTATTGGGGGTTTTAAAAGAAAAAAACACTCTTACAATTAAAGTGAAATACATTCATTGAAATCACTATTTTTGTCGCTTTAAGTCCCAAATATAATTAAAAATCCTAAGGGCTTTCCTGAAGCACCGATAAGGAATATTTTAAAAATGGAAAGAATTTTGATCATTGGCGCAGCCGGACAATTGGGTTCGGAACTGACGCAGGCCATAGCCAACATCTACGGTGGAGACAATGTCATCGCTACAGACATCAATCCCAAAGCTTTGGAAAAGTTCGAAAACTGCAGGACTTCCGTCCTAGATGTGATGGACAAAGAGGCTTTGAAAGATTTGGTCAAGGACCAAAATGTGAAGCAGATTTACCATTTGGCCGCTGTGCTTTCCGCCACAGGCGAGAAGATGCCTCTTTTTGCATGGAACCTCAATATGGAAAGCTTGCTTTTTGTATTGGAACTGGCTAAAGAAGAAAAACTGGATAAAATCTATTGGCCATCTTCCATTGCTGTTTTTGGTCCAAATACTCCCAAAGTCAACACACCGCAATATTGTGTAAAGGAACCCAATACGGTCTATGGCATTTCGAAGCAAGCCGGAGAAAGGTGGTGTGAGTATTACTTTCAGAAATACGGAGTAGACGTAAGAAGCCTGCGTTATCCTGGACTTATTGGCTACAAGTCACTTCCCGGCGGTGGGACGACCGATTATGCGGTGGACATCTACCACAAAGCAATTGCAGGCGAGCATTTCGTTTCTTTCCTCCAAGAAGATTCCTACCTGCCAATGATGTATATGCCCGATGCGATCAAGGCCACTTTAGACCTGATGCATGCGCCAAAAGAGCAGGTGAAAATCCGGTCGAGTTACAACCTTTCGGCCATGAGTTTTTCTCCAAAGGAAATTTTCGAAAGTATCAAAGTCCATTATCCTCAGTTCAGCATCAGTTACAAACCGGATTTCAGACAGGAAATAGCCGACTCTTGGCCGGATAGTATTGACGATAGCTGCGCAAGGAAAGACTGGGGTTGGCAACATGAGTACAGTCTGGAAAAAATGACTGGCGATATCCTAAAGCATCTTCCGTCTTATTCGTTTTGATTTTCCAAAGGCAGATATTAAATCAAGAAATGTTTTTACCATCACAAACATTTTGGGTTAATGATCCTGAAAAGATCAAATAATAGTAACCCAGGGTTAAACCCGGGGTTGAATGTATTGTACCTTAAATAATGGCATAAGAAATTATGTCTTGAAGTCCCCTGTTTTTGGTAGAAGGCTTATACTCTCTTGATATTCTTTCGGCCAAAAACCGGTCACGCTTTCTCTCTTTTTTCCCCGGGTTGCGTTCCTTACCCGGGGTTATTAATATTTGATCCCGATGGGATCATTTTCCAAAAAAATCTTAAACCAAACAGACACCAAGTTCGAATCGAAACAATATCCCAATATCAAAAAGTATCAAACAATATCGTATAATAGCAGAAGTTGGTTTGTATTTATTCAATTTGACTTGTACAGATAATTGCTATTCCCCCTTCCAACAAACGACATTTTGATAAGTTGTACAAAAATCTTTAATTTTATTGCAGTAGCTTATCCAAAATGCCAAATAAAAATCTTCCAGCTTTCCTTACCGTTTCGCTCTTCCTTTTGGTGGGAACCATCTTGTTTTTCAAAGAACCAAAAAGAGTGGATTTCAGTACGGATGTCAAACCCATCCTAAACAAGCATTGTATTTCCTGTCATGGAGGGGTGAAAAAAAACGGCGGCTTCAGCGTTCTTTTTGAGGAGGAAGCATTTGCTGAAACAGAATCAGGACAGCCTGCCATCATACCCGGCCGACCTGGACAAAGTGAAATCATCAGGAGACTTTATGAATCCGATCCCGAATTGCGGATGCCTTATCACAGACCCGCATTGTCACCTGAAGAAATCGAAACACTCAAAAATTGGATCCATCAAGGCGCTGCCTGGGGCAAACATTGGGCTTATGTGCCGGTCGAAAAACCTAAAGTTTCTTCCCCTTCGCTTCGTTCATTTGTCTCAATTCTTGGTACATCTCCCATTTCATCCATTGACCATTTTGTATTCCAAAAACAAATTGAAAATGGGATTTTGCCATCTTCAGAGGAAGAATCCTTGCGCTTATTAAGAAGATTGGCTTTGGATATCACGGGTCTTCCCCCATCACAAAAATTGGTAAATGATTGGAATACAGGAAAAATATCCTATAACCAAGCTGTCGACCAACTCCTCTCCTTGCCTACCTATGGTGAAAAATGGGCGACTTGGTGGCTAGACATGGCCCGATATGCCGATACCAAAGGCTATGAGCGGGATGTCTCCAGGACCATGTGGCCTTATCGGGATTGGGTCATCAAGTCACTCAATGATGACATGTCATTTGATCAGTTTACTGTGGAGCAGCTTGCTGGGGACCTATTGCCCAATCCTACCGAAGAGCAGTTGATCGCTACGGCTTTTCACCGCAATACCATGAACAATGATGAAGGCGGTACGGAGGATGAAGAATTCCGGGTTGCGGCGGTATTAGATCGAGTCAATACGACATTTGAAGTTTGGCAAAGCACCACCATGGCCTGCGTACAATGTCATAGCCATCCTTATGACCCTTTCAAGCATGAGGAATATTTTCAGATCAAGGCATTTTTCAATAATTCGCGGGACGAGGACACCCACGACGAGGAACCAAAGCTTAGACTTTATTCCGAGGAAGAAAAAGCTCAGGTTCAAAAAATCAAAACCTGGGTGGCCCAAAACAGCAACAACGAGGAAGCTTTGGCAAAAGCCAATTTCCTAACCTACCTTGAACCCAAGTACCACGCCCATCTTTGCGAGGATTATGTCAACGCCGAACTCATCGATACCAAATGGCTAGGCATGTGGCACAATGGAACGACCTACCTCCGCAATGTGGACACCCAAAACTCCGATCAACTCTTACTGAATTATTGGGCAGATATAGACGGCACCAAAATGGAAATCCGAAAAGGTAGACCTGAAGGTGAAATCCTGAGTGAATTTACTATCAATAAAACGGAAGGCCGGATTACAAGGGCTATTCCATTTGCACCAATAAAAGGAAAGACCGACCTTTTCATCAGTGCCGTAAATCCAAAAGCAAAACCGCAACAGTCCACTTCAGGTATAGTTTGGTTTGCATTTGTCAATTCACTTCCCGGAAAAGACAAACCCGAATACCTGAGCATCGAGCAGCAATGGAAAGATTTGTTAGCCGCCAAACCTGTGGCGCTTCCCATCATGATCGAGAATCCTGATTTCATGAAGAGAAAAACCAATGTTTTTGAAAGGGGAAACTGGTTATTACTCGGGGAAGAAGTCTCCCCAAAAACACCAGAAGCCTTGAACAACTGGAAAGCCGATTGGCCCAAAAACAGGTTAGGACTTGCCTATTGGATGGTAGACAAGGAAAATCCCCTGACAGCCCGTACTTTGGTCAACAGGGTTTGGGCGCAAATATTCGGACGCGGATTGGTCAATACCTTGGAAGATATGGGAACCCAATCGGATCTGCCTTCCCATCCTGAATTATTGGATCACTTGGCTTGGAAGCTGATGCACGAATATGATTGGAGCATCAAATCCCTGATTAAGGAAATCGTCAGCTCCCACACTTACAGGCAAAGCTCCAAGATCAGTCCTGAAATGCACGAAAAAGATCCTGAAAACAGGTGGTACGCAAGAGGGCCGAGATTTAGGCTGAGTGCCGAGCAAATCCGTGACCAAGCCTTGGCTGTTTCAGGGCTGATCAGTGACAAAATGTATGGCAAAGGTGTCATGCCCCACCAACCCGATGGAATCTGGCAAACAGTTTATAATGGAGAATCCTGGAAAACAAGTAAAGGCGAAGACCAATACAGAAGGTCGATTTATACATTTTTGAAAAGAACCAGTCCCTATCCTTCATTTATCAGCTTTGATGCCGGCAGTAGGGAAGTCTGCATCAGTAAAAGGATCGTCACCAATACTCCACTTCAGGCATTGGCGACTTTAAATGATCCGGTGTATATTGAAGCTGCTTTGAAACTTGGGGAAAAAATGACCCAAGAAACCAATAAAGATCCCGGGAATGTCATTGCAGAAACCTATGAAAAAATGATGTTGGCGCCAATTTCTGAATCCAAGAAGAAAAGTCTACTGAACCTTTATCAAAAAGCATTGGCAAATTACAGAGCCAAACCAGAGGAACTGAAAGAATTTTTACAAGACAAAAAAGTCGAAGGGAATCCGGAATTGGCAGCATATACTTTGGTGGCCAATGCCATGTTGAACCTAGATGAATTTCTAACCAAATCCTGAAATGAAAAGGCTGGAAAACCTATTGACCGAGCTTCACCGCACGCAACTTGAAAAACAGACAAGGCGTCACTTCCTGTTGGACTGCGTCAGCAAAATGGGCGGGTTGGCCTTGGCTCCCTTGCTTTATGGCTGCGAGACAAATCAAGGTGTACCCAAAGTTCAGGGACTTCAACTTTCCGACAGGGATTTGAATCCCCTTTCTCCCTTGCCTCCTCCTTATTTTGCCAAAGCAAAATCGGTTATATACCTGCATATGGCAGGTTCACCGTCGCAGTTGGAGCTTTTTGATTTCAAGCCAGAACTTGTCAAATACAACAACCAACCTTGCCCGGAATCTCTTTTAGAAGGCAGGAAATTCGCCTTTATCCGTGGGGTGCCCAATCTTCTTGGCCCACAATCCAACTTTGCCCAACATGGCGAATCCGGTGCTTGGGTGTCTGATTACTTACCGCATTTTTCAAAAGTGGTAGATGAAGTCGCTTTTTTAAAAGCCGTCCACACCGACCAATTTAACCATGGTCCTGCCCAACTTTTTATGCAAACAGGAAGTCCGAGATTGGGGAGACCGAGCTTGGGAAGTTGGGTTACCTATGGGCTTGGTACTGAAAATCAGAATCTACCGGGTTTTGTAGTCCTGACATCCGGCGGAAAAACCCCTGATGCAGGAAAAAGCGTATGGGGCAGCGGGTTTTTACCCTCTGTTTACCAAGGTGTCCAATGTCGCTCAAAAGGCGATCCGGTGCTATACCTTGAAGACCCGAAAGGAATCAACCGAGATCTCAAAAAGACATTGATTTCCTCCATCAATGAAGTAAACAAAGCTGAATTTGAGGCATTTGGCGACCCCGAAACTTTGGCCCGGATCAACCAATACGAGATGGCCTACAGGATGCAGATCGAGGTTCCCAATGTGATGAACATCAACGACGAACCTGAATATATCCATCAGCTGTATGGCACAAAACCCGGAGAAGAAGCCTTTGCCAATAACTGCCTGCTCGCCAGAAAACTGGTAGAAAAAGGGGTTCGCTTTGTTCAGTTGTATGATTGGGGATGGGATAGCCACGGCACGGACCATGATACGGCAATTGATTTGGGATTAAGAAACAAATGCAATGAAATAGACCGGCCGATTGCCGCCCTTTTGCTCGACCTCAAGCAAAGGGGATTGTTGGAAGATACTTTAGTGGTGTGGGGAGGTGAATTTGGAAGAACGCCGATGCAGGAAAACAGGGAAGGAAAGACCATGGGCTTCAAAGGAAGAGACCACCACGTGGATGCATTTACAATGTGGATGGCAGGGGCAGGGATTAAAAGCGGAGCTAGTTACGGCCAAACGGATGATTTTGGATTCTCAGGAGTAGAGGGAAAAGTTTCGGTACATGATGTCCACGCCACGATATTGCAGGTTTTGGGATTTGACCACGAAAAATTTACCTACGATTTTCAGGGAAGGCCTTTTCGACTGACAGATGTGGAAGGTGAAATCATCAGAGACATTTTAGCCTAAACAAGACCAATGCCGCTATTCATTTTACCATTGATCGGACGCTTCCACCCATTGATAGTCCACTTGCCGATTGGGTTTATTTTGTTTGCCCTGATCTTGATGTATTATCCAAGGAAGGACAAGAACCTGCTTTTGCCCACAGTGCAGTTTGCTTTGCTTTTGAGTACTGTGACGGCATTTTTTGCTTGTATCACGGGAATTATTCTCTACAATCAGGAAGGTTATGCTTTTGACACGATTCAAAACCATTTGATTCTGGGCATTCTCACTGCGGTGACTTGCTTGTCTCTTTATCTTCTTGTCAAAAAATATCAATCCACATCAAATCCAAAAATCCATGTTGGTTCAGCGATACTTTTTCTTTCCCTGACAATTACCGGGCATCTCGGAGGCAATCTGACACACGGAGAAACCTACCTAACGGAGGTTTTGCCAGAAAGAATACAAGAAACTTTTGGATGGAAAATGGAGGAGCAGTTTAAGCCACTTTCCCTTGATGGGGAAGCCTGGAAGGAGGCCTTGTTTTTTGAAGAAGTAGTCCAACCAATTTTGAACCAAAACTGCCGCAGTTGCCATAATCAGAAGAACAACAAAGGAGATTTGATCCTGACTTCCAAAGAAAGCTTGTTGGAAGGCGGGAAAAATGGAGAAGTGATCTTCCATAAAAACCCTATGGAAAGCGAACTCATGGTACGAATGCTGCTCCCTTTGGACCATGAAGACCATATGCCACCAAAAGAAAAAAGACAGCCTGTAAAAGCCGAAGTTGAATTGATAAAAGCTTGGCTTCAGACAGGTGCCTCTTTTGAAGAGACACTTGGCCAATCGGGAATTTCAGTGGATTTGGTTTCTTCTTTTTTTGTGAAAAATGAAAACTCGATTTATCCTGAAGTCCAACTCGAGCCATTGGAGGAGGATGTTTTAAAGAAATTAAAAGGCCAAGGTTTTTTTATCGAAAAGTTGAGCGTAACATCTCCCTTACTCAAAGTCAGTACCATCAATTTCCCTGAAGCCGATAATCAGGACTTGGAATCTTTGGAATCTATTCTTGCCTATATCACCATCCTTGATTTAAGTCTTTCGAATGTCACTGATGATGTTATTCCTCTTATTGGGAAAATGGAAAACCTCACTGTACTCAAACTGAATGAGACAAAAATTAAAGGTCAAAGTTTTGAAATGCTGAAGGGAAATACCCACTTGATTCAGTTGCATTTGACTAAATCAATGGTCAATGGGGAAAATTTAGAGAAGCTGGATTCCCATCTTAGCCTTCAAAAAGTTTTTGCTTATGAAACCCCTTTAGCCAATGAGATCGACGTTGAAAAGCTAAAGAGATTGAGTTTTAAGGTCGAATTGGGAAATTTTAAATTGCCTTCCCTGCCAACAGATCAAGTGAAATATTAGCAGGAAAGGCAAATTCTAGATTTTTTTCAAGATGGCTTCCGGCTCAAAACCCAAAATCATATCACCGTTTGGAAACTCGACTATCGGTCTTTTGATCATGCTGCTTTTTGTAACCAACATTTCAAAAGCGGAAGTTTCATTTTCCAAAGTGACCTTTTCATCTTCAGTGAGCTTTTTATAAGTAGTCCCTTTTTTGTTGACCAAAGATTCTATTCCTACTTTATTGGCAAACCTCCCGAGCAAAGCATTGTCAGGCGCCTGTTTTTTGTAATCAATGAACTCATAACCAATCCCTTTTTCCTCCAAAAAAATGAAGGTCTTTTTCATAGTGTCGCAGTTTTTGATGCCGTATATTTTTAAGGTCATTCTAATTTATATTTTCGATTCAAAAGCTTTCTTTGAGTGATTCTTCATTGGCTTGTACAATTTTTTCAATCAAATCATCAGTCAAGGCAGTTGATAGAAAAAGACTTTCATATTGGGAAGGGGCAAGGTAAATACCTCTTTTGAGCATGGCTTGGAAATATTTACCAAAGCGTACAGTATCAGATTTTTTGGCAGATTCAAAATCAAAAACTTCCTGATCGGTAAAAAACAGACTATACATGCTCCCTATGTGGTTGATCCTATAATTCAATCCATGCTTCTCTAAGGAAGATCGGAAACCTTTCACCAATTTTTGCCCGATACTGTTTAATGTGGTATAAACCTCAGGATTCTGGTTTAGGTGTTTCAGCATTGTAAGACCCGCTGCCATTGCGATGGGATTTCCGGAAAGTGTTCCTGCCTGATAGACTGGTCCCGCCGGTGAAACAAACTCCATAATCTCCTTCTTCCCACCATAAGCTCCGACCGGAAGTCCGCCTCCTATGATCTTGCCGAGAGTAGTCATATCAGGAACTACTCCAAAAAGTTCCTGGGCTCCGCCTTTTGCAAGCCTGAATCCAGTCATGACCTCGTCAAAGATCAGAACAATTTCCTCCCTGTCACATATCTTTCTTAATCCTTGGAGGTAACCTTCTTTTGGCAAGACAAGTCCCATATTACCAGGAACAGGCTCCAAAATTAAAGTAGCAATTTCACCTTTATTGGCGGCAACAAGTTTTTCGATGGCTTCGAGGTCATTGTATGGTGCTAGGAGGGTGTCCTTTGCTGTACCTTTGGTCACGCCCGGTGAATCCGGATTGCCCATAGTAATCGCACCAGAACCTGCAGAAATTAAAAATGAATCTCCATGCCCATGGTAATGGCCTTCCATTTTGATAAATTTTTCTCTTCCAGTGTATCCTCTCGCTACCCTGATAGCAGACATAGTGGCTTCCGTACCTGAATTCACCATTCTGACCTTTTCGACAGAAGGTACCATGCTTGCAATCAATTCAGCAATTTCAACTTCTTTTGATGTAGGTGCCCCATAAGATGTCCCAAATTCCAAAGCCCTGATGATGGCTTCTTTGATCATTGGGTGATTATGCCCCAGAATCATCGGCCCCCAACTATTAATGAGCTCAATGTAGGCATTATCATCTTCGTCATAGATATAAGCTCCGTCAGCTCTTTTGATAAAAATCGGATCTCCCCCTACAGACCTGAAAGCACGAACTGGAGAATTGACTCCTCCCGGTATATATCTTTTTGCCTTTTCAAATAAAGTTTTACTATGGGTAATCTGCATGTATATGTTCTTTAATTATCTTCTAAATTTCCATTATTCAATCTTAACACAGGAACGTAACGGTTGTTATTGGAATCTCTAAAATCAAAACCATAGGTAATTTTCCCTTGGCTAAAGCCGTTTTTATTCAAGTTACTTCTAAAATCAAATCCTTCTGCCGGGCTTATCGTCTGCGCTATCCAATTTACAAGTTCATAGCCCAAATGCATATTTAGAGAGGGAAATTTCCCATATTGCTCATTGAATCCGGTTCTGAAAGCTTCCAGATTAGGATTGCTGAAATCAATGGAATTATTTCCTAAAAAGACAAAATTTTGGGTTTCCAGCATTTCATAACTGGCAAAATTGAAAAAAAGCCAACTGTCCATCACTACCACGGGGATTTGAAGATTTTTAGATTCCATATATCCAAATGTAGCCTGAGCTATATTCGGATCATCTGAAAGAATTAGGACAGCATCTGTTTTTGAAAGAAGGTCTTTTTGAAGTTGTAGGGATTCAAAAAAATGGTTGATATTTTTTGCTGAAATTAAGGTTTTGGTCACTATACCAAACCCTTGATTCTTACTTTCTGCCTCAAGTTTGTTTGCGAGCTGTTCATCCCTTGACGCACTCGAATATGCTATTGCTAGCCTTTTTCCTGAAATATTTGATTTCAAATAATTCAACAGACTACTGCTTAAAGATGAAACTGCAGGCCTGAACAAATAGGCAAAATCATACCCTTGAATTTTATCATCCAAATTAGAAAGAGGATTAATAAATGGGATTTCATTTTTTTCTGAAAATTGCAAAACAATCTCTGTTTCTTCGGGGTAAATAGGACCAATGATTACATCTGCATTTAGCAAAAATTCTTCAGAAAGAATGGTTTGAAGTCTGTTATTATTCCTTTGGGTGTCATAGGTTTTTACATTAATCTTGGTCCCGTTCGCAATTAATTCAGCAAGAGCATAATTAATCCCTTGATACAGCTCTAGAATAAAATTACCTTGTGATATTGTTTTAACATCAGTTCCACCTGAATAATTGAAAGGTAATAATATGGCTATATCAAGAATTTGAAGGTTTTTATTACTTTGGTTAGGAATATCAAAAGAATAATCAATATTACTTAACTGTTTCAAAACAGCTTTTTCTTCTATAGACATAATTGATTGTCTTTCGAGCTGTTCTCTCAAAGCAATTAAATACCCTTTATTATCTTTGAATTTACTTAAGTTTGCTACCAAAAAACTAACAGAGGTATTTTTTAAATAATTCAGGCTTGCACGCTCACCGTTTGAAAAGATGTCAGGATTTTTGATCAAAGATAATTCATGTAAGGCTTCTATATTTTTTTTTTCTTCGAAATAAATCAATGCTAGCAGATATTTTGCATCTTCTTGTTTTTCCCATGTCTTATTTTCTGCCAATGGTTCTATCACAGATTTGGCTAATTCACCTTGACCATTTTTAAAAGCAGCCATTCCAAAATGATATTGGGCATATAAAGCTAATTTTCCAAATGAGGATTCATCCATATATGGACGCATCAACTCCATGGCTTCAGAATAATTCCCATATCTGATTAAAGTTTTACCTCTTTTATAGGTTGCTAAATTATCTTGGGTAAATGCGTTAGAAGAAAAAGATAACAAAAAAACCAATAAAAAGAAATACGTTCTCATAGGGGGATAATCTAAATTCGGCGATATTTTTTTTCTCAAATCAAGGGCCAAGTTAATCCATTTCTTACCAAAAGAAAAGTAAAAAATGGTTTCAGAGTTGGTTATCAAAGGATATTGATATAAGTCTGATCAAAGGTATTTTTCATATTAAAAAATTTTTGAATTGGTTTGACAGCGATTCATCTAAGTGAAAAAAGCCTTTGGATTTCTCCAAAGGCTCTCAATAATGTGTCGGCGGCTTACTCTCCCGTGCGCCGTGGCGTACCGGTACCACCGGCGCTGCGGGCCTGCCCGGCTTTGGCGGGGCTTATCCGCCC
>NZ_JAKZAM010000025.1 GCF_022538055.1 Cognataquiflexum nitidum | reverse complement strand
GCGGATAAGCCCCGCCAAAGCCGGGCAGGCCCGCAGCGCAGGTGGTACCGGTACGCCACGGCGCACGGGAGAGTAGGGCCGCCGCCACATTATTGAGACCCTCAGATTTACTTCTGAGGGTCTTTTTGCTTTTAGGACCCAACGCGATCCTACAGACCACAGGATTTTCCTGAACAACAAAGAAACAAAGGGGACAAAGGGAGGATTCCATTACTGTAATGATATCAATCCGCCTCTTGCTGCCCCGATCTGCCGGGGCGGATAAGCCCCGCCAAAGCCGGGCAGGCCCGCAGCGCCGGTGGTACCGGTACGCCACGGCGCACGGGAGAGTAGGCCGCCGCCACATTATTCAGACCCTCAGATAATCCCCGGGAGTCTTTTTGCGTTTAGGGCTTACCACCAATTCTGAGGATCACAGAATTTTTCAGAACAACAAAGGAACAAAGATTACAAAGACTTAAAAGACCACCGTATAGTCGCCTCCACCTACGATCCCTGTCTATGTTTAAAATGGCAATGGCCTATGTGTTGATTCATTCTTCACCTTTCTGTTTAGTAGAATTTATAATTCAAATAACCAAAAATTACCTTTCGTTTGAGCCTTTAGTTAAATAGTCTAATTGCATCCCGATTCTATCCTGGACGGAGGGATAAAAGGGTGGAAAAGGCGGTTGGAAATGACCCCTTAGGATCATTTTTTGTTATGGACTTGGTGTATGTAAGGTAAATCCTACTTAGTCACCCAACAATTTTGACACAATACTTAGCCTGCGAATAGAGGCGATAAAAAGTACGGTTAAAGAAAAATTTTTCAAAATAACTTATCATTGAGAATACCAAAAATCGGAAAACACAGAAAAAGCTATGAAAGTAAATTCACTAATGATTTCAACAATGTCATTTTTTGGGCTATTTTTTTACTTCTTTTAATTTATTTTAAAGATCTGCTTGGATTCACATAGTCTAACCATTCCTAGTTAGGTAACTATCAAAGGTTTCTTGGTCGAACATACCCATCACAAGTCTTCTAAATCCTAATGTTCAATATTACGGTTATTCTGATTCTTATTTATTTTTTTAAATTTCAATTCCATAAATAAAGGAATTTTCAATCTCTACTTCAGTGTCAAATGTTAAGGTATTAGTGTGTCAGGCAGAAAACCCTACTGAGTTTTATCTCAAATTTGAAAGAGTGTAATTGATTTTTTTAGCAGGCAAAAGCGCTACATTATTTACAAAAAAGTGCAAAAAATTAAAATATTTACACATTTGATTCAATTTTGTTTCAAGTGAATTTAACTTTGATTTTACTGCTATGATTTATTTACCACTTTAAGTTTATTCTTTTAAATATTATTGGATTGATGTTAAGTTATTCAATGCAGTTGACTCAATAAAACCTTAGCCATTTTGCAAATACAGGATTCTTACTACAGCTTAACGGATTTGGTTGGAATGTTAGTCTCTCGTAACTATGTTTAAATTAGCGGCAATGCATATTATTCATTTATAATAAAAATAAAGAATGATTAATAAGTATCTATTTCTTCTTCTCCTGACCATTTTCCAGACACCCGTTTTTTCTAGTACCATAGATCAGGCAGTTAATCACGGAGATGACAAATTAGTTTTTTATGACCCAATGGTTTTATTGCAAGCGCCTGAATTATTGGTTCAAATAAATAGCTTAAGTAATAGTGGCAAATACACTAAAAATAATAGCCTTTACAGTTCATGTGTTGCTTCAATTTCTGTACTCTTTGATATTTTAATGACTTTGCTTTGTTCCTATATCTTTTTTTTAGTTCCAAAATTAAGAAAGGAATACAAACTAAATATTGAACCGTTCTCCGATTATATATATGAATTTTCAATCTACAGGCAAAATTTCATGGAGAATGATATAAAAAAAAGAAAAGATAGGTTATTGATGAACAAATAAAGGATGAAAGGAAGTAATCCGGTCACACAGGGTTTATACCCCTGTTTGAACATAGGTAAAAAAAAGTATTTAATATATTGTATATGAATAATTTAGAAATAGAACAAATCCCAAGTGTATTTGAAAGTAATAATGCAGAGTTGAGATTCGTCTCCAAAGATTTTATCAACGGCCTTAAAATTACACACAATAATATTGATTATATCGTTGGTAATTTGGCGCTTAATGAAGGTGTTTCCCCTCACCGGAATATAAATAGTGCTCCTGATGAACTTGACTATAATTTGTTGTTAAAGGCTGGTTTGTTGATAGGGTCTCAAAAACTTGGAAATCCAATTACAGTGACTACAGGGTTTCCTTTTTCAACTTACCAATTGTATAAAAATGATGCTAAATCCAATATTGCCAAAGAGCATATGATTGAATTTGATTCGTCTACATTTTCAAACGGATCTAAAAGAAAAACGATGGTTGAGGTTGATATTGCCAATGTTATGCCTGAAGTTGTTGGATGTGCATTGGCTTTGAGAAAACAAAATGTGGCATCCGGAAATTTTTTTATGGTTAGTTTGGGTTATGGTACTTTCGAAGCCATAGTAAGCACTGCAGATGGTGGATTGGTACAGCGTTCTGCAATATCGACTTATGGATTAAGGTATGCGATCAATCTAATGCAGGTAGAGTTATCAAAGAATTATTACCTGGATTTAAAGAATGAGCATCAGCTAGATACTGCTTTTAGAAATTCTTTCATTTTTTTAAACAGGAAAAGAGTAGATCTAAAAGAATTAAAAAAACTTGTACTTAAGCAATATTATGATGACATAGTTTCTCCTGCATTGAGGAAAGCTTTTGATGACAGCGATTTTTCAAAAGCTTCTAAGATGTTCCTTGCGGGAGGGGGTGCTTTTTATGAGGATTTGGTCGAATATTTCAAATTAGAGTTTGACGGAATAGTAGATGTCGTTGTCCCCGAAAATGCTGCATATCTTGCTGCAATCGGTTATTGCTATAACAGTTTGGCCTCTAACGGTGGAGATGAGAGCAGAGCAGTTGGAATTGATATAGGAAATGCTACAACAGTTATTGCAAGTTTTTCTAAGGACATAAAAATCTAAATTATGTTTTCGAAAAGAGAGAAGGATTATAGTTCTGTTATCAATCAAGTTACGATCATAGGTAAAGATGTTCAATTTGTTGGGGATCTAAAAACCAAGGATGATATTAGAGTTGAAGGAAATATTACTGGTTGTATTATTTCAGATTCTAGGGTCATTATTGGAATTGGAGCGCATGTTTTGGGATCAGTAGAGGGTGAAAGTGTTGATGTCTTAGGGGTTGTTATTGGAGATATAAAGTCTAAAACGTATGTCAGTATTGGTTCCTCTGCAGTTGTCGAGGGCGACCTGGATACCGAAACCATCATAATGGAATCAGGCGCAAAAGTCTATGGTTATGTTATGGCTCAGGGAAAAGGAAAAGGCAATGTGCCTTTTTCCAAAAAAATCCCTAATAATGAACTTTCAAGATTGTCATTGGGTAAGAATAATAGCAATTGTGAAAATCATGACAACAGCACTGATTTATTGGATACGATTTCCCAGAAAGTATACAATAACTCTCATAAATCCAATGAAACAGAAAGCAATAACTTAATCAATATAAAGAATGACCAAAATGGATTTTGGTAATGTTTTTAAATCCTTTTGCTTTAGATTTTCATTCTCTTTTTTTTGATCAAGTTTGATCAAACCATTATTTTGAAAATTGACGAATTAAGATACAGGAGTATTGGATCCTGTATCTTTTTTTTACTAAAAACGTGATGTATTCCTTCCATATCTGGGCGCACGCAAACAAAACCCATATTTGAATTAAATTTCATGGCAAATTGAAGGGTTAAACAAGTGGTTTTTAATTTTCATCTTTCCTCTTTTCCACATAGTTTGCAACCATTTTCAATGTTCCATAGTCATATTTTGCCGGGAATTCCTGTCGGACTAAGGCAATATCTCCATTCTTGGATTTTATCAAATCACTTATTTCGTGTATTTCTTCCTCACTCATATGTGAATGAATGGATACTTTCCCTTCCGCTATTCCTTTGGCCAAATGACTCCTTATGGTAGACTCTGCAAGGCCACGTTCTTCGGCGATTTCATTAATAGACTTTCCTGTTCTGCTCAGTTTATAGGTAATTTCATATGTTTCTCCTTTTTCCATTTTGAGTTTTGCTCCCCCTTTTTCTTTCTTTTTTCTCCCTGTTTTGTTAGTAGCAAACTTTGGATTATCCTTAGCAGCCTGTTTTGCTGCCTGTGCCAAAGAAAGACGAAGGTGTATAAGCTCTTGGTTTACCTTGTCCATTTTTCCGATTTCCTCACCATTGAGAATTGCGGGAATTAAAAAAGTTACTTTTTTCACTTCAGTTAATTTCTTAAATATCATCAACTCAATTTCTGAAATTCCTTCCAAATAGCCCTTACTTCTCGTAAAACGTTCTACCTCTCCCGCGTGGATCAGTAGCTTTTTGAGGCTTTCTTGAAGCAATTTGGCATAGTATAAGCTTCCTTTTTCCAACCTTACCAAAAGTTTTTCTTCGTCGTTTATTTGTAGGATTTGCAGGAGTTGGCGTTGAAATTTATACGTGTTTTCGTTTTCCTGAAGAATTCCTTCATAGATTTCTGAAACAGCTTTTTGCATTTCCGGATCTTCAAACTCCGTACTTCCACCAAAGTCCTTGTTGAAAACTGTGATAGCTTGAAGGATTTCACCAAATTCAAAAGTGCTTTCCAAAAGCTTTGTCATATACTTCTTTTGATGGATGGAGAGCAGTCTCTCCAAAGGCTCTTGATCTTGTGTTGTCTGGGTAAAGTTGACTACATCCCGGTCACTGTTGATGACATGGGATTGGATGCGGGTACGCAAGGTAAGCCCATCCAAACCGCGCAACCTACTCAAGGCCACATATACTTGGCCCGGAGCAAAAGCCTGCCCTACATCAATGATGGCCTGGTCAAAGGTCAATCCTTGGCTTTTGTGTACTGTAACAGCCCAAGCAAGCTTAATAGGATACTGCTCAAAAGTCCCGATCACATCCTCTTCAAGCTCCTTGGTTTCCTCGTTGACTTTATACTTTTTGTTCTCCCAAATTTCTTTCCGCAACTTGTATTCTATCGAACTGTCAGCCAAACGGACCATTATTTCGTCTCCGTCGATGGTTTTGACAGTAGCCATTTTTCCATTAAAATATTCTGAAAAACCGCTTGTATCATTTTTGATAAACATGATCTGGGCACCTTCTTTTAGCTCCAAGACCTTTGGTATGGGATAAAGGCTTTCCGGAAAATCCTTTTCAATCACCGCCTCAAAAGTATGGGATTTGGTTTTGAGCGCTGCCAATTCCTTTTGGTTGTGTTCTTCAGCTTTATAATTGTGTGTGGTGATGATAATAGTGTCTCTTAAGTTTTTGATTTCCTCCTCTGTTTTATAAAAGGTGTTCAAAAAAGCGATATCTGCTGCGGTGGCTTCGTTGTCGCGGAGATGATTCAGAATCGTGATGAATTTCTCGTCCTTTTGTCGGAAGATTTTGTCCAATTCCAAATAAACCATTCCTGATTGGCGAATCGCTTGGGATTCAAAAAAATGCATGCTTTTGTAAAATTTGTTCAGGACCTGCCATTCGTGGTCCTTCACAATAGGGGGCAATTGAAACAAATCCCCAATCATCAGGACCTGGATCCCGCCAAAAGGCTCTTCAAAATTTCTTTTTACACTGCGCATCCGGTAATCAATCGCATCGAGAATATCCGCCCTCAGCATGCTGACCTCATCGATGATGATCAGATCCACAGCTTTCAGGACCTTTTTTCTTGCCATATTTAAGGGATGTCTCCTGCCTAAAGTAAATTGAGTGAAGAAATTACCACTGTTGGAGAAATTACCCTCAGGCTCTCGGGTGGGAAGAAATGTCCCAAAAGGAAGTAAAAACTGGGAATGTATGGTGACTCCTTTGGCATGTAGAGCCGCGATACCGGTCGGAGCAAGAATCACAAAGCGCTTGTGTGTAAGGTCAGCAAGCTTTCTGAGAAATGTGGTTTTGCCTGTTCCGGCCTTTCCCGTCAAAAATATAGGGCTATTGGTGCTGTTCACAAAGTGTGCTGCCAATTCCAACCTGTCTGTAATCTGATTATCCATATTGCTAAAAATAAGAACAAAAAACCTATAGCACCCGGGAATAAACGTTTAAGTTCGCAAAGTTTTTAAAAAAATGTAACTTTGTTTCCAATAGATAGTTGTTATACTAACTATTGAAATACTAAGTAAACCCCATGGGTCAAATTTGGAATTGAAGAAGGGTTGCTTGTCAAACTAAAGCCCAATTCTTATTCCAATAGAATAATCACCATCAAATTTATTTCAATTAAAAAGCATAATGTCAAAAAGCATATTGGTTACGGGAGGTACAAAAGGAATTGGGCGCGCTATTATTGAGAAGTTTGGCGCAGAAGGTTTTGATGTTTTTACTTGTGCACGTCATTTAGGAGATTTGGAAAATTTGAAGCGTGATTTTGAATCCCAATTTCCCGGTCAGAATATCCATATTTTTTCTGCAGACCTTTCCAAAAAGGAAGAAGTACATGCATTTTCTGAATTTGTGAAAAAAATAACTTTCCCGGATGTTATCATTAATAACACTGGTGTTTTTTATCCCGGTTCTATCCATTCTGAGCCGGATGGTAATTTTGAACTGATGATGCAGACCAATCTTTTCTCCGCCTATTACCTAACTAGGGCATTTACTTCCGAAATGATGGCTAGGAAATCAGGGCATATCTTTTCGATCGGTTCCATAGCCGGATTGACTGCTTATGCCAACGGCGGGAGCTATGCAATATCCAAATGGGCAATGTTGGGTTTTACAAAATGCCTGAGAGAAGAATTAAAAAATTATAATATCAAAGTGACCTCGGTATTGCCAGGCGCTACCTATACGGCAAGTTGGGAAGGAGTGGATATTCCTGAAGAGCGTTTTATGAAATCCGATGATATTGCCGAATCTGTATGGGCAGCCTATAACCTTTCGCCTTATTCTGTTGTTGAAGAAATAGTGATCAGACCCCAATTAGGAGACTTATGACCGGTATGGAAACCAAATTAGTATTGGAAAAAATCAAATATTGCAATAGCCTTACGGCATATTCCCGTAGGAAAACCATCCCTGTCAAGGTGGGTGATGTGGTCATTGGAGGTGATAATCCCATCGTGGTGCAGTCAATGACTACAGTGGATACGATGGATACCTTGGGTTCTGTAGAGCAATGTATCAGAATGATAGAAAGCGGTTGTCAGCTGATCCGAATCACTGCACCTAGCATGAAGGAGGCTGAAAATCTCCAAAACATCAAAAACGAGCTTAAGAAAAGGGGTTACAATACTCCTTTGGTCGCTGATATCCATTTTACCCCCAATGCAGCCGAAATCGCTGCAAAAATCGTGGAAAAAGTGCGGATCAATCCGGGAAACTATGCTGATAAAAAGAAATTTGAGGTCATAGAATATACTGACGAAAGCTATCAGGAAGAATTGGACCGCATCAGGGAAAGATTTCTTCCCCTAGTCAAAATCTGTAAAGAATACGGAACCGCCATGCGTATAGGAACCAACCACGGTTCGCTTTCAGACAGGATTATGAGCCGTTATGGTGACACTCCACTCGGAATGGTAGAATCTGCTTTGGAGTTTTTGAGGATTTGTGAAGATGAGAATTACCATGATATTGTCATTTCAATGAAATCTTCCAATACCCAAGTCATGGTGCAGGCTTACAGGTTATTGGTGCAGAAGTTGGATGAAGGTGGATTTAAGCCATATCCCCTGCATTTGGGAGTGACCGAGGCAGGAGATGGGGAAGACGGAAGAATCAAGTCTGCTGTAGGGATTGGGACTTTGTTGGAAGATGGATTAGGAGATACCGTGCGTGTTTCGTTGACAGAAGATCCGGAGTTTGAAGCGCCCGTTGCAAAGTCTTTGGTGGACCGATACGACGAGAGAAATGGTCATACACCGATTGAGGAGCTACATCACTTTCCCATCACACCTTTTGAACACAATAAAAGAGATACGATAGAGGTTTTTAACTTTGGTGGCAGCAATGTTCCTAGGGTGATTGCAGATATTTCTGCAGTAGCCAACATCACTGAAAAGGAAATGAAGAACATCGGACACTTCTACTTGCCTGAGTTGGACAAATGGAAAATGAACGATCAGGGTGCCGATTACGTCTTTTCAGGCGCCAATCCAATTCCATTCATGTTGCCAAATGGGATGAAGGAGGTTCAATATTTTAACAATTGGCTACATTCAGAAGATCAGGTCAATAAGTTTCCTGCTTTTACACTTCCTGAATTTAAGATAGCGACAAATTTCCATTATGGATTGAATTTTCTGATGCTTTCAGACTTGGAAATATATGATGCTCTTCCGTTTTTGGAAGGTAGAAAAGATGTCGTCGTTATTTTGCAGAGTGACAATCCGCATAAAATGGCCGCTCTCCGTCGGGCTTTTATTTCCTTGATGGAAAACCATTGCTTGGCTCCGGTGGTTGTAATGGTAAATTATCCCGTTCAAGACTCAGACAAAACTATGCTTTATGCTGCAACGGACGTAGGTGGCTTGTTGGTCGATGGTTTGGGCGAAGGTATCATGTTGGGAATCGGAGCCTATGAAGGCCGTGAGAGAGAGCAGATTTTGGCTCAGATCAAATTACAAAATTCTATAGGCTTTGGTGTACTTCAGGCTGCCAGAACCAGGATGTCCAAGACAGAATATATTTCCTGCCCTTCATGTGGAAGGACTTTATTCGATCTTCAGGAAACCACAGCTATGATCCGCAAAAGGACAGACCACCTTAAAGGTGTCAAAATCGGTATCATGGGATGTATAGTCAACGGTCCCGGTGAAATGGCAGATGCTGATTTCGGGTATGTGGGTTCAGGAAAAGGAAAAATAACCTTATACAAAGGGAAAGAAGTAGTAAAAAAATCTGTTCCTTCCGAAAGGGCTGTAGACGAACTGATTGAAATCATCCGGAAAGACGGAATGTGGATCGAACCGGAGGTTTGATACAGTGGTCAGAAAACAGTGTTCAATTCTTAATCCAGTGAAATTTTGAGATATGTTTTGAAAAATCAATTTCACGTGGTGGACAATAAACTGTGGTCTGTTGACTTATTTATAAATACTTACATCAATACGGTCGGATTCACACCTATAACTCAATAACCAATTTCTAAAAACCATAAATATGTCAAACAGCAGATTAAAAGAGTTTTTTAAACTAGGGGAAATCGGGCATTATTTTATCCGGGTTTTTCAGAAACCTGATCCCAACAAACCATCCAATTTCAATCTCCGAATGATGCATGGCATCAATAAGATTTCTATTCTGATGTTTTTGGCCGCCATCATCGTTTATATTTTTAAACGCTGCACTTAAACCAATCTGCCATTTTTTTCCTTTTACTTCTTCCTCATTACTTTTTACCTTTACCCAAATAACCAATAACCGATCAACCACTACCTCTATTTCCCATGAACATTACCTTTTTTAGGGAATATTGTCTGTCCAAATCGGGAGCTTCCGAGGATACGCCTTTCGATGAAAATACCCTATGCTTCAAGGTGGGAGGAAAGATTTTTGCCATCATTGACATTGAGCTTTTTGAAAGTGTCAACCTCAAATGTGATCCTGAAAGGGCCGTTGAACTCCGGGAAAAACACCGTGGGATTGTGCCCGGATACCATATGAACAAGAAGCATTGGAATACGGTAATGTTTGATGGGTCAGTTTCGGATAAGTTGATTTTAGAATTGGTTGACCATTCCTATGATTTGATTTTGAATAGCTTACCGAAGAAAAACAGAGAAAGTATCCTAATGCCATGAGCTACCTCAAAATCGATTCCATCCAAAAAAGCTTTCAGGAAGGGCTGCCTATAATCAAAAATTTTTCATTGGAAATCCCAAAAGGCCAAATCATTTCCTTGGTGGGCGAGAGCGGTTCAGGTAAAAGTACCTTGCTGAGAATCATTGCCGGTCAGGAAAGCAGGAATGAAGGTGAAGTATTTCTCAATGGTGTCAGAGTTCAAAATCCGAAAGAGCAACTAGTACCAGGAATAGACGAAATCCAATTGGTCTATCAGGACTATCATCTCTATCCCAAATCAACTGTCGAGGAGAATATCTTGAGACCTTTGTTGCTTTTTGATAAAAAATACAAGGAAAGCAGGCTGGAAATGCTGTTGGAAATGTTGGGGTTGAAGGCGTTTAGAGACAAATTACCAAGGCATCTTTCAGGAGGACAGCAGCAGAAAGTAGCGATCGGAAGGGCATTGAGTGTGGAGCCGCAGGTGTTGTTGTTGGATGAACCGTTTTCAAGTTTGGATACCATACAGCGGCGGGAATTGATCATGGAACTGAAGATCATGTTTCAGGATATTGGAGTCACCGTAATTTTTGTTACCCATGACTTGGATGATGCGCTGCAGATGACCAATGACTTGGTGATCATGCAAAAAGGAAAACTGATCCAAAAAGGCCATCCTGAGGAGATTTTTTCCAAACCAAAAAACCTGTACGCAGCAAAGCTTTTCAGTCATTTGAATCCCCTTCCCAATAAAGAAAAAACCTATATCCGGCCTTCAGATGTTCAATTATTCAAGACAAGCGGCATTCCTGCCAAAATTATAGAGAGGCAATATCTGGTGCATTATAACCAGTTGATGGTAAAACTGACTGACGGAACAGTGTGGAAAATTGAGGATAAAAAGAGGCTTTTTTCAGAAGGAGAAAAAGTATTTTTGAAATGGGAGAAAGGAAAAGAGATTTCCTTTTCCAAAGCTTAAGGCTTTGGAAAAGATAAAATATAATCTTATTAACTCTGAAAGACCTTTTGGATTTCCTCTGCAGTCATTTCTTCCAAACACAATTCAATGACTTCTTTTAGATTGACCTGCAGTTCATCGAGAGTTTTTGCCTGAGTATGGGCTCCCGGGAGATTTGGAACTATCCCTATATAAAGGTCGGATTCTTTGTCTTTTTCAATTTGTTCAGTGAATTGGTACGATTTCATAGAAGAACAGTTTTGAGTTTAAAATAAGTGATTTTTCTTAAATTATCCTGAATAATAATCAACAGATTGATTTAGAAAATAATCATTACCAAAGTTTTGAACTTTGGTAATGATCCATTTATAACATTACTCAATGCTGATGTCCGTGGTCTCCGCGGACATGACCGTGGTCAAGTTCTTCAGGAGTTGCTTCCCTTACCTCAAATACTTCCCCGTCAAAATGGAGGTCAAAACCCACCAAAGGATGGTTGAAGTCCAATAATATTTCTGACCCAAGATCTTTTAATACTTTTGCCTGCATGGGATAGCCATTTTCATCCACAAGGGGAAGAAAATTTCCTTCTTCCAACATCTCCGGCTCGAATCCTGCCGCGGCTGAAAACTGGTCTTTGGGCAATGCCATGATCATTTCATCGTCAGGTTCACCGTAAGCATCTTGGGCGGAGATGGTGAAGCTGAAACTTTCACCTTGGCTTTTTCCGGCCAACAGTTCTTCAAATTTTTCCGGCAATCCACTAAATCCAAATATGAAGTAAAAAGGGTCTTCATGGTCTCGGACTTCCACACTGAAGGGAACTGACTCTATTTCGTCTTCTTCTTTGCTGACTTTAAGTTCGTAGGTCAGCCCTACCACTGTGTTTTTTACTATTTCCATGATAAAGGATTTAATTTCATTTTTAACTTACTTGATGGCGCCATTGATCATGACTGCCAATATGCTAAGCATGCTGAGGACAAAACATCCAAAAACCCATCCCCATTTTTGCTTATATGTCAACAGAATGGAAGCAATGAATATCGAACCGAAAACCAGGCCAAAAACTAACAATACTTTCAGATATATTTCTTTGGAAGCATGAAAGTACGGGACTTCGGTTTTTTCAACGGCTTGCAAAACCAATTCCTCGCCAAGCATCTTGTAACCTATCCACTCCCTCCAATAGGAATATGAAAATATTCCTGAGGATGCGATGGCAGCAAAAGCGACAAAGAACCGGTTCATGGGGAAATAGTTAATGGTTATTGAGTTATTGGCAATTGGTAACCTTTGAACCTTGAAACATATTAACTTTTCAACTTTCTCAAATCACAATATTCACAATCTTACCAGGTACCACAATCACTTTTTTAGGGGCGTTGCCTTCGGTCCATTTCAGCACTGTCTCGTCTTTCAAAGCAGCCTCTTCTATTTCTTCTTTGGTCAAAGAAAGTGGAAGCATGAGTTTTACCCGCATTTTTCCATTGATGGAAACAGGATATTCGTGGCTGTTTTCCACCAAGAATTCTTCTTTGAATTCAGGGAAAGAAGTGAATATGATCGATTCGGAATGGCCCAAAAGTGTCCAAAGCTCCTCTGCAATATGCGGCGCATAAGGAGAAACGATCACGGCCAAAGGCTCAAGGATTTCTCTTTTGTTGCATTTCAAAGCAGACAATTCATTCACACAGATCATAAATGACGCCACTGAAGTATTGAAGGAATAATTTTCCAGATCCTCCTGCGTCTTTTTGATGGTTTTATGAAGGGTTTTGAGTTCTTCTTTGCCGGCCTTTTCTTCGGAAACGCTGAATTCCCCGTTGGTATCGTGGTACAGTCTCCAAAGCTTTTTCAGGAATTTGGACACCCCGTCTATGCCGTTGGTATTCCAAGGTTTGAACTGCTCCAAAGGCCCAAGGAACATCTCATATAATCTCAGCGTGTCGGCTCCATACCTTTCAATAATGTCGTCTGGATTGACTACGTTGTATTTGGACTTGGACATTTTCTCCACCTCTGCACCGCAGATATATTTTCCGTCTTCCAATACAAATTCAGCGTCCTTTAGGTCAGGTCTCCATGCTTTGAATTTCTCAATGTTCAGTTGGTCGTTATTGACAATATTCACATCGACATGGAATTCCAACAATTCAATTTTTTTCAAATAGCTATCTGAATAATTTGGATTCAGTTTGTCAAAGAGCTGTTTGAATTTGTCTTTGATTAGAAGTTCATCTTCTTTTGGAAGTTTACCTTCTGTAATATTATCTCGATATTTTTTTGAGACAAATAGCATAGGAAGCACTGCTTTTTCGCTTTCACTATCTTTGGAAGCAATAATCAATGGCTTAACCCTATATACAAAATTGGACCTGCCCTGAATCATTCCCTGATTGATCATCTTTTGGAATGGCTCTTCGATACTTACCGCACCGATATCAAATAGGAACTTGGTCCAAAACCGAGAATACAGCAAATGTCCGGTCGCATGTTCTGCACCGCCGATGTAAAGGTCCACCGAACCCCAATACTGCTCCTTTTCTTTGGATACAAATTTCTCGGTGTTTCCCGGATCCATGTACCGGAAAAAATACCAGCTTGAGCCCGCCCATCCAGGCATGGTACTCATTTCCAATGGGAATTCTCCCTCAGCAGTTTTATAGTTCCAGTCTTTTGCCCTGCCAAGTGGTGGTTCTCCATCTTCGGTAGGCAAATATTTATCCACCTCAGGCAACACCAAAGGCAGGTCTTTTTCATCCATCAGGTAAGGCAGACCATCTTTGAAATAAACCGGTAGCGGCTCACCCCAATAGCGCTGACGCGTAAAGATGGCATCCCGCATTCTGTATTGGATTTTGCCGTTTCCTATTTTCTTTTCTTCCAGGAATTCGATGGCCTTGTTCATCGCCCCCTTCATTTCCATATTGGAGATGAATCCCGAGTTGATGATGGTTCCACCTTTTCCGGGAAAGGAACCGTTTTCCATGCTTCCGGCAATTACTTGCCTGATCTCTAATCCAAAGTGCTTTGCAAAGTTATAATCCCGCTCATCGTGTGCAGGTACAGCCATGACTGCACCTGTGCCATATCCTGCCAAAACATAATCGGCCACCCAGATTTGGATTTCTTCCCCGTTGAAAGGATTGATGGCATAAGATCCGGTAAATGCCCCAGAGATGGTTTTGACATCTGACATCCGGTCTCTTTCGGATCGGTTTTTAGCTGTCTCTATATAGGCTTCCGCTGTTTTCCTTTGGTCATCGGTGATCAGTTCACCGACATAATCGTGCTCAGGCGCCAATGCCAAATAGGTCACACCATAAATGGTGTCTATCCTTGTAGTAAATACTTTAATCAGTTTATCCTGTCCTTTGACCTGAAAAACCATCTCTGCACCGATGGATTTTCCAATCCAGTTTCGCTGCATTTCCTTGATGGGTTCGGACCATTCTACTGTTTCCAATCCTTGAAGTAACCTATCAGCATAGGCTGTAATCCGCATGCTCCATTGCATCATTTTTTTGCGCTCCACAGGATGGCCTCCTCTTTCGGAGAAACCATCTTTGACCTCATCATTGGAAAGTACCGTTCCCAAGGCTGCGCACCAGTTGACAGAGGTCTCCGCGAGGAAAGTCAAGCGGTATTTCAACAATATTTCCTGTTGTTCTTTTTCGTTAAAATTGTTCCAATCAGAAGCAGAAAACTCGGGCGTATCTTCATCGCAAACCGCATGGACATTTGCATTTCCTTCGGATGAAAACTTTTCTACCAATGAAGCAATGCTCAAGGCTTTGTTCTCATCCTTATCATAATAGCTGTTGAACAGCTGCATAAAGATCCACTGCGTCCACTTGTAATAGCTTGGGTCGGAAGTCCTGACTTCTTTGTCCCAATCAAATGCAAAACCGATATTCTTCAGCTGTTCTGTATAACGCCGGATATTTTGCTCTGTTGTAATGGCGGGGTGTTGTCCGGTTTGAATGGCATATTGCTCTGCAGGAAGTCCAAATGAATCATAACCCATCGGATGAAGGACATTGTATCCCTGCAATCTCTTGAATCTCGTGATGATGTCAGAGGCGATGTATCCAAGTGGATGACCGACATGCAAGCCCGCTCCGGAAGGATAGGGGAACATGTCCAAGGAATAAAACTTCGGTTTTGTCGCATCAACTTGGGCATTGAAAATCTGGTTTTGCTCCCAGTAGGTTTGCCACTTTTTTTCTATTTCCTGAAAATTGTAATCAGCCATTATGGAATAATTGCGTTGCTTTTTGAGATTTGCTTGCAAAAATAGGAAAAATCACGGGAATAGGCTGATATTCCATTATTTGCTTTGATCGATAAATCAAAATGAAATCACTCAATGCAAAGTCCTAAACTTGGAGATGAACTCACTCTTGAGGTCCGGAATTAAAAAATTCATTATTATCCCTTAAAAAATTATGGTGATACGCAATGATTCCGGTAAAATGATAATTCAATATACTTCTTGGAAGGAGTCTGAATGGCCGGATCATCGGTCTTCTGTCCTGTTTGTAATCGCATATTGGTTTATTGGGAAAGAAGTGGATAACCACTTAAAAAAACTCAAGTCTCAAATCTCAAGTCTTTTTCATTACCAGAACCTGAAGCTCTTTTCGTTGACCCTGTTTCTAAAAATCCAGTTGTCCCAAATATCAGGGGAAAGATAAAGTTCAAGGCCAATGTTCAGCGACATAAAACCGTCAAAACGCTCATCAAGACCTGAACCTCTTCGGATTCTTCCGCCATTATCAAGGATTTTTTGGACATCAGGCTCACCGTTGTCTTTGATAAAATTTGGGTTTCTTATAGCCAATCTAAGTCTGTCAGGCCTGGCGCCATTCCCATTTACGCCATAATCATTGACCAGGTCTTGATAAAATTCCTTTATGTTGTAAGCACTGATATCGTCCATATAATCAGTGATTGTCCACCTATAATTCATTTCGATCGTCAAATCCGTGTAAACATTCAGTTTGTATTTCATTCCTACACCTGTAGGGAATACAAAAATGTATTTGTCGTAAGGGTTGTTTTCCAATTGGAGAGGCCTTAAATCCACCCAAGTTCCATTCAATTCTGCCTTAGGATTATTGCTCGAAATGCCCACTCCTGCAAAGCCATAAAAGTTTATAAAATTTCTCGTGATGTTATATACTTTTACAGGCTTCAGGTGCAGCTCACCTATTAGGCTTGCTTCCCAATTTCTTGCCCGAAAATGCAGATTTCTTGGTTCCCTGTTACTTCTTGGATCCGCAGGAGGATCTTGTCCCGAAATCTGATAATAAGTAAATTCAGCCCTCGTCCTGATATAAGTCCCCAGAGTTCTCCTCACGGCAATGTTTGCATTCCAATCGGGTTGGATTCCTTCATTATATTTCCAAAGAGAATAAAGTTCACCAAAATATTGGGTCGGTCCGGCAGCTACCGAGACTGACCATGGTGCATCAAACCTGTACCTATAAAAACTTTGCGAATAAGTTTCAAAGGCCATCATAGAGAGCAAAAAAATCAAAGCTAATTTTCTCATGTGATAAAAATAGAGTGATAAAGGTAATTTATGAGTGCGAGATTCATGAATTTTACCTGTAAAGAAATATAAAAAGAATCAATAATTCAATTTTTAATTTAAAGCTTCTGGTAGAAATTTTGTCGATTATGGCTGCATATCAGGATGATAAGATATTAAAAAGTCTCAAAGAATGGGGATCGACTACAAAAAAAATAATTTCATCTCTTTGAAAATGATTTTGAAATGAAAACGATCCAGAAAAATTGATGAGAGAATGAGAAGACACCAAAGCCGAGGAATTTAAAATTAATGAGGGATTTTTGGTTAATTTTGTGCCATGAGTAAGCAAAAAGAAGAATTAGAGCACCGTCTCAAACTCAGAAATATCAAGTTGTCGGATTATGATGATATCCGGGAAATAATGGTCAGCATCTATCGGGACCAAGGAGGCGCATGGACGAGGCAGGAATTGAAAAATCAGATAAAGGCTTTTCCGGAAGGTCAGATTTGTATTGAAGACAATGGGAAAGTAGTCGCTGCTGCGTTGAGCTTAGTGGTGGATTACACCAAATTTGGAGATAACCATACTTATGATCAAATCACGGGTTTTGGGAAATTTGACACCCATGATAATGACGGGGATACCCTTTATGGTACCGATGTCTTTGTGCATCAGGATTACCGGGGGATGAGATTGGGAAGAAGACTTTATGACGCAAGAAAAGAGCTTTGCGAAAACCTTAACCTCCGGTCCATCATTGCGGGGGGGAGGATTCCGGGATATTCCAAATATGCCGATCAGATGACGCCAAGGAAGTACATTGATTTGGTCAAGAGCAAGGAGATATTTGATCCTGTACTTTCATTTCAGTTGGCAAATGAATTTCACGTTAGGAAAGTGATTACCAAATACCTTCCTGAAGATACTGATTCAAGAGCCTATGCCACCCTTTTGGAATGGATTAACATTTACTATGAAAAGGATGAAAAACTCATAGGCAATAAAAAGTCAATTGTTCGCTTGGGATTGGTTCAATGGAAAATGCGCCGCTTCAACAATGTCGATGACTTGATGCAGCAAGTTGAATTCTTTGTGGATACCATCTCTGGCTACAAATCAGATTTTTGTCTTTTTCCTGAATTTTTCAATGCGCCACTTTTGGCCGAATTCAATGACATGGATGCCTCTGAGGCGATCCGTAATGTAGCTGACTATACTGACGAAATCATCAGCAGAATGAGGGACTTGGCCCTTTCCTACAATGTGAACATCATCGCGGGAAGTATGCCTGAGTATGATGGCAAAAAACTCAGGAATGTGAGTTATCTCTGCAGGAGGGACGGCACAACAGACAAGCAATATAAGCTGCACATAACGCCTGATGAGCAGGCCTATTGGGGCCTTCAGGGAGGTAACGGCATCAAGGTTTTTGATACCGATGCAGGGAAAATAGGGATTTTGATCTGTTACGATGTAGAATTTCCTGAGCTTGGGAGAATATTGGCCGAGCAGGAAATGGACATCCTCTTTGTACCATTTTGGACAGACACCAAAAATGCCTACCTCCGCGTAAATACCTGCGCCAAAGCAAGAGCAGTCGAAAATGAATGTTATGTCGCCATAACAGGATCCGTCGGCAACCTTCCTAGGGTAGAAAACATGGATATCCAATATTCCCAAGCGGCGATTTATTCACCCTCGGATTTCTCATTCCCACACGATGCCACGGTGGCCCAAGCCTCTGAAAACGCCGAAACTACCATAGTAGCAGACGTTGACTTGGACTTGCTGACCAAACAAAGGAAAGCAGGAAGCGTGAGAAACCTTGACCAAAGAAGACTTGACCTATACTCCATTCAGTGGAAGAAAAAGAAGTAATATGGATAACTACCTTTCTGGAATTACGGGGGAAATCTCGTTCAAAGCTGAAAAAATAAAATTGCTTATCACTGATGTGGACGGGGTATTGACCGATGGTGGGATTATCTACGATGACAATGGACTAGAATACAAAAGATTCAATGTCAAGGATGGTTTTATTGTGGCCCAGCTCCGCAAAAACGGGATTCTCGTAGGTGCTATTACTGGAAGAAATTCGAAAGTGGTAGAAAACAGGTGTGAAGAACTTAACTTTGATTTCCATTACCATGGCGTACGTGATAAAGCCCAGAAACTAGAGGAGATTTTGGAGGTGCTGGAAATCCAAATTGGGGAAGTTGCCTACATCGGAGACGACCTAATTGATTTGCCCCTAATCCGGAAAGTTGGGTTCTCAGCATGCCCTGCTGATGCGCTTCCCTATATCAGTTCTCATGTAGATTTTGTATCTTCTCTCGATGGTGGCCAAGGGGTATTCAGAGAGGTGGCCGATTTAATTTTACAATCCAAAGGGCTTTTGTCCGGTATCATAGAAAAATATCTCAACCAATAATATGGAGAAATTTACCCAACCAATGAAGATCACCGAAGACATCGTTTTGGGATCAGGAAAACCTGTTTTGTTTGCAGGGCCTTGCGCTGTTGAAAGCTTTGATATCTGTATGGAAATAGGAAGTTCGGTAAAAGAATATGCCGACAAACTTGGTTTTTCTTATGTTTTCAAAGCTTCATTTGACAAGGCAAACAGGACATCATCATCTTCATTCAGAAGTATCGGGATGGACAAGTCCCTGGAGGTTCTCCAAAGAGTGGGCAAAGCATTGAGTGTCCCGTTGGTCACAGATATCCACGAAAGCTATCAGGCTGCAGAGGTTGCCGAAGTCGTGGATGTGCTTCAGATCCCTGCCTTTCTTTGTAGGCAGACTGATTTATTGCTTGCTGCCGGTCAGACAAGGAAAGCCGTAAAAATCAAAAGGGGGCAGTTTATGGCTCCTGAAGACATGCAATATGCTGTCAGCAAAGTGAGGTCTACAGGAAATGAAAATGTATGTCTCACAGAGCGTGGATTTTCCCTAGGTTACCATAACCTTGTTGTAGATATGAGGGCATTGCCCATCATGAGGCAATTTGCTCCGGTGGTTTTTGACATTACTCATAGCGTACAGCAGCCCGGAGGAATGGGAGGTACAAGTGGAGGACAGAGGGAATTTGCTCCTTTTTTGGCAAGAGCCGCTGCTGCAGCAGGTGTTGATGGGTTTTTTATAGAGACGCATCCTGAGCCGGCCAAAGCGCTCAGTGATGGACCAAATCTAATCCCATTGAACAGGATGAAGGATTTTCTGACCATGTTGAAAGAGACTTGGGAAATCGGTCAGAAGTATCAAGATTTTTTAGTAAAATAGGTTTCATTTTTCCTAAACAAACATTTCCATGAAAAGGCTTTCCTTGGTGTTTTTGCAATATATATTTCATGTAAGTCTTTTTGCCCAACAGGCTCCGTCTGAAAACGGCGTTGATGTATTTATCCGGCAATACTTGGAAAGCAACAGTCCCGAGGATAGGCCTAGGATTGGTGAAAATGAGCTTTTTAGTTCTGTGGTGATCCACAGGTTTTATGGGGAAAGGAATTTTGAACCAGCGTGGGTCAAAAACCATATCCTTCCCGAAATTGCCTATGAAATGCGCTATGAAATTGGACAAGCGAAGTTTGATGGACTAAATCCTAATGATTATCATTTTCAAGCCATTAATGCTTATTTTGACCGATTTGAGGCTGCCAAAAAATCAGGAGAACAATTGAAATCAATAGAACTCGCTGCAGTAGAAGTGTTGTTGACAGATGCCTATATCATGCTTTCTTCCCACCTGTTTTTGGGTAAAGTTGACCCTGAAACCTTAAAAACTAGCTGGAGCATTCAAAGAAACGTTCCTGAACTGATGCTCGACCGAAAGCTTGGTGCCGCTATCCAATCAGGAAGCCTCAGGGCAAGTATTGAGGGATATTATCCGGCGTTTTCTATTTACAAAAAAATGAGGGATGGTTTAAGGGAGCTTTTTGATGAGCAAAAACGCTTCGAAAAGGAACCGGTTGCTACTTGGAAAAACCTGAAAATAGACAAATCAATCAAGCCGGGAGAGGAGCATAACCAATTACCGGAAATTAGGGATAGGCTGTATTTTTGGGGCTTTTTGAAACCTTATCAAACGGAACAAGAAAAGGTCTATGACAGCCTGATGATAGACGGCATCAAAACGATCCAAAAAAGATTTGGAATGGAACCTGATGGCGTGATCGGGCAGGGCACCATTCACGCACTCAACCAAAAACCATTGGACTTGATTACTACTGCTTCTGTAAACCTCGAGAGGTTGCGTTGGCTTCCCGATACGATCAAAGACATGGAATTGATTTTGGTCAACACAGCAAATTTTCAACTTGATTTTATTCAGAAACTGGATACAGTACTGACTTCAAAAGTGATTGTAGGAAAAAGCTACCATTCCACACCGCAGTTTAGCGCTCAGATGTCATATATCGTTTTTAGCCCCACTTGGACAGTACCCACATCTATAACCCGAAATGAGATAGTACCTAAAATCAAAAAAGATCCTAATTACCTTGCAAAAAATAACATGAGACTGTTGAATTCTTCGGGTGGAACCATTGATCCCGCTTCCATAGACTGGTCCAAAGTTAGTGCAAGGACTTTTCCTTATACAGTCCGTCAGGAGCCGGGAGAAAATAATTCGCTGGGCCTTGTAAAATTTATGTTCCCAAATAAAAACAGTGTTTACATCCATGACACCCCTTCCCGAAGTTTGTTTGAAAGGGAAGATAGAGCCCTAAGCCATGGTTGTATAAGGATACAAAGGCCTTTTGACTTTGCTAAAATCTTGTTGTCGCATGATTCTACATGGACCAATGAAAAAATCACCGCTGCCATGCATCAGACAAAAGAAAAAACTGTCAATCTCAACAGGAAGATTCCGGTCGCCATTATTTACCTGACGTATTGGTCAGATTCCAGAGGAAATATTTATTTCAGAAATGATATTTATGATCGGGATAAAGAAATTTATGCCGTTCTTAAGGAAAGTAGGAGCAAAAAATCAGGCATTTAAGAAAACCGATTTATTCAAATATTCCTTGTCGTTGCCATAAATAAAAAGAAGAGATTGTTCTTTGATCAAGTCTATCACTTCGTCGGCGATTTCATTGGGCAGGGCAGGGCATCCTAGGCTTCGGCCCAATCGCCCTGTCTGTTGGATGAAATTTTCGTGGGCATAGTCCGCTCCATGAATCACGATGGCACGTTCCCTGGCTTTATCGTTGAATCCTTTTTCAAGTCCATCTAACCTTAAGGAGTATCCGTGTTTGCCTTGGTAGGTTTCTCCTGTCAAGTAAAATCCAAGACTACTCATGTAGGAAGAACTGACGTTAGAAAACTGCTTTGCCATCAGTTCTCCCGAGTTTCTTCCATGAGACACGTGTCCATGGTGAAGGATTAGACCATCTTTCATGTCGATGATCCACATTCTTTTTTCGGAGGAAGGCAAAGAAAAATCAATCACTGTAAGTGGCTTTCCTTCTGAGATCTTGCCCTCGTCCTGCATCTTCAAATATCCTTTGATGCCATATGACAAAATTTCACGTTCAGGAATTTTGAACTCCAAATTGGCAGAATTTGAGCTAACAAGCTCAATAAAATTATTTTCGAAAGATAGTTCTCTGAGTATGGAAGATGGTGAGCTATTGACAAAGAAATGAGTGGAAATTGCGCTGCTGAGCAACAAAATGAGAACTAGGGTAGGTTTCCGCATTGTATTTATTTGATAGTCTGGACCTTACAAATGAAAATATCTAAAACCATAAACGCAAATCAAGTGCCATAAAATTCCATTCTTGATACATATTTTTTAATCCTTAATTTAAACTAAAGTAGTATATTATATATTGGAACTGTTTTTATATCGATAAATGTTAGAAAGCATGATAAAATTCTCAATGGAGAATATTCCTAAAAATTACAGATATTCCTGTCTGATAATCAATCGTTTGAAATTTTTGTTTAAAGAAATTAAATAAATATTAAACAAAAATTGATAAACTCCTGTTTGGTAAACAATGAAAGTAGCAGTATATAGAAAAGAGCATTTTAACGCCGCTCACAGGTTACATAATCCTGAGTGGTCAGCTGAAGAAAACGAGCGTGTTTTTGGGAAGTGTAACAATCCTAATTTTCATGGTCATAACTACGAGTTGATTGTTAAATTGGTAGGTCCAATTGATTCAGGCACAGGTTATGTTTATGATATGAAATTGTTGAGTGATTTAATCAAATTACATGTGCTAAATAAATTTGATCATAAAAATTTAAACTTAGATACAGATGAATTCAGAAATCTCAATCCAACAGCGGAAAATATCGTTGTGGTTATTTGGAATATTTTAAGAAAAAAAATCGATAAAAAATACGACTTAACGGTTCGACTATATGAAACAGAAAGAAACTTTGTTGAATACGATGGGAATTAATTTTTCTCAATCTTATGACGAAATGGGGGATGAACATATCGGGACTTCCCACGATACTCCACTGAGAGAGGATGCCTTTGAGATGGATGATGAGCTCAAAATGGAACTCATAGAAAAACATTTTAGAGATATAATGCATGTTTTGGGTCTTGACCTGACAGATGACAGTCTCAAGGGAACCCCAAAGAGAGTTGCCAAAATGTATATCAAAGAGATTTTTAGTGGACTTGACCCGAAAAATAAGCCCGAGGTCAAACTTTTTGAAAACAAATACAAATACAATGAGATGTTGGTAGAGAAGGACATCACCTTTCACTCCAATTGTGAGCATCATTTCGTTCCTATAGTAGGAAAGGCTCATGTTGCATATATATCAAACGGAACTGTGATAGGACTATCCAAGATCAACCGAATCGTACAATATTTTGCCAAAAGACCACAGGTGCAGGAAAGATTGACGATGCAGATTGGCAGCGAGTTGAAAGAAATGCTCGGAACGGATGATGTGGCCATCATTATAGATGCTCATCATATGTGTGTGTCTAGCCGGGGAATTCAAGACGTGAACAGTGCCACGGTGACTTCGTTTTACAGTGGAAAATTCGAAAAAGACGAACACTCTAGAAATGAGTTCATGAAATATATAAGTATGAAATAGTAAATAGTGAAAACTAAACCAACCAAACCGGTACTTCAATTCCGGTTTTTTTATTTACTAAAGTTTTCAAACATTTTTTTTTCCAATCGATTAAATATAAAAAAACCAACCATGACTAATAAAAACATTGTAATCATCGGCGGCAATTCAGGTATAGGCAAGTCAATTATCGAAAAATTAGGCCCATTGGGAGCAAATATTTTCTCTTACCACAGGACAGGAGAAGGAGTGTCGCACCTTGATATCACAGAGAATTTTGATTCAATAGCTGGACTTCCCGAAGTGATCGATGGGCTTGTGTATTGTCCGGGTACGATTAGCCTAAAGCCTTTCCACAGGTTTGCCATTGAAGATTTTCAAAAGGATTATGATGTCAACTTTTTGGGTGCTGTGAGGGTTTTGCAAGCCAGCCTCAAGGGCTTAAAAAAATCCGAATCCGCTTCAGTAGTTCTTTTTAGTACAGTTGCTGTGAAGGTAGGTTTAGGGTTCCATTCCTCTATTTCCAGTGCAAAAGGTGCAGTCGAAAGTTTAGCTAAATCTCTTGCATCGGAATGGGCACCCAATAAAATCAGAGTAAATGTAGTTGCTCCTTCACTGACAGATACCCCTTTGGCATCTGCGCTTTTGGGCAATGAGGATAAGAAAGAAGCTTCAAATAAAAGACATCCTTTGGGTAGGTATGGCCAGCCCGAAGATATTGCGGGTGCTGCTGTTTTTTTACTTTCCCAAGATGCTGCTTGGATGACCGGTCAGATTTTACATCTTGACGGAGGAATGTCTTCGGTAAAAGGCATGTAGTTTTGAAGATTTCAAACAATTAGTGAGGATTATTGTATTAGAGTTGGGTATTCTCCCTGAGTAAAAAGTATTAAATATTATGAGGACTCCACCAGAATCATTTTTGATTTTCAAGGAAGAACTGGAAAAGGCCAGACTGGAAAAGGAAAGGCTTAAGAAAGAGTATGAAGCCAAACTAGGAGACATGAATAGAGAACTTTCGAGGTTGAAAGAACAGATTCATTCCCAACAAGAGCTTATCAAGACAACTTTGGATTATGCTATACGTCTTGAAGAGAATCTAGGTAGCTTTAAGGAAGAAGTTACAAATGGTAAAAACATGAAAAACCGGTCTTTTCACTAATTACAATCCCAGACACCATCATGAATATCACTGCCAATACCATCGAGCTAAATAACTTTGAACTGATGTTTGAAGAAAAATATGCCAAGGTATACGCCAATCAAGAAAAGGGAATGATCATCTGTGAGTTGTTGACAGACTACATTCCGATTGATGACTTCAAAAATACCTTCGCCCATATCAGCTCCATTGTGGAAAAAGGAAAGTACAAAAAATTCATTTTTGATAAAAGATCACTGCGTGCCTTTCACCAGCCAAGCATGGAATGGTATTTTCTAAATTGGAAGAATAAAATGCTCGAACTTGGATTGGATCAGCACCGGAAAATTCTTCCTGAAGAAAAATGGTTTGAAAAAATGGTAATGATCGCCAAAGAACAAATCATAAAAAATAATCCTGACAATATCATCCACCTTTTGGATATCAAATATTGTAATTCCATAGAAGAAGCCATTTTGATATGAGGAAGCATTTCGATAAGGCTTCCATTTTGGAGGCCGAATCGTCTTTTAGAAGGGATTTTATCAATTGCCTTTCAGGGTACAAAAGCCTGAACCTCATTGGTACCAAAAGCCGGAATGGAGTCACCAATCTTTCTCCTTTCTCCCAGGTTTTTCATATCGGAGCCAGCCCTCCTTTGGTGGGGATTTTGTTCAGACCTCATTCAGTCGAAAGGCATACCCTCGAAAATATCCTCGAAACAGGGTATTTTACCCTTAATCATGTTACAGAAGATTTCTACAGGGAAGCCCACCAAACAGCGGCAAGGTATTCCGGTTCAGAATTCGAAGCCACAGGATTGGAAGAAGAATACTTCGGAGATTTTTATGCCCCATTTGTAGCCAAAAGTCCAGTGCAAGTAGGGTGCAAATTAGTAGAAACCCAAACCCTCCAGGTCAACGGTACGGAACTTCTCATAGGTGCTATTGAGCATGTTTGGGTTGAGGAAAAGGGTCTGAGATCAGACGGTTCACTGGATCTGAATGTATTGGGCACCGTTACGGTAACAGGTTTGGATGAATACCATGTAGGGAAAAAAATCGCAAGATTGAGTTATCCAAAGCCGGGAAAAGAACTTGAGGAGATTTAGGGTAAGGATGAGGGAGAAATGGGAAGGATGAGAGAGGAAGGAAATCTAAAAGTTTGGGATTGGGTTAAGGTAACGAGAAAAATATGAATCTGCTTGAATTGACGCCGTCAGGATTGTATTGTCCTAAAGCTGATATTTTTATTGATCCTTGGCGGCCTGTAGACAAGGCAGTCATCACCCACGCCCATTCAGACCATGCCCGATGGGGAATGAAGCATTATCTTTCTCATCATCATTCTAGAGAGGTGATGAAACTCCGTCTCGGTCAGGAGATTTCTTTAGAAACTCTCGAATATGGAGAAAAATTGGAGGTGAATGGGGTGATGTTGTCTCTCCATCCTGCGGGCCATATACCCGGTTCTGCTCAGGTCAGATTAGAATACAAAGGAAAAACCGTTGTCATTTCCGGAGATTATAAGACTGAAGATGATGGTCTTTCACAGGTTTTTGAACCAGTAAAGTGTCACGAGTTTGTGTCGGAATGTACCTTCGGCATGCCAGTTTATAAATGGCAGTCCCAAAAAGAAATCTTCAGCGATATCAATGCTTGGTGGAAGCAAAATTCTGTTGATGGGAGAAATTCAGTCCTTTTTGCCTATTCCTTGGGAAAGGCCCAAAGAATCATCAACCATCTTGACTTGTCTATTGGGGAGGTATTTGCCCATGGGGCTATTTGGAATACCAATCAGGCACTGATCGCCAATGGCATCAACGTCACAGACATCCCAAAAGTTACTGCCGAAATTTCCAAAAGCAGGTTCAAAGGAGCCATGATCATTGCTCCGCCATCTGCAATGGGTTCTCCATGGATGAAGCAATTTTCTCCCTACCAAACAGGAATCTGCTCGGGTTGGATGCAGGTGCGTGGCGCTAGGAGAAGGCGGGCAGCTGATGTCGGGTTTGTTTTGTCCGACCATGCAGATTGGGAGGGATTGATCACTTCCATCAAAGCGACAGAAGCTGAGAAAGTTTACCTGACCCATGGCAGCACTGCGGTTTTTGGAAGGTACTTGGAAGAAGTGGAGAAAATCCATGCAGTAGAATTGAAGACTTTGTTTGAAGGAGAAAACAGCAATCTGGAGGATTCTTAATCCATCTTTCTTAACTTATGGAAAAAATTCTATTCCATGAGAGTTTTAATCCCGCTTTTCCTATTTGTTATCGTATTTGGATGTACCCCTCAGGAAGCTGAGCAGGGTAAAATCTATTCCGTAAACGGAGAAATTTCCCCTTCCGAAATGGGTCTTACTTTGATCCATGAGCATATTTTGGTGGACTTTATCGGAGCAGATTCTACGGGATATCACCGTTGGGACAAGGATTCCGTGGTTCAGAGGGTTTTGCCTTTTTTGGAGGAAATCAAAGCAAGAGGTGTCAAAACCTTGGTGGAATGTACGCCTTCCTATTTGGGTAAAGATCCTGTTTTACTCCAAAAGCTTGCGGAAGCTTCAGACATTCAGTTTGTTTCCAATACCGGCTACTACGGTGCTGTGGAGGGGAAATACCTGCCGGCACATGCCTTCACTGAATCAGCAGAGCAATTAGCGAAAAGATGGGTTACAGAATTTCAGGAAGGAATAGAAGACACCGGCGTTAGACCAGGATTTATCAAAATCTCAGTCAATAGCGGCGCTCCACTTTCAGAGATGGATAAAAAACTGGTCAGGGCAGCAGCTTTTACCCACATGGAAACAGGGCTTTTGATCGTGTCCCATACCGGAAACTGGGAAACAGCCAATGCCGAAATCGAAGTTTTGAAAGAAGAAAAGATCGACCTTTTTCATTTTGTATGGGTACACGCACAGGCAGAGAAAGACTTTGAGAATTATAAGAAAGCCGCTGAAGAGGGAGTTTGGATCAGCTTGGATGGCATCGCTTGGGATATTCCCGGCCATTTGGAGAGGATCTTATATTGTAAGGAAAATGGGCTTTTAGACCATGTGCTACTTTCTCATGATGCGGGATGGTACAGTCCGGGCGAACCTGATGGGGGTGATTTTAAAGGCTTCACGGCTTTGTTCGATGAGTTGATTCCTATGCTTAGGGAAAAAGGATTTACCCAATCCGAGTTGGATTTGATGTTGGTCCAAAATCCGGGTAAAGCATTTTCGATTAAATAAAAAAACAGCTATAAAATCTATCCAGCTTCTTAATAAGCAGGATAACAGGGAAGCAGTTTGACCGTTAAACCTATGGCCAATTAACTCCATATCCATTAGCTTACCAATTTTCCAATCTTTCAATTTTGTAATTTTCCAAGCCCATTTTCCAAAATAATCTTCTGAAAATATTTCCCTTTCCTTTTTCCAATATCCCTGCCCTGTGTACCTTTGCGCATGGCAGAACAAATCCTCATCCTAGACTTTGGTTCCCAATACACACAACTCATCGCCCGCAGGGTGAGGGAACTCAATGTATATTGCGAAATCCACCCCTTCAATAAAATTCCTGAAATCACTTCTGACATCAAAGGAGTAATCCTTTCCGGCAGCCCCTGCTCAGTCAGAGATGCCGGATCCCCTGATTTAGACCTTGATAGGCTTCGCGGTAAATTACCGCTTTTGGGAGTTTGCTATGGCGCCCAGCTCTTGGCTAACAAATACGGAGGAGAAGTCCTTCCTTCAGAAATCCGGGAATATGGCCGCGCCAATCTCGATGACATTGACCTGCATTATGGTCTTCTCAAAGAAATGACCCATGGTTCGCAGGTATGGATGTCCCACGGTGACACCATCAAATCGCTTCCAGGTGGATTTGATGTCATCGCAAGTACTGCTTCAGTAAAAGTAGCTGCTTTCAAAGTGCAGGGGGAAGAAACCTACGGCATCCAATTCCATCCTGAGGTAACCCATTCATTGGAAGGAAAAAACCTATTGAGAAATTTTGTGGTGCATATTTGTGGATGTGCGCAGGATTGGACTTCTGATACTTTTATTGACACGACTATCGCCCAACTGAAAGCCAAAATTGGAAATGACAATGTGGTCATGGGCCTTTCCGGTGGCGTGGATTCTTCTGTGGCGGCGACATTGATCCACCGTGCTATTGGCAAAAACCTATACTGTGTTTTTGTAGACAATGGATTGCTCCGCAAAAATGAATACGAGGAAGTTTTGGAATCCTATAAAACTCTAGGCCTGAATGTCATCGGAGTCGATGCCAAGCAACGTTTTTATGATGCCTTGGCGGGATTGAGTGATCCTGAAGCCAAAAGAAAAGCAATTGGACGTGCATTTATTGAAGTTTTTGATGACGAGGCACACAAGATTGAGGGTGTCAAATGGCTTGGACAAGGCACCATCTATCCCGATGTGATCGAGTCCGTATCCGTCAAGGGACCATCTGCCACCATCAAATCCCACCATAATGTGGGAGGCTTGCCGGACTTTATGAAGCTTTCAGTAGTGGAGCCGTTGAACACCTTGTTCAAAGATGAGGTGCGAGAAGTAGGCAGGGCTTTGGATATTCCTGAGACCATCATTGGAAGACATCCTTTTCCTGGACCTGGACTCGCCATCAGGATCCTTGGTGATATTACTGCAGAGAAAGTCAAAACCCTTCAGGAAGTGGATTATATTTTCATCCAAGGACTCAAAGATTCAGGATTGTACAATCAGGTATGGCAGGCAGGAGCGATCCTTCTCCCCATCCAATCCGTCGGAGTCATGGGTGATGAGCGTACCTATGAAAAGGTCGTGGCGCTGCGGGCTGTGGGTTCTGTGGACGGCATGACAGCAGATTGGATCCATTTGCCTTATGAGTTTCTCGGGAAAATGTCCAATGAAATCATCAACCGTGTCAAAGGCGTCAACCGCGTGGTCTATGACATTTCTTCCAAGCCGCCGGCTACTATTGAGTGGGAATAGAAAATAAAATAATTCAAAAAAAAATAATCCATAAATCAAAGAAGGGACACCTAAAAATGTTCCTTCTTTTGCTTTTTCGGTATTTTCATTCCAATAAGGTTTTAAATATTACCTAGAATCAGTTAATTTGAAGGATGACAATTTCTTAAAGACCAAGATTTTTTCATTTGTAAACCACAACACATTTTGAGTTATGAGAAAAAGACAAATCATTGTTACAGCCTTTTTGGTACTTTGTATCATTGTGATTTTACTCTCTGATGTCCGTCACCATCATTGGCTTGTGTCTTTTTGCCTTATTTTGATGTTTATTTTTTATGGAAGAGAGCATTACAAATTGGTGATTAGGGGTGTTGGTGGGGAATTATTTTTGCGGAGGCAAAAAAAGAGTTTCAGAAAATGGACATTGGCCCTTGCAGTTGGCGGTACAATATTATTTTTTATTGGTGTTCCCATACCAAAATGGTCAATGGTCCTCTTTTGGTTGATCGTCCTTTATGAGTGTTTTTTATTCCTTTTGGTCAAAAACCTCAATCCCATTACCTTGGTATTGGATGGTTACCAATTGAAATTCCGAGGAGTCATCAATTCCCATCGCAATATCTCAGGAATGACCAAAATTGACCATAATGGTTCATCCGGCGGGTTACGGTTTTCCTTCAAGGATGAAAACGACATTCAGATCAAAAAGACAGATTACCTGGATTCGGATATTTTTCAGTTGATAGAAATCTGCAAAGAGCGGACCAAGGAAGACCTTGTTCTCTCCGAAAATCTGATCAGGCTGGATTTGAGGTAAATTGTTTTTGGGATCATTTTTGATCCACTATTTTTTATATCATACCAAGGTCCTTTCTGAATTGTTGGAAAAAGCAATCTAAATTAGTTACAGCGTTGTTTGGGAAAACAATATCCAATTAATATCCAATAGTACCGATAGGTGTGGAAGAGGCATAATAAAAACATAATCAGGATTACTGACTTAAGCCCGCATAAGTATGCTACTTTTGTGGCAGCAAATGAAAATCAAAGAATTCAAGTACTCAGAAAATTTTTGTGAGGAAAACATCTGGCATTTATGCCAAAATCCTGAACTCGAGGGATTTACCAAAAAGGTGTTGATCATCTCCAACAGCAACAGAAATTGTTCCTTCAGATTCCAAAAATCCCCTAACGGTTATGAAGTGGTATGGTGGGATTACCATGTGATTTTGTTGGCATTCAATTCTGAATCCCAATTGATCTATGATTTTGATTCTACTTTGGAATTTCCTTCTTCATTGAATCACTATTTGGATGCTACTTTTGTGGCTGACCCTGACCAAGACGGCAATGACCTTCCCGGATTCAAATCAATCGCATCTGAAGATTTTATCCACTCATTTATTTCCGACAGGGGACACATGAAGGACGATCATGGTAATTGGCTCTCTTCTCCCCCAAAATGGCCTACCATCGGCAATAACGGCAACCTTCCTTTGCCCGATCTTCTGGATTTTAGCGAAACGAGCAAAGAGCGGATCTTTAGTCTTGTAGAAATATATCTTGGTGACAAATTGAACTTGGACTGAAAGTCAATATTTGATTTTTTTTATTGTTGCACTGAGCAGTTTTTGATTAAGTGTTTATAACCAAAATATGCGATCCGTTTTTGTCATTGATTTGATTTCCTTTTTCAAATGAAAAGATTGTAATTTTGAAACATGACAATTGTTGATAAAAATATTGATCAGGTTAAGGAATTGTGCAATAAGCATATGGTGTCCAAATTATTTGTATTTGGATCCATCTTGGCTGACCATTTTGGGAAAACAAGCGACATTGATTTCCTTGTTGATTTTGAAGGTGTGGAAATATATGACTATGCAGATAATTACTTTGATTTTAAAAAATCACTTGAAAATCTTTTCCAAAGAAAAGTAGATCTACTTGAAAATAAAGCCATCAATAATCCTTTTTTGAGAGAAAATATCGATTCTTCTAAAAGACTGATTTATGGATAAGGAAATCAAGACATGGTTGTTTGACAGGATTCAAGCTATCAATGAAATTGAAAGTTTTTATGAAAATTGGCCTAAAAAATTTGAGAAATATGTAAATGAAATCAAAACGAAAAGGGCTATTGAAAGAGACCTGGAAATCATAGTTGAAGCTGCAAATAGAATTTATAAGAAGGATAAGAATTTCAAACTGTCAAATGTTGAAAAAATAATCGCAATCAGAAATCGGATAATACACGGTTATGACAAGATTTCTGATGATTTAATATTGAGCATAGTAATAAATTATATTCCTAAATTGAAGGAAGAAGTTAAGATGCTCCTAAAATAGAAATCCTAACCCAAAGTAATCCATCCAACATGAAATCCTCAGCCTTATTTTTATTGATCATTTTCATTTTTTCTTCCTGTCAGGAACAAAAAGAAAACAGCCATCAGAAGCACCTCGGCGGTATGGCTGCCATGGCCGAAATGGTCGCTGCGGACGTCAAGCCTATTGCCCTGAGCGAACCGATGGAATCAGCTGAGATAGATGCCATTTGGGCGGAATCGTCAGCGATTGCTGAAAAATATGGCGTGGAAGTATTTAGAGAAACTGAACTGATCAAAACCAAGCTGTTTCCTGAGTCCGTAGCTGACGGAAAAGAAGTCTTGGTTTTTCACAAGCCAAATGCTTTGGAAGCCTACCTTGATTTGAAAAAAACCATTGCCGAAGGCAAAAACAGTTTTGATGAAGCGCGCCGATTCGGGAGATTGTTGGGATATCCCAATCAGCATATCAATACCCTATTGGCCAAAAATACTGAGTTCAGGTCTTTGCCTGATTTTGATATTCAGGGAACCAATGTTTTTCTGTATTACAAAGATTTGGCTACTGCCAAAGACTTTTATCATCAGACATTGGGGATGGAAATTGTGTCAGATTATGGTTTTGCGGCCACAGTCCGCATCTCCCATGATGCCTTCCTGACTTTGGTGGATGAATCAAAAGGGATGCATAAAGCTTCCGAGCCAAAGACTGTTGCCATCGCTTTGTTGACTGACCAACTTCCTGAATGGTACGCCTACCTGCAAGGAAAAAATGTCCCCATCAAATACACTTACAAACCCAAAGAAAACAATGCCCATGACGGTTTTGTGGCCATCGATCCGGAAGGTTACCTGCTGGAATTTGAAATGTTCAAGCAACATGAAGAAAACGAATTGCTGATTCCCCAAATGAGAAAATACCCTGCCTTACCGACCGTTTCGGAAGGTGTGGCAGCGGGATTGGGTTTTTATGGTGCAGTGACTTGGACCTATTACCAAGATATGCTTGTGGCGGAGAAGTTTTATGAGGAAATCATGGGACTGCGGTTGATCGTCGATCAGGGTTGGGCCAAAGTTTATCAGGTATCTGAGACAGGCTATATCGGCCTCGTGGACGAACGTCGTGGCATGCATACCTTTTCTGATAGCAAAGCCGTGAATGTGTCTTTTTTGCTTGGTGATGTGTCAGGTTGGTTTGATTATGTCAAGAAAAGCAATTCCTTTCCCTTGAGACAGGATAGCCTTGAAGTAGGTACTGAAGGGAAATACAAAGGATTTGTGGGTTTTGATCCCGGAGGATATTTCCTCGAGTTTGACCAATTCTTCCCACATTCTGATAATTACAGATTGTTAGAGTTATTGGGAAAACTGCAAAAATGAAAGACGCAAAGTTTAAAGATTTGCCTTTTGGAAAGAATTGTTTTTTTTGGTCTTTGAATCATGCTCCCATTCCGCCTTTTGAAACCATTCCTCATCCTCAATCCAATTTTCCTTTCATTTTTTGGAATATTATTGCAGTTTTGCACAAATAATAACCTTTATGGCCGTACTGCTCCAATCGCTCAGGTTAATTGATTCACACAGGATCCATCCCCCAAAAAATTTCATTTTTACCGGTTCTGAAATCGTTGAATATAATGGTGATTCTGGATTGAAAATCAAAGAAACCATCGACTGTTCGGCTTTTTTTGCTTCCAGGGGATGGGCTGATTTGAGGTGTATGTCTGGCGAACCGGGAGAAGAATACCGCGAGTCCTTGGACAGCTTGGGGGATTTGTTGGCCGCAAGTGGTTTTGCCAAAGCCGTCTTGATTCCCAATACCAAGCCTGCCATCCAAACAAAAAATGAGATCCAATATGTCATGTCCAAAACCAAGAATTGGCTGACAGACCTGTGCATCATGGCGGCCGCAACCAAAGATTGCCATGGCGAAGATTTCACCGACATTCTGGATTTAAACAATGAGGGTGTTTTTGTTTTTGGTGACGGGATCCATCCGATTTCCAATCCAGACCGCTTTCTTAAGATTTTACAGTATTTGCAGAAGTTCGACGGATTACTGGTTGATCAGACCTATGATCCATATTTATCACTTTTTGGACAGATGCATGAGGGTGTCACTTCGACAAGATTGGGGATGAAAGGAATCCCAAATTTATCCGAAGAAGTAGCCGTGTACCGCAACCTTGAAATCCTCAAATATGCTGGGGGAAGGCTTCACCTGCAGACCATCAGCAGCAAAGGATCTGTAGATAAAATCCGACAGGCCAAAAAAGACGGTTTGAAAGTCACCGCGGATGTATCCCTTTACCAATTGCTTTTCTCTGATGAGGACATGGTCACTTTCGATACCAACCTGAAAGTTATGCCTCCTTTCCGTGGCAGGGAAGATAGGGATGGCCTGATTGAAGGTTTGAAAGATGGGACACTAGATGCCATTGTGTCAAACCATAATCCGCAGGATTTTGATTCCAAGTTTATGGAATTTGATTTGGCGGCATTTGGAATGTCAGGCCTGCAGACTTTTCTGCCGGGAATGGCGAAGTTGGCGAGCGAACTCACTTGGCCGCTACTGATCTCCAAAATTACCGAAGGACCTGCCAAAGTGCTTGGCTTTGATACTTCCAAAATGGAAGATCTGACCATTTTTGACCCTGAGGAAAACTGGGTTTTTGACCAAAAATCAAATAAATCACTTTCTGCCAATATGCCTTGGTTCAATAGCACTTTGAAGGGGAAAGTAAAATTTGTCATCAACAGAGGCCGTTTTGTCAAAATCTAGATGAAGCGGTATCTCGGATCAACTTACCTGTTTGGATTGATTGGGGGCGTGTTTTGTGTCCTCGCATTTTTATTGTTTAAGTGGATCGGATTTGATGCCACCAACCTCAGCATGTTGTTTGGCTATGTGCTGATCCCGATATTTCTCTTTCTGGGAATCCGGTTTTTTAGGAATGATATCAACAGCGGAGAACTTTCATTTGCCCATGGGATGACCATAGGATTTCTGATTTATACTATGATTGCGCTAATCGCAGGTTTGGGGATATGGCTGGTTTTGTTTTTGAGTCCGGAGTTTTTTCAGGAAATCAAAGCTACAAAAGTCGCTGTGATGGACACCAACAAAGACCTGATCGTAGGGCAGTTGGGACAGGAATCCTTTGACTTTACTTATGAAAAAATACAGGCTTTGACCGCTTTGGACATCGCTTTGAATGATTTTATATGGAAAATCCTTCCTGGATTATTCTTTACAATCATTATTTCTATAATTTTAAGGAGAACAAAATTTTAACTCTATGGAAAATCAAGAATCACCATTCAAAGCAGGACTCAATTCAGGTTTGATATTGGGTATCATTTCAGTTGTAATTACTTACATCCTTTACTTTATCGATCCCACCTTTTTGGTGGCGTGGTATGTAGGCATCGGGATTTTGGTATTGTATTTTGGACTGATCATCTATTTTGGCGGTCAATACAGAGCCTCTATCGGTGGATTTATGACCTTCGGAACTGCTTTTAATTTTGCATTCGTAGCCATGGTCGTTTCCGGGATAATCAGTATGCTTGGCAGTCTGTTGCTTTATAATGTTGTTGATCCGGCACTTCCGGGCGTGTTGATAGAAAGTCAGATGGAAACCCAAATGGCCATGTTGGAGAGGTTTGGTGCTGCAGATGCCATGACTTCTGAGCAGATTGATGATATCCGTACCAGCCTTGAAGGAGGCTATACTGTTTTGGGTCAAGTGAAGGCTTTTGGATTTCTGTTGATTGCCTATGCCATTATCGCACTGATCCTTGGAGCAATATTGAAGAAAAGAGACAAGTCTCTGGATTATTGATACTGATCCCCTAAGCCATTGGATATTAATTCCAATGGCTTAGGGTTATTTAAAGGAAAACCAAAAAAGAATAAGTGGATTCCTTTACCAATTTGATTTTCGTAAAACCAAAATGACTCAAATCTCAGTCGTTATACCTGTTTACAATGAGCAGGAATCTCTTGCCGAATTACATAACTGGATATGCCGGGTCATGGAAGGCCATGGTTTTTCCTATGAAATCATATTTGTCAATGATGGCAGCAATGATGGTTCATGGAAGGAAATCCAAAAACTCGCCAACCTCAATCCCTTTGTAAAAGGTATCAGTTTCGGTAGGAATTATGGCAAATCTGCGGCGTTGGACATGGGCTTCAGCAGGGCTGAGGGAGAAGTGGTCATTACTTTGGATGCTGACTTGCAGGACAGTCCCGATGAGATTCCTGAGCTGTACGACATGATCGTCAATGGTGGATTTGATATTGTTTCCGGGTGGAAAAAGACAAGACATGACCCCATCAGCAAGACGATACCGTCAAGATTTTTTAATTGGGTGACCCGGGTGATTTCGGGCATCAAACTTCATGATTTCAACTGTGGACTGAAGGCCTACGACAGGAAAGTCGTCAAAAATATCCACCTCTATGGTGAAATGCACCGCTACATTCCCTTGATCGGAAAATGGGCAGGCTTTTCCAAAATCGGTGAAAAAACCGTCGAACACCGGCCAAGGAAATACGGCTATACCAAATTTGGTTGGGAAAGATTCCTGAACGGTTTCCTCGACCTGATTTCCGTTTCTTTTGTCAACAGGTACAAAAAGCGGCCCATGCATTTCTTTGGAACCTTGGGCTCGGTCTCCTTTTTGGCGGGTTTTTTCATTACTTCCTGGCTTATCTTTCAAAAAATTTATGGACTTTATCAAGGCCGAGCGGTAAGGGAAATCACCGCGCAGCCTTTGTTCTTTTTGGCATTGGTGGCATTGATTGTGGGTGTTCAGTTGTTTTTGACGGGATTTCTCGCAGAGATGATGACCTCCAACAGCAGTCGAAAATCCGATTACAACATTGACTCCGAACTGAATTTCAAGGATTGATGGTTTTTTCGGTAATCATACCGGTGTACAACCGTCCCGATGAAATCAGGGAATTGCTTCAGAGTCTGACTACACAGACTTTTACTGACTTTGAGGTGATTATCGTGGATGATGGATCTGATAATCCCTGCAAGCTTGTCGTAGAATCCTTCAAAGAAGAACTCCAAGTACGTTATTTTTGGATTGAAAATATTGCCCAAGGCTTTGCACGGAACTTCGGGATGAATCTGGCCAAAGGCGATTATTTTGTGCTTTTTGATTCCGATTGCATCATTCCTTCTCAATATTTTGAGGTTTTGGATAAAGCCATCAAAACCCGGAAGCTCGATGCCCATGGCGGTCCTGATGCTGCTGAGGAGGGTTTTTCCAACTTCCAAAAAGCTATCAACTACAGTATGACCTCCCTATTAACTACGGGAGGAATCCGGGGAAAATTAAAAGATCCATCGAAGTACCAAGCACGTGGATTCAATATGGGTTTATCCAAAAAGGCATTTGAAGTGACCAAAGGTTTTGTCGACCCAAACAGGGGCGAGGATATCGAGCTGAGTATGCGGCTCAAAAAAATGGGTTTCAGGTTGGAATTGGTGGAGGAAGCTCTTGTATACCACAAAAGAAAAAACACTTGGCAGAGCTTTTTCAGACAGAGTTATTCCTTTGGCCAAAACCGAATTAATGTCAGCCGTTACCATCGGGATGCGGTGAAATTGGTACATCTGATGCCTGCGGTTTTTTTACTTGGATGGATAATGGTTATTGGGTTGATGGTTATTGGTTATTGGATTCCCGCCTTCTCGGTTTTCTTGACAGCAGGGTTCTTGGTTTATGGGCTATGGATTTTAGCTGTTTTCGTTCATTCTACTTTCATAAACAAATCACCTTGGGTAGGATTCCTTTCTGTTTTTACCGCTTTTGGGCAGCTGAGTAGCTACGGCGCTGGGTTGATTACTGAATGGGTGAGGAAGGTTTTTAAGGGATAAAATCCAATTAATTTTTTACACACAAATAGTCAGGAAAGCTGGTTGGATTTTTAGGGTATTAGTTTTATGTTTAGATGATTCAAATATTTCTGCAACTGTTGCTGTTTGTATTCCATATACCATACATATTGCAATGATTTCGTGAAGCAAAACGTTAGCTGCAGGAAAAAAAAAGACAAGGCTAGAACAATGAAAATTAAATACTTCTTGATAATTATTATTTCATTATTTTCATCATGTAAGGGACAGAACAGAACTGTCCCTGTTTGGGCGAAGTTTTTCGACAAAAAGGAATATAACTTTTTTATTGACATAATTGAAGAATATTTCAAACAAAAGAACTTTGAAATTTCAATAAACGATGGAGTTGTAATTGTGGAGAATGGGGACTTTGGATTAAACAATCTTGGATTAGTTAATCTTGCACAGATTTGTAAACAGGAAAATAGAAATGTATGGAAAGAGATTGTTTCAGACCATTTCAATAGAATGATTGAAGCCAATGAATTTCAGACTGACTTTAATAAAAAAATTAAGGATTTCGAACAAATTCAAAAATATATTGGAGTGAGACTTTACCATAAAGAATATATTGAGGCAGTTGGAAAAGAAAATACGGTTTACAAAGAGCTTACAGATGAAATTGTTGAACTACTTGTTTTTGATTTACCGCATACAGTAACAAGCATTAAACCTGAAAATGTAACCGCGTGGAACAGGCAGACAAAAGAATTGTTTGATATAGGTTTCAAAAATATCAAATCCAATTATCCACTTGAAATTTCGCAACAGGATATGAAGGATTATAAAATATGGTTAATACAAAGTGATAATGTCTTTGCATCAAATATTTTACTTGATAAGAAAGACTTAAAAAAATATATCGGAAAACACGGTGCATTGATTGGTGTGCCTCATAGACATGCTGTAATTATTTATCCAATTGAAAATTTGGAGGTTGCTAAAGCTATTAACTCCTTAATTCCTATAATCAAAGGGATGAATAATGAAGGCCCAGGTTCAATAAGTGACAGGCTTTATTGGTACAAGGACAACCAATTGATTAATTTACCTTACAATTTTCTTGACAATAAATTACAATTTTATCCACCAGATAATTTTGTATCGATGTTGAATGAATTAAAAAAGGAAGATTAATAATCTTCGGTTCCTAAATTACCTATAGGCAACAGGGGTTTTATGATTCAAGGTCAGTTCAGTGTTAGCACACAGTTTTCGTCTCCGAAATCTCAAACTTTTTAAACCCTCCAAAAGTTAGAGTGGATTAAAAGAACTCCCCACATTTTTGGAAAATGTTATCTTTTGAGATAACTTTGTAAATATGGTAAGGAAGATAATTTTTTATGAAAACCACTTTATTGAATTTTACCAAAATCAAGATGAAAAGGTAAAGAGTAAGATTCAATATGTTTTTGAGATGATCAAGCAAGTGGAAAGGGTGCCAGAGAAGTTTCTCAAACATCTGGAAGGAACTGAGAGCTTGTTTGAAGTTAGAGTGGAATGCCAATCAAACATTTATAGAATTTTCTGCTGCTTTGATGAAGGAAGGTTAGTCGTGCTCTTCAACGGTTTTCAAAAAAAGAGTCAAAAGACCCCAAAGAATGAAATAGAGAAAGCAGGAAGGTTAATGAAGGAATATTTTCAATCAAAGAAATAAGATTATGAAGGATTATAGCAAAGTCAAAACATTTGATGAACTGATTGAACTGGAACACGGCAAAGTCGGAAGTGAGAGCAGAAACAAGTATGAAGAAAATGCCCAGATGTTCATCATAAGCGAAATGCTTAAAGATGCAAGAAAGGAAGCAAACCTTACCCAGGAGCAATTGGCGGAAAAGGCAGGGACAAAGAAAAGTTATATCTCAAAACTTGAAAATGGAAAAGGAAATATCCAATTGTCAACCTTGATCCGGATTTTCGAACAAGGTTTGAATAAAAGAATTGGATTAACCTTCCTTTAAAGGGGCAAAAGGAATAAGGCACTCTAACATTACCTTGGATACAGCGGGCGGTACCGACTAACTACAAATGAAATGTCTTTTAGAAGTTAATGGTATACTTGAAAGGAACGTCTGCGAATGCCCGAGGTCTTCAAGCTGAATCCCGTATGATCAAAGGATTTTTACCCCTTTTTTTGAATCCCCCTTCTTCATTCTTAATTTTTCATTCTTTTATTCTCCCTTTTTTACAATAAAAAATCACCTCATTCTCAGGCAAAGCATTTTTCAAGACTACAGCGGGATCAAGGGTTTTGACAAATAGGTTTTCTCGGACTTCGAGTCCTGATTGGCGTAATTCCAAATGGGCAAGAAATAACATTTTTCGTATCATAACCGATTCCAATCGTATCAAATCGTATCGTTTTGGGCTAACCTTTTTATATCAAGGATCTTTGGATTCAATTCCTGCATTGATTTTTTGAAAGAGAAGGCTAGCTTTATTATTCAAAACTAGGCCATAATCCCTCAACAATCATTTTTTTTCATCCTTCCTCCCTCACCCTTCATCCTTTACTCCCTTTTTACAATAAAAAATCACCTCATTCTCAGGCAAAGCATTTTTCAAGACTACAGCGGGATCAAGGGTTTTGACAAATAGGTTTTCTTGGACATCGAGTCCTGATAGGCTGAGGCGCTTGGCGTAGTCATGCCCATATTTGCGGACGTGGTCCCTTTGGCCGAAGAGTCTTTCGCGCTCGGCGGCATCGGTGATGGTTTTGTCCTCTATGGTCTTGGGTATGTCGTAGACCGGGGATTGGATGATTCCCCAACCGTTTGGTTTGAGCACGCGGTTGATTTCGCTGCATGCGAGGATATCGTCGTCGACATGTTCCATGACATGGTTACAGAATACAACATCAAAAGTATTGGCCTCAAATGGGATCTGATGGACATCCATTTTGACTTTGGCTAAAGGAGACTCGATATCAGCGGTGATGTACTCCAGGTTTTTCATGGCTTCCATCCGGTCGATAAAGCAAAGCTCAGGAGCGATATGAAGTACTTTGAGTTTATCCGTAAAGAAGTTCGTCTCCTGCTGCAAAAACAACCACATCAGCCTATGCCTTTCCAAAGCAAGGCAGTTTGGGCAAAGGGCGTTGTCACGTCCCTTTCTTCCATACGGCAAAAATTTCCGGAAAGAATGGTCACAGACATTGCACGTCACCTGATTTCCCTGATAAAAGACCGCCATTATCCGCAGGAAAAAATGGGAAACAAGCTGCAAATATTTCCTTGGGATGTATCGGATAATAAAACTGATCAATGACTTCATATCAGGGTTTGGTCGGTTTTTGGGGAGGTAAAAACCCCAATGAGCGCGCAATTTATCAATTCCATTTCAATTTTTCGGTTTTCCGTTTCCTGCACTCAGGATAAATTATAAATTACTTTAATGGTTTTATAACATGCTTATTGGGCTGATGTTGCACTCATTTATGGCTAACTTTGACTACACCAAAATAACTGTCCAGTCATGCAAAGAAAGTATATTTATACAGGACTTGGGGTACTTGCAGCTCTGATTGTCATATACCGAATTTTTTTTTACTCAAGTAATGAGGGTAACTTCGAAATATTGACAGAAGTTAAAAAAGGGCAGTTTAAAGTAGAAATCACTTCTTCAGGCGAATTGCAGGCCTTGAATTCTATAGAAATCCTTGGACCCATCGAGGCAAGGAGATATCGGATCGGGAACTTCACGATCGAAACCATGGTCGATGAGGGTACTGTCGTCAAGAAGGGAGATTTCATTGCCGCCCTTGACAAAACAGAACTTTTTGGAAGATTGGAGGACAGGCGCCTGGACTTGGAACAGACTAGGGCCGCCTACGAACAGACACAGTTGGACACCTCCTTGGTCCTCAGACTCGAAAGGGATAACCTGATCAACTTGGATTATGAAGTTGGAGCCAAAAAATTGGTATTGGATCAGTCCCAATATGAACCGCCGGCCATCATCAAGCAAAATGAGTACAACTACCAAAAAGCCATCAGAGACCTACAACAGGCCAAAGAAAGGTATAGGATCAAATCCCTGCAGGAAAAAGCGAGGATGGTTGAGGTGTCTGCAAGGTTGAGAGAAGCGGAGTTGGAAGTTTCCCAAATGCAGGAAGCTTTGGAAAAATTCACCGTACTCGCGCCACAAAACGGCATGGTGATATACCGTCAGGGAAGGGGCGGAAAAGTAAAAGAAGGCTCACAGATCAGTTCCTGGGACCCTGTGGTAGCCACACTTCCCGATCTCAGCACGATGCAAAGCATCACGTACATCAATGAAGTGGATATCAGAAAAATCAAAGTAGGCCAATCTGTGGTAATCGGTTTGGATGCTTTTCCCGACAAAACATTGACAGGGAAGGTCATTCAGGTCGCTAATGTGGGACAACAAAGGCCAAATTCGGATGCCAAAGTTTTTGAAGTTTTGGTAAGGGTCAATGAAAGTGACGACCTCCTTCGTCCCGCAATGACTACCAGCAATTCCATTTTGATAGAGGAAAAAAGTGATGTGGTCTACGTGCCATTGGAGGCCATCAATGTAGAAAGTGACAGCATTAATTATGTCTACCTCAAAAACGGCAGAAAGCAGGAAGTAAAACTCGGCCTGGCCAATTCCAACGATGTGATTATCGAAATGGGATTGGAAGAAGGGCAGGATGTATTCCTTTCTACCCCCGAATGGTCCCAAAACACAAGTATCAGTTTATTGGCAGAATTAAATGGCAAAAGGAACCTCAAAATCGAGGTGCCAATTTCCGTACCGGATTCCTCTATGAGAACCGGGTATCAAGTCAGGCCTGTCAATAATTAAGATACATTTATGAATATTCTTTTCGACCGAAATGAAAGATTGAAGGCCAATTTCCACATCGCCTTAGAAGCGGTCCTTGCCAATAAATTAAGGTCTTTGCTGACAGCTTTGGGGATAATTTTTGGAGTTGCGGCTGTGATTGCGATGCTTGCCATCGGCAACGGCGCCCAACAGGAAATCCTCGAGCAAATCAGGCTGGTCGGTGTCAACAATATTGTCATTACCCCTGTGGTCAATCAAATTGAGGAAAATCTGGCCGAAGAATCAGACTTAGAAGAGGAAAGGGGAAAGTTTTCGCCCGGACTGAAACTCTCCGATGTCGAATCCATCATGAAGACCATTCCCGGAATCAAAAAAATCAGCCCTGAAATCGTATTGGAAACTAACCTGGTCAAAAGTGGAATCAGGCGCTCGGCCAAGTTGGTAGGCGTCACTCCTGCCTATTTTGAAGTCTTGGATTTCAAATTGCGGGAAGGAAAAATGTTTACCGAATCCAATCTTCTCCTCGGGGCTCCTGTTTGTATCATTGGGAGGTCGGTTCAGACCAAATTTTTTTCAAAGGAAAACCCAATAGGAAAGATGATCAAAAGCGGAAACCAATGGCTTGAAGTCATCGGAGTGATGGAAGAGCGGTTGGTCTCAGAGCAGAGCATTTCCAAATTGGGTATCCGGGATTTCAACATGGACGTTTATGTGCCTATCCAAACGATGCTGATCAGGTTCAAAAACAGGGATTTGGTGACAGGAGCAGGTGTGATGAACCAAGAATCAGCTTCCCTTTTCGTTGACCCCAATTACCATCAGATTGACAAAATAGTGGTGCAGGTAGAGGAAAGCGAATCCCTCAATCCTACTGCCGAGGTGATTTCCAAGCTTTTGGAGAGAAGGCATATGATGGTGGTAGACTTTGAGATTACGATTCCTGAGCTCTTGCTCAAACAACAGCAGCGCACCCAAAACATCTTTAACATTGTCCTCGGGGCCATTGCAGGGATATCACTTTTGGTCGGAGGGATAGGAATTATGAACATCATGTTGGCCTCAGTCATGGAAAGGATTAAAGAAATAGGATTAAGGCTTTCGTTAGGTGCAAAAAAATCCGATATTGTCAATCAGTTTCTGTTTGAAGCCATCATGATCAGTATCACAGGAGGGATTATAGGAGTTGCATTGGGTGTGCTTTTGGCCCATTTGGTGTCTACTTTTGGAGATTTTCCGACCATCATTACCCTTCCCTCCATATTTCTTTCTTTTGGCGTCGCAGCGACAGTCGGGTTGGTTTTTGGAATCGCTCCGGCAAGAAAAGCAGCAATGCAGGACCCTATAACTTCTTTAAGGTATGAGTAAACAGTATTATTGGAGTGTATTATTTGTTTGGTTGGTTGTTGTCCCCATCCAATCTTTTTCTCAAGAAAGAATTACTTTCACCCTCGAGGACATGGTAGCAAGGGCAAAGGCGAGGTCTCCGGCAGCCCTTCGCGCACAAACGCGAAAAGAAAACAGGTATTGGAATTATCGTTTTTACCAATCCAATTACAATCCACAGCTGAGACTAAGCGGAACGATTCCCGGATTCTCACAGGCATTCAACAATGTGACACAACCTGACGGTACCATCGAATTCAGGGAAGTAAGACAAAACTTCATGGACCTGGAATTGGGTATTGAGCAGCAAATAGCCGCTACCGGTGGGAATATTTCCATCAATTCATCAACCAACAGATTCGATAATTTTTTGGCTCCGGTCACCTCTTCACAGACCCAATGGAGTGGAGTTCCGGTAAACGTCCGGTTGAGGCAGCCTATTTTTGCCTTCAATCCTTTGAAATGGGACAGGAAAATTGAACCGTTGATTTTTGAAGAAAGCAAGAGAGGATATGTGGAGGAAATGGAACAGATAGGAATGACGGTAACTACCTTATTTTTCGATTTTTTGGTATCACAGGTTAATCTCGAGATCGCCACTAAAAACCTTGTCAATACGCAGGAAATTCTCAAAATCGAGCAGGGTAGGTACAATATAGGAACTACTTATGAAGATAAATTACTTCAGGTGGAGTTGCAAGTCCTTCAGGCAAGGCAGGATCTAGCCCAGGCACAATTGGATTTGGAAGCCAATAACCTTAGGCTCAAATCTTATATTGGCCTTAATGAGACAGCCGAATTGACCTTGATACCCCCTAATGTTATTGTTCCAATCGATATCAAGGTGGAGGAAGCCATTGAATTTGCATTTCTCAACAGGGCGGATGCCATGGGTTTTGATAGAAGAAAACTGGAGGCGGAATCAGGTGTGGCGCAAGCGAGGGGAGAGCGATTCAATGTCCTCCTAAATGCGAGCTATGGTCTCAACAATGCAGGTCTGACTTGGGGAGATATTTATGTGGATCCCAATAGACAGACCTTGGTCAATCTTGGATTTTCTATCCCGATCCTGGATTGGGGCAGGAATAAAGCAAGGATGGGTCAGGCACAGGCAAATAAGCAATTGGTGGAATACACCGTCGAACAGGACATCATCAATTTTGAGCAGGAGATTTTTACCAAAGTAAAGAATTTTGCTATGCTGCGCGATAGACTGAAAATCACTGAACTTTCTGATGAGGTAGCCGACAAACGTTATGAGATTTCTTTGAGAAGGTACCAAAACGGAAATGTGACCATCACTGACCTGAATATCGCACAGCAGGAAAAAGACCAAAACAGAAGGGCTTATATTCAATCTTTGAGGGATTACTGGACCGCATTTTATGAAATGCGTCAGCTGACATTATATGATTTTGAATTCAGGCAGTTGCTTTATAATCCGGATGCGGATTAAGAAAAAGACCCGGATCTATTCAGATTCCGGGTCTTTTTTTATTGGGGAAGGAAGTCTTCCTGACTTTTTCAGTGCTTCATGAATGATCCATTCCAGCTGTCCGTTGGCACTTCGAAACTCATCATCCGCCCACTTTTCTACAGCTTTCAAGAGATTCTCATCGATACGTAAAGCAAAAGGTTTCTTAGCTGCCATGGTTTCTGGATTTGTACTCTTCAAACACCCCAATTGCTATTTTTGCCTCTTCAGGTTTATGGGTACCAAGAAGGAATTTTTTGTCTTTGGTCTTCACTAGGATACCAAATTTTCCACCGGTATTGTATGCCCAAGAATCAAAATTGTACCTGATACCCCATCCTCCGTACTCCCAAGGAGAATTGTATTTCTTCAATTCCATGGATTCTATTTCCTTAAAATTGTATTTTCTTTTGCGGATAAAGGGGAAATAGCTAAAGGCCAAAGAATTGGTATCTATAGTAGTTTTGAGTACCATGGAAAGAAACAATGCAAACACAAGACCAATGATTCCCATGGGGATAAGTAAATCAATATATTTTACTTCTTCTAAACCGTAAGGGCTAAAAAAAACGATTCCTGCTATAAGGACCAACGGTATCCAAATCCACAACTGATTGAATTTTTGAGTTTCTTTAAAAGAGTAATCTTTCATTTTAATTCTCGTTTACAAATCCGTTTTCATTCCAGACAGCAACCATTTCCTTGATTTCATGGTGTTTCCGAGTGCTGAATACCAGCTTTTTTTTAGGAAGCTTCACCTCCACTACATGATCTGAAAAGAAGATATATGCCTTTACACTTCTTGAATACCTGACACCTATACCCCCATATTCCAAAAGGCCGTCCATTTTTTTGACTTGGATCGAATCGATTTCATTAAAAGGGATTTTTTGCCATTTGTTTTTCAGGGGAGGATTTCGGAATGAAATGGACTTATCGTCCATTCTCAATTCCAACTTGATGCTCATCAGAAAAAGAAAAGTGACCACAATGATTGCTCCAACAAACAAAACTGCAGGCAAGCCATCCTCTCCCAATTTTCCTTTTTGCCAAAGTACAATCAAAAGTACTAGAGTCGGGATTTCGAGCATGATCATTCCAAACATGATGATACTTCCCCGGAAACTTTGTGTCTCATTTACTACCATTTTCTATTGGTTCAAAGTCCCTACATTCAAAACCGGGCTCGCACTTCTGTCCGAGCATAGTACCACCATCAGGTTGCTGACCATGGCTGCTTTTTTGGATTCTTCAAAATCGATGATGCCTTTGATTTTGAGGTCTTCCAAGGCCATTTCGACCATTCCCACGGCGCCGTCCACGATCATCCTTCTTGCAGCGACGATGGCTGTGGCCTGTTGTCTCTGTAGCATGGCGGAGGCGATTTCGGAAGCATAAGCGAGATGGGAAATCCTTGCCTCAATGACTTTGATCCCGGCGGATTTCAGCCTGTCCGATATTTCAGCTTCAAGGGAATGGTTCACTTCCTCTACACCTGACCGGAGTGTGATTTCTGCATGTTGGTGCTCAAAATCATCGTAAGGATAAAGTCCCGCCATTTTCCGGACCGCGGCATCGGTCTGTAAATGAACGAAGTTTTCATAATCCTCCACTTCAAAGGAGGCCTTGAAGGTATTCTCAACCTGCCAGACCACGATCGTGCCGACCATGACCGGGTTGCCTATTTTGTCGTTCACTTTCAGCGGCTTGTTCTCAAAGTTTCTGACACGGAGAGAGATTTTCTTTTTGGTCATAAATGGGTTAACCCAAAAGAAACCGGTGTCCTTCACCGTGCCTTTATAAGCACCGAAGAGGACGAGCACCATGGCCATGTTGGGTTGTAAAGTAAAAAACCCAGGAGTAATCATGATAAAGGCAAATCCAAGGATCACCCCCAAAAGATGCCATTCATTGATAAATGAAAATGCTGTGGCCGGAATCAGTGCAATGACCACCAAAACCATCAAGTAGCCGGAAACAGGTTTAGTTATTTTTTCCATATTGTTATGATATTAAAATGATATCAATGCAATATACTTTCTTTGATTTAAAAAGTTGCATGCAAGGGGGAAATATTTTTTTTAGGCCTTTTGATTTTCTTTGAAAAAGGCAAGACAAATAATTTTTAGGGTATATTTAATTATATTTTTAGAACCGAATCCTAATGAAAGCCATAGAAATCAAAGCCAAAACAGACGAAAACGGGAATTTATTGATTTCTGAAAAGCTTCATTTTTCAAATAAAGAGGTGAGGGATTTGATTTTGGTTGAGGACGAGGATATTGATGAAAAATCTTGGTTAAAAGCACTTTCCAAAAACCCTTCTTTTGATTTTTTGTCTGAACCCGAAGAGGATATTTACACAACCAAACACGGAAGGCCATTTCATGATTAGAATTTTTTTTATTTTTTAACAAAATGAGATACAATCCAAATTAAAATTACTTTTTGGGATTAAATCATAGTATACAATAACCAGATTTATCGACTAATCTGTTATTTTCGGATTATGCTCAAAAGTCCCTTTTCCCAAATTCTGTTTTTGTTTGTTTCTATTACCCTGTTTTCCTGTGAAGAAAAGGCTTCTGATGAAATATATGTTGGGAAGCTTGAGGAATTGGCTGTAGAGGATTGGATTTTTTATAAAGATACAGAAACCCCTAATATCCAATATTTGAAAACCATTCCCGATCATGATGATGTGGTAATTTTGGCTTCGGGCCTGTTAGACAATAGTGGATTAGAAATTAAGTTTTATGATATCCGGACCTCAAAAAAAACACAGCAAATAAAAATACCCTATGAAGGGCCCCAATCTATTAAAGGTGGAATGGGAGGAAAGATACTGGTGCGTGACATGAACACTATTTTATTGTTTGGGAGAACTGGGAGGTTGGGTTTTTATGATATTTTGGGTCAGAAAACCAAAGAGATTGGTATAGACTCGATTTTAGACGAGCAGGTAATTGATTTTGATAACTTCATGAATGGAAATGGTATCCTCATATCAGGTGAAACCTGGCTTCAGATAAACCAAAATCCCGCTAAAACCTACTTCGATATCAGTTCAGGCCTAGGGAAAGCAGATTTTCCTGTTGAATTCAAAAACTGGTTTACCCAAATCAATCTCAAAACCGGTGAGGTAAGACACTCTGATTTTAAAATACCATCAGGATATGAATTTTTTAAAGGAGATGGATTTGCAACGAATTTGATCGGTGTTTTAGACACAAAAAGAGGTTATTATTATTTTTCCTGGCCCTACTCTGATGCTGTCTACAAGTTAAATAATTTAATCCTTGAAGAAGAAATCATCCCAGAAACAAAGGTTAACTTTACCTACATCCCCGGAAAGGAAACTCCTTGGGGTGAAGGATTTACGGTTTTTGCGGCCCCTAAAGAGGCCTCATCCCATATTTTCCTGCTTTACGATTCATCCAATGATTTATTCGTAAGAGCTTCTAAAACCCATGAATCGGGGGAAGGGGAAACCAAATTTGAAAGAACCAAACATTATGTATTGTCCTTTTACTCCGGAGATTGGGAACCCTTTGGAGAATATTTCTTTGACTTTGAAGGTGAATTGGATTTGGAAAACTGGTTTTTGACAGGAGGGAGATTATTTATCAATAAACCCGAACAGCCCAATGAAGACCAATACGAGTTCTACAGATTGGATCTCAGCAAAATCAAAAAACCCTAACCGGGATATTCCGACCAGGGCTTTTGAACATTCTAAATTCTAAAATTTTCTAGTTTCTCGCCTCTCGCTTCTTGTCTCTCGCTTCTCAAGTTAGCATCGCTCCATCTACTTGGATGACTTGTCCTGAGATATACGAACTCATATCCGAAGCTAGGAAAACGCATGCATTGGCAACTTCTTCCGGTTGGCCTCCCCGCTTCATCGGAATACCGTCTCTCCAGCCCTGGACAGTTTTCTCATCCAATACCGCTGTCATTTCAGTTTCGATAAATCCCGGAGCCACGGCATTTGCCCTGATATTTCTTGATCCCAATTCTAAAGCTACAGATTTGGTAAAACCGATAATCCCGGATTTGGAGGCGGCATAATTGGCTTGTCCGGCATTGCCTTTGATGCCGACGACGGAGGTGATGTTGATGATGGAACCTGACTTGGCTTTCATCATTGGACGCGTTGCGGCTTTGACGGTATTAAAGCAGGATTTGAGGTTGACTCCGATGACTTCATCCCAAGCTTCCTCAGTCATTCTCATCAGGAGATTGTCACGTGTGATACCGGCATTGTTGACCAAGATGTCCAAACTGCCGAATTCCGCCACCACGCCGTTAACAAGTTCCTCGGCAGCTTTGAAGTCAGAGGCATCCGAACGGTACCCTTTTGCTTTGATCCCAAAGGCTGTCAGTTCTGCCTCAAGAGCCTGTCCTTTTTCTACACTTGATAGGTAAGTGAAGGCCACATTGGCACCTTCTTGGGCGAATCTTACTGCTATCGCTTTGCCGATTCCTTTGGATGCCCCGGTGATCAGAGCTGTTTTTCCGCTTAATAATCCCATGTTATTTTCTTTGGTTGGTTTCTGTTAAAAACCCAAAAATAAGAAAAATTTGTCTTAATGGGTTGCTCACGCAGAGACGTGGAGACGCAAAAAGAGAAAAGAAAGGAATTATTAACATTAGGATGTAATATTCAAAATCGGTTTTCCATTTTCAAGTTTGTGGTTATTGATCTTCCAATCCGTTCACTATTCTTCGGATCCCATCTTTGATCAAGTTTTCATTGAAATTAATCAATAAGCCAAGTTTCAGATTTGTCAATTTCAAGTAGGTCAAAACTTGTTTATAATGCTTTTTGGAGATTTCTTCCACAGATTTTAACTCCACCAAAACTTTTTCTTCTACAATTAAATCCGCTCTAAAGCCTTGTTCAAAAACCAATCCATCCCATATCACATCAATTGGTATTTCTTTTTGGACTTTCAGTCCTTTTTTGACCAATTCATAAAAAAGGATATTCTCATAGACACTTTCATAAAGCCCCGGACCCAATTGGCTGTGGATTTTGTAACAGGCATCTACGACTTCTCTTGATATCTCATTTTCTTTCATATTGTCTTTGCTTTTCCTGACATCCAAAAATTAGCTTATTATTTTGCAAAGTTCAGCGTCCTTTGCCCAACTTAGTCGACTAATTGAATGTGGGTTACACTCATATTTAACCTCCTTTTATTTTTCTCTGCGGCTCTGCGTGATGCAAATCATGTCTATTTTCGATTTTTTTCTCTGCCTAAAAGCCCTATTTTTGCGAAGCTTATTTTAATATTAACCAGTAAGAATATGTCTTCAACAAAATATGATGTGATTGTTTTGGGTTCCGGTCCGGGTGGGTATGTTGCGGCGATCCGCGCTTCTCAGTTGGGTCTGAAAACTGCCATAGTGGAAGCCGCCGAGTTAGGTGGTATATGTCTGAACTGGGGTTGTATTCCTACCAAAGCTTTGATTAAAAGTGCGCAGGTATTCGAATACATCAGCCATTCTGAAGATTATGGTATCAAGGTAAATGGTGCGGAAGTGGATTTTCCAAACATGATCAAAAGAAGCCGTGATGTGGCAGCCGGAATGTCCAAAGGAGTTCAGTTTTTGCTTAAGAAAAATAAAATAGACCAGATTTTAGGTTGGGGCAAAATCCAGCCCGGCAAAAAAATCGAAGTCTCGGACAGCGAAGGTAAAAAAACCGTCTATGCTGCAGACCATATCATCATCGCGACAGGCGGCCGTGCAAGAGAACTTCCCGCAGTGAAGATTGACAACGATAAAATCATCGGTTACCGCAAGGCAATGGTCTTGGAAAAGAAACCTGCTAAAATGGTTGTCGTAGGTTCCGGTGCGATAGGCGTTGAGTTTGCTTACGTCTACAGTTCTATAGGCACTGAGGTGACGATCGTGGAGTTTTTGGACAGGATTGTGCCCAATGAAGATGAGGAAGTATCCAAAGCATTGGAAAAAATATATAAGAAAAACGGCATCAAAATCATGACCTCCACAGAGGTGACTGCGGTGGACACCAAAGGCAAAGGATGCAAGGTGACCGTCAAGGATAAAAAAGGAGCAGAAACAGTCATCGAATGTGACGTGGTGCTGTCCGCTGTCGGAGTAGTGTCCAATGTTGAAAATATAGGATTGGAGGATGTTGGGATATTGGTGGAAAGAGGAAAAATCAAAGTTGACGAATTCTACAAGACCAATATGCCGGGTTACTATGCCATCGGTGATGTGACCACAGGCCCTGCTTTGGCACACGTGGCTTCTGCCGAGGGAATCATTTGCGTAGAAAAAATCGCCAACCACCATCCTGAACCGCTTGATTATAACAATATCCCCGGATGTACTTATTGTATTCCTGAGATTGCCTCTGTCGGGTATACCGAAGCCAAAGCAAAAGAAGCAGGCTATGAAGTGAAAGTCGGCAAGTTCCCCTTCTCTGCCTCAGGAAAAGCTTCCGCTGCAGGAGCAAAAGACGGGTTTGTGAAATTGGTATTTGATGCCAAATACGGAGAGCTTCTTGGCGCACATATGATCGGAGCCAATGTGACAGAAATGATCGCTGAAATTGTCGCCATCCGCAAATTGGAGACTACGGGTATGGATTTGATCAAGACGGTCCACCCGCATCCAACGATGTCTGAAGCCATCATGGAAGCCGCTGCACAGGCTTATGGTGAAGTGATCCACCTTTGATTCAGATTGCTTTTTAAGAACAAACGAAGCCCGGAAGTCTTTCCGGGTTTTTGTTTTTTATCCCAAATCTTATTTAAATTGAACCAACCATGGAACTCAAAATATCCACACCTGCCCTTCTTTTTTCGGCGATTACCCTGATGATGCTCGCTTTTACCAATAGGTTTTTGGCCGTTGCGAGTTTGATTAGGGGACTTCATAAAAAATTTCTGGAAAACCCCGATCAGGAAATTATCATTGAACAGATTCACAACCTCAAGCGCCGTCTCAGCATGATCAAATACATGCAGCTGTGCGGGGTTTTGAGTTTCTTTCTCTGCGTGATATGTATGTATCTCATCTTTAGGGAAATTCAGCCTGCCGCCGATTATGTGTTTATTGCCAGTATGCTGACGTTGCTCGTTTCTTTAGGGATATCTTTAATAGAGATATTTATTTCCAACCAAGCCCTTAACCTGGAATTGCAGGATATGGAAAACCTATTTGAGAAAAGAAAAAGCAGCCTTGATTTTTGGTTCAAAAAAGATAAAAACGATGAGTAAATTCAAAAACATATTCAGAATTGTATTGCTGGGATTGATTCTTTTTTCCTGTAATACTTCCAAACCGGGAAATACCAATACAAATCCAAAACCTACTGAATTCCGGATTGGCGTAGAATCGACAAAAGAAGCCAAAGAGTTTTACTCTTGGACTTCGGACCGGATTCCATTGGTCAGCGCGCACCGCGGTGGACCTTATCCCGGTTTTCCTGAAAATGCCCTTGAGACATTCCAAAACGTCATCGAACATACCCCTTCCATCATTGAATTTGACGTGGCACTTTCCAAAGATTCTGTTTTGGTTTTGATGCACGACAATACTTTGGATAGGACGACCAATGGTTCAGGAAAAGTCATTGACCATACTTTTGAGGAAATCAGGAAACTGAAGCTGGTTGACAATGAAGGAAAAGAAACAGATTTTCAGGTACCTACTTTAGAAGAGGCTTTGATTTGGGGCAAAGGAAAGGTGTTGTTCACGGTGGATATCAAGCGTGAAGTTCCGTTTGAAATGGTCGTGGAAGCCATCAAAAAATATCAGGCGGAAGCTTACGCCGCGGTAATCACATACAGTGTGGACGCTGCTAAGAAAGTTCATAGTCTTCATCCTGATCTGATGCTTTCAGTCACCATCCGCAATGAGGAAGAATTAAAGAGATTTGAGGAATCCGGTATACCTGTGGAGCAATGGATAGCTTTTACAGGCACTTCCGAAAGAAGTCCCGAGTTCAACACCAAGTTGCATGAAATGGGGGTTTTTACGATTTTGGGTGTATTGGGAAACCTTGACAAAAGTGCTGTTGCAAGAGGTGATCAGTTGTATGTTGATTTTGTCAAAGACGGAGCGGATATCCTTGCCACAGATAGACCGATCGAGGCAGCAGAGGCGATCAAGTCCTTAATTCCTGAAAAGAGCTCGAAAAGCAAATATTTTGAAATAAAGTAGAAATACGATCGAATAAAGTAGAAATACGGTAGATATAATGTTGAAATACAACGGAAATACAATGGAAATACGATCGAAATAAAGTGAAAATACATTTGAAATATAGTAGAAATAGATTAAAAATACGGTAGAAATAAGGTTGAAATACAATGGAAATACGTTAGAAATAAGGTTGATATACAATTGAAATAGAGTAGAAATATGAAAGAAATAAAGTTGAAATATGGTAGAAATACGATTGAAATAAAGTTGATATAAAATGGAAAATAAGGCTTGATGCTGTAAGATTATTTCGCCGTAGGCATACTTCCACATATTTCGCAAAGCCTATTTCAATAAAACACATATTTCGGCGCAAACATATTTCCATTTATTTCGCGAAGCATATTTCCATTAATATTTCGCCGAATGCATATTTCCATTTATTTCGCGTAGCATATTTCATTTAAATCAATTCATCCAAATGATTATAGACTTACGTTCAGATACCCTCACCAAGCCTACCCAAGGCATGTTGGAAGCCATGTGGTCAGCCCAAGTGGGCGATGATGTATTTGGGGAAGATCCGACTGTCAATGCTTTGGAGCAGAAGTTGGCTGATATGTTTGGCATGGAAGCTGGGCTCTTTTGCCCTTCCGGTACCATGACCAATCAGATTGCGATCCGGCTCCATACCCGGCCCCAGACCGAGCTGATCTGTCACAAGTATTCCCACATTTACCTCTATGAAGGAGGAGGAATTATGTCAAATTCCCATGCTTCGGTCAAACTTTTGGATGGGGAATATGGTAAAATCAGTCCCTCTGACATCGCCGATGCCATCAATCCTGATGATGTACATGCGCCTGAGACAACTTTGGTTTCTCTCGAAAACACCATGAACAAAGGCGGAGGCAGTATTTATACTTTAGAAGAAATAAAACCAATTAAAGCCCTTTGTGATCAGCATGGGATCAAACTCCACCTGGATGGAGCAAGGATTTTCAATGCTTTGGTAGTCACTGGCGAAAGTCCCAAAGCTTGGGGAGCGATGTTCGATACCATTTCTGTTTGCCTGAGCAAAGGATTGGGTTGTCCGGTAGGTTCTGTCCTTCTAGGGTCAAAAGAAGACATCAAGCGTGCCAGAAAAGTCAGAAAATCTTTTGGTGGCGGAATGAGGCAGGCGGGTTTTTTGGCGGCAGCGGGAATCTATGCCCTCGATCACCAAGTCAAGAGACTTGCCGAAGACCATGACAGGGCAAAGAAATTGGGGGAGATCCTGGAGCAACATCCTTTGGTATCGGAAGTTTTTCCCGTCGTCACCAATATCGTTATTGCGAGATTGAAGGACATCACTCCGGCCGAAATGCTTCAAAAATTGGATGCTGAAGGCATTAAAGCCGTCCGCTTCGGCAAAGACCAAATCAGGTTTGTCACCCATTTGGATTTTGGAGATGAGGGATTGGAGGAGTTTGGAAAAAGGATCAGGGAAATAAGATAGAAATATGCTCTGCGAAATAGGTTGAAATAATTTGAACAGAAATACTGAGAGAATTTGCCGTTTCAGTAATGGTACCGGCACTGTAAAATAAAAACCGAATCGTTTTCTACTCGATAAACCAACCTATGCTCCAGGTCTATTCTCCTTGACCACCATCCTGCAAGGTCATGTTTCAATGGTTCAGGTTTTCCATTCCCTTGAAAAGGACTTCTTTGGACTTCTTTAATCAGTGCATTGATTTTTTTAAGGGTTTTCTTATCAGTGACCTGCCAATACAAATAATCCTCCCATCCGGTACTGAGAAAAATCAGTTTCATAGAGTTCAGGATTATTCAACCAATTCTTTTTCCTGACCCAATCCTTTTTCATATTCTTCAAGACCAAGAAGTAGCCGTTCTGCATTCTTCGGACTTTTCATCAAATAAAAAGTTTCCTGCATGCTTTCGTAATCTGATTTTGAAAGTACCACCACATCCTCTCCATTTGCCCTTGTTACAAAAAGGGGACTGTGGTCAGTAAATACTTTATCTAGAAAAGTTTTAAGATTTTGCCTGAAGTTGGTATATGTTGTGATTTCCATCGCCTTGCTTTTTTGTAAAAATAAGAATAATTTACATTATGTACAATAAACTGTACAGATGTATTTACCTTAGATCAATTAATCCTAAAATATGCATCCTTACATTCCACATTTGCTCGAAGATATTGCGAATGCTTACAGGAAGAAATCCAAAGAAGAATTCCCAAAGCCCCAGACCATAGAAGAACATTTTGAAGAAATCGAAAATTGGATTGCGCAAGATCCACCAAAAACCTTTGGTGATTATTGTGGTTTGAAAGCAGAAGATTTCCCTCCCTCCAACCAACTTTCTGATGATGATATGAAGATCGTCTGCAAAGCTTTCAATAAAATGATGTCAAGTTGGAACCTCGATATTGATCTGCCTGAAAATCTGCCCATACCAATTTCATATTGGATGACAGTGGACACACTCAATCAAAAAACTTCAATTGTAAATCATGGCTTTATGACTTTTGATTATTGCTCGGGTTCTCCTGACGGTTGCATTTTTAAAGAGTATTGTCCATGTATCGACAGACTTAAAGACCTTCCAAAAGATTTTGACTTGGATTTTGGAGATGAAGAGCTTACTTCCTAATCTCTTATAAAACAAAAAAAGCCCGCATTTCTGCGAGCTTCTATGTACCCAGAGCCGGAGTCGAACCGGCACGAGTGTAACCTCATTGGTGTTTGAGACCAACGCGTCTACCAATTCCGCCATCTGGGCATTTCAATCATTTTCCGTCCCTTGCTGAACGGGATGCAAATATGAGTAAAGATTTTTTTTCCTGCAACACCTTTCAGGGCAGTTTTTGGATTTTTTTGGAACTGAAAGCAACAGGTTTTTCTGCAAAAAGGGTTTTGGTAAATGACCATACAGATTTAAACAGCTGGGAATCACGGTATTGATTCAGAGACTCTTCACTTTGCCAATGACTATAGGTCATGAAAATATTTTTGTTGTTCTCGTCTTGCCACAGTTCCAGATGGCTACATCCTGGGAAATTTCTGATTTTTTGCTTGTTGGCTTCAAAATTTTCTAAAAAAGCTTCTACCGCTTCCTCTCTAAAAGTCATCCTTACTACCCTTATTAGCATATCATTCAATCTCATAATTGATAAAAACAGGACTGTCATGTCTCAATCCCAACAAATCTGCACCATGGCCATGGTTGATGCCGATTTCCAGGAGTTCGATGCTGTTGAAGAAAGCGAAGCAATCGCCGGAGTCTACATTGTCATAGGTTTTGTGTAGTCTGTTGATACTTTCTCTACCAAATTCCACATTGTATTTACCGGGATTGAGTTTGTCAAAAACTTCTTTGGGAATATTGGTAATCAGGTTGCCATAGTTATCGATACGGATGACGTGGCCGATTATCTGTTTTTTGGTGGCTTTGAATTGTCTTGGAATCATCTTTTTGATCTGCATCAGTGGTCCACCAAAATCATGGATGGCAGCACCGGAAGCTACTTTGGCCGCGATGGGTGCAAGGATGTCTTTGACAGGGAAAGTACTTTCCTTGATATGCATTTCAGAAAAAAGCACACAAATCCCCGGATCATAATCGGATAGCAGACTGAGTACGCCGTTGTTTGGCCCCAAAAAAATATGTTCTTCCAACTTGATACCTATGTAGCCTTCTGTGCTGGCGCTTGTGCTGTTCATCGCGACAAGGTGTACCGTTCCTTTTGGGAAATCCTTGTAGATTGCTTTAAGGACAAAAGCGGCATGTGCAATATCGTAAATATTGATTTTGTGGGTGATGTCTACGATGTTCAACTGGGGGTTGATGGATAACATTTTGGCCTTCACCGCCGGTACATAGTAGTCGGCGTCTCCAAAATCTGAGGTGAATGTTATCAATGCCATGGAAGCAAGTCTGTTAAAATTTTGTACTTTTGTAGCGGTGTGAACAAAATTAGGAATTTTATGCTTACACCCTCTATAGACTTCACAATTCAAGGAAATTAGATTGGTAGAAAAAATAATCACTCTGGAAAACATCCCGCTACTGGACTTTTTAGGCTCAGAAAACGAGAACATCCGCCGCATTGCTGATGCTTTTCCCCAAAGTAAGATAGTATCTCGCGGCAATGAAATCCGTATTCAAGGCCGTGCCCCCGAGATTCTCCGAATCAATGATGTGATCAATATGCTCCTGCAGCATTTCCACCGATTTGGCCATGTGACCCCAGACAATGTAAAGGAATACATTGCTTTGGAAGGTCAGCCATTTGAAGAAAATGAAAAGAATGATGTCATTTTGTATGGTAACAAGGGGCTTGTTGTCAAGCCCAAATCTCCCAACCAACGCAAACTTGTAGAGTCAGCTTTTAAAAATGACCTTGTCTTTGCTTTGGGTCCTGCAGGTACAGGAAAAACTTACATTGCCGTTGCTTTAGCAGTCAGGGCATTGAAAAACAGAGAAGTCAAAAGAATCATCATCACCCGCCCGGCTGTGGAGGCAGGCGAAAATCTAGGATTCCTTCCGGGAGACTTACAGGAAAAACTGGATCCCTATCTAAGACCGATTTATGATGCTTTGGCCGACATGGTGCCTGCTGAGAAGCTGAAATATTATCAGGAAACAAGAGTTATAGAAATAGCTCCTCTTGCCTATATGAGGGGGAGAACTTTGCATGACGCTTTTGTCTTGTTGGATGAGGCGCAGAATACGACAAGTGAGCAGATCAAAATGTTTCTGACCCGGATGGGGCCCAATTCCAAGGTTATCATCACAGGGGATCAGACCCAGGTAGACCTTCCCACCAAAAAGAAATCCGGACTCACTGAAGCCTTGCATATCCTCAAAGATGTCAAAGGTATCGGCGTTGTAAGCCTGAGTGGAAAGGATGTCATCCGCCATAAATTAGTCAAATCGATCATTGAAGCATACGAAAAAGATGAATCCCAAAGAGACGAAAGAAGAGAAGCCTATCTCCGTAGAAAAAGTACTGACGGAGGAGCAGCTTAAAACAGTTTTTGGCATCCGTGAGGAAGTTTTTGTCATCGAGCAAGAAGTCGATCCTGCTGAGGAATATGACGAGTTTGAGGATACTTCCATCCATTTTTTAGCAAAATCAACAGGAGATCCTGCCGGAACTGCGAGATGGAGATTCACTGACAAAGGCGTGAAACTTGAGCGCTTTGCAGTATTGAAACCGATGCGCGGAAAAGGAGTGGGCTTTGCTTTGGTCGATGCAGTGGTACAGGACATCAAACTTCACCCGGATTCAAAAGGCAAAAAACTTTACTTACACGCCCAATTGGACGCCATGCCTCTATATGCAAAATTTGGATTTCAGAAAGTTGGCGACATGTTTGAGGAGTGTAATATCAAACATTTTAAAATGGAATTATACCTTTGATTTCCGTAAGGATAAATTTTACCGTAAACCGACACTTTTGATATGAAAAAATTATTGTTTGCTGTTATATGTTTTGTCTTTTTTCAGGCAAATTCTTTTGCTCAATCCTTGGAAGATCCGAAAGGTGAGATCAGGCTTAATTTTCTAAACACTATTGTTCTTGGCTCTGTGGAATTGGGATATGAGAAATTTTTAAAACCTGATCAATCATTGGGACTCGAAGTCCATCTCAATGACCGGTTCGGTTACAGGACTCAGGGTAATGGCAGTAATTTTTCTGCCACCTCGTTTTTAGTGTCCTACAACTTTTACTTCGCAGGAAACAATGATGGCAAGATGTATATTTCGCCTTATTTCAAATACAGGATCGGAGAATTTACAGAAGTGGTGAATAATGCCAACGTAGTAACGAGTCTGAACAGTGCTTACATTGGTTTGATAGGAGGTTACAGATGGAACTACAATAATTTTGCTTTTGGACCTTTTGGGGCAATCGGCCGGGGCTTATCGCAAAGCGTGGCTGACAGGTTTTCAATAATTGAGCTGAAGGCAGGGTTCAATGTCGGTTACCGTTTCTAAACAATATTAAACGTTTAAATTAGGGGAAAAGGAGTCAGGGATGATTCCTTTTTCTTTTTTTGTTTTTAAATTCCACGAAACATTGCTGCCATGCGTTTTTCGGAATTTCCATTTTTGCGATATGCTCTTTTCTTTATCCTCGGGATAGTTTTGTATCCTGTTTTAAGCCAAATCGGAATTTGGGTAATAATTGGAGCTGCAGCCGCTTCCGGTTTGATTTACCTCTCTTTGGTTTTTGCCAAAGACGATTACAGAAGGTATAGATTCCAAATCATCCTTCCACTTTTGGCTTACATCCAATTGGCTGCCGCCGGTTTTTTTTTCACTTATCAAAAAGACATCAAAAATCATCCAAACCATCTTCTGAATTCCAATAAAGAAATCAAGGCTTATATAGGTACGGTAATAAGCTATGACGAAGCAAAGCCCAATTCGATAGCAAACAGGAACAATGTCAAAAAGGTATTTGATGGGAATAGGTGGGAAGAAACGAAGGGTGAAGTACTGATTTATCACAGGTCAGAACAAGGGCTTTACTCGGGTGATTTGGTCTTGGTATCAGGTAGTCCTCAAAAAATCCAAGCGCCAAACAATCCTTTTGAATTTGATTACCGCAAATTCATGCAAAACCAAAAGGTTTCCCATCAGCATTTTATTGGAGAAAAATTTGAAAAAATAGGAAACCTGACTGAAAATCCCATCGAGGCTTTTTTTATCAGTATCAGATCCGAAATCCTCTCAGGAATGGACAGTCTCATACATGACAGGCAAGCAAATCAGATTGCAAAGGCGATTTTGTTAGGACAAAAGAAAGATATGGATCGGGATATTTCAGATGCCTATGTCACTGCCGGAGCCATGCATATTCTGGCAGTTTCGGGATTACATGTGGGGATCGTGTATGGGTTCTTTTTTCTATTCATAAAACCGTACAGGCTTAAAGTCAAAAAAAGGGTAATTTACCTCAGCATAATCATTTTATTGATTTGGGGGTATGCGTTGCTGACTGGAATGTCACCTTCAGTCATGCGGGCTGCGACGATGTTTTCACTGATGGCCATGGCACAGATGAAATCCCGCAATCCCTCGATATTCAACGCCATTGCTTTGTCAGCGGTAGTTTTATTACTGTATGATCCTTTTCTGATCTATGCTGTCGGTTTTCAGCTTTCCTACCTGGCACTGATCGGAATTTTGGTGATTCAGCCCTTATTGGTGCGTCTTTGGAGTCCTACAAATAGGATTGTCGACTATATTTGGCAAATTACAACAGTCAGTTTTGCCGCCCAACTAGCCACTTTCCCTATCTCTGCTTACTACTTTCACGTCTTCCCGACATATTTTGCAATCGCTAACTTGGTGGCCATTCCCGGGGCGTTTTTGATGATGGCTTTGGGAGTTCCCCTGATGCTTTTGATTAAAGTCCCTTATATTTCTTTGGTCTTGGCTTGGTTGACAGAAAAAACGATTATTGTGGTCAATACGCTGATTTTTTGGTTTCAGGAATTACCCGGTTCGAGGATTTCAGATATTTATTTTTCATCAGGGTTTATTTGGGTGTATTGGCTGATACTTTCAGTATTCATTTTACTTTGGCTCTATCCCGGAAGGAAAATGGCCTTTACTTTATTGGTATTGTTAGGATTGGTTGGGATAATGCGGTTTGTTTTTGCTTTTATTCCAAAGGAAAAAAATGAAATCACTTTATATGTTGCAGGAAAGGGATTTGCCATTGATTACCAAATTGGAGAAACGCTTTTTTGGTATGACCAAGCTTCAGAACAGGATATCAGCTTCAAGGTACTGCCAAACAGAAATGCATCCACGGCTAAATCCCGATTTCCAATGGTGGCTTTTGAAACCCCGAAGGGGCTTGAAGTTCCAATTCCCGGTCTTAATCAAAATCTGATTATTCAGAAGAATGTTTTTCGCTTACCGCGAGAGAGTGATTATTCAGTATATAGATGGGATGAAAAAAAATGGGAATCGATTCCCAAAACAGATTCCATTTTCTTGGACACCTATTCATACAAAATAATATTAAACTCTCTCTAACCTTGGAAGAGCAAAAGCAGTCGGTTATCTTTCAATTATAGATTTTCACAAGCTCGTAGAATTTCCCTTCGCCATGGACCAACCTATAATAACGCAGATCAAAGACAGGATAGGTTACATCATCCTCAACAGACCCGAAAAAAGAAATGCCTTAAACGGCGAAATGATCTCTTTTCTCGATGCTGCGCTTACGGATTTTGAAAGGGATGATACAGTCAAAGTAATTGTGATAAAAGCCGAAGGGAAAGTCTTTTGTTCAGGCGCTGACCTTGCGGCACTACATGCTCTTCAGTTTAATTCTTTCGAGGAAAACCTGATTGACAGCCGTGGCCTTAAAGACCTTTTTCACAAAATTTATACTTTCCCCAAGGTCATCATTGCTCAGATTCAGGGACATGCCTTGGCTGGTGGATGTGGCTTGGCAAGTATCTGTGATTTTTCATTTGCCGTTTCCGAAGCAAAATTTGGTTATACTGAAGTCAAAATCGGATTTATTCCCGCTATTGTCATGGTTTTTCTCCTTCGGAAAATCGGGGAAGGCAAAGCCAAGCAGCTGCTGCTGGAAGGGGACCTGATTTCTGCTACCTATGCCCAATCCATGGGTTTGATCAATAGGGTGGTGGAAGCTCCCGAATTGGAAGAAAAGGTTTATGGATTTGCACAAAAACTGATTGAACAAAACTCGGATGAAGCCATGTCGCTTACCAAAGAGATGATAGGAAGGGTGCAGGAAAGGACCTTGGAAGAAGCTTTGGAGTATGCTGCTTCCATGAATGCCAAGGCAAGGGGAACTGAAGATTGCAAAAAGGGAATTGCCGCGTTTCTGAAAAAAGAACAAATCAAATGGTAAATTGAAAGAAAAGGCTTTCCATATTCTCAGTACGGTTTTTGGATACAGTGACTTCCGTCCTGTTCAGTTGGATATCGTGCTTTCTGTTTTGGAAGGAAAGGATACACTTGCACTTTTGCCCACCGGTGGGGGAAAATCCATTTGTTTCCAGGTTCCGGCCCTGACGATGGACGGAATCTGTGTGGTGGTGAGCCCGCTGATTGCATTGATGAAAGATCAGGTGGACAACCTTCGGAAAAAGGGGGTTTTGGCTGCAGCGATTTATTCAGGGATGGGAAAAAGAGAGATCGATACCGTATTGGACAACTGCATTTACGGTAATTACAAGTTCCTTTACGTTTCCCCAGAGCGGCTCAAAACCGAGATTTTTATTGAGCGCTTCAAAAAAATGAAGGTCAATCTGATCGCTGTTGATGAAGCGCATTGCATCTCACAATGGGGATATGATTTCAGACCGCCTTATTTGGAGATTGCGCTGATCCGTGAATTTCACCCGAATGTTCCATGTCTTGCCCTGACTGCTTCCGCTACTTTGAAAGTAAAGGCAGACATCATTGAGAAGTTGGAGCTCAAAAAACCATCGGTCTTTGTTCGTTCTTTTTCCCGCAAAAACCTCAGCTATTCGGTCAGATTGGTGGAAAACAAGCTTGAAAAAGCCATTGAGATTCTGAATAAAATCCCCGGCTCGGCCATTATCTATGTCAGAAACCGGAAAGGCACCAAGGATATCGCCAATGTGCTCAATCAGATGGGGATATCGGCGAGTTTTTACCATGCCGGCCTAGACAATGAGACGAGAGACAAGCGGCAAAATGAATGGAAGAAAAACCAAATCCGGGTCATCGTCGCCACCAATGCTTTTGGGATGGGTATCGACAAGCCGGATGTCAGGTCAGTCATCCATATGGACCTGCCCGAAAACCTGGAAAACTACTATCAGGAAGCAGGCCGTGCAGGGCGGGACGAACACAAAGCTTATGGGGTTTTGCTCACCAATGAGCAGGACATGATGGTCTTGGAAGAGCGTGCCGCAATGGCTTATCCTCCGATTGATTTCTTGAAGAAAGTATACCAAAGTCTGGCAAACCAATACCGGATAGCGGTGGGAAGCGGATTTATGGTCAGTTATGATTTTGACATGTCTTCCTTTACGTCGACATATGGGCTTGATTTGCTGACAACGTATAATGCTTTGAAAGTTCTTCAGGAAGAAGCGTTTCTGGAACTGAATGAAAGTTTTTATTCGCCTTCGACCATTCATTTTTTGGTTGACCAAAGCAAACTATACGAATTTCAGATCGCCAATGCCAAATTGGACCCTTTGATCAAAGTCTTGATGCGAACCTACGGCGGGGAGCTTTTTGTCGAATACCTCAAAATCCAAGAATCTAAAGTGGCCAAAAACGCCAAGATGGAGGAGTCCGACCTGATCAAGCAACTCGAGTATTTGGATCAAGTGGGGATTTTGGCTTACCATCCCAGAAAAGACAAGCCCCAAATCACTTTTCTGACAGCAAGATTTGATGCCGGAAAACTTCCGTTGGATGCCAAAAGAATTGAGGAAAGGAGGCAAAACGCCATTTCCAAAGCCAAATCGATGGTAGGCTATATCAAAAATGTTTCTCTCTGCCGGGCAAATCAGATATCCTCTTATTTTGGGGAAGAAGGAGATGACTTTTGCGGAATTTGCGATGTCTGTCTGGAAAACAAGAAGCAACATGATACCGAAGCAGAAAAGGTCAGAAAAAAGATTATTCAAACTTTAAGTGGCGGAACCTTGTTTTCCCTTCATCAAATCCATGAAATCCCCGGCCTGAAAAACGATCCTTTTACAGTCAGGATTTTGAGAGAACTTGAAGAAGAGGGATTGATCATGACAGAACCAAACGGCACCTATAAAATCAAACACTGATGGCCTCATTTATTGATGATATTTTGGGGAAATTATTTCCTAAAAAATCAGCTCCCATGAACGTCAAAGAGAATTTTTCCCAATCCGAAGGGGAAAAGGACATGGTCGTGAATTGGATGGAATCAGAAGAGGGGTTGGCGATGCTGAAGCTCATCAACAAAAATTACCATTTCAAAAAGTCAGGAATCACGGGTTCCCCTGAGGTACATATCCTCAATTCTCCATATGCCAACGGATTCGCAGTTACTTTTGAAAGCCCTTTGGACGAAAAAACTTTTTCCAATCTTTTCTTTGCTTTTGGCAGACGAATGTTAGATTTGGGATATCATCGTGTAAGTCTGGACAGGAAAATGGAGGAAATTCAGGAAAATGTCAGGACTACTGAAAAACAGTATTTCAAGCCACCCCTGAGTAGCACTGATTTTTCCCAAAAGATTGACCAGATGTTTGGCAATGTGAGCATCGAAAAGGTCACTATCAACGATAAACCCAGCTTCCTCAAAGTTTTGGTCACGGTCTATTCAGATCATCTGTATCAAAACGCCAAGCCCTTTGACCAGTTTATCGACGATTTATTTCAAACCTACCCATAGTATGGACCGAAAATCACTTAGAGAAAACCTTGAAAATTATAGAACACCCTTTGAAGATGAATCTTCGTTTGTGGATGATTTCATCGAACTGACTTTTGATGACAATGCTTTTGTCAGGGAAAGGTTAGAGGGGCATTTTACCGGATCGGCTTGGATTGTCAATAAGAGAAGGACACATACACTATTGACTTTGCACCGCAAACTTAACAAATGGCTCCAACTCGGAGGCCATGCAGATGGGCATGAAAACCTTCTCGAAGTGGCCATGGCTGAAGCGCAGGAAGAAAGCGGGTTGACGTCTTTGAGGATTGTGGATTCAAGGATTTTTGACATCGACAGGCACACGATTCCACAGAGAGGCGATGTTCCTGAGCATTTCCATTATGATGTGCGGTTTTTGTTTGAGGCTGAAATGAACGAGCCTTTGCAGATTTCGGAAGAAAGCAAGGACCTTGCCTGGATACAGTTTGATGCAGTCGAAGATATGGTCGGTCCCAATCCGTCAATTTTGAGGATGTTGGAAAAAACCTCCAAATCAGAAATTTTGATGTAAGCAGAAAATATTTTAGATGGGTATCCTCTTCTTTGCCATTAATCCTATATTTTTCTTCAAACGGGACGGAAGACCGAAGTCGGAAGACGGATGTACCGGGCAATTAAGTCGGCAAACCAGAATTTGAATAGGTATCCTATCTACTGGCATCATTGCGAACACACATATAATTATTTATCCATGAATAAATATCAACCGGAGGATGTACTGTCCTCTTTTTCTTTTTCAGTCCCGATCCAGGTCCGTTTTTCGGATATCGATGGCTATATGCACGTCAACAACGGGATCTATTTCAATTATCTTGAGCATGCCAGGGCAGAATTTTTATTCAGGGTCTGCGAATGGGATATTTTTAAAGTAGGTACTGTAGTGGCCAATATCAATATTGACTATCGGACTCCTGTCCATGTTGAAGACAGGCCCGAGGTCTACGTAAAATGTACCGGAATCGGGAATACTTCTTTTGTATTGGAGCAGGTATTGATGGGAAAATCAAAAGACGGCGGGGATAAAATCTTTGCGCAAGCTTCCACCACCATGGTGTTTGTGGACATGCAGACCATGCGGCCGGTACCGGTACCCAAAGACTATGCTGCAAAATTGTTGGGAGAATCTTCCAAAGAGGCATAATTCTTTATCTTTGCCCAAAATTATAAACCTGTGAAAAAAAATCTCCTTTGCCTGATGGCCATTATCGCGTTTTGGTCCTGTAGTCCTTCCGAGCAAGAGCTCTTTGATGAGGGAATCAAAATGATGGAAACCGAGCAATATGACAAAGCCATTGGGTTCTTTGACAGGACCATCGAAAAAAATCCCGCAAATACCACCGCACTGAATGCCAAAGGAGTTGCCCTTTTCCAACAAAGTAAATTTGATGAAGCCATAGCCTCTTTTTCAGCTTCAATTGATGTGGATTCCACTTCTTACAAACCATACTTCAACAGAGGCAATGCCTATCTGGAGAAAAAATCCTACAAAGAAGCCCTGTTGGATTACATTACCGCCAATGGACTTGATCCAAAACAAAACGACATTTACTACAACAGAGGCCTTGCCTTATTGGCTTTGGAACAATATGAAGATGCCATCTTCGATTTTGATGTGGCGCTACAGGCCGATCCAAACAATGCCTTGGCACAATTCAACAAAGCAAAAGCTCAGCTTGGCAACAATGACCCTGTCTCAGCCATCAACTCACTGATCAATACAGTCAACCTAGACAAGCAAAACGGAGCGGCTTATTACCTTTTGGGTGTGACGCAGATGAGTGCTTTCGGTCAGAAAGAAGACGGTTGTGCCAATCTCAAGCTTGCCTTGAGCTTAGGATATGCGGAAGCAAAGACTTGGATAGACGATTTTTGTAAAGAATAATGGCCATAATCGGTAAGGACATATCGAAAGCAAAAACCCTGCTCGAGCAAGGACAATTGGTCGGAATTCCAACCGAAACGGTTTATGGATTGGCTGGTAATGCCCTCAATCCTGATGCTGTGGCAATGATTTTTGCAACCAAAAACCGACCGGATTTTGATCCTTTGATCTTGCACACTTCCGCCATGCAACGGGTCAATGATTTTGTCAAAGAAATCCCTTTTCCTTTGGATTTATTGGCATCGAAATTTTGGCCGGGGCCACTGACTTTGCTTCTGCCAAAAAAGGAAATTGTACCTGACTTGGTTACCAGCGGGTTGGATACAGTGGCAGTAAGGGTGCCTAGTCATCCACTGACCAACGAACTGCTATCAGAATTGGATTTTCCCTTGGCAGCTCCGAGTGCCAATCCCTTCGGCTACATCAGTCCTACCAAAGCAAGCCATGTCAATGACCAATTGGGGGACAAAATCGCCTTTATCCTTGACGGAGGGGACTGTGAAGTCGGACTGGAAAGTACCATTGTAGGATTGGAAGAAGGGGAAGTGACAGTGTACCGTTTGGGAGGTTTGGACCTGAATGCCATCCGGGAAGTGGTCGGCGAAGTGAAAGTAATGACGCATTCGAGCTCCAATCCAAAGTCACCGGGAATGCTCAAGAGCCATTATTCCCCAAAAAAACCATTTATTCTTGGTGAATTAGAAGATCTTGTGTTGGAATATTCCACAAAAGGAATTCCATTCGCGATTTTATCTTTCTATCAAAAATATCCATCCCTAGTTCCATCCAAACAAATCCAACTGAGCCAAACAAAGGATTTGAATGAGGCAGCAAAAAATCTATTTGCAGCCATGAGGGCTTTGGATACCATGGATGTTTCCGTAATTTTATCAGAGCTTTTGCCTGATGAAGGATTGGGTAGGGCGATCAATGACAGGCTACGGAGAGCGGCTGTGCAGTAGGCAGTTTTCAGTAGGCGGTATTCTAGTTTTCAGAATTTTATGAAAAGTCAAAATCAAGAATTTAGCACAACTTCTTACTTCTTACCTCCAAACTTCCAAACCTCCAACTTCCCACTTCCCACTTCCATACATCTTCAAAACCTTTTAAACAACAATAAATATGAACAACAGAATCAAAAGTGTGGACAATCTTGATTTTAAGGGTAAAAAAGCCCTTGTCAGGGTAGATTTCAATGTCCCTTTGGATGAGCATCAAAACGTATCGGACGATACCCGGATAAGTGCGGCTGTTCCTACGATCGAGAAAATACTGAAAGACGGCGGTTCAGTGATCCTGATGTCGCATCTTGGAAGGCCAAAAGATGGTCCTGTAGAGAAATATTCCCTAAAACATGTCATCAATAATCTCCAAAAATTATTGGGACAATCCGTGAAATTTGCGCCGGACTGTATCGGTGAGGAAGCCAAAAACCTGGCTGCAGGCTTGAAACCGGGGGAAGTGCTTTTGCTTGAAAATCTCAGGTTTTACAAGGAAGAAGAAAAAGGAGATGAAGCTTTTGCAGAAAAGCTTTCCAAATTGGGTGATGTGTATGTGAATGATGCCTTTGGCACCGCCCACCGTGCGCATGCTTCCACGGCTGTGATTGCCAAATTTTTCAGTACCAAAGCTGCCGGTTACCTGATGATTTCAGAGCTTGATAATTCTGACAAAGTTCTTGAAAATCCTGAGCGACCATATACTGCCATCATGGGTGGAGCGAAGATTTCGGATAAGATTTTGATCATCGAAAGGTTATTGGACAAAGTAGATAACCTCATCATCGGTGGTGGCATGTCCTATACTTTCTCTAAAGCAAAAGGCGGAAATATCGGAGATTCTCTCTGCGAGCCTGACAAGTTGGACTATGTGTTAGAGTTGATGAAAAAGGCAGAGCAAAAAGGGGTGAAAATCATCCTTCCATTGGACACGGTTACTTCTAAGTCTTTTGCCAATGATGCCGAACAGGGTTTGGCCAAAGCCGGAGAAATTCCCGACAATTGGATGGGATTGGATATCGGGCCGGAGACAAGAAAATTGTTTGGTGAGGTCATCAAAAACTCCAAAACCATTCTTTGGAACGGCCCAATGGGGGTTTTTGAAATGAGCAGTTTCTTAAATGGGACTGTTTCTGTAGCCCAAGCCATCGCAGAAGCAACGGAAGCAGGAGCATTTTCCCTCATCGGCGGGGGTGATTCGGCCGCGGCTGTCAACAAATTCGGTTTTGGTGACAAAGTGTCTTATGTATCCACCGGGGGAGGTGCATTGCTAGAGCACATGGAAGGCAAAGTGTTGCCGGGAGTGGCAGCTTTGATGCCTTGATAAAAGCTAATAGAAAGTAAGTGAAAATATTACGATAAAAGGCCGACAAAATCGGCCTTTTTTTATTTATCTTTTTTGCAATAAATGATTCTAGAAAGAATAATCCAATCCTCCTTGCGTTTTGCTACAAAATTGTAATTTTGGCCATAATTGTTAAATCTTCATCCATGAAAAAAATCTTTTTAGCTTTCATTATTGCCTTGGTATTGTCAGGTTGCCTCTCAGATATTGAAGAAATTACAGGTACCTGCACCGTCCTTCTAAAAGACGGGACTATCCTGGAAATCAGTCAGGACATCAGGCAGGATACAAAAACAGGAACCATAACTTACCGTGATGAGGACGGTAAATTATGGTCCATATTCAAAGAAGACTATGAGTCTTTCGAATGCGGTTCTTGATTTCCGCGAAGGGCTTTTACTTTTTTTGGTACTTTTCAGTTCTTGAGTCTTTGATTACTCCTTTCCAATTTAGCCCAAAAGCAAAATTGTAAGTGTTTCCTGCCTCATCCACATGGCAATCCATGTCATGTGCCACATCTTCAAATTGGCGCTCTACGGTCTCCATATTGGCAGGCATCTGTATCGGCAATAATCCGCTTGGTTCTGCTGCACCTGATAAAATATCCAAAATTGCCTGATCCTGAACATTGAAGTGGAGGATGATACCCTGAACTTCTTTTTCAAATTCTGAAAAAACCATTGGGTTGGAAGCCGAAATGATGGCTACAACAGGTTTTCCGTTCATGGCTTTTTTGGTATCCATGATGTTTTGAAGGTCTTTCAGATTGGATGCTGTGATGGTTTTGTTTTTGTAAGACCTGTTGGTAACCTGTGGAGCTAGTACAGGATCTCCTGCCGCAATGCTTTGTTCTCGGGCAGTAGCCGCAGTATATGTGCCGTATTGGAGACTGATAGGGACATAACCATTGCCTCCGTTCATCCTGTCAGCAGGGTCATAGCCTGTTCCGGACTCGGGATTGCTGACAAAGACCAAGGCAAAATCTGCTTCTTCGGGATTATCGGTAACCTGAAAGTATTTTTTGGCGATTTCAAGGTTCAACGCATCAACCCATTGTTCTTCCGATTTGACTCCCCACCAATTGGTAGTGGACGGAATAAATTTCTTAGGGATAAAGACCTTGCTGTTTTTGACGATAGGAAGGACGTTTTCTTTATTCTTCAACATGACCACTGACTTGACTTGGGCCTGAAATCCTTCTTCCATAAACACAGGATTTCCAACAGTTTCCTTGGTATGGGAGATTTCGAGGTAGGGGTTTTCAAATAATCCGGCCTGGAAAATATTCCTCAACAACCTCACCGCTGACTTTTCAAATCTTGCTCTCATCCATTCTTCTCCGTGTTCTTTTACGCCTAACTGATAAGCCTCCAAGACGGGTTTGATGTCATTGTTGCCGCCAAACTGATCCCCTCCTGCCATGATGACCCTGTAATGTCTCTCCGCGATGCTGGCAGTTTCCATACCCCACGGTTTTCCGGCAAAGACTTCGACATTGTCTCTTTCATTGCCTGTCACTCCCCAATCGGTACAGACGACGCCTTCATACCCATATTTTCCTCTCAATAAATCTGTAATGAGATATTCGCTGTAGGCATTGGCTACATTTTCTCCGTTTTTGCTGTCCTGCCCATAAGAAATGGTATAGTAGGGCATGACTGCTGAGGCAGATTTGGTTTTTCCGGTCAGTTTAAATGCGCCTTCAGTGAAGGGTACCAAATGTTCTTCGAAGTTGTTCCCGGGATACACCGCAAACTTTCCATAAGCAAAATGTCCGTCCCTTCCTCCTTCTTCAGGCCCGCCACTTGGCCAGTGTTTGACCATGGCATTGACACTTTGAAAGCCCCAACCTCCAGAGATTTCATATTCAGGTGCAGAAGACTGAAACCCGTCTACGTATCCCCTTGCCATGTCCGCCGATAGTCTTGAATCCTCTCCAAAAGTGCCTTTCAACCTGTTCCACCTTGGTTCGGTACCGAGATCTATCTGCGGAGAAAGTGCTGTCGTCAATCCCAAAGCCCGATATTCTATGGAAGCTACTTCTCCAAATCTTTGCACCAAATCCGGATCAAATGTTGCTGCCAATCCAAGAGCTTCAGGCCACATGGAGATATTGCCTCCTGCACCTGCGTTGTATTCCGTACTCGCGATTGGGCTATGTCTTGGATCTGAACTGTTGTTGGTTGGAATCCCCATACCCAAACCTTCGACATAAGCTTGGGCATTGTTGTTCCATTGGGCAGCTACTTCGGGGCTTTCTACCCTAGTGATCAGGACATGCCTGAGATTGTCTTCTGTCAAAAACTTCTTTTGTTGGTCGGAAAGTGAGGAAGAAGGCATGCCGCTCTCAGGAAATGGTTTTCCCTGGTAAGTACCTGCACCAAATCCCACCGGTGCAGCAGGGATGGCCTGATGGGAACTGTAGAGCATCAGTCCTGCGATCTGTTCGACTGACAACTTGGACGCTAGGTCTGTTGCCCTTTCCTCGAAGGAAAGCCTCCAGTCTTCGTATTTGTCAAGTTCTCCGTTCTTGTTCAGGTCCTTGAATTTCAATCCTTTTTCATCAATAATGTTGACACCCGAAGATTTTGAGTAACCGAGTTTAGCACCTGCTGATTGGCTTATGATAGTGATATTTTCATCTAATTGGGTTTCTTCCACCACATTTTTTTCACAGGACATCAACATGGCTGTTATGGCAAACATGGGGATGGTTTTTTTGGTTATTTGTTTCATGGTCAGCGTATTTATATCCAAATGTATTTCAAAATGTAAAAAATACATAATGAAATTTTTTCACCTCGTATTTATTGCTTAATATTTGCGATTGGTTTTAAAAATTAAACCAATCTTACGGCCAAATGCCCATTTAAATGATTCATTTGCAAGCTCATTGAGAATCTCCTTATATTTCCAAAAAACAATAACCTATGTTAACCTTGAATTCCTTGAAAAGAAGTTTATTTCTTCTAGTGATGGTCTTGGTGGTTTTTTCTTCCTGTAACAAAAGAAGTGGAAAACCAAAAGTCCTTGTATTTAGTAAAACAGCCGGATTTTACCATGAATCCATCGTGGATGGGGTGGCTGCCATTCAAAAACTGGGTGCAGAAAACGAGTTTGAGGTGGATACCACGACCAACGCCGAAATGTTTACAGAGGAGAACCTGAAGCAATATTTAGCTGTCATTTGGTTGAGTACCACAGGTGATGTGCTCAACCATTATCAGGAAGCAGATTTTGAGAGATATATCCAAGCAGGAGGAGGCTATGTAGGAATCCACGCAGCAGCGGATACAGAATATGAGTGGGGATGGTACAGTAGACTTGCCGGCGCTAATTTTTCTTATCATCCCGGCATTGGTGACCCACATCCAAATGTTCAGGATGGTAAATTGAATGTCACAGACAGAAACCATCCCACGACCCGTTTTTTACCTGAGATTTGGAACAGAAGAGACGAATGGTATCATTTCCAAAAGCTGAATCCTGATGTCAATGTATTGATGGACATTGATGAATCAAGCTACTTGCACACCAAACCTATGGGATTCCATCCGATGGCTTGGTACCATGAGTTTGATGGTGGAAGGGCATTCTATACCGCAGGAGGGCATACCAAAGAATCATATTCGGAGGAATTATTCCTTCAGCATATATTGGAAGGAATCAAGTATGCTATCGGTGAAAACAAAGAGTTAGATTATTCCAAAGCAAAGACCCAAAGGGTTCCTGAAGAAAACAGGTTTGAGAAAATCAACCTTGTAGTCGGTGAATTTACCGAACCTACGGAAATGACCATTTTGCCCAATCTTGACATCTTGATAGCCCAGAGAAGAGGTGAGGTCATGCTGTACAAAAACGGCGATTCCACGGCGAAGGAGATTGCAAAACTTGACGTGTATTGGAAAACAAGTACGCCTGGTGTCAATGCCGAGGAAGGTTTGATGGGGATTCAAAAAGATCCTAATTTTGCTAAGAACAATTACATTTTCATGTTTTACAGCCCTACCGGCAAGGAAGTCAACAGGCTTTCCAGGTTCAAATTTGAAAATGACAAGCTGGACTTGGCTTCTGAAAAAATCATCTTGGAACTGTATTCCCAAAGGGAAATTTGCTGCCATACCGGAGGGTCCATTGCTTTTGACAAGGATGGTTTGCTTTACCTTTCGACAGGTGACAACTCCACGCCTTTTGACCAGAAAGACAGCAAATTTGTCAACAGAGGCTTTGCACCTTTGGACAACAGAGATGGTTTCGAGCAATATGACGCTAGGAGAAGCTCGGGAAATGCCAATGACCTTCGTGGAAAGATATTGAGAATCAAAGTCAATGAAGATGGTAGCTATGATATTCCTGAAGGCAATCTATATCCAAAGGGTACAGAAGGCACAAGACCTGAAATATATGTTCAGGGAAACAGAAATCCTTATAGAATTTCCGTCGATCAAAAAACCGGATTCCTTTATTGGGGAGAAGTAGGTCCTGATGCTGCCAACGACAGCTTGGATACTCGAGGTCCACGGGGCTATGACGAAGTCAATCAGGCAAGAAAAGCGGGCAATTTTGGTTGGCCGTATTTTGTGGGCAACAATTATCCTTACAGGGAATTCGACTATACCACCGGAACTCCGGGAACTCCTTTTGATCCTGAAAAACCTACCAACAATTCCAAAAACAATACCGGGGTGAAAGTAGTGGCACCTTTGTCTCCTGCTTTCATTTGGTATCCATATGGGGTTTCTCCGGAATTTCCACAGTTGGGCACAGGCGGAAGAAATGCCATGGCAGGTCCGGTTTATTACTCAGACATGTATCCTGCCGATACCAGATATCCTTCCTACTATGACGGGAAGTTCTTTATGTATGATTGGGTAAGGGGTTGGATCAAAGTAGTGACGATGTTGCCAAATGGTGACTTTGACAAAATGGAGCCTTTTATGTCCAAGACCAAATTCAATGCCTTGATAGACATGGAAGTAGGTCCTGATGGGAAAATTTACGTCTTGGAATATGGGAATGGTTGGTTTACCAAAAATGCAGATTCCGGTTTGGCTAGAATCGATTTTAACGCAGGAAACAGAACACCGGTGGTTCAGTCCATTTCAGTTGATCAGAAATCCGGTTCCATTCCTTTCACTGCTACATTTACCGTAGAGGCCAATGATCCTGAAAATGATCCTATGAGTTTTGTATGGGATCTTGGAAACGGTGAGACTGTGACTACCTCAGAGCCAAAACTGACGCATACTTTCAGTGCCGTCGGGGATTATGATGTACAGGTGACTGTAAGTGATCCCGGTAAGTTGAGTGCGAAAAGTACCATTGCTTCTGTCTATGCAGGAAATATCGCACCGATAGTCAACATTCAAATCAAAGGAAACCAGACTTTCTATTTCCCTGGCAAAAAAGTGGCGTATTCCGCCACTGTATCTGATCCGGATGATGCAGAAGCAGGTAATGATCTTTCCACATTATATTTATCAGCAGATTACATCTCAGGATTGGATCAGGCAGAGGCAGCCAAAGGCCACCTCATCATGACAGATGCCATGACCGGAAAAAGTATCATCAGTTCTCTGACTTGTAAGACTTGCCACAAAGAAGATGAAGCATCGATCGGCCCTGCCTATGTTGATGTGGCAAGAAAATATAGAAGAAACCCTGAAGCTGCCACGGCTTACCTTGTCAATAAAATCCAAAAAGGTGGAGGCGGTGTCTGGGGTGAAACAGTGATGCCTGCAAATCCAAACTTGAAAAATGAGGACGCCAAAAAAGTGGTAGCTTACATCCTTTCGCTCGGACGCAGAGATGCTGTGGAGAAGCCTTCCTTGCCTGCCACCGGATCTGTTGACCCTATTGTAGGAAAAACCCTGAGTGATAATGGTGTGTTTGTCCTTTCAGGAAGCTTTACCGACCGTGGAGGAGAAGGTGTCAAACCTTTGACCGGAAACAGTGCAGTAACCCTCCGGAATCCAAAAATGGGAATGGATCAGGCCAAAAATCTTGTTGATTTCTCTACCATGACTTTTGGAGGGATGACCTTAATGATGATTCCTGATAAGGAGGCATCCTTTTCTTTCCAGGGAATTGACCTGACTGATGTAGCCTCTATCCAAGTATTGGGAGGTGGTCAGGAACCTAGTAAAGAGGGTTTTGTCATTGAAGTCAGATTGGATTCACCTTCAGGTAAGAAAATCGGCGAAACCAAGTTGATGACTTATCCTGGTGGTCCCGGAGGACGCGCAGGAGGAATGACTAACATCGCCATTGAGCCAATTACTGATGGCAAAAAGCATGATGTTTATTTCGTCACCAGACCTGCTGTGGCAGGAGAACCCTCAGCGATTTTGGTTTCAGCAGAATTCAAAGCAAAGTAAAATTCAACCAAAAGGGCATTAAACAGTACACCTGATTTATAGCCAAATGAAATGCCCCAAGAAGATCAATCGATTTTCTTGGGGCTTTCTTAATTATGAGAGGCTGTCAGATAAGTTTAGGAAACGTGGCAGTCAAAGGGGTGCAAAGTTGCATTTGTTGTTTCCAAGTGGGCATTTCAAAATCATTCAAACCACAGTAAAATGGGTCAAGCACGAAGGAATAATAGGAAGGTTTTGTCAGCTTTGAGGTTGATAACATGGATTGGATACTCACATTCAGGAGATTTTGATTATAAGTCAAGCTCAAATCTTATTCAACCTTATCGAAAATTGGGAAGTCCTGATGTCCTAAATAAAGCAATCTTTAAATTATGACTAATTATCCCCAGGAAGGGAGACTCATCGAATTCAATTTTCCAAAAATTCTCTGAGTTTTGCATCATAATCCATAAAGGCCGGATAAGAATGGAGAAGTACCTTTACGTCAATTCCTTTTTGTTGCAAACCTTCGGATAGGCGCTCAGCTGTCAAAAACTTTTTTTCAATAAATAGCTCAACGATTGCTTTGAAAGCTACTTTGTTTTGTTCTAGTAGGCCTTCTGCTAGGTCAGTTGCTTTTTGCAACTGGAAACTTACCCATTGTTTGACACGGTCATCTTCTTCCTGTAAAACCCCATTGCCTTTGGTTATTGATTCAAATGTAGCATCAAATCCTGCAACCGAACCCTCTCGAGATGCTCCTACCAACCTACGAGTGGCAGTCTTTAAGTCCGTTTCGCAACCTGTAGTATTATTGCCTTTTCCGAAAACCAATTCTTCTGCCTTTTTGCCTGCCAATAGCACGGCAGCGTCTCTGATCAAATATTCATAATCTTCAAAATCATAATAAGTATTTCCCTCTACAAAGCCCCCCGAAAAATGGTCTGATGAGGTGATTGTAAGGTTTTTGGGAAACTTTCCAAAAAGGATAGAATATACCAGGGCATGACCTGCTTCGTGTACAGCAGTTATGGCAGTGTAACGTGGGTTTAGTTTTTTCCTTTTGGCTTCTTTGACAGGAAGATGCAACCTCTTTTTGGATGTTATAATCCCATCAGACCGAAGGATGAGATCATCTGACTCAAGGTCCACATATAGCCTGCTGCCATATTCATAATAACAGCTGTGGAGCATATCTACCAAAGAAGATTCGATAATATAGTGTATGCTGGAGCGTAATGGCCTGAATCCCTGCGTAGCTGTGACGCCTTCTTCATAGAGCATTTCATTTACCCTGCTGCTAAAATCCAACTGACACTGATAGGCATTTTCAAACCTGGCAGCGATCTCCTGTAATTCATGCTCAATAAATCTGCGGTAAACTTGGCTGTTAAGGGAAGGATAAATAATATGGATATTTCCAAGTCTAGCGATTTCTTCCATCCTAAACCTCTCTTTCAAAGCCTCTTTCACATTGCTAAAGGTGATTTTTTTACTATCTTCATACATCAGGTCCGGATCCTGATCTGCCGATACTATCCCGCTCATACCAAACGCCTCATCCAAATTTCCCAACACAAAAATCAGCGATTTCGAAAAATCCAATTCAGTGGTGACACAGGCTTTCTTTTCCACTTTTTTGATATAATCCACTAACTCCTGTCCGTCAAGTTGGAATAAAAAATCTCTGAAAAGAGGCCTGTAGGGAAAATCTAATCGGACAATTTCATGAAGATTTTCAATGTCTGACTTGGGGATAAAATCCCTTTCTTCCATCTCTGAGGAAGACCTGTGCCTCGGTTCATCGGTAGCCATGATGTTTTGGTAGGTAGTCCAGCCCTCTACTACTTTTCCACCCACTACTTTTACACCCCTTTCCAGGCATATTTCCAATCCAACGACCAGATTTCTGAGAGATTTGATATCATGCCAACCGGGAGAAAAACTAAATTTCCCATTATCCATTAACTGCCATATCATTCGGTCGATAGGGGTTTCCATTTCTTTTGTCCCATCTACCATCGTTTTGGCATGTTGAAATTCATCAAATATAAATACGGAGGGCTTTCCATTGAGTGAGTACATGTATTCCATGGAATTTAACATGTCCCTTACATTATTTTTACTTCCCATATTAAATGACACCACACTCTCGTCATTGTCCCAAAGTTTTAAGAATCGCTTTACCAAGGAAGTCTTTCCTACTCCGGTCAAACCCCATAAATTGACTACAAGAGGACTTTTCTGACTGTCTGCCATGCAGCACCAGGGATTGACGGCCTGAATAAATTGATCAATTATTTCATCCAAACCAATAAATTCTGTTTTGAGCTTATCCTTGATGCTTTCAAGTCTAAAGGATATTCCAGTAAGTTGTTCCATAGTAATATTGAGATTTAAAGGCAAAGGTATTTCAATTCCCTATGCCTGAGTTTTGTTTGCAAGCTTGCAATTCATATTGCCGGTATATTTAGGTCTTATTGACCAAAGCTTCTTAAATTAGCCTTTTCCTTTGCCGGCATTAATTTTTTCCCGCAGACATCGCAGAAATGAAAGTCCTACTGCTTTTTGTTTTCTCCATTCTACTCCTAATTGTTCACTGCGATGCCTGCCAAGGTTTGGTGGAAGGTGAAAACGTAGGTTCTTCTGTTTTCTTTGTTCCTATTGTGGTTTAATATTTCCCGCAGATACCGCAGACACCGCAGAAATGAAAGCCCTACTGCTTTTTGTTTTCCCCAATCCACTCCTAATTTTTCACCGCTAAGACATAGGAGAAGGTGAAAACGTAGGTTCTTCTGTTTTCTTTGTCCCTATTGTGGTTTATTATTTCCCGCAGATGGCGCAGACATCGCAGAAATGAAAGTCCTACTGCTTTTTGTTTTCTCCATTCTACTCCTAATTGTTCACTGCGATGCCTGCCAAGGTTTGGTGGAAGGTGAAAACGTAGGTTCTTCTGTTTTCTTTGTTCCTATTGTGGTTTAATATTTCCCGCAGATACCGCAGACACCGCAGAAATGAAAGCCCTACTGCTTTTTGTTTTCCCCAATCCACTCCTAATTTTTCACCACTAAGACATTGGAGAAGGTGAAAACATAGGTTCTTCTGTTTTCTTTGTTCCTATTGTGGTTTATTATTTCCCGCAGATGGCGCAGACACCGCAGAAATGAAAGCCCTACTGCTTTTTGTTTTCTCCAATCAATTCCTAATTGTTCACTGCGATGCCTGCCAAGGTTTGTGAGAAGGTGAAAACGTAGGTTCTTCTGTTTTCTTTGTCCCTATTGTGGTTTATTATTTCCCGCAGATGGCGCAGACACCGCAGAAATGAAAGTCCTACTGCTTTTTGTTTTCCCCAATCAATTCCTAATTGTTCACTGCGATGCCTGCCAAGGTTTGGGAGAAGGTGAAAACGTAGGTTCTTCTGTTTTCTTTGTTCCTATTGTGGTTTAATATTTCCCGCAGATACCGCAGACACCGCAGAAATGAAAGCCCTACTGCTTTTTACTTTCCTCAATCAATTCCTAATTGTTCACTGCGATGCCTGCCAAGGTTTGGTAGAATGTGAAAACGTAGGTTCTTCTGTTTTCTTTGTTCCTATTGTGGTTTAATATTTCCCGCAGATACCGCAGACACCGCAGAATTGAAAGCCCTACTGCTTTTTGTTTTCCCCAATCAATTCCTAATTGTTCACTGCGATGCCTGCCAAGGTTTGGTGGAAGGTGAAAACGTAGGTTCTTCTGTTTTCTTTGTCCCTATTGTGGTTTAATATTTCCCGCAGATACCGCAGAAATGAAAGTCCTACTGCTTTTTGTTTTCCTCAATCAATTCCTAATTGTTCACTGCGATGCCTGCCAAGGTTTGGGAGAAGGTGAAAACGTAGGTTCTTCTGTTTTCTTTGTTCCTATTGTGGTTTAATATTTCCCGCAGATACCGCAGACACC
>NZ_JAKZAM010000024.1 GCF_022538055.1 Cognataquiflexum nitidum | reverse complement strand
ATAGAAACTCTTTAGAAATTGAAACAATAACTAATTTCAAACAACAAAAGTGTCAACCATTTTCAGGACGAGACAGTGGATAGGATTCCGCCGTCTTGACTTTTTTGGCTACTTTTTTTGTCAAGAAAAAAAGTAGCTATTAAAACTGACGACTGTTTAACCTGATCCATCAAGAATGGAAATTTGCATTTAATTCTGGTATTTATATTTTTTTGAAAATTGGAGCTTCTTTCAAAAAACATTTTAAACATAAATAACTACCCTACAAATATTATTGACAGCATAAAATAGACTTTTTGATTATCTTAAAAATTCATTTTCAAACCCATTCCTATGAACATCAACCCAAGATCAATCTTACCATTCTTACTCTGCTTTTTGGTCAGTTCAAGCCTATTGGCCCAAACTCCCTCCATCAAAAAATCTCCTCCCCTCTCTGAAGCTACTCCACAAAGTGTGGGAATATCTCCCGAGCGCCTAAAGAAATTGGATGCTATGTTGGAGGAGTCCATCAAAAATGAAGAATTACCCGGCTTGGTAGCGCTCATCGTCCGCAATGGTAAAATCGTCTACCACTCTGCGAAAGGATTTGCAGATGTAGAATCCGGCAAAGCCATGCAGAAAGATGCGATTTTTAGGATTGCCTCTCAGACAAAAGCCATTACCTCCACCGCGGTCATGGTGCTTTGGGAAGAAGGAAAATTCAGGTTGGACGATCCGATATCGAAATTTATCCCTGAATTCAAAAACTCACAGGTTTTGCAGAATTTCCGCTATGGCGACACTTCCTACACGGCTGTTGCCGCCAATAAGGAAATCACCATCCGCCACCTGCTGACCCATACTTCAGGTTTGGGTTATGGTGTGATCGATGGAGACGAGCGGATGCGGATGATATACAACAAGGCCGGGATCATCGACCTCTACACCACCCAAAATATCAGCATCGGGGATAATGTGAAGAAGTTGGCCAAACTGCCACTCCACCACAATCCGGGCGAGAAATATACCTACTCCGAAGGATTGGATGTATTGGGATATTTGGTAGAAATCGTGTCAGGCAAGCCATTCGATCAGTTTTTGAGAGAGCGCTTATTTGAGCCTTTGGGCATGCAGGATACCTGGTTTTACCTTCCTGAGGCAAAAGCCTCAAGATTGGTTACCATCCATCGGAAAACCAATGGCAAATGGGAAGGATTTCCGACTACCTTCTATGATCCCAATTACCCAATCACAGGTGCAAAGAGATTCTTTTCGGGAGGGGCAGGACTTTCCAGCACTGCTAAGGATTATGCCACATTCCTTCAGATGTACCTCAATGGCGGCGAACTCAACGGCGTCAGAACCCTCAGCCGAACTACCATCGAAACCATGATGCAAAATCAGATTGGAGATCTTTGGGGCGGAGGAAAGAATTACGGGTTGGCTTTTGGTGTGGTCAATGAAAAAGGAATCGCCGAAGGTGGTGCAGGAAGTGTAGGGACATTCGATTGGGGAGGCTATTTCAATACCCAATACTTTGCCGATCCGGAGGAAAAAATCATCGGTATCCTCATGAAACAAACCCAACAAATCAGCGAGGAAACAGGCTGGAAATTCCGTCAGATGGTTTTCACTTTGGTGGAGGATTGAAAGAGTTTGACAGACCATGGTCCACAGTCGACTGTGGCTTCTTTTGAACTTCAGAGCTTATTTGGTTTTGTTTATTATGTTGATAGACAAATTGAAAAAATAATAAGTGGTTAATCAGAAGCCGGGTGAATGCCCGGCTTTTTTTGTTTAATGAATCTCTGCTGTTTCAAAAATTTGCCAGTATTCTATTTCACTGGCGTTTTTTTGATATCCAATATTAACCAAAATTCTATATATTTGGCATAATTTTGAACGGAAATGCCAAAGATTATAGAAAAAACCTTGATTGAAGAATTTAAAGGTAAAGAGAATTTTACCCGAGAAGAGCTCTTAGAATTCTATCGTTATTATGAACCCGATCTTAAAGAAGGAACCTTTGGGTGGAGAATCTTTGACCTAAAAGACAGGAACATCATCAAACCGCTAAAGAGAGGTCTCTACGTAATTTCTTACAAACCCACATATCACCCGGAAATATCATCTGAGCTTCTCAAACTCGCAAAAAGAATATCGGAAAAATTTGAGGATGCCAAATACTGTATTTGGGAAACGAATTGGCTCAATGAGTTTTCACAACACCAAGCAAGCAGAAGAATTATCCTAATTGAAATAGAAAAGGAGTTCATTGAATCTTTGTACTATGAGTTAAAAGGCTCATCAAAAAATGAGCTATACCTCAACCCTGATGACAAAGTCATCGATTTTTATATAGCTGAAAGCCACTACCCGGTAGTCATCAAAAAATTGATCACTCGCTCCCCTATTTCAAAGAGAACAGAGAAAAGGATGGAGTTTTATACTCCGCAGCTAGAGAAAATTTTGGTGGACATATTTGCAGAAGCAAAGCTGTTCAACTATCTGCAAGGATCGGAATTGATACACATCTACGAAAACGCTTTAAATAACTATGATATCAATTTCACTAGACTCTTCAGTTACGGGAAACGTAGGGAAAAAGAACAAGATATCAAGCAATTTTTGACAAATCACATGTACCACCTTGTAAAAGAAATTATCCAATGATAAAGGAACATTGTTTTACAGATGAATGGTTAGAGGGATTTAAGAAACAAAAAGAACACAAGCTTATTGATAAAATCATTTTGGAAAAGATGATCTATGCGCTGCATTTACTGGAGCGTTTGAAAAGTAATGGACTTGAGTTCGTTTTTAAGGGGGGTACGAGCTTGGTGCTTTTATTAGAAGAAGGAAACCGATTTTCTATTGATATTGATATTATTTGCAAGACAGACCGGGAAGAACTGGATCGCATTTTGCAAAAGGTTGTTGAAACTTCCCATTTCACAGGATTTGAATTAGACGAACATCGCAGCTACAAGCCCGGAGTGCCCAAAGCGCATTATAAGTTCAAATTTAATTCAGGCAGACAAGGGTCTGGAACCATTCTGTTGGATGTGCTCATTGAGAATTCGATCTATCCGGAATTGGTTGAAAAGCCTGTAATTTCCAAATGGATTGAAACGGAAAAAGAGACAATGGTTACCATGCCATCTGTTGATTCAATCACAGGGGATAAATTGACTGCATTTGCACCAAACACAATCGGAATACCCTACTTCAAGGGTAAAGACAAGCAGCCGTTCTCCATGGAGATATGCAAACAGCTTTTCGACCTGAGTAAATTATTCGAGAGCATTCAAAGCATAGAAGTGGTGGCTGCCAGTTTCTTGGTGTTTGCAAAGCATGAAATCGCATACAGGAAAGATGAAAATCCAGGAGTTGAACTCACCCCAAAAATAGTTTTACAAGACACGATTGATACTTGCATCATCCTAGCCAAGCGTGACCGAGGCACTGTTGAAGGAAAAGCCAAATTCAAAGAGTTGCAAAAAGGGATCTTCGCTTTTGGTACCGGTTTCTTAATGGCTGGGAATTTTAGGATTGATGATGCGGTAGCGGCATCAGCACGAATTGCTTATTTGGCAGCCAAAATATTGGTCAATGATCTGTCTCCAATTCCCTTTTACGAAGGTCAGGACATTAAAGACATGATTATTGAAGATCAGGATTGGAACTTTCTGATGGGACTAAAAAGGCAACCGGATAAATCAGCCTTCTATTATTGGTACCATACCGTACAGTTGATATTGAAAAACCAGATGTAGCCACACGTGATTAAATAATGATGCTGACCAACGAATCCATATTTTTAATCGGATAACATTGCATAAAAAAAAAGCACGATATCACACTATTGTTTAAATCTAGATAGACTAATTGAAAAATTAGCAAGTGGGTAATTTATAAGAACTGACTGCCAGACAAATTAAATTATGAAAATTAGAGAAGCTAGGATTAATGACATAAAACAGATTCAAATCGTAAGAAATTCTGTCAAAGAAAACACTTTGTCTAATCCTGGTTTAGTGACAGACAAGGATTGTGAAGCATTTATTACAGTAAGAGGGAAAGGCTGGGTTTGTGAAATTGAGAAACAAATTGTTGGATTTGCAATAGTTGACTTGAAAGAGAATAACATTTGGGCTTTATTTTTAGACCCTAAATTTGAGAGAAAAGGAATTGGACAAATATTACACAAGACAATGCTGGACTGGTATTTTACCCAGACAAAAGAAAAAGTTTGGCTAGGAACAGGTTTTGATACGAGAGCAGAAAAATTCTACAGAAAAGCAGGTTGGAAAGAAGTTGGAACACACGGAACAAAGGAAATCAAATTTGAAATGACATTTGATAACTGGACAACAAGCCCACACCGCTAATCGATTGGAAATATGAACATTAATCCAATGTTATTCCTCTCTAATTACCGCAGATATTCTTTCGGCACACAAATCTTCCAAAAACTTTGCGATCGATAAAGGTCCCCAACTGTCTACTGAAAAGCAGCTTCTTTTGAACTTCAGAGTTTGTTTGGTGGGGTTTAAATTCAAAATGCTAAATCGGAGAAATGAAAGTCAGGTGAGAACCTGGCTTTTTTTTATTTTTTCAAAATCTGAGGTAATCCTTAAAGGCATTTCCCAGCACCTTTTCAGTCAATAGCCTTTAATCAAAAAATAAGCTCATGAGATAATTTGAAGTTTTAAAAAATAGATTAGTTTTATTGGGGTTTTTCCATAATAAATTTGGAAAGCAAAAATTGGTTTTCAGCTCAAAAATCGACAATGAAACAGATAATTTACCTATTGACCTTTTTAATTTTTTTTGGTTGCAAACATTCAAAAACAGAGACAACATCTGTTTCTGACATATTGACTTTGTCAGATACTGACACGATTACAAAAGACAATAATATTAATGTACAACAAAAATCAACAGTTGTGAATCAAAGCGACGAAGCCTACCTAAGTCAATATTTAAGTGGTTTTGAAAAAGCAACCTTATTCAATTTGAGGGACAAAATAACGGCTGACTTTGATGGTGACGGAAATATAGATAAAGTATTGTATAAAAAAGAAAGCGGAACTTCAGGAATAATTTTCATACATGGTAAAACAAATGAACAAATTAGGATTGGCTTTGGGAAACCAATCGCACATTTGACAGAATTTGATTGGGTTGATTATTGGGGACTTGTTGAAGACAGAGTTACAAGTGAAACTACCTTCACCAAAGACGGTGATGTTTTAGGAAGCAAAGTTGTTAATCTTCAAAATCCGTCAATTGCATTAGGAAAAGAAGAAGTGGGAGGAGGCCTTTTAACTTTTTTAAACGGAAAGTATGTATGGATTCACCAAACTGACTGACAAGAAAAGCTGAATCGTTTTTAAAGTAAGTACCGTGGAGTTTTCCCCTCGACCACTCCATTAACTCCAAGATATACAGATATTTAAAATACCAACCAAGAGGTTCCCAATTTGGGTATTTTTTTTATCTTTGCAACATAGATAAGTCATAATGGAAAGAATCTTTGCTAAAAGTACCTTAAGGCAATTTTGGGAAAAACATCCTGATTCAGAGCAATACTTGAAAACTTGGTATGACACCGCTTTGCGAAGTACTTGGAAAAACCCAAACGAGGTCAAAAAAAGTTACGCTAATGCCAGTATATTGAAAGACAGCAGGATTGTTTTCAACGTTAAAGGAAATACTTACCGGCTTATCGCTAAATTCAACTTTGAGAAACAATGGATTTTCATCAGGTTCATTGGAACTCACGCCGATTATGACACGATTGATGCAAACAATATTTAAACATTAAATGACATGGATCTGAAACCAATAAAAACCGAAACAGATTATCAAAATGCGTTAAAAAGACTTGAGGTGATTTTTGACTCCCCGATTGGCAGCCCTCAAAGTGACGAAGCTGATATTTTAGGTTTGATCATTGATGAATATGAAAAGAAAACCTTTCCGATAGAAGTCCCCGACCCGATTGAGGCCATCAAGATTCGGATGGAAGAGATGCACCTCAAACAGATTGATTTGGTAGCGGAGATCGGAGGTAAAAACAGGGTTTCCGAAATATTAGGGAGAAAGCGAAAATTAACTCTTGAAATGATCCGAAACCTTACCCACAGGCTTAATCTCTCTCCGGAACTACTTATTGCTGACTATCCATTGTCAAAGTAGATCCAGCAATTAAAGTAAATAAAGACCTTTCCTTTTTAACCATAAAAAATCCCGCAGTCTCCGAATCTAAACAGATTTTGTTTCTGTGGATACCGGGAACTGCGGGAAATTTTACTGAGCAATGAAAGTCAGGTGAGAACCTGGCTTTTTTAATTTTGTTAAAATCTGGAGAATGCGACCCAATAAAAAATCAAATTGACGGATTGGATATTTAGAGTATTAGTTTTATGTTTAGTTAATTCAGATATATCTGCAACCTTGTTCCCTTAAAAAGTTTAAAGATGACACGACTAACAATTTTACTTGTACTACTAACGAATCTGTCTTTTGGACAAACGCCCTTGGATTATCAGCTCTATTCATTAGCAATCAATGATTTTATAAATGAAGGAATCAAATATGACAAAAAGACAACTCAGGTTATTGTAATAAATAAGTTTATCCCAGATGAAAATCAAGCTTCTGTCTACGGAAAAGAGTTCCTTAACGAGGACGAGCAACAAATTAACACCTTTTTACGCTACGACACTTTGAAAATTAGACTGTTAAATGACGCCCGAATAAGTGATGCAATAAGATCATTGGAAAAAGAGTTTTACGAGACTCCGATTCTAGATAAAAATAAATTCAATTTAAATCCTCCTGTAACAACAATAACAAAAAGACAGTTTGAAAATTACTTCAATACTCTTTTTGGTAGAAAAATTGAAAAAGGATGGAGAAAGTTTTATAAGAAACATCCAGGGTCTCATGGCGTATTTGAGTTTTCCAAAATAACATACAGTGACAATTATGCGTGCTTTTATATTGGAAGACATTCAAACGGACTTTCAGGAAGCGGTGACATCGTAATTGCAAGAAAACTGAATGGAGATTGGAGTATCATTACTTACATGAATGTTTGGATGTCGTGAAACTACTACCCCTCCCAAATTAAAAATCCCGCAGTTTCCAAATCCCATTTTTAGATTCGGAAACTGCGGGAATTTGTGTTTCAATTCAAAAGCCTGATTAAAGCTATCTTTTACTGTAAGGCTAGATTTGTTATAGGCAAGTACGGATGCTTAAAGGCACCTGACATCCATCTTTGGACATCGGTCATTTTGCCCTCTTTTATCAATAAGCCAAGATCCAGATGGTTTCGTCATTGAATTCTCTTCTGAACCTGTTGACATTCCTTGCGGCCTCATCCATGCTTGGATATACTGCTACTGAAAGTCTGAAATTGGAAGTGCCGTCGGCAGGTGGGATTACGTTGACTTTGTAGGTACCTGAAAGTTCCTTAGCCCTCAAGCTTGCCATGTATTCGGTCTGCCAGCTTTCGATGATGATGTAGTGGTTGTAATTGTTTGATGGAGCGACTGTATAAGCGCCTTCTATGGCAGGGTCTACTTCTATCTCTTCTTCGGAAACTACTATTTCCACATTGACCGGTACAGCCTGCAATTCCGGCACTGCAAGGGTCTCGATTCTTTCTTTTTGATCCGGATCCTCAAATTTGAAAGATTCATAAGGAAGATTTTTTTCAAATGAAGCCACGTTCATAATGACAAATTCCGTTCTTCTGTTTCTTTGATGCTCTTCTTCAGAACACTCGACAACATCCACACAGTCATTTACAAGTTTGGATTCGCCCATTCCTTTGGACCTTATACTTCTTTGTGCAATACCCTCAGAACTCAGGTAATTCACCACAGACATACCTCTGGATTCTGAAAGTTTTTCATTGTATTCTGCCTTACCCCTTGAATCAGTATGAGAATACATCTGAAGCCTGAATTGCGGGTTATCACGCATCACTTCGATGATTTTTCTCAGCTCAACAGAAGCATCAGACCTGATCTCGGCACTGTTATAATCATAATAGATGTCAAAAATCCTGATTCCTTTGTCAAAGGCAACTTTCTCGGAATATACATTCAGGTCGAGTTTGTTGTTTTGGTTAGGCTTGGTTGAGAAACCTTCCTTGATCTGATTAAAATATCCTGAGGTAATGGTCTCAATGGTATAAGTGTTGTTGAGAGGCAGGATAAAAGAAAACCGTCCCTCTTCATCACTGACCACAGAAGTATTGATGCCGGTAGCGGTATCAGTCAGCGTCACTACTGTATTTTGGATAGGTTCCCCTGTTTCTTTGTCCTTCACAACTCCGGTCACTGTGAAAAATTCTTCCTTCAATTCTTCTATAAAATAGATATCATCAAGACCTCGGCTTCCATTTCTGTCAGAGGTGAGAAAAACCTGTCCATTACGCGATTTGTCTTTGAAAAAGAAAAAGTCATCTTTATTGGAATTGAAAGGAACCCCAAGGTTTTCTGGTTGGGTAAATGCCGAACCCACCATAGTGGATTTATAGATGTCCAATCCACCTAAGCCACCTAAGCCTTCTGAAGAAAAGTAAAAGACGCCATCATAAATAAAGGGCGACCTGTCGTTACCGAAGGTATTGATATCTTTTCCCAGGTTGATTGCATTGGACCATTTGTCATTTCCGAGATAATCAATGTAGTAAATATCACTGCCACCGAATCCTCCCGGCATGTCGGAAGAAAAATAGAGTCTCTTTTTGGCCTCGTCCCAAAATGGATCTGCGACCGCGTATTTCAGGGAAGAATTAATGCTTAGGGGTTTGGCTTCGCCAAATGTGCCATCTGCCTTCTTTTCTTTATAAAGAATTTCAGGGTAAAGTGTAGTACCGAAACGCCTCCCCTCTCTTTTGTTAGTCTCATTCCCTGCTTCGGTCACGGTATAAAACATCATACTTCCAGACTTGTGGACAGGTCCGATGTGGTTTTCGTTTTGGAATACCTTGGAGACAACAATATTTTCCAGATCGTCATTTTTTTCATTCAAATTACCTTCATAGACTGTCAAAAACCCATTTCCTGTCCAGCCATATCTTTGGTTTTTGAGGTTATCGGTCATGACTACACCGGCTTTTTTATCAGATATTCTGTCGGAACTAAAGAAAATAACCCCCTCGTCGATGGTAAGACCAAATTCAGAAAAAGAAGTATTCAATGACTTCAGAGGCTTAACCTGAAACTTTGTCGGCGTATTCAAGATGGCTTTGGCCTCGCCTGCAGATTTACGCAGCATCATCCACTTGGCATCCTTACTTATGTCTCCATTTTTAAGAATCATCTTGTCCAATACCTTGGCTGACTCATCAAACTTGGCATTGGCAATCAGCGATTCTGCATATCTATAGGAATCATCAGTCGTAAGTTCTTCTTTGTCAGACAGATAACTGTACCAAGCAGCTGCTTTTCCAAAGTCCCTCATTTTGTAATTGGAATAGGCTAACCCTCGGGCAGTTTCACTGTCTTCTTTCTTTTCCCAAGCTTCCCCAAATTCGTAGGAAGCATCTTTGAAATTGTACAGTTCAAGTTGTTGGTTGGCTCTTTTAATACTACTGTTGTACGAGGAGCAGGATGTCCCAACTATAATCGGGGCTAAAAATAGGAGATGTAGATATCTTTTGTTCATGGCATTGTTATTTAAAAGTGTCTGGGAGAAACCACCCTTACGAGGCTTGGGGCAAACATATACCCGATAGATATATCGTGAGTGGAAAAATTCCTGACATCAAAACCTGTGATATTATGATCATATGCGTAGCCTATTCTGAGTCCTTTTTTGACAAAAAACTCAAACAGGAAAACTACTGCCGTTCCTTTTTTCAAATTGTCAGACGTTGCTCTATTTGCATAATCAAGTGCTGTCCTGTAGGTAGTCCCAAACCAAAATTTTTCTTTGTAGACCACAGAAGCGGTCAAATCAAGTCTTGAAGGTGCATTGAAATCTTCAATCATCATGAAAGTAGGGCGCAATGCAATATCAGGAGATAATTCTACTAAACCACCACCTGTAAGGTAAAAATGTGTCCTTGGCTCTACAAAAATATCTGTACTGCCTGATTCATTCATCGGTGTGATCATATTGTCGACCGCCACTCCAAAGAACTTGGTGTCATCATAGTAAAACATCCCCAATTTGAGATCAGGATAAGATACTTGATTTTTTACCGCTGGTATGCTGGGGTCATTTGGATTGCCTGTCGAGAGTAATGTTCCGTCAATCATTGACCCAATGTACCCCAATCCGATTCCAAAACTCAGGTAACTGGATTGTGCAATATGCAAGTGATAGGCAATATTACCATATACTGCATTGGTGCGCTGTGCCCCGATCCTATCAGAAACACCTACGACACCGACTCCTATTCTAGACTCAGGCAAGTAGCCGTCTGCACCGATGGCAAAAGTCTCAGGACTTCCTTCCACACCTGTCCATTGTTTCCTATAGTAAGTCTGAAGGTAAAGCTGCTCTTTGTAGCCGGTATAGGCAGGATTGATGAACAATGGATTGAACATGTACTGGCTAAATTGTGGCACCTGCTGCCCAAGCAGATGTTGGGAAACAGCCATCATAAAGAAAAATATAACGGTTAATTTTTTCATAACGCTACTTAATTACGGTAAGATAACCGGTGAAAACTTCCTCTCTACCATCCTGTCCGGACAAGGTTAACTGGTAGAAATAGGTACCCTCGCCTACCCCTTGACCGTTCCAATCATTCTTATAATTGTTGGTTCTGAATACCTCCACTCCCAAGCGGTTAACAATTACCAACCTGTTGTTCGGATAAATATCCAAAAGACCCTTGACTACCCATTCTTCATTGATACCATCTCCATTTGGTGAAAATGCATTTGGTATTGAGAAATCTAATTGACGGTGCAAAACACTGTCCGAATTATCAGCCATGTTTGTATCCATTTCATTGGAAACTACCTGTGCGGTATTTGTAATTTCTCCTATAGATTCGGCCTTAACCTCAATTTCAAGGGTGACTTTTTCGTTTGGAAGCATCTCATCTACTTCAAGTACGACTGCATTTTCAGCAATATCAAAACTCACTGTTCCTTTGGATGCTGTTGCGTTTTCGTATTTGACTCCAGCAGGTAAAGTATCGGTTAGGACCACACGGGTTGCCTTGGTATCACTGGTGTTTTCGACTGTGAGCTTATACCTAAAAGAACTGCCTGTGGCAATTACATTGGCAGAAACCTCCTTAGTAAGTTGGAGATCTACCTGATTCAATATCAGAGCGGGAGATTCTGCTACTGCATCCTCAAAATTTGTACCCTGCACCTGGACTTCATTGATGATAGAGCCCTCTTCCAGAGTGACCATCACAGAAATGGTCAATGTCAGCGATTCACCTGCAAGGATCAAAGGAATATTCCAAGTAACAATGTTGTTTTCAATTACACCCTGGTTTGAGGCAGACAATGGCATCAGTCCATCGGGGATAGTATCAGTGACCACTAAGTCTTTGGCATCAAAATCCCCAATGTTGGTCAGTACTATGGTATACTCTACCATATCGCCGGGCGAGGCTGAAGTGACAGAGACGTCTTTGGAAACAGTTACTTCCGTATCTTCAAGTGAATTATTTATAGTAACAATACTTGGTTCGGAAATCCTTGGACCATCAGGATCTGTCGGTGAAGTCGCAGAGGCAATATTGGAAATCACCTGACCATCGGTAAGATTTTCTAAAGCCGTTACTGTGAGTAAAAGATCAAAAGTTTGCCCTACATTGATGGTGGGTATTGTCCAAGAAACAAGACCATTGGAATGAACCCCTCCGTTATCTGCACTGACAAATCTTGTTTGCGCTGGCAATGCGTCGGTCACGTTGACATTCCTTGCAGTACTTGGGCCGTTGTTCTGCACAGAAATGGTGTACACTATCTCTCCGCCTGCCAATACTTCAGAAACCGGGGTAACTTTGGTTATTGTCAGTTCGGCAAGAGTGGTAATCTCAACTTCTAAGGCAGGATCTGAACTGCTTTCAACAGGATCATTGAAATCATCAGGGCTATCTGCTTCTGCAATGTTTTGGATCTTGGTGCCTGCCAATACATCTTCTCCAACTTTTACTGCCAAAACCAAAACAATAGATTCTCCCGGTGTAATTGTTCCTAAAAACCATGTTACCACACCTGCAGAATGGGTTCCACCATTGCCTGTAGCGATGAAGGTAGTCCCTGCCGGCAACAGGTCTGTAACCACGACATTGGTCGCAGGGGCATTCCCGGTATTGCTGACTGTAATTGTGTATATAATTTCGTCTCCTGCTGTGGCAGTGGTTGAATCAGGCGTTTTGGTGATCTCCAAGATCGGAGAGCTATTGTCAATGGTCACCAAGCTTGGCGGAGATGTCTTTGTTCCGGTAGGATCTGAAATGCTGTTTACAGTTGCCACATTACTGATGACAGTGGCATCCGGGAGTGCAGCAGCAGAAGCGACTGTCACCTGCAGGTTGATTTGTTCTCCTGATTTAATTGTCCCCAAAGACCATGCAACTATCCCGTTAGCAAAACCCCCACCATTGTTAGCACTTACAAAGGTAGTTCCTGCAGGAAGTGTGTCATTCACAAATACCCCTAGGGCGTCACTTGGACCGTTGTTTATCACTGAAATTGTGTAGGTGATATTTTGACCTGATCTGATTGTTGTTCTATCTGCCGATTTGGAAATTTCAAGCGTGGCCAAATTTTCAACCGTAACCTCAAAGCTTGGATCAGCACTGCTTTCAATAGGTCCTTCAAGGTTGTCCGGGCTGTCAGCAGTTGCAATATTTTTGATTTTGGTACCGGCCGCAACACTTGGATCCACCTTTACTACCAAAACCAAATCTATTGTATTCCCAGGATTTAAAGTGCCTAAATTCCAAGTAACCAGACCTGCTGTAAGTGTTCCACCGTTATCGGCAGAAACAAAAGTGGTATTGGCAGGCAAGGGGTCAGTCACTACCAAATTAGTCGCAGGGGCATTGCCTGTATTTCGGACAGAAATTGTATAAGTGATATTCTCGCCTGCATTTACGGAAAAAGAAGCAGGAATTTTGGTGATGTCCAAAACCGGAGCGATGACCTCAACTGTAACCACACTTGGATCCGAGTTACTTATATTGGAAGGATCCGCGGGGCTTACTGCAGATGCCACATTACTGATTTGTGTTCCATCGGTGAGATCCTCATTAGCAGTGACCGTGAGTTTCAACTCCACCTGTTCCCCAATTGGCAGATCAGCAATCGTCCATGTGACAGTGCCATTAGAGTGTGTTCCACCGCTGTCAGCACTTAAAAATGTGGTACCTACAGGCAAAATATCTGTTACGACCACATCCTTTGCATCGGCCGTTCCCAAATTAAAAACCGTAATGGTGTAAGTTATGGTATTTCCTGGGCTTACTTTTGGAGCCTCAGCTGATTTGAGAACAGTCAATTCAGGTAATGAAACGACAGTAACTTCATTTTCAGGATCAGGTTGGTTAAGTACAGGTGCAGCCACATCCGGGCTTTGAACAGTAACTCCATTGATGATCACAGTTCCATTTGGAACCGTCAGTCCAACCTGAACTACGAGGTTAACCTGTACCGTTACTCCAGGATTGATTGTTCCCAGAGTCCAGGTGACTGTACCCGCATTATGTGTCACTGAATTATCTGCTGAGATAAAAAATGTTCCCGCCGGTAATATGTCTGTAATGGTAACATTGGTGGCGGGGGCAGTACCAGAATTTGTAACTTCAATGGTATAAGAGATAAATTCACCCGCAAATACAGTCGGTGCATTTGCTTTTTTGGTTACTTCCAGTTCTGGTTTTACTTCTTCTACAATGACCTGGCTAGGCGCCGAATTTTTGGGTGTCGTCGGATCAGAAGGACTGACTGCTGTAGCCACATTACTGATGACTTCACCACCGACAAAACTACCATTTACCAACACCACCAAAGTGATCTCAATCGTCTGACCTGGAGAAAGTAGGCCAATGGACCAGTTGACAGTCCCATTGGAATGTACTCCCCCTCTATTGGTAGACACAAAGGTAGTTCCTGTTGGAAGCACATCAGAAATTGCTACACCGGTGGCAAATGCATTACCTGAATTTGAAACCCTGATAGTATATGTGATGGTGTCCCCCAACCTGACAGTTCCAGATGGTGCAGTTTTTGTAATTTCAATAATCGGTTTGATACCTTGGAGAACCGTCACTTCTGCATTGTTGGATATCTTGGGTGAATCTGGATCATCGGTACTTGAAGCTTCTGCTTTGTTTACCAGTATAGTTCCTTCAGTGACTCCAAGGTTGACCAATACCCGGACTGCCAATTCCACAGTTTCTCCCGGAGCTATAGTAGGAAACTCCCAAGTCACAGTACCTGATTGAAATGTTCCTCCATTGGTAGCAGATACGAAAGATGTCCCTGTGGGAAGAACATCTGTTACTGAAACATTTGTGGCAGCATCAGGCCCATTATTCAAAACATTGATGGTGTAGAGGATCTCTCCACCTGCCTGAACAATAATAACATTTGAAACCTTGAACACTTCCAAACCTGCAACTGCTTCAACCGCTCCATTGGTTTTTGGATTAATATTGTTGGTACCTGAAAGCGCATCCCCTCCCTCCTCCATTTTTTCTTCAGAAAAGGAAGGATAAATATGGGCATGTAAAAAATCTGAAGATGCCTGGACCTGAAACCATGAGATAATCAGGACTATCAGCAATACAGATTGTTTGCAAAATTGCTTCATGAACAATCTTTTAAGAGTAGAAATTTATTAACTAAAACAGACAACTCTGACAGGGATTTCCATTAAATCTGAGTCGAGTTTTTACTAGGGGCTTTTAGGCTAATTTCCCACTATTGGCACTTCGGGTGACTTGCCAAACAATGACAGATAGATCATTTATTGGGCTAAAGTACATAGATAGTTTGGAAAAAATAATATTTAAACAAGAATCTTGTCCTCCGAAATATTATCAAAAAAGCTCTATGGAAAAAGGAAATCATTCAAATTAATTTTTAATAAAATGTCGATTTTGAGCACTAGGGGCATAAAGTGCAAAGTACTTGGGATGAATTCCAAAAAAGTGACAAAACAAAAATTCGGGGTTTTTCACAAATCTTCTGATTTCAGGAAATTCAGCTCAAAAAAAAAATTAAAAAAAAGTATATTTTTTTGTCATCTACAGTCGTTGACTGACTTTTTACCGAAAATTATTCCCAAATTTCAATCAAACATTTATTCATCGGGTCAAATTTCAGGAAACAAAAAAATGAGTGATTTAACCAAAAAAGATTCTCCCAAGAATAAAGATTACATCCAAAAGTTAGCCTCTGAAATTGCCGATCTCGAAGACAATGTCACTGCCATCAAAGCCGAAATCGGAACCTTTGAAAATGATATTCGACTGAACCTTAATCAACTCATTTTCCGCCTGGGCTCACTAAACCAGAAAGTAAAGGAAAAACAGCAATTCAAGAAGGCCAAAAGGCTGGAGCAAAAGAAGCGGGGGAAAAATTATAAGGAACCTGTCCAGGTACTTTCACCAAAACCTGCCAAGAAATTTACTTCCGAATCAAGCGAAGATGAAAAGCAAGAACTGAAGCGCCTCTACAAAGAAGCCGTTGTGCAGATTCATCCCGACAAACTCGGACCAAACCGGGATCAGGTTGATGTGAGGTCCGCGACCGAGCTTACTTCTCAACTAAACGAAATATATAAAAACGGAGATCTCGAGGCATTGCTTTACTTTTACCAAAACATCATTCTCGTACATCCAACTTTAGCAAACCGGGAATTAGAAATGCCTGCTGTAAATCTAAAAATCAGAATGGCATCTTTGCTTTCAAAAAAAGAAGCCTTGACCAGACAACTCATACAGCTTGAATCTAACTACCTCTACCATGTCCTTAAAACCTACGAAAATCCTCTAACCTTTATCGATGAACTGAAAATTCAGTTTCAGGAAAAAATCGGAAAACTGGAAAAAAGAACGAGAAAGATGTGACCTATTTGATTCTATAATTTAAGGTCAGATTGATCTGCCTGACCACATTTTGGAAATCACCCGTGGTAACAAAACCTGTTCCTTCGAGGATATACCTGTCCCGGCGGGTATTCAAAATATCCGCAACGGTCAAAATCAATTTTCCCCTCCCTTTCAACACATCTTTGCTACCTGACAGATCTATAAAATAGATAGATTTCCTCACTCCCTGTGCTATTTTTTGTCTTGCCTGATAATTTGCTCTCAGTTGGATATCATATCCTTTCCCAAAAACAAACCTGGAATTCTGTCGTGCATACCATGAGTATGTCGTTGCCACAAAGTCGTCCTGAACATTGCTTCCGTCTATTCTGGCATGGAAAAAGTTGAAATTAATATCTGCCTTCCACCAAGGGAAAATGGCATAATCGGTCGTAAATTCAATCCCGTAAGCCCTTTCGGAATTGAGGTTTTCTGTGATGGTAATGGCATTTCCTTGGTTATCGACTGTCCTGATCCTGTCGATTTTGTCTTTGGTATCACGGTAATACACGGTCGAGAAGAGTGATCCTTTCTCAAAATACTTGATATGGCCCAATTCAAAAGCATCGGTAAATTCGGGTTCAAGGTCCGGATTTCCACTGAAGAAATTCCTTGCATCTGAAAAAGTCACAAACGGACTCAAATCATTGTAAACAGGCCTTCTCACCCTCCTGCTGTAGCTTAGCTGCATGGCATCCTCTTTGTTGATATTATAAGTAAGGTGTGCACTTGGGAATAGGTTGATATAATTTCTAGGGTTGACTTCATTGGTTTTGACCAAAATTGTTGTCACATCTGTCAATTCCGCACGCAAACCTCCTTGGTAGCTAAACTTGTTAGACTTATTTCCAAGAATGCCGTAGATGGCGTGGATATTTTCTTCGTATAGAAAGATGTTATCCAGCCATGGAATAGGGAAAAAATCACCGTTTTCATTTTGCTCCTCCACAATAAAGTCATTCTCCATATTCCTGAAACTGCTTCTCAATCCGGTTTCAAACTTTCCTCCACCCGTGCCAATTGGTTTGGTGTAATCGATCTGGATAAGGTATTGCTTTTCAAACTCATCATTGACGGAAGTCTGCACCAAAGATTGGCTTGGGTCCATCACTCCCTCGGGAGAAAAAGTATCCTCGGTAAACAGCTGATCGGAATTTTCCCAATAGTCCAAATAACTAAAGGCCGCCACAAACTCATGACCTTTCTGCTCAAAGGATCGCTTGTAGCTGACAATAATCTCCGAATTGGGTTCCATTTCGGTCTCGTCCTGCCTTCTTTTGCTGTAGCTCTGGAGATTGTCTTTAGAAAAAATGTAATCGTCATACCTGATATCGGTGATCCTGTGCGCATCACTTCTTCTCCATAGATACGAACCTGTCAGGATGCTTTTTTCATTGAAATAGTAATCCAATCCCACCCGGATATTGTTGTTCAGACTATTGACTACACCTGAGGTGGATTGATCAGAAATAAAAAGGGTATCTCCCCCAAACGCTTCCTGAAATAATGTTCCATTACGAAGCTGTCGTCTTTTGGCCAAGCCATAATTGACAAACCAATTGATTTTCTTGTGCCTGTAATTCAGGTTGGCAGCCAATCCAAGATTGAGCGGATCGCCCACAGTTGCTTCAAAAGAACCGTTGAAGCCTTGGTTGTTGTCTTTTTTCAGAATGATATTGATCACGCCCGCCATCCCTTCGGCCTCATACTTTGCTGAGGGATTGGTAATGACCTCGACACTTTCGACCATACTCGCAGGAAGTTGCTGCAGGCCACGGCTGCCTTTGAAACTGACCAAACCTGAAGGCTTCCCATCGATTAAGATCCGCACATTTCCGGATCCTCTCAGGCTGACGTTTCCTTCCGTATCCACCGACACCGAAGGCAAGTTCATCAGAATATCAGCTGTCGTCCGACCGGAATTGGCAAGGTCCTCACCGACGTTGAATACCCTTTTGTCCAAAGCAAGTTCCATAAAAGCCTTTTCACCTTCCACTACTACCTCCGACAGGTCGCTCATGGTCGTACTGAGCTTAAGAGATTCAAAACGGTATACCGGCTGCTCTTTTGAAACTTGGAATTCAGGACTTTTGAAAGGCTCAAAACCCATAAATTCAACCAAAGCGTAGTATGTTCCAAAAGGAATATCGATGGTGAATTCGCCTTTGTCATCCGTGATATTTCCCTCGACAAGCTGCTCGGGACTTTTGTAAATGGCTACTGTAGCAAAAGAAAGGGGATTACCTGAATTGGCATCTGTGATTTTTCCTGTCACCTTACCTTTGCTTCCCTGCTGTGCTTGAAGGGAAGAAAAGAATAAAAAGAAAATCGAGGTAATGATGAAAACCAAAACCTTGGATCGGGTTTTTGATTGCTTCAGGTGCGGATTCAAAGTAAGGTCTGAAATTAGGTTTATCAAATAGGCTTGAAATGAATAAGAAAGATATTCTCTCCTATCATTTCTAAGCAATATATTATTTTAAAAAACCCGAAAGTATTGATTTTTGATCAGTGGGATTTTTCAGACTCCCTTATACTGTTTCACTACTTTTAAACAAATACAATTGCAAAAAACCTAAATCACAAAATCCCACCCCTACTGTCTTGGCTCCAACAAACAAAATTGATAAGGCTCAAGCCATAGGTATTCATGGTCAGGACCTACCTGAATTTCTTTCTGTGACCAATGATCGAAGAGTGATTCAGGTGAATCTCCCTTTTCTCTAAATGCATACCAAGTCAGGTTTTGGTATTTGTCGCTGAAATTGAAAACCCCATAAAATGACTTTCCTTCAAAAGATCTTAAAAAAGCCGCTATGTGGATGTTGTGTGGCGATATCCAAGTGAGGTTTTTGTAATCTCCGATCACAGGCAGGTTCTTCCGGATTTTAATCAATGCCTGCATTTGGGAAAAAATCCTGTTTTCGACCGTTCCTTCTTCATTTCTTCTTGCTACTTTTTCCCAATCAATCAAAGGCCTGTGCAGCCACCTGTTGTCGTAGCTTTTTCCCGGATCATCACTGAAGCTGTAATCATTGGTGTACCCGATTTCATCCCCATAGTACAGCATCGGCAAGCCGCCAAGAAATAGGGAATGCCCCTGCATGAGGATGATTTTTTGGATGGAAATATCTTGTCCGTAGGAATCATTTTCATACAGTGATTTTTCAAGCCCACACAAAGAAGCCAAGGTGCCGCTGATTCTGGCATCGCCGGTTTTGGGATTGAAAGAAAATAGTGCTCCTCTAGCAGGGGTGCCGGGAAGGTTTCCAGAATAATAATCCATCAAATACCTGCGGTGCCTGAAGGGTGTTTTACCAGTCATTTCAATCATATAATCTTCATATCCCATCCCGATATCATCGTGACATCGGGTATAGGATATCCAGGAGGTTCCAAATGGTTTTTCCAAAATCGCATGTTGGGCGGCAAGCATCACGTCGGTTTCGCCGGTGGCAAGCATGTCCCACTGCACCGCCATATGGGTGGCGTTGTAGGCAAAATCACATTCCTTTGCAGTGTAATCCCCTGTCCCAAAGTATTTGATGATCTCCTTTGGTGCGACAATGGCTTCTCCCAATATCGCCATTCCATGAGCGGCCACGAGAACGCATTCCTTGATCAACTGTAGGAGTGTATGTACCTGAGGGAGATTTTGAGAAGTGGTTCCTGTTTCTTTCCAGATAAATGCCGGTGCATCCACCCGCAGCACATCCACGCCGAGGTTGGCATAAAACAGGACGTTGTCCAACATTTCCCTAAAGACCAGAGGATTCATGTAATTGAGATCCCATTGGTAATTATGGAAAACCGTCATGACCCATTTTTGGCATTCCTCCACATAGGTAAAATTGCCGGGTGCAGCTTCGGGGAAAATCTCCGGCATCTTCTCCTCATACTGATTCGGAATCCACCTGTTGTCAAACATGTAAAAGAAATCCTGGTAATAAGGATCTCCGGATTTGGCTTTTTCGGCCCATTCATGCCTGTGGGAAGTGTGGTTGAGGACAATGTCCAGCATCATGTACATCCCCTTTTTCTGCATTTCTTTTCTCAACCCAATCAAATCCTCCAATGTGCCAAACTTCTTATCCACCTTTCGGAAATCCGAAACAGCATATCCACCATCACTTTCGCCATCAGGGCTTTCAAATAGCGGCATCAGGTGCAGGAAGTTTACCCCGAGTTCCTCCAAGTAGGGAAGTTTGGTTTTAAGCAGCGGCAGATTCCCCGCAAAACGGTCTACATAAAGACTCATACCGACAAGTTCATTGCTCAAAAACCAATGACCTTTCTTGGCTTTTTCTTCATCCCTTTTGCGAAGGTCTTTTTCGCGGGATTGATAGGCCCTCACCAGAGTCGCTATCAATTGCTCAAAGAGTTCATCCTTTTTGGGATGGGTGCTGTAAATCTGATAGTATAAGTGGGTGATGGAAGCTATTCCGGCATTCAGCCGCGCAATAAAAGCTTTGTCTTTGATGGATAATTCAAGCTCGTTGGCGGAAAGAATATTTCGGATGAAGTCTGTCAATGAATGGTCTGTGGCCATGGAAAAGGGTATTTTTTCTTTTTGATTAAGTAATAGAAAACAGCATCTGTATCAATGTCCGCCTCCCATCGGGGCTGATGCGGTATCGATATCATGGGTTTCTTTGATTCTCAAAGTGGCCAATGCTGCCAAAAGCAACAATGCCCCGGCAAAAGTAATGGCAACCCCGGGATCGTTGCTGAGGAAATATTTTGATATAAATCCAAAACTCAAGGTCTGCAGGATCATCGGAATCACGATCATCATGTTGATGATTCCCATGTAGACTCCATATCGTTCTTTGGGGATTTCATTGACCACAAGCAGGTAAGGTATTCCCATCATGCTCGCCCAGGCGATACCAAATCCGGTCATGGGAACGAGCAGGGCATATTTGTTTTCTATATGAGGGAAAGCCAGCAAGCCAAGTCCCGCCAGAATCAGGCAGATGAAATGGACTTTGCGTGGGCCGAATTTTTTAGCTACGCCAACCAAGGCGAAAGCAGACATAAAGGTGACGACATTATACCAGCCATTGACCAGACCGGTCCATCCCACTGCTTCTTCAAACAACTTCATATCGGCTGCAGGAGAAGTTTTCCAGACCGATTGGGCGATGCTTTTTGCAGCATTCTGCCAATAGACAAAGAGCGCATACCATTGGAAAAGGTACACCAAGGCAAGCTTCCACATCACCGAAGGCATGTCGACGACAGAGTGGATGATTTCCAGATTTTCGCCGAAAAGGATACGTGAATATTTATTTTTCTCCATCGAGGTAATCAGACGAGGAATCAAAGTCCTGTCAAAAATCGAAGGAATCAAAAGCAGGGTAAAGAGAATATACACCAATAAGGAGGTAATCAAGGAGAGGAAAAACTGGATGGCAGGATGCGGAAGCCCTTTGTTTTTCTCATTCAAAACCAGTAATTCCTGCTCAGTGGGAGGGATTTCGGGGGTTTTGTAAATACTCCATCCCACAGAGGTAATCGAACAGATTGAACCTAAAAAGAAGGAGGCATACACCCAAACTGGGAGAGAACCGGCAGTTCCCGGAATGTACATCTGAAAGATAAATAGCGAAATATTGGCGAGGGTTATCCCCAATCCGGTAAAGAAACTTTGGGAAAGAAATCCTGTAGCATATTGTTCTTCGGGAAGTTTGTCAGCAATCAATGCACGGTAAGGTTCCATCGCGGTATTGTTGGCTGCATCCAAGACCCAAAGCAAGCCTGCTGCCATCCAAAGCGAACTGCTGAACGGATAAAGAAAGAGACAGATGCTACAAAAAACTGCGCCTATGAAGAAGAAAGGCTTCCTTCTGCCAAATCTTGGGCTCCAAGTCCTGTCACTCAAAGCTCCGATGATCGGCTGTATGAGCAATCCTGTCATCGGTCCGGCAAGGTTCAGGATGGGGATTTCATGCGGTTGAGCCCCAAGCATGTCATAGATCGGGTTGACTGCACTCTGCTGCAATCCAAAGCTGTATTGAATGCCAAAAAAGCCGACATTCATATTGATGATCTGTTGAAAGGAAAGACGTGGTTTACTCATACAAGGGAGGTTAATTGGGTCAGGTAACTTTGAGTTTCTATCCCAAAATGAGGAGACCCCATTTTGGGAATTCTAAAATAGAAAAATAATCTTCTAAAAATTCATCGTATGAAAAACGATGAAATGGCTAAACAGCACTTAAACAGCGTTTTTTGAGGAAGTACCAAACCCAAATCCCGCTTTTTAACCGATCTATAACGGTTGCGGAAAATGAATGTACATCCACTGTTTTTTGGTAAAAAAATCAAAAATCGGTGAAAATTTTTTTTGGATAAAATCAAAAATCTTGCCTTTCTCAAATCCTTTCCATCACCACATATTCCATCCCTTCTTTTTCAAAAGTGGCTGCCGTGGTGGTCATTCCGAATTTTTGATAATAAGCGGCTTTTGAAATCCTTGCATTGCACCAGATTCGGCTGATGTTTTTTTCTTCCAAAAAATCAAAAATGTACTGAAGGAGTTTTGATCCGTGTCCTTTTTCCTGAAACTGTTCCAAGGTGGCAAACTTTCTGAATTGGGCTTCCTGCCCGTGGATAAAAACCGAAACTACCGAAATCAGATTCTCCTGCACAAACAACCCAAAGTGGATCCCATTTTCATCTTCAGGAACCCGGACAAAATCAATGGGCTTATCGGGCCACATGACCTGTTGGCGGATAGGGAGAATTTGGTCTATAGAAACTTCTTTGATTGTCATCTTTTTTCAAAAAATCATTTCCAACAAAATATAAAACAGCGAAGGACAAATCAGGCAACCCAATCCCGTGTAGAAAGTCGCGGTCACCGCGCCGTAGGGCACCAACTTCGGATCTGTTGCAGCCAATCCGGCAGCTACGCCACTCGATGTCCCCATCAATCCACCAAATGCCATGGCTGATTCCGGGCTGTTCAGTCCTATTTTATTGGCAGCAATTGGCGTAATGATGGTTACCGCGATGGTCTTGACCACGCCTGCAGCAATGCTCAGCGCAATCACCTCCGAACTTGCCCCCACCGCCGCACCGGTCACAGGGCCTACAATGTAGGTACAAGCTCCCGCACCAATTGTACAGAGACTTGCTGCATCCCGATATCCCCATGCATAGGCGAGCAAAACCCCCATGAAGAAGAAAAGCCCAATACCAAAAAACAAAGAAATCATGCCCAACAAACCCGCCTTCCGTACCAAATAAAAACTAGCTCCGATAGCAGTTGCAACGATCGCAAAGTCCCGGAACATGGCGCCGCCCAGGATCCCGACTCCCTTGAAAATGGCAATGTCGGCCAATCCTTTTTCACCTCCTGAAAATACCCCACCCACATAGCCGAGAACCAGGCCTAAGAAAATGGCAATTGCCGATCCCGGAATTTTGGAGTTCAATACTTTTTTAGAAAAAAGCTCAGAAAAGGCCACAATGATCCCAATCACCAAAAAGCCAAAAATAAGGCCGTTTTTTCCCACCAAATTCAGAAATATATCCATCTCAGTTTTTATGAAAATTTTTGAGAATCATGGGGAAAACAAAAAAAGAAACAACCACAGGAATTGCCCCTGCAACAATGGCCAAAGTACCTGTCGAAACTGCGGATTTGACATTGAGGCTTGCCGCCATCGCAATGACCACGGGGATATACATTTTGTTCCAAAATTCTATGCCGGAATCTATATCAGGACTCATCCAACTGTTTTTGATAAACCATTCCTTCAAGACCATCAAGATGATCATCGCAAATCCTACTCCCCCGACATTGGCATTGATGCCGAGTAGGTTTCCAAAAAACTCACCCAACCACTGCCCGATCAAATAGGAAAGTGCCAAAAGGGCGACTCCGTAAATTATTTTCATGTTTTCAGGTTAAAATAGCTTTTTCAATTCATTTTTGGTGACTTTCCCCATCGCATTTCGCGGTAAATCTTCCACAACAAGGTACTTTCTCGGTGTTTTGTAGGCAGGCATCCTTTCCCTTATCCAAGCATTCAGGACACTTACATCTATATCTTTTTCTGTCACCAAAGCGGCTGCTACCAATTCCCCCCATTCCTCATCTGGAATTCCTACCACCCCACAATCCTTGACACCCGGATATTTCCGAAGGACTTCCTCGATTTCCAAGGCGGAGATTTTGTATCCTCCGGATTTGATGATATCCACCGAGTCCCTTCCGAGGATCTTGAAATACCCATCTTCCACGACGGCAATATCTCCGGTTTTGAACCAACCATCAGATGTGAATGCTTTTGCTGTAGCTTCGGGTTTGCCCCAATATTCTTTGAAAACATTGCCGCCCATGACCTGGATTTCACCGGGTTGGTCCGATGGAATTACCCTGTCGGCCTCATCACAAAGTCTGACCTCCACTCCCTTGAGTGGCATTCCTATATAACCCGCACGCCGTGTACTCTCATAGGGATTGCTGATGGCCATGCCGATTTCGGTCATGCCGTATCTTTCGAGCAAGTAATGTCCCGAGATGCCGTGCCACTTCTCCATCACTGATACCGGCAACGCCGCCGAACCCGATACCATCAGCCTGAATTCCTTCAATCTTTCCGTAACCTTCATTTGCTCAGTCTGAGAAAGGTTTTCATAGTAAGCGATCAACTTGAAATAGATGGTGGGAACCGCCATTAAAACATTGACCTTGCCTTCCATGAAAATTTCGAACACCTTTTTGGCATCAAAATTTGGTAAAAACTCTACCGTCGCCCCAGACCAAAGCGCACATGAATTGACGTTGATAATGCCGTGTACATGGTGCAGGGGCAGGATCGAAAGGGTGTAATCCGAAGAACTCCATTGCCAGGCATCTACCAAGGTACTGACCTGTGCCTCGATATTCACATGGGTGGTCAGGACTCCCTTGGGAAGACTTGTCGTCCCGCTGGTGTAGAGAATCATCGCGCCTCTTTGGTTTTCTATTTCAGGTAAATTCCCGGATTCATTTTTAGATAAACCTGACATTCTTATAAATCGGACATTGGGCATCATAGAAAAAGGAGACAGGATATCTTCATATTCCGGTCCGCAAATGATCATTTCTGCAACCGTATCTTCCACCACATATTGGAGGGAAGGCAAAGGATAAGTGACACAAAGCGGTACCGCTATGCCTCCTGCCCGCCAAATGCCCCACTGCACCGCCACATAATCAAACCCCGGCGCTATCATAAAGGCAATCCGCATTTGGCCAAGGTCCTCTTTTCCCTGCAGGAGATGCAAGGCAATCACTTCACTCCTGTTCAAAAGGTCTTGAAAAGAATAAGAATCAGATTGGTCCACAATGGCGCACTTGGTTGCAAACATTTTGGCGTTTTCAATAAGTCGGAGCATAACAGGTTTGTTTGGAAGGCTCAAATTAAACCGAAATTCAATCGATTGTTGGTCTCGTAGCTAAAAAATGGTACGAATCCCAAGAGGCGATCATTTATTTGAACCAACTTGATTGCAATATTCCAAAATCAAAGCCTATTTTAGTGAGAATTTAATAGCCTCATCTATATGACATTCAACAGACGCAATTTCCTCAAACTCGCCTCATTGGCCCCCGGCCTGGCTATCCCTTCATTAAGTTTTGCAAACAGCCAGGAAAAAGATTTTCCAAAGGCTTTGAAAGGGTTAAAGCCCATGACCGCGGATATTGTTCCCATCAGTCGTGAGGAAAGATTGGGCAGGATAGCCAAAGCACAAAGTCTGATGATGGCTAACAAAATAGATGCGCTATTTCTCGAACCGGGGACAAGTATGGCTTACTTTTTGGATTTCGATTTTTTCCTTTCAGAAAGGATGGTAGCGGCAATTATTCCCGCCAAAGGTGATATCGCTTATGTATGTCCAAAGTTTGAAGAAGACAAAGTGACTGAATTGGTAAAATTCGGTTCCGACATACGCACTTGGGAAGAGCATGAAAGCCCTTATCAGGTGGTTGCGGGAATCTTGAAGGACAAAGGCACTCCCAATCAGACTGTCGGAATTGAAGAGCGTTCGAGGTTTTTCCTATATGATGGCATCAAAAAAGAAAGCTCAAGACTGAATTTTGTCCTTGCAGATCCTATCACTGCGGGATGCAGGATGTATAAATCGCCCGCTGAAATTGCCCTGATGCAAAAAGCCAATGACATCACGATTGCTGCCTACCAAGTACTTTTTGATTCGCTTTATGAAGGCATGACCCAAGCGGATTTCAGCAGGGTTGCCACCGAGGCGCATCTGGTTTTGGGAGCAAAAGGCTCGATAGGTGCTAATTTTGGGGAATGGTCTGCATTCCCCCATGGAAGCAGTACCCCACAGAGACTCAAAGAAGGCGACCTTGTTTTGGCCGACGGCGGCTGTAAAATAGAAGGATATACCTCAGACATCAGCCGGACGATTGTTTTTGGAAAACCAACAGCCCGACATACGGAGGTATGGAATATCGCAAGGGAGGCACAGCAAAAAGCGATAGAACTTGCTGCACAACAGGGGACTACCTGTGAGCAAATGGATGCTGTGGCAAGGGGAATTGTCAGCAAAGGTGGATTTGGACCTGATTACAAATATTTCAGCCACCGGCTTGGGCACGGGATCGGCCTTGATGTCCACGAATGGACCAATCTGGTGCGTGGCAACAAAACCCCACTTCAGGAAGGAATGTGTTTCAGCAATGAGCCCGGGATTTACATCGTGGGTGAGTTTGGCGTCAGGGTGGAGGATTGTTTTTACATGTCTGCTTCAGGCCCCAAGTTCTTCAGCGCTCCGAGTCCGGCGATTGATAAGCCTTTTGCTTAGGAGAATTGGACTTTTATGGAAAAAAAACCTGATTCTTATGTAAAACAATCAAACATGTAAGATGCGTTGATAGATAATCCTTAGGATTTTAGCTTTTTTATCTCTTTATCAAAATCACTTTCGTAATTCTGATCTTGAACAACCCTAAATTTATCATATTCCCCTTCCGCCTTTAGCTTCGCTTCAAGCATGGATACTTTTCCTTTATCCCTTAAAATGGGATAATTGGAAAGTTCTAAAAACCTATCCAGAAAAGATGTCCATTGCAACATATTGAAGGCGATTCCTCTTTGTGCATTGTTTTCTGCCAAATCTAAATAAGCCGAAACGATTCTATTTAACTGTGATATATGCTGGTGTGCAAGATAATTTTTGGCAACTACCACATCACTTTTCATTATTTTCCCTTCAGGAGCAGCTTTCCAAGTTTTCAAACCCATATATAGTTTTGTTGCATCAGCTTCTGTATAAATAATTTCAGCAGCGGTTTTACCGGTAATTGCCCAGTGTAACTTATTTTGAACAGCCGCAAAAAAGTCTTTGGTCTGTTGGCTTTCTTTGTCATAATCTGTGCTCAAGGAATACAAATCAGTGATTTTTTGGTAAAATCTGCGTTCACTGGCTCTAATCTCGCGAATTCGTTCCAGTAATTCATCAAAAAAATCCTGCCCAAAATTCTTGCCTTGTTTGAGTCTGTCATCATCTAACAAAAATCCTTTAATAATAAACTCATTGAGGGTTTGTGTGGCCCATTTCCGAAAATCGGTAGCTTGGACTGAATTCACACGATATCCTACTGCCAAGATTGCCTCAAGCCGATAAAATTTGGTGGAATATGTTTTACTATCTGAGGCAGTTATTTCCAAAATGGAAACAACTGAATCAATATCTAATTCTTTTGTGTCAAATATATTTTTAAGGTGCTTGCTCACGGCAGGTACATTTACGCCAAACAACTCTGCCATGGCCTTTTGTGTCAGCCAAAAACTCCCGTTTTGAAAATAAACAGATACGTTAACTTTCTGATCTTCGGTATGGTATAAAAGTAAATCTCTTGCTTTCATCTTTTTTATCTCATCATTATCAACTTTTCAAAATCTCCAGGATCTTCCTTTTAAACATATCGAATCCTTTAAATTTCAGATATCTAATTTTATTGGGAATTCTTCTATTTCATTCCAATGAATACTCTCATTTCCTACTTTATCCCAAGTTTCATTAAAGCCAAACTTTATAATTTCCAGAATATCCAATGAAAATTCAAAATTTGAATTGACCAGCTTAAAGTAAATCTAATTTTTCTTAAACTAAAATTTTTATACTATTTGGGTCAAAGGGTAGCTCATAAAAAAAGGGTTGCCATTTACGGACAACCCCTTTTTTCTAAAGGAAATTTTCAAAATCCCGTTTTTCAAGAAATGAAAACATCGTCATTGTTGAGAAGGATTTCATCAAGGTTTTCTCCGGGTAGGGCGATGATTTGTTCATTCTCGGCATCCCATTCTATTCGTCTGCCGATTTTGTAAGATAGGCCGCCCATATGCGCTGTGATGGCTTCTTCAAATCCTTCAGTGATCCCACAACTTGGATTACCGCCGTTGCGGATACAGCTCATCCATTCTCTGAGGTGAAGGAAAGTTGAGTCCACTCTTTTGCCATCCCTATAAGTCCAAAGCAAACCCTTGTTGGCAAAATATTTGGCTGTGGCGGAAGTGACCGCATCTACGCCATTGGCACTTGGGTCGTATTGGTAGATCGGCACGGATGGATCTACCCTGTTTTCTTTGATCAAGTCTTTGTACTTGGTGGACCTTGGATCGGCATAGATCGTGACCATATTGCCCAACTCCATGGAAGCATCGTGTCCCATCAATATCGTGCCTCGATCAAATTGATTGCCCAAAGTAGCACTGTAGACCAAGGTCATCCCTTTTTCTTTGCCGGGGGTCTGACTCGTACCGGTACTGAATTCCGGAAAATCCATATTGATCTGCATCACATCAGGAACATTTCTTCCGTCCCTGTGGGTGTAAACTCCTCCGGAACCTGTGATGTATTTGGGAATTCCCATTTTCAAAACACAATTAATCCTATCATAGTCATGTGTCAATAAATCCCCTGACAAACCTGAACCATAAGCCCACCACTTTCTCCATCGGAAAAAATGTTCGGCATTGAATGGAATTTGGGGAGCGGTACCTAAGAAGGCATCCCAATCAATGGTCTCGGTAGAAGCGTCCGGATGGATGTCATATTGCCAGGCACCGTTGTCGTCGTTTCTGTTGGTAGCCGTCACGACCAAAGACACATGGCCCAAGGTATTTTTCGCTATGGCATCCTGTGCGGTCAGAAAACTCTGGGTTTGGCGGTGCTGATGGCCGACCGCAAATTTGATATCCGGGTTTTTACGGCAAGCCTCCCTCAGGTCGTAAGTCTCCTGAATGGTATGGGTCATGGGTTTTTCAACATATACATGTAGGCCCGCCTCAATGGCGGCAATAGCCATCGGTGCATGCCAATGGTCCGGTGTCGCAATGATGACTGCATCCACCTCACCGCTGTTGAATAATTCCAAATGTGTCTTGTAGCGCTTGCAGGGGTTCTCTTTGGTATTGAATGATTTCAATGCCTTTTTTGCCCTCACGTCAAAAATATCGCAGATGGCCGTCAGTTTGACGTTGAGGCTTTCTTGTGCCTGAAATTCAGCCAATCTTTTGTCATCAGGATTTTCTGCAGCGGATTTGGCCATGTCATCGATCCATTCTGTGCTAGCAAAACCCAAAGACCGCATCAGTTGCTCGCCTCTTATCCCAAACCCAATCAGGCCAACCCGTAGCGGTTCCCCGGTCATAGGGCCTGAGGCAGGTGGTGCTGAAGCTTTGATGTTAAGGGTTTCGAGCAAGAGATTACGCTCGCTCAATGCCTTTTCATTAGACCTGAAACCTGCTGTCCATACTGCACCAAAAATCGGAATACCTCCGAGTATTTTGAGCCACTCCCTTCTGGAGAAGCCTTTGAATAAATTCTTGTCAGTTGCCATGTGCTTCAGTTTATTGGGTTAGTCAATACTGTCTTCTGCTTGGCAAAAAGCTTAGCCAAACCGAAGGCATATTGGGTAGGGAATAAATAGATTACAAAGAGCGCCGCGGCCTCAATGAGGTTTTTGTTGACCAGCCAATAGCTTCCCTCGCTTGGTCCTTGAGGATATCCGGGGAATGGCGGATGTGCCAAATAGTATAGTAACAACAATCCAATCCCTATGATACTGGCCCAATTGGTCTTGAATCCGATGATCAGGCTAAATCCTACTAGGAGTAGAGCGCCGATATTGAGCGTATCGATAATAGGAATGATGGCATCACTTGCCATCCACCTGAAAAAAGACTCCATAAAACTCGCACTGAGCAAGTATCCTTTTGCTGTCCAGGAGGGACTGTATAATTTAATGACACCTTCGTACAAAAAGTGCCAACCGATCAGCAATCGAAGCAGCACCAAGCTGCCTGTTTGCAATGAGGTAAATCTGGAAGTTTGATCCATAGGTTTTTTGTTTATTGATGCACGATATTACCACATCAAACCCCAAAAAAACATGACATAAATCAATCCGAGACATGATGTATATCCCACTGTCTAGCAGGTTGTTCAATGAAATGATGGAGTTTTTTGAACCCTAAACACCCATAGTAAATGAATCAGAATAAGGAAAAGGCTGCCAAGAGATGAATGAGTAAAAAGAACCTTTTTCGGAAAAAAATTAAAAATCCGAATCCCCTAATTTTCACAACAGATATAAAAAACCAATGGGTTCAAATTAATTTTTTTATCCGATCTTTGGAATAGCACTAACTGTAATTGCAAACTTCCCAAAACCCAAAATAGATGAGGACTTACGTGTCATTTTATCTTATCCTCCTAATTCCCATATTGTTTTGCTCAAAAAATGCGCAGGAAGCAAACCAAAACAGCAAAGAAATTTTGCTGGGCAGTGACAGGGACCCAAATGGATGTATTGGGTCGGCCGGATATACATGGTCGGAAGCCAAACAGGAATGCATCAGGATATTTGAATCAGGAACATCCTTTATTTCTTACGACCCAAGCACGGGTGCAACGGATTCTGCCAAAGTGTCTTATGTGGTTTTATCAAATGACTTGAACTTGGCAGAAGTGTTTTATGGCGGAACAGACAAGCCTATTCTATTGGAGGCAGTACCTGTCATGGAAGGTGAAACCATGCCAAAACTTTTTGAAAACAGCATTGAATCTGTTGATTTGATCTTTCACCGGGATTCTTATATTTTGAGATATCAGGAGAATCCTACCCATATACAGGCTTGGTCGGCAGAATCAGGATTGGGAAAATTATTGAAAAAAGATTGATCAACATTTTTTTTAAAATGGCAGTGTACCCAAGTTTAACATCAAATTTGAATAAATGCCTAATCCAAAATTCTAAAATCAGGACCTAAAAAGACTATAAAATTTTATTAAACTGATGAAAAAAATGGAAGTGTTCATTTTATTGTTACTGACCTTCTTTTCCTCCTGTAAAGAAGATCTGATGGCCCCTGATATGGTAAAATTTCCCAACACCATAAATGTTCCCATAGGAGGAAATACCTTTCAAGTAAGCGGAGATATCAAAGAAAACATCACCGATGAAGGGATTATTTCCTGGCAATACCCCGAAACTGTTTTTGAAACTTACATTTATTTTCAGACAGCAAAAACAGTTTTTTTAAGCTTTTCTCTTGAAAATACTACCTCAAACAGTAAAATCAGGGTGACTACGGGTGTTCAAACAAAAGAAATCAGCATTCTTCCCAATCAATCAAAAGCTGAAATTGGCCTTGTAAATTTTGATCAGGGATATCAAAAAATATCATTGAAAGGTGTCGGTAAACAAGGGGAAAATTTTGCTTTGATAAAAAGTTTCCAAATAGGATTTGAAGGAACTCTTGGTCTGGATTTTGTAAAAGATAACATTGACAATAGGTTTTATTGGGGTCGGAGAGGTCCTTCAGTTCATCTTTCATTCCAAGTTCCTTTTGAGAAGAATTTCAAATGGTTTTATAATGAAATGACGGTTCCTCCGGGTCAGGATCCCATAGGATCATATTTTATGGCAAATGGTTTTAGGGAAGGCTACTTTGGATTACAGGTCAATTCGGAAAGTGAAAGAAGGATATTGTTTTCAGTTTGGAGCCCATTCCAAACTGACAATCCCGATGAAATCCCAGATAATGAAAAAATCAAATTGATACGAAAGGGACCTAATGTTTACACAGGCGAATTTGGAAATGAGGGATCAGGCGGACAAAGTTTTTTGGTATATAACTGGAAAGCAGGTCAGACTTACAAATTTTTAAATTCAGCAGAACCTGACGGGAAAGGCAATACTATTTTTACCGCCTATTTTATGGATCCCCAAATTGGGGAATGGAGGCTGATTGCAAGTTTTTTGAGACCAAAAACCAATACTTGGTATAACAACCCCCATTCATTTCTTGAAAATTTTGATCAGAATATGGGGTATAAAAAACGAAGCGTTACTTATACCAATCAGTGGCTTATTGACAATGACGGAGAGTTCACGGAATTGACTACTGCCAATTTTACAGGTGATGATATCGCAAAGAGAAATTATCGCTTGGACTTTGGGGGAGGAATAAGGGATGGAGAATTTTATTTACAGAACGGAGGATTTTTCAATCCACCCAGCCCTTTGAATACTCAATTTAGCAAGGAAAAAACCAATTCTATCCCAAAAATAGACTTTGACAAACTTCCGTAAAATAGGCATTGTTTGATCCCGTAAAATCAAATAAAAATCTTCCAAAAAATATTTTTAAATTTAAATTGACCCAATTTTTTATGGGATGGTTATAGTTGTTTAAACCTCAACTGTAAAGCTATTTCTATTTTTTCGTAGAATTACGATTTTTTCGTAGGAAGTCTAAAAACTTTCTTTTACTTTTATTTTATGGAAACATTGACAAAATACGAAGAAACGCTGATGCGGATATTTTGGAAGCTGAAGCGTGCCTTGGTAAGGGATATTCTGAATGAACTGCCCGATCCAAAGCCCCCCTACACGACACTCGCCTCCAACATCAAGCTACTTGAAAAAAAAGGCTTTCTCGACCACAAGTCTTATGGCAAAATTCTTGAGTATTTTCCCACCATTTCCCAATCTGACTACCGCAAAAATAGCTTCAATGAATTGGTGGAGGATTATTTTGACGGCTCGGTTGAGAATGTTTTGTCCTTTATGGTCAAGGAAAAAGGGTTATCTGAAAAAGATATGGAAGAACTTCAAAAATTGATTGAAAGTATGGGTAACTCTTCTCAGCCATGAACACATTGTTCAACTACCTCTTGGAAGGCAGCATCATCCTGCTCTTGCTATACGCCTTCTACATCGCGTTTCTTTCCAAACTCACATTTTTTGGATGGAACAGGGCATATCTTTTGGGTTCTTTGGGATCGGCATTGGTACTTCCTCTACTTTCCTTTGAGCTGAACCAAAGTTCAGTTTCAGGATTAAATCCAGATTTATTCACTTATTATCTACCGGAATTTGCCCTGACTCCTGAGGAAGGGATATCGGCAAAATCCATTCTGATTTATGCGGCAATCTGTCTTTATGGCGCCGGATTCCTTTGGACTGCCGCACGGTTGGCAACAGGGATTATCAAAACTTTCAGTTTGATCAGGTCCTCAGAAAAATTCAGTCACAATGGGTTGACTATCGTCGTAAACCCGAAATTTCCACCTTCTTCATTCTTCAGCTACATCCTTTTGCCGGAATATCAGGCAGGAAATAAAGCCCAGGAACTGATCATTCTCCACGAATCTGAGCATGCTTCCAAGCTCCATACATTGGACCTGATTTTTGTGCAGGTAAGCAAAGCGATTTTCTGGTTTCACCCGCTTATCAAAGCTTTTGAATCAAGTATCCATGAAGTCCATGAATTTCAGGCGGACACCAAAGTGATCAATATCCATCCCAAAAAGGAATATGCACAGTTGCTTTTTAACCTGACTGTCACCAAAAAAGAACAGCAGTTTGTGAACAACTTCAACCAGTTTCAGCTCAAAAAAAGAATCCTGATGATGAATGCCAACAAATCCGGGTTGGTACATAAAGGAAGGTTTTTGCTTGCACTGCCGCTTTTGGGATTGATGGTTTTTGTTTTTGCCTGTGAAAAAATCAAAGAAGATTCATTCCCCACAGCGATGGATATTCCTTTGGAAAACCAAAATGTAATTCCTGAAAATCTGAACTTAAAGGTTTTGGAAGCAGAAGAAGTTTTCGATGTCGTGGAAGAGTCACCGGAGTTTCCCGGAGGAATGGAAGCATGGAATGATTTCTTGAGAAAGAACCTCAAATATCCCAAGCAGGCCCGAAGTATGGGAATTGAGGGAACTGTCTACGCCGTGTTTGAAATCAGAACCGATGGCAGTGTGCACAATATCGAATTGTTAAGAGGAATCGGAGTGGGTTGTGATGAGGAAGCGATGCGTGTAATAGCAGCTTCTCCAAATTGGATTCCGGGAAAACAAAGAGGAAGATTGGTAAATGTCAGGATGAGGTTACCAATAAGGTTTAAGTTGGGTTAAATCCTAACCCAAAAATCAAATCAGATTTTCAAAATAAATCAACCATATATACTAACCACAAGATGAAAGCAAACAATTCCACCCCAAATTACAAAAGCAGTCTTCTCACTGCCCTCCCTCTAATGGGACTGATGATCGTATTTTTATCCTGTGACTTTCAGGGATACGACGAGAAAGTAGTACTGGAAAATGGTGAAGTTACCAGCAAAACCATTGAAACCAATGAGATATTCGATATCGTCGAAGAATCCCCTTCTTTTCCCGGAGGAATGGAAGCTTGGAATGAATTCCTGATGAACCACCTCAAATATCCCGAACAAGCCAAAGAAATGGGAATCGAAGGTACGGTCTATGTCGTCTTTGAAATCAGAAAAGACGGGTCTGTCGAAAATGCAGAGTTGATCAGAGGTATTGGTGCTGGCTGTGACGAGGAGGCTTTGCGGGTCATCAAAGAATCACCAAACTGGACACCGGGCAAACAACGTGGACATATTGTCAACGTCAGGATGCGGGTTCCTATCAAATTCAAACTTGGCGATAAAGAGGTAATCGCTTAAAGTCCATAAACCATTTCAATAAATCACCTCCTAACAAAATCTATTTCAAGCAATCAAACACCTTCCCTAAATGAACACTTGTGCATCAAAATCAAAAAGAATAAACAATTTCAAGTTAGCTATCATTCTATTGTCCATGATGGTATTTGTTATCTCCTGCAAAAGCTCTAAAGATCCGGCTTTTTCAAAAACAATGGATATCCCAATGGGAGAGACTTCTGCTCAAGGATCAGGCGATGAAGTCTTTGACGTGGTGGATGAAGTTCCGGAATTCCCTGGAGGAATGGAAGGATGGAATGGTTTTTTGAGAAACAATCTAACATACCCTACTTTGGCTAGACAAAAAGGGATAGAAGGCACAGTTTATATCACATTTGTTGTCAATAAAGATGGATCAGTAAGTGATGCTAATATTCTGAGAGGAATCGGGGGAGGCTGTGATGAAGAAAGCTTAAGAGTAATTCAATCATCACCAAATTGGATTCCGGGAAAAAACAAAGGTGAAATTGTACGGACAAGGATGAGGCTTCCTGTGCAATATGCTCTTGGCAAAAAGGATAAATCTTAAACAATCAAAAAGAGGAATTCTCAAATGGGAATTCCTCTTTTTTTCGCTTTTGGAGAAATATAGCCTGTCTTTCCAACTGATTTGATTTTTTACAATTCTATCAGCCATAAAGATGTTCCTCCAAAAACCCGTTTCGGAATTTTCCTTCGGGGTCGTGTTTGGCGAGAAGGGATTTGAATTCTCCCATTTTTGGGTACCGCTCTTGGAGTTTTTGGGAGGAAATGGTAAATAACTTCGCCCAATGCGGTCTTGGACTAAACGGTTCCAACTTGGCTTCCATCTGAGGCAATAGTGCCATGACTTCTGGAATTTCCTGTTTCCAAGTGGTATGGATTGCAATCGAATCCCTTTGGTAACAGGTACTCATCCACAATTCATCTGCTTTGATGCTTCTGATTTCGGAAATAAATAGGTGCGGATTGATCTGATCAGCCATTTCCTTCACTGCCATGAGTGCATCATATCCATTTTCCATTGGTACAAAATATTCTGACTGAAGTTCCTTGCCCGCACTTGGCTGAAATTCCATTTTGAAATGTGGCAAGCGCTCATACCATGGACCCGGTATCGCCAACTGTTCAGAACAACTCTCTGCTGACATTTCCATCACAGGATGTATATGAACTGTTGCCTGTTTGGCTCCGAAAAACTCCTCCGAAAAATCTAACGCCTCGCCCGGGACTACTCTTCGCTTTACCCAGACTTCGTTGACCTTGTCACTTTTCCAATCAAGAAACAAACTCACACTATACCCCGAACCCATGATTTCTTGAAAATTGTCCTTCAGGGCGGTCATCGGCATATCCATGTACACGACCTGGGCGACCTCAAAAGTGGGAAGCAGGTCCAAAGTCACTTTGGTCACAGGGCCAAATCCTCCCAATCCAACTACGGCACCAAAAAAATCCGAATCTGTTTCCTTTGAAAGCTGAACCAACTCACCTTTGGCGTTGACAAACTCGATGGCAGCAACTCCCGTGGAAAGGTTGCCGTTATCCACCCCCGAACCATGTGTGGCTGTGGCTATCGTCCCGGCAACAGAGATATGCGGAAGAGAAGCGAGGTTATGGAGGCCATATCCATTTTGATGAAGGTAGGCGCAGAGTTCCCCGTACTTGATTCCACCTTCAACCGTAACTTGGTTTTTTTCCTTGTTCAAGGAAATGATTTTGTTCAGATTTTGAAAAGAAATGAGGTTGTCGCTGCTGTCTGCAATCCTATTAAATGAATGCCTTGAACCCAATACCCTTAGCTTCTCACATTTTTTGACCAAATCCTGTACTTCTTCCACTGTTTTGGGATAATTAACTTTGGTCGTGCTGAACTCAAAATTTTCAGCCCAATTTTTCAAGGTTTCGGAGGTCATCGTTTCAGCAGGTTTTTGAGGAGAGCAAGATATCATCGGTTGGATCAAAACCCCTCCAACAAGGAGAGAAGAGTTTTTGAGAAAGGTTCTTTTTTTCATTTTGGGTTAAGGAAAGGTGGAAAACTGATTCCATAAATTGTTGAATAGTAATAGGCACCGACTCGATCATTCCAGGACATTCGCTGAATTAATTTGAGCCTTGAATATTTGCAAAAGGCAAGACACTTCCGTCTTCCGTCCCGTTCATTTAAAAGAAACCGGACTATTGGCAGGAAATTGGCTAACCAATAAATATTTTTCAATAATTCACTTTAAGTTCTTTTACCTTGGTCGGAAGCCAAACCTGCATTTCATTTGGACCTCGGTTGGCCCAGGTATAGTAAGGAATGGCAGTAATGCTTTTGGTTTCGGTTTTTACAGTGGACCCATCCTCCGAAACGGTCACCACCGGCACATTTGCCTGAATGGCCATGACCCTTTCATTCAAGACCTGATATTCCACTTCTTGAAACTCGGTATTCGCCGGAACCACAATGTTCCAAGCCCTCCCGGCATTATCAGCACCCTCCACACAATAAACCAAAGGTCCTCTTTGCAAAGCAATCCTGTCACGATTGGCTTCCACTTCATTTCTTGATTTTACTTTCCTGATTTCCATCGGCAAGGAATATTGGACAATGTCTCCTTTGCTCCATTTTCTGGAGATCGTGATATATCCATTTTCCTGGGTGTACTCCACAGGTTTACCGTTAAGTGTCACAGTGAATTTTTCTTTGGCTGTACCTTCGAATCGATACAAATCACCTGGTACAGGCTGTTCCTTAGCCCAACCCGGCAACCTTAAATTGAGGCTGTAGGTGGTTTTTTTCTCAGGATTCATGGCGATGTTCACCACCCCATCCATCGGGAAATTGGTTTTGATTTCCACCGGAACATTTACCTTTCCCATTTGGATATTGGTATTGCTTCCGATAAATAAGTTTACCCAAATACCATCTTCCGAAGTAGCATAGATATAATCCCCCACCGAAGCCACTAATCGGGAAATATTGGAAGGGCAGCAGGCAGTTCCGAACCATGCCCTGCGGGAATGTTGCCCATTGGAAGCCAAGGGATTTCCATAAAAGAACCTGTCGCCCTGTAGACTCAAACCGTCTAAGGCTGCATTGTAAAGACTCCTCTCCAAGACATCGATGTATTTGGAATCCCCTTCCAAGGAATTCATGCGCTGATTCCAAAAAACCATCCCTACCGAGGCGCAGGTTTCACTGTAAGCCCTTTCGTTTGGCAGGTCAAAATCGACAGAAAAACCCTCATTGCTACCCGAGGAACCTATCCCTCCTGTGATGTACATGTTGCGGTAGACCACATCTTCCCACACTGTTTTCATGGCATTCATATACCCATCGTCATTCTTTGCTGCGGCGACATCTGCAGCACCGGTGTAGAGATACATGGCCCTGACGGCATGTCCTGTGATTTCTTTTTGTTCCTTGACAGGCACGTCATCTTGCGCATATTTGGGACCCCAATGCTTGTTTTCCCAGATCCCTCCTACTCCATGGCCACGGCCCCTTTGGTCCAAAAACCAATCAGAAAGTTCGAGGTACCTTTCCTCTTCGGTCAACTTGTACAATTTGACCAAAGCCAGTTCGATCTCCTGATGGCCGACTACCCAAGGCCGATTGGCCTGTCTGAAAGTCTGATCAATATGGTCGGCCATCTTGATACCGACATCCAGGAGTTTTCTCTTTCCGGTAGTTTGGTAATAAGCCACACCAGCCTCGATCAGGTGCCCTGCGCAATATGCTTCGTGTTTGTCCATGTCTTTCCACCTGTTTTCCAATCCGGTCAAGGTGTAAAAAGTATTGATATAGCCATCGGCCTCTTGCGCTGCGGCGATCTTATCGATCCATTCGTCCGCCTTGGCTTCAAGTGCAGGATCAGATTGGTTTTTGAGGGAATAGGCAATGGCCTCCAAGGCTTTATATACATCACTGTCATCATAATAAATACCTTCATGGGTCTCCCCTGTTTTTCTCGCAGCTTTCTCAAAATTCCGAATACGGCCAGTCTCGATTTCAGTTTGCTGAATACAAACCTGCAAGGCGGTGGAGGCTACTTTTTCCAGTTTTGGTTTCCAAAAAGCATCTGTGATAGTCACTTCCGAGTAACTGACAGGTGTCAACCTGACCAATTCGGATTGGCTTATGGCTTTTTCAGAAACAATAAGCATTAGGATAGAAAGCAGGAATACGTAGGTTTTCATGTTTTTTTGTGTTGTATATGAAGCAGAAAGCAAGGCCGTGTACGGATTTCTGTAAGGATCAAAAACAGAAATCCAAATCAGACAATGGATTTTGGCCATCTATACAAATATATCCAATTGAACCAATTTTGCCAGAATTTATACTTGAATGGGAAAATCAAAAATGGATATACGCTTCTTTGCCAGTAACGCCATATTCTTCTTCATGGGGACGGAAGACGGAAGTCGGAAGACCGATGTACCGGATATTTCAGTCTGCAGACAAAAATTTAAATGGATATCCAATCTACTGGCATAATTGTGTACACTCATTAAATCAAAATAGAGGAAACCATCATGTGCAATTACCTGCCTGGATTTTCTGATTTCATTGATGGTTTTGATAGATTTGGATTATGAAAATCACCTATCTTGAAAATTACGATTCCCTAAGCCAATATGCTGCAAAACTTGTCATGGATGAAGTTCTGCTAAAAAGAGACCTGTTGTTTTGTGCCGCTACGGGAAATTCTCCTACGGGTATGTATGCCGAAATGGCAAAAAATAAATCCCTCTTTGAGCGGATGCGCGTCGTCAAAATGGACGAGTGGGGAATCATTCCGCTCTCCCATCCTGATTCCTGCGAATCCTACATCAAAAAACATGTGTTGGAACCTTTGGAAATCCCGGCTGAAAGGTATGTTGGATTTGATACTGCACCCGAATCGGTAGCGGCCGAGTGCACGGGAATGCAAAACTTTATCAGCGAACAAGGGCCTTTTGACATTTGTATTTTGGGATTGGGAAAAAACGCCCACATTGCTTTCAACGAACCTGCTGATTTTTTGCAGCCATATTTTCATAAAGCTGTTTTGGCACCCTCTACGATACAGCATGACCCGGCATTGTCCCAGGGTCCGGAACCGGCTTATGGATTGTGTGTGGGCATGAAGGATATTCTTGAGACAAGAAAAATAATATTTCTCATCACAGGCAAAGGCAAACAGGAAGCCATCAAACAGATTTTGGAAAGAAAAATTTCAACACAATGTCCCGCATCTTTCCTTTGGATGCATCCCAATGTGGAGTGTTTGATAGATAAAAATAGTTTGTAAACAGGATTCAAAGTCCGGGCAAACTAGGTTCAATATTCCTTTGTTCTATTTTTTACCAGATGTCAGATTTTTGTCCGCCTCTGTAAAAGATGCTTGTGTATCAAGGGAATAAATTGCAACTTGGGTTTGAGCTGCATTTTGGTTTTCAGGGACTTGATTGCTTGAAAATCAAATTTGTCTTCGAATAGCAATAAACCCGTTCATGCCTATTTTCCGAAAATATTTACTCCTATTGTCCATTGTAATTCTGAGCCAATGCTCAGAAAGGAAGGCCCCTATTCCAGAAGATTCCTCACCGCCAAAATCACCCCAAGAAGAACTCGAGACTTTTGAAATCGAAAAGGGATTTAAAATACAATTGGTCGCGGCTGAACCCATGGTGCAGGATCCGATAGCCCTGACATTCGATGAAGATGGCAGGCTTTGGGTGGTCGAAATGAGGGGTTTTATGACCGACATCGATGGTACTGAAGAGCAGCAACCTCTCGGTAGAATTTCTGTTTTGGAGGACGAAGATGGCGACGGAGTGATGGACAAAAGCACCATCTACCTTGACAGCCTCATCATGCCAAGGGCTTTGGGACTTATAAAAGGTGGTGCCCTAGTCGCTGAGAACAATTCCCTTTGGATCACAAAAGACATGGATAGCGACCTGAAGGCAGATTCAAAAGTACTTTTGGACTCTACTTATTCCCAAAATGGCATTCCCGAGCATTCCGACAATGGCCTTTTGAGGAATATTGATAACTGGTACTATAATGTGAAGTCAAAGTTGCGGTACAGAAATCAAGGCGGAGAATGGGTCCGGGACAGCACCGAAGCCCGGGGACAATGGGGTGTCAGCCATGACGATCAGGGAAGGTTGTTTTACAATTACAATTGGTCCCAACTGCATGCCGATCTCGTTCCTGCCAATTACCTTTCCCGAAACAAAAACCACTCCCCTTCCACCGGAATTGACCATGGACTGACGATAGACCGGCGGATATTTCCGATAAGGCCAAATCTTGCTGTGAACAGGGGTTATATCCCCGGAACTTTGGACGAGGAGGGAAAACTTCTTGAATTCACTTCAGCATGCTCTCCACTCGTATTCAGGAGCACATTATTTCCAAAGGAATATTATGGGAATGCTTTTGTCTGTGAAAATGCAGGAAACCTTGTAAAAAGGAACGTCGTCAAACAAAATGGTATATTCTTAGAGGCTTTTGATCCAAACCCGGGTAGAGAATTTTTGGCCTCCACGGATGAACGCTTCCGGCCTGTTAATTCAACTATTGGACCGGATGGCGCATTGTATATTGCTGATATGTATAGGGGAATGGTGCAACATGGATCTTATGTGACCCCCTATTTGAGGGAGCAGACCTTGAAGCGAGACTTGGTGTTTCCGGTTCATCTGGGCAGAATCTGGCGGATTGTTCCGGAAGATTGGGAACCTTCCCCAAATCCAAAACTTTCCAAAGAAAGCTCCATGGACCTAATCCAGCGCCTTTCTCATCCTGATGGCTGGCACAGGGACATGGCCCAAAGACTCTTGGTCGAGCGGGAGGATGTATCCATAAAATCGGATTTGGAAGACTTGGCCCGAAACGGAAAATCCGAATTGGGCAGGTTCCACGGACTTTGGACTTTGGAAGGTTTGGGTTTGATAACGCCTGATTTGCTTTTCGACTTACTCGATGATCCATCCATTTTGCTACAAAAAACGGCTATCAGGCTTTTGGAAATTTTTGCACCTCAAGATAAAACCATACAGACGAACCTCGGACAATTATTAACCTCCAAAGTAATGGATGCTCCCATTGAAGTTTCCCTGCAAATGGCTTTGAGTGCTTATGCCCTGAATACAGAGGATGCCTCCATAATATTGGAAAAAATAATTTCCCGCTTTGGGGAAAATGCATTGGTCAGGGATGCGGTCATGAGTAGTTTGGGTAACCGAGAATTTGATTTCTTGGGTAAGTTATGGATATCTGAAAATTGGACGACAACAGATCCTTCCAAAGAGATATTTCTGGAAATGCTGACCGTTTCCATTGTCAGGAAAAGAGATCCAAAAGAACTGGAAAGCCTGCTGACAATATTGGATGCTTCTCCTGAGAATTCGGATTGGAAACATCAGGTCGTTCTTACCGGAATGGCCATCCAAGCAGCAAATAGTGGAACAAAAGGGCCTTTGGCTTTGAAAAAAGAACCTCCACTCCTTAAAAGAACTGACCTTAAGATCGAACCTGCAAGAGTAGAGATGCTGAAATCCATGTTTTCTTGGCCGGGGTATACGCCAAAATTGTTAGAAATGTCAGCCAATTCTCTTGATGAAAAAGGGATGCAACAATTTGCTTTGGGCAGGCAAAAATACCTGGTAACCTGTGCAGGGTGTCACGGTTCGGACGGCGCTGGAGTCAACAGGATGGGACCGCCGTTGGCTGCTTCGGAATGGGTGATCGGTGATGAAATCCGGCTTTCCCTCATCCTCCTCCATGGCATGGAAGGTCCATTGGAAGTTTCAGGAAAAAAATATGACGCCCCGGAAATCCTTCCCGTCATGCCATCACATTCGACCATGGATGATGCTTCCATCGCTGCGATATTGACCTATATCCGAAACGAATGGGGAAACCAAGCTCCTGCCATCAGTGGCAGAACTGTTTCCTCTACCCGTCATACCTCGCAGGGAAGGGTGTATCCATGGACCGCCCCTGAACTTATCAAGCATACCGACTCCTTGTCTGTCCTCAAACCTAACTAGAAGCCCATCCCACCAAGATGAAATCCTCCGACAAATACAATAACTCCTTTTCCCCTCATAGACGGGATTTCTTAAAAAAAACAGGATTGGCAACATTGGCGATGGCTTTTCCATTGCCTTCTTTTTCAATGAATTTTGAAGGGGTTTCGATGGGTATCGTAGTACACTCCTATGGTGCAAGGTGGAATTCGAAAGTCCCAAGTGAAAAATATCCCGGTTTTGAAAGTGCCCTCCAACTCATCAAACACTGCCATCAGATCGGAGCAGGTGGTGTACAGGTTGGTGTCAATAACTGGACCTCGGATTTTGCCAAAAAAGTCAGGGACCAAAGAGAAAACCTTGGAATGTACTTGGAAGGAAGTATAGGGCTACCTAAGTCTAAAGAAGATCTAGATAAATTTGAGAAAGAAGTCTTGGCCGCCAAAGAAGCAGGAGCGACAATCCTGAGGACTGTTTGCCTGAGTGGGAGGAGATATGAAAATTTCAAAACAGACACTGAATTTCTTGATTTCAAAGCCAAATCTATCATTTCCCTTCAATGGGCAGAACCCATAGCAAGAAAGCATAAAATAAAATTGGCAGTAGAAAACCACAAAGACTGGCGCGCAGCTGAATTGGTCGAAATCATCAAAGGAATGGACAGCGAATGGATCGGGGTGACTTTGGATTTTGGAAACAATTATTCCCTTCTCGAAAAATCGGAAGATGTTATCAACCTTTTGGCTCCCTATTCATTTTCCACCCACATCAAGGATATGGGCGTCAAATCCTATTCCAAAGGCTTTTTACTGTCTGAGGTTCCACTTGGAGAAGGAATAGTCGACCTCAAAAAAGGGATCGAACTCTGCAGGAAATATAACCCCAAAATTACCTTCAATCTGGAAATGATCACACGCGACCCATTGGAAATCCCTTGTCTGGAGGAGGAATATTGGGCCACCTTTGATAGCATATCGGGCCCTGAACTTGCCGGAATTCTCAAAATGGTAAGGGAAAAATCCTTTTCGGGTGAGTTGCCTTATACACGCAACCTAGAACCAGAGCAGCGGCTTGGTTTTGAAGAATCCAATGTACTCACCAGTCTCCGGTACAGCAGGAGCAAATTGGGGCTTGGTAAATAAACTGCAAAAAAAAATTAATCAACATTCAATTAAGATAAAAATATGAATACTTCAGTCAGTGAATTACCCGGAATCAAACTTTTTGACCTGAGCGGCAAAGCTGCCATCATCACCGGAGGGTCCAAAGGGCTCGGTTTGGCTATGGCTGCGGGATTGGCTTCGGCTGGGGCCAATATCATGTTGGTCAGTCGGGACGGGGCTGTCGGTGCAGAGTCCGCCTTGGAATTGGAAAAAGCCTACGGTATCAAAGCCATTTCCTTTTCGGCAGATGTGTCTTCCAAGGAGCAGACAGAAAAAATGGCCAATGCTGCCATGGCCGCATTTGGCAGGATAGACATCCTGATCAATAGCGCCGGGATCAATATCCGTGGTGCAATTGACGAACTGAGTGAGGAGGATTTCAAAAAAGTAATGGATGTAAACGTCACCGGAACATGGCTATGCAACAGGGCTGTGACGCCATTTATGAAAAAAGCCGGCAAAGGCAGCATCATCAACATGGCAAGTACGCTCGGATTGGTAGGACTTGCTAACAGGACACCGTATGCCTCAAGCAAAGGTGCAGTCGTTCAAATGACCCGCGCCTTGGCATTGGAATTGGCCCCTTTCAATATCACGGTCAATGCCATCTGTCCAGGGCCATTTCTCACAGAAATGAATTTGCCGATTGCAGATACCGAAGAGGGAAAGAAATTTGTGGTGGGAGCCACTGCCTTGGGCAGATGGGGCCACCTGAAAGAAATTCAAGGATCGGCTTTGTTTTTGGCTAGTGATGCCGGAACCTATATGGTAGGATCGATGCTCACTGTCGATGGGGGCTGGACAGCACGTTAATTTGGAATGAAGAATGAAAAATTCTCAATGAGGATGTAGGAAGTATCAAGAGGTGGGAGGTGAAATGTAAGAGGTAAAAAAACAAAATCATCCTATCCATTTCATGCTTAAATGCTAGAAATCTGGTAACATCGGTCATCGGTCTTCCGTCTTCCGTCCTTTACACAAAAAGCGTAATCAAATAAATCACCGAAATCGCCGTAACCGACATGATGAGTGTTCCAAGGCTATGCGTTTGATTTCCCTGCTTGATGGTCAGACCTGAAAGTTGGGTGACTGCCCAAAAGAAACTATCATTGGCATGGGAAATCGCAATCGCGCCCGCACCGATTGACAAAGCCGCAAACACCCGCATTGTCTCCGAATCCAGACCCAAACTCACCAAAAGCGGCGCAATAATTGAAGCTGTGGTAATCATCGCCACAGTAGAGGAGCCTTGAGCAGTTTTCAGGGCAAAGGCAATCAAGAAAGGAAGAAAGATCCCCCAATTGGCACTGCTCATATTGGCGCTTACCATGTCACCGATTCCTGAGTTTTGAAGCATTTTGCCAAAAACCCCTCCGGCACCGGTTATCAATATCACAGGTGCAGCAATCAACATGGCCTCACCGATCCAACCCGAGGAGGATAATAACTTCCTGTCAAACTTTGCCGGTAAAGTGAAAGACAAAAATGCTCCTATCAGCAAAGCGATTACCGGACTACCCACAAACAGGATTACAGTAGTAAACATATTTTCCCCAAAAGGCTGAGTTGGATATTTGGCAATGGAAGCTAAAATAATCAAAACAAGCGGTACTATGACGGGGAGGAAGGAATTGAAAGCGGTTGGAGGTTTTGGGATTGTCTTTCCGACTTCTACCTCAGCTATTTTTGCTTCAAGGGGGATTTTCGAACAAACCCTCTTGATAAAAAAGTAACTTGGGATCAGAGTAATCAAACTCACTATCAAACCCCAAAATATGATCATGCCCAAGTCTGCCTCCAATATCCCGGCAGTGGCTATAGGTCCTGGAGTAGGCGGCACAAGAGAATGACTTGCAGTCGCGCCCAAAGCTACTGCAATGGTTGTCGCAGCATAGGGAACTTTGCTTTTGAGCGAAAGGGATTTGCTGATGGGATTCAGCATAATGAAAGTACTGTCGCCAAATACCGGAATGGAGAGGATATAACCACTCAGCAACATAGCTACTGTCACGGATTTTTCACCAATCCAGGAAAGTATCTTTTCTGCTATGACCAAGGCCCCTCCTGTTTTTTCCAAGAAAGTACCCATGATCACCCCTAATAATATCAGCAAACCAATACTTCCCAAGACTCCACCAAAACCCTCTGTTATTGATTTGAGAATCAGATCCACAGGCATCCCGGATAATAATCCATAGAGAATAGCTCCTACAAAAAGCGCTAAAAAGGGATGTATATCATACTTGACAATGGCAATCAGTATCAATGCCAAGGCAAATAAAATGGTCAAAAGTGTTAGCATAGTGGTATTTTGGGTTGTGTTGATTTAATGCGGAAGGTGGGTTGGTTTTGGGAATTACATCCCAAAACCACTCCTATGCTCTCTACCTACAAACTGATTGGCTTCTTCAAAATTGGTAATCCTGAGGTTTTCACCATCCCAAAGCAACTTTTTCCTACCGTAAAATTCCATCTGACCTTTGCTGTTTTCTCTTCTCAGCATATAACTACGTATGGCAAGATTTCCCATCAAAACCGTTTCGGTCATTGGTCCTGCATAGTCAAAAGAGGAAGTCAAACCCTTATGTTCGGCACTGCCAAATCCAGCTTTACATGCATCAACCCACTTTCTTTGGTGGCCATATTCCGGCTCAATGTTGGGCTCAGTTTCTGGTCCAAATTCAGTGGTTCCGTCATTGAGATAGAGTTTTGGCATGAGTGGTGAACTGTCGTTGATATTGGTGGAGATGATTCCTTTTTCTCCGATAATCAAAACTCCGTTGGCGCTGTTTGCTCCACCAATATCATGGTCCGCAGGGATAATATCAGGATGCGATGGACGAATGCCACCATCACTCCAAGTCATTTCAATAGGTGATTTACTTTTCTGTGTAGCTGCAAAATGCAGGGTGATAAAGGAAGAAGCAGGGCAACCCTGTGGATTGTAATCAGGTGTCCACATTTTGCTAAAAACTGATCCAACACTGCATTCGGCATCCGTAGGATAATGAAGACCTAGTGTCCTGAATGGAATATCGATCAAATGGCAACCTACATCACCCAAGGCACCTGTTCCATAATCCCACCAGCCTCTCCAATTGAATGGATGTAAGTTAGGAGTGAATGGAATCTCAGGCGCAGGTCCCAACCACAGGTCCCAATTGAGGGCATTAGGTTTTGAACTTGGGTCTGAGGCGGGAAAAGGCCCTCCCTGAGGCCAAACAGGCCTGTTGGTCCAGACTTGTACTTTTGATATTTTGCCCAACTTATCAGAGTCAATCCATTTTTGGACCATATTCAGCAGGTCATTTGACCCGCCTTGATTGCCCATTTGGGTGACAACTTTTTGGGATCTTGCCATCTCGGTCAGCATCCTTGCTTCCTTGATGTTATGTGTCATGGGTTTCTGAACATAGACATGTTTCCCTCTTTGCATGGCAAAAGAAGCCGCAGGGCCATGCACATGGTCAGGTGTGGAAATGGTTACCGCATCAATGTCCTTTTCTTTGTCGAGCATTTCCCTATAGTCTGCATAGAGTTTTGCTTTGGGGAAATTCTCGATGGATTTTTTTGCAGAACCTGAAAAATCAACATCACACAATGCCACGACCCTTTCGCGTCCATTCACAGAGGCATTGAAAATGTCACTTGAGCCCTTTCCACCTGCACCGATAGCAGCGAGATTCAATTGGTCACTTGGAGCTGTAAATCCAACCCCTCCCAACACGTGACGCGGAACAATAAAGATGGAAGAAGCTATGGCTGCATTTTTTATGAAATTCCGCCGTGATTGGTCAGAAGATTCTTTTTTGGGTTTTTTCATGTTTTAAGGGAATTAGTAATGGATAGGTATTTCTAAAGTAAAGAATAAATTTTGTGAATCTCAAAAATCATGAAGCCTCCAATCAAAATTGTGTCAGGTGGTTTTTTTGCCCTGTTGGATGTCGGAAAATAATCCTGGTCTACCCATCTGACTGACCATCTTTCCTGTTGAGCAAAAATCATTTCTTCCAAACCCTTTGAAATAGACCATTTTTAGGGACAAAAACTAAATTCAATCCTAAGATTGGGCATTTGGCCAATACGAGGAAGCTAGTTGTTTCAATAATTTTTCTGACGTTAACATAAATTAATTTTCAAATATGAAAAAATCTTATTTAATATAATTTTTATACTTTTTTGTAACATTCCCTTAATAAATAGCATTCAGTTTTATTTTTTGGTTATTAAAACATAACAAGGATATAAATTGAAACTAGACAGCAGTCCGTCCCTCCCATGGTAATTTTGTGTTCTATTTAAACCAATTTAAACCTATTGATTATGGGAAATTTTACCAGTTTGATGATTTTTAAAGTGAGCAATTCTTTAAAAATCCTGTCCTTTATTTTGCTCTTAAGTTTTTTTATTGGAACTCCCCTTTACAGTTTTCCGGCAAAAGTAAATGCTGAAGATTTTGTAATTGTAAGCGGTAGAGTCAAAGATGCCGCCGGAGTATCAATACCCGGAGTCAGTATCCTCGAAAAGGGAACCAATAATGGTACCGTGACCGACATCGATGGAAAATTTACCATTAATGTACAGTCATCTGAATCTGTCCTAGTGCTAAGTTTTATAGGCTATTCATCTCAGGAAATTACCGTAGGCTCCCAAAGCAACATCGAAGTAACCTTGACCGAGGATACCCAAAACCTCTCCGAGGTAATTGTCATCGGCTACGGAACCCAAGAAAAAAGGGATGTAACCGGAGCCATGGCCACCATCAAAGAAAAAGATTTTAACAGGGGTATTGTCAACTCCCCACAAGACCTGATCCAAGGTAAAGTGGCTGGGGTCAATATCGTAGGAGCAAGTGGAGAACCCGGAGCCAACCAAAGCATCACAGTGCGTGGTCCTGGAGGTATCCGTACAGGAAATACGCCACTCTTTGTCATAGATGGAGTGGTTTTGGACAATTCCAGTACGGGTGGGGCAGGCAATCCATTGAACTTCCTAAACCCACAGGATATTGAATCCATTGATGTTTTGAAGGATGCTTCAGCAACCGCGATATATGGTTCTAGGGGTGCAAATGGCGTGATTATTGTCACTACCAAAAAAGGCAAAGAGGGTGTATCTACGCTCAATTATACTTATGGCTTGGGCGTTTCTAATCTGGCCCGTGCACTGGATGTTTTCTCTGCGGATGAATATAGAAAACAGGTTCCGGCAGTCGGTGGAATTCTACAGGATTCATTGGCCAATACCAATTGGCAGAAAGAAATAACGAGAACAGCCATCACCCACAACCATAATTTGTCTTTAAATGGGGGCACCGAAAAAATGGTCTATTTAGCCTCTCTAAGTTATCAGGATCAGGAAGGGATAATAAAAGAAAGTGACCTCCAAAGAATGACAGGGAGGTTGAATATTTCTCAAAAACTCCTTCCGGGAGATATTCTTCAAGTAGGAATCAATTTGAATGCTGCCCAAACTGTCAGCAACAGGCCACCAATTACGAGTGTTATCGCTAATGCCATTTCTGCAAACCCAACCTTTCCTGCCTTTGGAACTGATGGAAGACCTTTTAGAGATCCTACAGGAAACAATCCCTTAAGGCTTCTTGAGATTTATGATGACATCACTACCATCAACAGGGTAATAGGAAATATCACTGCTTCTTTGAAACTGAGTGAATCCTTGGTTTTTCAAACCAACATAGGTATCGACAATGCCAATTCGACGAGAGATATTCAGAGCCTTCCAAGTCTTGAGCCTCAGCAAATCGGAGGTCTTCAGATGATCAATGGCAACAACAAAAACTTCCTAATCGAAAACTTCCTGACTTACACTTACAAAAACGATAGGCACTTTCTTACCGCCATGGGAGGATTTTCTTATCAGGACATTTTTGTGCAGCAAAGATTCAGCAGTATCAACCAATTCCCTATTTCTGAGATTGAACCCAGATTCAATCCAGGTCTTGGACAGGAATTAAACCTTGCCAATAACCGCCCGGGAGGTTTTGCAGTTAGAAATGAACTTCAGTCGTTTTTCGGAAGGGTCAACTACCAACTGAGTGAAAAATACCTTGCTACTGCCACCATCAGGGCAGATGGTTCCTCCAAGTTTGGAGAAAACAACAAATATGGTGTATTCCCATCCTTCTCGCTAGGCTGGAGATTGTCAGAGGAAAGCTTTATGGATAACCTCAAAGCAGTATCAGAACTGAAACTTAGGGCAGGTTGGGGACAGACAGGTAATCAGGAAATCCCATCCAAAATCACGCAGCCTTTGTTTACGGCCCAAGTCAGTGCCAACAACAGTTATCCTTTGGATGGTTCCAATTCTTTCCCAGCAGGAATCACCTTCACCAGATTGGCCAATCCTGACATACAGTGGGAAGTATCGACCCAACTGAACCTAGGACTTGATTTTGGTTTATTTGAAAATTCCCTTGTCGGTTCTGTGGATTACTTCAGAAAGGTTTCTAATAATATCCTCCTAGAGGTAATTCCAGCTGACCCAGTGCAGCCTGCAAGTACTACTTGGGTCAATGTCGAAGACATGAATATCATCAACTCAGGTGTAGAGATCAATTTGAATTATAGAAAAACAATCTCCAATAACATGTCCTTCAGCATCGGTGGCAACACAACTTTCATTGATAATGTTGTAAAAGATTCTCCATTTACAGTGATTCCTTCCGGAAGCGCTACAGGTGCGGGGTTATCTTCTGCCACCATCAACGGCTACCTCAATGGCCACCCTATAGGTTCATTTTACCTTTTGGAACATATCGGATTTAATGAAAACGGACTTAACGTTTTCAGAGACAGCAATGGTGACGGCATAGTCAATGACAAAGATAGAATAGTAGCAGGGACAGCTTTGCCAAATTTCCAATACAATATCTTTGGGGATTTTACCTACAAGAGGTTTGACATTGCCTTCAACTTCAATGGAGTTTCGGGGAATAAAGTATATGACAATACTGCAAACGTTTCTTTCTTTAAACTCAGACTCGCCAGAGGTTTGAATACCACTCCTGAAGCAATCGAATTTCCTGAGGAATCAGTTAACAACCCTGCGCCGGTTTCGACCAGATACCTCAAAGAAGCTTCTTTTTTCAGGCTCAACAACCTAAGCATAGGGTATAGTGTCAACACCACCTCACTTGGTGTGGCCAAATGGGTTAGGGATTTGAGGTTCTCTTTGACCGGTCAAAACCTATTTGTTATAACCCCTTACGATGGATATGACCCTGAGGTCAACACTGACAGAACTATCAACGGCGTGTCCTCTTTTGGCATCGACTATATGAGTTATCCAAGGGCAAGAACAATCATTTTAGGCCTTAACATTATTTTGTAAAACATACAATTCTATTTGAATATGAAAAAGTCAATCATTTTCCTTTTTACGCTCATCATGGTCTTTTTGGGAAGCTGTACCGACCTTCAGGAAGACATATTAGACGAAACATCAGTTACAGGGCTTTCCCAAAACGAAATCGTTGAAGGAAACATTGCCGCAGCTTATGCTGTTTTCCCCAATCTTTTCAACCATGTCAATTATTTCAACCTTCAGGAAATCTCCACTGATGAGGCTATACTTCCATTCAGGGGTGGAACCGATTGGGGTGACAATGGGATATTTGTGGGAATGCATACCCATAATTTTATAACTACCGATCCAAGAATCCGCGATACTTGGAACCAGATCATGCGAGGAATATCCAGATGTGTATCTGCTATTGATGCCATTCCAAGAACCAACGAGCCCAATGTCGAGGCCTTTGTAGCCGAAATGAGAGCATTGAAAGCTTATTACTCTCTGCTAAGTCTTGACCTGTATGGTTTGGTCTTTGTCAAAGAAGATCCAAACGAAAGGTCGGTGGTAGTAAGGGGTGCTGATGCTTTTAACTACATTGAGTCAGAACTTCTTTATGCCGAAAACCTGGTTCCTTCCAGCATTGGACCAGGCCGGGTGTCAAAAGAAGCCATACAGGGCCTTTTGGCAAGATTGTATCTCAACGCTGCTGTATACAAAGACAGATATGCTGCTCAGTTTAACTTCCAGCAGACCGACATGACCAAAGTGATAGAATACTGTGACAAGGTAATTAACTCTGGAAAATTTCGTCTCTCTGCGGATTATTTTGATATGTTTGATGATGAAAACCATACCAATCCTGAATTGATCTTTGTCTATGACCAAAGAGCAGAATTAAATGGCCACAACAGGCTTGCATATTTTTCACTTTCAGGTGACCAGTTTCCTTTAGCAAATTTCCCTAATGCAAATGGGACAGATGGCCCTGGTATGACCTCGGATTTTTATGATACTTGGACTTCTGCTTATGGAGATGTAGATCCAGCCAAAGCCGACCCTCGTTTCTTTGAAGAAAACCTAATCATCCCTGCAGACTCTTGTATGAGTGGCCCAAGCTTCAAGATGAATAGGGGTATCCTAAGAGGTCAACAGTACGGATTTATTAGAAATCCAAATGGATTCCAAAGATGTGATGATGGTGTAAACTTTAGAATCGGTAAACTTTCCAGCCGTACAAGGGCTAGACCGGATCTACTTGTGAATTTTACCCGTGAAATTGATTATACTACTCAGGGAAGCTTGTACAGTACAGGTTATAGGGTTTTGAAGTATGAATTTGGGAAAAAATCATCCTCGGGAAGAAATCTTGGTGATGCAGACATTGTGTTGATCAGACTTGCAGACATGTACCTAATGAGAGCAGAAGCAAAATTGAGAGGAACCGGAGATAGGGCAGGTGCACTGGCAGATTTGAATGCGGTAAGAGCAGCCAGGACAGCCAGAATCACAGCTCCGCTTCTTTCAGAAATAAACCTTGATATCTTATTCCGAGAACGTGGATTTGAATTCTATTGGGAAATGCTCCGAAGAACTGACATGATCAGGTTTGGGAAATTTGAAGATCCATGGACTGAAAAAACTGACAGCGATCCATTAAAAAGGATATTCCCAATCCCTCAAACTGCCTTGGACGGAGCTTCCAACATTCCCGGATATCTTGAACAAAACCCTGGATATTAATTGATGAAATCAAATAAGATGAAGAAGCCGGTTGATATTCAATCGGCTTTTTTTTGCGTTTGGGGACAGGAAATCTATATAAATGAGATTTTTAAACATTCTTTATTATGATTGTCCGCAATGATACCAGTAGCCGAATATTATTTTGATTTACACCTCGACTTCGCTCGGTGCCCGATGGTTTTGTTTTCAGAGGAAGGGAGGGAAATGCGGCTGCGCCGCATTTCCCTCCCTTCCTAGTCATCATTCAATTTCCGGTGACCGAGCGAAGTCGAGGTCATTTTGTAAAATTGAGATAGTGGTAAGAAAGCGGATATACATATTCTTTACTTCCCTAAATCTAAGATCTTCCCTTCTTCAGGATAGATCAAAAAGTGATCAGAAGGATATGAATTCATCATTTTGCCCAAAATCCATAAGAAATCGATCAGCTGATTTTGGACTTTGAAATTACTTTTTGCTTTGGTCGTGAAGCTAAGTTCTGTTAGAATGGAATAGAATCTCAGTCGGTGTGAGGGAATGAGGTCATTACCCAATTGCCCGCCGTTTTTGATCAGGTAAAAATCCATCATCAAATTGGTGCCCTCTTTGTCAACCTGCAAACTGTCATTCCCAAAACCGATATTACCTCCCCTTTTCGCCATCATTTCACTTCTGCCAAGAGCATCAGCAGCCAAAAAAGTGTTTCCCTCCACATCATCCAACTGCGCCCAAAAAAGGATTTCTTCTTCCGTCAATCCCTCCAACAAAGAAGCCAAATCCGCTGGCCAATCCGAGGACAAAAACCTTAGGTGGATCAATTGCTTCAAATGGCCCAAGGTATATCCCAGGTATGATTTGGAAGAAAGTATGGATTTGTCCCAGATTTTACCGGTATTCAATCCAGAAAGGTGGTCATGCTCCATCCTGTAAACGTCAAAAAATTCATCAAACCTAGGTACTTCGTACAAGGGCACAGTAGTGATTTCCAATGCTTGGTCAGGTCTTTGGGAGACGATTTTATATGCCGGAGGAAATGCCGCAAGTGAAGGAACCTGTATGTTGATCAGGGATTTCCCTGATTGCGTCCAATGGATTCCTGTGTCATTGAGGTGCATGTGGCCTGCAAGGTGCACTCTGATTCCTGCTTCCGCGTATTGGTCAGAAACTTGATGGGTAGGTACCCTCACCAACTGGAATTTGTTTATGCCAAAAACTGAAGACATCTTTTCTGAAGTGCCGTCATGGAAATCCGCCAAGGGATAATGGCTGAATGAGAGGAGTGTTTTTCCACGCTTTTTGGCTTCGGCGGTGACATTTTTAATCCACTTGAGTTGGTGTTGTTTATGCTGTGCTGCGAGGTTAAACCCTATACCGGAGCCGCTCCAATCCCTTAATTCATTGTCCTCTCCATACCGGGGACCGTACACATTGCCATCGATAGCCAAAAGCCAAATCCCCTCCACCGGCTCCACCACATAGCTTGCGTCCGGCAAAAAATATCCTGAGTCGCCTACTTCATACAATCTATTTTTAACTTCCGAAAGCACCAATGCTTTTTCAAATTCATATCCTTCGTAATCGAGTTCCAAAAAAGGATGAGACCAAAAAATATCCTTTTTGTCAGGAAAGAAGCCAAATGATCCCAATTCTTTACAAATCTCATAATACCCCCAATAGTTGATTTGTTCTATCCTAGGGATACTATCCAAATAATTATTGCCATCAAAACCGGCTATTGTTTGAGGACGTCCTTGAGCTCCAATATAGTCCACATTACTTCCGACGCCTCCAAAAGGAGTCACAGGATCGTGGTTTCCGGTTGTGATAAAAAACCGCATCCCAAAATCCTCAGCGTACTGATCCAATATGGTTTTGAGCAATTTTACATTCATAGGCTGCCCATCATCTGAAAAGTCTCCGGGCAGCACCACATACTTGATATTTCTTTTCCTTAAATCCTCCAAAGCTTCCAAAAACGCAAAATAATTTTCATTAAAAAGTCGCGTGGAATTCATTTGACTGAGCATGGTTTTGAGGGTTGCCATTTTGCTGGTACCGGGATGGAGTACACCCTGAAAACTTGCTGCATCGAAGTCTCCATATACATCGTGAAGATGAATATCAGCCAAAAAAGCCACTTTAGGCTCAAGTCCGGATTGGGCCAGAAGAGGCGCCTGAGGCCAAGAATTCATCATTCCCACACTCAGAAGTAAGGAAATAAGTTTGGAGTAGTTCACTTTAAATTCAGAATAGGATTAGGTCGCTCAAAGATTTTGCCATCAAAACTCACTGTATAGTCAGATGGAAAGAGGGTCGAAGGAAGGTAGTAATCAGTAGAAATCACTTGTGCTCCTGAAGCTTTCGCTTTTTCAAATTTGATATAGTCTCCTGATCGTGCCTCTTTGGTATCAGAGTCTGCCCGGGTTCGGATGATATATCCTTTTCTCACCAAATCCCGAATGTAGGTTTCGTTGGCAACAGGATCATTGATGATTCTGAATCCGGCTTCAGGGTTTCCTTCTTTCAGATTGACGAAGAGTACAGCGTTTTTGAGTTCAGGCTTTTCGGTAAGGTAACGTCGGATTTTCTGCTCACTTTCATCCAGCACAAAAAGGAACTTGCCTCTTACAGCATGAATTTCCGGCCAGTTTCCTGCCAAAACTCCCTTTTCCAGCGACTCGAAATTACCACGAACTTGATCCGGAGTGATCAAATAATCCATTCCTAGGTAAGTCCTTACTTCCAAATCGATGCTGTCCAAAGCTGTCCCTGTAAATGAAAGCGGGCTGACCGTCATCGGAACTTGTCCGTCTTTTGCATTGATCAGCACAAATACGGGATGGTGATCAGGATTTTGGTCGCTCCAGTTTTTAAGTTCTAAAAGTGCATTTTTGAAAAGTAGGTGATGGGATTGCACATCCAAATCCTGAATGTGAAAAAGCTTCAACCCAGGTTCCAAGAGCTCCTTTTTGGAGTCAAAAACAGTTCCTTCCGGAAGCATGGCAAGCGACTTTGGTTTGGCATATTTTCCACCGATTGGATCATGAAATACATCCAATTCCAGATTACGAAGTCCCAGATCCAATTGCTCAGAAAGTGGCAGGTGCTCGTATTCCAAACTTTTCGCAGCAGCAGGATTTATTTTTTGTAAATAATCCAAAATCGGGGCAGGCATCGCACTTTTGTACGAGTTGTGGCTTCCGATAACTTGGGTTTGATTCAACCTGAGATTTTGTGCTTTGGATACAAAGACAAATGCCAAAAAGAATAAAACAAGCGTGATCAATCTTAACTTTTTCATCAATGCAATAAGTTTTGAATAGACAAGATGGGGCTTTTTAGAATTTTGACGAGGCTTGGAACATAAACTTATTGTTAACTTTCCTTTTGATATATAGCTTATGCGGCCAAATAAATTTCTGAATTCAAGCCTGAATCCGCTGTTTTGATATGAAATAAAAAGTCATTCCAAGTCCTTAACATTTTGAAATGTTCAAAAAGGGGCATGATGAAAAATTTTGCGTCATCTTGAATCCGAGGTACGAGGATGAAAGATCTCGAAATAAAAGAGACTCTTCGTTTTACTCAGAGTGACGGGCTGGGAAAATACATTTTTGCTAAGGAAACTTGATCACTAGTATTGTTATCTAAAAAGGTACTTTGGTTTATGTTTTTGTTAAATCACCCAATAAGGTGATCCATCAGGACAATCCGCTCAATTGCCCTGCTTACTTTTGAAGATGAAAAAAATACTTTTCCTCCTCCTCTCCTCGACTTTCTTGACCTTGCTTGCAGGTGGGCAGGAGCTCCCCACCTACAAACTCCACTCCCACAATGATTACCTGAGAACAGTGCCATTTTGGGATGCTTTTGGGGCAGGATGTGCATCGATCGAAGTGGATGTGATATTGAGTAATGGAGGTTTGATGGTTGCACACGAAGCAGAAAGTATCCGACCTGAACGTACTTTGATGTCCCTGTATCTACAACCTATCCAAAAGGCCAAAACACTTGGGATGATAGATGCCTTTGACTTTCATTTGTTGATTGATTGCAAAACTGAGGCTTATACTACCTTGGATCAAATCGTAAAAGATGCCTCCGAATTTGAAGCGTTGCTCTTTTCAGACCAAAATCCGACAGGCCTAAAGCTGATTATTTCTGGCAATCGGCCCAAACCCAAAGATTACAAAAACTTTCCGTCTTACGTATTTTTTGACTACCAAAACAAAGTGCTCACCCATGACCTCCCTTGGGAAAAAATCGGCATGGTCAGTCTGAGTTTTAGGCAATTTTCAGTCTGGAATGGCAAAGGCCGAATTGTCCAATCCGAAAGGGATTCATTGGAATCCTATATTTCCAAAGTACACGCTTTTGACAAGCCGGTCAGATTTTGGGCCTCTCCCGATAGCAAGTCAGCATGGAAAGCTTTTGCAGACCTTGGGATAGATTACATCAACACCGACCAACCTTATGAGGCAAATCAGTATCTCAAAAATCTGGAAAACAACATCTTTGTGGGTACAAAAATCCACGAGATCTATGAACCTGAATTCGACCATGATGGAAAAGAAAACAAAATTGACAGGGTTATTTTGATGATCGGAGACGGAAATGGATTGGCGCAGATTTCGGCTGGGATGTTTGCCAATGGAAACCAATTGAACCTCACGCAACTTAAAAACATTGGGCTGGTCAAAACCCAGGCAGCGGATGATTTTACCACCGATTCGGCAGCAGGTGCGACAGCCTATGCCACCGGACAAAAAACCAATAACCGGGCTTTGGGTAAAGGAACAGATGGAAAGGCACTTCAAAATATTACCGAAATCCTCGATTCTTATGGTTTCCATAGTGGAATCATCACTACGGACAACCTTACTGGGGCAACTCCCGCATCCTTTTATGCCCATCATGCCGAAAGAGACGACATAGATGAAATTGCCCGATTCCTGCCTCTCAGCAAACTCGAGCTTTTTATCGGAGGAGGCAAAAGGGATTTTACCCAATTTGGGACTGACAGGCTGAAGGAATTGGAAGAAAACGGCTTTTCCATGATGAAGAGTATAGGAGAAATCGCGAATTCCCTTGCGGACAAAGTGGGGTATTTTGCCTCAAATAGCGGGATGCCTACCATGGCCAAAGGCAGAGAAGATTACCTCCTGCAAAGCAGTAAAAACGCTATCAGCTTTTTGGAATCGAAAAAATCACCGTTTTTTCTGATGGTGGAAGCGGCGATGATTGACTCGGGCGGACATGCTAATAGCGGTAATACTGTTGTCACCGAATTATTGGACTTTGATGAGGCAGTGGGTTGGATGATCCAATATGTCGACCAAAACCCAAATACGCTTTTGATCATCACCGCGGACCACGAAACTGCCGGATTGAGTTTGCCACAGGGAAAAGTTTCTGAAAATGAAGTTGAAATGGCTTTTTACAGCGATGACCACACCGGGATTATGGTACCGATATTTACCTATGGGGCACATTCAGGGGAATTCAGAGGAGTGTATGAAAACACCGAAGTATTCCACAAAATCATGGCCTTGATCAACCAATACCATCAAGCAAAATAATCTTACTTAAAACCAAAAAAATTACCATTGCTTTTTTATCGTTTCAATGGCTTTGGCCGCCTGATTTCCCATGTTTTCCCATCGACTTTCCAAAGAGACCGAACCCTCATAACCCGACAATTTCAAAGCCTGATAATACAAACTTAAATCTTCTCCATGTGTTCCGGGAACAGCCCTTCCCTCTTTCTCTGCCACATGGACATGCTTGATGAGATGGCCGTAATTCAGGATGCTTTCGGGTCCTTCGCCCTCCATTTTCATGTGGTAGATGTCCGCTAGCAACCTGTAATTGGGGTGGTTGACGGCTTTGACGATCTCCCCGGCTTCACTGAGGCTGTTGATAAAATTACATTCTTTGGTATTGAGTGATTCAAGCACAACAGTGATATCATACTTGGCGGCGATGGGTCCGAGGAGTTTTCCTAAAGCTATCATTTGCTTTGTAGCTTCTTCTTTCGAAAACCCATCAGGAACAGACCTTGAACCGCTGCTTCCAAAGACCACCAACTTACCTCCTGCTTTATTGGCACGGCGAAAAACAACCTCTGCATAGTCCAAAATATCTCCATGAACGGCATTGGGGCCCACACTTTTTAAGCTCCCCAGAAGGAAAATGATAAATGCCTCGATGGGTAAAGGAGATGATTTGGAAGCTTGCAAAATCAAGTCAAACTCTTCCTCACTTTTGGTCGGAACAAGAAAAGACTGCACATTTTCTTCGATAAAGGAGAACCCTGCTTTGGCTAAAACTTCCCCATCCTTATATCCGGCACAGGCGCCGATTTTTGGGAAAGGTGTGGTTTGAGAGAATGAGTCAAATACAAACACGCTATTGATAACCAATGCTATGAGAACAATGCCAAAAGTTTTCAATTTGAAGTAAGATATTTTCGGGATCATACAGCCTAGCTTTTTTTTATTGCTCAAAATTAAAGCGATTATAATTTGTCTTAAAAAATGAGCATTATCAATTTAATACCAAGAAATTATGTGGAAGGAGTGGATGACTTTTCATTTAATCTCATGTCAACCTTCCAATAATCTCCTTTGCTTCCGGCCATTTGGCTAGGAGTTCGTCTGCACTGTACAACCTAAAATCCCGAAAATCAAAGCCCGGAGCGACCATACAGGAAACAAGGGAATAAGAATCCGGCTGCTCAACTGTCGATCCGAAAATCACTCCCGGAGGAACCAATTGCTGAGGACGGTGGCCTTCATTATCAAGTGGGCCTACCAGGAGTTTTTCATAACCCTTTTCAGAAAGTATATGCACCGTAAGGGGACTGCCTTCATGGTAAAACCAAATCTCATCCCCTGCAATGCTGTGGAATTTGGAGATATTATCAGAAGTCATCAAAAAGTAAGTACAGGTTGCCAAAGAACGCTCAACACCTGCAGCTTCTAAATCTGATCGGTATGTTTCGGAATAATAGCCTCCCTCAGGATGTGCCTTGAGGTGTAACTTTTCTACCAATTCTTGGATTCGGGTATTCATGTTTTGGGGTTTTAAAATTTATAGCAATTATCAATTAGGCCAAATTTTGCCAGAAAGGACTTTAAATTCAATCCTTCCAGTTAATCTTTTTGAAAATAATTTTTGTGTAATTATCCTGCTCGTAAAGTACTCCTACAGTCTGATCATTCACCCTGACCAAATCACTGTAAGCAGTCCAAGCTTGCTTATTTGGATCATCGGTTCGGTCAATTACTATTGATTTTTCCCAGGTTTTCCCTTCGTCAAAACTGACCTTGAGCGTAAGGTTATTCCTATTTTTGGTATCTGAAGCATTGGAATGGGCCAAAATGGTTTTTCCATTTATTTCACCTAACGGAAGAATGGAACCTTGACAGACAGGATCGGGAAGCGCTTCTTCGAAATAGGCTTCATCCCAGGTTTTGCCGCCATCGGAGGAATAGGCCAAAATTCTGCTTCTGATATCGCCCCGTTGATTTCTGACGCTCATGATCATCCTGTCGCCTGAAAGTTCCGCGGCAATAGCCTCATTCGAACCGGGAATTTCTATGGACTCAGACAATTGGAATGTCTTGCCATGGTCATCCGAGAAAAATCCATGTGCCCGGTATTCCATAAAATCCTCCTGCGGCGGTCCTATTGAATGGTTGGCGGCGACGTAAATCCTGCCTTTGTATTTCCCTTTTTGAAACTGAAACGCATGCCCGGGCGTATTGGCGTAGTGCCTCCAATCTTCATTGGAATCATAGGCGGCATTGAATGCAGGATTGTTTGGTCGGTGAACTTGCCCTGTGATATTGACAGGCTCTTGCCAACTTCTTCCCAAGTCCAAAGATTTCATCATCCACACTTCCCTTACTCCCCTGTTCATGCGGATATCATATTCATGGTTGTTTCCGGTGTTGTAAAAAAGATAAACCACTCCATCAGGATAAGCAGGATCATGTAAATCCACCACAGGCGCGGGATTTCCTGCCTGCAATTTGTCATAATCCACCAGCATTTGGAGTGCTGACCAGGTCTTTCCTTCATCTTCACTCCTTTTCAATACCAGATTGACATCACCAAAATCATCAGAACCATTGACCCGGCCTTCGGCAAAAGCCAAAAAATCCCCGTTGGGTAAGTCAATAATAGCGGGGATTCTATAGATTTTGTGACCTTCTTTCCCTCCCTCAAAAACAATGGTTTCTTGAGAGAATACTTGACTCCAAATCCCAACAAATAGAAGGGATACAAATAGTCCTGTTCGGTTAGTTTTAATAATTTTTTTCAAAATAGCGCTTTAAAGTATAATCAGGCTGCCATTGGTCTGGTTGCCTTAAGATTGATTTATGATCGTATTCCATAGGCTTGATGACTTTGGCTGTTAATGCAGTGGTATCATTGGTTTCCTTTTGCCAAAGTTTCATCAGCTCCAAAAGTTCTTCTCTCTTTTCTATATAATCATCCTTATACGCCAGATTATTTAACTCCAGAGGATCTCTTTTCAAATTAAATAACTGTGTATAATCTCGCTCAGGGTAGCGGATCAGCTTCCATTCTCCTTCCCTAACAGCCCGAACCGTATTTCTGTATGCTGTAAAAAGTGACCCTCTGACTTGGGTTTCCTTTCCCTGAAGAATCGGAACCAAACTTTTGCCTGTGACTCCCTTGGGATTTGGCAATCCTGCAAGGTTAGACAAAGTAGGATATAAATCAAACAGATACGTAAGCGCATCAAATTCCTTTTCTTCGGGTACGCCGGGTCCTTTGATGATCAGGGGGACTTTGGTACTGTGCTCGTACAGGTTTTGCTTTCCAAGCAGGCCGTGGCTTCCGGCTGCCAGACCATTGTCAGCAGCATAGACGATGATCGTGTTATCGTATTGCCCATTTTCTTTCAAAACGGAAATAATTTTCCCGATCTGCTGATCCAAGTGGGTGATCAATCCATAATAGTCAGAGAGAATCATCTGAATCACTTCAGGCTTTCGTGGCCAGCCAGTCAGGTTTTCATCACGGACGTTCAATTGATCAAACTGAAAAGGGTGAAGTCCCATATAATTACCCGGAAGTGGCAGGCTTCCGTCAGGATAATAGTGGATAAATTTCGGGGCAGGCGAATAGGGATCGTGGGGGACTGTGAAGGCTACATAGCAAAAGAAAGGCTTCCCGGCATCGGTTTTTGAATGGTTTTGGATGAATTCAATGGCTCCCTCTGTAAAAACCTCCGTGGAAAATCCTTTGATTTGAGGATCTCCCAGTTTCCCGTTTTCATCAAAGTCCCTAAGCGCAATGGCATAATGGTCTGCCATACCGCCCAGATAGACATTTTTGGCTTGCTGAAAAGTTGCCTCAAAGGCCTCTTTTTCATTGTGCCATTTGCCGGTACCAAATGTTGTATAGCCTGCTTTTGAAAAATCCATCGGCATGGTATTGACCCCATTGAGCCGGTCATAAACTTGAAAAAGACTCTTTCCACTCAAGAGCATCGCCCGGCTTGGGGCGCAGATCGCACCGTGGTGTCCCCCCATTACATAGGCGTTGGTAAATCGACTTCCTTCCCTTGCCAATTGGTCAATGTTAGGAGTATGGATATAGGAATTGCCACTGATGCCAAGGGCATCCGCCCGCTGGTCATCTGCAAATAGAAAAAGGATATTCGGTTTTTTGGATTGAGGATATCCGGCCAATGATGTGGTTAATAATAAAATTAATACAAAAGATATCTTCGATTTGGTATATGGCATTTTGGCTTATTTTTCAAACTCCACAATATATTCAGACATGTATTTCCCGAGATCAGAATACTTGAAAAACAACCTTGCCTGCTTCCCTAGCCGGAGACTCGTGTATTTGTTGGCAATGTCCTCCGGGGTATTCAGGGGTTGCAGGGAAGGGTACCAAAGCACATGTCCGGGTTTATCCAGGAGTTTTTGAGGTTTCGTCCAAGCTTGTGAATTATTCCCCTCTCCCAATTCCTTGTGGGGATTGAATGAAATATACAGCTCATCACCAACCCAGGATTGGCCTTCCACTTTTCCCATCATCATCACCCAACATTCCAGGTAGGTATTCCAACTGACCGAAGGTCCCCAATGAAATCCGCCAGTCGGAGAGGAAGCCGGACCGCCACCGTTTTCCATTGGAATTTGGAGGGAAGCCACAGGCTTGCCGATTCCGTCCCAATCCGCATTGAAACCTTCTCCATCCCATCTTTTGGCTTTACCCTGAGGATCATCTAAGTCATCGATTTTGATCCTAGCGATACTGATGCATTGCCCACTCCATTCTTTGATGGGATCATAGGAAGCAGCATCGTATGTGCCAGGATATCCATATTCCCCATAAAAAAGGTACAGGTAATCCCCAACCGCCACAGCAGATGGGTCACCGACTCCACCGGCAAAGGTCTTGGAAATATTGTGCGGCTTCAAAATCATTCGGGGCTGCTTGTCTTCGAGAAAAAGCCCTCTGTTTTCCCAACTCCATCCCCCGTCAGTAGATTTCATGACCCCAATCCTACAAACTGCCGCAGGCGTGATTCTTTCAGTCAGACCCAAGGGCCAGTCCTTGTCGATATATCCTTCTCCGGTTGCTTCATTGTAAGGGAGGGTTTCAGGATAATTTTCATTGTGGTAGATGGCATACAATGTCCTTCCGCTCGGATCTTTTTCATCCTGATAAACCGTCTCAAACCACACTGCCCCATGCAATCCCGGTTCTCCGACAGGTGCATTGACAGGCAATTTGGGGGCGATGTATTCGGATGCAGGTGTACTGAAGACCTCATCGGCATTAGATCCGCTTGCAAACTTCAGGTCTTCTGCAAATCCCCACACAGGATCCTCACCATATTTGCCGGGAAAAATCCTGAGCGTGTCCCCTACCCACACTTCCGCCATATTGCAGTCGACAAAATTATTGAAGAAGAAAGTGTCTGTTTCTATTAGTTTGAAAGTGGGTACCCTGAAGTCGATCTCTTCAGTAAGTACCTCCTTTCCGGTATTTCCGGGATTACAGGATACCGAAAAGATCATTGATCCTAGCAAAAGACAGGGGAGAAGTGATTTAGCATTTGATTTCATAGAAGTGGAATGGGTTAATTGGAAAATTATTGTATCATGGGAAAAAGCCTTTTAATTTCCTCCTTGGAGGGCTGGCTACCATATTCGCATATTTCAAAGGCTTCGGCATACTTGGCTTGCAGGGCCTTGGACTCTCCGTACCAAGTCTTCAAAGCTTGATGGACAGCCGCATTTGGAGCAGCGGTGCGCTTGCTTTTTAACCATGCTTTTCTTTCACCTTTGTCAGTAGGTATTTCTGCGGCATAATTCCCGATCCAAGGCAGCCACTCATAAAACTGAGATTCATGGGCATCCATCGCATCTATTTTTTTATCCAAAACAGCCGTAATGTCGACAGCTATGTCTGCTTTAAATGGATACGGTTTTTGGAAATTGTCCTGGAAATAAAGGAAAACAGGATTTTTTCTCAGAGGCGGTGTATCAGGGGCAATATTGGGAACACCGACCATGTACGCCGCATCCTGAACCAAAATGGCAGTATAGCGGTGGTCCGGATGGTAATCATTGGAACGGTGGGAAATGACCACATCTGCATCCCAATCACGGATGAGGCGGATGATTTCCAACCTGATAGGTAAAGTAGCAAGCAATTCACCGTCGTGGTGGTCCAACACATCATAAGTCACTCCCAACCTCCGGCCTGCCTCTTTTGCTTCGGCCATTCTTCTTTTTGCCAACATCCCGCCGCCCTCTTTCATGTGCCCTGCATCTCCGTTGGTCACCGAGACGAACTTCACCTGATGGCCCATCTGAACAAATAGGGCAGCGGTTCCTCCTCCTTTGATATCGCAGTCATCCGGATGGGCACCAATCATGATGATTTTCAAAGGTTTTTCCTGTGAAAAAGCCTCGGTCGTAAAATTCAGGAATAGGAATGCGAAGAAGAAGTGGGTGATTTTCATGGAAGGGTCATTTGGGAGGATCAAGATATTAAAAAGTAAAAGGAAAATCAATGTCGTCTCCAAGAAAGGAAGCCTTCGATCAAATGGATAGGAGTCCTATTTTGAGTTTTAATGTTTTCTGGGAATTTCCGATCCCTAATTGTGGATAACTTTGTGATTAAAGCTTTTTTCCAGTGGAAAAATTGTGCAGAAATTATTTATTAATTTATTGTAAATCAATTATTTACGACATAAATTTGATTCTATCAAGTGAGAGATAAAAGGCTGAAAGTAAAATTTCAGACTAAGATCAAAAACTCGAGATGAAAAGATGAAGGGGCTGAAAACGGAAACGTAGAAAGTCTGAGAAGGGCAACCACAGAAGTCTTGAAATCATGGATCAAAGCCGAAAGGCTGAGATATCAGAGTTTGAAAATCTAAGGTTATGAACTTGGGCAACTGAGGGAAAAGTCACAATAACTGTAGCTTGCATGATTTGAAGACTACGGTCTTCAGGTGATGAAGCGGGAAAAGTTCGAAAGAATTTCTTCCCGCTTTTGCTTTTAGGCCCTAGTAATTTTTTTATGCTATCACACGATAATTTTAATGAAATCAGGAAGTCGGAAGTGGTAGAGCCAACACTCCTTTGGGACTTGAAATTAAACCGCAAAAAGGCAAATTGAATTTTTACCCATTTTCACTTAATTATATCAGGATTCCGTAAACTTTAAATTATCAATCCAATTCATCGGATTCTTTCAGCATAGCCGAAGCTTTTTGACCTAAGTTCCGTTGCAGGTATTGGTTGATCATCCTCAATTCCGATTCCACATTTTTTCCCTCTGCCTTAAGTTCCAATAGGCTATCACGGTATTTCAGATAAGCTGCAATGGATTTTTCATGTTGCTGAAGCCTGGCATATATCAGCCCTTCTTCTTTATCCAATTCAGGCAAGGGGTCTAAAGCCAATTTCCTGGCTGTCTTAAGATATTCCATTGCCAATTGATTGGACTCAAATTCATTGGATTTTCTCCTTTGGATCCTACTCAGGAGCAGGTAATCAATATCTGAAGCCATCCTGGCATCAGCAAGCTTCAAGGCAAGCAATTGGGCATAGGAGTAATTCTTCAAATGGTATTCCTGCCATGCAGTAATAGAAACAGCACTTGCGATGGTGTTCAGGTACTGTTGGTCATCCAAAAAATTAACCTGCGGATGTTCATCCATAAATTGGGAAGCAATCCTTTTGGCCATCAATTGCTGTTCGGAAGTATAACCTGCGCCCAGATTATCCAATACTTGAGAGGAAAGGAAATACACAGCCATCCCGAAATCCGTCGCCAAGGTGTAGTCATGCAAAACCCCATTATTGACCTCATCAACAGCCATGGCCGTAGCTGCAGCCAAGGTCGCTACTGTTCCCCAAATCCTTGCCCGGCGCTCCGCCCGGACAACTTCGTTCAGGTTGACAAGATTATGCTCTAGAACAGCATGGGCAATGCATTGGGCCAAAATCAGATTGAGTTCATTTTCAGAATCGGTACTTGCAATCAGGCCTGTGGTCAGCACAATCATGCCGTTGTCAAATGAAAATGCAATATGCTCCGTGGAGTTCAAAATGACCAGGCTGAAATCCGAAGCCCTGTCTTTCAGCATGGAGAGCGGATGAATCGAATAGATCAACTGATAGATATAATCATAGAGCATATCATCCTGCAGAACCATATTATTGGCAAGGGCTTGAGAATAATAATCCATGGCATCTTCTATCAATTCCTGCCTCAGACCTCTCTCCCAACCTTTTTTATTGATGGTTTCGGCCCTGTTTTCCATCCACACATTTTCCCAAAAATCAAGGTCATTGCCAAGAAGGGAAATCCTATCTTCATTGAAATACCGGTATTCCCCAAATGAAGACCTGATATAGTATTGAACCGCACCGGTATTGATGTTTTTTCTGGTACCATAGACGGTGACCGTGTCTCCGACGGTATATTCCCCAAACGGCCGGATGACGTACCCTTTGAGCGTAACTTTACTTTGGGAAAAACTGAAATTCGCGACCAAGACAAAAACCAAAAGAAGAAGGTACCTTTTCATAAAAACAGGGGTTTAGGAACATAAAGATCCTTACGGATAAAGATGGTTTTAGGTTGTTTCTTGTTAAGTGAAATGCAGATGTGGATAAATTGTGATTTAAGCATTATTTCCAGTGGAAAAATTGTGCAGAAATTATTACTCAATTTATTGGAAATCAATTATTTAAGACATAAATTTGATTCTATCAAGTGAGAGATAAAAGGCTGAAAGTAAAATTTCAGACTAGGGTCAAAAACTCAAGATGAAAAGATGAAGGGGCTGAAAACGGCAACGTAAAAAGTCTGAGAAGGGCAACCGCAGAAGTCTTGGAATCATGAACCAAAGCCGAAAGGCGGCGGAATCAGAGTCGGAAAACCTAAGGTTATGAACTCGGGCAACTGGGGGAAAAGTCACAATAACTGCAGCTTGACATGATTTGAAGATTACGGTCTTCAGGTTGTGAAGCGGGAAAAATTCTTTCGAACTTTTCCCGCTTTTGTTTTTATGGCCTAGCTAGTTTTTAAACCAAATTCTTTAAATCCAGTATAAAAAAAAGCAGAGACCATCAAAGGCCTCTGCTTTTTTGTTTTAAAAATTTTGAATGGGTGATTTTTTTTTGAGTATCTCCAAATAATCTTCGGATTTTTTAGGAGCTGAATTGAAGTTCAATTCCTGCAGCTATGGTCTGTTGACTGTGGCCTGTGGACGATAATCCGACCATATGAAGCCAAAATCCTTATTTCACCCTATTTCGGATTATCCTATTTATCCCTAAACTCAATCTCAGAGATACTCATCAGGATTTCTTCCCCTTTGGCTTTTGGATTTTTGAAGATGAAATACACATCCTGCTTTCCAGCTGTGGGATTCAACACAACTTGGGCTTTAGTGGCATTTTGCCTTCTCCACGCTACAGGATTGACTCCTTCGGGAGGTCTTCGGAATTCAGCTTCCTTTGGAACCATCTGTTCACTCTGGCCTAGAAGTTCTCCGGTCGGAGAGCCAACTCTCACTTCCACCGAACCGCCAACAGCATCTGCCCGCGGGCTTACCTCCACATACAGGTCGATCTGCTTGACACCTGTCAAATCCAATGCTTTAAACCCAATGTGCGATTGGTCACCCACCATAAAGAAGTTGACCCTCGGTGTAGTCATCAGATTCACCCCTTTTCGGATATCCGAAAGTTGGGGGTCAAGGAAAGGATTTCGCAAAGCGATGTAATCCACCCCCGAGAGAGAACCCACTTTTCCTGCACCTTTATCAGCATAGGATGCCCTCAGGAGATAGCCTCCCTGACCATTTTCCCCTTCAGGAACCACAGGTGTCACTTTTCCGCTGAGTGGCAAAGAAGCCACTGTCGGTTTTGTTTCATTCATACTGAGGATAAAATCCACCATTCGCCGTGCATCTGCCTCAGATAACTGCGGATGGGCACTCATCCCATGTTCACCCCATACGCCACTGCCTCCATTGATGATCTTCCCGATGAGCAATTTGGTGTTTTCCTCTGTTTTGGGATACCTAGACGCCACCGCGGTGTAGCTTGGACCGATGGAAGTTTTGTCATATTGGTGACAGGATTTGCAGTCGCTCGCTTCAATCAGGTTTTTGCCGATATTCAAAATCGCCATGTTCTCAACGCCACTTTGCTTGGAAGCGATCTCTATCGGGTCAAAACCTGCCGGCACGTAATCAAAAGTCACAGCAACTTCCTCGGCCTTGATCTTTCCATCAGCCGATGTTCCATCTTCTTTGTCCTCAACCTGAATATTATATTCAAATTCCTTTTCTCCGAAATAGAAGGTTTTGTTCAGCCCCCCAAAATCAATCGAAACTATAGGCGGTTCATTGCCTGCGATTACCTCAAATGAAGCTGAATTTTTCTCTCCCTTTGTATCGGTGACGGTCAAGGAAACTTGGTATGTTCCTGCTTCCGTGAAGGTAAATTCCGGATTTTGATCTTTCAAAAGCTGCTTGAATCCATTGGCTGAAGTCACATTCCACTCAAAATTCAGCTTGCCCTGATCATAATCATCGTAATCGGAAGTACCCTCAGCGGAGAATTTGGCAGTCAGGGGAACTCCACCGGAGTATTTATCGGCCGAAGCACTGACATTTGGTTTGCGGTTGCCAGCGTTGTATTCGATTTTGACAATGCGGGAATTGGCATTGCCACGAAACCAGGCGCTACCGTATTCCAAGACATACAATGCACCATCCGGACCAAAATCCATATCTATCGCCGAGCTGAAAGTTTCTTTGGGTAGGAATCGCTCCATGGATTTGTAGTCTCCATTTTCATCCATGGTCACCGCCATGATCCATCCCCGCATAAAATCCACAATAAGCCACTTGCCTTCATAATAAGCAGGAAATACAAAAGGTGCTTCTTTTTTGAAATCTGCCTTGCGGAAAACAGGTCCGCCCGTGGCGCTTCTACCCGAACTTCCCAATATGGGAAACTCCTCCGAAACCCCGTAAGGATACCAAATCATCGCAGGCACTACAGGTGTGGGCAAATTCTTGAGACCGGTATTGTTTACGGATTCATTCACCGGATTATTCACATCAAATGGTGCTCCATAGGTGTTGGTCGCAAGGTCATGTTTGTTGTAGGGTTGGTTGTTTCCGATAAAATATGGCCAACCGAAAAATCCCGGACCTTTGGCCTGATTGAATTCATCGTATCCTTTTGGCCCCCAAATAGAATCGATGGAGGCATCCGGCCCTACCTCTCCCCAATATAGATACCCTGTCTCACTGTCCAAAGTAGGTCTCCATGGATTCCTGTGGCCCATGGTATAAATTTCCGGTCTGGTTTTTTCTGTACCTACCGGAAATAAATTTCCCTCCGGAATCGTATATGTTCCATCATCTTCGGGATGGATCCGAAGGATTTTTCCCCTCAGGTCATTGGTATTGCCGGGAGCGCGTTGGTCATCTGAACTCTCCATTCCGGGACGCTCGTCAAGGTTGGAGGATCCTACCCGCGGATTCACGGTGTTATTGCCTACAGTCAGAAAAAGGTTTCCTTCCTTGTCAAATACCATCCCTCCTCCGGTATGGCAACATTCCTCCCGTTGGGTCGGAACTTCCAAGATTACTTTTTTGGTATCGGCATACAGTGAATCTCCATGCAATTCCCACCTTGCAAGGACATGCTTGGCTTCCGCAGGGTCCGCGTAATACATGTAGATCCAGGAGTTTTTGGCAAAATCAGGATGAGCAATCACACCCATCAATCCCTCTTCTGCTTCCCTTACCCTTCCTTCTTTGTTGGTATATTTGGTATTGACAGGAATGGTAGCGATAAGCTTCATCTCCCCGGTTTTCTCATCAAAAATCTTGACACCGCCCTTTCTCTCGACCAATAGAATCCTGTTTTCGGGAAGGAAAGTCATTTCCATCGGCTCGTCCATGCCCTCGGTCAGGACGACTTTTGTAAACCTGTTGTCCTCGGGTTTGATAGAGGCGTCTTCAGATTTTTTGCAGGAAATCAGGCTGAGCAAAATGGCCAAACCAAAAACCGCGTTTAATCGGTAATTTATCTTGTAGAATTTTATCATGGTTTAATGGGTTTTTGAAATTGGAAAATTTCTTAATTGGTTGTGCGCTGACAATTGCGGAGAACCGCATTATCCCTTAAGCCAATGCTTTCCTGCAAAACTCCAGGCATTTCTGCACTTCCTTGACGGCATCCGAACCTTCGGGAACCTGGTATTCCAACTCTATGGTGGCGGGAAATTTGTATTTTTTGTCCCGAATCATTTGGAGGATGTCAGCGATTGGTGTATTCCCTGTACCCCAAGGTAGGTTGCCTTTTCCGTTTTCAGGTGTTTGACGGTCCTTCACATGCATACTCCAGATTCTTCCCTGCTGTTTTTGGATCAGCTCCATCATATCCGTGTGCCCGGCTGCGATGTAGTGACCTGCATCAAAATTCAATCCGTTGCTGCTGCTTTGGGACAAAGCTGTATCCCAAAAACCAAAAGTCTGTTGCTCATGGCCGTGGTAACCCACTTTCATTTTATTGGTATCTCCCAATTTTCCCAACCTCAAAGTCTGCCCGTCGTCAGAAGGATGCTCCAATGTCACGTGATTGGCACCGAGGATTTTGGCTGCCTTCATGCCATACGCCACTTCCAAATCGGAATTATTGACACCAAAAGCATTTGGTTTGAAGGCATAGAGAGAAATCCCCGCTTCTTTGAACAATTTCCCTGCCTTCTCAAATTTCTTAAAATCAGTTTTTGCTCTCCAATCGGAGGCCACTTTGGCATAAGCCTCAGATTGCTGTCTGATATCAGCCAATTCGGCCTTTTCACTTTCAGTCAACTCCTCCCCCCTTCTCTGTTTGCCGCCCAACTGAAAACCCCTCATCCTATTGAATGTCGGTTGTGGCATCCCGGCAAAATATTCCACAGGCTCTCCCATCATTTCCACGGCACTGATACCCGATTCCTTGATGTAGCGGATATTGGCTTCAAGGCTTTGGTCAGGCATGGAGCGAAAAGAATACGTGATGCAGCCAATCTGCACGCCGTTGATTTTGGAATCGGGTTTGTTGTATGACCTGATCAATGCCGGAGCACCTTGCAGCCAAGTTGGTGCCAATACCAAACCGGAAGCACCGAGGGCGGATTTGAGGAGAAATTCCCTTCTGTTTTTCATGGAAATAGATTTTTTATTGGTCAATAGGGTTTAAGATTGAACAACTTAGTAAAAAATTTTCCTTGCTGCTAAAAAAATTTCAGGGATGTATTTTTTGGGTTTTGATTGGTGGAAAATTGACAGATGACCGATGACGGATGACGGATGTAAGCAACATTTTAGGATTCAAACTTGAGTCTGATAAATCCAGGTTTTTGATTTTTTGATATTAGCCAAATAAAACGAGGATTGAAGTCCAAATGCGGTAAGCGGACCGTCGGCCGCCGTCTGTGGACAATTATTCTACGACCGGCACCCTTAAAACACCCTACTCCATTTCCCCCAAAATAGCCAAAACCAACCTTGCTGAATTCTCTGAAGCGGGACCTACAAACTGGTTGAAATTCATGCGGGCGTGGTTGTTGGCATTGTCGCTGCAACTTCGGAGGACGATAAAGGGGATTTCCAATGTCCTACAAATATGCGCCACTGCCGCCCCTTCCATCTCGGTAGCCAAAGCCTCAAACTCAGTATAAAGCCATTTTGCCTTTTCGTTGCTACTGACAAAAATATCCCCTGTCGCAATCACCCCGCTGAAAACCTTTGGCTGCCTGTTGGCAATCGGAACAAAAACCACCTTTTGCGCTGCACTTTCGCTTATCCGGAGCAAATCCTTGTCGGAATCAATGAACAATTCTTCATGCTGACCACCAGATAATTTCCTGAATGGAGAAACAGAAAATCCCAAAGAATCTACTTTCCCGAAGTCATATTGCACCAGCTTTTCCCCGATCACCAGATCTCCCGGCAATGCTTCAGGATCCAAGCCCCCTGCCACTCCGGTAAAAATCAGGGATGAAATTTTAAAATTCTCGGTAAGTACGGCCGTGCTGTAAGCAGCATTGACTTTGCCCACACCGGCTTTGAGGATGACAACCTTCTTGCCTTTCAGTTTTCCTTTGTAAAAATCAATTCCACCCCTACTGACTTTCTTTTGTCCCTGCATGGAATCGAGCAAAATGGCAATCTCCTGATCCAAAGCGCCCATTAATGCTATCCGTTGGGCGGTAGCAGAAAGAGAGAAACCAACTATTAGAATTACGAGTAAAAACTTTTTCATAGCCAAAGAAAGAAAATAGAAAGAAGGGTGGTGATGAGAAGAATGGGGTTGATTTCGGATTTTTTGCCGGTCAATAATTTCAAAACAGTCCAACTGATAAAGCCAAAAGAGATCCCCACCGAAAGGCTGTAGGTAAACGGAATCAAAGTAATGGTGAGAAAAGAAGGAATCGCCTCATCAGGTTTTCGCCAGTTGATTTTGGTCAGCGGCATCACCATGAAGGAACCCACCAATACCAAGGCAATAGAACTTGCGATGGAGGGAATGATAGACAACAGCGGCGAAAAAAACATAAAAGGCAAAAACAGCAGTCCGGCTGTCACGGCCGTGGCCCCTGTTCTTCCTCCTTCTTCGATTCCCACAGCGGATTCGATGTAGGCGGTTCCCGAACTGCTTCCCACCAAACCAGCAAAAAGCGTTGCCATCGAATCGGTAAGCAAAGACTTGCGCATATTTCTTGGACTGCCATCAGGATCTTTCAGTCCCGAAGCTTCCGCCAAACCCACAAAAGTGGAAATCCCGTCAAACAGAATCGTGAAGGTAAATACAAAAATCACCGGCACATAGGCGTATCGGAGCGAACCCAAAATATCCGCTTTTCCTACCAGACTAAAGTCCGGCAAGGCAAACAAACCGGTATAATTGACCATGGTGGCCACACCGAAATTGACAGCAGAGGCATCTCCCCACCACCTGCCGATCGGCCAAGCCAAAAGGGTCGTAAAGATAATCCCGTAAATGATCGCTCCCGAAACCTTGCGGCTGATCAAGGCGCCTGTCACCAATAAACCTGTCATAAATGTCAGGCTGATAGGATCCTTGAAAGCGGCCATTCCTACGAGTGTGGAGGTATTGTCTATGATGAAGTGGGCATTTTGAAATCCGATAAAGCAGATAAATAACCCGATGCCTGCCGATACCGCATGTCTCAGCGCAACAGGGATGGATGCGATGATTTTCTCCCGGGTTTTGAAAACTGAAAGCAACAGAAAGATCACACCTGACCAAAATACTGCACCCAAAGCTTCTTCATATGTCAGTCCATAACCTTTGACGGCGGTGTAGGTAAAGAAGGCATTGATTCCCATGCCGGGTGCGACAACGATCGGGTTGCGGGCATACAATCCCATCATCAGACTGCCGAAAGCAGACACCAAAACCGTCGCTGTCAATGCTCCCGAAAAAGGCATGCCTGCCTCCGCCAAGATGGCAGGATTGACGATGATGATGTAGAAAGCCGCAAGGAAAGTGCTCGTTCCAGCTAGTATTTCAGTTCGGAGGTTTGTGGGTTTTAATTCCATGCAACAGATTCAAAAGTGGAAAGTAAGATGAAGGAGATTGAAATGCAATGAAAAAAGTGGAATGAAAAAGTAATTAATCTGGTTTGGTATCCGAAAAGCAAAAAAGAAATCAGGAAATTTTTTAACTGACAATTGCGTCTTGGCTTTTCTTTGTATTTTTAGAAATAAAGAAAATCAAAAATAGATCATATGGAAACCATGTTGATTCAGATTACCAATCATAAGGCATATAAACTCCTTGAAGATTTGGAAGACCTCAACCTCATCAAAGTTCTTCAAAAAAAGGAGCAAACTGCTGAAAAACTCTCTGAAAAATATGCAGGAAAACTAAACCCGAAAGTAGCAGAGGAATTGCAGCAGTACGTTTCAAAAAGCCGTGAAGAATGGGAAAGCAGGAATATTTGATAGACACAAATGCACTAATTGACTATCTAGGTATGAAACTTCCTGAAAAAGGAATGTCATTCCTCAACGAAGTGGTGGACTTTGTTCCATACATATCTGTCATTTCAAAAATTGAACTACTTGGATTTAATACCACAGAAGAACAATATGATATTTTGTCAAATTTTATTGCCGATTCTGTGGTTTTTGATTTGTCGGATAAGGTGGTTGAAAAATGTATTGAACTAAGGAAGAAAACCAGAATCAAATTGCCTGATGCCATAATTGCATCCACTGCAATGGTTTATGATTTAAAATTAATCAGCCGAAATACCTCTGATTTTAACCATATCGATGGTCTTGTTACTATCAATCCCCATTCAATTTAATGGTCTAACCTGTTTACTTTTTATTCTTTTTATAGAAAGAGATAACTTTAATTGTTATTCTTGAATTCCCAAAATCGAGACTATTCTTGAACATAAATTTACCTCCTTAATTGATAATTTTTTTCATGTCGATCCAGAACCAATGAAAATCAAAACCTTAAATTTCCGGTTAGCCAAGCCAACAGACCACAAAGCCCTATGGGAAATTATCCGGCCAATTATACACAAAGGAGGCACTTATGTGTTTTCTCCAGATAGCTCGGAACAGGAAATGATGGGGTATTGGATGGGTCCGGACAAAAGCACTTATGTGGCAGAAATGGACGGTAAAATCGTCGGGACCTTTTACCTGAAACCAAACCAACCCGGGTTGGGAAACCATGTCTGCAATGCAGGATTTATGGTCGATGAAAAGGAAAGCGGCAAAGGCATCGGCAGACAGATGGGACTTTTTGCTTTGGATGAAGCCAAAAAATCAGGGTACCTCGCCATGCAGTTCAACTATGTCATCAGCACCAATCAATCTGCCGTGAAGCTTTGGCAATCCCTAGACTTCGATATCATCGGAGAAATCCCCGCAGCCTACCGCCATCCGGAAAAGGGTTTGGTGGGGGTATATGTGATGTACAGGAGGGTTTGAAGTAGATTTTTTCGAAGATTTACATGGAAAAAGTTTTTCCCTAAGGCAATACCCTGTAGGCAATCGGTTTCTTTAATTGTATATCAATGTCGTTTACATAAGCTGTTGCGTTATCCAAACCTTTTCCAAAGTTGGGACCAGACCATGAAAATCTTAAAACATCCATTCCGAACTTTGGAAAAGTTTATCAAATCTCCTCTAACTAAACGACATTGAATTGTATATCCACAGTATCCTCTAAGTCGGAGGTCGGAAAAAACACCCAATCCTTTCTGAAAAAAATCAGCACTTGGCTATCAGTTGATGTGCAGTGGCACTTTTTGAGTCGATCCTATATCGTCCGGTAAATTTCTCCCTCACCCAACCTGACTCCAATACAGGAAGTATTACCGCAAAAAGTATACTAACAACCTGAATTTGTATTACCTGTCAGAAGGCATATAGCGGCAACTTTGTCCCGTAATTAAAACTTTACGCAACATGACAAAGACAATTTTAATAACAGGGGCAAGCAGCGGAATCGGAAAAGAAACTGCCAGATTATTTCAGGCCAAAGGTTGGAAGGTAATCGCCACCATGCGAAATCCGGAAAGCGAAAGCGAATTAAGCACATTGGAAAATGTATGGGTCACCAAGCTTGATGTATTGGATCTGGATTCTATCTCAAAAGCCGTATCTGAAGGCATTCAAAAATTTGGGGGAATTGATGTCTTACTCAACAATGCAGGCTACGGCGCTTACGGACCTTTAGAATCATTTTCAAGAGACAAAATTTTACGTCAGTTCAATACCAATGTGATCGGGCTTTTGGATGTAACCAAAGCAGTTCTCCCGCATTTCCGACAAAACAAAAAAGGATTGATCATCAACATTTCATCCATCGGTGGCAAAATGACCTTCCCCTTGGGTGCATTGTATCACGGGACAAAATTTGCCGTGGAAGGCATCTCAGAATCGCTGCACTATGAAGTGGAGCAGTTTGGCGGACAGGTGAAAATTGTAGAACCGGGGATGATCGCAACAGAATTTTCGGGCAGGTCATTTGACTTTAGCAATGATGACTCGATGGTAGAATACCAAAAAATCGTGGGTGCATTGATGGGTGTAATGCCGGCAATGGCACAAAATGCTTCCCCCTCAAGTGTGGTGGCAGAGGTGATCTTTGAAGCCGCCACGGATCGCAAAAATCAATTGCGGTATACAGCGGGCGAAGACGCCAAAATGTTGATTTCCAACCGCCAACAATATGATGATGCTACATTTATCGGGGGAATTAAGGCACAGTTTGGACTCTAAAATCACACCTCTATGAATCCGATTATCAAGTATTTCAATGGTGAAAAAGCTGAAAGCTATATCTTCAGCCTTGTCGGAGTCATTGCATTGGCAATGGCTCTTTATTTCGTTTTTGGTTTAAAAACCTCCTTTTGGAAAGGGGTTGCCATTCCGTTTGTGTTGGTGGCGATCCTGGAGGTTATTGTGGGTTTTACGATAATAACCCGCAGTGAAAATGACATCATCAGGGTGGAAAAGTTTGTCCAAAACGAGCCTGAAAAAATCAAAACAGATGAAATCCCGAGAATGGAAACGGTCCTGCGTAATTTTGTGATCTACAGGTATGTGGAAATAGCATTGATTATATTTGGCATCGTATTGATGTATTCCACACCAACCGATACCTTCTGGCAAGGCATTGGTTTGGGCTTCTTTATCAAAGCAGGTATTGTATTGGGATTGGATTTTTTTGCAGAAAGAAGAGGTCAATTCTATCTGGAATATTTAAACAGTTTAATTGATAAAATATGAATCCGATCATCCACCTGTCCACGATCTCAGACCTCTACAGATTATTTGGTTTGGGACCAAATCACCATCCTTTGGTGGCTGTGTTGGATTTTAGTAAAGTTAGTGAGCAGGTTGAAAAGCATACCCGGATCAGCACTGATTTTTATTCGATCATGTTTAAGAATTACTGCAAAAACACGATCAAATATGGCCGGAAAAACATCGATTTTCACGATGGAAGTCTGATTTGCATTGCTCCCAACCAAATGATCGAAATGGACGACGAAGTGGAATCCACGGAGAATATGATGGGGTGGGGCTTGTTTTTTCATCCCGATCTGATCCGGGCCACGTCTTTGAATGAGAAAATGAAGGACTACAGTTTTTTCTCCTACGAAATCTCCGAATCTCTTCATCTCTCTGACAAGGAAAAAAACATCCTGTATGAATGCATACAGCAGATTCGCACAGAACTGCAAGAAAACATAGATGTGCATAGCCAAAACATCATCGTCTCTACGATCGAATTGTTGTTGAACTTTTGCTCCAGATTTTATGGCAGACAAATGATCACTAGGAGTAACACCAACAAAACCATTGTGTCCCAAGTCGAGGGGATCCTCCACCAACACTTTACATCCAACGAGATCAGCGAAAAGGGATTCCCGACAGTCAAATACCTGGCTGAAAAAGTCAATCTATCGGCAAGCTATTTGAGCGACCTACTCAAAAAGGAAACAGGGAAAAATGCACAAGAGCATATTCATTATTTCTTGATCGAAGCTGCGAAGAACATTTTGATCAACTCTGACAAAACCGTCAATGAAATCGCCTATAATCTGGGTTTTGAATATCCCCAATATTTCAACAAACTCTTCAAGCAAAAAACCGGACAGACACCGTTGGAATTCAGGAATTTGAGTTGAAAAGAATCCGTTGGTATTGGGAGCTCATCCATACCCTTTTCGAAAAAACACCAAGACAAAGTTTGATTTGTAACTGTCGATTGAATTCAGGTTTGTTTATCAAAATCAAAAAACTCTGAATTATTATCTGCAAAAAAAATTAGAGAGAGATTTCCAATTTTCTAAAAATCCAAAATGGAAGTTTCACCCATTTCCCCTACCCCAATTCAATCTCTATCCCTTCCCTTGCAAGGTCAAAGTCAAGTTGTCCTGTATGCTTGGACTTCAGCAAAGCCAAGAATTCTTTCAGTTTACTGTTGCTGTGCAAAGGATCATGATGGGTCATTAGAAGCTTCTTGACACCTGTAAACTCAGCCAATCGGATACTGTCTTCCATGCAGGAATGTCCCCAACCTATTCTCCCCATATATTCTTCCTGGGTAAACTGCGCATCATGCAGGAGAAGATCGGCATTCTCAGCAAGGTCAAAACCTGAAATCCATTTTGCTTCATTCAGCAACCCCTTTGGGCCCAAGGCAGGTTCGTGGTCAGGGATATAAGCCATCACAGCACCTCCGCAAGTGACCCTAAATCCCACTGTCGGTCCCGGATGGATCACAAACCTTGACACAATGGAAAACGGCCCGATTTCAAAACTGCTGTTGGAAATGTCATGCAGGGTCAGTTTACAGGGAAGATCACGGATATGGACGGGAAATAAAGGCGGTGATAAGTACCTGTTGAGCCTTACCCGCAAACTCTGGGTCGCACTTGCAGGTGCCCAGATATGTACTTCTTTAGACGGATCAAAAAGCGGATTAAAAAATCCCAATCCCTGAATATGGTCCATATGCAGGTGTGTCAATAAAATGTCCACCCTGTCAGTTCCTTCGGGAGAGGATACCTTTTGGATCCCCGAACCTCCATCAAGGATAAGTTGCCAATCACCTTCCTTCACAGTCACGCAAGAGGTATGCCCACCAAAAAAAGATGTTTCGGGACTTGACGTGGGAATGGACCCCCGGACACCTTTGATAGCTATTTTCATGTGTCCTGGGTATTCCAAAAAATGGCTACTGCACCCAAGAATTTGCCGTTACGGCCGATGATGGGATAGGAAGTTACCGAAATCTTCTCATTGGCTCCTTTCAAACTTTCAATCCAAAAAACCTTGTGATGCGGAAGTTGATCGCTTAAAGTATTGACCAAGGGCAAGCCCTCAGGAGGCAACGGGGCCCCGGCTTCATCCAAAGGTTTGAATATAGTCGACCACTCCTCCACCTTCATCTCCCCTGTATCTTCAAATGAAGTCCCGAGGATTTTATCCGCAGGCTCGTTGTAAAATATCAGGTTGCCTGCCGTATCTGTAATAAATACCGGTATAGAAAGGCAATCGGCAAGCTGACGGTTGAGGATAATCTCTATTTCATAGGAGGCCATATAGGATTTGATTGACTTACATAAATATAGGAAATCAAATCATAAAAAATTTTAATAATTATACCTATATAATCTTATTCATTTCTCATTCATTTAAACGAAATAGAAGGGAAAAAAAGATTGGAGATTTTTACTGCGGAGGCTGCTGAGGGTATGGATGAAATAATTAGGTGGAGGTGTCGACAGGACCTAAAGAGATCATTGATTCCCACCAAAAAAAGATGATAGCAAGGGGAAAAACCTTAATTAAGATTGAGCCGAGCTATTGGAATCAACCCCGAAGGGGTGGCATATTTATAGAATAAAAAAGCGATGAAGTTTTAGGCCAACCCTGAAGGCCTGCCTGCCGCAGGCAGGGGTTGAATTAATTTTGGGAAAGTCAGTAGAATTAATTTCAGGTTTTGACCTTCTCTGTTTTTGGCGGAAACTTGAATTCCCTATTGGAATTTCCTCGGCCAAAAACCGGAACAATCTTGTGCTTCCTATCCCCGGGTTGCGTTCCTTACCCGGGGTTAATATTATTTGACCACTACGTGGTCGGTCACCAATGTTTGTGCGCCCAAAAGCATTCGATATTCTGTAATTACATTTTTCAGCAATGGAAAAGAAGGTTTTGCAAAGGGGCATAATGGATTCTTCCCTTCTCTGTTTTTGGCGGAAACCTGGATTCCCTATTGGAATTTCCTCGGCCAAAAACCGGAACAATCTTGTGCTTCCTATCCCCGGGTTGCGTTCCTTACCCGGGGTTAATATTATTTGACCACTACGTGGTCGGTCACCAATGTTTGTGCGCCCAAAAGCATTCGATATTCTGTAATTACATTTTTCAGCAATGGAAAAGAAGGTTTTGCAAAGGGGCATAATGGATTCTTCCCTTCTCTGTTTTTGGCGGAAACCTGGATTCCCTATTGGAATTTCCTCGGCCAAAAACCGGAACAATCTTGTGCTTCCTATCCCCGGGTTGCGTTCCTTACCCGGGGTTAATATTATTTGATCCCGTTGGGATCATTTGTCGCCAAGATGAGATAAATCCAAGATATACTGCTACTGAATTTCATTCCTTATTTTTCATTCAGAACTATTCATTTTTTCTCTTGTATCGACAAATATTCTTCATTCTGTTCGGCTAAAGCCCAAATGCCTCTTTTCATTATTTTATCCACCAGCTAAAGCAGGTGGCAATTCTGCTAGATCAGCTGGGTTAATAATTTGTCCAGTTTTTTGTTGCAAATCCAATTTTGATAAACATTATAAATTACTATCCGGCCCTGAATTTTAATGGGCTGGTCTGAAGGTGTTTTTTGAAAAAGTTGTTGAAATGGGTCACTTCGGTAAATCCCAAGGCGTAGGCAATATCAGAAACATTCCATTTGCTGTGTTTGAGAAGGACTTTGGCTTCCTGTATCAGCCTTTCAGCAATCACCTGTGAGGTGGTTTTGCCGGTGGTTTCCTTGACGGCGCGGTTGAGGTGGTTGACGTGGACATTGAGGTGCTCGGCAAATTCTGATGCAGACCTGAGATCGATTTGGGGATGGTTATCCTCCACGGGAAACTGCCTCTCGAGCAATTCCAAAAACATAGCTGAAATTCTTTGGGCAGCATTGAAAGGCTGCCTGTCGGCCAAGGTATTGGGCTGCAGCTTCAGACCATAATGGATGAGTTCAAGAATCAGACTTCGGATGCTGTCGTACTTGTACTTGTATTCCGAGCCGAAGTCCGCTTCCATTTTCTTAAAAATACCCTCCACTTCCTCTACCTGTTGGTCGGAAAGTTCGAAGACGTGGTTACCGGTCGGCTGGAAGATTTCATATTGGCTGATGTTGCCAAAGTCATGCATGAAATGTTGGTTGAAGATGCAATATTGGCCTTTTAGGTTTTCGTGGTGTTCCCATTTGTATGGAATCAAAGGATTGGAAAATGCCAAAGCCTGCTTTTTGACCTCGATGACCTGATCCGCATAGTACACTTCACTTTTGCCCTTGACCAACATGACCTTATAGAAATCCCGTCTCCGGTAAGGGATAGAGGTGGTTTTTCCTTGGTAAAAAGGTTCCAACCGGAACATGTTGAAATGCCCGATGTCGTTCCTGATATTCTCAGGAAGCCAATTGAATTTCCTTTTGTAAAATTCTTCTAAACTCTCAGGACGGTCCATGTTTTCAATGATATATGCCTGCGGGGAAATGGATATATGCCTGCGGCGATATTGAAATGATATAGGCTGCGCGATATATATTGATATAAGCCTTCGGCGATATTTGAAAGATATATGCTATGCGATATAAATGGATATATGCCTTCGGCGATATTGAAATGATATAGGCTGCGCGATATAAATGGATATATGCCTTCGGCGATATATTTTCCTTCATCAAGCGTGAATGATAGAATTAAAGCTTGATCTCTGCAACCTATTTCAACTTTATATCTATTGAATTTCTACCCTATTTCTACCTAACCAATATCAATAAATATCAAATATCCACTAATATCTATGTCAA
>NZ_JAKZAM010000023.1 GCF_022538055.1 Cognataquiflexum nitidum | reverse complement strand
AATTGAGGTTATTGGAAAATGGGGTAAGGATCAGGATGTTTCCTGCGGTGAACAAGTTTTTTTTAACCACAAAGTAACAAAGGAAGCAAGAGTTCTTTTTTTGCGATTATGCAGGCTTTCCGAAGTTTCGGGACAATTCCTTCTCGCTTAGAAACAAAGACTTTTAGTCTTGAATATAAAATGCTTGATTTACCCGATTACGTGCACCAATGTGGAAACAGCTAAAAAAAAAGCCCTTAGAACCTGGTTCCAAGGGCTTTTCTATAACCTGTTGTATTGACCTCTTTCGACAATCAATCATTTTTCTTACCGTCTTTTTTGGCTTTTTTTTCAGCCCTTTTTTCTTTGAGGTTTTTACCAGGCTTCTTTTTCTCTTCCTTTTTTACTGTTTTTTCTTTTGACATGGCTAGTAAATTTTATAAAAGTTAGCTGTTAATCCTCAATTCTCCAATGAAGCAGTTAAGGATTATTTTCATATACCCAATCCAAGGAATTGGGCTATGTTTTAACCTATTGAAAGTCTTTAGACTACCTTCTCAATTACCCTTTCGAGTTTTTGCTGTACGTCAAGGGCGAGAGGTCCGATGGTACTGTCTCCCATGCTTCCCATAGCAGCCACTGGGTCTACAGCGGAAACTTCGATGTCTCCGTTTGACAGTTCACGTAAAGTGACGTTGCAAGGCAGCAGTGCACTCATATGCGGGTCGATGGTCAGGACTTTGTCCGCATAGACGGGATTGCAGGCACCCAAAATCAGGAAAGGCTTGTAGTCCTTGTCCAGTTTCTTTTTCATAGTGGCCTGTACATCGATTTCTGTCAGGACGCCAAAGCCTTCAGATTTCAAGGCTTCGGTGATTTTTTCTTTGACAGCAAGAAAATCCTGTTTGGGGAGGGTTTTTGAGATATGGAAAGTCATGGATTTGTAGCGTTAAGTTTGTTAAAGGTATTCAATTTGATTTTGGAAAAAGGTGATAATTGTTACCTGGGTCAGTGACCTATCTCAGCGATATTTAATCCATTCAGGGCTGTGGTATTGGTTTTTGGCAAATCAATTTGTCTGTCTAATGTGGATTGCCGGGTATGCTTGAAAGATTTATCAATCTTTGTTAGCGGCATCTTTTTCAATTACCACCTTCTCGACAGTGAATACAATGTCGTCTTTGGATTTGGTCTCGCCGGTATAAAAATTATGGACGTTCAACATTATAGCCACAATCAATGCCCAAGCGAGGTTCCGGATGGATTTCCAAACCTGTTTGAAGAATTTAGCCACTATTCTCATCTGATTCGAATTTGGTAATTTCCGATGCTGACCAGCATTTCAAAAATGCTACCGCCATTTTTTTCTGCCAAAACGGCTGAAAATTGATCCTTTTTGATATTGAAAAGTAACCTGTAAGTATTGAAATCCCGATCCTTGATTTCGGTTAAAACCCAACTGCAGTTTTTGCAAATAATAGTTTGGTTAAGCATAAAGTTTTTCTTAAGGCAACCCATTGATCCATCTTCCTTAGGAATTGTCTACCCTTTCTTCTATTTTCACATTTTGAGACAATAGAAAAACAACTATGAAAAAACACAACCTGATTAAACTCTTATTTCTGTTCCTGATTTCATTTTCGGCGCAGGGACAGGAAGCACTTTTTCGTGCCCAACAGATCGTTTCTCCCGAAATCCACGATGACCAATCGGTGACTTTTCGGGTATTTGCTCCCGATGCCAAATCTGTTCAGATCACAGGAGATTTTCTTCCCACGGTTAAAATGGAAACCCAATTTGGACAAATGGATGGACCGGGGAAAGCCGACCTTGGCAAAGGTGAAAACGGCGTTTGGGAATATAAGTCTGCTCCTTTGAGTCCTGAACTGTATGGGTATTCCATCATTGTGGATGGCTTTACCACCACCGATCCCAATAATCCTTTCTTAATCCGTGATGTAGCTTCGGTGACCAATATCCTGATAGTGGGAGCAGGTCAGACGGATTATTACAGGGTGAAGGATGTCCCCCACGGTACAGTTGCACGCAGATGGTACGATTCTCCGGGGCTTGGTATGGATAGAAGGCTAACGATTTACACTCCTCCTGGATATGAAACATCGACTGAGAAGTATCCTGTTCTTTATCTGCTTCATGGTGCCGGAGGAGATGAGGAAGCCTGGATAGCTTTGGGAAGGACAGCTCAGATTTTGGACAATCTGATTGCCGAAGGCAAAGCCAAACCGATGATCGTGGTGATGCCAAATGGCAATGTGTCTCAGGATGCTGCGCCGGGTGAAGGAAATGCAGGTTTTTATAAGCCTCAGTTTATGGCGCCTAGAACGATGGATGGCAGCTATGAAGGTTCATTTATGGATATTATCAAATTTGTTGAAAGCAGCTATAGGGTCAAGGCTGACAAATCCAATAGGGCGATTGCAGGTTTGTCCATGGGAGGATTCCACACCTTGCATATTTCGAGGTTTTTTCCCAATACCTTTGACTACATGGGTTTGTTTTCTGCCGCCATTATGCCGCGTGAGGATGCTACAGGAAAAGTCTATAGTGATTTTGACAACACCTTGACAGCCCAAATGAAAAACGGTTATGAGTTATATTGGATTGCCATTGGCAAAACCGATTTTCTCTTTAAAGCCAATGTAGAATACCGCGAAAAATTGGATAGGATGGGTATGAAGTATGATTATGTCGAATCCGAAGGTGGACATACCTGGAGAAACTGGAGGGTTTACCTGACCCAATTTGCTCCACAGTTGTTTAAATGATGGTTGATTTTGGTAATCAAAACGCAGCCTGGTAAGGTTGCGTTTTTTTATTGTGTTTGAAGGTAACGACCCTAGTTCAGGAAATTGAATTTTTTTGATTTCGCCCTTTCAGGGCTGTTAATTCTAGATTATGATGATCACAAATATTTTTATTTTCCATGGTTTTAGGAAAAACCTGAATTGTAAAGGATGGGCTGTACCCGTCCCTGAGGTATTATGCCTTTTCAGTGCTTCCCGGCCCTATTCGTTTTTATATGGATGGTCTTCACCCATTCCTGTGATATCTTGTTCTTTCAGGGCTTGGAGTATTTTTTTCTTTATTTCACCATTCCTGAAGTATTTCGCCCTTTCAGAGCTGATTCAAATGGTATTGACTAAATCAAATTCGGTTTGATTGATATTTTAAAAAATATTTCTGGTTCATAGAAAAGACAACCAAAGGTGTGGGTTAAAAGCCCTGAAAGGGCAAAATTACTTAGCGATGGGTGGAGCCCATCGAAACCATGGTTGTCAATTGAATCAGAAGCCCTGAAAGGGCGGGATAGAAGTATGTTCGTTTTTCTACGGATAGGTGTCACCCATCCCTGAGATATCACGCCCTTTCAGGGCTGTTAATTCTAGATTATGATGATCACAAATATTTTAATTTTCCATGGTTTTAGGAAAAACCTGAATTATATAGGATGGGCTGTACCCGTCCCTGAGGTATTATGCCTTTTCAGTGCTTCCCGGCCCTATTCGATTTTATATGGATGGTCTTCACCCATTCCTGTGATATCTTGTTCTTTCAGGGCTTGGAGTATTTTTTTCTTTATTTCACCATTCCTGAAGTATTTCGCCCTTTCAGAGCTGATTCAAATGGTATTGACTAAATCAAATTCGGTTTGATTGATATTTTAAAAAATATTTCTGGTTCATAGAAAAGACAACCAAAGGTGTGGGTTAAAAGCCCTGAAAGGGCAAAATTACTTAGCGATGGGTGGAGCCCATCGAAACCATGGTTGTCAATTGAATCAGAAGCCCTGAAAGGGCGGGATAGAAGTATGTTCGTTTTTCTACGGATAGGCTTCACCCATCCCTGAGATATCACGCCCCTTCAGGGCTGTTAATTCTAGATTATGATGATCACAAATATTTTTATTTTCCATGGTTTTAGGAAAAACCTGAATTGTAAAGGATGGGCTGTACCCGTCCCTGAGGTATTATGCCTTTTCAGTGCTTCCCGGCCCTATTCGTTTTTATATGGATGGTCTTCACCCATTCCTGTGATATCTTGTTCTTTCAGGGCTTGGAGTATTTTTTTCTTTATTTCACCATTCCTGAAGTATTTCGCCCTTTCAGAGCTGATTCAAATGGTATTGACTAAATCAAATTCGGTTTGATTGATATTTTAAAAAATATTTCTGGTTCATAGAAAAGACAACCAAAGGTGTGGGTTAAAAGCCCTGAAAGGGCAAAATTACTTAGCGATGGGTGGAGCCCATCGAAACCATGGTTGTCAATTGAATCAGAAGCCCTGAAAGGGCGGGATAGAAGTATGTTCGTTTTTCTACGGATAGGTGTCACCCATCCCTGAGATATCACGCCCTTTCAGGGCTGTTAATTCTAGATTATGATGATCACAAATATTTTAATTTTCCATGGTTTTAGGAAAAACCCGAATTGTAAAGGATGGGCTGTACCCGTCCCTGAGGTATTATGCCTTTTCAGAGCGGGTAATGTTTTCGTTGTTACAAAAAAGAAATCCCGGTCAGATATTCTGACCGGGATTTTGTTTTCAATGTAGGTATGCAGGCTTTGATGAAGGTAAAATAGCAATTCAATATATATCTTGGCAGGATTCTCAATATATACTTTACATCCTATTCAGACTTCGGTCTTCCTTCCCGCCTGAAGTAGATTATCGGCTACTTGCAAAGAATCCGATAAACACTTAAGCTTAACTCAAGGACTGATTTTCTCTTCCTGAAAGTTCGAGAATCTTATCAAACTCTTCTGGAGTAAGGTCTTTGAAGAAGTAATTTACAGGATTTACATACCTACCATCCTTGATGATTTCATAATGTATGTGTGGTGCGGTGGAGGAACCTGTATTTCCTACTGTTCCGATGATATCGCCACGTTTAATTTTTTGACCTTTTTTTACTTTAAATTCATTCATGTGGGCATACCTGGTCACAAATCCAAAGCCATGGTCTATTTCTATATGTTTGCCGTAACCTCCGAAAACTGTTTTGACAGCACTTACTACTCCGTCACCGGTAGCATAGATGGCTGTACCTTTTGGCGCTGCAAAGTCAACTCCCGTATGCATTTTCCTAACTTTTAAGATAGGATGAACCCTCATTCCAAACCCGGAGGCTAGGAGGTTTAGGTCTTCATTGACTATCGGTTGCATGGCAGGAACAGCCGCCCAATATTCTTCTTTGCTAAAAGCCATTTCAGTTACTTCATCATAGCTTACAGACTGCACATACATTTTTCTTTTCAATGCATCTACCTTTTGGGAAAGGGAGATGACGAGGTCTTCCTGTTTGAGACCTTTTTCTTTGATTTCTTTGTATCTGTCAGATCCACCGATACCGGCATTTCTCATTTCCCCGGGGACAGGTTCAGATTCAAAAATTATTCTGTAAAGATTGTCGTCCCTTTGCTGAAGGTCAACCATCATCTGGTTCATTTTGGATACTTCCCCTTCAAGAAGCCTGTAATAGAGTGTCAGTTCTCTGTTTTCTTTTTTTAGCATCAACTCTTTTGGACTTTCAAAAAAATAGTTGAAAGACAGGAGCATGACAACTGCAAACACCGAAGCAAGGCTAAAAAAACCGAGAAAATTGAGTGCAATGTCCCAATTGTTTCGCTTGTATCGCTCGTACTTACAGGTTTTGGGGTCGTAGTAATATTTTATTCTACTCATTACGGATTCCGAGGTAAATATTCTAATTTTGTGCCCCTGTGGCAGTTGGGTGATTGCGCAAAGGGACCACAAAGATAGGGAATTAAATAGAGAATCCGAAAATAGTCAATAGGTTACATGAAAGCCAAAGAAATCAGAAATTTATTCATAGAATTTTTTGAGTCCAAAAAGCATCATTATGTTCCTTCTTCGCCAATTATGGTCAAGAATGATCCCACCTTGATGTTTACCAATGCAGGAATGAATCAGTTCAAGGATTATTTCTTGGGAAATGAAGATCCCAAGTTTCTTCGCGTAGCCAACAGCCAAAAATGTCTGAGGGTCTCGGGTAAGCACAATGACCTTGAAGAAGTGGGAGTAGACACCTACCACCATACCATGTTTGAGATGCTTGGCAACTGGTCTTTTGGTGATTATTTCAAAAAAGAAGCGATCGAATGGGCCTGGGAATTGTTGACGGAAGTGTATCAATTGCCAAAAGACAGGCTCTATGTTTCAGTTTTTGGAGGGGATGCCGGAGACAAGCTTGAAAGGGATATGGAGGCCTTCCAAATCTGGAGTGGAATCCTTCCGGAGAGCAGGATCATTTTTGGCAGTAAGAAGGACAACTTTTGGGAAATGGGGGATACAGGCCCTTGTGGTCCATGTTCTGAAATTCATGTCGACCTCAGGTCCGACGAAGAAAGACAAAAAGTGAATGGATACGACCTTGTCAACAATGACCATCCTCAGGTAATCGAAATCTGGAACCTGGTTTTTATGCAGTTCAACAGGGTTTCTGATGGAAGTCTGAAAGAACTCCCTGCCAAGCATGTGGATACAGGAATGGGTTTTGAAAGACTTGTCAGGGCGATTCAAAATAAATCTTCCAATTACGATACTGACGTCTTTACGCCTTTTATCCAAGCAGTGGCCACCAAATCCGGAAAGGAGTATGGGAAGGATGAAAAGATAGACATTGCTATGCGGGTGATTGTGGACCATATCAGGGCCATATCATTTACCATTGCCGATGGTCAGTTGCCATCCAACAACAAGGCAGGATATGTCATCCGCAGGATTTTGAGAAGGGCTGTAAGGTATGGATATACTTTCCTTGGCTTCCAAAAACCGTTTTTATATGAATTGCTGCCATTGCTGGCCGAGACTTTTGGGGATATTTTCCCTGAAGTAGCCGCACAGCAGGATTTTATTGCCAAGGTGATTATGGAAGAGGAAAACTCTTTCTTGAGGACCTTAGATAACGGATTAAAAAAACTCGATCAAATCAAAGAAGAAATGGCCGGGTCTAGACAGACAGTGATTGAGGGAAAAGTCGCTTTTGAACTGTATGATACTTTTGGATTCCCCTTGGACCTGACCTCATTGATTGCTCGGGAAAATGGCCTTTCGGTAGATGAGAAGGGTTTTGCTGTGGAGATGGAGAAGCAAAAAACCAGGTCCAGGGCAGCTGCTGAGCAGGAAACCGGCGATTGGGTTATGGTTGGAGAAGATGAGGGGGTGGAGTTTATAGGTTATGATTACCTTGAATCCCAAAGCAGAATAGTCAAATACAGGCAGATCAAGGATAAAAAAGGCGACAGGTTTCAATTGGTGTTGGACAGGACGCCGTTTTATGCCGAAAGTGGCGGACAGGTCGGAGATCAGGGTTGGTTGCAGTCAGACACTGAGACCATACAGGTGTTGGATACCAAAAAAGAAAACGACCTGATTGTCCATTTTGTAGATAGACTTCCTTCTGTGCCCGAGGTATTATTCATCTCCAAAGTCAACGGGGAAAAGCGGATGCTGAGTATGAATAACCATACGGCGACCCACTTGTTGCATGCAGCACTCAAGCAAGTCTTGGGAGACCATGTGCAGCAAAAAGGCTCTTTGGTCAATGAAGAAATTCTTCGTTTTGACTTTTCGCACTTTGCGAAGCTCACAGAGGAAGAAATTTCCCAAGTGGAAAGTATAGTGAATACAAAAATAAGGGAAAATATTCCGCTCAACGAGCAAAGATATGTGCCTATAGCAGAAGCCAAGAATCAAGGTGCAACAGCGTTGTTTGGAGAGAAATACGGAGATTTTGTCAGGGTAATCACCTTTGACAGGAATTTTTCTGTGGAACTCTGTGGCGGTACACACGTATCATCCACAGGGGTGATCGGTTTGTTCAAAATCATTTCAGAAGGGTCCATTTCGGCTGGCGTCAGGAGGATAGAAGCGATTAGTGCTGAGGCTGCTGAGGCCTATGTCAACGATCAGTTTCAATTGCTGAAAGAAATTCAAGAATTACTGAAGAATCCCCGGGATGTCAAAAAATCCATTGAGGCTCTGATTCAGGAACGCAATGACTTGAGAAAAGAACTGGAAGTAATGCATACCCAACAGGCGGGAGCGCTTAAGGAGCAATTGATCAGGGGAATAGAACAGGTAGGAGGAACGAATCAGATAATTGCGCAGATATCCTTGCCTTCGGCAGATGCTTTAAAGAAACTGGCCTTTGAGCTTAAAAACGAAGTCGAAAATGTTATCGTAGTTTTGTCAGCGGAAATCGACGGGAAACCGCAAGTAGCTGTTTTGATTTCAGACAATCTGATTGCCGAAAAATCACTGAATGCGGGTTTATTGGTGAGGGAATTGGCAAAAGAAATAGATGGAGGGGGAGGGGGTCAGCCATTCTTTGCCACTGCCGGCGGAAAAAATCTTTCTGGTTTGCCGGCGGTATTGGTCAAAGCCAAGACGCTACTGCGTTAGAGATAACATAATGTGGGGCTCCAAATTTGGTTTTAGGCTATTTTGAATCCAATTTTAGGGCAATTGTAATACAGAATAAAAAAGAAAAGATGCTTTCTGCAGAAGTAAAAAACAAATATGAATTGGTCATCGGACTGGAGGTACATGCCCAGCTGCTGACACAGAGTAAGATGTACACTTCTGATTCGACAGAGTACGGAAATCTTCCCAATACACATATTTCGGTCATTACCCTTGGCCACCCCGGTACGCTTCCCAAAGTGAACCGAAAAGCGGTGGAGTTTGCCATCAAAATGGGCTTGGCCTGTGATTGCTCTATCACAAGGCATAATATTTTTGCAAGGAAAAATTATTTCTATCCTGATCTTCCAAAGGGTTATCAGGTCACGCAGGACAAAAATCCTATTTGCGTGGGCGGGACAGTGCCTATCACGCTTCCTGACGGCAGCAAAAAGTCTGTAGCCCTGACAAGAATCCACATGGAGGAAGATGCAGGAAAGTCCATGCATCTTGCCGGAGAGGTGGATACTTTGGTAGATTTTAACAGGGCGGGAGTTCCTTTGATAGAAATAGTATCAGAGCCGGACATGCGTTCCTCGGATGAGGCATATGCTTATTTGTCCGAGATCAAAAAACTCGTCCGGTATCTTGATATCTGCGATGGCAATATGGAAGAAGGCTCACTTAGATGTGATGCCAACGTCTCGGTAAGGCTAAGAGGGGCAGCTGAATATGGAAAGAAAGTCGAAGTCAAAAACATGAATTCTTTTAGGAATGTCGTAAGGGCGATAGAGCATGAATTTGAGCGTCAGGTGGAAATGGCGGAGGCCAACATAGAAATCATATCTGAAACAAGGACTTTCGATGCGGCGACTGGTTTGACGGCGAGCATGAGGACCAAGGAAGACTTGAATGATTACAGGTATTTTCCTGAACCTGACCTGAGCCCTGTCATTGTCTCTGAAGAATGGCTGGAGAGTGTCAGGGAATCTATGCCTGCATTGCCAAGAGAGCTACACCACAAGTTTTTGAACCAATATGGACTTTCGGAATATGATGCAGGCGTATTGACTGACAGCAAGGAAATTGCCCTGTACTTTGAAGAAGTATGTCTCCATACCAAAAATTACAAAGGAGCCGCAAACTGGGTCATGGGGCCGGTTAAATCCTACCTCAATGAGCTTACGCTTCATATTTCTGATTTTCCGATTTCGGCCAAAAGCCTGGCAGAACTGATCGCGATTATCGATGAAGGAAAGATCAACTTCTCTGTGGCTTCCCAAAAAGTATATCCGGAGATGTTGCTCAACAAAGCCAAACGGCCTTTAGAAATCGCGCAAGATTTAAACCTCATCCAGGAAAGTGATGAAGGTTCTTTGAAGCCAATTATTGAGACAGTGCTTGCAGAAAATGCATCCAAAGTCGAAGAATACCGTTCAGGGAAAAAAGGATTGATGGCGATGTTTATGGGGCAGGTGATGAAGAAATCCCAAGGAAAGGCGGATCCAAAAGTAGCCACAAAATTATTGACTGAAATTCTTGAAAAATAATATGAAAAAGCCATTTGTTACTTACCTGTCTTTTGTTTTTGTGCTGTTGTTGGTCGCCTGTGGCAATGATGGTAAACAAGAATTTGATGGTACTGTGAAGGTATCAGGAGAGGTAAAAAACGCACCTGAGGGACCAGTCGAACTCTATAAGTTTGTCGATGAGAGTACAGAAATTATTTCCGCGATTCCCATGGGTTCAGGGGGTGATTTTGAGTATGAGCTCAGCTTGGAGGGGCCTGGTTTTTTTGAACTTCATCTGATGAATCGAAAGGTAGTCAAACTGGCATTGTATGCCGAGGATGTAGAAGTTTATTATGATTTCAATGACGAGGCGAGTTTGAGGATTGAAGGATCGGAGGATTCCAAAAATCTCCAAAAAATAGAGGCTTTGACTGCAGAGTACCAAAAAACCATCAACGACCTGAATACCGCTTATTTTGAAGCGATGAGTAAAAGGGATCAGGAGGCGATCAAATCCGTTCAGAATACAGCCATGAACCTAGAACTGACTCAAGGCCAAAAGGTGAAAGATGTTCTTTCCGGCATGCAAGGCAGTTTTGCCACGATGGCGGGTATTTCTATGCTGAATATCAAAAACGATTTTCAGTTTATTGATGAATTGGTCAGAGGTCTGAACGAAAAATATCCAAATACCAATATGATCCAGTCTCTGCTCCATCAGCTAGATGACATGCGTGCTTTGTCTATAGGTCAGGTGGCACCTGAGATTTCTTTACCAAACCCTGATGGAGAAATGGTGAAGCTGTCAGATTTGAGAGGGAAATATGTATTGATAGACTTTTGGGCAGCTTGGTGCAGGCCATGTAGGGAAGAAAATCCCAATGTAGTCAGGCTTTACAACCAATATAAAGAGAAGGGATTTGAGGTTTTTGGGGTGTCATTGGACAGGACTAAGGAAGCTTGGGTCAAAGCGATTGCTGATGATAACCTGACTTGGACACATGTCTCAGACCTTAAATATTTTAATTCGGAAGCTGCAGCGCTTTACCAAATCAATGCCATTCCTGCTACCTACATGCTCGATCCTGAGGGTAAAATAATTGGGAAAGATTTGAGAGGGGCAAGTTTGGAGAACAAACTGAAAGAGGTATTTGACTAAAATGGGTGATTAGTCCGGTAGATAATGCACAATATTGCCTTCCTTCGGGATTATTGAATATTTTTTACCGACTATACGATCTATCTTGATAAAAAAAGGAAATTTCGATTAGATTTGTACAGGTTTTAATTTGACAGTTCTGAGGAAGAATTGCGAAAGCAGTGATTTGAAAACCAAAAAATTCTGTTTGAAAATTTTAACCAAAATCCAATCATAATTGCCCAAATCATAAAATTCTATTAAACTAATCAATTAACTAAACATGAAAAAAAAATCCGCCAAATCAACATTGAGCAGGGTGCTTACAATTGCCCTGTTTGGTTTGCTTGCTCTTGGAGCTTGCAAAGGTAAAAAGAAAGTCGTGGCTACTCCCGAGCCGGCGCCTGTAGAAGAAGTAAAACCAACTCCTCCGCCACCGCCACCTGCTGGACCTTCTGCTGAAGAAGTTGCTGTTGGGAAACTTGAAAATTATTTCAATAGCATTGCCGGTTCTTCCAATGTTGACGCTGCTAACAGAACCATACAGGAAGCTCAGGGGATGTTCTCCAATGCATCTACACCGGTATTGATTGTGATTCATGAGGCCGATGGCATTAAAGATTACGATGAGCCTACCACGATAGATAAGTACCTTAACTATCTGAAGGACACCAAGAAAAACCTTAACTTCATTTCTGATATCAGACTTGACGGAAACGGTAAAGTTTCTGAATTGGAATTGCGTCGTAAAAAATAATATCCACCGAAAAATCACGAGATAATGAAAAAATATATTCCTCTTTTCCTGTTGCTCTTTTTTGCTTCAGCGACCATTACGTTGGCACAAACTGACAACATCAGTCCTGCAAGAAAGCAGGCAATTGACTCTCTTGCTTTGGAAAAAGTAAAAGACCTTAGCAAGTACATCAGCATCATCGGAAGTAAAGAAACACAATTCTCAGAAGCTAACCGCGTTATGGATAGGGCTGAGGAATTATTTGCTCCGGATGCCGAAATGGGCGTATCTTCTTTGAACCGTAAGGAGATTGCTTACTACAAAGTAAGAAACTACTTCGAAAGATTGATGGCATTGAACTATGACAGAGTAAACATCACTTGGTATGATATCCATTATATCAGTGATCTTGAAAGACAGCCTGATGGCCGTTATGTCGGAGTCATTACCGTTTATCAAAGATTTGAAGGTACTTCTATCGAGACAGGTTTGAACTACAGAGACACGACCAAAAAAGATATCACGATCTATGTGGAGAAAAAACAGACTCAGATTGCAGGTAGAACAATCGAATTCTGGGACGTGATGCTTGGAGATATCCGTGTGACTGAAACCGCTGCATGAGAAAAATAATTATCGCATTTACATTATTGATTACATCCTTTGGAATGGCACCGGGGCAGGGTTTGTTCAGCCCCGGTTCCCCCAAGGATGATGGCAGGTTTGCCGCTTCGACCAAGCAGGTCAATCAATTTTTTAGAAGGTTCAATGCTGAAGAAAGCCAAGATGGCAGCAAAAGATTTTATTCAGGCGATGCCTTGTTTAGAGACAGGGAATTAAGGGGTAAATTTGTCAGTATCCTTTTTGACAATGAAACATCAGGGATTTCAGGTCAAATGAAGACCGAGTTTATGAGGGATGTCCTTTCTGAATCCCAACCCCAATTTTTGAATTTCCATGGGGGAGAATGGTTTGCGGAAGTTGTATCCGTATTCCAATACAAAGGCAGAAGCGAAAATGTCACCCTATTCTTAAAAATTCAGCCTGAGGGTTTGGGATATGAGTGGGTGATCGACAAAGTTGTCTTCCAACCTTTCAAAGATATTTTCAATAAGCCAAGCGGGACAGATAAAAGTTTTATCCACCCTTTGAGCCATGAGCTTGGTTTTATGAATCTCCGCAAAGCTTTTGAAAATTCCAAGGCACCTGAATCCTACACCTCCAAGGAGTATGTTCCTGATTACCTCACCTTATTTTTATACGAATTGAAAAAAGGTAGCATCAAATTTGAAACAATATCAGAAGTTAAGTTTCATTTCTTCCAAATCAACAATTGGTATTTTGAATTGAATCAGTTCAATAGGCCGGGTTTCAACACAGGATGGCTGATCGGAGATTTGGTAAAATTAAATCCGGGAGACAAAGAATCAATATTAGACTTCATTTATGATCAGAAATAAGCGATTTTTCCTTTTTTTCCTTCTTCTTTTGGGAATCAGCCCATTTGGTTTTTCCCAAGATTTGGGAGGATATTCCAAAGCTGATTTGAAAGACCTTACTCAAAAAGTAGAAGATCAGGTTCAGTTTTTGGAGTTTTTCCTCAACACCCTCGGGAGTAAAGATACTCCTGCAAGGGACAAGGATGTCATTATCAGGGAAAGCTATAAAAAGATTTTTAGGGATGGCAAAGTGCAGGTTGAAGATGACCTTCTTCTTGACAGAAAAGTAATTACCAATAAAGATGTAACGGCCTACTTAAAGGACATTGAATTTTTTTTCAAAGAAGCTAGCTTCAAGTTTAAAGTCAGGGAAACCAAACCCTTTCTTAGAGAGAATGGAGAATTGTCCTTTTTGGTTTCTATGGACAGGACCTTGACTGCCACAGGTCTTAACAAAGAAAAAATTACAAATACCAAACCTAGGTTCATTGAAGTCAATGTAGATAAAAAATCCAATGAGCTGAAAATTGCCAGTGTGTATACCACCAAGCTGTGTAGGGATGAAGAACTTAAGGAGTGGTGGGCTACTTTGTCTTACACTTGGGAATCTTTCTTTAGAGAAAAAATTGGAATCACAGAGGAAGATTCCATCACAGTAGATCACCTATATAAAATCAGCGCAATTGATTCCATTGATTTTTCCGGAAATGAATACCTGATTGAACTTACACCTCTTGAGGCTTTGAGAGACCTCAAGTATATTGATATCAGTAATACCAAAGTGGAGGAATTGAATCCCATCAGCAATGTTACTTTTCTGAGCCATCTCAATATTTCCAATACCCCGACAAAGGACATTCAGTTTATCAAATATTCAGATAAGCTTGAATACCTAGATGTCTCCAATACCGCAATCGAGGATATCAGCGAACTTGGAAATCTTAAGAGTCTAAAAACTTTAAGAGCGGTCAACACTCAAATAATGTCTTACAGTGTTTTAAATTCTATGCAGGCGCTTACAAAGCTGGATTTGAATCACAGCAGTTTTACGAGTATAGAAGATATACAGGAACTTCAAGGTTTGATTTACCTTGACCTAAGTGGTAACAATTTGTCCAATATTGATCTTTTGGCTGGATTGTCCAGCCTTACCGAAGTGAATTTGAGTGAAACCAACATTGTGGATTTGACACCTTTGGCTGCTCTTTCCTCCTTGAAGAACCTTAATATCAACCGAACTGCAGTATCGAATATTGTTCCCTTGAATAACAAGCCTAATTTGAGAATGCTTTATGCTGACCTTACCCAAGTTTCAGAAGCAAGTGCAGAGGGATTTGCCCGACTCAATAGGAATGTGCTTTTGATCCACCATGTAGAAACATTACAGTCTTGGTGGTCAGGATTGTCACAAGAATGGAAACTGGCATTGGTTGCGGTCAATTCACGGCTGGGAATACCTTCCCCGACTATTGAGGACCTGACCGCCACTTTGGGAATAGATTCCTTAGATGTATCTGGTACAGGGATCAATACCCTTAACCCCGTCTTGAAGTTTAAGAACATCAACTACCTTGCATTTGATGACAATGAAATCAGCGACCTGCTTCCTTTGTCGGAGACCAAGACTTTGGAATTTATTTCAGGACAAAACACAAAGGTCAAAGACCTGCAACCATTGGCAGGGATGGTAAATCTAGAAAGCATCGACTTTAGGGATAGTCCTGTGACGGGATTTAGTATATTGAAGAATTTGCCGAAACTGACCTACCTGAACCTTGACAATTCAGAAATAGATTCCTCAGAAATCCCTGATTTTCTATCTTCCAATCCAAAAGTAAATATCATTTACAGGTCAGCCCTTCTCGAACAGTGGTGGGATTCTGTGGATGAATCTTGGAAGAGCGCTTTCAAAAAAGCGTATGGGGAGGGAGATAGAGATCCCGATCCCGAAACCTTACATTCATGGACAGCAAAGCCGGATTTGAAGGTGGAGAATGCTGATATTTCAAATTTGCAGGCCTTGGCGGTATTCGTCAATCTGAGGTCGCTGTCGATTTCCCATATACCGATGACCGACATTTCAGGTTTGAGCGAATTAAGATTATTGGTAGACCTCAAAATTTCCCATGCCCCTGTTTCTGATCTTACAGTTATTCCGGCTTTGATTAACCTGAAAGCACTGGATTTATCCTACACGGCCATTGAGGACTTGAGGCCGCTAGGTCAACTCAATGAACTTAAAACCATGATCCTTACCGGAACCAATATCACCATTCTTCGAGGATTGGAGACACTTGTCGGTCTCGAAAAATTAGATATAGGAGGTACCAATGTCAGGTCGTTAAAGCCTGTTCAGGGTCTTAATCTCAAAGAACTTATCTGTTTCAATACAAGGCTTAACCAAAGGGTAGTGGACTCATTCAAAAAACTGAATCCTGAATGTGCGGTGAGGTTTTATTGAGCGTAGATGGTAAAGATGTGGTAGGTTAGAGGAAAAAGGTGAAAACTGCCAAGTATTAAGTACAGATTACCAAGTCCGAAATGTTAGGAGTAGGAGAGCTCCGGTCATTTTTTACTTACCTGTTCCAAGCTGAGACGAAGGATATTTCCCATGTTTTTACAGGCAAGGAATTTGTTGTTTTTATAGTGTTTTGCAAGTTCCTGTTTCAGGTTTTCGGTATTTTCAGGAGTAGAAACTGTATCAGACTCCATGGTGTCCAAAAGGTCATCAATTTCTAGCTGCGAGCTTTTAAGCCGATTGGCTATCAGTGACCGTTCTTCCCTTTGGTATTGGGCCATCGACTCAGGAGTGATGTGTTTGAAGCCCATTTGGATCAGCGTATTGTTTTGCTTGAAATATTGGGGTAGGTAGATTGATTTTTTTCCTTCGTAGGACTGTTGGTCAAAATCTATCGCCCGGATTCTGTAGTGCGTTTCCTCGAAATCCGGGGTGATGTCCACTACAAAATTTGAAGAATGCATGTCTCCAAGTAGTCTGACAAAGCACCTTTCATTGAATTTGACAAATTCTTTGGCAAGGCGGATCGGATTTTGTAACCCGTCGTTGATATAAAGCCGCATAAACTGTTCCCCCGGGATGCCGGCAATGTGTTCTTCAATAAGTGTGTTTTGGTGTACAAGGTAATTGATGCGGTTAGGAGACAAGAGATGCTCTAGTTCAAGACCATAAATCCTCGATGCATCGGCCATCTTCACATAGAAGTAATCGAAGTTATCATTGATTCTGTTTACTATCCTTACCCTAAACGGCTTGGTGTTGCCATATACGCAGAGATCTATCCTATCTACATAGAGGTGTTCCATGACCGTCATGTCACCTTGTGCTTTGAGTATAGAATAGATTTTTTTGACGTTATAATGGATTTCTTCCCGGTCCGACTCAGCGAAAAACACAGTCTCCCACAAGGTATCATTGCCTTTTGAATCGTACAGTGCAATAGAAGTACTGTATCTCAAAAGGTCATTGTATTGGATAGGAAAATCTACTTCACGCCCATGTCTATTGAGAAACACTCTCAATTTTGGGCTTATTGGGTAGATGATTTTCTTTTTGCTGATCAGGGCCATAATGCGGGTGGTCAGGATTTGGCCATTTCTTTTTCTTCTTTGGTCAGGTTTTTGTCAAAGATAAACGGCCCAAAAGGGAGGATAGAGACGGCTAGAGCGAAGAATGTTTTTCCGAATTTCCATTCCAATTTGTGTGCGGTGGGAAATACCGCATAGATGTATACCACGAAAAGCAAGCCGTGTGCCCAGCCCACATAAGTGACGGCCAAGGGCATGTCCATCATATATTTCAGAGGCATGGCGATAAACAGCAAGATCAAAAATGATAAGCCTTCCAGGATGCTGATCAACCGAAACCGCTTCAACCACTTGGTTTTTTCTTCTATAGTTTTCATTTCTATTTTTTTGTAATGTTGAACAGGACCTGCAGTTCTTTCCAAAGCGCTTTGCGAAGGTCTAAGCTTTCAGAAATCTGCTTTAAGTCATCCGCAAAAAGGTATTCGATTTCGTCTTCCTGATGGACCTCGTATGTTTTTTTGACAGACATCATGATTTCATGCCTCACCTTGCCAAATACAATGATTTTGTTGGGGTTCAACGCGGTGATGGATGCCATTGTTGTTTTTTCGGTATCTTCTGAATTGGCTAAAGCGATATCTTTTAGCGAACAGGATACTGCACCTAAGATCTTAAACAAATAATCTGACAGGCTGTTTTCCAAAGATTTCCCTTCATAAATGACCAAAATCCCCTTTTCAAATCCTCCTTCGAATGCCAATGTCTGGATTTCTTCCAAGCCTTCCATCTCAAATTCCTCCTGATGGGAATGGGGTTTTTCTTCCAAAACAGGTTGGGGTCTTTTTGTCAATAATTGTTCTGCCTCCTCGGGGAGAAGGTAAATTTCCTTGTCTAAAATCAGCCCAAATTCGTGGATACTCATATTTTCCATGTTCCTAAATTGATTAAAAAACGGGGGATTGCAAAACGGAATTTGATAGATAGGGAAGGGAAAGAATAAAATTTCAGGGGATTGAGGGTAGGAGGTGAGTATTCTGTTTTTGCGCCTTGCTTTTGTATTCTTTTCAAAGTATTAAGTTCATTGAAAAGCCAAACTAGGCCATAAGGCTTTTTTAAAGTCTGATTTATGGAAGAATTGCAATTTCCTGATGTACCCCCCAAAGCAGGAATTCCCTCTAGTTGCCTTTGTTTTCTTCAAACCCGAAAATTGATTTGAGTTCTACTGCATCTTTTGGATCCATTCTTTTTGCCAGGACAAGTCTCAGCTGTCTTCTTCTCAGAGCTCCTTCGTATAATTCGATTTCTTCCGGTGTTTCAGCAATGACCTCAGGCACTTCTATTGGTCTGCCGTTTTGGTCGACGGCCACAAATGTGAAAAAAGCCCTATGTGTAAGTATTTTTTTATTTGCCGGAATATCTTCTGCCCAGACTTCGATGAATACTTCGATGGAAGAATTGAAGGCCCGGGTAACCTTTGCTTTGAGGGTGACCACATTGCCCAAGGCGATGGGATGCTTGAAAGAAATACTGTCTGCAGAAGCCGTGACTACGATCCTGTTGGAATGCTTTTGCGCAGCAATAGCCGCCACAATATCCATCCAATGCATCAGCTTGCCGCCCATGAGGTTGTGCAGGGTGTTGGTATCGTTGGGTAATACCATTTCCGTCATGATTACTTCAGATTGCTTTGCTGGTTTCTGTTTTGGCATAAAAGTTAATTTTTTTGTAAAAATACAAAACCTTTTTCGTTCAGGGAAACATACAGGTTGAGAATTCAGTATAAAATTTGGTTATTTCCACCCTTCCATTCCTAAAAGCGGAACGAAGGCAAAGTTGTCAAATTCCTCCTGTTCGATTTTTGTATCTGTGATTTTTGTGAGTTTCATCATTTTCTGTGTCTTCCGGTCTCCCACCGGGATTACCAAAATCCCACCGACTTTCAGTTGCTTCAGTAAGGAGTTGGGAACTACCGGTGCACCTGCAGTCACGAGGATTTTGTCATAAGGGGCATGTTCAGGTATTCCTTTGGAACCATCTCCAAAATAAAAGTGCAGGTTTATTCCCAACTTTGCCATAAATTTTTTGGTCCTGTCAAAGAGTTTTTTTTGGTATTCGATGGTATGGACTTCTGCTCCGAGCAGGTGCAGTATGGCAGCTTGATATCCTGAACCTGTCCCGATTTCAAGGACTTTGTCCCCTGGTTTGATATTCAGCAATGCTGTCTGGAAAGCAACTGTGTAAGGTTGGGAAATCGTCTGACCTTCTCCGATGGGGAATGCTTTGTCTTCATAAGCATGGGAGTCTAAAGCTGAATCAAAGAAAAAATGCCTTGGAAGGGTATTGATGGCATCCAAAACAGCTTCGTTTTTGATTCCTTTTTGCCGGATGATTTTTACCAATTCTTTTCGCTGACCTTTATGGCGGTAGCTGTCCTCTAATTTCAACATGGGTGTATGGTAATGGGAAACTTTTGTAAACGATGCTAAGTTAAGGGATAAATTGGCTTAATTTGAAGCCAAAATAAAGCTTTGCCGCTTATTGTCTGAAATATTGACCCTTAGATTTAAAAATATGTTTACAGGAATTATTGAGACCTTGGGAACAGTCACCGGTATCACAAAAAATGGAAGTAATGTCCAATTTGATATAGCATCTGCGATCACTTCTGAGCTCAAGGTAGATCAGTCTGTCGCGCACAATGGTGTCTGTCTCACGGTTGTTGCAGTCGAGGGGGATTGCTATTCAGTGACTGCGATTGATGAGACCTTGAAAAAGACGAATCTTAAATCTTGGGCTACAGGCAAAAAAGTAAACCTTGAGCGCTGTATGCCTGCCAATGGAAGGTTTGACGGTCATATTGTACAGGGACATGTGGATCAGGTGGGTAAAGTGGAGAGGATCGTCGAGCAGGATGGTTCTTGGCTTTTTGATTTTTCTTATGACCCTAATACTGGAAATGTGACAGTTGAAAAAGGCTCTATTACCATCAATGGTACCAGCTTGACCTGTTTCAATTCAAAAAATGGAACATTTACGGTTGCCATCATTCCCTATACCTACGAACATACCAATTTTCATGAATTGGCAGTAGGGGATGAGGTCAATCTGGAGTTTGATATTATCGGTAAATACATTCAAAGGATTATCCGGGGTTATGCAGACTGACTCAGTCTGTTTTGATTTTATCAAATCTCCCCTTCATTTTGAATAGAGTATAGGTGTAACTGAATAGACGGTACCCTGCCATTCCGCTGAGTATCCCGACTATGGCACCTACCAATATGTCCCCGGGATAATGCACGCCGAGGTATATTCTGGTATATGAAAAAAACACTGCCCAAAGGAAAAGCCATCTGACAGCAGGAAATTTGAAAGAAAGACCAAGATACATGGCTGTAGCAATGGCAAAACTGTTAGCCGCATGTGAGGAAGCAAATCCGTACATTCCTCCGCATTTGCCATAATTGTGGATCATGCCATTGATCAGGACATCGTGACAGGGTCTTAACCTTTCAAAAAACGGCTTCATCAGCGCGGAGGTGATTTGGTCAGCAAGCAAAATGGCAAATAGGACCCCTAAGATTACCCACCAACCTTGTTTGCCATAAGCTTTCCAAACAAGGAAAATCAAAAAAATATAAAGCGGAACCCATGGTAGTGTCTGGGTAAAGAAGTACATGATCGGATCCATAAAATCCAAGTGGTATTGGTTTAGCCACAAAAAAAGAGCTTGATCCCATTCACTGATTTTTTCTAGCATGTTTTTCTTAGATTCGAGATCTTTTTTACTGAGTAAGTTTTAAAGGACCTGTCCGATGACGGCTGACCGATGTAACCTGTTATCTAACCTATGACCCGACTTTATTAACCAAATAACCTTTAACCAATTAATCAAATAACCCAACAACCAATAACTCAATAACCTAGTAACCAATAACTTATTAACCCAACAACCAATTCCTATATATTAACCCAATCAATTTCCTTTTTGAGGTGGTCCAAGGTGAATGCTTCTTTAGATCCTACTTTAGGTTGATGCATGTATTCCCAATTGGCCATCGGCGGCATACTCATCAGTATACTTTCCGTTCTCCCATTGGTGTCGAGCCCAAATTTGGTCCCTGCATCCCAAACGAGGTTAAATTCCACATACCTTCCACGACGGAGTGCCTGCCATTTTTTTTCATTCTCGCCATAGGTCAGAGATTGGTTTTTGGACATGAAGTGTCTGTAGACTTTTGGGAAAAGGTAACCTACAGATTTGACAAAGTTGAAAATCGAACCCATTTCCTCAGGCTCATTGGCAGTCAGTCTGTCGAAGAAAATCCCTCCAATACCCCTTGTTTCGTTACGGTGTTTGATATAAAAATACTCATCAGCCCACTTCTTGAAATTGGGGTAATAGTCAGGGTTTGATTGGTCACAGGTGGTTTTTACCTGTCGGTGAAAGTACTTTGCATCTTCGATATCGACATAGTGGGGAGTAAGGTCGATCCCCCCGCCAAACCACCGGACACCATTGCTCATTTCTAAATACCTGATATTCATGTGGATAATCGGTACCATGGGACTTTCCGGATGGATGACTATGGATACACCTGTGGCATAAAAGTCTGCCTTTTCCAGATTGAGTTTTTGCAGGATTTTGTCCGGGGTAGGCCCTTCCACTGCGGAGAATGCCACCCCGCCTTTTTCTATGACATTGCCATTTTGGATGATTCGAGTCCTTCCGCCCCCACCTTCCGTCCTAGTCCACTTGTCTTCTTGGAATTTTCCTTTGCCATCTTCCATTTCCAATTCCTGACAGATATGGTCTTGAATGTCCATGAAGTCGCTCGTGATTTTCTCTTTCTCTAGCATTTTTCTATTCCAATTCAGTTTAATCTTCTACTTCTAGTACTTCCAAGATTTCTGCCAACTGGTCAAAATCCTTCAAGCCTGGCTTGATCTCGTCACTTCCTTCGAGGGCTATTCCTTTTACCCCTGTGGTTTCCAACAAGTTTTTGACTGTCTCAGGCTCAATTCCAAATCCGAGAAGTACTTCTGCAGTAGAGGCGAGAATTTTTAGTTTTTTAAGGATAGAAGCATTTATTTCAAGCGATTCAGAAACAAGGTATAGCATCACACCAAAATCCTTAAAAAATTCTGCTTTGGCAATCAGCCCATCTAAGTCATCCTCTGAAGCCAATTGTTTTTTCAATATGATTCCGTAAGAGGAATTGACCAACATTCTCAGGTAGGTTTCTTCTTGGATTTCTATGAAGTTTATTCCTTGGTATGTATTTAGAAGTCCAAGGATTTTTTCGGGATGTGCGCTTTCAAATTCGGCTACAAAATCAAGGCCTGAAAGCCAGCCGGTGATTTCGTTGAATTTTTGGGGAGAGGTGAAGTTTTTGCTGTTTTCTTCGAGGTCAAAACCGATCATGTTGACATACATGCCCGCACAGTATCTTGCGTCAGAGAGGTTGGTCACTGTACTTACTTTAACAAACGAATGGAGTGCCATGCTAAGATTTGATGATTTTTGTATGCTAAGGTAGAAATTTCAGGTTAAAATAGTATTTTTGTGAATGTCTATAACTCGCTTATGCTTAAGGTTCACCCACTTTACTTTCTTAGCTTATTAGCTTTTTTATTTTCATGTACCGAGACTGAGAAGCCCAAAGCTGATTTTGGCTTGGATTATCAGCCTTTAGAAGTTGGTCTTTTTTGGGAATATGAGGTTGCTGAAACCATCGTATTTGGCGAAAGTGACGAGGAGAGCAGTACCTTTTTTCTGAAAGACAGGGTAGATTATACCTTTTTCAATGTGGAAAATGAATTGGTATATGTTGTCGTCAGAGAAAAATCTACCGATAGAACAAATTGGTCTGCGGTAGGAAGTTATACCCTGCAATACCGCAATTTTGCATTGGTAAGAAACTTTGAAAATAAAAAAACCGTTAATTTGGTGTTTCCGCCCGAATTGGACAAAGCTTGGGACTCCCAAATATTCAATTCCGGTGATCCTGATGAATACGAAATTTCATTTCTTGGGAAAATGGATGTGGGCGATCAGTCATTTTCAAAATCCCTAAAGGTTCTCCAAGAAGAGGAAGATGATGAAATCACTTTCAGGGACAACAGGTATGAAGTATTTGCTAAGGGTATCGGATTAGTGGAGCAATATTATGAGGTATTTACCTACTGCTCGAGAAATGATTGTCTTGGACAAATGTTAGTCGACTCCGGAAGGCTTACCCATTTGAAAATTATAGCATATGGTAGACTTTAACAGGCTTTTGCTTTCATTATTTTGTTTTTTTGTGGTTTCCGTTTCATTCGGGCAAAATAGGTACGCGGTATATTTTAAGTACAAACCGCAAGAATCATATTCTTTGAACCGCCCTTCAGAATTTTTGTCTGCCGCTGCAGTGGCAAGGAGGGAAAAGTTTCAAATCCCCGTGGACAGCCTTGACCTCCCACTTGCAGCCAAATATATTACTGAGATAGCCTCAAAATCAAATAAAGTGCTTTATCAGATCAATTGGTTTAATGCAGCAATAGTGGAGGCAAGTCCAGAAAATGTCGCTGACATCACCTCGCTTCCATTTGTGGAAAAGGTGGTTTTGGCTGCTCCGGGTGGCAATTCAAGTGGAAGAATCAGCAATGGGTTCAGTGCCAAAACAGGGGCTAGTGTTCCATTGAATCCTGGTTCTAAAACAGAGGCATCACCCTATAGTTTTCAAAATGACCTTTTGGGCATTCCTGTGATGCATGGTGAAGGCTTCAAGGGAAAAGGTATTACCATTGCGGTTTTTGATGCAGGATTTCCGGGAGTCAATACCATTTCAGCTTTTGCCCATTTGTTTTCCAATAACCAAATAGTGGCGACAGGTGATTTTGCCCATATTGGAAATACCAATGTTTACAAATTCAACCAACATGGGACTAATTCACTATCCTTGATTGCTGCAAATCAGGAGAACCTCTTGATTTCAGGAGCGCCTGATTCCAAGTATATTCTTGGCATCACGGAAGATGTGCCAACCGAATACAGGATAGAAGAATACAACTGGGTTCGCGCTGCTTCTTGGGCCGATAGCCTTGGTGCTGATATCATCAGCAGTTCTTTGGGTTATTGGGATTTTGATGATCCTAGTATGGATTACTCCAAAGAGGATATGGATGGCAAGACGGCGACGATTACCAAAGGAGCAAGTGTTGCTTCTAATAAAGGGATTTTGGTCGTGACTAGTGCGGGTAATTATGGCTCAAGAGGTCCGGCTTCGATCGTTGCCCCTGCCGATGCAGCAGGGATTTTAGCTGTCGGTGCGGTCACTGCTCAACTTGGGAGAGCAGGGTTCAGTTCACAGGGCGCCACCGCCGATGGAAGATTCAAGCCTGATGTGGTGGCATTTGGCAATAATGTGCAGCTCATACGTTCCAACGGGACTTTGGGGCCTTCAAGTGGGACATCTTTTTCGGCGCCGCAGATTGCGGCATTGGCAGCAGGATTATGGGAAGCGCGTCCGGATTGGACCAAAGATGATTTGATAAATTATATTCTCAAAAGCTCCAGTCAATATGAAAATCCCGATAACCTTTTGGGTTATGGCATCCCCGATTTTTCAAAAGCATATTATGGGGAGATTTTGAGTGTACTTACTTTGGGAAAAGAAAGTGATTTTAAGATTTACCCTAATCCTCTGAATGGAGGAGATCTATTTATTCAATTTGGAAAAGGATTGACTGGAGAATTTTCACTTTTTGATGTCAGTGGCAAAGAGATTCAAAGGGTAGAAATCCAGAGAGTATCTGTTTCCCAGCCATTTGAAATCAGACTTCCTGAGATTCCAAAAGGGATGTTTTTGGTGCAGATGCAGTCGGGCAGAGAAATCAAAAGGACAAAATTGTTGAAAAGGTAAGGAGCCAAAGGGATTTTTTTATTTCCTTTGCAGGCGATTCTATAACCCAACATCTTCATGTCAGTTAAAATTGCACCTTCTGTCCTTGCTTCTGATTTTGCTAATATTCAGAAAGAAATCGAAATGCTCAATGCTTCAGAGGCAGATTATATCCATGTGGATATCATGGACGGAGTGTTTGTTCCCAATATTTCTTTTGGGATTCCGGTGACAGAAGCCATTAATAGACATGCCAAAAAGCCTTTAGACGTGCATTTGATGATCGTTGACCCTGACAGGTATTTGGAATCATTTCAGAAAGCAGGGGCGCATATCATTTCTGTACATTTAGAAGCCTGCAACCATCTCCACAGGACTTTGCAGGCGATTAAAGGTCTAGGTTGTAAGGCTGGTGTTGCCATCAACCCGCATACCCCTGTCAGTTTGTTGGAGGACATTATCCAGGATATCGATATGGTCTGTATCATGTCAGTCAATCCGGGGTTTGGTGCCCAAAAATTTATTGAGCATACGTATCAAAAAGTTTCACAGCTGAAGTCTTTGATCTATAAAAGAGGCACTTCGACTTTGATTGAAATCGACGGGGGAGTGAACCTGAAAAACGCCCCATTGCTGATAGCAGAAGGAGCGGACGTCTTGGTGGCTGGGAATTTTGTTTTTTCTGCAACAGATCCTATTCAGACAATCCGTGAGCTTAAAGGTCTTTAAATGAGGGTTTAGCCCTTATTCCTTTTATAATTGATATTTTCCATTTAACATTTTTTAGGGTATTCTTTTTGGAGATTGGGTTGTTTTCATGAGCTCAATACCCTTTATTGAAAGTTGATTCAATTTCAAATTATTTACCAAAACCCCTTTACAAGATGAAAAAAGTGTTTTTATTGGCTTTCCTATTCATGGGAATTATGAGTGTGAGGTCTTTTGCGCAAGAGGCGACTGAGGAAGTTACAGAAGAAGAAATTTTGAAATTTGCGACAATGGAGGAATCCGTTGCAAATTTTTTGGCTGAAAAACAGGAGGAGCTTGTGGAGATGATTAAAGGGGATTCAACCTTAGGCGGTGCGGCGAGATATAATGAAATCAAGGCCGCTTGGGGCAAAGAAGATAAACTAGCGGAAATAAAAATTACGGAAGCTGAAAAGGCAGCATTTCAAAAAATCCAGGACTTTATGGATTCTTTGGGCGAGTCAGTCAAAAACTACAAAGTTGATTTTATCAAAGATGCAGAAAAATTGGGTGCAGCTACCTACAACAAAGTCATGAAGGCAAAAAGTGCCGATCCAAGTATTAACGAAAAAATCAATTCCATGATTGCGGCGCTCAAAGAAAAGCGTGCTGCCGAAGATGGGAATGTTTAACCGGTCAAATCGGCAAGACCCCTAAAGGCTTCCATTATTGGAGGCCTTTTTTGCTTTAGTCAAGGTATTGTTTTTAATTTCGGTATCGTTAAGTACATATATGAAGAAACTACTTGCATTGATTTATATTTTGTTTTTGGGACTGCATTTTGCCCATGCCCAAGATGATGATATTTTTGGGATAGACTCCAAGGCCAAATCCAAGACCAGAAAGAGTCAAAGTAATATCGGTAATGTATTCAGGAACGCTATCGGGAATTTCAGTTTTGAAGTCTTTACAGGAGGGGCTTTTCATACCAATAAAATGGTTTTCACTTCCCTGTCTCCTTCCTTATATCCTATCACCCAATTCCAAAATATAGAAGTGCCTCAGCAAGTCACTGCGGAGGATACCCTTACTTTTTCAGGAAATAACTATGCTATTCCGGTCAATGCTGCCGTTAAGATCAATCTTTTCAACACCCTTACACTTGGTGCCGGTTATGGGAGGGAGTTTGGGCAGATGTCAAATCTCCGTTCTGGAGATTTTGAATTTCAGTTTCAGCAGAAAAGCTATACTTTGGACAGGGCTTTTGGTTCGATAGGTTTGGTATTGTATGATGCCAATAAGAGGGCCAAATTTTTAAGGTGGAGGTACAGGGCTTTTGACTCTAACAACATCATGATGCAGTCAGAAATGAACCAGAGAATCAGACAGATTTACCCTTGGCGATTTACTGCTGAAAGCGAGTTTGGGAATGTGTATATGAGGAGAAACTTCGATCCATCGATCAATACCGATAACCAGTCTTTTTACAATATTGCTTTGCGTGTTGAAAAAGAATTTTCTGAATACACCAGGTTTTTTGTTAAAGCAGGGGCGGAATTTAGAAACTACAACTACCAGACTGAAATCAATGAGGAATTCCAAACCATTGGTCAAAATCTTTTTTTTGCACAGGTAGGATTGTCGATTAGCCTTCCAAGTACAAAAAGGTGTAAAGTTCCTGGCTGTGGGGTAGTAATGAAGCACTTGCACAATGGTGTAGAGTACCGGGGCAGTTCTATTTTTCAGCTTCAAAACCGCAGGGTGGGACAGTGGTATTGATGTCAAATCAAAACCTGTCCCAAGATCGCATTCCCTTTTTAAAACCGTATTCTTTTTATTAACTTGCAGGCTTATTGATCACCTTTTAAAATATGGCGCAAGGAGAAAACGAGAATATAATCCCTATTACAATTGAGGATGAAATGAGAGGGGCGTACATCGATTATTCGATGTCAGTTATTGTTTCAAGAGCCCTTCCGGATGTTAGAGACGGACTCAAACCGGTTCACAGAAGGATACTTTTTGGTATGCAAGAATTGGGTGTGATGCATAACAAGCCCTATAAAAAATCTGCAAGAATAGTCGGGGAAGTATTGGGTAAGTACCATCCCCATGGTGACTCAGCTGTATATGAGACCATGGTCAGGATGGCCCAGCCTTGGTCCTTGAGATATCCTTTGGTAGATGGACAGGGAAACTTCGGGTCGGTGGACGGAGATAATCCTGCTGCGATGCGTTATACCGAAGCAAGGTTAAAAAGAATTGCTGAGGAGTTACTTATTGATATCAACAAAGAAACCGTCGATTTTCAGCTCAATTTTGATGATTCCTTAAAAGAACCCGTTGTATTGCCTGCCAAAATCCCGGCCTTGTTGCTTAACGGCACTTCAGGTATTGCAGTCGGTATGGCTACCAATATGGCCCCGCACAATCTCGGGGAGGTTGTAAGTGGCATTATCGCATTTATAGACAACAGAGATATTACCATCGCCGAATTGATGGAATTTATTATTGCTCCGGATTTCCCTACCGGAGGGATCATTTACGGGTACAACGGCGTGAAAGCAGCTTTTGAAACAGGCCGTGGACGTGTAGTTGTAAGAGGCAAAGCAGAAATCGAAACCAAGGATAACGGTAGGGAAGCAATTATCATTACCGAGATTCCATATTTGGTCAACAAGGCCAATATGATCGAAAAGACTGCTGCACTGATCAACGAAAAGAAAATAGACGGCATCTCAGCCATCAGGGACGAATCAGACCGTCAGGGCATGAGGATTGTATATGAGTTGAAAAGAGATGCGATATCAAGTGTTGTTCTCAACAACCTTTACAAGCAAACACAGCTTCAGACCTCTTTTTCGGTCAACAATGTCGCTCTCGTCAAAGGAAGACCTCAAACACTCAACCTTAAAGACATGATATTCCATTATGTCAATCACAGGCATGAGGTAGTCATTAGGAGAACAGAATACGAACTGAGAGAGGCTGAGAAGAGAGCACATATCTTGGAAGGCTATCTGATCGCATTGGATCACTTGGATGAGGTGATTTCTTTAATCAGGAGTTCCAGGGATCCTGAAACAGCCCGAAACGGATTGATGGAAAGATTCAGCTTGAGTGAGATTCAGGCACGTGCCATTTTGGACATGCGATTGCAGCGTCTCACCGGCATGGAAAGAGAAAAAATCCAGGATGAATATAATGAGATCATGACCTTGATTATTGACCTAAAAGATATTTTGGGCAGTGAAGAGCGCAGGATGCAGATCATCAAGGACGAACTCAATGAAATCAAAGACCGGTACAATGATGCAAGAAGGACAACCATCGAGCATAATGCCGAAGATTTTAGCTATGAAGATATGATTCCTAATGAGGAGGTAATTATTACCGTTTCCCACCAGGGGTATATCAAAAGGACAGCTTTGACGGAATACAGGTCACAGGGAAGAGGAGGCGTAGGCTCAAGGGGAGCGATCACCAAAGAGGATGATTGGACTGAGTACCTTTTTACTGCTTCTACACATAATTACCTGTTGATTTTTACCGATCTCGGTAAATTATTCTGGCTCAAAACCTATGCAATACCTGAGGGTGCAAAAGCCACAAAAGGAAGGCCGATCCAAAACCTGATCAATATTACCTCAGAAGATAAAATCAGGTCCATCATTCAGGTGGGAGATTTGAATGATATTGATTATATCACCAATAATTATTTGGTCATGGTGACCAAGAAGGGAATTATCAAGAAAACCAATTTGGAACAATATTCCAGACCGAGAACAAACGGAATTATCGCCCTGAATATCAGGGAGGATGATCAGTTGCTCCGGGTCGATATGACTAATGGTGATTCCCACATCATCATTGCAGCGAAATCGGGCAGGGCGGTACATTTCCATGAGTCTACAGTAAGGCCAATGGGAAGAACGGCTACAGGAGTAAAGGCCATTACGTTAAGTGATGTTAAAGACGAAGTGGTTGGCATGGTATGTGCTTCCAGGGAAGATGCCACACTTCTTGTGGTTTCCGAAAAAGGGTACGGTAAGCGTTCGCTTATAGAAGAGTACAGGATAACCAATAGGGGTGGAAAAGGGGTGAAAGCCATGAATATCACGGAAAAGACAGGTTATCTAGTAGCGATCAAAGAAGTAGTAGATAGTGATGACTTGATGATTATCAATAAATCAGGGATTACAATCAGAACTCCAGTGTCTGAATTGAGAGTGATGGGTAGGGCTACACAGGGGGTCAGGTTGATTAAATTAAGCGAAAGTGATGAAATTTCGTCAGTCGAAAAAATCACTAGGGAAGAAGAGGATGAGGTAGAAGCTGCACCGGAATCATAATCCAATACTTATAATTGAACCAATACAGAACCAAATAATTAGAAAAAAAGAAAACAAATGAAAAAGGTAATCTTATCAATAGCATTGGTTGCATTTGCGACAGGTGCTTTTGCCCAAAAGAAAGTCGTCAGTGCCGCGGAAAAGAACTTCAAAAAAGGAGATCTTGAACTAGCTTTAACAGAGATTGATGCAGCACTTGATAATCCTGAAACAAAGGATAACCCTGAGACCCCACTCCTTAAAGCGAGGATTTTGACCAAAAAATTTGGTCAGGATTCCTCCAATGTGGCCTCTACAGTAGAAACAGGAAGAGCAGCCCTCGAACAATTTACCAAAGCAATGGAAATGTCGGGAAATGACAAAGAAAGTAAAGTAGGTAAAGAGGTCTATAAAGAAGAAATCCCGGATTTGGGAGAAAATTTCAGACCCTATTCTATCAGGACTTTAAAAAATTCAGCATTTGAAAAGGCCATCGTCACTTATGAAAATGAGGACATGGAAATGGCTTATGAGTTTTTTAACCTGATGTCAGATATAGACCCTACTGATACCACAGCTTCCTTCAATGCAGGTTATATTGCCAACGATATTGGTAATTACGAAGATGCCAAAAAACAATTCAAAAAACTGATTGAGGTAAAAGAGTATAACAAGCTAAGCGCGTATTACCTTTTGATTCAGATAATCAGCGGTGAAGATAAAGAGCCGGAAGAGGCTTACAAATATGTGACCCGTGCAAGAGCGGATTATCCTGATGACAAAACCCTTTCAGAATTTGAAGTGCAGTTGCTGCTTCAAATGAACAAAATGGATGAGGCAATGGCATCTGTGAAAGAGGCTTTGGTTTCTGATCCTAACAATGCAGGCTTGTTGTTGAGATACGGTTATCTGTTGGAACAATCAGGTGATAAGGCAGGTGCTTTGGAGGAGTATAAAAAATCCGTTGTGGCAGACCCTAATTTCTTTGAAGGTAATTATTATACCGGAGCCATCTTCTTGGATCAGGCAAGGGAAATTTTATCCAAAATCAATGATTTGACGGATGATGAATGGGAAAAAAATGCTCCTACAATGACCAAACAGGCTGAAGGTTTGTATGCTGAATCAGTTCAATATTTCGAAAAAGGTTTGTCTTTAAGACCTGATAATGTGGAAATAATGGAGATTTTGTACAATGTACATGTAAGATTAAAAAACACCGCCGAGGTTGAAAAATACAATAAAATGTTGGTCGCCAAACTCGGGGCTGATTGGATGGAAAAGTAATTTCGAATCCATAAGGACAACTTAAAAGCCGTCATTTTTGACGGCTTTTTTTTGTTGTGCATCCTGATTTTGTTTCCTGAAAATTAATTTTCATTTTTAGCGCTTGGAACTAAAAAACAGTCTTTCAAATGCCTGTTAATCCCCTGATTAGATTTTGGTTTTTCTTTTTGATTTTTTCTTCGGGATTGGCTTCTGCTTCCGATAACCTTGATTCCATTCCCAAAAATCCCAAATTTCAAAAACATCTAAGTCTCCTTTTGGAGACTGGACCTATGATTCCCAAAAATACGGAGTGGGGTCAATTCATAAAGAATGGTTTGGAATATAAAGCGATAGACTTCAGGTTGGGGTTCAGAAATACAAGAAACAATCTCTATAATAGGATTTACAGGTACCCAACTTATGGTATTGGACTTTATACTGCGACTTTCAAGAATGATTTTATAGGCAAACCCAACGCTGTTTATGCCTATGCTGACCTTCCATTTTCCAAATCTTTTTTGAAAGGCAGGTTGAGTTACAGTTACTTTTTTGCATTTGGGTTGGCCTTTAACTTCAAACCATATGATCCTGACTTCAATCCTACAAATCAATTTATTGGATCATATAGAAATGGTTACGTCCATGTTGGCTTTTCTATGCGATATGCGATTTCCCCTTGGTTAGATCTAGATACTTCCTTTGGATTAAAGCATTTTTCAAATGGCTCAATCAAAAAACCTAACTCTGGCTTAAATTTTATCCCATTTTCAATAGGCCTCAGATCGACCTTAAACCCTGCTGTTTTCGATAGATCAAACCTTTCGGACATTCCTAAATACATCCGAAACAGTCATGTGAACCTATGGACTTCAGTTGGTGCCAAAAACTATGAAATCGGGGGGGATATTTACCTGAAGTGGGGGTTCAGTGCCAATTACCTCAGGCAGACAAATTACAAACTCAGGTACGGTCTGGGACTTGATATGTTTTATGCTGCCAATGGTTCATTACCGGGAGATTGGGGCAAAAGTGGATTTATGGACAAAGCATCCTTCGCACTTGTCGCATCTGGAGAATGGATGTTGAAAAAGAATTTTTCCATTCCCCTGGGAATAGGGGTATATATGCACCGCAATTATTTCAATGACGAGCCTAGCATTTATTATGAAAGGGTAGGCATCAGGTACAGGTTCTCAAACCAACTGTTTACCGGCGTCACCTTGAAGGCGCATGGGTTCAAAGCTGATTTTTTTGAATGGACAGTAGGGTATTCAATTTTCAGGGATAAGAATTCGTATTGAGTTTACAGCGCTCGGTCTGTAGTCTATAGTCAGTACCATCAGCAGGAAATGAACCTTTAGCAAAGAATCAGTTTGGGTCAAGTGTAAAAAGACATGCCGTTTAATATGGACAGTTTAAAAATGAAGAAAATATATAAATCAAAAATCGGACTTGAATTAGTAATCCCTATTGCCCTTATATTAGGGACTGTTTTAGTTTTGACCATAATAATAGAACCAAGATGGATAGGATTAGCAATTCTTTTACCTGTAATCCTCTTTGTTGTTCATGTGTTTTTGACGACAAACTATACAATAGAAAGTGATAAACTAATTATTAAATGTGTATTTTTGTTTAATAGGACGATTGACATTAAAACTATAAAAAAGATTACCGAGACTAACAATCCGCTTAGCTCGCCTGCGACTTCGCTTGACAGAATTGAAATAAATTATGGCAAATTTGACTCAATAATTATTTCACCAAAACATAAGACTGAATTTATCGATAACATCTTAAGGTTAAATTCAAATGTGGAAGTAAAGTTCAAGAAGAAATAAAATGAAGCATGTGACACTACAAGACAATATTAAGCACTAGCCACCAACAGCCGTTTTGCAATAGCAGGGGTATCCTGCTTCTATGACCGTGAATTGCTTGATTCAAGCTTTATGAATCTAGTGAAGTTTAGTGCTGAAAATTTCCACCTTCGCAAAATGGCAAAACGGTAACCATAATAATTATTAAGATATTTTAACAATGGGCAAAACCCACTGGTATAAAAAACAGTTTTTTTTGCTAATTGCTTACCTTACATTTTACCCAAATTTTAAAAAACATGAAGAATCAAAAGTGGTGGCTATTTTGCTTATGTTACCTTTTTACAGTTCCGATTTTTGCGCAAGCCAATCCTTCCTCCCAGCTATACCATAAACTGCTCAGATTTCAGGAAACCAAACGGATATTGTTTGTTGCGGCGCACCCTGATGATGAGAATACCAGACTGATTGCTTACCTAGCCAATGCCGAACATGCGGAAGTGGCTTACCTTTCGCTGACGAGAGGAGACGGCGGACAAAATCTGATCGGTAGTGAATTGGGTATAGAATTGGGCATGATCCGTACTCAGGAACTTCTGAGAGCGAGGGAAACTGACGGTGGGAGGCAATTTTTTACCAGAGCCTTGGACTTTGGATTCAGCAAAAACCCTGACGAAACTTTCAACAATTGGGATAAAAAGAAACTCCTTTCCGATGTGGTTTGGATCATTCGGAAGTACCAGCCTGATGTGATTGTCAACAGGTTCAACACCATTCCCGGTACCACGCACGGTCACCATACCAGTTCAGCCATGCTTTCTGTAGAGGCATTTGAACTTGCCGCTGACAAGAATGCCTTCCCCGAGCAACTCAAATATGTTTCCGTATGGCAGCCCAAAAGTGTCTTTTGGAATGCTTACAATTGGGGAGGGCAATACGAACCCGAAGAAGGAAAGACCTACCATAAGTTTTTGGTGGGAGAATACAATCCTCTGTTGGGGACAACCTATTCCAAGATTGCCGCTGACAGCAGGACCATGCACAAATCCCAAGGCTTCGGATCGACCTCCCAGATTGGTCAAGGCAATGACTTTATAGAACTGATCAAAGGTTCTCCTTTTAAATCACATCCTTTTGAAGGGATAGACAGCCGTTGGAATGAACTTCCCAACGGGGCAGAAATCACCAAGTCCATTGAAGCTGTGCTTTCCTCCTTTGACTTTATCCAACCTGAAAATAACCTGCAAGGCTTGCTTAAAATCAAGGCTTTGCTTGATACCCAAAAATCAACCGCGGTTTGGCTGACAGAAAAAAAGGTGCTACTCGATGGATTGATCTTGGAAACTCTAGGCATCAAAGGAGAATTCAATATCAAGAAAGAAATAGGCTATCCCGGCGAAAAAATCAATGCTGAATTTGTTTTCAATAACCCTGCGCAAAGTGTCGTGAAAGTCCAATCCTTTGACGGTACACTTTTTGAAACCCAAATTGCGAAAGAGGCTAGTGGCAATATTCCGGTAACTGCCCCTGTTGAAATTCAAATTCCCAAGGACTATCCCGTTTCTCAGCCATTTTGGTTAGAAAAACCTTTGGATGGAGCCTTGTTCAACATCACCGAACCTGAAAAAATCGGAAAACCCAACAACAGCCCAAGTATCTTTGGAGTAGTGTCCCTTGAAATTGATGGGCAGAAAATCAGGATGGAGCTTCCTCTCCAATACAAATACAATGATCAGGTAGACGGCGAGATCAAGCAGCCATTTACTTTGGTACCAGAGGTCAATGTGCACCTGGATAAAGCCAATCTGTTTTTGGTGGAAGGTGCCGAGCATAAACTTCATGTGGAGGTGAGTTTCAGGGATAAGATTTTGGATGGGGAACTTATGCTTAAAGGCTTATCTCCTAGCCAATATCGAATCGTCAGTGTAGGCAAGGATGATAGGAGAAAGAGGACACTCTACACGATTGATATCCTGGATTCTGACCAAGAGAAAAAACAGGTTTTGGTCACCTTCCAAAGCAAAGACGGCAGGGAATTCAACTTGGATACCAAGCGGATCTCTTACAAGCATATTCCCAACCTGACGTATTTTACCAGTACTTCTTTTGGACTTGTCAAGGCAGAGATGAAAGTTTCAGGCCAAAAGATCGGTTACATCAATGGTGCCGGTGATGATGTGGCTGAAGTACTTAAAAACCTTGGCTATCAGGTGAGCATTTTGGAGGATTCTGATATTCAAAAAGACAGGCTCAAGGCCTTTTCCACGGTTATCATTGGCATCAGGGCATTCAATGTCAATCAGGCACTCGCTTCCAATGTCGATCAGTTGATGGAATATGTAAAAGAGGGAGGAAATGTAATCGTCCAATACAATACCGGTTCTCCTTTGCTTACCAAAGACCTTGGTCCGTATCCGTTTGTGATATCGAGAGAAAGGGTGACAGTAGAAAATTCACCGATTCAGGTAGATTATTCCCATCCGGTTTTGGCAGGGCCCAATAAAATTACCGCTAAGGATTTTGAAGGATGGGTGCAGGAAAGGGGACTCTACTTCACAGCAGATTGGGATCCAAACTACAGTGCGCCAATTGCTTTTCAGGATCCGGGAGAAAAATTTTTTGGAGGCTCTTTGATCCATACCAAATATGGTGCGGGAACATATACCTACTCCAGTATCTCCTGGTTCCGTCAGTTGCCGGCAGGAGTGCCCGGTGCAGTCAAGTTATTTGTCAACCTTATTGAGCAAGGGAAATGAAAGGTAAAATCAACTGGAACAACTGGTACATAGGCTTGATGCTGACCCTGGGTGGTTTGATTTTGTTTTTTTACTGGCTAACCCACCACTTCGCATGAGTGCATTAGACTGGATTGTACTTTTCGGAACCTTGTCGGCCATCGTTGGATATGGAGTGTATAAGACGAGAGGGAAGCAGGATATGGATAGTTATATCAGAGGGAATACCAACATGAATTGGTGGACGATCGGGCTTTCTATCATGGCGACCCAGGCCTCGGCTATCACCTTTTTGAGTACCCCAGGCCAAGCCTATGAGGACGGGATGCGCTTTATCCAGTTTTACTTCGGATTGCCTTTGGCGATGATTATCCTTTCGGTCACTTTCCTTCCGATCTATTACAAACTGAAAGTGTATACTGCCTATGAGTTTTTGGAGACAAGGTTTGACCTGAAGACAAGGACTTTGGCAGCGTTTCTTTTCCTCGTTCAAAGGGGTCTTGCAGCAGGGATTACGATCTATGCCCCGGCGATTATACTTTCGACTTTGTTGAATTGGAACCTCACCTTCACCTGCATTTTTATCGGGGTGCTGGTGATTATATACACTGTTTCCGGCGGTACCAAGGCCGTATCAATTACCCAAAAACAACAAATGGGTGTGATGATGGGGGGAATGCTTTTGGCAGGAATTCTGGTCATCTACATGCTTCCGGTGAGGTTTACCGAAGCCTTGCATGTGGCGGGCAAAATGGAAAAACTCAATGTGGTCAATTTTGAGTTTAATTGGGCGGACCGCTATAATTTTTGGTCAGGGATGACCGCAGCGCTATTTCTTTTTCTTTCTTACTTTGGGACTGACCAATCTCAGGTGCAGCGCTACCTTTCCGGCAGTTCGCTGACGCAAAGCAGGATGGGGCTGATGATGAACGGCCTGCTGAAAGTACCGATGCAGTTTATCATCCTCTTTATCGGGGTGATGGTATTTGTATTTTACCAATTCTTCCAACCTCCTGTCGTGTTCAACAAGCAACAGACCGAGCAATTGGAAAACAGCGCACTGAAGGAAGATTACAGGTTTTTGCAGGATGAGTTTACGCAGGTTTTTCAGGAAAAGAACAAAGACATCCAAGACCTTCTGAAAGCCGTAGAGGCGGAAGATGAAGCCGGTATCGCCATGGCGAAGGACGGCATCCAAAAGAAAAGCCAATACCAGGAAACCATCCGAAATGAAGTAAAAGACCTGATTGTCAGAAATGATGCGGCTGCAGTAACACGGGACACCGATTATATCTTTATGCGGTTTGTGATGGATTACCTGCCTAAGGGCATTATTGGGTTGCTTTTTGCGGTGATCTTTAGTGCAGCCATGTCTTCTTCTGCGTCGGAGTTCAACTCCTTAGGAACGACCACGACGATCGACATGTACAAGCGCTCTATTGTGAAGAATGCGAGTCAATACCATTATATGGTTTCTTCTAAGTGGTTTACGGCGATTTGGGGCGGGTTTGCGATTCTGTTTGCCATCTATGCTTCCCTGTTTGAAAACCTGATCCAAGCCGTCAACCTGCTCGGTTCCCTCTTTTACGGGACGATTTTGGGGATATTTCTTGTCGGTTTTTATATGAAATGGGTGAAGGGTCACGCAGTATTTATCGCTGCCTTTATTTCACAGGCTTTGATTCTCTTGATCCACTGGAAAAACGGTGACTCGCTGTTGGGGATCCCGATCGATATCGGATTTCTTTGGTACAATGCGATAGGCTGCTTTTTTGTGATGGGATTTTCGACGGTGATTCAGTTGTTTTTTGCCAAAAAATAGAAGAACCAATGAAGAATGATGAATTCATAATTTTGAATTCATCATTCATTTTGACTTCATTATTGGAAGAAGGTACGGAAAAAAAATTCCTTTAAGAATATCAGGTGGGAAATCCCCGAGCCGATTTCCTTTCTGCCTTGTAGATTTCTATTTTTTTTATATTTTTAGGCAGATGCGTTTGGCCTAACTTTCCGTGAGAATGGTGGCAGGTCAGCCGGTTTTATTTCAAAATGAACAAATCAAATTTTGCATTATGCGTACACTGATAACCCTCAAAAAAGGAATTCTTATTGGTACCCTTTTTTTACTCGAGTTTGTAAATCAGGCAAATGCCCAGACAATCGAGTCATTGATAGAGGAATTGCCCCCTTACTTTTCCATTCTTACCACATGGGGAGTAAGGCCCGAGTGGGATGAAAAATCAGAGAATATCTACTTTTTAAATAAGCTGGTGGGCGATGTGTTCAAAATAAACATTGCTACAAAGGAAGTTTCTCAGGTGACCTCCGGTTTTTATCATGGCGGTATTCATCGGGTTTTGTGTTTATCAAACGGGGATTTGCTTCTTGCCATGGGCTCCAATATTTTTGATGCCAACGACCCGGAGAAAGACCGACATGCAGGACTAGGATTGTATGTGCTTACCAAGGATAAGCCAAATACGCCGTTTCCCTTAAATGCTTTCTGCGATGAGGGGCCTGCGGTTTCCAAAAACAGCATGAAGATAGCCTGGACCCTTCAGGGACAAAGGGAAATAAAAACAGGCGAGATATTCTATGAAGGTGGAATTCCCCATTTGAAAGATGTGCAAACAGTCATTTCTTACCAAGACTCCTCAGCATATGTCCGGCTGGAAACACAGGATTTTAGACCGGCTCTAAATGAGGAACTGATTTACACGCATTATTGGGGAGATGCGAGAGATCAGTATTTCAATTCGCAGGTGTTTGGCTTCAATTTAAAGACAAAAGAAACAACCAAGTACACCGATTTGCCCAAAAGCTACAATGAAGCGGAAGGCATCTTTCCTGACGGCAAATACATGGTCATCGAAAGTGACCGTCACCAGCCTATGGAAGAAAGGAACAAGTACAAACTGGATATTTATAAACTGAAGCTGGATGGCAGCGGTGAGGTCGAAAGACTGGCCGATTTTTCCACCCGGTATTTCAATAAAATCAAATCAGACAATCCTGTGGTGAACAAACAAGGAAATATTATAGCCCATCAGTTTGGTTATCAAAAAGGTGCCGGAGATGGAAGAGGTATATTTTTGTTTGATCTGGAGGGGTATGAAAAATACAAGAAAAGTCCTGAGAAATAAGGATTGGCTATTTGTAGCCATGAGCAAATATGACCAAGTATTTAAAGATTTTTAAAGTTGGGTTTACCTTTTGGTTGATTAGTTGCACAGATAGGATTTGTCAATTTGATTTTTCGGAGTTCGTGATTCCATTTGGCAGAGGCCAATTGTATTTGAAGTTGAAGGATGATAATTAACATAGGAATAAAAAGAAATCCTTGTTTTATAATGACCCGACAACTACTTTTCTACTATTGATTTTTGTCTGCGCAAATTAAAAATCTTGGGTTATGAATACGAAAAAGAGTCCCTTTCAGAATGTCACTGAAAGCAGAAGTTTTTTGATTGGTTGTTATGTCGAGATGCTGTCCCGGATCCATGAACACGACATCATTCCTTTGATCAATAGCCATCCGGAGGATTTTGCAGGAATCGATGACAACACACTTCCCATCGACAAGGTGATCCAATCGCTCAGTATTTACTTTCAGTTGATGACGATGGTGGAAGAAAATGCAGCGACCCAATACCGGAGGAAAATGGAAAACCAAGACGATATTACCTCCATCAGGGGATCATGGGCGGAGGCATTTAAAATCTGGAAAGACCAAAACATCGCACAGGAGGATATGCTCCAAGCCATCTCTCAAGTTAGCGTGACACCGGTACTGACTGCACATCCCACCGAAGCCAAAAGGGTCACCGTGATAGAAATCCACAGGGAATTGTATTTGCTTTTGGTACAGCGGGAAAACGTATCTCTCAGCAAGCTCGAGCAAAATTTGATTGAAGCCAAGATCATCCACCTCTTGGAGAGATGGTGGCGGACAGGGGAGATTTACCTCGAAAAACCGGATATCCGGGACGAAAGGGCAAATACCGTTTACTACTTGAGAAATATTTTTCCGACTGTATTGGAGAAAAGCGACCAACAGCTCAAGGGCTCTTGGATTGCCATGGGATTTGACCCGCATAAAATCAAAAACCCGGATGTTTTTCCCAAAATCCAATTCGGAAGTTGGGTAGGAGGGGACAGAGACGGGCATCCTTTTGTCACGCCGGGTATCACACAGGAAACGCTGTTGTTGCACAGGAATGCTGCCCTTTCGCTGATCAGATCGCAATTGGTGGTTTTGGCTAGCAAGCTTTCTGTTTCTGCCATCAGCAATCCTGTGCCATTTCTTTTGTCGGAAGCGGTAGAAAAAAAATCAAAAGCCTTGGGCGAGGCAGGGGAGAAAGCGATCCGCAGGAATCCTTATGAGCCTTGGAGACAGTATGCGAGTCTGATGCTGTTGCAGTTGGAAAATACCATTTCTGAAAAAAACGCAGATGCTGAGGCCCACTACAGGTCAAGAAAAGCGCTGTCAGATGACCTCAAATTCTTAAGGGAAATTCTCTCTGAAAACGGTTTGCAGGGCATAGCTGAAGATTTACTTTTTCCGATTGAGCGCGCTGTTCATTGCTTTGGATTTCACCTTGCCAAATTGGACATCCGACAAAACAGCGCTTTTCATGACAAGGCCATTGCCCAAATTTTGCAATCCAATGGGGAAAAGGATTATGATTTTGCCAATTGGGGCGAAGAAAAACGGGTGGCTTATCTGAATAAAATACTGGAAAGCCATTCCCTGATCACAGACATTACGGTGTCCTATGGGGCTGAAGCAGACAATGTTTTGGACTGCTACAGGGTAGTCCGGCATCATGTCAATCAATATGGCTCGGAAGGAATTGGTTCTTTTATCATCAGTATGACAAGGAATCTCAGCGATTTGCTTGTCGTTTACCTATTGATGCGTGAGACCCAATTGCTCAATACCCATATCAAGGTGGTTCCCCTATTGGAAACCATCGAAGACCTTCACAACGGCCCTGAGATCTTGGATAAATTTCTACAACATCCCCTCACCCAACAGCGGGATACGGGCATTTCCAACCAACAGGAGGTCATGTTGGGCTACAGCGACAGCAACAAAGACGGGGGAACGATTGCAAGTAAGTGGAACCTGTTCAAAGCAGAGGTAAAACTTGCCGAGGTGGGTAGAAAAAATAATACAGAAGTTTACTTTTTTCACGGAACAGGAGGAACTATCAGTAGGGGTGGAGGAAAGTACCACCGTTTTTTGGAAAGCATGCCTGCCGACACAGTCAACGGCACCATCAAAATCACGGTGCAGGGAGAAACTGTTGCACAGCAATTTGGCAATCCTCTTACAGCCACCTACAACCTCAATGCCCTGACCTCAGGTGTAGCCAAGCAAACTATTCAAGGCAAAAGCAAAACCAAGGAAGCAGCGATTCCTTTTGAAACCATGGAGTTTTTGTCCAAAAAATCATTTGAGCACTACCAGGATTTTATTAAAACACCAGGCTTTATCGATTTTTATAGCAAAGTAACCTGTATAGATGTATTGGAAAAAAGTAAAATCGGTTCTAGACCTGTCAGAAGAACAGGCACCCGGACGCTCGGTGACCTGCGGGCAATTCCATGGGTGTTTAGCTGGAACCTTTCCAGGATTACCATCACCGGTTGGTATGGACTCGGGGAGGCTTTGATGAAGCTGAAAGAAGAACGACCCGAAGCTTTCCATGATTTGAAAAAGATGGTCAACGATTGGACTTTTTTCAAGTTTCTGATCATTCAGACAGAGACTAACCTGATCCTTTCCCATGTGGAGATGATGAAGCTCTATGCGGAACTTGATGGAGATACCGCGGAGAGAGATTTGTTTATGGGTAAGATCCTGAAGGATTATGAAAATGGCTTTAGGCTTATCGGGGAGCTTTTTGAAGAACCTGTTGCTGTCAGGAGGGAAGGACAATATGACAACCTGAAATGGAGAGAAGGCAAACTGAAAATCCTCCACAAGCTGCATATCCACTACCTGAAGCAGTGGAGGGAAATGGATGACAACAGTGCAGAAAAGGACAAGATGCTGGTAAAATTGCTCAGTATGATCAATTCTCTGTCAAGTGGGTTGAAAAATACTGGATAATCTCTTGGGAACTCTTTTCAATTTTTACATAAAACAGCTTCTCTATGCTTACAGAAAATTAGACGTTCTTGATATAGCTACTTTTTTTCTTGGCAAAAAAAGTAGCCAAAAAAGTCAAGACGGCAAAATCCTATCCACGCACAAGGCCAAGGCCGGCCCGGTTCGCCGTCGTTCCCTCCCGCGTCGAAAATTTGAGGTTAAGTTTTAAGGAAGAGATTTCAAAAAAAATCAGGTAAACACACCTACCAAAAATTTGTAAGTTTTTAAAACCTGCCATTATCCGGACAGCCATTATTAAATTTGAGAAAGAATTTCACTAAAACTGAAATCCAATGAAAACAACTCCCGAACACGATGAGCGAGTGGCAAAGATGACATTTGCCTCGGTATTTCCCCACTATATCACCAAAGTAGAGCGCAAAGGCAGGACAAAGGAAGAACTGCTTCAGGTCATCACTTGGCTGACGGGTTTTGATGAAGGTCAACTCCAGAAACTGATTACCGAGAAAGTAAGCTTTGAAACCTTCTTTGAGAAGGCCACTTTGAACCCCAATGCAACACTTATCACAGGCGTAATCTGCGGTTACAGGATTGAAGAAATTGAAAATCCTGTCACCCGACAGGTCAGGTATATGGACAAGTTGGTCGATGAATTGGCCAATGGGAAAAAAATGGAAAAGATTTTACGGGTTGGGTGAGGAGTTCCGATTCCACATTTATTTATATGTTTGTACGCAAAGATGCCACAAGATTGGATAAATATATTAAATCTCGTCTGCAGACCGAAATGCCTGGTACTTCGGTCTTCCGACTTCGGTCTTCAGTCCAGCTTGAATAAAAACAAAGGGTTACTGGCAAAGAAGCGGATATCCATATTTATTTAAACCATCCCTTTACTTTTTCCATCCATTTCGAAGCTTGTTCTTCTTTTTTCTCATCACCGGAAATGTCGTTGCTGATCAGCATGGCGATGGGTTTCAGCTGTTCAAACTCCTCGCAGATTACTTTGAGGATGGAAGCAAATGGCATAAATAGAATCATGCCTGCCACTCCCCATACCGCAGCTCCGACCAACAAACTCATAATGGCAACCAAAGCGTTGACATTGAGGCTACTGCCGACAATCTTTGGATTGAGAAAGTTGCTTTCAATCACCTGGATTGCCCAAAACCAAATGACCACCGCCACGGGAACCCAAAGAGAATCCGAAGACATAAAGGCGTAAAGTGCCGGAATAACTGCGCCAATGGTCGTGCCGACAAAAGGTACTATGGATAACAATGCTGCCAAAAATCCAAATAGAAAGGGGTTGTCAATCCCTATAAGGAGCAACCCGATACTGTTGGCAAAACCCAAAATTAAAATCAAGATAAACATTCCCGAAATGTATTGTTTTCCCACGCGTTGTATTTTTTGGAGCATTCTAAAGATTCTATCCTGATTTTCTTCCTCCCCAAAAGATACAAATGCCTTGGTCAAGCCGTCCCTATAAATCAGGATTAAAAAGGTAAAGATCATGGTGGTAAATATGCCTGTAAATAATGTGGTCGTAGTGCTAAAAGTACTTTGTAATAATGTTCCGGATGATGATTGAAGCCAGCTTTTTCCCTCCTCTATCAAATCTTCCCTGTTCAAATCCTCGATAAAACTGATATTCCCATTTATATAGACAATTACCTCGGACAAGATGTCCATTATTTTTTCTGTGAATCCCGCTATCTGATCTGAGAAATTCATAATCTGGGAAGAGATTAGAGTCAAAGATCCTCCCAAAATCAGAATCAACATCAGTAAGGAAAGGAAGGCGGCAAGCAGCCGATTGACTCCCCAAGCTTCTAATTTTTGAACTACCGGAAATAAAATAAAGGAAACAAGCAAGGCCATGCTGAGCGGAATCAGGACAGACCTGGCAATCACCATCACCGCAAAAAGACCAAATACGAAGGCCAACACAAAGAATAATTTGGAGAAGGATAGATTCATAGGTTTGTCAATTTCATGTCTTTAGCGTAAAATATGGCATGGAATTTTGACCGCCCCTTTAAGCTTGGGCTATTTTGGGAAGCCAAATCGAAAAAGAAGATACGGAGACAAAGGTCGGGATCATTTTAGGCGAAAAAGCAATACAATATCAGGTGTGTTTTACATAATTCGCAGAATTGGGCAATTGGATCCTTCATTTTTGACATGTCCTTCAGATCTACCCTGTCAGAAATTTTATTGGAGGAAAGCCAAGCAAGGAAAAACGGAAACTTGGTAAAGATTTCGCCTACTTGAGTTAACTTCATGCATGGGAACGACAGGACAAAAAGAAGACAAAGAACTTGAAGCCATCAAAAAAGATGAGAAAGTGCAAAGGGCCCTGAGCGAAACCTCTGTTGTTGCACAAAAAGAAAGCCCTGAAGTTGTACAAAAACAAATGCCCTTTCTAGGCATCACAGCCATTGTTTTTTTGTCATGTGGAGCCCTTTATTTTCTCCTAGGCTGGAAGAGATTGCCTATTCCGATTACCTATATTCCACTCGCCCAAAAAATTTTATTAGCCATAATGTTGGTTTCTTTGGTATTGTTTGCGATTAGGCTTTTAAAAAATATCGTTAACAGCAAGATTGAAGATAAAACCAAAGAATTTAATTTCAACAGGATCGCAGACTTATTTGCAGCCCTGATCATTCTTGTCATCATCCTTTCCCTTCTTTTTGCGAATTGGTACGCGGCGGCGGTTTCATTTGGAATCATATCCCTGATACTTGGTTTTGCCTTGCAAAATTTGATCACAAGTTTTTTTGGATGGCTTTATATTCTGATCCGAAAACCGTTTGAAGTCGGTGACCGCATTAGGATTGGCAATGTCTTTGGAGATGTCATCAATGTCGGCTATCTGGACACTACCCTTTGGGAATTTCACGGGGATTATTTGTCGTCTGACCATCCAAGTGGACGTATTATCAGATTTGCCAACTCCAAAGTATTCATTGAATATGTCTACAACTATTCTTGGCCTTTGTTTCCTTTTATCTGGAACGAAATGAGCTTCTTCATATCATATGACAGCGATTTTAAATTTACCAGCGAAACCATCAAGCGTGTGGTTGAAGTTAAGATTGGGGAAGCAATGGTCAGAAGGGTGAAGCGCTTCAAAAAGATTTTGTCAGAAACTCCCGTAGATGAATTGGATGTCAATGAATACCCTACGGTGATTTTGAAGGCGCATGTCAATACCTGGATAGAGGTGACGGTGCGGTACCTGGTCGAACCAAAAAATTCCGGCCGTGTGAAAAGGGAACTATTTGAGGTTGTAATTGAAGAATTAAAGAAAAATCCTGACAAGGTGATTTTCCCCAATACCAAATTGGCCTGACATTAAAGTGTGCTTAAATGCAATTGAATGCAAATGGGGGTAATTGAAGGGGCAAAGATGGAAGACCACAATTTTGGTTAAAATGGAGAAACTCTTTAGGTGAAACGTCAAGCTGCCCTACCTCTTCTCATTTATCTCCTCCATCACCTTTGCAAATAGCGTCGCAGACTTAATCCTGTCTTCAATGGCATACATGGTCGAAGTTGCGATGATTTCATCCACTTGGGTTTGCGCCAAAAAATCCTTTGCCTATTTCTTTACGGTTTCCTTACTGCCTGGAAAGGAATATTTCAACATTTGCTGCAAAGAAGGATGCTGCACCATTTCTTTCAAGTCCCTTCTCATTGCTGTCGGTGCCTGTAAGCCGTCTCTCGAACCGGTCAACACACTGAAAAACATCCTGATCAAAGTGGTATATAATCTTTCAGCTTCTTCGTCTGTTTCAGCCACAAATACATTGACCCCGGCCAATGTATATGGCTTTTCCAAAAACTCCGAAGGCTGAAATTCCTGAAGGTAGATACCCAAAGCCTGCAACAGATAGGTGGATTCAAAGTGGCTGGCAAAGGCATAGGGCAATCCTTTTTTTGCCGACAAGTGTGCACTGTCTGTTCTCGATCCCAAGATATAGAGCGGCACATCAGGTCCTTCCGCTATGGTTGCCCTTACTTTGGCGCTTTTGTTTTTGATCGAAAAGTAATCGAAAGCCAGAAGCTGCTTTAGTTTATTGAAATAAGTAATCTTCTTTAGCAAAGCCATTCCGGGGCACTATCTCAAGTAAACAGTGCAATGACCTTACTTTATTGGCAAGCAGGAAAGCGGATTAATGACTTTATTTTGGAACATAAACGTGCCGAATATGGAAGGCTAATTGTCATTACACTGTCACGACAATTAGAAGAGCGTTTCAATCAGAATTTTGGAGAAAAGAATTTTACGGAGAATGCCCTACTCATGCGGAATGGCACTTTCGCGTACAATATCAATACGCTGGTTGAGTGAAGTTTGTAGTAGGCGCTAAGCGTTGTAACTACCCCTCTGTGTGTAGGTTTTTAATCGACTACCCAAAGCCAATCTTTGTAACCTTCTTTTTCCATATCTTTTTTTGGAATGAATTTCATGGCTGCTGAATTCATACAATAACGGAGATTGGTAGGTTCGGGTCCGTCATTGAATACGTGCCCGAGATGGGAATCACCGAGTTTGCTCCTGACTTCCACACGCATCATGCCGTAAGCGGTATCGGTCGGTTTGCCGATGACACGGGCATCGAGAGGTTTGGTGAAACTCGGCCAACCTGAATAGGACTCATATTTATCCGAAGAACTGAACAAAGGCACACCCGAAACAATGCAGACATAGATTCCTTCTTCTTTGTTGCCATTATATTCATTAGAAAAGGCCCTTTCAGTCTCCTCATGCATGGTGACTTGGTATTGAAGGTCGGTAAGCCTTTTTTTCAACTCTGAGTCAGAAGGTTTTTTGTATTTGTCTTCCAATTTTACGGGCCAATGTTTTGCAATAAATGCATCCCTTCCCGAACCTGTTCTATAAGCATAATATTCGGTCGGGTTTTTTTTGTAATAATCCTGATGGTAATCTTCCGCCGGATAAAAATTAGTAAACTTGATCAAAGGAGTCACGATGGGTTTGTCAAATTTACCTGATTGGGAAAGCTTTTGTAGGGAAGCTTTAGCAACTTCCTTTTGGATTTTGTCATGATAAAACACCGCAGAAGTGTATTGAAATCCCCTGTCGTAAAATGAACCTCCTTCGTCAGTCGGTTCAAATTGCTGCCAGAAAATTTCCAGTATCTCCGAGTAGCTGATGATATCAGGGTTATAAGTGACTTGTACAGATTCTCTGTGGGTTGTTTTTCCTCCTGATACATCCGAATAGGTTGGATTTTTTTCTTTGCCACCGGCATAGCCAGAAACTACAGATACAATACCGTCAACTCCCTCAAAAGGAGCTTCTATACACCAAAAGCACCCACCTGCAAAAGTGGCAAAAGCTGTCGGTCCATCATAAATTTCTTCAGGAGCATCGGAATTTTCACTTTTTTGTTTTCCATTTTCTGCCTGTGAGCAGGAAAACACGAAAAGACTGAAAGTGGGTATTAACACCAGATAAAGGATTTTTTTAGAAAAGGCCATAATCTTATTGACTTTTTTGACTATTGAACTTGAATGAGGCATGATTTTAGATAATTGACATTCTTGGGATTCGGTTGCTGTCTATAAAGACATTTGAATGATGGACATTTAAATTATACAAGAATCCGGAAGATATACGTTTACTAACAGCAAATCAGATGAATGTGTTTGCAAAGATTAACAATTGCTCAAAAAAGAATTGTCAGATTTGCGCCAACCATAATGTTATTTGCTGAAAACAAATTTTAATTCACATAAACCAACTATTATGAAAACTACAATCAAAGCGAGCTTACTCATGTTTGTCCTGATGGTATTTTACCATTCAGGTTATTCTCAAACCGGAGGAGGGTTTGGAATCAAAGGAGGATTAAATTACAATTCAAACGGACAGTATTTTAAGGATGCTGAGGCGATTTGGGGAGATCCAAAAAATAACCTTGGTTACCATTTGGGATTATTTGGGAAGGTAAATGCAGGGCCGGTTTTTTTGAGACCGGAACTTAACTATACCAATTTAAAATCAGAAATCAATTCAGTCCAATTGCAAACCCAACGACTTGATGCGCCTGTACTGGTTGGATTAAATCTGCTGGGATCTCTAGTTTCAGTTTTTGCCGGACCTTCTTTCCATTACTACATAGAAGACGAATTGAGGGATTTCGAATTTGACAAATTCAATGCAGGCTATCAATTTGGAATTGGACTCAACCTTGGAAATGTCGGATTGGATCTCAGGTATGAGAGAGTGCTCAATGGGCAAACGGTAAACATTGATAATGTCTTTACCGGGGATGGTGATTTCAGATACCAACAGTTGATGCTAGGCCTCTCCTTTAAATTTTAAATGACTCCACAATCCATTTGTTAAATCCCCTAGCCTCTAGGGGATTTTTTTGTTTAATTAAATCTTATTTTCTATATCTTGGGTCTAATCTGAAACCCATTAGACCCATGAAATCTCTTTTTGCCATTATTCTTTTTTCAGCGATGCTTACTATTTTTTCCTCCTGCCAAACAGAGGAGGAGAAATTTGTCACCGAAAAACCGGAGGATAGCCGCTTTACCAAAGTCGCATTGGTGGAAAAACTGGATGAACCCATGGAATTGGAAGTGCTTAGTGATGGGAGGGTGATATTCATTGAGAGAAAAGGGAAAGTCAAAATGTATGAGCCCTCAAATGGAGGGACCAAAGAAATCGGTTTTCTAAACGTTTACTTTGATGGGGAAGATGGATTGTTGGGATTGGCAAAGGATCCCGGCTTTGATAAAAATAATTGGATTTACCTTTACTATGCTCCTGTAGGACCTGTCAGCATCAACCGGTTGTCAAGATTTACGCTTGTAGAGGACATGATAGACATGTCATCTGAAAAAATCATGTTGGAGATTCCCCATTTTAGGGGTTGTTGCCATAGTGGTGGCTCAATTGAGTTTGATCACAAAGGGAATCTTTTCCTTTCACTTGGTGATGACACTACTCCTTTCGAATCTGACAGCTTCAATCCCATCGATGAGCGAAAGGGAAGGCCTGAAAACGTCGATGCGCAGAGAAGTTCCGGCAATAGCAATGACCTTCGGGGAGGGATATTGAGAATTACACCTCAGGCAGATGGGACATATACTATTCCTGAGGGCAATCTTTTTCCGGTAGGAACTCCTGATACCCGTCCTGAGATTTATGTCAAGGGAAATAGAAACCCATTCCGAATTTCGGTAGATCAAAAGAACGGGTATTTATATTGGGGAGAAGTGGGACCTGATGCCACAAAAGACAGTCTTCAAAGAGGACCGAGAGGTTACGATGAAGTCAATCAAGCCAAGAAAGCAGGCTTCTTTGGTTGGCCATATCTGATTGCCAACAATAAGCCATATTGGTATTATGATTTTGATAAGCAGCAAAGCATTTTTGAATATGATCCCAAGGCACCGGTAAATAATTCTCCAAACAATACCGGAGTCAAACAACTTCCGCCCGCCCAACCGGCATTTATATGGTATCCCTATGCCGATTCTGAGGAATTTCCACAGCTAGGTTCAGGAGGGCGCAATGCCATGGCAGGACCGGTTTATTACCACGACTTGTTTCCAAAGACAGAGGTGAAATTCCCAAAATACTATCATGGCAAACTGTTTATCTATGATTGGATGCGGAATTGGATATTCACTGTCACGATGGATGAGAATTCTGATTTGGATTCCATGGAAAGGTTTCTTCCCACGGTAGTTTTTGATAAACCGGTGGACATGCAGTTTGGACCCGACGGTTCTCTTTATGTACTCGAATATGGGACTTATTGGTCAGCTCAAAATGACGACTCAGGATTGTACAAAATAGAATTCAGTGCAGGTAACCGAAAGCCTGTGGCCAAAGCGGCTGCGGATAAAAACCAGGGTGCTGCGCCTTTTACAGTTCAATTTTCGAGTGCGGGAAGCATGGATTTTGATGAAGGCGACAGCTTGTTGACCTATGGATGGGATTTTGAAGGGACAGGGAAAATACAGTCGAAGGAACGAAATCCCACATTCACCTATGAGAAAACCGGAATTTTCAAACCTACCCTGACCGTCACAGACAATGAGGGGAAAATTGACACCTACCAACTCGAAGTTACAGTGGGCAATGAGCCCCCTGTAATTACAATTCAAATGGACAAAAACCAGTCTTTTTATTGGGAAAACCCCGTCCTTGACTATCAGGTGACTGTCACAGACCGTGAAGATGGCGTCATTCCGATGGATAAGATTATGGTCACATGGGATTATTTGAAGAATGGCTTCGATAGGGTAGAAGCTGCAGAAGGGCATCAGCAGGAAATGCCCTCAGCAACATTGTTGGGACAAAACCTTACCGTAAAGAGTGGATGCAACGCCTGTCATGGTATAGATAACCCTTCCATTGGGCCAAGTTATGCCTCGGTGGCGGTCAAATATGAAAATAATCCGGAAGGGAAAAATTATTTGGTTCAAAAAATTACAAATGGTGGTGGTGGAGTTTGGGGCGAGCGACAGATGCCAAGCCACTCCCATCTACCAAAAGGAGACATTGAATCGATGGTGGATTATGTGCTTTCCTTATCTCCAAATAAGCAATCTAATCCCAAAAACCGGATTGCTGCGCAAGGTGTTTTGAATTTAAACCAACATGCCAAAAGGGATTTGAATGGGACATATCTCTTGACCGTAAGCTATCAGGATAAAGGTGCAAATGAAATTGCGCCAATACTGAGAAGGGAACAGGTTGTGCTGAGAAACCCTATGTTATTGGCTGCCGATGCTGATTATTTTGAAGGTACGGCAAAAGCCAATTGGCAGGATACAAAAATGGTCAAGTTTACTGAAAGTCGTTCCTATATCGTATTCAATGGAATTGACCTAAGAGAGGTAAAAAAGATGGTTTTTTCTCTTGATCCGAATAAGAAATCAGGTTGGTTTGAAGTGAGAGTCGGTGGTGTAGACGGGAAGTTAATTGGGAAAACTCCGGTTCTCAGTGAAGAAAACAGGCCAAAAAGCAAACAGACTAAATGGTTTGATTACAGTCTGAAAATAGAAGAAACGAATGGTAGGGAAGATCTGTACATTATTTTTCATACTGAAACAGGGGTAGATATTTGGGGCTCATTTCTGATGAATACTGTCAGATTTAAACCTGATTGAAAAATGGTGATACCGAGAAAGAAAAAAGAAAGTAAACAATAAAACCGGCTTGTGGCCGGTTTTATTGTTTTAAAGTTCCTCTTGTCCTTCTTCCATTTCCCCGGACTTAGGTCTGTCTTGGGCTTTGTAAGGAATGAAACCTTCTCTCTTGAACTTATAGGGCTCAGCGCGTTGGTTAGGAGCATGGTTGGCAAGGTCTAGCATACCAAATCCTTTGTGGGTAAATGCACCCAATCCGCACTTAAACACGAAGTCCTGTACCTCTGGAGCTGCGTACAAAGTAAAAGGCAAGGTATACCCTCTAACTTCATATTTGACATCCATGTCGTAAACGGAGTAGATTCTAGCAAATTTCTTCTGCTGCTCTCTCAACTTATTTACATAATTCATGTCAGGCACAACTTGGAATTTGTAGAAGGATTCCATTTGTTCTTGGTTGTACCATCCTGATCTTTCCATCCTAGTCAGGGTAGATTCATACAACAGATCAGAGAATTCATCTGTATCCGGGTTGATAAATCTTTTTCCTGACTCATCATTGAAAGCAGGAGTGAGCAACACCAATGGAGAGATACAAACAAACTTGTTTGACACCTCTAATGTTGGCTCCGTTTCCTGTTCTGTGTACTCAGGGGAAAGGATAAGGTTTCCTAACTCAATTTTAGGAGTTTCGAATACCTGCTCCAGCAAATAGTCCATAAATTCTTCATTGGGTGATGAAAGCACTAGAGTGACTAAGCTCGAGTAGTAGTGAAGTCCGCTTCGACTTACTTTGGTCTGACCTTTTAGACCAGAGAAATTGAAGTAATTGTAGTTAAAAAAATCCTCCCTGCCACCTTTCACTATCAATCCTTTTAAGAATTGAGCCAAGATGTACTGGTGATGGAAGGGTAAATAAGCCCCTTTGTTTTTTAACGAAAATATTAATCTTATTCTCACGGTTTTGTTAAAAATAGAAATGAAACAATAATTTAAATTTTGCTTTTAATTGTTATTCGCATTTTTCACGGTTCTTGCAAAAGTACAAATTAATTTTATAAATTTTGTTATACATTGAATCTAAAATGCATGATATCTCCATCTTGAACGACATATTCTTTGCCCTCAATCGATATTTTGCCATTTTCCCTACAACCCGCCTCTGATTTATACATTTCATAATCCGAAAGCTTGATAACTTCAGCTTTTATAAATCCTCGTTCAAAATCAGTGTGGATTACTCCGGCCGCTTGTGGTGCTTTCCATCCTTTTTTGATGGTCCATGCCCTTACTTCCTGAACACCTGCGGTAAAATAAGTAATTAAATCAAGCAGCTTGTAAGCTCCTGAAATCAATTTGTTCAAACCGCTTTCATCGAGTCCATATTCTCCCAAAAACATTGCTTTTTCTTCTGCATCGTCCAATTCTGCAATTTGGGATTCAATAGCAGCACATAGGATGATTACGTCGGCATGCTCTTCTTTTACTTTTTCTCTTAGCTGATCTACATATTTATTGCCGGTAGAAAGACTTTTTTCATCCACATTGGCGACATACAGCACAGGCTTGATGGTCAAAAGATGTAAGTCTCTAACAGCTTCAAATTCCTCTTTGTCGATCGAAACTGCACGTGCATTTTTACCTGCTTCGAGTTCTGTTTTGAATGTTTGGAGAACTTCCAGGTCTTTTCGTGCTCTTGCATCTCCGGATTTGGCTATTTTTTCTATCCTGGCTATTTTTTTATCAATTGATTCTAAATCTTTGAGCTGCAGTTCGGTGTCGATGACTTCTTTGTCAAATTCCGGGTCAACACCACCGGCAACGTGCACAATGTTCTCATCATCAAAGCACCTGATCACATGGATCACTGCATCGACTTCCCTGATATTAGCGAGAAATTTATTTCCCAAACCTTCTCCTTTGCTAGCTCCCTTGACCAATCCTGCGATGTCGACAAACTCAATAACGGTTGGTACAACGCGGTTTGGATTTACTAGCTTCTCTAAAACAGCTAACCTTTGGTCCGGAACGGTTACTACTCCGACATTTGGTTCTATTGTACAGAAAGGAAAGTTTGCAGCTTCAGCTTTTGCAGCGGAAAGTGCGTTGAATAAAGTTGATTTTCCAACGTTGGGTAAGCCAACGATGCCACATTGTAAAGCCATTTAAGATTGTTTTTTTACATTTTAAAGATTCTGTATTCTCGGTAGCCCCGGTAAAATTCCAATACGGATACCCTGAAAATGGTGTAAACCGGAATTGCAAAGATCATCCCAAGGATACCGGCGATTTTCGCACCGGCAAAGATAATCACAAAAATTTCAAGAGGATGTGCTTTTACAGATTTGGAGAAAATCAATGGCTGCAATATGATGTTGTCAGTTAATTGAACAACGCCAAATACCGAAAGAATCTTTACTATCATGAAAGTAATCTCGTTGGAATTTTCAAAGTTTCCGGTAGAAAGGCCAACTATTACCCCGAAAGTAGCACCCAAAATCGGTCCGGCATAGGGAATGAGATTTGCTACAGCGGCAAACATGGCTATTGTCAAGGCGTAGTCAATTTCCATCAATGTGAGTCCTATGGCAGCCAATGAAAAAATGCAAGTAATCTGAATCAGGAGGGCTATAAGATAATTTGACAGTAATCTTTCTACCTTATTGAATGTCGATACTGATAATTCGAAATAGGAATTGGGAATCAGGTCCATGATATTTCTTCTCAAAAGCCCATTTTCAAGTAACAGAAAAAATGAAATAAACCCAACAGCCATCACTCCCACCAAAAAAGAACTTGTTGTATTGACTATTGTGTTGACGATTTCTTGATAATTGATTGACCCAAAGCTAGAGATTAATGTTTCCCTGACTTGGAGGATGAGAAAGCCCGGATCACTTTTCACTATTTCGTATTTGATCAATAAATCTTCAATTTTCCCTACGGGGTTTTGGATCTGTTCATAAAGGTAATCAAGATCATACGATGAAATAACCTTTATCTGAGCGCTGATAAGAGGTATAAAAAGCAAACTGATCAGGAAAATTAAGGTAAGGACCAAGCCAAAAGACAGTAAAATTGCAAGCCACCTAGGGGTGTGTTGACCGATTATATGAAACGAGTTTAACCTGTTGGTCAATGGACGAAGTATTGCAGCCAATACCAAAGAAAAAATAAAATATAAGGTGATGTTTGAGAAATACCAGCCTATAACGCCAAGAACTGCTATAAAAAGTAAGAGAACAACGACAGGCTTTTTCATATGTAAAGGAAAGATAGGAAAAAGAAATATTCACTTTGGTAAATATTAAGGTGGAATAATTCAAACCACTTCAAATCCCGTTGTAAAGATTCCTTTTTCCCTATTTTTTAAAAAGTAGAGATTACTCCCACTTTAGCTCGTCGTCGAATTCTGTTTCAGATTCCTCTGTGTCATATTGAGAGAAATCTACTTCTGGCATCAGGTCATTTTTGACGTGGTCAACAGCATTTTGCAAAGCTTCAATGAATTTACCAAAATCTTCTTTATAGAGAAATATTTTATGTTTCTCAAAAACAAAATTATCGCCCTGCATTCTTCTTTTACTCTCTGTAATGGTGAGGTAATAGTCGTTTGATTTTGTTGATTTTACATCAAAAAAGTAAGTCCTCTTACCTGCCTTTACTCTTTTTGAGAAGATTTCTTCTCTGTCATTTCCTCTGTGATCTTCCACTTTCCAAAGTTTTTGTGTGATTGAGCTCTTATTTTGAGGACAAGTTAAATCAATTCAAAAATTATATTCAAGGGATTATCTAGTTTTTTTTAACAGAACCCAACCTTAATTCGAATTTTAAGGCTGAAATGGGTAGAAATTTATGTTATACCTAAATTATCCTACATTTAATATTGTTTGGAAAACCCAAAAATCCTGAAAGCATTTTGGGTAATCTACCTATGCAAAAATTTTTATAACCGGCCTTGCCGGTCAAACTAAGTCTGAGAAAACAATCCACACAGGTGGATGGGTAAAGCTTTTTTTTCTAGAAACCCTTTGCCATGTCAGGGCCGAGTTATTTTTGAAATGAGTATCCGCAATGTTGGACTTTGGGCTATAGGAGGTGGTAGCGAATGAGGAAACTCGTCCGCAAACGACAGTCCACTCTTCACTGGGTGTTTAATGGCTCCTCCAATAAATTATCGCTTGGCTACGGGCAAGAAAGCAGACACACATAATTTTTAAAATTTGCCTCAAAATAGATAAAAAACATATTTACTTATTAAAAATAAAAAGAGGGTTCTCCCTCTTTTTATTCGCCATGCATGAAAAGCTTTTTGGACATCAGGTCTTCTTCCGTCTCTCGGTGATCAGGATCGTCTACACAGCAATCCACTGGACAAACTGCCGCACATTGTGGTTCCTCATGAAACCCGGTGCATTCTGTACATTTTTCAGTGACTATATAGTAAAACTCATCAGACCTTGGTTCTTGTTTTTCATTGGCATTTACAACGGTCCCATCTGGAAGAGTTACTTCCTTTAACTTGGTACCACCGGCCCAAGTCCATTCAATCCCACCTTCATAAATGGCAGTATTAGGACATTCTGGTTCGCAGGCACCACAATTGATGCACTCATCGGTTATCATTATAGCCATAATCCTTATTTTTTGTTGCCCAAAATTAACAATCAATTAACCAATCCTGCAATAAAAAGTTGTCATGCTAAGTAATTTATTTTCAATATTTCAAAAATCATTATTGTTTTGAATTGGATATCTTTGCCAAAACAACCAAAAATGATGACCCTCGAAGAGAGACTTGATGCATTTGCAAAACTCGGAAGTTTAATTGAAAATAGTTCTGAAGAGGAATTGTCCAATTTGTACAGGAGGGTAGAAAACCATAACAATTGGTTTACACCTGCACAGACGAAAAATGCGCTAGATGCACTTTTGGTTTTTTTGAATAAGGACAGATTGAAAAACTGGCTGTCTGAATATGCACTTGCTGAAAAAATTGACCCAAAATCAGTAGGGATTCTTATGGCAGGGAATATACCTGCTGTCGGATTTCATGACTTGATGTGTGTTTTGATGGCTGGCCATCGGGCCTGTATCAAAACGAGCTCCACTGATCAGATTTTAATTGGCTGGCTGATTGATAAATTGGTTTCTATAGAACCAAGAATTAAGTCCTTGATTTTGGTGGAGGATATGCTTAAAAATAAGGATGCCTACATCGCCACAGGTAGTGACAATTCAGCAAGGTATTTTGAATATTACTTTGGTAAATATCCCAATATTATCAGAAAAAACAGGACTTCTGTAGGTATATTGGATGGAACGGAGTCAAAGGATGATTTTGGTGATTTAGCGAAAGACATCTTCCAATATTATGGCTTGGGCTGTAGAAATGTTTCCAAGATTTTTGTTCCGGATAGGGAAATTCTTGTTTCATTCTTGGATTCTATTGGGGATTTTAGTGAAATGGCCAATAACCATAAATATTTTAATAATTACGAATACAACAAATCAATATTGCTGGTCAATAAGGAAATGCACCTTGACAACGGGTTTCTAATTCTTCAAGAAAATCAAGGTGTTGTTTCACCCATCTCAGTGCTTTATTATGAGGTTTACCAAAGTCAAAGGGAACTAAATGAGTTGGTTTCGGCCATCACAGACAAAATTCAATGCATTGTTACCAAGGGTGGGTGGTTTTTAGGTAGTACACCATTTGGGCAGGCCCAATGTCCAGCCTTGAATGATTATGCCGATGGTATTGATACCATGCTCTTCTTAAAAAATTTATAACTGTTCTCTTTTGGGAATGCTGAAGCTGAATTCACTTCCTTTTCCAAGTTGACTTTGGATCTTTAATTCCCCTTGGTTTTTAATGACATAATCATGCACTAGTAGCATGCCCAGTCCAGTACCTGATTCTTTGTTTTTCCCTATGGTGGTGAATGATTCTCGTTTTCTTAGTTTTTCCAGATTTTCTTCTGAAATTCCTAATCCGGTATCTTTGATTTTAACGGTTACATTTTCCTTGTTCTCTTTTAGAAAAACTGTTACCAGATCGCCTTTTCCCGAAAATTTTATAGCATTGCTGATAAGGTTTCTTATAGCCAAATCTATCATGTTTTTATCAGCAAAAACCTGAAGGTTTCCATACTTTTGAAGAGAAAGGGTGATTCCTTTTTCTTGGGTTTTTTTCTCAAAAAGTGAGATCTGTTGTTCTACAAGCTTGTCTAGCTCAAAAATCTGTTTTTCAAGATATTCTCCTTTCAGCTGACTGCTGGTCCAAGCCAATAAATTCTCCAGCAGTATAGAGACTGAATCCATATTTTTATTGATTTCAGGCAGGATATCCAAAAATTCTTTTTGGCTGATTACACCTTCAAATGAAAGTTTTATCAATTCTCGTATTCCAAAAATCGGACCTTTTAAATCATGTGAGATGATTGTAAAAAGTTTATCTTTAAGGGAGTTGAGATTTTTAAGTTCTTCAGCTTGTTTTTTGATCTGATTTTCAATGGTTTTTTTTTCGGTGATGTCCTCAAAAATAAGCATCATACCAAGAAAACCCCCTTTTTTATCTTTGATAGGGACATATTCGATGGCAATGTCTTTTTGTCCCGATGTAAGATTGAGGGATGATTCTACATTAATTTTTTCTTTATGACTTAAATGAGCTTCAAATTCCGAGCTGTTTCCAAAAATATATTCAAGCCCTCGCCCGATAAAATTTGATACAGGCTGCTCCAGGATTTTCTCCATATATGGATTAAAATCGATGACCCTCGAATTAGGATCCAATACCAAAATTCCCTTCGAAATAACTTCAAAAACCTTATCCCTTGCGATTGGCTTTATGCTGAAAAGGTCAAATCGTATCAAAGCAATCCCCACAAAAATGTACATAAATAAAAATGCGTATGGAGTAAGATCGATATGACCAAAGGGTCTGAATCCAAGAATATAGACTATATTAAAGGCCCAAGGAAACAATCCTGCCAAAAGAAGAAGATTGTTTTGTTTTTTGAATATCGGGTCTGCGTTTTTGAATTTGTAGAATAAGATAATTATTCCTGTGAAAAGAGAAATATAAAAAAAAGAAAGATGAATAAAATAGTACGGGCCCGCCTTTATGGCCAACAAAGGAAACGGTCCTGAATTATCCACCATTACCTCCCGATAGTGTAAATGGTGAAATTCGTTGGTTAGTACCATCAAGAAGGTCAAGGCGGGAATCCCAAAAACAAGAAATGCGATTTTCGGACGGGTATAATGCTCCATTCCTGTATACCTGAGACAAAACCAGAGCCAGGTTCCGGGAGCCAGGGCAATTCCGATGTACTCTATTTTGATCCAGAAAAGCATAGCTTCAAGTCTTTTGCTAGAAAGCTCAAAACCATATGCAAGTGCCCAGATAGACACAAACAACATGGTAAATGCAAACCACCTCACGGCGTTGCCTAACCTGTAAATGATTACAGTGGAAATCGCAGCTACAATAATTCCCGAAACCAGAAGGGTTACAGAAAAAATATTTAGTTCCACGCTATTTGGATTTGATTAAGATCAGAAATGTAGCCATTTTTGAAACCAAAGGATAGGGTATTTTCTGAATGGGACTTTTAAAAAATTAATTTAAGGTAAATTTATTGAAATAAATTACTGGCAAATTATTGATAAAAAACACTTATTTAACTGTCAAAAAACAATTTCTAAAACTGAAACCAAAATCCGGCAATCTTGGAATTTTGGTCATAACGGAAATAATTTTTTCAAAAAAAAAGATAAATGGTATCGAGATTTTGGGATGGGCCAGAAATACCAGCAACTAAGAATATTTTCTGCCGTAGGTAATATGTATGTCTTAGACAAAGTAAGGGACAATCATTATTTTGGGAGAGATTTAAATTTGAATTCATGTTGCTAAATAAATAGCATAGGTTATATGAAAACACTTCCAATTTTGACCTGTTTTTTTATCTTTGCGAACGATTAAAATAACCTTCTCAACATTTTAAATACAATTCCCAATGGCATTTGATATAGAAATGATCAAGGCGGTCTACTCCAAATTTCCCTCAAGGGTAGAGGCTGCCAGAAAAGCAGTAGGAAAACCACTGACCTTGACAGAAAAAATATTATATGCGCACCTGACGGAAGGCGAAGCAAATTCGTCTTTCGATAGAGGTGTGTCATACGTTGATTTTAATCCTGACAGGGTCGCCATGCAAGATGCCACAGCCCAAATGGCGCTTTTGCAATTTATGCAGGCAGGAAGAGATAAAGTCGCAGTTCCTTCTACTGTACACTGTGATCACCTGATTCAGGCAGAAGTAGGTGCCTTGGCTGACCTTAAGAAGGCCAATGACAAAAACAAAGAGGTCTATGACTTCCTTTCTTCGGTCTCAAATAAATATGGGATAGGATTTTGGAAACCAGGTGCGGGGATTATCCACCAGGTTGTTTTGGAAAATTATGCTTTCCCGGGTGGAATGATGATAGGAACAGATTCCCATACCCCTAATGCCGGTGGTCTTGGAATGATAGCCATAGGGGTGGGCGGTGCAGATGCCTGTGATGTGATGGCCGGTTTGCCTTGGGAATTGAAGTTCCCAAAGTTAATCGGAGTTAAATTGACAGGGAGACTTTCGGGCTGGACGTCAGCCAAAGATGTTATCTTAAAGGTAGCCGGCATACTTACGGTAAAAGGTGGAACAGGTGCAGTGGTTGAATATTTTGGAGATGGTGCAAGGTCCCTATCCGCCACAGGAAAAGGCACGATCTGTAACATGGGTGCTGAAATCGGTGCAACGACTTCTATTTTTGGTTATGATGAAAAATCTGAAGCATATCTCAGGGGAACCGAAAGAGGAGATATTGCTGATATGGCAAATACGATAAAATCCCATCTTACCGGAGATGACGAGGTTTATGCCAATCCTGAGAAATACTTCGACCAAGTTATTGAAATTAATCTTTCGACCCTCGAACCTCACATCAATGGTCCTTTCACCCCGGATCTTGCCTGGCCAATTTCCAAATTTGCAGCAGCCGTTAAAGAAAATGGATGGCCCGCCAAATTAGAAGTTGGATTGATTGGGTCATGTACTAATTCCTCTTATGAAGACATTTCTAGAGCTGCTTCATTGGCACAACAGGCTGTAGATAAAAAACTGATTGCCAAATCTGAATATACCATCACTCCAGGATCTGAACAAGTTAGGTTCACAGTGGAAAGAGATGGCTTTCTAGGCACTTTTGAGAAGATGGGGGGGGTTGTATTGGCAAATGCTTGTGGTCCATGTATAGGTCAATGGGCAAGGCATGGAGCTGAAAAGCAGGCCAAAAACTCAATTATCACCTCTTTCAATAGGAATTTTGCAAAAAGAGCCGATGGAAATCCAAACACACACTCATTTGTGGCATCTCCGGAAATTGTAACTGCTATGGCTATAGCAGGAGACTTGACTTTCAATCCTTTGACCGATTCACTTGTAAATGAAGAAGGTAATTCAGTAAGGCTTGAAGAACCAAGCGGCTTGGAATTGCCTACTAAAGGTTTTGCAGTGGAGGATGCGGGTTATCAGGCACCTGCAAAAGATGGCTCAAAAGTAAGTGTTCTCGTGGATCCAAAATCTGAAAGGTTGCAATTACTCGAACCGTTTAAAGCATGGGAGGGTACAGATCTCAAAGGCTTGAAACTTCTAATTAAGGCTAAAGGAAAATGTACTACAGACCACATATCTATGGCAGGTCCTTGGCTGAGATTTAGAGGCCATTTGGATAATATTTCCAATAACATGCTTATTGGGGCAGTAAATGCCTTTAATCTTGAAACAAATAAAGTCAAAAACCAACTTACCGGAGAGTATGGAGAGGTACCTTCTGTTCAGCGCCATTACAAGCAGCATGGAATTGGGTCCATCGTAGTGGGTGATGAGAATTATGGAGAAGGTTCTTCAAGAGAGCATGCGGCTATGGAACCAAGGTTTTTGGGGGTCAGAGCTATATTGGTAAAATCATTTGCCCGAATCCATGAAACAAACCTTAAAAAACAAGGTATGTTGGCCCTTACATTTGCCAATCCTTCGGATTATGATTTGATTCAGGAAGATGATTCCATCGACATTGTAGGTTTGGCTGATTTCAAACCGGGACAGCCATTGACTGTTGTCCTGAACCATGCCGATGGGACCAAGAATGAAATCAAAGTCAATCATACCTATAATGATGGACAGATTGGTTGGTTTGTGGCAGGTTCTGCGTTGAATTTGATCAAGGAGGAAATTTAATTTCTATAAACAAATTAAATATGGGCTGTAGATTCAATTCTACAGCCCTTTTGTTTAGCGTAATTTTCAAATTGAAAAGAAAATGTTTTTTAAAATGATTCACACAATCCAAAAATCCCAAATCTGTTTTTTTGTGATTTTATTTTCGCTTTTTTCTGTCGGTGGCCATATCTCATTAGGACAGACCGTAGAGTCTGATGAGCGCGCCCTTTTGAATGTGGATGAAGGAATCGGTTTTTCGAAAGATTCTCTTTTTTTGATGAATCTGAGGTTTAGGATGCAAAATAGAGCAGGGTTCAATACCCTAGATGGGGATGATTTTAGTATCAATGAATTTGAAATGAGAGTGAGGAGACTTCGGTTGAGATTCGATGGGTTTATTTTGAATCCGAAGTTCCAATATTATATTCAATTGGGTTTTTCAAAAGCTGATCTTGATTTGGAGTCAAGTAATGTCGCACAGCCGCTAAGGGATGCTATCGTCTATTATTTTGCCCATAAGAATTTTTATTTTGGCTTTGGTCAATCAAAATTGCCGGGAAACAGACAACGTGTCATCAGCTCGGGAAATCTTCAGTTTGCTGATAGGTCGATTGCAAATGCTGCCTTCACAATTGACCGGGATTTTGGTTTTTTTGGATATTTCACCAAAAAAACAGGTGACAATTCATTTATGCAATTGAAAGGAGCGATAACCACAGGAGAAGGAAGGAATGCTTCCAAGACCAATAATGGATTGGCATATACCGGCAGGGTAGAGTTTCTTCCTTTTGGATTGTTTACCAACAATGGGGATTATTCCGAAGGGGACATAGAATTTGAGGAAAATCCCAAACTTGCCATTGGACTGACCTTTTCCAGGAATCTTAAAGCAAGTCGCACAGGGGGACAACTCGGTATGCCATTGTTTGAAAACAGGAATTTGAATAGCTTTATTGCTGATGGTGTATTTAAATACCGTGGAAATTCAATTTTGATGGAGTATTTTCAAAGGAAAAGTTCTAATCCCATTACATCCAATGATGAAGGAGACATTCGTTTTGTTCAGGTAGGGCAAGGTCTGAATGTGCAGATCAGTAAGATGATGAGTCGAAAATCAGAAGTTGCAGTGAGGTATTCCTACGTATTACCCGACCGGTCGATCTCAGAGTTTCAGAGTAGGGTAGATGAGGCCCTTATCGGATATACCTATTATATCAACGGGCATAGGATAAAACTTCAAGGAAATGTTGGTTACAAGTGGCTGGAGGGGCTTTCAGGTTTTGAAAATGCAGGAAACTCTTGGACGGGAATGTTTCAGGTTGAATTCGGTATATGATGTAAACAACATTTTTTTATATATTTAATTACAATTTATTTGTGTCAAAAAACAATTTAATGTATGTTTACAACATAAGTTTACAAAAAGCTTAACACCCATTACAAATAGATTTTATTTTAGTTTCCAGAGCATTGTTTCTCATGAAGGAAAGAGGTATTAACAATACATTCAAGAAGATTATATATGAATCATCAGAGATGGTTTTCTTGGCTGATGATACCTATCCTTATAACATTTTTTACACAAACGAGGCATTTGACAAAACAATTGGGGACAAATTAGTCGATAAAACCCTGGTAGGATTGGGGTTGGACATCAATTCCTACATTTTCAGTGAAGAAATGATCATAAGCTTCCATGATCATGAATTTGCTTTCAACATTGAATTGCCACAAGACAATGGGTCAAACTATTTCCTTTTTTACAAAGGAAAAGAAATGAGAACCCAAGGGATGCCCAATAAGAAAGAAACAGGAATTTTTTTTAAAAATGTCCAAGACCTAATCGGTATTGGCCAAGAAAACTTCCTCACTTGGATAAGTGATTCTGTAAAAGATGTTCTTGGTTATTCTCCCGATGAAATGACAAATGTAGAGTTGTGTCAATTCTTTCATCCCGAAGATCTTCCCCAGGTTCAGCAGCTTTTGTTTTCGGTCAAAAACGGAACTACCGCTACCCATTTTGAGGCTAGGATGCTTTCAATGGCGGGGGACTACAAATGGGTTGAATGGAATGTAAATTTCTTGGAAGGGGTGTTTTATGCTGTTGGGAGGGATGTTACCCAAGAAAAACTCCTCAAAGAGGAGGTGAAATGGAAAAATGAACTTACCAACCTGGGTGAAATAGTCTCCAAGTCCGGTGTTTGGGAAGTCAGTCTTCCAGAAAATAAAGTTATTTTGAATGAAGGACTTTGTGCGATTTTTGAATCTGAAAGAGTAAATAGTATCAGTATAGAAGAAATCAACACTTATTTTCAGCCTGATTCCCGTCCTGTTTTTCAAAAGGCCCTTACCGAATTGATGGCAATTGGAAGAGATTTTGATCTTAAACTCAAAATAATTACCAAAAAATCAAAAGAGAAATGGGTCAGAATAATTGGGAAAGGACAATTCAAAGAAAACACGATTTCCAAGGTTTTTGGGACAATCAGGGATATTTCCGATGAAAATGACTTGATGGTTGAGCTGGGTTTATATAAAGAGATGTTTGAGCATTCTCCGGAATCCATTTTGATATCAGACATTTCAGGAAATATCATATTTACAAACCAAGAAGCAAACCAAAAGCTGGGAACAGTTTCCAAGCAGGATAAGTCATATAAGATTGGCGATTTTGAAACAAGGTTTACTGAAGAAGTTGAGTGGGAAAAGCATATTTACCAATTGACCAATGAGAATAACCTTATTTATAAAACCCAATATTCCAGGCAGGATAAGTCCACTTTCCACATGGAGGTGAACTGCCGTTTGGTGGAAATTAATAAAATAAAATATGTCCTTTCTTTTGCTAGGGATATTACAGAAAGGGTGGGGCTGGAGCAGACACTTCAGGAATCCTCCGAATTCCTACTTCACCTTACAGAACAGGTTCCGGGAGCCCTTTATCAATTTGTTCTTGATAAAGAAGGGCAGATGAAGTTCTCTTACCTGAGTCCTGGGATCAAAGAATTGCTGGGCATCAAAGAAGGAGACCTTAAGGATTTTAGCGACATAGGTCTTGCTATCAATAAAGTCCATCCCGAAGATATTGCATTGGTCCTTACGTCAACTGTAACCTCAGCGAGGACATTAAGGCCCTGGAATTGTCAATTTAGGGTAAAAGAGTCGTTAGATGGGCAGTTTAAGTGGGTATATGGAGCAGCAAAACCTGAGCAATTGGAAAATGGAGATGTGGTCTGGTACGGATATCTTACCGACATTACCGATCAGAAAAAATTTGAGGAAAATCTCAAAAATGCCCGTGAACAAGCTGAAAGAGCAAGCCAGATCAAATCGGAATTTTTATCGATGATCAGCCATGAACTTAGGACTCCACTCAATGCAATCTCCGGTTCAGTTTATACCTTACTTCAGGATGACCATACTTCTCATCAGGCCTCAGCCCTGAATACCATCAATTTTGCTGTAGACAATCTGATTATCATGATCAATGATTTGTTGGATTATCAGAAAATCGAAGCCGGAAAGCTTACTTTGGAAAATAATCCGATGAACCTGAAAGAAGTAGTAAATCAGGTAGTCAAAGGCTTAGAATTTCACGCCAAAGACAGTAGGAATAAATTGATCCTTAATATTCAGGAAGAATTGAATCAAGAGGTAAAAGGTGATAAAGTGCGGCTAGCACAAGTGTTAAACAACCTTGTTACCAATGCCTTGAAATTTACAAATAATGGCGAGGTGGAGATAAATGTGAAGCTCAGTGAAAATTCAGAAGAAAGAATCAAGGTATATTTTTCAGTAAAAGATACCGGAATAGGAATAGCAAAAGAACATCAATCAAGGATTTTTAATCAGTTTGACCAAATCCAACATTCGTTTAGTAAAAAATACGGAGGTACTGGTTTGGGTCTTTCTATCACAAAAAGATTGCTTGAGCAGATGGGAAGCCAAATTGGCCTCGAATCTGAATTAGGTTTGGGATCAATTTTCTTTTTTGAAATTGTTTTTGATAAAACTAAAAAGCAGATTGTACCGGTAACGCCTAAGGAAAACGGTTCAATGTTGCCTTTGAGCAAAATAAAATTATTGATGGCCGAAGACAATGATGTAAACGCCCTTGTCCTTGGAAAGATCATTAAAAAATGGGGGATTGATTATGATAGGGTCAATAATGGTCAGGAGGCCGTCGATGCCATCAAAAATGAAAAGTATGATTGTGTCTTGATGGATATTCAAATGCCGGTCATGGATGGATTTGAAGCAACCAAAATCATCAAATCCATTTCAAATGTACCTGTACTTGCATTGTCAGCAGCTGCCAAACAGGATTTGATAGAAAAAATTGACCAGAGCGGGTTTACAGGATACGTATCAAAACCAATTGATGCATCAGAATTATTAAAGAAAATCAAAGAGGTCTTAAATCAATCCTAATTACATTTACCAATATATTCTTTGACTAAGTCCATTTCAGGATCTTTTTTAAAAACCTCTTCAAAGTAAGTCAATGCCAAATCTTTTTGGTCTTGGTAAAAATAATAAATCCCTTTGTTTCTGATTGCATAAAGATTTTTTGGATTTTGCTTCAAACTGAAGTTGATGTCTCCAAGTCCTTTTTCATATTCACCCAAATAAATAAGATAAAGGCCACGGTTATTATAGAAAAAAGCCTCTTTTGAGTTTAATGCTATGGATTTTTCGATCCATTCCAGTGCTTGAGAATAATCTTTAGATTCAAAAGAGAGCATAGATCTGAGGTTGTATATGTTTGGTTCTTCAGGATTTAGTTTTTGAGCAAGGTCCAAAACACTTTTTGAAGTATCAAATTCCTTTAAATAATAATGCAGTGTCGCTTTATTGATTAAGACTTCAGGATTGTCAGGTTGAAGTGCCAAGGAACGATCAAACTCCGATAATGCCTCTCTATAATTTTTCATTTTTTCAAGAATCAACCCTGTCAAAAAATGTCCCTTCCAACTTTGGGGAAGCAAGGAGAGTAAATTTTTGCTGTCTTCTAAAGCTTTATAATATTCACCATTGTCCATCAGACTTACACCACGCTGGAAAAGTGCCAATGAGTCAGACGGGTTTTTTTCAAGAATACTTGAATAATCAGAGATTGCCTCATCAAGTCTGTTGAGTTGTTGGAAAACCAAACCTCTGTTATATAGAGCGTCTTTGTAATCTGGATCAACCAATAGTGCCTCTGTGTAGAAGTCAATGGCAGACTGAGGGTCGTTTTCTTTTAGTTTTTCATTTCCTTTCAATAAAAAACGTCCTTTCTTGGTTTCTGTATTGTCACATGAAAAAAACAGAATTACCCCCAAAAGGAGTATTGTTGAAATTTTGATGTTATTCTTTAAAGTAATCAATGTCATTTTTTTCTTCTCCTAATAATAAAGCATAAGGTTTTGTTGCATCAGTAAGTTCAAATATTTTTCTTAAAACAGCCAAAGCTGGAATTATAAGTATCATCCCGACTACTCCCCAAATGGATGCACCTACCAATAATCCTAGAAATGTTGCAAAAGCATTTAAATTAACATTGCTTCCCACGATTTTGGGAGTCAAAAAATTAGCTTCGATCATTTGGATCAATTGGAAAGAAACTATAATTCCAATAGGGTAAAAGAGACCGTCTTTGGTGAGAAAAGCAAAAACCACCGGTAGCACCAAGGCGACTAAAGGGCCTAAATAAGGTACAATATTTAAGACGGCAGCAAATACACCAAAAAATATAGCATGTTTGATTCCTAATCCAAACAACACAGCGGTATTTAAAATTGCCAATATGACCATTACTTTAAGAACACCCACAATATAACTTTGAACTACTTTTCTTAAAACCAAAATTTCCATTTTTACTTTTTCTTTGTCGTGTCGGGGAAACAGACCCGCCAAGAATAAAGTGAGATGGTCTCGGTAAAGTAGGAAAAAGAATATAAACACAGGAAGCAATAAGACCATGGAAAGTGAACCTATCGTACCAAAAACAAATTCAGCTAGACTTGAACTGTGAGTTTGGACCCAATCAAGTAAAAAATGCTTGTCAATGCCATTTCCTATACCGGTTTCTATCTGGAACTTATCCGAAATAAAGCCATCAATCTGAACCAGATACACATTGAGCTTTTCTTTTACATTCCCAAGGTCTCTTCCGAATGAAGCAATTTGAAAAACAATAAAGGACATCAGTCCAAATATAAAAACCAGGCCTGAAACCAAAGAAATCACGGTACTCCAAACTCTGGAAATTTTTTTGGACTCAATATAATCGGACATTGGGGTTAGAAGGATTGAGACCAATCCTGCCAAAAATAAGGGAACCAATAGACTTCTTCCTATGATCAGGATAAAAACGATTACAATAATCAATAAAAGTACAGCAAGTGCTTTGAGATAGGGAGGTAAATTGAAGTTGCCTTGGTTCATATTTAAGTAGAAAAGAAGTTTAAACAGAATAGAAATGTCCTTTTCAAGAGATTCTGATTGTTGTAAGAAATCTATTGATGAATGAATTTGAAAACTCATTAAATTTAATTCTATTTTTATCAGTTCAAAAAAATTGAAGTGGAAAGAGAAAAGACCATTTGGATCAGGGTTTCATTTATTGTCAGTTTTGTCCTGTTAATAATAAAATTCTATTCATTTTACATTACCAATTCTACCGCGATCCTCACAGATGCCTTGGAAAGCATTGTTAATGTCGTGGCAGCAGGCTTTGCGACTTACAGTATCTACCTGAGTTCAAAACCAAGAGATGAAAATCATCCTTATGGACATGGAAAGATTGAATTTTTCAGTGCAGGTGTTGAAGGTACTTTAATTATACTAGCGGGTTTTTTTATTATTTACCAGTCGATTTATAGCTTTTTCTTTCCATCTGTTTTAGATAATTTGTTTGAAGGGATTTTGCTGATTACGATTTCGGGCACGATAAATGGAATTCTGGGACTGATTCTTCAAAAAAGAGGAAAAAGCCTTAACAGTATTACCTTAGAAGCAAGCGGCAGACATCTAATGACCGATACTTTGACCAGTTTTCTATTGATATTGGGCGTGTTAATTATTTTAGTTACCGGATACCAATTTCTCGATTCTATCATTGCGGTGGTTTTTTCCCTTTATATCCTTTATTCAGGATATGGATTGGTGAGAAAATCCGTAGCTGGACTTATGGATGAGTTAGATCCCACAGCGATTGATTCAACCGTAAAAACGATCAACCAAAAACGTAAATCTAGCTGGATAGATATTCACAATATGAGGGTGCAGCAGTATGGTGGAGACAGGCATATTGATTTGCATCTGACTTTACCTTATTATTTTGACCTGAAGCAAGTACATAACGAAGTAGAGGAACTGGAACAGGCGCTAGAAGACGGATGGCCCGGGGTGATGGAGGTTTTTGTTCATGCGGATCCTTGTATTCCGGAGAAATGTTGCCATTATTGTCAGCAGAAAGATTGCCAGGTAAGAAAGTTTCCTAAAGACACTAAAATCGAATGGACTTCACTGAATATGTCCAAAAATCAAAAACATTATCATGAGTTAATCAGGCAATAATATTCTAAAACGTAAAAAAAAATAAAATATTTTATCTCTTTTTTCAAGAATACAATTATCTTAGTATATTCAACAAAAAAAAAGCTATGAACGAGGACAAACAATTTCGGGTACTGTTAGCAGTTACTTCCGTAGTATGGTTAATTCTTGTTGGAGTTCTAATCATAATCTGACGAGATATTAAGGTTTTAAGCTGTACCTACTCATACAGCGAATGCTTTTCAAATGGATTAAGGAGTTTAAAAAGGGATACATAAAAATGTATCCTTTTTTTTTATTTTTCATATTTTGGAGTTTTCTGTTTCGTTTTAATTCCCCAACACTTATTTTTAAAAATACTTACTTGTAACAAATTTTATTTAAACATAATGACTATGAAGAAAATATTACTTGGTTTACTGGGAATGCTTATTTGGTTGCATTCCATGGCTCAAGAGCCCTCTCATGAAGCTTTTATTGTCAAGCAGTTGGATGCAAATACCGAAAGGTTTTCAAAAGCTGCACGGGAAATATGGGAGAATCCTGAATTGGGTTTTCTTGAATTTGTCAGCTCTAAGGTTTTGATCGATGAGTTGAAGGCCTCCGGATTTAATGTGGAAGTGGGTGTAGCTGGTATGCCTACAGCCTTTGTGGCCACATACGATAAAGGAGGTCCAGTCATCGGTTTTCTTGCGGAATATGATGCCCTACCAGGTTTATCCCAAGACGCTGTTCCTTACAGATCGGTGATCGTTGAAGGCGGAAATGGACATGGATGCGGACACAATCTATTTGGCACTGCGGTAGTCGCTTCAGGCGTAGCTTTAAAAGAATGGATTGATGCCAACAATATTAAAGCAACGATAAAGATTTTTGGAACACCGGCCGAGGAAACCGGTGGCGGGAAAGTTTATATGGCTAGGGATGGTATTTTCAATGGGGTAGATGCAGTCATCAACTGGCACCCCTCAGACCGAAATGCTGCCAATGCTTCTACCTGTAATGCGGTAATCGGTGGCAGATTCAGGTTTTATGGTGAGACAGCCCACGCCGCTGCTTCTCCTCAAAGAGGAAGGTCTGCCCTCGATGCCGTAGAAGCAATGAACATGATGGTAAACATGATGCGTGAGCATGTGGATCAAGAAAGTAGAATCCATTACATTATTTCTAGTGGGGGATTAGCACCAAATGTAGTTCCGGATTTTGCGGAAGTGAGGTACATGATCCGCCATCCTGATATTACAGAATTGAAAGACATGTGGGCCCGAATCGGAAAAGCTGCCGAAGGTGCTGCCATGGGGACAGGTACAAGGGTAGAAATAGAGTTGGCTTCAGGATTATATGGCTTACTGCCAAATGAAACTTTGGCAAAGCAAATGCATAAAAACCTGAGCTCCCTTGGAGGAGTGGAGTATGACGAGGAAGAGATCAAATGGGCCACAGAAATCCAAAAAACCTTTAATTCCCCCAAAGTACCTTCTTTGGATGTCGCAAAAAAAATCCAGCCTTATGCCCTGAATTTCTTTCCGGCATCCACTGATGTCGGTGATGTAAGTTATGTAGTGCCGACGGTGGGTTTGGGAACGGCAACTTGGGTGCCGGGAACTGCCGCACATACTTGGCAGGCAGTTGCTGCCGACGGAATGAGCATCGGATTTAAGGGAATGATGCTTGCAGCAAAAACCATGGCTTTGACAGGAAAGGACTTGATCCTTAATCCGCTGATCATCCAAGAAGCAAAGAAGGAGTTTGACGAAAGATTAGGAGGGGTGAAATACGAAGCGCTAGTTGGCGATAAAGTGGTACCTCTTGATTTTAATGTTACCAAGTAAATTTGAAAATCCTTAGGTTATTTGAAAGAAAGATTTTTTAGAACTGAATAACCTGAAGGGTTACATAAAAAATTAAAACCGGCCTTCAATCCATTTTGAAGGCCGGTTTTATTTTTAAACCAAACCCGCCCTTTTAAGCAAAGCATCAGGTTTTGGATCTCTTCCTCTAAACCTTTTGTAAAGAATGGTAGGATGTTCCTTTCCACCTGCTGACAAGATATTCTCCTTAAATGAGTTGGCAGTTTCTGGATCGAAAATCCCCTTTTCGAGAAACATTTCAAAGGCATCAGCATCTAAAACCTCTGCCCACTTATAACTGTAATATCCTGCCGCATAGCCACCTTGGAAAATATGGGAAAAGGAAGTACTCATCAAGGTGCCTTCCACATCGGGAAGTAGAGAAGTAGGTTTTAGGATTTCCCTTTCAAAAGCAAATATATCAGTAATCGAAGCAGGGTCAGTTCCATGGTAAGCCATGTCAAGGAGGCCAAAACTGATTTGCCTCACAGTCTGATAACCTTGTTGGAAATTGGCAGCGTTTTTAATTTTTTGAATCAACTCAGAGGGGATAATTTCCTCTGTTTCATAATGCTTTGCAAAAAGATCCAAACATTCTTTCTCATAACTCCAATTTTCAAAAATCTGGGAGGGAAGTTCTACAAAGTCCCAATAAACACTCGTGCCAGTCAGCGATTCATAATTGCCCTTTGCCAGCATGCCGTGTAAGGCATGTCCAAATTCATGGAAAAGGGTGGTCACTTCATTAAATGTTAAAAGAGAAGGCTTGGTTTTGGTAGGCTTGGTAAAATTGCAGACTATCGAAACATGTGGTCTGAATTCTTTTCCCTTCGTGGTTTTTTGTCCCCTGAAACTAGTCATCCAGGCACCGTTTCTTTTTCCTGCCCTTGGAAAAAAATCAGCGTAGAAGACTGCCACATGATTACCTTCAGTGTCAATGACTTCGTACGTCGTCACCTCAGGATGGTATTTTGGAATGTTTTGGTTTTCTATGAAATGGATACCAAATAATTTTTCGGCAGTAAGAAATACCCCTTCAATTACATTTTCAAGTTTGAAGTAAGGGCGAAGCAACTCATCGCTGACCTCGTATTTTTGGTTCTTGAGTTTTTCGGAATAGAATGCAAAATCCCATTTTTCTATTTCCTCTAAGCCATCGATTTCCTTTGCAAAATATTCAAGCTCTTTGACTTCTTCCTTTGCTTTGGGTTTGGCCATTTCCAATAAGTTATGCAGAAAATCCATCACTTTTGGGGCACTTTTAGCCATTCTTTCTTCAAGTACAAAGTCCGAGTAACTTGGATAACCAAGGAGATTGGCCCTTTCATTTTTGAGTCTCAACATATCTTTGATATGCTGCTGGTTGTCAAACTCGTCACCTTTACAGGATTTTGTGCTAGAGGCAATGAACAATTCCCTTCTCAACTCCCTTTTTTCGGAATACATCATAAATGGGATATAGCTGGGGTAGGCAAGTGTAAAGACCCATTTACCCTGTTTTCCTTTTTCTTCGCCTGTTTGCAGGGCAGCTTCTTTGACTGCCTCCGGCAGCCCTGCTAGGTCTGATTCTTCACTGATGACCAATTCATATTTGTTTGTTTCGGCCAATACATTTTCACCAAACTTCAACCCTAATTGGGAAAGCTCCCTATCAATCTCTCTCAGTCTATGTTTTTGGTTCTCGTCAAGTTTGGCGCCATTTCGAACAAAACTTTTGAAGGTCTTTTCCAGAAGGGTTTTTTGTTCTTCCGTCAGGTTAAGTTTCTCTTTTTGTTCATAGACAAATTGGATATTGGCAAATAGCGCTTCATCCAATAATATATCATTGCTGTGTGCAGTCAGAAGAGGGGAGATTTCTCTGGCCAAAGCCTGGATCTGATCATTGGTCTCGGCACTGTTGAGATTGAAAAAAATGGAGGATATGACATTCAGTTTTTCTCCGGATTGGTCCAATGCAACTATTGTATTCTCAAAAGTCGGAATCGGGGTATTCTTTATTTCCTGAATTTCCTCTTTTGCTATTTTTATAGCTTCCTGAATGGCAGGTAAATAATGTTCAGGCTTGATTAAGTCAAATGGGGCAGTTTCAAATGGCGCAAAGAAGTTGTCCAATAATGGATTCATAATTTTTTTAGTTTTAAAAACACGAAATTAAATGCTTGTAAAGGTAATCAAGTTTGAAACCAAGAGCGGAGAAATATGGTTTTAAAAGTGTCAAAATTCAGTTTTTAATCATCTTTATGGTTTCTTTATTTGTACACAAGAATGTAAAACAGAAGCCATAGTAAAAACATCAAAACATAACTAAACAGAATCACGAAGGTTGATTCTGAAATTGTCCTTCTGCTGACTGTGTGAAATCCTAATACCAAAAAGACAATATAGACCACCTCAAATAGGTTGATTGCCCTTAATGGATAATGATATTTGGGGGCGATATTTTCGGGATCAACCAACGCAAACAGGGAAAGTGGGTAATACCACTTGATTTCCTCATAGGTGACAGAATCTGAAGGTTTGATGTAGACCAACATTTTGATCAACTCAGGGAAAATAAATATAAATTCAGCGACTAATACAAATTGCCACAGACGAACAAATGGCGCCTTATAGCCAAATGCAAATGCGCCCAACCAAATTACAAAAGCAGTCGCAGTAAATTTCCATAGTAAAGCAAAAGGAGTCCATAGGTAATTCAGTGCATTGAAGATATGGAATATCATAAATGAGCCTTCTGACTCCAATTTTTCATAACCTGGAATGGACTGAAGAATCAGGTCGTTAGTGACATACCTTACCAATAGGTATAAAATGACTAAAATCAAAAAAAACAGCCTTTTATCGAAATCTAAATTGGCTTCGATACGTTGTGAGATAGGACTGGAAGTCTGAGACATAATTTGAAATAATTATAGCCAAATCTAAATGATTGTTTGGAATTGCATATAATTTTGAGGAAAATTTAGAATAAGAATGCGAAAAAGAGGATTTTCAGCCATATTGATTTTGATCTTGATTACGAGCCTTTCTATTGCGCAGAATAAGCCATTAGATCAGGTTGGTAAGAGTCAATCCCCTTATTTGTTATTGGACAAGGGCCTGCAGTTTAGAATCACAGAGAATGTTAATGCCCTGTATAATTTTGATTTTGAGACGGCAGAGCGTGGTTTTAGAGTCATGCAATACCAATATCCTGAACATCCACTTCCGTATTTTTTGTTGGGCTTGAGTACCTGGTGGAAAATAGCCCCTGATGTAGAAAATGATAAGTATGATGATCTGTTTATCAAGCAGATGGACGTGGTCATTGACAAAGCAGAGGAAATTTTCGATAATGATCCTAATAACAAAGAGGCGGCTTTTTTCTTGGCAGGGGCATATGGTTTTCAGGGAAGATTATATAGCGAGAGAAAAAGCTGGACAAGAGCAACTTTTGCAGGGAAAAATGCCCTCAAATATTTGAATCTGAGTAGGGGAGAGGAGGAGTTGGGTCCGGAACTGCTTTTAGGAGATGCCTTGTTCAATTATTTTTCGGTATGGATTCCGGAAAATTATCCTTTGTTAAAACCTGTGGTCGCCATGTTTCCAAAAGGAAACAAAGCCCTTGGTTTAAAACAATTGGAAGATGTGGCTCAAAATTCATTTTATGCAAGAATCGAAGCCCAATATTTTCTTTTCAGACTTTATGCATCAGAAGAAAAACAACCCTATAAAGCATTGGCAATTACGGATTATTTACATGGTAAATTCCCAAATAATCCCTATTTCCATCGGTCATATGCAAGGCATTTATATACTGTAGGAAGAATCACAGAGGCAAAAGAACTTTCAGAGCAGATACTTCAGAGAATCGATGACAAATGGACCGGCTATGAATCCAACAGCGGTAGGTATGCTGCATTTTATATAGCCCAATATTATGACAGGATCGGAGATCAAAAAGAGGCAAAGAAGTATTATTTAAAAACGCTTTCCTATGGTGAAGAATCAGAAAGTCAGGAAAGCGGGTACTATTTATATTCCTTGATTGCTCTTGGAAAGATGGCAAATCAGGAAAAAAATAAGCCCTTGGCCAAGAGTTATTTCAATCAGGTAAAGAAATATGCCAAACGAAAACACCCCGCCCATAAGGAAGCAAGAGATTATATCAAAAAGAATAAACTTTAATAATATTTTCCCGTAAGAGTTATACCAAATTCAGGAGATAATTTGAATAAGTTCCTTAAGTTGAAAACAATTCAATGCAAATATTCTGAAAAGTTGCTATTTGTTAAACAATATTTTGCAAACAGGGTTTTAATTTGTAATTAATTGTTTTAAAACAATATCAAATTATATTAACTTTGCACAACATAAAATTTTGAAAATTCAAGAATCATGGATAATAGCATAAAAGTGAAATTCGACAAAATAGACCGCAAGATACTGGAGATACTTCAAGCGAACGCCAAAATAACCAATGCCCAACTTTCAAAAGATATAGGGCTTTCGCCGGCTCCCACATTGGAAAGAGTAAAGAAATTGGAACAATCGGGAATCATCAAAAGCTATCATGCAAAATTGGATCCTGAAAAAATCGGACTTGGAGTAAGTACATTTGTCTTGGTAAGCCTTATTGGTCACAACAAAGGGAATATTGATGCTTTCATGAAGGAAATTAATGAAATCCAAGAGGTCATCGAATGTCACCACATTACGGGTACCGGTGATTTTATTCTGAAGATTATTGCCAAAGACATCACAGCCTACCAAAAATTGATGCTCGAAAAAGTAAGTGAAATTAAAGAAGTGGATTCGATGCAATCCATGGTGATTCTTTCTACTTTTAAGGACAGTAAAGTATTGCCGATCCCTGCTTGATATTTATAAACCATAAATCACAAGGGTGGCCAAAAGTCACCCTTTTTTTATTTGAAACATACATGGAAAATCCGTGGAAAACAAAGTCCAAAGCGGTGATTTACCAAAATCCCTGGATCAAACTGGAAGAGCACCAAGTAGTGATTCCATCAGGAAAAGATGGGATATATGGGAAAGTCATTTTTAAAAATAAGGCCTTGGCAATCATTCCTGTGGATGAAGATTTAAATACATGGCTTGTTGGGCAGTTTCGATATACTTTAAACGAATATTCTTGGGAAATCCCAATGGGCGGTGGACCTTTGGAGATGGATATTCTGGATTCTGCTAAAAGGGAATTAAGGGAAGAAACCGGGCTCTCAGCCAAAAAATGGACACAGATAATGAGAATTCATACTTCCAATTCTGTGACGGATGAGGAAGGTTTTTTATTCCTTGCAGAGGAACTTACCGAGGGTGAAACTGAATTTGAAGAAACCGAACAGCTCCAAATCATTAAATTACCCTTAAAGGAGGCTATTCAAAAAGTAATGAATGGGGAAATAACTGATGCCATCTCTATTGCAGGTCTATTGAAAGTTGCAAGAATTCTTAATCTCTGATAAGCGGTATATTCAAGATGCTCATTCCAAATTTCAAGGAAAATTTTTCAAAGACTTTTTACTTAGCTTATCCAGTTATGTTGAGTCAGTTAGGACAAGTATTGGTAGGGGTTGCTGACAGCATGATGGTTGGCCGTCTTGGTGCAGTTCCTTTGGCTGCTGCTTCCTTGGCAAACAGTATTTTCTTTGTTGTCTTGATGTTTGGAATAGGAATATCTATGGCGATGACTCCATTAGTAGCTATGGCGGATGGAAAAAACAAAGGCAAACGGATTGCCCGATTGTTTAACCATGGATTTACAATCAATATGGTCGGAGGAGTTATACTGTTTTTTTTGATTTTGTTGGTGTCTCCATTTCTCAAGCACTTAAACCAACCGGAAGAAGTAGTCGTAATGGCCGTTCCATATTTGGCCATCATCACGTTTTCTTTACTTCCATTTATGCTTTTCCAGACCTTCAAGCAATTTGCCGAAGGCTTATCCCAAACCAAGCAAGCCATGTACATTACAATTTTCTGTAATGTTATCAATGTTTTTCTGAATTGGGTGATGATCTATGGAAATCTGGGGTTTCCTGCCCTTGGATTGAATGGTGCAGGATGGGCTACATTGATATCCAGAATAATGATGGGGTTGATGATGGCCTATTATGTGTGGAATTCGAAGAGATACAGCACGTACAACCTAAGTTTGGGATTTAAAAAACTTAGCTTCCCAATGTTTTCAAAGCTGATCAAAATCGGTGTTCCGACTGGATTTCAATTTATTTTTGAAGTTGGGGCATTCAGTGCGGCGGCTATTATGATGGGATGGATTGGAGTTACGGCTCTTGCTGCGCATCAGATAGCCATTAACCTTGCTTCAATCAGTTATATGATGGCCTCAGGGCTTTCTACAGCCGCGATGGTTAGGGTTGGGAATCAGTTGGGCAGAAACGACATCAAAACCCTCAGAGAGGCAGGTTTTACTGTATTTGTGATGGTGGCTATTTTCATGAGTGTTTCCGCAATTCTTTTTATAGTATTTCGGGAATTTTTGCCATCACTCTACATTGATGATGTGTCGGTGATTCAAATGAGTGCCACCTTGTTGGTCATTGCGGGATTTTTCCAATTATCTGATGGAATCCAAGTAGTCGGACTTGGGGCGCTAAGAGGCATGAGCGATGTAAGGGTTCCCACCATCGTGACTTTGGTAGCCTATTGGGTAATTGGATTGCCATTGGGATATATTCTTGCTTTTTCTTTTGGAATGGAAGAAGTAGGGATATGGGTTGGCCTTTTGATTGGATTGACAGTGACAGGAATCATGCTTTTATACCGATTTCACAAACTCAGCCAAAGACTTCTTCTCAGCCAAAAAACCAATCTTTCAGCCGGATAGTTTGTCTTTTTAATCTTGATAATTCTTCCTATTTTCCGAAATTAAATTTGGAAAACGACATGAAAAAATTCTTAATTGCCCTTGCATTGTTTCTTGGATTTGGTGGAATCCTATCAGCCCAATCCCCCCATATTTTGAGTCAAAGAGATCAGGCCGACATCATCGATCAATGGTTGGAAGAAAGAATCCAAACCCTCTTGCCTTCGCTGATGGACAGGACAGAGATAGATATGTGGGTAATCATCTCAAGAGAGTACAATGAAGACCCTGTAATCAAAACCTTTTTGCCTGCCACTTGGCATGCCGCAAGAAGAAGAACCATGTTGGTCCTGTACAAAGCCCCCGGATCGGCCACTGTCGAGACATACGCTGTAGCGAGGTATGATGTCGGAAAATCATTCAAAAAGGCTTGGGATCCAGATACCCAACCGGATCAATGGAAGCGACTTTCAGAACTGATAGTGGAGAAAAATCCTAAGAAAATCGGATTGAACATTGCAAAGGATTTTGGTCATGCAGATGGACTCAACGTAACCGAATACAATACCTTAAAATCTTATTTACCTGACAATTTCCAAAATAAAATTACTTCGGCGCAAAATCTTGCTGTAGGATGGTTAGAAACCCGTACTCCTTCAGAAATGGCCACTTATCGCCACCTTCAGACCATTGCCAATAGCATTATCGCCGATGGACTTTCTGAAAAAGTGATTACACCCGGAGTTACCACGACTGACGATGTGGTATGGTGGTATAGAGAAAGAATCAAGGAACTGAAGTTGGATACCTGGTTTCATCCTTCGGTGGATATCCAAAGGGCTGATCCTGCTTCACAGGGTCAATTGAGGTCATTTGCTGTGAAAGCAGATTCCGAGGTCATCATGCCTGGAGATATGCTTCATATAGATTTTGGTATTTCTTACTTGAGGTTAAATACGGATACCCAACAGCTAGCTTATGTCCTCAAACTTGGCGAAAATGAGGTTCCTCAATACCTTAAAGATGCCATGAAAGTCGGCAATAGGCTACAGGATATTCTCACTTCTCAATTTGTGACAGGTCGTTCAGGCAACCAAATCCTGCGGGAAACCAGAAAAATCATGGATGCTGAAGGCATAAAAGGCAGTATTTATTCTCATCCTCTCGGCATGCACGGCCATGCCTCCGGGCCGACCATCGGTATGTGGGACAATCAGGGAGATACTCCAGGTGCAGGGGATTATCCATTATATCCAAATACCGTTTACGCTATTGAACTTAATGCTGTTGTTTTTCTAAAAGAGTGGAACAAGGAGTTAAGGGTTCAGCTAGAAGAAGGAGCTTTTTTTGATGGAGAAAAAGTCACTTACTTAAATGGAAGGCAGGTTGAAATAATGCCTGTTCCAAGGAAAAACGGATTCTTGCACAATCCCTAAGGTCATTCAAAAAATGATTTATCCATGACCTCTTTGTGGATTATTTCTTCGATTTGGGTGATAATACCAAACCTGCAGAAATAAGTTATCCCTACATGTAGGAGTATCTCGACCCCGTAAATGATTTTATTGGTTGTTTCCAATCATGTAAGCAAGGCACTCAGAATAAATAATAATGCGCCATAAATACAGAGTTGAAGCTGTGTTGGTTGATAATTAACATCCTGTTCAAATCCAATGTAATGGTGAAAATACCAAAGGATGAATAGAGTAACCCTGGGAGTAATTATTCATTGTCATATTCAAAAATAACGCAGACATAAATAACCAAAACAATCAACGCCATTGACTAAGGCCATCTCTTCATAAGGGATGGCTTTACGTTTTTGTTCTGTGAATTGGGTCAAAAAATAATACAATAAACCCTAGAAGGTTTGAGCTACAATAAATGAATAGATGTCAAAAGTTTTGGACATACTATCCTCAATATCCAAAAATATCAACAAATCTACCGGCAAATAGATAAAAAAGCTATTGGCAAAGGAGCTTATATCCATAAATTATTCATGATCTTTTGCATTAAGCCTGTCTTTTTGGTTGTTTCTCAAAAAAAGCAGAATGCCGAATGCTGCCAATGAAAATATTCCTGCTATCGAAAAAACCAAGGGAAAATTAGCCGATTTGTTGGCATAAACATAGCCTGAAACCAAAGCACCCACACCGATTCCGGATTCCATGGCAATGTACATGGTAGCCAATGCCCTTCCCCTAAACTTATCTAAAGAAAGATCAATCGTCCATGCTGAAATAGTGGGGGAATTCATGCCAACAGAGCAACCGAAAATTACTCCTCCAAAAAGGAACATGGCTTTTGATTCAGCAAACCCGATCAGAAACATCGCTATTCCCATAGAAAGGCAGGCCACAAGCATTACAGGAATTCTTCCATATTTGTCGGAAGCCCTGCCTGCAATGATTCTGATTCCCAAAGAAGAAAGCGTGAAAACCGCGAAAAACAATCCTTTGTTGAGGATTCCCAAATGCTCAGAAAAGTCGGGAATAATAGTCAGAACTGCCCCAAAGGAAAATACAGTCAAAAATAATACTAGAGAAGGGGCCAATACCCTTTTTTCAATCACCTCGTCCCCCTTCAATTTCAATAACTTTGGATGGAATTTTTCCGGTTTGGCAACAGTTTCTTTTAGCCTGATCAAGATCAAAATGGAAAGAATAGCCGTAAATGCAGAAGTGTAAAATAAGGGCTGAATTCCCCAAATAGACCCGATATAACCTCCTGTCGCTGGTCCGGCAGCCATTCCCAACGACCCAAACAACGATTGGATACCCATGGCTTCCCCACGCCTATTGAATGGGACAATGTCTGCTACGTATGCGGAGGTTCCTGTAGGGGTGAATCCTGTAGAGAATCCATGCATAAACCGTAAGAAAAGAAAACCTGCCACCGAGGTGACGATGGGATAAGCCAGGCTTGCGATGATGCAGACCACAGCTCCAAAAACCATTACAGGAATTCGGCCTATTTTGTCTGCCAACTTACCGCTAAATGGACGTGAAAGTCCGGCTGAAAGTGTGAATAAAGCAATGATCAATCCTTTGTAATCCTCACCGCCCAAAGAACTCAGGTAGGAGGGGAGTTCAGGGATGATCATGTTGAAACTTGAAAAAAACAAAAACGAACTCATGCAGAGGAGAAAATAATCCAAGGTAAAGAATGGAGGTAAAAATCTCATGAAGGAGTTCGGTTAGAAATAAAACAATCCTGATCCAGAACAGGTCTGAACCAGGATTATAAAGTCAAAAAGATCAATCTTGGTTAGCTTCTTCCTCGCTTTGCGCAAGCAAAAATGCCTTTATAAACTCATTGATATTCCCGTCAAGTACACTTTGGGTGTCGGAAGTTTCGTAGCCTGTTCTGGCATCTTTTACCAGTTTATAAGGATGCAGGACGTAGTTTCTGATCTGAGAACCAAAGTCAATCCTCAATTTTCCGGATTCTACTTTTGCCCGCTCGGCATTCCTTTTTTCCATTTCCAACTGATAAAGTCTAGACTTCAACATTTGCATGGCTTTTTCCCTGTTGGCAAGCTGAGAACGCTCAATCTGGCAGACTACCACGATTCCTGTCGGTTTGTGGGTAAGCTGCACTTTGGTTTCGACCTTGTTTACATTTTGCCCACCGGCACCACCAGAGCGTGATGTATGAAGTTCCACGTCTGCCGGATTGATATCAATCTCGATGGTATCATCTACTTCAGGATAGGCATATACCGAGGCAAACGAAGTATGTCTCCTTCCATTACTGTCAAAAGGTGAAATCCTAACCAAGCGGTGGACACCAATCTCGGATTTGAGGAAACCGTAAGCCAATGGCCCTTCAAACTCCAAGGTGCAGGATTTGATTCCGGCGACTTCACCTTCCTGCAAATCCACCTCACGAACTTTGTAACCGTTTTTTTCGCCCCACATGATGTACATTCTCATCAAGATAGAAGCCCAATCGTTACTTTCTGTACCTCCTGCACCGGGGTTGATTTCAAGCACGGCATTGAGTTGATCTTCCTCGCTGCTGAGCATTTTTTTGAGTTCAAGGTCTTCCACCTCACCCAATACTTTTTTGTACTCTGACTTCATTTCTTCTTCAGAAACTTCGTCCATGGAATAAAAATCAAAGAGAACTTCCAGATCCTGAAGGCTGGTTTCTACTTTTTCGTATGGAGCAGTCCATCCTTTTTTGGATTGGATTTGCTTCATAGTCTTCTCCGCTTCATCAGAATCATTCCAGAAACCGGGCTGTGATGAAACAGCCTCCAAATCTTCTATTTCTGCTTTCTTCTTATCGTAGTCAAAGATACCTCCTCAAAGCCGAAACGCGGGCTCTCAAGTCTTTCAACTGGTCTGATGTCATAATTTATTTAGTTTTTGAAGTGCAAAAGTCGAAAAAAATCCCCGATTTACCTATTAATTTTCAATCTCCATACAGAATTACAATCTGGATTTTGTTGTCTCCTTTGTGTTTGAATTCTTTGTAGCGGAGTTTTGATATCACAAATCCACCGGCAATAAGACCTGCTGATAAGGCCCAAGATTCCTCCAACCGAGAAAGGTCTCCTTGTTGGTAGAGGCTATTGACAGTATTTACAAGAAGAAAAATGACGCCTGCTCCCATACTTAGGAAAGACAGGTTTTTGATTGTTTGGTTTCTTTGGTCTTTGTTGCGGATGTCAACCACGGTGATATCCTTGGGTTGGAGGATGTTTTCAGAAAGGACAATAATGTCTGTTTTGATATCGACGATCACATCTGTGACAAAATAATCAAACTTGGTGGACTTGTACGTTATTTCTTCACCGATCTGAAACCGGAGGGCGGTTTTGGTATTGGAACCCTTTTGAAGAAGGAGGAATTTTTGAGAATAGGAATGATGGGCCAATGAAAACAAGAGTATCAGGGCAATGAGGGATACTTTGGATTTGAAAAAGGTTCTTTTCATGTAATCGGCCTTATTGGTGCTGTCAGGTATAACGGAAAACTCCAAAAGAGTTTTATTCACAAATAGAAGATTTTAGGCTAATATAATGAAATGAGGGTAAATATGGTTATTTGGCAATTTTTGGGTTTACCAACCTAATAGATTTTTGATTTTATTAGATCTAATAGCCTTGGATTGTCTTCCATTATAATGCCATTTAGGGATACCCCATAAAATCCCCCTGCTTTTTAATTATATCTAACGATCTAATTAAAAAGCAATAGTAGAATTATCTTGTGCAATCAAAATCTAACACAAACGTAGTATCCATTCCTGACCTAAAAATTCTGATTTTTAAATCCTTTTTTTCCTTATAAACCGTGTCGCCAATCTCAAAAAAATCATAAACTCTGCTTAAATCCTTTCTAAACAAATAAGTCTCCCTTTCCTTTTCGCCAATTTTATATTTTATAGTTTCATAATCTCTGTATAGTGAGTCAAGATATTTATCAGTTATGATTCCATTTCGTATTTCTAAGCCCATTGCACTTTTTTCAGTTTGGCAAGCAACCCGATTAGGGAGATTCGGAACAAAAAATATAATTATTCCAAAAAAACCAAGCAAAATAAAAATGGGCCAAATTATTTCTAATCTCTTCATTTTTTTATATGTGTATCCGTATAAGTGCACGTAACAAAATTTGACAATTAGTGTCAATGATTTGGTGTTGTATTTAGGTAGGCG
>NZ_JAKZAM010000022.1 GCF_022538055.1 Cognataquiflexum nitidum | reverse complement strand
TATTTTGGTGAAAAGCTGTTTGAACGGATGGTTATTGCAGCTCTTCATCCTTACGTGCAGTGAAGCGGATACACATATAAAAAAAATAGCACTTCCTAAAAGCTTACGATTTCAAAGAATATTTTTAAAATTTTTATAAAAAGAAAAATCAATTTACCTTGTTGCTATAGTTCAAAACAACAGAAATATCAAGTTTTAACATATCAATTATCCGTTTTACTCCTTTTGGTTCTTCCCAATTACAAATGAAAATAACCCCGATAAAATCTTCAGTGAATTTCAAAGGCTTGGTTATCATCCCTTTTTTTGAACAAGAAGAAAATGATGCTTCCATCTCTTTTGAGTCATTTACTATTTCAAAGCATCTGTTTTTAGGAAAAAAAGACAGTCAATTTATCCTAGAGGACAATGGGTCTGAAAGAATTTATCTTTTAGTGGGACTTGGGAAATCTCCAAACTATAAGAATGTCAAAACGGTTTTCCGAAGACTGACTGCCAGACAGGAAGTACTTTTTGAGAAAAAGGTTTTGGTATGGCTAAATGACAAGATGGATTCTGATTTCCTTGAAGCAGCGGTTTCGGGATTATTTCTCGGAACTTACCGACTTGGTCATTACAAAAAATCTGAAAATGAGGCTAAAAACTGGTCAAAGATCAATATATCCATATTCTCGGCTGTAAACGAATCAAAAAAAATCATTGAAAAAGGCTTGAAGATAGCGGCTGCACAAATTGAAACTTTTAATTTGGTGGATTTACCACCCAACAAAATCACCCCTAAGTACCTTGCTGATTGGGCTTCTGATGCCGGAAAAAAGTTTGGGTTTGATGTCAAAGTCCTTGACAAAAAGAAAGCAGAAAAGGAAAATCTAAAAGCCTTTTTGGCTGTCGGACAGGGGAGCCAACGGGAACCCCAATTCATTATCATGAAATACCGCTCAAAATCAGCCAAAAAGCATTTTGGCTTAGTAGGCAAAGGTGTCACCTTCGATACCGGAGGGCTTAATATCAAAACCCAAGGCATGGTTCACATGAAATGCGACATGGGTGGTGCCGCGACAGTCTTGGGTGCTATGCAACTTATAGCAGACCTCGGGCTTGAAGTGAACATTACAGCTGTGGTGCCTTGCGTCGAAAATGCTATAGACAGCCGTTCTTTTTTGCCTTCAGACGTCATTGGAAGTTATAGTGGCAAAACAATAGAAGTCATTGATACTGATGCTGAAGGAAGGTTAATTCTAGCTGATGGACTCTCCTACCTGATCCAAAATTTCAAACCTGATACAGTCATAGATTTTGCGACATTGACAGGAAGTGCCGTGGGTACATTTGGCTATGAGTGCGCCGCGTTATTTTCCAAAAACGAAGAATTATCAAAAAATCTCCAACAATATGGAGAAAAGATTGGAGAAAGGTTATGGCCACTGCCGATGTGGGATGAGTACAAAACTGAAATGGATTCTGAAATTGCCGATATCAAAAACTATCATGGCAAACCTTATGCAGGGGCAATCACAGCAGCAAAATTTTTGGAATATTTTACGGAAAACCATACCTCCTGGGCTCATATCGACATTGCAGGAACAGCATTTGGCGATTCCGAATTTGCAAAAACAAAGCACGCCACTGCATATGGAGTACATTTATTAATTAAATTGATAGAAAATCTTTAGACTATGGAGGATACCTACAAGACATTTTTGTGCATTTCTAATTATTTCAAAGGAAGTGCCTTTTTGACTGCTTTAAAAAAAGCAGGAAATAAGGTGTATTTGATCACTTCAGAAAAACTGAAAGAAAACAACTGGCCAAGAGAGTACATTGATGAGATTTTTTACATGCCCGGGCAAGACCTGGATTGGGATCTTGAAACATTGTTGGTCGGCGTCGGTGGTCTGATGAAAGCTGTTAAAATAGATGCTATAGTGGCTTTAGATGATTATGATGTAGAGAAAGCTACTTTTCTGAGGGAAAATCTACGGATCCCAGGAATGGGTCAAACTACAGGAAGGTATTTTAGAGACAAACTCGCCATGAGGATGAGGGCACAGGAGGCGGGAGTTTTGGTACCGGCTTTTTCGGCACTTTTCAATGACCAAGAGATCAATCATTTTGCAGACAATGTGCCTCCTCCATGGGTATTGAAACCAAGGTCTGAAGCTTCAGCACATGGTATCATCAAAGTCTACGACAAAGAAAGTCTTTGGCAAAATATCCATGATATGGGCGACAACCGTCTAAGATATCTCGTAGAACAATTTAAACCCGGGGATGTCTATCATGCTGACGGGCTCAATCTGGACGGAAAAAACATTTTCTGCACAGTTTCCAAATACCTAGCGACACCAATGGAAATCTCCCAGGGTGGTGGAATATTCAGGAGTGCCAATGTTCCCTATAATTCTGAAGATGACAAATCCATGCGGAAAGCAAATGAGGAAGTGATGAAAGCGTTTGGAATGAAAAACGGAGCCAGCCACACTGAATTCATCAAGGGAAAGGAAGATGGTCAGGTTTACTTCTTGGAAACCTCATCTAGGGTTGGCGGTGCCCACCTTGCAGAAATGGTCGAAGGCGCAACAGATATCAACCTTTGGGCAGAATGGGCAAAAATCGAAGACTCAGTAGTAAAAGGAAAAAAATACAACTTACCAAAAGTAAAAAAAGGCTATGCAGGGATTGTACTGACCCTATCCAAGTTTCAGGATCCTGACCTTTCAGAGTTCAACGATCCTGAAGTGTGCTTCAGAGTCCCTTTGGACTACCATGCTGGACTAATACTCAAATCTGACAAGCATCTACGAATCAGAGAGTTACTTGATGGTTATACTGAAAGATTGAGTCAAAGTGTATCCTCTGTAGCAGAACAAGAAAAAATCAAAAAATTTCATTGATGATAAAATCGGAGCGTCAATAATGTCAAGGTCCTTTCCGACGCTCCGGGTTTTTAAAACCTCTCTCCATTAATTGTTTTACTCTTTATATAAAATATTTTTGATTTGATTTTTATCTAAAGTACTTTTCAAAAAACCTATCAAAATCATGATCAGAAGAGTTTATTTGGCTTTTTGGATATTGTTGCTTGTCCAGCCTCCTATTTTTTCGCAAGTAGACACTGTTGAGGTATTTAGCACGGCAATGAACAAATCTCTGAAAGCTGCCGTCGTCAAACCAGAAGAATATAACCACAATAATAAATCCTATCCGACTATATATCTGCTTCATGGAGGATCGGGAAGTTTTTCTGATTGGCACAAAAAAACAACTGATCCCAATCTTTTGACCAATCTTGCTAACCAGCATAATGTGATTATTGTCACCCCTGGAGTGGGGCCTTCATCCTATTATTATGATAGTCCACGATTGGATTCGGTTAAATATGAAACCTATTTCACCCAAGAATTGATCCCATTTATAGACAAAAACTACAGGACCATTAATGACCGTCAATCCAGGGCAATCACAGGTCTGTCAATGGGTGGTCATGGTTCATTGATGCTCAGTGCAAAGCATCCAGAATTATTTATTGCAGCAGGAAGCATGAGTGGGGTAATGAATATTGACACCAGGATGTGGAAAGTTGACGAGGATTTTAGAAAACTTAGACAGGACGGGCAAAAAGCAATGTTGGGGGATATCACCTATGATTCACCATTTACTGAGTACACAGTAGTAGGTTTGGTAGACAAAATGAAGGATAATGGGATTTCTCTGATTATAGATTGTGGGATAAATGACTTTTTGCTCGAAACCAACAGACAAATCCATCAATTACTCCTTCAAAACCAAACTCCTCATGAATACACTGAGAGACCCGGTGCCCATACCTGGCAATATTGGACGGAGGCCTTACCTTTTCACATGCTTTTCATCAACAAGGTGTTGGTTAGGCAACCATAGCACCTTCATGGGATTTTCTTTCTTTCAAAATATTGCCCAATAAAGAAGGAATTTGATCAAAATCATTCACTTTGTCAACCACAAAATCAAAACCTTGATTGAGGTAAAGCTGTCTTAAAAGCGGTCCAATATGAGATTTACAAAGGATGATGGTGGCATTTGGATTTAATGCTTTTATCCTTTCAATAACTTGGTCGGGAGAAAATTTTCCCGAACGCATTTTGTAACAGATATTGACAAAAACTAGGTTGGCTTTATATTCAATTATTTTTTCTTCGATAGAATCTTGTGAATAGACTGTCCCAAGGTTTTCTACAAAAGGCAAATTATCAATCATATCCAAAATTTTGACCGTATTGCTTGGTGCAAAATCATAAACAATGGCTTTAATGCGAGATTCATTGGAGTGTAACATATGAGCTATTTTTAATAACTCAAAACTACATCAATCCCCAAAACAGGATAATAGTCAAAAAAGCGATTCTTTTGTAGTTGTTTGTACTACAAATTATGCCAAGCCATTTTCAAAAACATACCTCAATATTTCAGCATTATTATGAAGATGGAGTTTATCCAAAATCCTCTGTCGGTAAGTACTTACTGTACTAACACTTAAGTTTAATTCATTAGCAATGTCAGAAACAGATTTTCCTGCTGCGATCAGCATCATGACCTCCATCTCCCGATCGGATAATTTTTCATGGATGATTTCGGGTTCTTCTCCTAAGCTCTCCGCAAGAATTTCTGTTACTTTTGGACTGATATACTTTTTGCCTTTCATTACCCTTTCTACAGCCTCTACCAATTCATCTCCCGCACTTTCTTTACTTACATACCCGGAAGCACCTGCCTTCAATGTTCTCAGCGCGTAATGCTCCTCGGCTTGCATACTCAGAATTAAAATCGGAGTCTTAATTCCGGCGTTGCGCGCATATTTTAAAACATCAATCCCATTTCTTCCAGGCATTGAAATATCTAAGACAATAAGATCCCATTTTTCTTGATTGATCTTTTTGACTGCTTCTATTCCTGAATTGACCTCTTCAGATATCATCTTTGGAAAAGCATCCTTCAACAATTGTACTATTCCTTTCCTTACTATAGGATGATCATCCGCAATTAAAGCTTTCATATTTTATTGTTTAATAAGGCATATAAAGAATTGATTTTGTTCCCTCACCCGGGGCTGTATTTAGGGTAAACTCTCCTGCAAAACTCTCAGCCCTCTCTTTCATACCCAATATTCCGAGTGATTTGGTGTTTTTTAAGGTCATCGGATCAAAACCCAAACCGTCATCTCTGACAGTAAGTTTTAATGCTTTAGGCCCAAATACCACCTCCACATTGACATGGGTACAATGAGAATGCCTCATGATATTGGTCATACACTCTTGAAAAATTCTGAAAATGGCTGTGGCTTTTTGATTTTCTAAAGGTTTTTCTTCTCCATTATATTTAAAGAAAACAGGAATATTAACAGATTTGGTAAATTCATCAGCTTGCCATTCCAAAGCCGCCAAAAGTCCGAAATCATCCAAAATTCCGGGACGTAAATTTCTGGAAATATTTCTAATCGTACTTACCGTCCTTTCTATCTGTTTGAGAACACCCTGAAGTTTTTCTTTGGTAATATCATCCAGATTAGAGCTTTTTTTCAAAATATAATCAACTTCCATCTTCATCCCTGTAAGTCGCTGTCCCAATTGGTCATGGATCTCTCGGGAAAGGACAGTCCTTTCATCTTCCCTTATTTTTTGGGAATGGAAATTTAGGTTCCGGATAGATTCATAAGCCGATCTGAATTTTTCCTCAATTTCCTTTCTTTCGGTAATATTTTTAAAATATATAATTACAGCATCTTTCTCAGCATTAATCTTAATTTCAACCCAAGATTGATTTTGACCGATTCCCCACTGCATTTCGGCGCCTTTAGGCAAACGATCAATTTTAAATTTATTAACCAATTCTGAGACCAACTCATCCTTGTTTAACTTTTCAAAATCCTGACCACTTGCACTTTCCTCATCGATTTTAAGGATAAAAGCAGCCATTTTATTGATATAAATGATTTTCCCCTGATCATCTAATAACAAAATTCCGGCTGATAAATTATCCAGCAAACTGATCACCTCGAAACCTTCCTTTTCTTTTATTGACATATTTCTTTTGGTTAGTTTCTTATAGATTTTTTTTCAGAAAGACTTTTTGGTATTGACACTTTACGCTCTCCAAGCTTAATTTAACAACTATTTTGTTTAAAAAAAGTCAAATATTAACCTAGGCTATTTGATTACACTTCAATAGTACCTGATTTTTTTTCCAAAAACACCAAATAACACCCTCAGATTAACTATTTCGAAAATAGGTTTTTGTCATTTAGATAATTTACTATTTATTTAAACCATCAAATGGCTATTTTCGCTTTCCTGAAAAATCAAACCCACCATGCTAAAAAGAGTATTTCTGTTCATCTCCCTTCTTGGGTTGAATTTTTATTCATTCGCTCAAAGTGAAATCTCAAAATGGCAGCTTAGGTCACAAAATACTGAAATCATCAGAGACCAATGGGGCATTCCGCATGTCTATGGCAAAACAGATGCCGATGCTGTTTTTGGGATGGTCTATGCACAATGCGAGGACGATTTCAACCGGGTCGAAGTCAACTTTATCAATGCCATGGGAAGAATGGCCGAGGTGGAAGGAATCAACCTGCTTTACTCTGATTTGAGAATGAAGCTGTATATCGACGAAGAAGTAATCAAAAGCGAGTACCTGAATTCCCCCGAATGGCTCAAAGAATTGATGAGCGCCTGGGCCGACGGGATCAATTATTACCTGCATACCCATCCTGAGGTCAAACCCAAGTTACTCACCAAATTCGAACCTTGGATGGCTTTGACTTTCAGCGAAGGAAGCATTGGCGGAGATATTGAAACCATTTCCACCAACGGGCTCAAGGCTTTTTATGGGAAAGAAATGCTTTCCGATCTTGTGTTGGAGGAAAGGGATTGGGATACTGAACCAAGAGGCAGCAATGGCTTTGCCATCGCACCCCAACTTTCGACAAGCGGAAATGCGCTGTTTTTAATCAATCCACACACTTCTTTTTATTTCCGTCCTGAAGTACACATGGTCAGCGAAGAAGGACTCAATGCCTACGGCGCAGTGACTTGGGGACAGTTTTTTATCTACCAAGGATTCAATGAATACAACGGTTGGATGCATACTTCCAGCAAAGCCGATGCGATCGACCATTATGCACTGACTATAGAAAACAGGAAAGGAAAATACCATTACCAGTTTGGAAAAAAATGGCTGCCACTTACCGAGAAAGATATCAAACTCAAATACAAAGAGGGAGATCAGGTCAAAGAGCATACGATAACAGCCTATTACAGCCATCATGGTCCGGTAATCCAGGAAGAAAACGGAAAATGGATCGCCATCGCCCTGATGGTAGAAAGGCAAAAGGCCCTCATTCAATCATTTTCAAGAACAAAAACCAAAAACCACCAGGAGTTCAAAGCCACTATGGCACTCAAAACCAACTCCTCCAACAACACCGTCTATGCCGACAAGGATGGAAATATCGTCTACTACCACGGTAATTTTATCCCAAAAAGAGACCCAAAATTTGATTGGAGAAATACCGTCGACGGCAGCAATCCTGCCACAGATTGGAAAGGGCTTCATGAAGTCGATGAAATGCTTTTGATCGAAAATCCTGAAAACGGATGGATCCAAAACTGTAATTCAGATCCTTTTACAGCCGCCGGACCCTTTTCTCCAAAACGGGAAAATTATCCTGCTTACATGGCTTGGGATGTAGAAAATGCACGGGGACTGAATGCAGTTCGGGTATTGACTGGTAAAAAAGATTTTACTTTGGAATCATTGATTGCCACTGCCTATGACCCTAAGTTGATGGCATTTGAACCTTTGATCCCTTCATTGGAGCAGGCTTATAGGAATCTCCTGGAAACAGATCCACGAAAGGGTAAGCTAAAAAAGCCTATGGAAGTACTTTCCAATTGGGATAGAAATACCGGAGTGAGTTCCGTAGGAACGTCCTTGGCGGTATTTTGGGGAAACCAACTCCTGATGGAAGCAAGAGAAATGGACAGGCCTTGGGATGCTTATGTCTTTGACTTTCTTGCAAAAGAAACGTCAGACAATATGAAGATCGCTGCTTTTGAAAAAGCCGTGGATAAATTATTGGAAGATTTTGGAACATGGAATACGCCTTGGGGAGAGATCAACAGGTTTCAGCGGGTTACCAATGACATCCAGGGAAGGTATGATGACCATCTTCCAAGCTTACCTATCGGCTATAATTCTTCACTTTGGGGTTCCTTGGCCGCCTATGGCAGCAGGGCATATCCCAATACAAAGAAATGGTACGGAAATGTCGGCAACAGCTTTGTGGCAGTAGTGGAATTTGGAGACAAAGTCAAAGCAAAAAGCCTCCTTGCCGGCGGTCAGAGCGGCAATCCCTTCTCCCCTCACTTTGTAGACCAGGCAGAAAGATACAGCAAAGGGGAATTCAAAGACGTAAGCTTCTATCGGGAAGATGTGCTGAAAAATGCGAGGAGGATTTATAAGCCGGGGGTGAGGGAGTAGTTTTCAGTAGGCAATCGCAGTGGGCATTGACCCAACTTGGGTTAGTTTGACTTTTAGTTGAGGGCCGGTGTGTTCCTTTCAGCAGTCAAAAGAAATGGCATCTTTCATTCTTCATATAGCTTTGGGGAATTGAATCACAAATTCAAAATGATAGGAAGACGTAATTTCAAATTGAAACGCCTAGCGACGCAATATGTATTTAGAAACTCTCCTAGCGCAGTAGTAAAGACAGAGAGAATGACTCCAGGATGGCAACTGGTTACAGATCAAAGTTTTCAGGATTCGATTTTAATTCGTTAAATTCGTTTACTCCCATCAAAGCCCTGAAAACCAATATCTTTACTTGTAAGATTTTGAATGTTTTTCCTTAAAAATTTAACTTAAAATTATTTCTATCTAGAAACAAATTCTTTTATATTAGAACCAAATCAGACTTTTATGAACCAAAACTTCACCTCCACTACCTTGACGGAGTCGACGGCATTTGACACCGCCACGGTTACCCGAGTGATTCCGACTTATGTCTATGCGACCGTTTTTGCTTCCCTGTGCATCGCGGTGGGATTGCAATGGGACATTTCATGGCACATGAGTGTGGGCCGGGATGGCTTGTTTTCTCCGCCCCATATCCTGATTTATTTGGGTGCAGTGATCGCTGGGGTGTTTTCTGGGATCAAAGTGTTGAAAACCAGCTTTTGGGGTTCCAAAGAAGAAAAGTCCCAAAGCATCAGATTTTGGGGGATTTTCCATGGATCCTTGGGAGCGATGTTTTGCGTATGGGGAGCATTTGCGATGTTGACCTCCGCTCCTTTTGACGATTGGTGGCACAATACCTATGGTCTTGATGTCAAAATCCTCTCTCCTCCTCATGCTTTGTTGGGGCTCGGGATGATGATGATCCAATTTGGTGCCATGATATCAGTAATCGCTGCCCAGAATAAATTGGGAGAAAAAATGGACACCCGCACCAAATCCCACCTCCAATGGATGTACGCGTTGTCCGCAGGGTTTTTGTTGGTGATGGTCTATACCTTGGTGTCTGAGTATTTCTTTTTGAATATGCTGCATGGGGTTTTGCCGTATCAGGTAGCTGCCTTGATATTTCCTTTATTTTTGATTTCCATTTCATTTGCCTCTCCTTATCGATTTGCTGCTACCAAAATGGCTTTGATCTATACCTTTGTCATGGCAGCAATGGTGTGGATTATGCCTTTGTTTCCTGCCGAACCCAAGCTCAGTCCGGTCTTCAATTACATCACAAGGTTCCAGCCTTTTCATTTTCCCATCCTCCTGATTGTGCCGGCGATAGCCATTGACTATGCCATCGAAAAATGGAGAAATTCCAACAAGTGGCTTTTGGCAGTCCTGCTTTCCCTGATCTTCGTTGTCAGTTTCACCCCGGTACAATGGTATTTTTCTGAAGTTTTGATTTCTGAAATCGGCAGGGGTTGGTTCTTTGGGAGGTTTTCCTGGCCTTATTTTGCCAATCCAAGCTACGAATTCAGGTATCAGTTCAACCCCAATTTCTCTACCTATGGTTGGGATCTGATCAAAGGTCTCGTAATCGCTGTGGGTATTGGAGTCCTGACTTCGAGAGTGGGGCTTTCTTGGGGCAATTGGATGAAGCAGGTGAAAAGATAGATTATGAAAAGAAAACTGGTATTGCCTATTCTCATTTTGCTTTGGTATTTATCAAGCAGCCATATTGGAAGCCCCGGAGTCATTTATGAGGGACTTCTCGGTCCTTACAGGGTTCTTGCCAATATCATCCCGGCTGAAGTCGTCCCGGGAATCGCAAGGGTAACGATCATCCTTCCCGAAAATCCTGAAAATATTACCCTTGAGGTTAGGCCTGTTTATTGGTCAGCGGGCCTGAAAGGAACTCCCAAAGCCGACCCCATGGTGGCGGTGCCCGGAGAACCAGGGAAATATGAAGGTGAATTGTGGTTTATGAATTCAGGAGCTTCGAGTGTTCAGGTAACCATGCAGACCGACGGAGATATTTTTGAAGCAATCGTTCCGGTCATGGCTTGGCCTACGGCCAAAAATTCCATGACCTCCGAGTTGGGTATTCCGCTGGCAATTTTGGGGATATTTTTGGTCATCCTGATGGTGACGATCATCTCCTCAGCGATGAGTGACAGCATCCGGGATCCGGGAAAAGAAAGGAACCCTGTTGTGGAAAAAAGACGAAAATATGGAATTGCCATCGGGTCAGTCATCATGCTCTTGGTACTTTGGGGAGGAAAAACCTGGTGGGATGCTGAATCAGAGCAATACAACAATTTCTTGTTTAAACCTATAGAAGCACAATCACGGTTGGAACCACAGTCTGATGGAAATTACCTTCACCTCTCAGTAGACACTGCTACCCTCAACCAAGGCAAAACATCAAGAAAGCTAAGTCTGATAGTTCCGGACCATGGCAAGTTGATGCATTTGTTTTTAATCAGAAAGGGAGATTTGGATGTGTTTGCGCACCTTCACCCTGAACGGTTGGATTCTTTGAATTTCAAGGTAAAGCTACCTTCAATCCCTGCAGGTGAATACCATGTGTATGCAGATATCACCCGGTTTACAGGTTTTTCAGAAACCATCATTTCGGATTTTACCATTCCTGAAAATTCAAATTTCCAGCTTGTTTCCAATACAGATGTCGTATTGGGACGGGACGATACCTATACCTTTTCCAATCCTGTATCAGGAAAAAAGACCTCCTTGGATGGAGATATTATGATCTGCGGCAAACCCGGCATCAAAACCGATTTACCGGGAGGATACTCGGCAGTTTGGGAAACTGATGGAGAAAACTTTGAAGCCGGCACCCTTTACAACCTTGATTTTGCACTTTTTGATCCTGAGGGAAATGCGGCCAAGCTTGAACCCTATCTCGGCATGATGGGTCATGCCGTAGTCCTTAAACACGACGGGTCTGTGTACATCCACCTCCACCCTACAGGCAATTATTCCATGGGTTCGCAGCAGATGTTGCTCGAAAGATTTGAATCAGGAAATATAGGCTTCCAAAACTTACCTACCGGTCTAAGCTTTCAAGACAGCATAGACGGCGTGATCAAGGTTTTGAACCAAATGCCTGAAAAGGAACGTGACAGTCTCCTGATGGGAAATATGGTGCACCTCGATCCAACGGATCCCGACCATATCGAACACAGCATGGTCAGCTTCCCTTATGCCTTTCCCCAGCCGGGCAATTACAGGATATGGGTGCAGGTAAAAATCGATGGAAGGATTGTAAATGGGGCATTTGATGTGGAAGTGGAGTGAAAAATATAAAAACCCATCTCACCCCATCAATTCCTGCTTGTCCCATGCAAACTTTACCAATTTGCTTCCGAAGTAAATCAATATAAATCCTACCAGGATATTGAGTTTGGACATCAGTTTTGGGGTGACAAAACCCGAAAGCTGCTTGGCTATAAAAGCTTTGAGAAGATCGATGCAAAACACCGTCAGCAAGATTCCGGTATAATACAGCCAAATATCCATCCTTTGGTACTCTTGTTTGAGGTTGACCAATCCGGCAATAGAAATCCAAAAAAGCATGACAAAAGGGTTGATCCCGTTGATGCCAAAACCTTTCATGAAGCCGGTTCTTTTTTTGGTTTTGGGCAAAGGTATCCCGCCAGTATTCGGTCTGTTCCTGTTTTTTTTGAAAATGGTAGAAATCCCAAACCCTACCAACACCGCACCACCGACATAACCGAGGATGATCTCAAAGTAAGGATTACGGGCAAAAAGCGACACACCAAAATACGTGATCAGGACATAGATAAGGTCGGAAAGCAAAATCCCCAATGCCAAGACCGCAGCATACCGAAATCCATGTTCAAGACTATTTTGGATCAATGCAAAAAATACGGGGCCGATCATAGCCGACAATACAAGCCCCATACTGATGCCTTCCCACAGTGCTTGGTTCATATTTTTACGCCATTTTCTTTTAAGAATTCTATCCACTGCTCCGCCTTCTCCCCTTTCAATACCCTCGGAAATTTATTCTGTCCTCCTTCTTTTCCTTTGGATCTGAGCCAATTGTAAAAAATGGAAGGCGACAGCACAGTCAGCTTCACTTCTTTCAGGGCGTGCTTACGCTCCACGATATAGTCGTCGTTGAGTTGTTTCAGTTTTTCATCAATCTGACTTAGCAGTACAGCCTGATCCACATCGTCATCAGAACCGATAAACCAATGGTGCATGAAGAGTGAACCGTGAGGCAAACCGAGAACAGTAAATTCCCTGATATTGAGGTTCATTTCTTCAGAAACCAATTCCACAGCTTTGTTCATATTATCCATAGAAAGGTGCTCGCCACAAAGGCTCAAAAAATGCTTGGTCCTGCCTGTGATGTAAATTTCACTCTCTTCTTTGGAAGCAAACCGGATAACGTCCCCGATAAGGTAGCGCCACGCTCCGGCGCAGGTGCTGATCAGCAAGGCATAATCTACCTCTTCTTCTATTTCATCTATTTTAAGTGTTTTGGCATGGGGAAGAATTTCGCCCTCAGCGTCAAAATTCTCTTCATTGAAAGGAATGAATTCATGAAAAATCCCATTGTTAAGAACAAGCCGCATGGACCTGCTGTCCGGAATCGCCTGAAAAGCCAAAAATCCCTCCGAAGCGAGGTAGGTTTCCATGTAAATCAGGGGCTTTTCAAGTAGACGTTCAAAACCCTGCTTATAGGGCTCAAAGGAAACCCCTCCATGGACAAAAATCTGAAGATTTGGCCACAGGTCATGGATGGTTTTGAGCTTATAGCGCTCAATGATTTTTTCCAATAAGATCTGAAGCCAGGCCGGAACTCCAACAATGATGCCGATATCCCAATCCGGAGCTTTCTCTACAATTTGGTCTAGCTTTTCTCCCCAGTTTTTGTTTTTAGAAATTTTCTTGCCCGGCTTATAGAACCGCTGAAACCAGATCGGCAATCTTCCAGTGGTGATCCCGCTCAAGTCCCCCGAAAAATAAGTCCCATTAAATTCCAGATCAGTACTTCCCCCGAGCATCAATATCCCCTTTGTAAATAACTTGTCTGGTAGGTCATATCTAGACAACGATAAAATCTGCCTTACACCGGTTTTTCGGATGGCTTTTACCATATCCTTGGTAATGGGAATATACTTGGAAGCGGCACCAGAAGTGCCGGAAGTCAAAGCAAAATGCCTTATGGCTCCCGGCCAGGTGATGTCTTCTTCTCCACCTTTTAGCCTATACCACCATTCATTGTAGATCGTATTGTAATTGTATATGGGAACCTGCCGGACAAATGCCTTGTAAAAATCGGTGTCCCCTTTCTTGAATTCCTTTAAAATCAGGTCAAAATTAAATTTTCTAGAAAATTCAGTATCCTTGGCTTTGATAAGCAACTTTTTGAGTTCTCCCTTTTGAAGATCCAAAGGAGAGCTGTATTCCTGAACCAAAGAATCTCTTAATCTGATACCTTTTTTTAGTAATGTACCCAATATCGCCATATCTTTGTTTGAGTTGAATATGCCAAAAATACAGAATGAGTATCAAAGAAAACCTTCAATTATTAAAAAATACATTTGTCAATCCCGAATGTCTTTTGGTGGCCGTCAGTAAGACCCATCCTGTCGAAGCCATCGGGCAGGCTTATGAACTTGGGATCAGGGATTTTGGGGAAAATAAAGTCCAGGAGTTGGAGGAAAAACAGCAGGTACTACCAAAGGATATCCGTTGGCATTTTATCGGTCACCTACAGACCAACAAAGTGAAGTATATCGCTCCCTTTATATATCTTATTCACGGGGTAGATTCTCTGAAACTCCTTACAGAGATCAACAAACAAGCTGAAAAAGTAGATAGAATCATCCAATGTCTGCTTCAGGTGTACATCGCCAAAGAAGAAAGCAAATTTGGTCTTGACGAAAAGGAACTAGAGGAACTTGTCCAAAGTGAAGCTGTAAAATCCCTTACCCATGTTAAGATTGTGGGTTTGATGGGCATGGCAACATTTACCGACAAGGAGGATGTCGTAAGGCAGGAATTCAGAAATTTGAAATCAATATTCGACAAATTAAAAACCAAAAAGCTTCCGCCAAACTTTGACCTGAGAGAGATTTCTATTGGAATGACCGGAGATTATACCATCGCGCAAGAAGAAGGGAGTACCATGGTCAGGATCGGAACTGCCATTTTTGGCGAAAGAGAATACAAATAATGGATAAATGCTTCTTTGCCAATAATCCTATATTCTTCTTCATTCGGGACGGAGGACCGAAGTCGGAAGACCGATGTAGCGGGCAATTAAGCCCTCAGACAAGAATTAAAGTAGGTTTCCTGTCTAGTGTCATCATTGCGCACATACAAAATATAAATTAAGATGAAAGCTAATTTTATTCAGATATCTGCTATAGTTGGCGCCACCGCTGTTGGCATTGGGGCATTTGGGGCACATGGTTTGGAACCGATTTTGGAAGCCAACGGCAGGTTGGAAACTTTTGAAACTGCCGTCAAATATCATTTTTACCACGCTTTGGCCATGTTTGCTGTAGCGATTTGGTATGACCTTCAGCCCGAAAGAAAAATATTGAGGAAAGCCATGTGGTCCTTTCTGATAGGAATACTCATTTTTTCAGGCTCGCTGTATGTCCTTTCACTGAGCGGAATCACTTGGCTTGGTGCCATTACGCCTTTGGGCGGAGTTGCTTTTATATTGGGTTGGCTGTTTTTGTTTTGGGCAGGAAAAAAACAAGGAATCTGATTTCAATGAATATCAAAAAAACCACCCTCTCCTTTTTACTCGCATTATTCTTACTATCCCCTCTTTGGGGTCAGGAAGCTGATTTTAGGGCTAAATATGCAGGCTTGGATAGTCTTCTCAATGAGAAATCGTTTTTTGGCAACCACCTTACCGGATTCATTCTTTTTGAACCGGACAGCCAAAGGGTCATTTTTGAAAAAAACAGCCATATCAATTTCATCCCTGCTTCCACCACCAAACTCCTGACTTTTTATGGAAGCATCATGATGCTGAATGACAGCCTACCTGCATTCCGCTATGTAGAAAACGGAAAGCAAATTACAATTTGGGGAACAGGCTATCCTGGATGGAAATACAATAAACTCCCACAACCTGATATCGATGGATTTCTCCAAAAATATGAAACCATCCAATTCTCTCACAAAAACTGGAAAGACAAAGCTTTTGGCTATGGTTGGCAATGGGACGATTATAATTATTCCTATTCCGCTGAAAAATCCCCATTTCCTATCTATGGAAATTTTGTCACCTTCACCAACCAAAAAAGGGTTCCCAAAGCCAATATTCCCTCTTTTGGGAAAGTCTCTATCATCCCGGACAAAACCAACAAAGGAGTAGAAAGGCAATTGCATGCGAATGCCTTTTATTTCAATCCCGACACTTATACAGAAACTAAGTCTGAAATCCCATTTATCACTTCGGCGGAGACATTTGCTATTTTGGTTCAGGAAGCCCTGAAAAAAAATATTGTCGTCTTGGATGAAAGCCTCCCTACGGAGCATCAGGTTTTTTATGGAGGAGCCCTTGAACCGCTTTGGATAGAGATACTTCAGGAAAGTGACAATTTCATTGCCGAGCAGCTGCTCTTGATGATGTCTGACAAACAATTTTTGGAACTCAATTCGGAAAGAATTATTGAATATATTCTAAAAACTTATTTGTCGGATCTTGCTGACCGGCCAAAATGGGTAGATGGATCGGGACTTTCCCGGCATAACCTGATTACGCCGCGGTCGATGGTTTCCCTTTTGGTCAAAATAGAAAAAGAGATACCCCGGAATCAGGTCATGCAACTCCTCCCACAAGGTGGTATCAGCGGCACCCTGAAGAATAACTACAAAGCACGAACTCCTTACATCTTTGCAAAAACAGGGACCGTGGCCAACAACCATGCCCTTGTGGGCTATATCAAAGTTGACTCAGGAAAGGTTTATGCATTTGCCTTTATGAATAACAACTACCTCAACAAAGCCCCGGAAGTACGGAGAGAGATGGAAAAGGTCATGTTGTATATCAAAGAGAAATTCTAAACTCTCACATCCAATTTCTTTTTTTAGATATTTCTCATTTTGGAAAAAAAGTCACTTATCAATAGCTTAGAATAAAGAGATTTAATCTCAAACAAAATAACCTCAATTCAATGAACAAACGCTATTTTATAAAATCAGCCCTCCTTGGTGTCGGTACTTTACCTCTTGTTTCATACCTACCCAAATCAGAAGACCCTAAAAAGAGACTTTTCCCTAATCCTTTTGAAAAAGGTGATATGGTTGGTTTGGTCAGTCCTTCTGCCGCTACCTCAGAGCGTATTCAGTTTGAATTTGCAAAAGAGTCTTTGGAAGCTTTGGGCCTTGAGGTCAAACTTGGGGAAAATCTTAAAAACAGGCGTGGCCATCTTGCAGGCACGGATCAGGAGCGTGCAGATGACCTCAATCAGATGTTTGGAGATCCCGAAGTCAAAGCGGTCATATGCATTCGGGGAGGTTCGGGTGCTGCAAGAATCCTGGACCTGATCGATTACAACTTGATCAAAAAGAACCCAAAACCGATTTTGGGCTATTCGGATATTACCGCTTTACATTGTGCCATCCATTCACAGACAGGTTTGATCACCTTCCACGGTCCTAACGGCACGGGAAGCTGGAACAATTTTAATGTAAGCCAATTTCAGAAACTGTTCTTTGAAAAAATATTACCTGTATTCCAGAATGAACAAATCAAAGGAGATGATTTGATCGTGAAGCAAAACAGGATTCAGACTTTAATCGGTGGAAAAGCTTCAGGGAAGATCTTGGGCGGTAACCTCACCGTATTGAGTTCCTTGTCCGGGACACCTTATTATCCTGACTTCAAAGATGCGATACTCTTTGTGGAAGATATCGGAGAGGATCCATATAAGATAGATAGGATGTTTAGCACATTGAAACTTAACGGCACTTTGTCCAAGATCAAAGGGTTCATTTTTGGGCAATGTACGGATTGCAATCCCGGCGGAGGATATGGATCTTTGACTTTGGATGATATATTGGATGATTACATTGTTCCGCTCAATATTCCTTCATATAAAGGCGCGATGATCGGGCATGTTGCCAAGCAGTTTATTGTGCCATTTGGTGCCAATGTGGAAATGGATGCTAATGCAGGCATATTTACCTTGACTGAAAGTATTTTTAAATCTAAATAATCTTTATATGAAACCAGTCGCACTCATTATTTTGATGATTTCAGGCCTTTATCTAGGCTGTATAGAAAAAGAAAAAACAGACATCATGGAAGAAAAAACATACACTTATCTGGCTTTGGGGGATTCGTATACAATCGGTGAAGGTGTCGAAGAACCCGGAAGATACCCAAACCAAGCTGTTGAAATCCTGAAATCAAAAGGTCTGATTTTAGAAAATCCAACCATCATAGCAAAAACAGGGTGGACGACCGACGAATTGGATCAAGGTATTGAGGCAGCAGGGATCCAAGGAAAAACCTATGATTTGGTCACGCTTTTGATCGGAGTCAACAACCAATACAGAGGACGTGCGGTCTCAGATTACGAGACTGAATTCAGAAAAATGCTTACCAAAGCCATTCGATTTGCCAAAGGAAACGCAAATCATGTCGTGGTTATTTCTATTCCCGATTGGGGTGTTACTCCTTTTGCAACTGACAGGGGTACAGACAGGGAAAAAGTAGCCAAGGAAATTGATGCTTACAATATGGCCAAGGAACGAATTTCAAAAGAATTGGGTGTGTATTACATCGATATCACGGAAGAATACAGAAAAATCGGCGCTTTGCCAGAAATGGTCGTCGAAGACAAACTCCATCCAAGTGCTTTGGTTTACAAATCCTGGGCGGAGAAACTGGCAAATGTGATTCTCACTGGTATGACCTTCTAAGGAAAATCGCATTTAGGACTTTTTAACTTTCTGAAGAGTAAAATCTTCAATCAAAAGAATGGTAACCTTCGTCTTGGATCAAAATCAAACCAAATAGCACAAAAATGAAGCGTCTTCTGATCTTTTATTTTGGAATATTTCTTAGTTCTATGTATTCCTGCAAATCAACCAAGATAGCTGAAAACCGGAGTATGGAAGAAAAAGTATTTTGGATAAACAGCACGAAACTTCCCTGTCAGGGAGTGGGTCCTATGACTTGCCTTCAAATCCAAGAAGGTGCAGAAATCGAAGATGGCAAGTGGCTGAATTTTTTCAGTAATATCGAAGGATTTGATTACAAACCCGGAAACATTTACCGCATTAAAGTCAATGTGACTCAAATCCCTCCCCCGATTCCTGCAGATGCTTCAAGCCTCAAATACAGTTTTGTTGAGGTAATTTCTCAAAAACCCGACTTGACCTTACGGATAACGGATATTTGGAGGTTGGAAAGTATTGGCGAAATGAAAAATCCCACAGGAATGGACAAACCCTTGATTTTCGAATTCAATGCTGCAGAAAGAGGTATTTTTGGGTTTTCGGGTTGTAACACAGTAAGGGGACCCATCACAAAACTGACAGAAACAGAGATCGAATTTGGAAATCTGATGAGTACGATGATGGCCTGTCCCCAAGCTGAAATGATTTTGGAAAGGGGAGTGACGCAGGCTTTGAAAGAAATCAAAAAATACAAGATTGAAAACAACAGGCTTAATTTGGCCACACGTGACGGCACTCCGTTGATGATATTGCTCAAGGTGGATTAAAAAAAAATGTAAAAAAAAGCCGATAACTCTGAATGCTATCGGCTTTATTTTTTATTTTTTTCTTTACTGCCCTTTGGGCACCACATTGACTTTCAAAGATACTTTTTCGATCGGCTCAGAGGCATTGGAATAAATCCTGATAATTGGGTTTTGGGTGCCCATTTTGCCTGCAGAGTTATACACTACTTTCAACTCCCCTGTTGCACCGGGAGCGATCGCATCCTTTGGCCAATTGGGAGCAGTACAGCCACAAGTGACTGCCACATTTTGGATTTTGAGAGGTGAATCACCAGTGTTTTTGAAAGTAAAGACGTGTTCTACTTTTTCACCTTGTGTAATGGTGCCAAAGTCTCTTTCTTTCACTTGGAACTCGATTACCGGTCCTTTTTGATCTTGCGAGTAAACGGTAAATGCCATCAGGACAGCTACCACGAATAAAAGGGTTTTTTTCATTTTTAATTGTATTAGGTGTTAAACTTCTAAATCATTTCCATTAATGTAAAATCTTGGGTGAAAGTTCACCAGAAACAGTTCTTTCTTTGCCCTGGTCATTGCGGTGTAGAGCCATCTGATATAATCTTGGTTTACCATTTCATCCGTCAAGTATCCCTGATCTACAAATACGGCATCCCATTGTCCACCTTGTGCTTTATGACACGTCAATGCATATGCAAACTTGACCTGTAAGGCCGAAAGATAAGAATCTTTTTTTATCAATTCCATTCTTTCAGCCTTGTTTGCCACATCGGCATAATCCTCAGAGACCTGACGGTATAGTTCTTTGTACTGCTCGGGACTCAATGCAGGATGTGGGCTATACAAAGTATCTAGTACTACTTTTGCTTCAAAGTAAGGTTCATCGGGATAATCAATCAACCTCAACTCCAATGTAGCAAATCTCAGACCATACATTTCTTCAAATGACCTGATCTTGACCACTTCAGCAAAATCACCGTTGGCAAGAAAGTTGACTTTCTCTGACTCGGCCATATATACATAATTGTTTTTGACAATCATCAGCATATCCCCTGCCGAGATCTCATCTTCGAAAAAATGGATAGTCCTTCTTATATATTGGTTGTATTGGACTGCGGACTTATTTGACCTTGTAATAATAGTGGTATTTTCGATTCCATATTTTCCATAGGCATAGCGCAGCCCATCTTCCAGTCTTTCCCCTGTCATTCTAAAAAAGTCCCTGAACCTGGAAGTCACCATAGCCACTGTCGGAATTTCTTTGGTAAGTGTTTGTCTCAGTTGTGTGGCATTGTATAAAATCCCTGAAGCCAACTGTTGTCTCATCACTTCCTTCAACTCAACGCCATCAACCTCTAACCTGAAATTTCGAATCAGGTAATTTTTGTCCAATCCAGGACTGGATGAACTCCCGACTGGAGGCAATTGCGCCATATCACCGACCAAGATCAGTTGGTTGGTCGATTCTTGGAATACAAACTGGATCAAATCCCTCAATAAACTCCTGCCTGAGACCGTATCATCCGAAAGCATTGAGGCTTCATCGACTATGAATAAAGTATCTTTAAAATAGTTCTTTTGAAGTACAAAACCCAGACCTAAATCTCCAGACTCACCTTTTGGCTTATAAATGATTTTATGGATGGTAAATGCCGCTTTGTTGCTATAATTCCCCATGACTTTTGCTGCGCGTCCAGTCGGTGCCAGCAAAAGGGATTTGAATTTAACCTTTGGAAGGATTTTGACCAAGGCAGAAATAAGAGATGTCTTGCCTGTGCCGGCGTATCCCCTAAGCAAAAACGCTTTGCTTGCGGAGGTCTTCCTTGTCAAAAACCGATCCATATGTATAAAAAAATCCATTTGTCCCGAAGTGGGTTCAAAGGGGAAATTTCTTTTCAATAAGAAGGAGGGCTTTAAGCTGTCTTGACTATCTTTACCAATCATCTTGACGAAGCTAATGCTAATATGACAATTTCGGAAAAGGAACTTTATGAGAAATTTGGGGGAAGGCTCAGGACAAGAGTAAATGGAGTTTTGATCCAAGATGAGAAAATCCTCATGATCAAGCACAACATGGGAAACGGGAAATTCTTTTGGAATGTGCCGGGTGGAGGTATGAAATACGGAAGCTCAAGTTCAGAGAACCTCAAGCGGGAGTTTGTAGAGGAAACAGGAATGGAAATTAAGGTAGAAGAATTCCTCTGCAGCTATGAATATTTGAATCCCCCGCTCCATGCTGTTGAACTTTATTTTGAAGTGAGGCAAATCGGTGGAAAATTGAGTATGGGAATAGATCCCGAATTGCCAAATGACAAACAGTTGATCACTGAAATACAGTTTCTCGACATCGATATTTTGTCATCCATCAAAAATGAGGAGAAACACCGCCTTTTTTGGGGAATAAAATCAGTGAATGATGTGAGATTATGGAAAGGTTATTTTAATTTTGAAAATAATTCTATAAAATAGCATCTTGATTATACACCATCAACCTTATCAAAAGTTCTAATCAATCCAAAAAATGACACTATCCAGAATTTTATCGATTGTCTTCTTAATTTCCGCACTTGCCCTTGGGTATTTCCTCTACAAAAGTGTGGATGATGTAATGCAGCAAGAAAAACTGATCATAGCCACTGAAGCTAGGATTATCGAAAAACTTCAAATGCTAAGAGATGCACAAGTTGCCTATTTAGCATCTAACGGCGTATATGCCGGAAATTGGGATGATTTGAAGAAATTTATTGAAGAAGGAAAAATCTGGTTAGTACAAAGAACAGAGACTACCAAACTTCTTGAATATGGTAAAGAAGAGATTTCGGTTCAATATGACACCCTCGGTTCAGTGAATGTGATTGATTCACTTTTTAACGAAAGGAAGTATCCGAATTTTAATATTGACAACATGCACATTGTCCCAGGATCAGGTGGCAAACAGTTTGAGTTTTTTGCTGACAAAGTAGAAAGAACCCAAAGACAAATCCCTGTATTCGAAATCAGAGATCCTGATCCAATTAATCCAAAAAGGAGGCTAAACAACAAGGAAAAAGCTCTTCGAGTTGGATCTAGAACCGATTCTTCTACTTCAGGTAACTGGGAGTAATTTTGGCTATCCAGACAGAAAATAATACCCTTCTAAAAATTCAATGCGATAAATTTGATGCCCAGGCGGTGTCAAGTTTATCGCTTTTCTTATTTGATGGTTTTTATTTTTATTTTGCCAAAGACCAAAACGGAAAGGTTTTGGCAATTCATAGCCAATCCTTTGAAAGCCATAGATTGCTTAATTTTAAACTCAAGGATGAAAAACTCCTGAAGCTCGACATTCCGATTCGTGTTTATAACCATGCATCACCTTTCTCTTTAGTACCAGGACTGGTTTTTGAAAGTACCTTATCATCGATTTTCCTCTTTTTTGCAGAAAAGCCAAAGGAAAACACCCACGTCTTTGAAACAACATTATCGAGCAACAATCTGCATCTTGTAGGCAGCATCCGGAAAGAATTATCTGATTTATTGTCAGAAGACAAATCTGATATCACTTTCCACCATGGAGCTTCTTCATTCCTATCCTTCGCATTGAAAGAAAAATTCAATCTCTTGAATCAAGAAATCATGGTCTTGGTACAAAAGGGTTTTTTCTATTTGATTGCTTTCACAAATCAGGAACTAAGCTTGTTCAATAAATTTGATATCGAAAACAGAGAAGATTTTTTAAAATACTCCCTTGGCATTGTCCATCAGCTCAATTTCAATAGGGTGTTTTGCAGGGTTTCAGTATTTGGCGATACCTCAATTTATGGTATAGACGAAAGCTGGGGGAATCTATATTTTAAAAATTTCAGAATCTCAGTTCCTTTTTCAAATATCCAGTACCACAAGGATACTGAAATATTCCAAAAACCTGAGATCTTTGAGTCCTATTGGGAACTGCCCTAACCAAACAACAGATGAAAAAAACTGCCCTATTTCCAGGCTCATTTGATCCATTTACCAAAGGTCATCATGATATTGTACTGCGAAGTCTGAACCTTTTCGATGAGGTGATCATTGCTATCGGATATAATTCAGCCAAAAAGAACAGATATTTCGAAATTGAAATGATGGTTGAAAAAATCAGCAGTCTTTATTTGGAAAATGAAAGGGTTAAGGTTTTGGTTTACAACGAACTGACTTCTTCGCTTGCTAAAAATCAAGGCGCAAATTTCTTGGTCAGGGGCTTAAGAAACATTATTGACTTTGAGTATGAAAATACCATCAGTCAGATGAACCGTAACCTTAATCCAGAGCTTGAGACAGTTTTTATGATTACCTCACCCAAATACGCAACGGTAAGTTCGACCATTATCCGCGAGATTCACAGATACAACGGAGACGTATCAGACTATCTACCCTATCAATTGTGAATTTTTGGAGTGATTTTCAAAAATTGCTTGTACAAATACCGCATTGACGGGTAGGAATTAACCAAAGCCGTCTTAGCTTCTTGATGTCCCATCCATCTGATATCCACAATTCCTTCTTCCTTTTGGGGTTTCATTCCTGTATCATTGGTACTTTCCATGACATACCAATATGTCTTTTTCAAAATGCTTTTTCTATCTTGGGTATAGGTATGCCAGGTGTTTGTGATTTTAGGGCCTAATTTGACTTTGATGCCACATTCCTCCTCCACTTCTCTTAAAGCGCACTGCGCCGGAGTCTCACCCTTATCAAATTTACCTTTGGGTAAATCCCATTTCCCCAACCTGAATATAAAAAGTACCTTTTCTCCTTTGACCACTATTCCCCCTGCTGCTTTAATGACAGTAAACCTACTTTTGATAAATGATTTCAAACTGGGCTTGTCTTTACATACTAGGCTTACTGTATCAAGGTTTTTGAGTTTTCTTGTCCTGAGTAGATAGAGTAATTTGATGATTACATCCTTGGAAGGCTCAATAATCAGCACATCATCATGAAACTCAGCAGTCGCAGGAATGTCTAAAGGATGGTCATAAACCACCTCAAAAGTTCTGTCCTTCGGCAGTTCTTCTGGTGTAAACAACTCAAGCGGTTTGTCGTTGATAAAAATTCTCATTTGATGAAAATCCCGTTCTCTGGTTTTTAAAGTAAGATGGCCAAAAATGCATAAAATTTTTAAGCCTGCACAATCCCTGCTTAGAATTTATAGCTTAATTTTAGACCATGGAAACATTCGATAAAAAAACTGCCTCCGAGGTAGCTGCAAAGCTGTTGGAAATCGAGGCAATCAGACTTCAGCCCAACAATCCCTTTACTTGGGCTTCGGGTTGGAAATCCCCAATCTATTGCGATAACAGGTTATCCTTATCGTATCCCAAAGTCAGAAAATTTATCAAAAATAAGCTTGTTGAAGCTATCCAACAATATTTCCCGGAGGTGGAAGCCATAGCAGGTGTGGCGACAGCAGGTATACCTCAAGGAGCGCTTCTTGCAGACAAAATGGAGCTGCCGTTTTTGTATGTACGTTCCAAAGCCAAAGGACATGGTATGGAAAATATGATCGAGGGTAAAGTTACTCCAGGCCAAAAAGTAGTGGTCGTAGAGGACTTGGTTTCGACAGGTGGAAGCTCACTAAAGGCCGTGGCTGACCTTAAAGCTTCCGGATTTGAGGTTTTGGGGATGGTGGCCATCTTTACCTACGGATTTGATGTAGCCAAACAAAACTTTGAGGAGGCTGGAGTGAAATTGGTATGCCTGAGTGACTACTCTTCCATGCTCTCACAAGCGCTAGCAGATGATTTCATTGATGATTATACATTGGCTTCTCTCGTAGAATGGCGGAAAAACCCTGCTGAATGGCCGAAATAAGGATGTTTTTTAGGAGAAGTGGTTCAAAACTTCTCCTCAACTCCTAGCCCAAACAAAGCAAAATCATATTTGACAGGATCCACAGGATCAAATTCCCTTAGTCTTTGGGTCAGTTCCAAGGCAGTACTCCAATCCGTCTGCTTTCTGGAAACCAATCCTAATTTTCTTGCAACCCTATCCACATGCAAGTCGCATGGACAGATTAACTGGTATGGTTGAATAGTATTCCAGATGCCAAAATCAACGCCGTTATTATCTTTCCTTACCATCCATCTCAGAAACATATTCAACCGCTTACAGGCAGAATTACGCTCAGGGGTGGCGACATGCTTTTTGGTTCTGTTTGGGGCAAATGGAGATTGAAAAAAATACTGATGGAAATTTTTCAAAAGAATTGACATGATATCTACCTCTTCATTCCATCCCTTTGTAAATGCACTTTCAAGGGAATCATATTCTATGTAAAATGAAGAGAAAAACTGTATAAAATAAAGGGTATCGATGTCATTGAAAGTTCGGTGTTTGAAATTCAAAAAAGGTTTCAAATCAGATTCAGAATGGTGCAGGATAAACTGGTAGGGAGCATTATCCATCATTTCCAACAGGTGAAGGCATTTGCTGATGATGGTTTTTCTCTGACCCCAAGCCAGTGTAGCTGCAAAAAATCCTGCTATTTCAATGTCCTGCTTGAGAGAAAAACGATGTGGAATAGAAATAGGATCGAGTTCTATAAAACCCGGCCTGTTGTAGTAATCTACTTTTTGATCTAAAAACCCCTTCAAATCCATCCTATATTGATACTTTGACCTCTCCGCCCTGTATGCCATCAAACCATTTGAAACAAAGATTTTTGTTTTCTTTTTCAGAAAGATGCCAATCAAAGCATTTAATATTAGTCAAAGAAGTAAGACTATCTATATCAGAATTGTAAAGACAAATATCAAAGTCAGGTAATTCCTTGGAATCAGTACTGTTCCATTTTTCGAGCAAAATCCCCTCCTCAATAAACCTCACCTTGTTTCCAAAGTAATGGTCCTCCAAAACCGAAGGAACACCATCATTTCTTCTTAATTGGAAGCAAGATGGGCCAAACATGATTTGTTTGTACATTTTGGCTTCCAAAAAACCTTCTGTTTGAGGTAAGGGAAGCCAATCAGAGTCTATGACAACCACTGTTTTTTTACCTTTTTTTAGGCCTGCCAAGAGACGGGACAACAAAGAAAAAAGGTAGGTAACACCGACAAACAATAACCCAAAAGTAGCTAAAATGGGATAAGTCAACACAAATATGGTATTCCAGATAAACCTGAAAAAGTGATGAAATATCAGTTGGCCTTTATTCATTTGGAAAATCAATAAGAAATTTCTACCGGGAATCTTGGATTCACTGCCCTAAGCTGATCGAAAGCTGCCTTGGACAATTTTACCACAAGCCTGCTATTGTCTCCGGTGTCGGGAAGTTTGCCTACTACCCTAGCAAAAATAGTAATGTCATTTTCTTCATTTCTGACCCTCATTATTGTTCCTACGGGGGCATCTTTATGAAGGACAAGGTATTTTTTGTGATTAGCAGTACCCTCAATCACCTCTGCCAATCCTGTTTCTTTTATGTTTTTATATGCTGTACTCGCATCTTCTTCACTTGGTACATTTGCCGTACTTAATGTGGCATTTGTTTTTTCATTATTGATGATGACAGGTACTGAAGAAGTAACCACCGGAACATTAGAATTGGCTTCTCTTCCTACCTTGAGTTTTTGACCTACTGAAATACTATTTGATCCTAGTCCATTCCATGATTGGATATCCTTCACGTTTGTATTGTACTTTTGGGAAATGGAAAATAGTGTCTCCCCTTGAGAAACTGTATGGGTAATCCAATCACCTGGAAGGCTTGAAGGAGGCAGTGTTTTTAACATGCCCGTCTCTTCTTTGGGCACAGAAGGTGTTTTGATCACTTCAGGTTTTGCTTGAGAAACAGTTTTTGCTTCGGAAGGAGGAGAAACTGCTACAGATGTTTTTTCCTCCTTAGGTTGGCCGGCAGATGGGGTTACTGTTGACACAGCAACCGGCTTTGGCTCAACAGCTTTGATAATAAGAGATTGTCCGACACTCAGGTCTGCACCTTGGAGATTGTTCCAGCTTAGAATATCGTTAACAGATACGCCATATTTTTTTGAAATCGAAAACATTGTCTCTCCCGGGATCACTTTGTGGAGTGTGGAACCCGATGGTAAAGTTGATTTGGCTACAAACGGAACTTTGATCCGTTGTCCAATTTTAATTCCATCAGATAACAGAGGATTATTTTCGATAATATCGTTAACAGCCACTTGGTATCTTCTTGAAATTCCAAAAAGCGTTTCTTTCTCTTCAACTTGGTGGATGATAAAAGTTTTATTTCCCACCTTTTCTATCCCTACTGAATCTCTGGATACTAATTCTTTTGCATTGATCTGAAACCCGAAAGCCAGCCAAAATCCTAAAATTGCAATCTTTTTCATGTATATGTAACCTACCTATCTGTGTACAAAGTTCAGATTTATTTTTTCATTTGCAAGGAAACTTACACTTGCGCCGGACATTCTTTCCACCTATTTATCAACGGTTAATCTTAGGTTTATTATAAGAATAAATGCTAAAAAAATAAGAAAGGGGAATCTTTCCCCCTCAGTTTTGAAAATTGATTTTTAATCCTATCATAGGAGATAACCTATTCAAAAGCTGATCGATTGCTATAGGTATTCTTTGATTTTTATTTTGGTGTCGGAAAAATCAATACTCCATCCATCAAACCATTAACCCCCTTGTATCAAAAGAATATTTTTGATGAATGATTTGGATTTATTTAATATCATAGAAAACAAAATATGTCCTTATGAAAAAAAGAATACTTACCCAAATGAGCTTACGCTGCTTGTTAATGCTGTTTATGTTTGCCCCAACATCAGCATTGTTTGCACAGAAAGTTGACATGGATCAATTCAAATCCATGAAAGCAAGAAGTGTGGGACCGGCTGCCATGAGCGGTAGGATTACTGCAATAGATGCTATTCATGATAATCCACAAGTTATTTATGCAGGTTCAGCATCAGGAGGCTTATGGAAATCAACATCGGGAGGAATCACTTGGACTCCGATTTTTGATGAAGAAAAAGTACACTCAATCGGCGCAATATCCATTTATCAAAAAAATCCTAATATAATTTGGGTAGGTACAGGTGAAGGAAATCCTAGAAACTCACTCAACATGGGTCTCGGTGTATATAGATCCATGGATGCAGGTCAGACTTGGCAATCAATGGGATTGGAAAAAACCAAGGCCATCCACAGGATAATTGTACACCCTGATGACCCCAATACAGTCTATGTCGGTGCAATCGGTTCCCCATGGGGAGAGCAAGAGGACCGTGGCTTATACAAAACCACTGATGGAGGAAAAACCTGGAAAAAAATCCTTTACATCGATACCAAAACGGGTGTAGGGGAAATGATCATGGACCCCAATAATCCTAACAAGATTTTTGTCAATATGTGGGAACACAGAAGATATCCTTGGTTTTTTAAATCAGGAGGTCCTTCTTCGGGACTTCATGTCACCATCGACGGAGGAGAAACATGGAAAAAACTTGATGACAAAAACGGTTTGCCAAAAGGTGATCTTGGAAGGATGGGATTGGCCATATCCAAAGCAAACAGTCAAAAGGTTTATGCTTTGATCGAGTCTTCCAAAAATGCATTGTACGTCTCCGAAGATGGTGGTGGTAATTTCAAGATGGTCAATGACAAAGCAGAAATTGGAGACAGGCCATTTTATTATTTTGAGATCTACGCAGACCCAAAAAATGCTGACCGTCTGTATACACTTTATTCAAGAGTAGGTATGAGTGAGGATGGAGGACGTTCATTTTCACAATTGTTATCCTATGAAGGTGTTCATCCAGATCACCATGCATGGTATATCAATCCCAATGACCCAAAATTGATTATTAATGGAAATGACGGAGGATTGAACATCACGCGAGATGGAGGCAAGACTTGGTATTTTGCTGAAAACATCCCTGTAGGACAATGGTACCATATCAATGTGGACAATGAGATTCCTTACAATATTTACGGTGGTCTTCAGGATAATGGAAGCTGGGTTGGCCCTGCTTACGTCTGGAGACAAGACGGCATCAGAAACACCTACTGGCAAGAAATCATGTTTGGTGATGGATTTGATGTAGTACCTGACCCGGCTGATTCCCGATATGGCTATGCCATGTCTCAGGGAGGAAACGTCGCCCGATATGACAAAGAAACCGGGCACAAAAGAATCGTCAGACCGACCCATCCTGATAAAGATGTCTTCTTAAGATTCAACTGGAATGCTGCAATTGCTCAGGATCCCCATAGCAACACCACGGTTTATTATGGTAGTCAGTTTTTGCACAAAAGTACGGACAGAGGTGAAACCTGGGAAGTAATTTCCCCTGATTTGACTACCAATGATCCCGAAAAACAGAAACAACAAGAAACAGGGGGTTTGACATTTGATGTCACCGGGGCCGAAAACCACACAACCATTATCGCCATCGCACCTAGTCCTGTAGACCCAAATGTAATATGGGTGGGTACTGATGACGGTAATGTACAGGTAACCAAAGATGGCGGAAAAACCTGGACCAATATTGCAGCCAAGCTGACCGGACTTCCAAAAGCAAGTTGGATCCCTCAGATCCAAGCATCCAAATATGATGCAGGTGAAGCTTGGATCATTGCGAATAACTACCGAAACAATGACTTCTCCGCATATGCCTACAGGACCAAAAACTATGGTGGATCATATGAAAGGATTGCTGATGACAGTAAAGTATGGGGTTATGCACTTTCTATCGTACAGGATCCAGCAGAACCGAATCTGGTTTTCTTGGGTACCGAATACGGTCTTTATGTGAGTTTTGACAATGCCAAAACATGGAACCAATGGAGACATGGCTATCCAAATGCTGTTTCTACTTATGACATGGTCATACAGGAAAGAGAAGCAGACTTGGTAATCGGAACATTTGGCCGATCAATTTATGTACTTGACGACATCAGGCCCTTGAGAATCTTTGCAAAGAATGCAGGTAAAACTCCTGTTGAAAAGTTAACAGCTGTCCCTGCCCCTGATGCTTATCAGGCGAAAATCCATCAGCCCCATGGAGAAAGGTTTCCTGCAAGCGGTAAATACGCAGCCGAAAACAGGGATTTTGGAGGAAGTTTGAGTTTTATACTCAATGATCCGGGTAAAGAAAAACTGGATTCGGTAGTAGTTTCCATTTTCAATGAACAAGGAGAACAGATCAGAACCATCAAGAGGCTTCCAACTCAGGGGGTAAATAAGTTTACCTGGAATCTTGACAGAAAGTCATCCGTAGAAACCCCTTCGTTTGGAGGAGGTGGCGGTGGCCAAAGTGCAAGATCACGCGGATTCTATGAGGCAAGCGGAGGCGATGCACTTCCGGGTAAATATAAGGTGGTATTCAAATATGGAGAAAACACAGCAGAAACCTCTATCATGGTTTATTCTGATCCAAGAATTCAAGCAAACCTTGCTGATCTCAAAGCAAGAGAAGAATTTATAAAGCAAACGGAGGCCTTATCCGGGGAGGTTATGAAAGCTACGAGACAACTTGATGATGCCAAAAAGACCATAGACAAACTTTTGGCCTATGCCAAAGATGTGGACTCGGAACCTGTCAAAGAACTCGTCAAACTAGCCAATGAAACCAAGAAAAAAGTGGATACGACTAGAGAGGCATTCTACGGACCAACAAGAGAAGGTCAGGGAATTGTAAGAAACCTTTATCCAAGCACCATGACTAGACTTTTTGCTCCAAGAAGTTATGCCAATTCTTCAAACTCCGCACCTGGACCAACTGAAATGAGGTTATTGCAACAGGCAAAAGAAAGTGCAGAATCTGCGATGAAAGTCTGGACTGATTTCTTCGAAAATGATTGGAAACAATTTGAGGAAAAAGCAAAAGCCACTCAGATTGATATCTTCAAGGAAATAGAAAAAGCAGAGGTAAAATAATTGCAACTTATCTCTAAAACGAAAAACACCCGGCCATTTGGTCGGGTGTTTTTCGTTTATCGTCAAATGGGAAAATCATTTGCCATAATGGTCCTGATAATATTTTTGGTAATTCCCCGAAGTCACATTATCAAGCCAAATTTCATTCTCCAAATACCAATCAATGGTTTTGGTGATTCCTTCCTCAAACTGAAGACTTGGCTCCCATCCTAGTTCTTTCTGAATTTTGGAAGCATCTATGGCATACCTTAGGTCATGTCCTGCCCGGTCTTTGACATAGGTGATCAGTTTTTGGGATGTTCCTATTTCCCTTCCTAGCTTTTCATCCATCTTTTGGCAGAGGAGCTTCACAATGTCAATATTCATCCATTCATTGAATCCTCCAATATTATATGTCTCCCCGCTTTTTCCTTTGTGAAACACCATGTCAATGGCTCTTGCGTGGTCCACGACATACAACCAATCCCTGATGTTTTCACCTTTTCCATAAACTGGAAGCGGTCGGTTATTTTTTATATTATTGATACAAAGCGGAATCAGCTTTTCAGGAAATTGGTTTGGTCCGTAATTATTGGAACAATTAGAAATTACTGTTTTTAATTTATAAGTATTGCTGTAAGCCCTTACAAAATGATCTGAGGCAGCTTTTGAAGCTGAATAGGGAGATTGCGGATCGTAAGGAGTGGTTTCTGTAAAAAATCCTCCATGATCCAATGAACCATAAACCTCATCTGTAGAGACATGGTAGAAAAGGTGGTTTTCCAGATCTTTCCAATATGACTTGGCGACATTCAGAAGATTGACGGTGCCGATGATATTTGTTTTGACAAAAGCCAAAGGATCGGTAATAGACCTATCCACGTGGGATTCTGCTGCCAAATGGATCACATCTGTAATTTGATGTTTTTCAAAAACAGAAGTCAAAGCCTCTACATCCAAAATATTCACTTTCTCAAAAGTATAATTTTTGGCATTTTCAATCTCGCTGAGATTCTCAAGATTACCGGCATAAGTCAGACAATCCAGATTGATAATATGGTAATGGGGATATTTCTGCACAAAAAGCTGTACGACATGACAGCCAATGAATCCCGCGCCACCTGTGATGAGGATATTCTTTTTCATAATTGCGAATTAGAAAGATTGAGAAATTGGATGAATAAATTAAAATCCACCAAGTTCGTTTTTGGAATGAAATTTTGGTTCCGGTTATTTTCTGTAGGATTCCTTATACCAAGCCACAAATTTAGCAACGCCCTCTTCCACTGAGGTTTGGGGTTGATACCCTGTATCTCTTTTAAGATCAGTAACATCCGCATAAGTGGAAGGCACATCTCCGGGCTGCAAAGGCAACATGTTTTTGATAGCTTCCTTACCCATTGCTTTTTCAAGGGCAGCGATATAATCCATCAATTCCACAGGTTGGGAATTGCCGATATTATACACTTTGAAAGGGGCATAAGAAGATCCCGGATCCGGGTCTTGGCCTGTCCATGCAGGATTTGGCTTGGCAGGTCTATCAGCTACTCTGATGATGCCCTCTACTATATCATCTATGTAAGTGAAGTCCCTTTTCATTTTCCCATGGTTAAAAACCTGGATTGCTTCACCTTTTTCGATTGCCTCGATAAACAAAAACAAAGCCATATCCGGTCTGCCCCAAGGTCCATAGACAGTGAAGAACCTTAGTCCAGTAGTCGGGATATTGAACAAATGGCTGTAGGTATGTGCCATCAATTCATTTGATTTTTTGGTAGCGGCATAGAGACTTACAGGATGGTCGATGTTGTCAGAAGTTGAAAAAGGCATTTTGGTATTGGCTCCATATACCGAACTGGAAGAGGCATAAACCAAATGTTTGACAGGATACGACCTGCAGGCTTCAAGAATATTCAAAAAAGACTGAATGTTGGCTGTGATATAGGCATCAGGATTTGTCAATGAATACCTTACTCCCGCTTGGGCAGCAAGATTGATGACAACATCAATTTTTTCATTTTCAAAAATATCCATTAAAACGGTCTTATCCGATAGATCCATCTTGTAAAATGAATAAGAAGGATATTTAATAGAATTGGTTTTTTTATTTTCTGAAATACTTTCACGTAGGATCCCACATTCAGCAAGCCTTTGGTACTTGAGGTTGACATTATAATAATCATTGATATTATCAACCCCGACCACAGATTCTCCCCTATTGAGAAGATACAATGCGACATGAAAGCCGATAAAACCTGCTGTACCTGTAACAAGATATTTCATTTTCTTTTGCTTAAATTATTTGCTAAAAAACGAATAAAATTTAAAATATTTGACCTAAATCGTCCTTATTTTTAAGGATTTTGTTATGTACGGCAATTAATTTTCCGATATAGAACGGAGAGCTTTGTTATATTCTTCCAAAATCAATTCGTGCATTCTTTTTCGTTGGTACCTTTCCTTCACCTCAACGTACAGATTATCTGCCAATTCCTGCATAAAATCCCTCTTGACATACCCAAATTCCAAGGCATCTTTTAGAAACTCCTTGTTTTTGACAGGAAAAACAAGTCCAGTTTTTTTGTTGGTCACGATGTCTGTATTTCCGATGATGTCCGAACAAATAATCGGAACCTGCATGGCCCCGGCTTCCAAAAGCACATTGGGAAACCCTTCCCGGTGTGAAGGGTGAACCAATACATCAGCCAAAGCAAGATAATGCGCGACGTGATCTGTCCATTCTATCTGCACAATCCTTGGATGATCTTTGATCTTTCGGACTATTTCTCCATCGATTGGGTTGAGTTCCTGTTCGAAGGATCCGAGCAACACCAATTTTGACCTTTCGGAAATTTTCGAATCCAAAAATGCAGAGACCAGTTCCTCTATGCCCTTGTCCTTCACCAGCCTTCCAACAGCAAGGATAATGTAATCATTGTCTCCCGGCATGATTCTCATGGTCGCTGCTACAAGGTGGTTTTCCTTCAATGCACCCCGGTTAAAAGTATTCAAGTCTACACCGTTGGATGAACCAAAACCAATTACTTTCAATTTTTCCTGTCCAACCAATTCTTCCTCGACAATGAATTTTTTTAAGGAAGGCGAATTGGGCCATACTTGGGTAGCCCATGAGTAGGTGAGCTTTTCGATATTGACAAGAAGGCTCTTTTTCTGCTTTTCGGCCACCATATATGGCAAGCCGGCCACGGTATGAATCCTAGTTTTGACCCCGGCCATTTTAGCTGCCAACATTCCCAACAACCCTGCTTTTGGAGTATGGGTATGGACAATATCAGGCTTTTCTCTTTTGATAAGGTTATATAGCTGCCACAAGCAGGCTAGGTCATGAAAGGGGGTTATTTTTCGGGTGAAAGGAATCATAACATGCTCGCATCCTTCCTTTTTGACAACCTCATTTATTTCTTTGCCATCAGCACTGACCATCAATACCTCCCATCCGGCATCCTTCATGAACTTCATTTGTCCTGAAAGTAAAAGCTTTAATGAAATGGGTACTGTGGTGATTCGGATGATTTTTGACATTCAGTTTTTTGCGTTTAAAATGCCAAAGATAACTTTTTATTGCTTTGGGAATGGAAAAAATCCCAAAAAAGTCAAAAGGATTAATTCCATTTCTCCTGGTTATTCTTTGACTTTGAGAGCAACCAATACATGCTTTTCTTCTTTCAGTTTTTCTTTATTGTTCCTGAAAAAATCATGAATATCGCCTTTTTTTTACTGTGACTTTCTTATCATTGAAGGTTTCGACGTAATCGTTATAAAACTGCTTAGAATCCAAGGCATAAACGATCTCATTTTCTGAATAGGCCCAAGACCACATTTTAAGCTTCATTCCATCAAAATCATTTTCAAGTTCATCGACATGATAGATGACATCAAAGTTGTCATCCAAAAACAGGAAGTGGGAATTTCTGATGCCTGAAAAAAAGTGAATAAAAATCTTATTCTTAAATGGGAAAAATGAGTTGATATGCTGGATAATATTATTTTCCATAGCATAAGTATTTACCTTACGAGGATTTTCTGGAAACTCTTTCCTTTTATTGATATCATAGTTGTTTTTGCCAAAGTCGAATTCAAGTTTTTGTTTCAAATTGCCCTTGCCATCAAAAACGGGGATTTCATAATTTAGCAAATTTGTGATAAAAAAAGAATCCCGGTGTGGATCATATTGAAATCCATGGAGACTATTATAACGATTGAAATACTCTAAATCTTTGTTGATTGGGACAAATCCTTGTATCACATTATCCTTAATACTTACAATCGTATTCTTTTCAGGACCATACCCTTCTTGAAATTGATAGAGAATGAATTCTTTTCCTATAAAACTCCTATCAGCCATTTCCTTCAATTTTCCCTCCTCAATCAATATTCCATTAACATTGAAAATCAGGTGTTTTTGCAAATAGTTACAATGGATCCGAACCAAATCGCCCTCCAGAAACATATCATCGATCAACCGGAATTGGCCTGGACCATCACCGTAATCCCGGATTACATTTTGAAGATTTCCTTTCCTGTCAAAAACAAAAACCGCAGCGGTTTCCCTGCTTTCGACCAAAATTCGATCATCGGTCAATATCATTTTATAGGGACCAACAATCGGAAGACTGTCCGGATATTCCAAAAGGATGTATTCAATGGATTCGAAATGATCTGATATTTTTCCCTTTTTAGCGGCATCCACATCCACCTTTATAATCTTAGCATCCCCTTTGGTTTCTGATTCACATGAAATCACGATCGGAATCAGCAGGAAGGTCAATAGGATAAAAATTATGGATTTGTTTTCTTTCATAAAACTAAATTATAAAAATCACCTAAATCCACAATAGAAACATTCCCTTTTATTCGAAACACTAATACATAAGGAGAAAAGTTCCTATGCTATTTTCCGCAAGCTGCAGACTTCTGACTGTGAACTGATCCTCAATCCCCTTCCTCCAATTCAAAAATCAATTCCAAAGGCGTCTGGAATACCCGGCCAATTTTGAGCGCAAGGACAGTAGACGGAACGTACTTTCCCGCTTCTATGGAATTGATCGTCTGCCGGGAGACACCGATCTTATCCGCAAGGTCCTGTTGGGTCATGTCTTTCTTGGCACGTTCTACTTTGACTGTGTTTTTCATATTGCCAAGTTTAAATCAAAGTGAGGGTTTTCTGTTGTCTATACATCACCCACCTAAACCTGATGATAAACACTAATTGGATCGAAAACATATTGAAGCCCATAAATTCAAGATAGCCAAAACTATAAAAAACCAATGTGCCAATTACTGTAAGCAGTCCGTAAATGTAAAAAGCGATCAACAAACTATCCAACCTGAGCTTCTGAATGTATTCGTCCTCTTGCTTTTCTTTGGAGAAAGCGATAAAAAACAAAGACAAAAATGTTCCAACAATCGAAATTTCATTGGTGAAATTTTCATCGGACGGTGTGAAAATATCACCAATCCTGAATCCCTCCCAAGTCAGCCATCCAATTTCATAGGAATAAAAGCTATTAAAGGTCAGAAGAATGGCCAAAGGAAAAAAGAGTATCCATCCTATAAACTGAAATCTGTGAGGCAATAATATTTTTGTTAACATGGTCTAAAGTGGGTTTAAAGTGATTTTGTAGCTATCCATTTTTGATATTCGAATGCGGCAAATACATAAAAACTCAAAAGGAACATTACCTTTATTTTTGTAAAGATATTTTTACCAAATGTAAAGTTTGTTTTACATATAGTCAAGCAAATTTGATAAATATTTTTGAATGAAATTATTTAAACAAAAAAAATCAAGTAGGCTATTTGCCGATCGTCTGTTTTAATTGAAAGGAAAACACCAAAAAAACACGTATTCCTAGTTACCTTTGAGACTCAAACCTAAAACACCGAAAACACCACATGCTGAAAGATATCAGAATCGCAATCATAGGTTGCGGAAATCTCGGGACCTCCATCGCCAACGGCTTGCTGGAACAGGTTGATTTTTTGCCACAAAACCTCCACGTCACCAAAAGAAACCCTGCCAACCTCCTTTATCTCCAAGACAAAGGGGTCAGGGTACATTCGGATAATCTGATTGCTGCCAAAGAATCGGATATTGTTATTCTGGGAGTGAAACCATACAATATCTCGGCTATTTTGAAAGAAATCAATCCGGCACTCGACCCCAAAAAACAGATTATCGTTTCCGTTGCGACAGGGATTACTTTGGATGAAATATTTCAGGAAATGGACCCGAAGACGACTGCATTTAGGGCCATGCCCAATATCGCTGCCGATATCCGTGAATCCGTAACCTGCATCTGCGGAAGGAATATCACCGAATCGACTGAAACACAAGTGAAGGATTTATTCAACAGTGTGGGGTTCAGTATTACGATTGATGAAAGCCTGATGGAAGCGGCCACTGTCCTCGGTGCCTGTGGGATTGCTTATGTACTGAGGTTTATGCGGGCGATGATTCAGGGTGGAATCCAAATCGGATTTGATGCCAAAACAGCAAGCAAAATCGTAAACCAGACGGTAAAAGGCGCCGCGGAATTGATGATCCAAAAAAACATCCATCCCGAAGAAGCCATAGACAAAGTCACTACGCCAAAAGGTTGTACCATTGTCGGACTCAATGAAATGGAGCACCAGGGTTTTTCAGCAGCCATGGTGCGGGGCGTGTTGGCTTCTTATGAAAAAATAGAGAAAAAGTAGCGGAGTAGAATTGGGGTTTTGATTGAATAAAATTTTATTCAATCAAAACCCTGATATTTTTTAGGATTGAAAAGAAGCCAGTACTTCCAAAGAAATCCTCCCTTCATAATATGCTTTCCCTACAATTGCTCCGTAAACGCCGATTTTCTGAAGTTCTTCCAAATCCCTTATTCCTGCCACTCCACCGCTTGCAATCAATTTAATACTTGGGATTTCAACTAAAATATCCTGATACAATTCCACTGAGGGACCCTGTAATAATCCGTCTTTTGCTACATCAGTACAGATTACATATTGGATTCCTTTGGCATGGTAAGATTTGATAAACTCGATCAGGTCCATCGCTGTGGTTTCCTCCCAACCTGAGATTGCTATTTTCCGGTCCTTGGCATCTGCCCCCAAAATGATTTTTTCTCCACCAAAGTTTGCTATCCAGGATTCGAACAAAGTAGGATTTTTGAAAGCTATGCTTCCACCTGTGACCTGATGTGCACCGGATTCAAATGCCAGATTGATATCAAAATCGGATTGGATACCCCCACCGAAATCCACTTTCAGGGAAGTTCCTTCGGCAATACTTTTCAAGACTTCAAGGTTGACGATTTTTTTTGCTTTCGCTCCATCCAGATCTACCAAATGGAGACGTTCGATTCCGACTCCCTCAAATCGCTTTGCCATCTCCAATGGACTGTCATGGTATTCTTTTTTTTGGCTGTAATCTCCTTGGGTTAACCGTACGCATTTGCCGCCGATGATGTCTATGGCTGGGATGATTTTCATGGGGAAGGGGGAAGTTGGGAAGTAAGAAAGTTGGAAAGTGGGAAGTTAGGAAGTTAGGAAGTTGGGAAGTTGGGAAGTTAGGAAGTGGGAAGTAAGTTTTCAGTAGCCAGTTTTCAGTCGCAGCAGTGATGTTGTTTCAGTCGATGAAAGAATAATGGAAATAGTATTTCACAAATTCGGATATATAGGTTTACAGAATTTTCAAATTTTTCAATCTTAAAATTTTTCAATGCTCCAATTTTTCAATTTTCAAATCCTCAGGAAATTCTCCAAAATCCTCTCGCCGACTTTTCCGCTTTTCTCAGGATGGGCCTGCATGGCGTAGAAATTTTCCTTGTGCATCAATCCCGCAAAATCAAATACATAGTGGGTTTTGGCAATGGTAAAATCGCTCAATTCGCAGAAATAGCTGTGGACATAATATACAAAGGATTCGTCACTCAGTCCCTCCAACAATGGGGTTTTCAAATCAAAAAGATTGTTCCAACCCACATGAGGAACTTTAAAGTCCACATAGCTTTCAGGTATAAACTTTTTGACTTTGACAGGAAATACACCCAAACATGTTGTGTCATTCTCTTCTGAATAGTCACAAAGTAGCTGCTGTCCAAGACAAACGCCAAAGAACGGTTGGGTAAGGTTTGGTATCAGTTTATCCAACTGCTTTTCTTTCAGATACCTCATAGCGGTACTCGCTTCCCCCTGTCCGGGAAAAATCACTTTGTCAGCCTTTGCTATTTCCTCGAGGTTGTCTGTTAGAACAGCCTCCGCGCCTAACCGCTCCAAAGCATAAAGGACTGACTGCACATTACCTGCATTGTATTTGATGACTGCTACTTTCATATTTTAGATTTGAGACAGGAGATTTGAAATGTGAGACATACCCCAAATTCAGAATTCTTCATTATTAATTCTTTTTCATTTCCTCAGCCACCATTTCCTCTAAGACTTCTTCAATCTCAGGCAATGATTCGAACAACTGCTCATAGCTTTCAATGATAAAGTATTTGTCCTGGAATTTATCTTTCCAATAAGGCGTATTCAAAATCCTTTTGACATCATACTCATAATGGGCGGGTTCATCTGAAAGGCTGTATTTGGTTTCACCTGCGGAACTCAGAATACCAGCACCATAGATTTTCACCTCGCCATCTTCTCTGATCAAACCAAATTCGATCGTAAACCAATAAATCCTGGAAAGCAGCTCAATCGCCCATTTATTATCAATATGTTTCAGTGCCAATCCGCTGAGATTTTCGAGAAAATCAACATAAGGCTGGTTGGTCAACATCGGCATGTGCGCAAAGGCATCATGAAACATATCAGGCTCTTCGAGGTAATCCAGCTGCTCCATTTTTCTCAACCATGTGGACGAACAAAATCTTCTGTTGTTCATCAGGCCGAAGAAAAGGTCATCGTCAATCAAACCCGGAACCACTTGGATTTGCCAGCCTGTGGTTTTGGCTAATCTCCTGTTGACGTCTTCAAAATCCGCAATTTTGTATGCGGTGAAGTTGATTTCTTTGACTCCCTCCAAGTAGGCTTTCGAAGCCGCTTTGGGAAGATTGACGATCTGTCTTTCGAAAAGAATCCGCCATACCTCAAAATCCTCCTTCTTGTAAGCAGCATAATCCTGCTCCAACTTTTGCAATCTCGGGTCCGAAAAGACCCAGTTTTTGGGTTTATTCATTATTCTATATTTGGGTTGTATATTTTAATTCTTAACCTGATTGGGGTTCAGAGGCATTAAGTCAATAGTCCATAGTCCACAGTCGACAGCCCGTCCTTTGTAGATTCAAAACCTCTGTTTGATTCCTGTTTTTTAAAATTAATAAAACCTGTAACCTTACCCAAAAGCAGAATGTAAGCCAATCAAATTAAGGTAAAGGATTTCCGCATTGCGAATGTCTTCCTGATCCAATCTGCCAACAAGGCACTTTGTGCAAAATCCAAAGTCTGTTGACCATCTGAATAGGCTTTTTCAGGAATCTCGTGGGTTTCATAGATGATCCCGTCTGCTCCCGCCATCACACCTGCAAGCGCCATTTGGGGTACATATTCCCTGATCCCAATCCCGTGCGAAGGATCCACGATTACCGGTAAATGGGACTTTGCTTTCAAAACAGGAACTGCATTCAGGTCCAAGGTATTTCGACTCGCTCTTTCATAGGTACGGATTCCCCTTTCGCAGAGAATCAATTTTTCATTTCCTCCTGAAAAAACATACTCCGCAGATTGGAGCAATTCTTCAATGGTACCGGAAATACCCCTTTTGATCATAACTGCTTTGTCCACTTTCCCCAATTCATCCAAGAGATTGAAGTTTTGGGTATTTCTCGCCCCTACCTGATACACATCCACATAAGGGTACATTTCCTCGATTTGGGAAACTTGCATGACTTCAGTGACGATTTTGATTCCTGCTTCTTTGGCCAAACCATACCACAATTTTAAGCCGTCAATTCCCAGTCCCCGAAAGGCATAAGGACTTGAACGTGGTTTGAAGACACCGCCTCGCATCATGCTGATGCCGGTGGCCTTGAGATGGTTGATGATTTTGACGATTTGGTCCTCCGACTCAATGGAACAAGGTCCGGCCATGATCGCCATATCGCCATCTTTGATGAATATGCCATCGCCAAGGTCAATCGAAGTGGGTTTGACTTTCCACTTTTTGGAAACAAGTTTGTACTCGTCCGAAACGATATGGATGTCTTTGATACCCTCCTGCTGACCGATTTTGCGGATATCAAAATCATTCTTTCCAATCCCGATCAGGTAATCTCCCAATTGGGTTTTGACTTCGGTGATCTTGTAGCCGATCTGACTGATCTCGTTGATCAGTTTGTCTTTTTGCAACTCGGTAATTTCTTCTTTTAACTGGACAATCATAATTTCAATGGATTACGGACCGTATGTAAGATTCGATGTCGGATTTCAAGTCCTGACTATCTTTGATTTTTTTGATAAATGCACTGCCTATGATGGCGCCGTTTCCATATTTGGAAGCGGTGGTGAATGTTTCTGAATCGGAAATCCCAAACCCGATCAATCTCGGATTTATAAGGTTCATGGCCTCCACTCTTTGGAAATAAGCAATCTGTTCTTCTGAAATCCCTGTCCTTGCACCGGTGATACTATGGGCAGAAACCATATAAATGAACCCATTGGAATGGGTATCAATTTCCCGGATTCTCTTTTCACTTGTTTGCGGAGAAATCAGAAATGTGTTGCGAAGATCATACCTGTCAAAGATTTCCTTGAATTCATCCAAGTATTGCTGCATAGGAAGGTCGGGAAGAATCAGCCCATCCACGCCAATTTCCTGACATTTTTTACAAAAAGCTTCCATTCCATATTGGATGATCGGATTGAGGTATCCCATCAGGACCACCGGCAAAGAAACAATTTGGCGCATGTCCTGCAATTGCTCAAAAAGCTTCTTCAGGCTCATGCCATTGTCCAAGGCAATCTGATTGCTGTCCTGAATCGTGGGCCCGTCGGCAATCGGATCGGAATAAGGAACTCCCACTTCGATAATGTCAGCCCCGGCCGACTCAATGGCTTGCATAATAGGAAGCGTATCCTCGAGTTTTGGAAAACCTGCAGTAAAATATATAGAGAGCACCTGCTCTTTTTTGGTTTGAAATAAATTTTCTATTCGATTCATTTTTAAGACGTGAGACGTGAGACTAAAGACATGAGATTGGTTTTCGTTAAAAGTTGGAATTGAGTCAAAAGTTTGAAGGGGGAATATGAGGGTCTAAAAACTTCCGTCTTCTGTCTTCCGACTTCTGTCTTTTTCGTACTTCCGACTTCCTCCTTCATCCTTCCTAATAGCCTCCCCATTTGATATAAGTATCCAAATCCTTGTCTCCTCTTCCTGAAAGATTGATTACAATGATGTCATCTTTGCTGTATTCGATCAGGTTCAAAGCATGGATAGCATGTGCAGTTTCAATAGCGGGAATGATTCCTTCTGTACGGCTGAGTTGGATTCCTGCCTTCATGGCATCCTCATCTTCCACAGCCACAAATTCGGCTCTTCCAATATCAAACAAATGAGCATGCACAGGTCCGATTCCGGGGTAATCCAATCCTGCTGAAATAGAATGTGGCTCTACCACCTGTCCATCTTCGGTCTGCATCAGCAATGTCTTGCTGCCATGCAGGATTCCTGATGTTCCCAAAACGGTCGTAGCTGCTGATTTTCCTGAAGTCACTCCCAAGCCTGCAGCCTCTGCAGCCACCAATCTCACTTGGGGAACATTGTAATAATGGAAAAAAGCTCCTGCAGCATTGCTCCCACCACCTACACAGGCGATGATAATATCGGGATTTTCGGTACCTTCTTTTTCTTTGAGCTGCCATTTGATTTCCTCAGAAATTACTGACTGAAACCTCGCCACCATCTCCGGGTATGGGTGAGGTCCTACCACAGAACCGATAATATAATGGGTATCGACGGGATTATTGATCCATTGGCGCATCGCTTCATTGGTAGCATCCTTGAGAGTTTGGCTACCGGAAGTCGCGGGCACTACCTTGGCTCCAAGGATTTTCATACGCTCGACATTGGGCCGCTGTCTTTGGATATCCACTGCACCCATATAGATCGTGCAATCCATCCCCATCAGCGCACAGACCGTTGCTGTGGCCACACCATGTTGTCCGGCACCGGTTTCTGCAATGATGCGCTTCTTTCCAAGTTTTTTGGCCATGATAATTTGACCCACAGTATTGTTCACTTTATGTGCACCGGTGTGGCAAAGGTCCTCTCTTTTGAGATAGATTTTGGCACCATACTTTTCGGAGAGCCTGGAGGCAAAATACAATGGAGTCGGTCTTCCGACGAAGTCTTTGAGCAAGCCTCTGAATTCCTTTTGAAATTCCGGTGTGGCCATAATTTGCTCATAGTTTTCTCTGAGTTCCTCAATATTGGGATGGAGCATCTCGGGGATATACGCCCCTCCGAATTTTCCATAAAAGCCTTTTTCGTCGATTTTGATCATTTTATTTAAGATATGAGACGTGAGATTTGAGATTTGAGACTTAGGCATTTTGGTTTTTTAAACCTTATTTAAATAGGGTTTTTGTAAGTGACTTTTTGAATTCTGAGACCAAGTCAATGTCCTTGAGTCCGGGTTCAATTTCAAATTTGGAGTTGATATCCAAGCCTGTCAATTGGGGAACTTTGGATTTCAAATCCCCGATGGCATCCAAGTGTCCTAAGGTTAAACCACCGCTGAGCAAAAAGGGTTTGTCAAAAGGATAATCTAATAAAATTTGCCAATTAAAGGTTTTACCGCTACCACCGTAGGCATGGGTGAATGTATCGAAGAGGAAATAATCCACGTGTGGAAGATAACCCTCCAAATGCTTCCAATCGATGTTTTTGTCGATGGAGAATACCTTGAAAACTTCCAAACCGGTTTTTTCCTTGATTTCTCTTACTTCCTCGACACTTTCTTCTCCGTGAAGTTGAAGTGTGGAAAGCCCAAACTTTTGGACTTTCTCTGTTATTTCCGAAAGAGCGGCATCTACGAAAACACCGACTTTCCTGATGTCTGTTTCCCTGATCCAATCAGCTTGGATATCGTCCACAAACCTTGGCGAAGCCGGATAGAAAATCAGCCCCATCCAATCCGGTTGGACATCGTCCAACAGTTTTTTGACGTTGGCGGATTCTCGCATGCCACAGACTTTTAGCTTCATTTTTTAAGCAATAGCTTGATTTACTACCAATAACCTTCTGTATTCATGCATAAAATTATATGCAGCCTGCTCAGGACGCGCGGATTTCATAAAATTTTCCCCGATGAGGAATCCATCAAATCCCGCATTTTTCAGCGATATCAAGGTCTCGGGTTGGGAAATGCCCGATTCTGAGATTTTGATAAAGTCTGCAGGAATCCTATCCACAAGACCAAAGGAAGTTTCCAAAGAAACTTCGAAAGTCTTCAGGCTTCTGTTGTTGACTCCAATCAAATCCAAATGCTCATTGAGTGAAGCATCCAATTCGTCCCCATCATGGACTTCCATCAACACTTCCAATCCCAAAGAATGCGCAAAAACGGCCAACTCTTTCAGACGTTTTGGTTCCAATGCAGCAGCTATCAATAAGATACAATCTGCTCCGATGGATTTGGCTTCGATGATCTGGTATTCATCAATGATAAAATCCTTCCGAAGTATGGGACAGAAATTGAATTTTCTAGCCGTAGTTAAGTCTTCATTTTTTCCACCAAAAAACTCTTTGTCAGTCAAAATGGACAAGGCCGAAGCGCCTGCCTGCATGTAACCAATACTGACTGTCTCCACCGAGGAATTTGAATTGATAGATCCTTTGGAAGGGGATTTTCTTTTGAATTCAGCAATAATTCCTGTCTTGTCTTCGTGTTTGATATACTTTTTCATAGACACGATGCTTCCGTCAAAGTAGACACTTTGTTCTAGCAACTTTACAGGTACCAAGCTGCTTTTTTCAGCTACTTCTAACTTTTTGTGGGCAATTATTTTATCTAAAATATTCATCATGATCAGTTTGAAAATGAAACAGTTGTTTTTGGATTGACCAATGCATTGAAAACTTTCAGCGCATTTCCTCCATAAAGAGAGTCTTTGGCTTTTTCCAAAGCAGATTCAAATCCCAATTCAGGATCTGCCGTTACAAGTGCCGCAGCGGCATTGGCAAGGACAACAGAATTTTGTGGAACTGTACCTTTTCCTTTCAATATATTGTCAAATATTCTGGCGGACTCTTCTACAGTTTCTCCCCCCAAGATGGAATCGGGAGAGATTTTGGGCAAGCCAATGCTTTCCGGACTGAGGAGTTTTTCACCCGAATTGGAAATCATTTTGAAATCCCCTGTGAGAGAAATCTCATCATAGCCGTCCAAGGCATGTAAAATACTGAAGTTGCCATCGTGCTCCTGATAGAGGTAGGCATAGAGCCTCGCCAACTCAAGACTGAAAACCCCTACCAATTGTTTTTTAGGAAAACTTGGATTGACCATCGGGCCCAACATATTGAAAAATGTTTTTACACCCAATTCTTTTCTGATAGGGCCGACATTTTTCATGGCAGGGTGGAAAAGCGGCGCATGAAGAAAACAGATTCCTGCTTCGTCGAGGCTCTTTCTGATCTTTCCGATGTCATTGGTAAACTCATATCCAAAGTGCGCCAAAAGGTTTGAAGAACCGCAAATCGAAGACACTCCGGTGTTTCCGTGTTTGGCTACATTTTGTCCTGCACCTGCTACGATAAAGGAGGCAAGGGTAGAGATATTAAAAGTATCCTTTCCGTCACCGCCTGTGCCGCAAAGGTCCATGGCATCGTATTCAGATATCTCCACAGGAATGCACAACTCCAACATCGCTTCTCTAAATCCGCCCAATTCCTCTACGGTGATGCTTCTCATCAGGTATACGGTCAGGAAAGCCGCAATCTGACTGGAGTTGTATGAACCTGAAGTAATCTTCTTCAAAACTTCCTTTGCCTGGTCTTTCGAAAGGCTCCGGTGTTCGATCAGGTGGTTGAGTATGTCTTTCATGGCAGTTGGTTAATGGTTAATAGGTTGTAGTGGTTGTATTGGTTGTAGTTGTTGTAATAGTTGTAGTTGTTGTCAGGTTGTCAAAGTTGTCAGGTTATTGGATTAATGGTTATTGGTTAGTGGTTATTGGGTTATTTGGTTAATGGTTATCTGGTTATTTGGTTAATTGATTAGGGTTCAATATCAGGAGTTACGTGGTACTTGGTACTTTATACTTGGTACTTCCAACCTACTTCATCCTTCACCCCTCCCACTTCATCCTTTCCTCAGCTTTCCAGCCAATTTTTCATCATCGCTACGCCATGTTCAGTCAACACAGATTCGGGATGGAACTGAAGACCGCGGACTTTGAATTCTTTGTGCCTCACACCCATGATTTGTCCATCGGGTGTTCTGGCAGTGATTTCCAAATCAGGGGAAAGTGTCTGTTCATTGATCACCCAAGAATGATATCTTCCTATTTTGAATCTTTCGGGAAGGCCTTTGAAGATCAGATCGTCAGCGACTTTCACTTCAGAAGCAAGTCCGTGAACTACTTCCGAAAGGTTTATCAAACTACCGCCAAAAGCCTCTCCGATCGCCTGATGGCCAAGGCAGATTCCGAGGATATCCTTGGTAGCGGAATATGTTCTCAGCAATTCCGGCATAATCCCCGCTTCGGCCGGAACTCCCGGGCCGGGTGAAAGGAGTATTTTATCATAATTGGAGACTTCTTCAAGGCTGATTTTATCATTCCGGAAAATATCCATCTGTGGACCATAGCCCAAAGCTCTGATGATGTACACCAAGTTATATGTAAATGAATCGTAATTATCGAGGACGAGGATGCGCATTGGGAAAGTTTTAAAGTTGGAAGGTTAAAAGGTGTGCCCTTAATGACTATAGGGTTCATGTTTTAGGGTTTGGTTTTTTTCAAGCGAAACCAAATAGTTGATGAAGGATTTGATTTGACTTGATAGGACAATTAATTCTGATTTAAGTTTTAAATATTCCTCTTGGTTTACTCTTCCGGCTTTTACTAATACGGCAAGTTGGCTTCTAACCTCCCCTGCTGAACCTTTTGAATAATGTAGAAATTTCACGAATACCTTGTTGTTATTGTATTCAAAACCTTCGGCAATGTTATTTGAAATAGAAATAGCGGCACCGATAAGCTGATCTCTAGATTTGTAATCATTTTTTAAAGGCGCAATGTCAGCTATTCGATAGATTTCGACAGCTATCCTTACTGCTTCTTTCCACACATTCAAATCTTCAAAGGAATCAATCTTTGCCATTACGATATCTTCTTAAATTGAACATAAAACCAACTTTAAAACTTTTGAACCTTGCAACTTTTCAACCTTCAAACCTCTCCCTAAATCCCCTCCGCCGTCTTTAGCGCTACCCTGAGTGCTTCGAGTTTGTTGGCGACTTCCTGGAGTTCGGAAGGAATGGAGGATTTGGCTACGACTCCGGCACCGGCTTGGAACCGCAGTCTGTTGTTTTGGGAAACAAATGACCGGATCAAAATGGCATGGTTGAAGTCGCCGTTGAATCCAAGGAATCCAATAGCGCCTCCATAGAATTTACGGGAAGTATTTTCAAGCTGATCTATGAGTTCCATCGCCCGGTACTTTGGAGCGCCGGACAGCGTACCTGCAGGGAATGTATCGGCCACCAACTGCAGTGGGTTGGTGCCTTCGGGAAGGATACCGGTCACTTTGGATACCAAATGGATGACGTGGGAATAATATTGAATTTCTTTGAAAACCTCCACTTCCACTTTTTCGGAGGAGCGGCTAAGGTCATTTCTAGCAAGGTCCACCAACATGACATGTTCGGAGTTTTCCTTTGGATCGTCATAGAGTTTCCTTGCCAAGTCTGCGTCAGCCATGTCATTTCCTGTCCGCTTGAAAGTCCCGGCAATAGGATAAATTGTGGCTTTGTTGTTTTTGACCACAATCTGGGCCTCCGGTGAACTCCCAAAAACCTTGTAGGAACCATAATCAAAATAGAACAGATAAGGCGAAGGATTGACCGAGCGGAGTGCGCGGTAGACATTGAACTCATCTCCTTTGAATTGGGTGGAAAAGTTCCTCGAAAGCACAATTTGGAAAACATCGCCACGGAAGCAATGCTCCTGACCCTTTTTGAGGATATCCAAAAATTCCGAATCGGTATAGTTGGAAGACTCCTCTCCTACCAATTTGAAAGAATAAGAAGGAAGGTTTTTATTGTTGAGAAGCGTTTCCAAAAGCGGAAGCTGTACTTCTGTTTCGATTCCCTCCACCTGATGTTCAAAAAGATGCATCTCATTTTTGAAATGGTCGACCACAATCACATTTTGGTAAACCGCATAATGCAGCATCGGAACCGAATCCGGAGAAGAATTTTCCAGCTTGATATCTTCAAAATAAGCCAAAGTATCATATTGCATATACCCAAAAAGGCCATTGCTGATGAATTTGTGCTTCCCGTTATCATCCTGAAATCTACCAGAGAACTTTCGCAGCGCATCAACAAGACTCAATTCAGGCCCAACATGATAGGAAATGGACTCGCCAAAAGGTAGTGTTTCCTTCACCTGACCGGCATTGAATGAAAATGACGCGATCGGATTGAAACAGATATAGGAGAAACTGTCCTCTTGCCCATGGTAATCAGAACTCTCCAACAAAATGGGATTGGCAAACCTGTCCCTGATCTGAAGGTAAATGCTGACCGGCGTAATCGTGTCAGCCAAGCGCTTTTTATGATGGGTTATGATTTTGAAGTTTTCCATGTCAATAGGTTTAAGGAATAAAAAAAGGGCTTACTGGAAAAACCAGTAAGCCCTTTCGATATGTCAGTCAAACACAAAATTAGGCAACAACAACCGGTTCTTCCATTTTAGAAGTCGAATGCCACCACCAATATTTGTTTTGAGTCGTTTTCATTTTTTTCAGTGGGACAAAGTTAAAGATGCATTTTACTTAACAAAAAATAATTGAATAAAAATTATCGGTAATTTTGAATATAAAAATTAACATATGAGCAAAATGCCCAAATATTTCAAAAGAGTCTTTGATGATTACCAGGTATTGGTCAAAGTCAATCCATCGGATTTTACAGGAATTGAGCTGATTGTTCATCCTGACGGAAAAGTGGAAAAAACTGAAATGGAGTTTGATGATGAAATCATGGAGGACCTCGCTGTGGATGAATTTGTAGCCGGCAATGCCTTGGAATTCAACCTTTATCTTGCCAAATCATAACCCATTTTTTTGGTAAAACTTTAAAAAAAGCTGGTTTCAATCCTTAAAAATGACTCTTCTTCACAATCCTACTCCACCGCATATCTGGACAGGCCGTCCGTCAGATTCCATTCAATATTGGCATCAGGCTGTGACCTGTGCGAAAAATCTGCACATCGATCAATCTACAAATGGTAAATGGGTTGCAATCCTAGGATATGCAGGAGATGAAGGCGTCCGTAGAAATCAGGGAAGAACAGGTGCAGCCAAAGGTCCGGAAGCTATCAGGAAAATGATGGGCCCGATGGCCTTTCACCTGCCTGAGGAAGTTGGGATTTATGATTTGGGGGATATTATCACAAAAGGTGAAGACATGGAATCCAGCCATTCGCTTATCTCCAAAACCGTGACCGAATTACTCCAAAACCACTATTTCCCTGTTTTATTAGGTGGTGGACACGACCTTGCTTTTGCCCATGGTCGCGGGATATTGGAGTATTTGATGCCCAAAGGAGAAAAATTAGGCATCATCAATCTGGACGCGCATTTTGACCTCAGGGAATTGAACAGCGGCAAAGGACATTCTGGGTCACCATTTTTTCAGTTGGCAAATGAATACCAAAGCCACTTCCATTACCTATGCCTTGGTATCCAACAATCATCCAATCCCAAAGTACTTTTTGAAACTGCTTTAAAACACAGAGTCAGATGGATGGAAATGGAGGAATTCACTTTGGCAAATTGGGAAACCATTGCCCAAACTCTGGATGATTTTTGTCTGAAGGTAAATAAAATATACCTGAGTATAGACCTTGATGGTTTTTCATCAGCCTTTGCACCTGGGGTGAGTGCGCCTTCTCCTTTGGGATTTTCACCTGAGTTGGCTTTCAGAATATTCGATTATTTGGCCAAAACAGGTAAGCTAATCAGCATGGATATTGTCGAACTTAATCCGATTTTTGATAAAGACAACAGCACCGCAAGATTGGCTTCAAAATGTATTGAAAATATTGTAAGAAAGCTTTCTTGAATTGCATTTTTTGATTATAATCAGTTGTTAATGTGACTATTATCATTTGGTTTTAATTGGAACAATGTAAACTTGGTGCTGTTAAACAAATCCAATTAACTCTAAAATTCTTATAGCCATGGGATTACTAACTAAGCAAAACGGAAGCGCTTGGCCAAAATTGGTCCAGGATTTCTTTGGAACAGAAAGTCCATTTGATTGGGATGAAAAATTCTGGCTTCCAGAAAAGGGAGTGGAAATTCCCTCCACTAATGTGATTGAAAATGACAAAGAGTTCAAACTTGAACTTTCTGCACCGGGCTTTGACAAAAAAGATTTTAAAGTCGAAGTAGTAGACGGAATGCTGAACATCAGCGCCGAAAAAGAAGAGAAGAAAGAGGAGAAAAAAGAAAATTACCGTAAGAAAGAATTCTCCTACTCAAGCATCAGGCGTTCATTCAGTCTTCCTGAGAATGTGATGGACGAAAAAATAGATGCCAAATATGACAACGGCATTTTGAATGTAGTCCTCCCTAAGAAGGTTATTGAGAGTACAAAACCCAAAAAGGCAATTTCGGTAGGTTAAGATTTTTTCCTACGTATGCAAGTCCCCAGTCCCTAAAGACTGGGGCTTTTTGTTTATGGAATAGCGCTGTAATGTCCAAAGTTTTGATGATTGGAATATACCTACCAATAAATTCCTTTATTTTGAGTAAAAATTGAGAATATACACCCCTACAGCAACAACCATGAATAAAAAAGGTCTTTTGGTCTATTTATCAGTCATTTTAATTACTGCTTTGGTATCAGGAGTCCAAGCACAGACTTTTCGAATCTTTGACAAGCCCATTATTTTTGACGAAGAAAGAGAAAAGCTTTCTATAGAATACCTGAAAAACAGACACGGGATTGAAAAGGAAACCGCGACAATTGTTCCGACCATGGTCGTAGTGCATTGGACTGCAATCAATTCCTTGGAATCGACTTTTGATGTTTTCAATCCGGTGTATCTTGGTGGCCGACCGGAACTTACTGCTGCTAGTAACCTCAATGTTTCGGCGCATTTTTTGGTTGACCGGGACGGAACCATCTTTCGGTTACTTCCTGACACGACCTTTGCAAGACATACCATTGGACTCAACTATACTGCAATAGGTATCGAAAATATCGGGGGCCCGGATGCGCCACTGACCAATGCGCAGGTCAAGGCCAATGCAGCATTGATCAGGTACCTCAACAGAAAATACAAGCTGACCTATGTCATCGGGCACCACGAATATTATGCCTTTCAGGGAACACCCATTTGGAAAGAAACTGACCCAAACTACCTGACCCAAAAACAGGATCCAGGTCCAAAATTCATGAAAAAGCTAAGAAAAAAACTAGCAGATCTGAATTTCAAAAGCAATCCTTGACCAAACATGAAGCCTCCTTTCAAATTGAATAAATCCCGAATATTTCATTTAGCCTTCCTTCTTGCCATAGTCATGGGAATACAGTCATGCAAGACAGTGACACCCATTCCTACCACTAGAACGAAAACAAGTACCCAAATTCCTTCGTCTGAAAAACCTGCCGGTAAAAGTAATTTTCCATCAAAAACCGTAACTGTCCCAAGTCCTACTTCTTTTTACAAACCTTTGGAAATTGAATTGGGACCGAGTCCAAGGGAATTCAGAGGAGTTTGGATCGCGACAGTCGCCAATATTGACTGGCCAACTTCTTCAACAGATTCCTATTCCAAGCAAAAAGAGGATTTTATTAAGCTTCTGGATTATTACAAATCACTCAATTTCAATGCGGTGATTGTGCAGGTTCGGGCAGCCGGCGATGCATTTTATCCATCCAAATATTCCCCTTGGTCCAAATACCTGACAGGCAAACAAGGTCAAAAGCCAAATACCATGGAAGATCCTCTTTCCTGGATGATATTGGAATCGCACAAACGGGGATTGGAATTCCATGCATGGTTTAATCCTTACCGGGCTACCATGACCATGGAAACCAAAGACCTCAGCCCAAACCATGATTTTGTCAAGCATCCCAATTGGATGATCAAGTATGACACGAAGTACTATTACAATCCCGGCTTGCCCGAAGTAAGGGCTCATCTGGTAGAAATCATCAAAGAAGTAGTCCAAAATTACAATATTGATGCCATCCACTTTGATGACTATTTTTATCCTTACAAAGTGGAAAAGGAAGTCTTTAACGATGCCGCTTCATTCAAAAAGTATGGGAAACCCGGACAAAAACTCGATGATTGGCGAAGAGAAAATGTCAATCTTTTGGTCAAAGAAGTAAATGAAACCATCAAAGCAGAAAAGCCTTGGGTTCAATTCGGAATCAGTCCTTTCGGTGTCTGGAGAAACATCGACAAAGACCCATCAGGATCCAAAACCAGAGCCGGACAGACCAACTTCGACGATCTTTTTGCCGATGTCCTGACATGGATGAAAAACGGATGGATCGATTACCTTATTCCCCAATTGTATTGGAGCATGGATTATAACCTTGCTTCACACAGGGAATTGGTAAACTGGTGGTCAAAAAACCACTACAACACCAAAATTTATATCGGAAACGGCCCCTACAAAATCCGTGACAATGCGGACAAAGCCTGGGAAAACCCAATGGAAATCTCCAATCAGGTGGGACTGTCCAAGATCACTCCAAACATATCCGGCAACGCTTACTTCAGCGCCAAATCGATGTATGTAAAAAATAAGGATGTCGCCGATTTGCTTCACAAAAACCATTACCACTTCACGGCATTGCCTCCTGATGTACTTCCAAATCCCAATGGCAATCCAACAGGCCAAACTCCGATTCTTATCCCACATGGCGACGGATTTGCTTTTCAGTTTGAGCGGGGCATACAACCTGATTTTCGGTTTGCATTGATCTACACCGCGCCGACCCTCCCTGATCTGCAAAAACGCAAAGAGAATGTTTCCTCCCAAAGGATATATCTGGATGAAAGCAACAGGATGTTACTTCCGGTTTTGAATTCAATCAACCAAAAATTCGTGGCCATCAGTTTTCTGGACCGTTTTGGCAAAGAATCAAACCCACAGGTTTTCGAAATTCAGGCTAACCCAAAAACCCAAATCCCATGAAAGACATGCTTGTCCGCTTGATGGAACTCCCGGATATTTCGGAGAATGAAGCCATTTTGGCTAAGGAGAATATTGTGTTTCGAAAGCCGATACCTCCTGAAAAGTCATTTGTGAGAAACTGGGTCTTTGAAAATTTCGGCATTTACTGGGCAAATGAAGTGGAGTCAGCCTTTAGTCATCTTCCTGTAAACTGTTGGATTGCGCAAAAAGGAAATGAGATTTTGGGTTTTGCCTGTTTTGAATCTACTGCAAAGAACTTTTTTGGGCCAACAGGCACTCTGGAAGCTATGAGGGGAAAAGGAATAGGGAAAGTCCTTTTGGTCAAAAGCCTTCAATCCATGAAGGAAATGGGATATGCCTATGCCATCATCGGGGGAGTGGGACCTGCTGATTTTTATAAAAATACTGTTGGGGCAAGTATCATCGAAGGTTCTGAAATCAGCATTTACCAAAACCTCATCAGAAAGAAACCATGAGCAAAACCATCAAAAACAATCCTTGGTATTGGATTCCGCCACTATACCTAACCGAAGGAATTCCCTATGTATTGAGCATTACGGTATCTGTCATCATGTACAAAAAACTCGGAGTGGACAATTCAGAAATCGGACTTTACACCAGTTTCCTTTACCTCCCTTGGGTCATCAAACCACTTTGGAGTCCATTGGTAGACCTTTATGGAACCAAACGAAAATGGTTTTTGGCAATGCAATTGGTATTGTCTTTTGCCTTTCTATGCACAGGCCTCAGCGTACCTACAGACCAGTTTTTTGTTTTGACATTGGCGTTTTTCTGGTTGGCTTCTTTTGCCTCTGCGACCAATGACATTGCTTCGGATGGGTTTTATCTCTTGGCTTTGAAGGAAGAACAACAATCGTTTTTCATCGGTTTGAGAAGCACATTCTATCGCGTGGCGATGGTAACAGGGCAAGGATTGTTTGTCATCGTAGCTGGATATCTTGAAGTCAAATACGGAGACAATGCCAAAGCCTGGTCTCTGACAATGGTCATGGTAGCTGGTCTGATGTTTGTATTGACGCTGATCAACCTCTGGACCACCCCTAATATCGAAAAGAGCAGTACGTATGTTAAAGAGGTTCAATTGACTTTTGGGAAGGTTTTTATTTCCTTTTTTCAGAAAAAAGAAATCTGGGCAGCTTTGGCCTTCATCCTTTTTTACCGTTTGGGAGAATCACAACTTGTAAAAATGGCCTCTCCTTTCCTTTTGGATAGCAGACCTGATGGCGGACTCGGACTCAGTACCACGGATGTTGGTTTGATATATGGGACATTTGGGATTATCGCACTTTCTCTTGGAGGCATCATCGGAGGTGTCGTCATATCCAAAGATGGCTTGGGCAAATGGATGTTGCCGATGATTTTGGCATTGAACGTGCCCAACTTCTTCTATTACCTTTTGGCCTATTTCCAACCTGAATCCGCATTTTGGGCAGGCGCAGTGGTAGTAGTGGAGCAGTTGGGTTATGGGTTTGGATTCGCGGCCTTTATGATGTACCTGATATATGTTTCCGAAGGACCATCCAAAACTTCCCATTATGCCATCGCGACAGGTTTTATGGCAATGGGAATGATGCTACCGGGAATGGCGAGTGGTTTTGTGCAGGAATGGTTGGGCTATGAAGGGTTTTTTCTTTGGGTAGTAGCAGCTGCGATCCCGGGAATCATGATGATCCGATATGTGAAATTTCCGAATGAATATGGGAAGAAGAAGGTGGAAGAAGTTCAGAATGAAAAATGATGAATTAATTAGAAACTATTTTAAAAAATGACTTTAAAAGAAAAAATTGGTCAGCTTTTTTCGCCGGCGGCATTTATCCACGATACGGAAGAAAATTATTTGGAAATCGAGTCATTGATCAAAAACCAACACATCGGTGGCCTTACTTTTTTCCATAGCCGCCACAGTGCTGCAGCCAATTTTGAGAAAAGGCAAGAAAAGCTGACTTATGAAAATACGCTTGAAAAACTTCGGGCATTGATCGTCCGATACCAATCCATTTCCAAACAACCACTTTTAATGAGTATTGATGCGGAGTTTGGTTTGGCGATGAGGATAGAAAATACTCCCCAATATCCTTACGCCATTACCTTGGGAGCACTTTCGCTTGAACATGAGGATTTGGTTTTTGAAACAGGTTACCGGATGGGAAAAGACCTTAAGCAGACCGGAATTCAACTGAATTTTGCCCCTGTTGCTGATATCAACACCAATCCCAAAAATCCAGTGATCGGATACAGGTCATTTGGACCTGACAAAGAGAAGGTAAGCAGATTTGCTTTGGCCATGTATCGAGGTTTGGAGAAAGCCGGAATTGGGGCCTCTTACAAGCATTTTCCGGGACATGGAGATACAGACACTGATTCCCATCTTGGGCTTCCAGTCATTAATAAAACAAAGGAAGAATTGATTTCTGAAGAACTTTATCCTTTTGCCAACGGAATTAAAGCGGGTATCGACATGATCATGGTGGGGCACTTGGCTGCACCGGCGCTTTCCAACGGAAAAACCATTCCAGCTTCAATATCCAAAGAGATCATTACTGATTTATTAAAAGGGGAAATGGGTTTCAAAGGAATCGTGGTCTCAGATGCATTGAATATGAAAAGTGTCTCTGACCTTTTTCCCGAACCGGGACAGTTGGAGTGGGAAGCATTCAAGGCAGGAAATGACTTGCTCTGTTTTTCAGAAAATGTGACAGCAGGAATAGAGATGATTTTGAAAAATGGATCAGAAGAAAAAATTTTGGAGAGTTATCAAAAAGTGACCCGCCTCAAAGAAAAACTCGGCATCTATTCTGATCATCTTCCAAAAGAAATAGAATTCAACTGGTCAGATCATATTGCTTTCAATGACAAGCTTCCACGCTATTATATCTCTGAAATTTTCAACCCAAACCCGCAAACCTCCCTTGATATGTCAGATGCCAAGTTTGCGAAGGTTTCTTTATTTCAGGAAAATGAAAATGTTTTCTTCTCGGAATTGGATAAAGTCACTTCTTCTCAATCAATTAGCTTGACCTCCGTTACCGACCCGAGCTGGGAAAAATTAAAGAATTTTGACAACCTACTGATCGCAGTTTTTGTGCCCTCAGCCAAGCCTGTGAATCATTTTGGGATGGACATCGAAATGATCAAAAAACTTTTGAACCATATAGAAAATAAAAACTGTCAACTCTATCTGTTCGGGTCTCCCCTATCACTGAATGAAATCAGTTATTTTCAAAAATTTGAAAAAGTCATCTGCGCCTTCCAAAATTTTGAATCTACCCAAAAAACAGCTGCCCTCCACTTCTTGGGAAAAATTGAAGCAGAGGGCAGGCTTGACTGAATGTGGTTAATTTCTAGTCAGAATCTTGAATTGATCCATAACCCGATATGTTGCTTTAGTCAATTCTGTAGAAACTTCAGGTGAGAAAAAATCAAAACTTGCAGCAGTATACCCCTGCCAAATGGTATTTCCTCTTTTGTTGTCAATCACAAAAATTACAAGCATACCATTGTTTTCCATAAATTTCACCTGATTGTAATTCTCATCTTTTTCACGGTTCTCTTTTTCCTCTTCTTCAGTTACTTCAAAATCGGCACTTCTCCTCTGAACCCAAAAATCAAAATTAGGCTGTTCATACCCCCTATATTTAACATCTTCTGTAAAAACCTTATAATTTATCAGAATGTCTGGCTTTTCGGGCTGTAATTTAAATCCCTGAGAACCGAGCCTATTGGTGATTGTCCTTTCAATAGTCAGATAATGGGTAGTCGTGTCGGGAAATGGGTTATTAACAAAACCAAAAGTTTTATATTTCTTAAAATTACCCGCATAATTAAAATCATAGTCTGCAATATAATCTTTTTGACTTACACAGGCAGAAAAGAAAAGGGAAAAGGAGAAGAGAATTAGAATTGATTTTTTCATAACATACAACCTTTGAGGAAATTTAAATCGTTTAAGAACCTATGGATTTTGATCAATAAATCAATCCATTTATGACCAAATAAAAACAACATTTGCCTTAGAATGTTTTGAAGATATAAAATTGATTATGAAGTGATTATAATTAAATTTATTAACTGGAGCAAGTAATAAGAATCATTTGTTGTTTTTTTTTCATAACTACAGAAAGTTGTTTGTTTTTAACCTTTATAAACTTATGGGAATGTTCATTATTGGAGATGTTCACGGGTGTCTCAATACCTTTTTAAATTTATTGGACTACTGGGATCCAAAATCTGAGACCCTCATACAGTTGGGTGATTTGATAGACAGAGGGGCTTTGTCTCCGTCAGTTATTCATCTCGCATTTGAACTTCAGATGAATTTTAAAAAAGAAGCCCATTTTTTGAGAGGGAACCACGAACAGCTGATGATAAATTACATGAAAGGTGAGGATAAGCTAGGTGTTTGGCTTTCGAATGGAGGAAACAAAACCCTCCGGCAGTTTGAAGAAGCACACATTGATCCGGACAACTACTCGACTTGGTTGACAGACCTTCCTTTGATATGGGAAAATGACTCTGTGCAGGTAACACATGCGGGGTTTTCAGGACTTGGAAATCCCTATGACCAAAAGAACACCAATGGGCTTTTATGGAACAGAAAGCCTTTGATCAATACCGGGAAACTTCAGGTAATCGGGCATACACCAAATTGGGACGGAGTCCCCAAATACAGCAAGGAATCAAATTCCTGGAATATTGACACAGGGGCTTATGGCGGTGTCTGCCTGACAGGAATCAGATTGGAAGATGATGGGACTTTTATAGAGACTGTTTCAATTCCCACAGAAGCAAGCGACCTTCTTTGAGGATCAAAAAACCGCTTTTCCTCCTTTTAATCTAAAAATTTTATCTACACATTTTGGAATATCCTCCTCATAATGACTCACATAAATCATCGAAACCGGCAGAATTTTGCAAACCAGATCGACAGTTTCTCTGAACCTGACCCTTTGTAAGTCATCCATTCCTTGGGCAGCCTCATCCAAAACCAATAATTCGGGATTTTTGATCAAAGCCCTTGCAAGCAAGATAAACCTTTGGTTTTCGAGTGAAACCTGACTTAACAATCGATTGGCTATATTTTCCAAATGAAACAATCCCAACCAATCCATTGCCAATTTTTCCTGATCCTGAGAGACTTTCTTGAACAAACCCATGGTATCAAATAATCCCGATAGCACCACCTTGATACAAGTTTGATTGGGTGGAAAAAACCTCGAAAGCTCCGGCGCTACAAATCCAATTTGTTTTTTGATATCCCATATACTTTCTCCTGATCCTCTTTTCCTGTCAAAAAGCCATATTTCATTGGCATAGGCTTGAGGATTTTCACCCAATACCAAACTGAGAAGAGTGGATTTTCCTGCACCGTTTTCTCCTTTCAAAGCCCACTTTTCATTGGGAAGAATCGTCCAATTGATGCCCTCTAGGATCTGTTTGTCTCCATACCTTACAGCAATATTTTTAAAGTCCAGTATTTTTTGGAAAGTAAATGCTGAATTTTTACCTAAAAGCCTTTTTACAAATTCCGGATCAACGTCATTCTCAAACTGCAAGCTTTGGTGCGCTCCTTTTATTTTTTCCGCTTTATCGGCATTTGTGATTTTATTTTCACCCAATATGGCTACGTGGGTGATTCCGGATGGAATCTCGTTATGGTGGCTACTCATCAGGACATGGATCCCTGAGGCAATAATATCCGAAAGCATACCTCCAAAATCACCCCTTGTTTCTTTGTCCAAACCCGTAAGCGGCTGGTCCATCAAAAGAATTTTTGGATTCTTGATCAAAGCCGTGGCAAAAGAAAGTCTCCGTGTCTCTCCATTCGACAGCTTGATAAGGGATTTGTCTTTGAGATGCTCTAAATTCATGAACCTGATTACTTTTGACAAACTCCATGGACCAGGCGCTTTTACTTCTATGCTTTTAAGATAATCTTCCACAGTCAGGGCCTCATCAGACTCCATCGAGTTGAAGCGCTGCTGGAAATAGAAATTCCCAAGATTGGACTTGTTCTTGAAAGTATATTGCTGAGAAACGGTGGCAATCAAATCCCTGAATGAGTTTACTTCACCTGCTTCTGACTTTTGATCTTGGTATTCTTTGGCAAAGGTCCTTTGGATCCTACCTGAAGTTACCATGGTTTTACCCAATAGGGTATCCAAAAAAGCCGTAAGTTCCACACCGGATTGCCCCAAAATTGCCCAATGTTGACCTGTATTCCATTCAAAATCCAAGTTCTCAAAAACTACTTTATCAAATTGTCTGACAGTGGCTGTTTGGATGGAAATTAGCGTGGGCATGAAGGGGGGTTGTGTTGGTTGTAGTGGTTGCTATTGTTGTAGTGGTTGTAGTGGTTCTAATTATTTTCAAGCTATCGCGTTGTCGAGTTTTTGGGTTTTACCAAACTGCCTACTGCGACTGTAAACTTTTACTTCTTCCTCAAACTTTATTTTTGCTGTCCATAATGATCGTGACCGGACCATCATTGACCAGGGCCACTTTCATATCGGCCCCAAATTCTCCTGTTTGGATGGGTTTTCCCAATTCCTTTTCAAGATAACTGATAAATTTCTCGTAAATCGGAACGGCAATATCAGGCTTTGCAGCTTTGATATAAGAGGGTCTGTTGCCCTTTTTGGTACTTGCATGGAGAGTAAATTGGCTGATGAGCAAAATGTCTCCTGATACTTCGAGGATGCTCCTGTTCATCACCCCATTTTCATCGGGGAAAATTCTGAGGTTGACGATTTTTTTACTTAGCCATTCTATATCCTCATTGCCATCTGCCTCTTCTATTCCCAATAAGACCATCAATCCTGTCCCGATTTGGCCTTTGGTCTGTCCGTCTATTTTGACTGTGGACTCAGATACCCTTTGAATCACTGCTATCATACCTCAAAAATCCTGCATCTTCTTAGAGGAAATAATCTCAACTTTTACCGGTTTGGTTTGGTTGGCATAATGAATCATTGCCTTCGCAACCTGATTGTCATTGATAGGACGGAAGGATTTTCCCAATTTCAACCATACCAAAGGCTTTGTCAATATTTTGGCCACTTCTTCCCCAAACCGGAATTCTTTCCTGTTACCGACCAATAATGAAGGCTGAAACAAACCAAGATAATCAAATGGTATCACCTTGAGGTCCTCTTCAGTCTCTCCTTTGACTTTGTTGTAAAAAACCGAAGACTGTGGATTGGCACCCATGGCACTGACATATAAAAATTTATTTACACCCAAAGTATGTGTCCAAGATGCAAATCCGATCACATAATCATGGTCAATTTCGTAAAATTTCTCCTTCGATCCTGCCACTTTGATGGTGGTGCCCAAGGAACAGAAAGCATGCATTTCACAGGATTTTTTATTGATGGCATCTACAATGGGAAAAAATACCCCACCCAAGTCCTCTTCCCTGAGTTTGGATTCAATGTCCCAATTTAGGATTTTGCTAAAATCACCTTCTACCTGTACCAACTTGTGGTGCTTCAAGGCGAGTTTGCGACGTCCTACTGAAATGAGGTAATCATAAGAACTGTCCTGAAGCAACTGGTGCAGCAGCTGCATGCCAATCAAACCTGAGGTACCGGCGAGAAATGCTATTTTTTTCATATCAAGTAAAGTACGCCCAAAAAGATGAAATGCAAAAGTTCAAAGTCATTGAGCCTGGGTCTTTTCCCAATTTAAAAACTCCTCGACCTCATGCTTTACAGAATTGAATACTGCCAGAATAACGGAAAGATCATCCGTAAAACCTAAAATGGGAATGAAGTCAGGAATAATATCTATTGGGGTAATGAAATAAAACAAACCCAAAACGATGAGGCCCAGAGTTTTGGATGAAACTTTAAACTTTCCACTTCTGTGGGCATGAATCATCCTTTTAAAAATCATGATAGGTTCCAAAGCTGCCTGCACCTTTGGATGATGGGATACCTGACCCAACCTTTCACTGACATTTTTCAGAAGCTTTTGAAGCTTACTGTCCTCCCCTGCTATTTGGTTGGCTTTTTCGAGGTAAAGGGTTTTGGCCTTTCCAAAAAAATCAACTGTCTTTTCCCTTAATGATGCCATGGCTCTAGAAGAATATTCTTATTTCAGACTTAACGGATTTCAAGGCCATTTGGATGGCATCATTTTTTTGATCGAGAGTAAGCTGAAAGACCCGCTTGGCAAGATCTATACTTCTGGCATCTTCAGGCATATCCTGCATGGCGGTGTTGATAATGGTCACGACACTTTCTACTGACCGGCGGACACTTTCCCAAGTTTCATCAGTAAAATAAACCTGCTGAGAAAGGTTATGATTAAACTCCTCCCTTACCTCATGGAGCAATTGAGTATAAAATTCCCTGGCAGAGTATTCGGGATTGTTTACCCTTCTGACAAGGTTGTTTGGGGTGATTCTTTCCAACAATAGGCATAACCTTTCGCCGGCTTGCAATCTGACAGGTAAAATCGTTTGTGTGTTTTGAGTTTTTAGATCTAGCAACAACTTTTCCCTATCCTTTTGAAGGAAAGACATGACAGTCAGGTACATCCCATATATAACCAATCCTGCCGGCAAAACAATTTTCAATAAATCAGCGAGATACTCCATAGAATTATTACATTTTGATCCGAATATCAGAAAATAATAGACGCAATAAAACTTTGACAATTGATATTTTTAAAACCTAAATTTGAACTTCCCTAGCATTAAGCGAATTAAATAAGTATGTTGATTCCAATAAAAATCACTGAAAAGGCACAAGCCGAAATCAGAGATATCATTGAAAATAAAAATATCCCTTCAGATTATTCCCTTAGAGTGGGAGTCAAAGGAGGCGGCTGTGGCGGAATGTCTTACCTCTTGGGATTTGACAAACCCAAGGAAGGTGATCAGAAGTTTGATATAGGAGGCATTCATGTATTGATTGAAAAAAAACACTACATGTTTTTGATGGGGATGCAGGTAGATTTTTTTGAAGGAGATGAAGCAAGAGGCTTTACCTTTGTCAACCCTGAAATTCCCAAAAGACATGACACGGAAGCAAAATAGCCATTTGCGATTCTTGGCTGTTTCTTCTATTCCCTTTTTTTCAACCCATCCACAAGGTCTTTTTCTTCACCTTTCAATTTCAATGACCTGATTATCCTGTCGGGTGAGGGCTTGGCTGCTGAAAAAAACACCAAGGTAATGGCAAAGGCTATCGTGAATCCGGCATTACCAAATAACAACAAACCTCCTGCCGCCATCAAAGCAGCAAAAAACAAGATTTTAAATCTCTTAACCGATACTTTGGAATAAGAAAACAGCTTTCTATTTAGGTCGAAATCTGAGGCGGCGATATATTTTGTCTCCTTCTGAAAAATCAAATATTGCGCTACAAGAATTGTAAAAACCATTCCTAACCCAAAATATTCCCAAAATTCGGCAATTTGAGGAATTTCCAAAAAAACAATTGGGTTTTCAGAATTCAAATACACAAAGCCAAAAAAAGGAATCGGAATGGCGATCATTACCAACACATTCCGTTCCAGATTATCGTATATTTTTCGTATTTGGAGGTTTTCCAAGGTCCTATTCGATTACAATTTTGATATCAGAACTGGCTGGCTTAGAGGAACAGCAAAGAACATATCCGGCTTCAATTTCACTTGCGCTCAATCCTGCATCCTCAATCATATCCACTTTACCAGATACCAGCCTTCCCCTACAGGCAGTGCAAAGACCACTTTGGCAGCTATACGGCATATTTATTTCCCTATCCAAGCCAGCTTCCAAAATCGTTTTGCCGGCAGGAACCTCAAAAGAATAAGTTTGGCCTTCTACTACTACCTCGATTTCCCTTGTCAACTCAGGAGACAATTTACCTTGAGATTTGAGTTCTTCCTCTTTGGCATCCAAATCAAGGTAGAAACTTTCTTTATGAATGGATTTTTGATCGATGCCCATTTCTGCCAGGCCTGCTAGTGCAGTATCCATTACTCCATCAGGACCGCAAACGAAACATTTGGATTCTTCAATTTCAGGAAAATCACTTTCAGAAAGGATGGTTTTTACCATATCTTTCTTCAATCTGCCCTTCAATCCTGTCCAATCTCCTGAGGGCTGACTGAGAACATGCACTACCTGTAATTTACCTTCGTACTTGGATTCTAAAGATTCAATCTGTTTCTTAAAGATAATTTGCTCTTCCGAACGACTACAGTAAATCAAAGTCACTTTAGATAACGGTTCGTTGACTAACACTGATTTTGTCAAACCCATAATCGGAGTAATGCCACTTCCACCGGCTACCATTACAAAATGATTTTTGTTTTTGGAATGAAAATCAGTGGTGAAATTCCCTAGAGGTTTCATTATTTCGAGGGTTTTCCCGGGACGTACCTGTTCGTTAAGGTAATTGGAAACCAAACCTCCTTTGACCTTTTTTACCGTGATCCCAGGATGTGGGTCGGTAAAGGGCGAAGTACAAAGGCTATAAGACCTTCTCTCTTCCTTACCACCCAATTCCAAAATTACAGTAAGGTATTGACCTGGTTTATAATCCAGATATGGTTCAGGTTGCTCAAAATAAATGGTGACAGTATCAGGAGTTTCTTTTACAACTTCCCTAACCTTAAGAGATAAATATTGATCACCTCTTTTATTTTCTTCCTTCTTTTTCTTGAATAAATTAAACATTCCCAATTTCGTTTTTCCAGTTAATCCCGGGGAGAGCCCAAAATTAATGTACCATTTTGTATTTATTTACCTTGATGACAGATTATATCTCTCTACTTAACAAATTAAAGAGAAACAGGTTCGACAAATGTCAAAGGAATTTAGAAAGAATATGTTTATACACAATGATGACAGTAAATAGGATATCCAATTTTAATTCTTGTCTGAGTACTTAATTTCCCGGTACATCTCTTGCCCTACGACAGGCAGGGGTGTTTCGGCTTGGCCCCGATAGCTCTGAATCCGTCCCGAATGAAGAAGAATATAGGATCCATAGCAAGGAAGAGTATATCCATCAAAAAGATTATATAAATTCCTAAGAGTAAGTGATTCTTTGAAAATACAATTCAGGATGTGGGAGATCTAAAAATCAATAAATGAAATTTTCACCTAGTATTTCAGACTGAAAGCCTAAATTGCAGCTTAAAATCAAAATCAACCTTTATGGAATTGACAAATCTGACGGCCGTGAGCTCAATTGACGGCCGGTATGGAAACAAAACTGCCTCCCTGCGTTCCTATTTTTCTGAGTTTGCATTGATCAAATATAGGGTACACGTCGAGATCGAATATTTTATTGCACTTTGCGAACTGCCTCTTCCCCAATTGGAAAATTTTGACAAGTCTCTTTTCCCTGCCTTAAGAAAAATAGTATCAGGATTTCAGATTTCAGATGCCGAAATCATCAAAGAAACAGAAAAGACCACCAACCATGATGTCAAAGCAGTCGAATATTTCATCAAGGAAAAATTTGACAGCCTTCAATTGCAAGAATTCAAAGAATTTATCCATTTCGGTTTGACTTCGCAGGACATCAATAATACCGCAACTCCATTGATGTTGAAAAACGGATTGAACGATATCATCTTACCTTCCTTAGAACGAGTGATTTCCAAACTCCAATCCCAAGTTAAAGACTGGAAAGAAATCCCGATGCTTGCCAAGACTCATGGACAGCCTGCTTCTCCTACCCGCTTGGGAAAAGAGATCAGGGTATTTGTAGTACGTCTTGAAAAACAATTGAAACAACTTAATCTAGTGCCTTACTCAGCAAAGTTTGGCGGAGCGACTGGAAATCTTAATGCCCATTTTGTGGCTTATCCTTCAACTGATTGGCATGGGTTTGCGGATGATTTTGTTTCCAATTATTTGGGTTTGGAAAGAAGTTATCCTACAACCCAAATAGAACATTATGATAACCTTGCTGCTCTTTTTGATGGGTTAAAGAGAATCAATACCATCCTTTTGGACCTATCCAAAGATGTTTGGCAATATGTAGCTATGAACTATTTCAAACAAAAAATCAAGGCCGGCGAAATAGGATCTTCTGCAATGCCACATAAAGTCAACCCTATTGATTTTGAAAATGCTGAAGGAAACTTAGGGATTGCCAATGCACTATTGGAGCATTTGGCTGCCAAACTCCCTATCAGCAGGTTGCAGAGGGATCTGACGGACAGCACCGTCTTAAGGGTGATCGGGGTGCCTTTGGGACACATGTTGATAGCGTTCGAATCCTTGGAAAAAGGACTTGGAAAACTTGAACTCAACCGCGCTGCCATTCATGCAGACCTTGAGGACAATTGGGCCGTCGTAGCAGAAGCCATTCAAACTATCCTAAGAAGAGAAGGTTATCCAAAACCTTATGAAGCTTTGAAGGAATTGACCAGGACAAATGAAAAAATTACAGAAACTTCAATAAAACAATTTATCTCTACATTGAATGTGTCTGATGCCATCAAAGAGGAACTTTACCAAATCAGTCCATTCAATTTTACAGGCATTTATTAAAAAAATCAAAATTTATTTTCAATGTTTTGATTGATCCTACGTACTAAGTTAGGCATGGGAAGTAAAAATATAATTCCTTTTATCCTAAAAATTCTTTACCCTGTGGTTAAAAATGATATTTTTAGCCTCAGTTAACCCCAATTTATTTAAAATTCAATGCAAAAAAGTATTTATTCATACCTCGGCAATGACCTACCTGCAGGGTTGGTTGTATTTTTGGTGGCACTTCCGCTTTGCCTTGGGATTGCATTGGCCTCTGGAGCACCTCTGTTTTCAGGAATTATAGCAGGAATTATTGGAGGGATTGTAATCGGCTCATTATCAGGATCACATACTTCTGTTTCGGGTCCTGCTGCCGGATTGACGGTTATTGTACTCAATGCCATCACGGAACTTGGAAGTTTTGAAGTATTTCTGTCGGCTGTTGTATTGGCCGGAATTATTCAGATTGCCTTTGGGGTTTTAAAAGCCGGGGTTATTGGCTATTATTTTCCAACTTCAGTAATCAAAGGAATGCTTGCCGGAATTGGTATAATATTGATTATCAAGCAGATCCCATATGCATTTGGGGTAAATGAAACCAAGGAGCTTGAAAATTATATACCTTTTATAAATGACTGGGATGCTGTCTTAAGTCTTGGGAATTTATCCAAAACGTTTGATTTTGGTGCTATCATCATTTCATTTGTGTCAATAGGTATCCTGATTTTATGGGACAGACCTTTCATCAAAAAGCTTTCATTTACCAAATTGATCCCGGGTCCATTGGTAGTGGTTTTGCTGGGTATCGGACTCAATAAATACTTTAAATTTTTTGTTCCCAATTTGTATTTGAGTAATGAAGACAAAGTGGTACTTCCTGTAGTACAGTCTTTTGATGGATTTATTAGCTTGTTCACTTTCCCTGATTTTTCCCAGCTTGGCAGCACCGATGTTTGGCTTGCAGCTGTGACCATTGGGATCATCGCTAGTTTAGAAACTCTTTTGAGTCTAGAGGCTGCTGATAAAATAGATTCTCAGAAGCGAGTTTCGCCTCCCAATAGAGAACTTTTAGCACAGGGAGTCGGTAATGTAATTAACGGATTTGTAGGAGGTCTGCCGGTGACCTCAGTGATTGTAAGGAGTTCAGCCAATGTGACTGCAGGAAGTAGGACAAAACTATCCGCAGTATTTCATGGATTTTTGCTATTTGCAAGTGTCATTTTTATTCCAGGACTTCTAAATTTGATTCCATTGGCATCCCTTGCTGCTATTTTGCTTATGGTTGGTTACAAACTCACCAAAGTTTCACTCTTCAAGAGTCAGGCCAAGCTAGGATGGGATCAATTTCTCCCTTTTATCATTACGATATTGGGCATAGTTCTTTTCGATCTTTTGATAGGTATTGGGTTAGGAATGGGAATAGCAATGGTATTTATACTATTGAGAAATTACCAAAACTCTTATCTTCTTGATGATAGGACAGAGGAACTTGACGGGTCTATTAGAATTGTTCTTTCAGAAGAAGTAAGCTTTTTAAACAAAGGAGCGCTGATAAAGGCCCTTGAAGAAATACCTGAAGGAAAGCACGTCATTATAGATGGTTCCAAATCAAAGGTTATAGACTATGATGTCCTTGAAGTAATTGAAAATTTCAAGACCAATGCAGGGACAAGAAATATAGAAGTAGACACTATCAAGATAAAACCCGTCAAAATAAGCGGCTTACACTGAAGGTAAAAAGATTTCTGCAATCATACACCGGACACTTCCTCCACCAATTTTTTCAATAGTTGGAATTTTCGGGACAACGATTTCCGTGTATCTTTTGATAGTGTTGATTTGGACCTCACCGAGTGATTGAAATGCAGAATCAGACATCACCGTGAATTTTTCTCCTTTTTTGTTTTGAATTTCCAACATATTTCCTGCAAACTGAAATTTTTGTCTAGCAGTAATAGGAATCATTTTCTTACCTGTTCTTTCGAGGTAGTCCTGGACTTTAAGTTTTTCGGAGGCAAGAGGAATACTATCCAAACAGACAACTGCTATCTCGGTACCAACATGCATCATCACATTGGTATGGTAAATTGGCGATACCACAGCATTAATAATTTGTGACGCATCAAAGTCAACAATCTTATATCCCATTAACTTTCCAAAATATCCCAATGGAATTTGATGTGTTCTTTGAGATCTGCAGGCATACGCTACCTTATTTATTCTGTCCAAAATCAAGCTTCCCGTTCCTTCAAGAAACTGGTTGTCCTGTTCAAAAAAAGTCAAATCAACAATTTCACTTATTCTAAATCCCCTTTGGATGAGGGTTTCGACGATGTCTTTTCTTCTTTCCAACCTCCTATTTGGAGAAAACAGAGGGTAAAGAATCAATTTACCATCCTGATGACTGCTAAACCAATTATTTGGAAAAACTGCATCAGTTTTTTTTGGCAGAGCTGTATCCTCGACAACCAAGACATCGACTCCTTTTTCTTGAAGCAGGGAAACAAATCCATCAAACTCACTTTGGGCAATCCTATTGATTTCAATAGAATCACGGTCATCTTTTTTCTGGTAAAAATTGTTTTCCGCGGTTTCGGGATTAAAACCAAAATTGGCCGGTCTGACCATTAAGATGTGGGAAGTAGTTTGATTTGTCATGAAGGTTTAATGGATAAAAACTACTTTCTATTATAGCGGTATAAAACCGGTTCAATGTTGAATCTTTTCTCACTTAGCGTAAAATAGCTTTTACCATTGGGATGAAAAGCAATGGCTTCACCCTGAGGTTCAGGCCTATAAGGTAATATCACAGGATCACGCCTCAATGCATCAACCACTGATTCATTTTCATTTCTCTTCCAAAAATAAACAGTGAAATAGTTTTTGATCAAAATCTCCTTGCCATCTAGCGAAATATCCCCTGCCACCGACATGGTAAAGGGCAATTCCATTACTTTTTCCAAAACAGCTTCTTTGCTCTCAAAAGCCTCTTGCGTTGTTTTGTATAGGATATTCAAACTGTCTCTTTTAGATAGGATAAAAATATCTTTGGAAATAGGATCAATCATCAGGGTCTCAGCATCTTTTGCTCCATCAGGATAACTCAACTTCAAAACCTCGGGTTCTAATTCCATACCCTCAATAAATTCTTCCGGTTCTGGGATTCGGTAAATGAAAATATTGGTATACCGCGCTTGATTGTCGCCAATTTCTCCGACATATATATAACTCAGGTTCTTGTCAGGCCCTGGACCTACGGCAATATCCTCCCAATCACGATTCCAAACTCCTTTAAGTTTGAACACACCAAACCCTTTTCCTAGAGAGTCAATCACGAAAATTTTTCTTCCTCCTCCACTATCATTGTGGGTATATATCAAGCCATCATGCTTCCTTGAAAATGCCATGCCACTCGCCTCATCAATCTCTTTATTTTCCAACAAACCTACATTGATCTGATTTGAAAAAATACCCTGCACTGCTTTCTTTTCAAGCCTGACCAATTTTGGCTGGGGGATATTCAGCATCAGCATCGATGGGAAAAAATATAAAAACAAAAGCAATTTCATGTAATAACTCATTTCAGTCTCTCTTTACTTTAATCGACAAAGTTCGGTTTTTTTGGGGTTTGGCAAAGTTAATTATTGTTATGATTCCAAACCAAAAGTGGGTTCATAGCTCAGAAATACTCTGACACACCTTATAAACAACAAAATCTGACAAATTAAATTCAGCCTATCAGGTTATTTTCTTCTGTAATAGTTCAATTCAGGAACTATGCCATCACTCCATTCGCTCAGGGTGAAATATCCCCCTTTCTCATCAAAACAAATCGCCTCTCCCTGTACTTCTCTCTCATATGGCGCCAACAAGGGAACTGTCGCCAATAATTCAGGAAAAGATTGCCCTTCCGACCTTTTCCAATAAAAAATCTTATCGTAAGTTTTGATCAGTACTTCGCCACCATCTTCTGATACGGTACCTGCAGTAGCGACTCTAAATGAAAAGGTACCTCTAAGAACCGCCTTGTTTTTTTTATCGGTATGCTGTGGATAAGGCAGGGTATAAAGCAAGGAGAAAAGGTCACGCTTGGTAACCAAGAAGATATCCTTGGTAAGAGGATCTACCATTAAAGTCTCCACATCATGGCTTTTCCTAGGATATTCAAAAACAATTTGATCTATCGGAATTTCCAGAGTATTGGATTGGTATCGATGGGCTTCCTCAAATTTGGGTTCTTCGAATCTATATACCACATACTCTTCATATTCAAGATTATTGTCTCCGGTGTCTCCTATATACAAGTAGCTTTTTCCTGGTAAGGGACCAACGCTGATTTCTATATCTTCCCAATCTCTATTTTTGGTGTTTTTTATTTGATACTCTGCAATATTCTCCCCTGTCGCTGCATCTATAAGGTAAATAATATTGCTGTTACCCTTATCCTGTATTGTCCAGATAAATCCGGGATTTTGCCTGCTATAAGCCAGCCCTGAACCTTCCTTCAATGCTACTTTCCCTTTTGCATGGGCAGTATTTTCAAAAAACCCAGCCGTTTCCAAGTTACTTATTTTATAATCAGTCTTGAAAGGTACGGCGAGATCTGTGTCATTTTCGGGAGATTCTTTTTCTCCACAAGAAAAAAGAAAAATTGCTGAAAGGGTAAAGTAAAAACGGTAATTCATTTGATCAAAAGAAATAAATCTGAATGGAAAGGTAAGAAAATAATTACTTTCTACTGAAAGCTTTCTGAAGTCGTTTTTTCATTTTGAAAAATTTCAATAAAAAAAGGCGAACAACTTCTTGTCCGCCTTTTTTAAATCTTCAGGATAAAATTTTACCCTGCTTTTTCCTTTTTTTCAACTGTTATTGTCAATTGGTCACCCTCTCCCGAGTAATCTGCCATAATCACATCACCCTCAGAAAGTTCTCCTTTGAGTATTTCTTCAGCCAATGCATCTTCGAGATACCTCTGAATTGCCCTGTTTAATGGTCTTGCGCCATATTGTTGGTCATAACCTTTTTCAGCCAAGAAATCTTTGGCTTTATCGGTTAATTGGATCGCATAACCTAAGTCGGTGATTCTTTTGAACAACTTGCTCAAACTGATATCAATGATCTTATGGATATGCTCTTTATCCAGAGAATTAAACACAACCACATCATCCAATCTGTTTAAGAATTCGGGACTGAAAGCTTTTTTTAATGCACTTTGGATAGTGGATTTCATTACATCATCCATGCTAGTGGTTTTTGCTTTAGAGGCAAAACCTATACCTGCACCAAAATCTTTCAAATCCCTGACACCTATATTGGATGTCATGATGATGATGGTATTTCTGAAATCCACCCTTCTACCCAATCCATCTGTTAGAATACCGTCATCCAATACTTGAAGCAAAATATTAAAAACATCGGGGTGCGCCTTTTCGATTTCATCAAGTAGTACCACAGAATAGGGCTTTCTTCTGACTTTCTCTGTCAACTGTCCACCTTCTTCATAACCCACATATCCCGGAGGCGCTCCCACTAGTCGGGAGACGCTGAATTTTTCCATATATTCAGACATGTCGATTCTAATCAGCGCATCATCTTTATCGAAAAGATAATTGGCCAACATCTTTGCAAGCTCTGTCTTTCCGACACCTGTAGGACCAAGGAAGATGAATGAACCAATTGGCTTCTTGGGGTCTTTCAATCCCACTCTTGTTCTTTGAATTGCTTTTGAAAGCTTTTTGATAGCTTCTTCCTGACCGATAACTTTTGCCTGAAGTTCTTCATTCATGTTCAGAAGTTTCAAACCTTCATTTTGGGCAATTCTCTTCGCGGGAATACCGGTCATCATGGCAATCACTTCTGCTACATTATCTTCTTCCACAATGTATCTTTTGGTTTTGCTATCTTCTTCCCATTTAGCTTTGGCATTCTCAAGTTGCTCAAGAAGTTTCTTCTCCTTGTCTCTCAGTTGGGCTGCTTCTTCATATTTCTGGCTTTTGACAACCCTGTTTTTCTCTACTTTGATTTTCTCAACCTCTTCCTCAAGTCGCAAGATATCTTCCGGAACATGAATATTGTTGATGTGAACCCTCGCTCCTGCTTCATCAAGGATGTCTATGGCTTTGTCAGGAAGGAACCTGTCAGAGATATACCTGTCAGATAGCTTTACACAGGCTTCAATAGCCTCAGGAGTATAGATTACATTATGGTGATCTTCGTATTTATCCTTGATGTTGTTGAGGATTTGGATGGTCTCTTCAGGTGTGGTGGCATCTACCATCACCATTTGGAATCTTCTTGCCAAAGCTCCGTCTTTTTCGATATACTGTCTGTATTCGTCCAAAGTGGTGGCTCCAATACATTGGATTTCACCCCTTGCCAAAGCAGGTTTGAACATATTGGAAGCATCCAAAGATCCACTTGCACCACCGGCACCTACAATGGTATGTAGCTCATCAATAAACAAGATCACATTGGGGGATTTTTCAAGTTCGTTCATTACGGCCTTCATTCTCTCTTCAAATTGGCCTCTATATTTTGTCCCTGCCACTAGCGATGCCAAGTCCAAAGTAACAACGCGCTTATTGAACAACACACGGGAAACTTTCTTCTGTACGATTCTCAAGGCAAGCCCTTCCGCGATAGCAGTTTTCCCAACACCCGGTTCACCGATAAGGATAGGATTGTTCTTCTTTCTTCTTGAAAGAATCTGAGCTACCCTTTCGATTTCTTTTTCTCTACCAATGATCGGGTCAAGCTTGTCATCCTCGGCCATTTTGGTGAGGTCACGACCAAAATTATCCAATACAGGAGTTCTTGATTTTTCCCCTGTTGTCTTGGATGCTCCCGAAGAGCTTCCTGATGAGCCAAACAACTTTGATCCGTCCTCATCGGGGTCATCAGCTTCTGCTTTTGCTCTTGGGGCGGAGTCTGTCTGGAATTCCAACATCTCTTTTACAGAGTCATAGTTGGTATCAAACTTGTGGAGGATCTGGGTTGCTATATTGTCTTCATCTCTTAGGATGGATAACAGTAAATGCTCAGTACCAATAAGCTGACTTTTAAATATTTTGGCCTCCAAATAGGTTATTTTCAAAACCTTTTCGGACTGCCTAGTCAACGGTATGTTGGCAAGATTTTTCACATTATGCGTCGCGGTTCCTTTGACAGCCCTTTCGATAGAATTACGAAGATCGTCAAGAGGGACGCCCAACTTCTTCAATATGGAAACAGCCACTCCTTCTCCTTCTCGAATCATACCCAGCAAGAGGTGCTCTGTACCGATGTAATCATGCCCTAATCGCAATGCTTCTTCACGACTGAGAGAGATCACCTCTTTGACCCTGTTTGAAAATTTTGCTTCCATGTATTTCCTTTCTTAATTTTATTTTAAATCTGTAATAATGTTACCGAATTTGTTTTAAAAACACAATCTATTTGCAGATTGTTCAATGATTTTTTTTTGATTGCCTAATAACTTCTTTGGATTCAGGCCCCATGCAAAACAACAAATCGATGATGCTCAGGTTGGGAACAAAGTCTAAGCCAAACATTTGCGGGTAAATGTCGGGTGTCATGATGTCTCGCTGGCTATATCTTTCTTTGGCTTGGATAATTCCTCTTATATCGGCTGATTTGGGTGAAAAGTCGATTCTTGACTCCAAACGCAACTTAGATTTCACCTTTAGAAGTTTCAGACAAACTGTCAGTAGTTCCATATTGACATCAAACAAAAACGTCAGATTTTTCCCAAACACCTGGTCAAAGTATGGGAAGAAATATTCAAAAAACGGAGCTTTGCCATACGCGCTCTGAATACCCCTCAAATGGACATTTTTCCACTTTTGGCTGTAATCGATTTTTACATCCTTGTAAAGTTGCTTTTTGCTACTTCCAATCACCGGAACCGTCAATACATCTTCTTTATTTGCCAAAAGGATGTGAGTCCTATTTCTAAATGTCTGCTTTTGAAAATTCTCCGTTGGGTCAATCTGAATCTCTTCAAAGTCCTGGATAGCGACGAAATATTCTATAGGAGGCAAGTAAAAAAGGTCGGTGATGATAGTCGTTTCTTTATTCAAAGGATACTTGGTCTAATTTGAGATTTATTCGATTATTAATCTTTTCGGTTCAAAATCAATTATTAAGCTCGCAAGCAATCAGAACAGATCCTCCACGGATCCCAATCCCTGACGGACTACTTCAATGTCCTCCCCTGTACAGTCCAAAATAGTAGATGCTACATTATTTCCATATCCACCATCTATGACCACGTCAACCAAATCTCTGAATTTTTCATAGATCAACTCGGGATCTGTGCTATATTCAATGACCTCATCTTCATCATGGATGGAAGTGGTCAATATAGGAGAGCCTAATTCCTTGACCAAAAGCCTTGGAATGGCATGGTCAGGAACCCTGATTCCTACGGTTTTTTTATTACTGTTCAAAATTTTAGGAACAGCATTGTTTGCTTCTAATATGAATGTATATGGTCCAGGCAATGCCTTTTTCATTATTTTGAAAACTGGGGTACTCAATGCACGCGTATATTCAGAAATATTGCTCAGGTCATAACAGATAAATGAAAAATTATGTTTTTTCACTTTTATGCCTTTGATCTGGGCAATCCGTTCCACAGCCCGGAGGTTGTGGATATTGCAGCCCATCCCATAAACAGTATCTGTAGGATAAATGATTACTCCCCCATCCAGAAGAATATCGACGATTTTCTGTATTTTCCTTGGGTCAGGATTTTCAGGGTATAGTTTAATAAATTCAGCAGCCATGTCAGCTTTGAAATTCGTTGGTTAGGTCAATGGTTTACTTTAAACCATTCGATAAAGTCATTCACTATTGGAACATCAGCGTCGGCCCAATCAAGAATTAGAAGATTTTCAGGTTCAATCCATTGGATTTGCTGATGCTCTTTGACAATCAAATGTCCACTTATATAGCCAGAAAGAAAAGGAATAAGTTCAATTTCCTTTCCTTCTTCATAAGAATGAAAGTTACTTTTGAATGCCATTTTTATCTCTATTTCAATGTTGAGTTCTTCTTTGATTTCTCTGATCAAACAAGCTTCAGCTGATTCGTTTGCTTCAATTTTTCCGCCTGGAAATTCCCATTTTAATGGTAAGTTCATTTTTTTACCTCTTTGGGCTACAAGAATCTTTCCTTCGTGGAGTATGATAGCACAGGTCACTTGAATGGTTTTTGCCATAGGTATAAAGGAATTGCCAGCCCTTGAACAAAAATCTCTATTTTTGCGGTTATTCTGTTATTGCCATCAAATTTTATGTTCAAAGACAACAAAACAAAATATTACCTTATCGCAGTAGTGACTTTCTCAGTCCTCATCACCTCTTTGTCTTTCTATTTTTACCAGGCATTTTTCAGCCCAAATGCGCTTACTGACAAAGAAGAGCCTTATATCTTAAAAATCCCGAGCAATGCTACCTTCCAGATGGTTTCTGACAGTTTATACCAAAATGAAGTTATCCATGACTTGATCACTTTCAGTTTTGTCGCCAAGGTACTTGGATATCAGGAAGCTGTAAAATCCGGCCTATATACTATCCCTGCCAAAACCAATAACCTCAACCTGATCAGACTCCTGCGGTCAGGCAGTCAGACACCCGTAAAACTTACATTTAATAATGTCAGAACGAAAGAGGACCTTGCAGAAAAAATCACCAAAAATCTTGAAATCAGTCAGGAAGAATTTCTTGATTTGATCACAGATTCTGTGTACATGGACAAGTTTGGCTTTGAAGAAGAAACCATCATGGGAATGTTTATCCCAAATACCTATGAGATATGGTGGAATACTAGCGCGGACAAGCTTTTCGATAGGATGTATAAGGAGTATGGAAATTTTTGGACAGAAGTCAGGTTGACCAAAGCCGAAAACCTGGGCTTAACCCAAAACGAAGTCTCCACTTTGGCCTCGATTGTACAAGCCGAAACTCAAAAATCAGATGAAAGACCAAAGGTAGCCGGCGTGTATCTGAATAGACTCAGAATTAACATGGCACTTCAGGCGGATCCAACCCTTGTTTTTGCTGTTGGAGATTTCAATCTAAAAAGAGTTTTGAATGTCCATAAGGAAATCGACAGTCCCTACAACACTTATAAATATCCGGGGTTACCCCCGGGACCGATTAACCTCCCAGAGATCTCGGCACTTGAAGCTGTCTTGAATTATGAAGACCACGACTATTTATATTTCTGCGCCAAGGAGGACTTTTCAGGTTACCATGCCTTTGCAAAAGATTACAATGAACACATGAATAATGCCCGCAGGTACCAAGCTGCATTAAACAAATCAAAAATATTCTAACATGTTCCAAGCTGAAACCAAAATAAGAGTCCGGTACGCAGAAACAGACCAAATGGGATATGTGTATTATGGAAACTACGCCATGTATTTTGAAGTGGCAAGGGTCGAAGCGCTTCGATCTGCAGGTTTTTCATACAAGCAGATGGAGGATGACGGGATCATCATGCCGGTATTGGACCTACATACCCAATTTATCAAACCGGGTAAATATGACGAGCTGCTGACCATCAAAACAATCATCCCCGAAATGCCGGGAATCAGGATTAAGTTTGAGTATGAAGTCAGCAATGAATCCGGTGAACTGATTACCAAAGGCTGGACTGCTTTGACTTTTTTGAAAAAAGAAAGCCACAAACCCTGCAGACCTTCCCAATATTTGTTAGATTTATTACGTCCATATTTCCAGTAATCCATTTTTAAGTGAAAAAGAGGATCCGCTTATTATCGATCAGATTTACCAGAAAAGCTAAGTTTCTTAGAAAATTTCATTTTGGAAATCCTGACCAAAACCTTTACGATGTAGGTAGGATATTCATGTTTCAGATGCGTAAAGATGAAATTACCGAAAGGGCAGGCGCTATGGCTTTCAGTTTTACAGTGGCGATGTTTCCTCTTCTACTTTTTCTTTTGAATATGATACCTTACATAGGTTTGTTTTTTCCCAATGTCACTACCCAAAACATTCTGTTATTCATTGCAGAGTTTATCCCTTCCAGCGTCTACCAGGAAGCTGAGGCTACGATCATGGATATTGTCAGCAAACCCAGACAGAGCTTATTGTCTCTGGGGTTTTTTCTGGCCTTATTCTTATCTACCAATGGGGTGGTTTCTATGATGAATGCCTTCAACGCGGTATATAGGACAAAAGAAAACAGGTCTTTTTGGATGACCAGGTTGATTGCCGTTAGCATTGTTATGATTTTGGTTTTGGCCATATGCGGGGCTGTATTGATCATGATTTTAGGAGGCAGCATTCTTTACAGGATTTCAGAATGGGACATGGTATCTAGCAACTTGTATGTTTATATGTTGACCTTCTTTAGATTCTTGGTTTTGTTGTCGGTTTTCTTGATTGCTACTGCATTTATTTTCAGGTTTGCTCCTGCCGTCCATGACAAATGGAAGTTTTTTTCTACAGGATCTCTCACTGGAGGCATTTTGATTACTTTCGGTTTTTATCTGTTTTCTTTTTACCTGAATAATTTCGCTACTTACAATAAGCTTTACGGCTCCATAGGTGCAATGATTGCTGTCATGCTTTGGCTATTTATCACTTCCCTGATTATCTTGGTGAGTTTTGAGATCAATGTAAGTCTGGACAAAGCCGCCGGTAGACATCTTGTCACAAAAGGGGTGATTGAAGAAAAAATATGATTTTAATCATGATTATATAGTATTTTCATCAAGTTTGGAGTCCTCCTGGCATTCTAATTTTGTACCTGATTCAAAAAACCGTTTTCTATGGAAACCAACAAAAGCATTTTTATTGCCACAACACAGCCCTTTAGTGGAAAATCAATTGTTGCCCTCGGATTGGTAGATATGCTGCTTTCCAAAGCACACAAAATCGGGTATTTCAAACCCATCATCAACCACAATCCCGGAGTCAAAAAGGATCCTCATTTCGAAACACTCATACAACATTTCAACCTTCCGATCCAATACGAAAAATCATACGGGTACACCAGAGAAGAGGCAAACCATCTTATCGAAGCGGGACAGCAGGGAGAAATAATTGATACCATCATCAGCAAATACAAAGTACTGGAAGAAGAATATGATTTCACGATCATTGAAGGAAGTGATTTTTTGGGAGAAGGGACAGCTTTTGAATTTGATGCCAACCTTGCTATTGCAAAAAACCTAGGTTCACCTGTCATTATTGTCCTTTCGGGAGATGGTAAATCGGCGGCACAGGTAATCACCTCGGCCATAGTGACTATAAATAATTTCCTGCAAAGGAAGGTAAAAGTGTTGGCAGTAGTGATCAATAAGGTGGATGATGAATTCAGAAAAGAGATCAAAAAGAGCTTGCAAAACCAATTGAATAAGGATATCATCTTGGCTGTGATTCCAAAAATACAGGAGCTAAAAAGCCCTTCCATGAAGGAAATCAAAGAACACCTTGGGGCAGAAGTCATGTTTGGAGAACAATTTCTTTCTAATCCCGTGGACCACTTCATTTTTGGTGCGATGCAGATTTCAAACTTTCTCAAACACATCAAAAAGAATGTTCTGATCGTCACACCTGCAGACAGGGCCGATATCATCTTGGCTTCCCTTCAAGCCAATCATTCCCAAAACTTTCCGAAAATGGCAGGAATGGTACTGACCGGGGGTTTTGAAATCGCTGATTCTGTCATCAAACTAATCGAAGGCTCAGATGTAAACCTTCCGATGTTGAGAGTGGACGATCCCTCTTTTTATGCAGCGACTAAAGTAGCTGCCATCCATTCCAAGATCAGTCCGGATTGCCCCGATAAAATCATGGGAGCGATCAATACTTTTAGAAAATATATTGATACTGAAGCGCTGGAAAAAGAAATGATCAATTTCGTGGGTGTGGGCATGACCCCAAGGATGTTTCAGTTTCAACTTGTCAAATGGGCAAAAAACAAAAAGAAACACATCGTATTGCCGGAAGGAAAAGACGATAGGATATTGAAGGCCGCAGACCGACTCGTGAAGCAAAAAGTGGTGAAAATCACACTTCTTGGCAATGTTCAGGAAATCTTTGCGAGCATCAGCAGGCTTGGTTTGAACCTTACCAGGGACAATTGTCAGATTATCAATCCACAAGATTCTACCAATTTTGAAGATTATGCCAATACCCTCTACGAGCTCCGAAAAGGGAAAAACATGCCTTTGGAGGTAGCTCGGGACCTGATGACCGATGGCGCTTATTATGGAACGATGATGGTCCATAAAGGCCACGCGGACGGAATGGTTTCAGGAGCAATCCATACCACCGCACATACTATCCGTCCTGCGCTTCAATTTATCAAAACCAAGCCTGGAATCTCATTGGTATCTTCTGTTTTCTTCATGTGCCTTCAGGACAGGGTGACGGTATTTGGTGATTGCGCCATCAATATCAACCCAACTTCAGAAGAACTAGCCGAAATTGCTATTTCTTCAGCAGATACTAGCAAGCGATTCGGAATAGAACCAAGGGTAGCCATGCTGTCCTACTCTTCTGGGGAATCAGGTACAGGGGAAGACGTGGACAAGGTCAGAAAGGCAACTGAAATCGTCAAATCAAGAAGGCCCGACATCAAGGTTGAAGGCCCTATTCAATATGATGCTGCGGTGGACCCTGCGACAGGTCGCCAAAAAATGCCAAATTCAGAAGTTGCAGGAAATGCTTCAGTTTTGATTTTTCCTGATCTAAATACCGGAAACAATACTTATAAAGCTGTCCAAAGAGAAACAGGGGCAGTCGCCATCGGCCCGATGCTTCAGGGACTCAACAAACCCGTCAATGACCTTAGCCGCGGCTGTACCGTCGATGATGTGTTCAACACCGTCGTGATCACAGCCATTCAGGCACAAGAATAGTTTTCTCTTAAAATATATTTGGTTTGAGAACTTATTTTTATCGGTTCTCAAACCTTTTTTATTAAGTTTCCCTATGAATTCCCCAATATCCATCTACGAATCCCTCGGCGAAAAAAAGATTAAGCTACTTGTTCAATATTTCTACCAAAATGTGGCAAAAATTGAAGAATTGAGAAAGCTCTACCCCGAGGATTTGGCACCTGCAGAAGAAAGGCTATTTTTGTTCCTCATCCATGTATTTGGTGGGCCACATACCTACTTGGAGCAACGGGGACATCCCATGCTTCGCAAAAGACATTTCCAATGGCCGATCGACGGGGATATGAGAAGCGCCTGGCTCAACTGCATGCTACCTGCAATCGAAAAAGTGGAAATGGAGATTGAAATTAAAGAAGCGTTACAGGGATATTTTGTAAAGGTAGCTAACCATATGATCAATAAACCATGATTATACTCAAAAGGATTTATTCCATTTATGCTTTTTTGATCTTTGGATTGACATTTCTTTTGCTCTTCCCTCTTTTTCTGGCTTGTATCTGGATTCCAAATTGGGAGAAATACGGACGGAAAGTCAATCAGTTTTGGGCTAACCTATTTTTCTTTCTGATATTTATGTCTATCAAAGTAGAAGGGAAGGAAAATATTAAAAAAGGCCAATCATACATCTTTGCAGCAAACCATTTTTCTTACCTTGATATCGCCATGATGGGATTTATTCCGGGCGATGTGGTGTATATCGGTAAAAGCTCCATCCGAAAAGTCCCTCTTTTTGGTTATTATTTCAAAAAACTGCACATAGCCGTCAACAGGTCAAGCATCAAAAGCCGTAGTGAAGTGTTGGTAAGGGCAAAAAATGCAATTTCCAAAGGAAGCAGCATTGTGATTTTTCCTGAAGGGGGTATCACCACAGGGATGCCTCCACACATGAACAAGTTCAAGGATGGGGCATTTACTCTTGCGATAGACAAACAAATACCGTTGATTCCTGTCACATTATCGTTTAATCATTTAATTTTGCCCGACGACGGGAGGCTTTTATTGAATTTTAAGAAAGGAAAAATTGTAATCCATCCCCCGATACAGACGCTTGGCCTGACTTCCAAAGACCTTTCAAGCATCAAAAATAAATGTTATAATTCCATTCAGGACCAACTTTGGGAAGACAACAACCTCTTGGATACTGAAAAAACCATAATTCAGACTTTATGAAAATTGATTTGAATACCGTTAAGAAAATTTCACACCTCGCCAGACTTGAGTTTGACGAGGAGGGAGCAGAAAAAATCCAAAAAGACATGACACAGATCCTTGATTGGGTGGAGCAACTCAATGAGGTCGATACAACGGGGATTGAGCCTATCACGACCATGTCTTCCGAAGTCAATGTGATGAGAGAAGATGTCGTAGGAGAACATCTTCCGCATGAAGCCGGTTTGCTCAATGCGCCTCAGCGGGATTCGGATTACTTCAGGGTTCCAAAGGTGCTCGAATAATGCCTACAAAAAACAACCAAAAATTAGACAACATCATTATGAAAGGCCTTCCAATATCACTCTCAGTGGTAGGAGGCCTTTTCCTATTGTTCAGCAGCTTCATTTGGGAACGTGGAATTATGCCCGTCCTTCCCGGAATATTTTCTGAAGCTGTCTCCGTTCCTGTGAAATTGATGCAGGTCGGCGGGGAATTGGTCAGACTTGAAATGGACAATTTTCTTTTGTTCCAAAATTTCGAATCCCTTCCCGCCTTGGTTTACCCCTCCCTCACCCTACTGTTTGGCAGCTTGTTTTGGATACTTTTCAGTTTGGGACTTGCCCTGATCAGCACACTCAAAAAGCTTTACTTCACTGCGGCGACAGCATTGCTGATCTTTCTACTGGCATTCAGCGGAATCAATGGTCTTAATATTGGAGGCATATCAAGCAATTATGCCTTGATTGGATTGATGACTGGAATCCTGACCCCATTGATAGCATTGTCGTTTTTTGCCCCCTCTTGGGGAATATTGAGAAGGTTTTTGGCAATCCTGATTTCAGGATCTGCGACACTCTATCTCTTGGCGCAGGTATCTGATATTCCATCTCCATGGCTTTGGTTGGGGGAAAACAGCGCTTTTCCCGCAGCTATAGTATCAGTGGTTTTTCTCATGCATATCGGTCATGCCTTCATTTCAGGGAGTTCGATTCTATTGATCAAACTTAATAAAGGCACAGGGATCAAAATTACCTGGCATATCCTATTCGTCTTCCTAATCTATTTCTTTCTGGTCTTCTTTTCGTTTTTGGACCTCACTGGAGAAGTGGATCTGCCATTTCCAATCCTTCCTCCTGTGATTTTGATGCTAATCAGCGGGTTGATTGGATATTTTGTATTGCAATACAAAATCGAACAGACAGATCAGGTCTATAACCATCCTGATATTGGAAAATCTTTCTTTTGGATTGGCTATGCATTGAGCACTATCACCTGGGCTTGGGTTATCTTTAAGGACAACCAACCGATGGTAGAATTTTTCAACCATATTTTCATCTATGGTCAGGTGGCATTCAGCTTATTGTTCTATTTGTACCTGATGGCCAATTTTTCCCAAATTCTTAACTCGGGAAAAGACATTGAAAAAATCATTTTCAAGCCTCAGTTTTTCGCCTATTTCCATATGAGAATCGGAGCAATCATGGCAGTGGTGGTATTGCTGATCTATGCGGATGGGATAGTTGGGGTGCAGTTGGCCTCGGGCAGTTCCAATATCAATGCGGAATATTATTACCAAACCGACCGTCCGCTCGAAGCGGCCATTCTATATGAGAGTTCTTGGATCCAATACCGGAAAAACGACAAGGCAAAGAATACAGCTTCCCATTTGAGATTTTCGCTTAACCAAACCAATTTGGGAATGGAGAATCTCTATCAGGCATTTGACAATTCCCCCTCGGTCATCAACACACTCTTGCTCAGTTCCAAACTTCATGGGCAGGAGAAAATCTTCGATGCTGTTTTTTACCTAGAAAGGGGTTTGAGTTACTTTCCCGGAAATCCATATTTGGCAAATAACCTTTCCCTCCTTTATTCCAAACTCAATAAACCGACTGAAGCAATTTCAATGATGGAAGAAATCGTTGACCAAGACCCTGTCATTCAGTCCAATCTTCTTGCCTTAAAAGTCAAGCATCAGATCGAACAGGAAGACGCAGTATCCATTCCAGATGATCAGATTTTCAAAATCAACTACCTGGTTTTTGAAAACAAAAAAGGAAACTTTGCTCCATTTGAGTTGGGTACAAATGACCTTTCAGACAATTATTCTTCGAAAACTGCCCTTCTCCGAAACCAATGGACTAATAAGGTTACAGCACCACTAGCCTCGGACCTGCCTATCATTGATTCCCTTGTGGCCAAAGCACAGGTGAGTGTTGAAGAAATGAATCTTCGGGACACGAGGGTATTGAGGACGCTCCAAGAATCGTATATCAACGAAACGCTAAAATACCTCAACGGTACCGCCATGGTTCTTCCCAATGCCGCGGGATATTATCATTCCATTTCTGCCAAAATTTTGTATGGAGAATTGGATTTTGAGAAATCCTCGGTGGACATTTTGGTGGCTCAGGAAAGAGGTTTTCAAAACTTTCAGCCTATTCATCTTGCCATTCTTTATTTTGGTGGAAAAGCTACCGAAGCGCAGTTGATTTCTCAAAAATTTGCTGTTCCATTTCCTGATTGGATGGTCTGGGATGAAAACGGGAATTTGGCAGAAAATCCGAAGACAGTCTATTTTGATAAATCAGCAAAATTGCATCGTGCAATGCCTTCTGATTTTATGAATCATCTGGAAGAAATCCAAGACCCAAAATTCAAGTCGGAATATGCTTTCAAAGTATTGCTACACAAAATGCATTGGCTGAATGACTCTGATTTTGAAAAAGTCAAGAATATTCTGCTCCAAAACATGGGTGATATATGGTCTTCTGAAGATTTGGATTCTTGGTATTCATTTGTGACCAAAGAAGAAACAACCAAACTGACGGAAAAAACCCAAGCATTGATCAAGCCAGAACTGTATTTAGGCCGAAATGCATATTGGGTTCCTTTGGTATTGAAAAAAGTAAAGGCCGAATCCGATGACCTGAAGAAATACGAGATCCTGCAGGACGCGATCCAATTTTCAAAGGATCCTATGCTTTGGATCCAATATGTGAAGCAAAGCCGGAAACTTGGACTCGACAGCTATGCAAGCAGTGCGCTGATGGAGATGCAAGGCTGGCTGTCAATTTCCCAAATTGAAAAACTGCAATTGGAAAACTTATAACACCTTTTATCGTAATCTTGAAGTAAAGTTTTTTGCTACAGATCTTTTCCATTAATTTAAGACTTTAAAATTATTCGCCGATGACCAAAATAATAGAAACCACCGCAATTAGTAAGACCTATAAAATGGGCGCAGAGATAGTAGAAGCTCTTAAATCCGTCACCATTACAGTCAATAAAGGCGAATATGTGGCATTTATGGGTCCCTCAGGTTCGGGAAAATCTACTTTGATGAACATCATAGGTTGTTTGGATTCTCCCACCACGGGTTCTTATGTCCTCAATGGAAAAGATGTCAGTGACATGACCGAAAATGAGCTTGCCGAAATCAGAAACAAAGAAATCGGATTTGTATTCCAGACTTTTAACCTTCTTCCAAGAGCCACTTGCCTTGACAATGTGGCGCTTCCATTGATCTACGCAGGATATAACAAATCCGACAGGCAGGAAATGGCGAATCAGGCATTGAAAAACGTAGAACTTGGCGACCGGGTCCACCACAAGCCAAATGAACTTTCAGGTGGTCAGAGACAAAGGGTTGCCATCGCCCGTGCCTTGGTCAATAACCCAAGTATCATCTTGGCCGACGAACCTACCGGTAACCTGGATTCCAAAACTTCTTATGGTATCATGGAGCTTTTCCACGAACTCCACCAAAAAGGAAATACCATCATCATGGTGACACACGAAGACGACATCGCCCATTATGCCCATAGGATTATTCGATTGAGAGATGGGCTTGTAGAATCAGACACTGTCAATCCAAATCCTACGAGAGGAATTTCCATGATGGTATCTGAGTAAATTCGTGAAGCTTTTATAAATCTTTATGTTATTTTTGTGGCTTGATTGAGAAAGGCCTAATAAAAATAATTTTGCTTCCATGAAAATATATACCAAAACCGGAGACACGGGAAAGACTTCATTGTTGGGAGGCCGGAGGGTTTCAAAAGCAGAATTAAGAATTGACGCTTATGGTACAGTAGATGAGCTCAACAGTTTCATAGGATTGCTCCGGGATCAGGAAATCAACAAAAAAAGAGAGGCCCTTCTCAAAGAAATCCAGGACAGGCTTTTTACTATCGGTGCTACCTTGGCCTCCGAACCGGGAAAAGAAAATATTAAAAAGCCCGATCTTCATGACGAGGATCTAGAACTTTTGGAAAAGGAAATTGATGAAATGGAATCTCAATTGCCACAGTTGCGGCATTTTATATTACCGGGAGGACACCAAAGTGTATCTTTTTGCCACGTGGCCAGGACAGTATGTAGGAGAACAGAGCGCTGTGTCATAGACCTGATGGAGATAGAGCATGTAGATGAAATAATCGTAAAATATTTAAATAGGCTTTCTGATTATCTTTTTGTATTGGGAAGGTTAATTGCCCAAGAGTTAGGAGTTGAGGAGGTTACTTGGAAGCCCAGAATCTAATACCATGAAAACAACATTACAAATAGACATTACCAAAACGGGTGCATCCAGACTCCATGAGACTGACTTTGACAACTTGATATTTGGAAAAACCATCAGCGACCACATGTTTGTGGCTGATTATGTAGGTGGGGAATGGACAGACCTGCGCATTGAACCTTACGCACCACTTTCCCTAAATCCTTCCAATGCCACCCTTCATTATGGGCAATCTATTTTTGAAGGAATGAAAGCCTACAAAAATGAGGAAGGAGAAATCCTTCTTTTCAGGGCCGATGCCAATCAAAAGAGATTGAATGAATCGGCAAGAAGAATGTGTATTCCTGAAGTTCCTGAGGAGATTTTTATGGAAGGATTGACGACACTTTTGGATCTGGACAGGGCTTGGATTCCTAACAAACCCGGGTATTCACTTTACATCAGGCCTTTTGTATTTGCTACTGATGACTATATCGGTGTCAGGCCATCTGAAAATTATAAGTTTATGATCTTTACCTGCCCTGTTGGAAACTACTATTCCAAGCCTGTGGCAGTAAAAGTGGAACAAAAATATACAAGGGCCATTGAAGGCGGTACAGGACAGGCGAAAGCTTCCGGCAACTATGCAGGCTCGCTGTATCCGGCACTCTTGGCCCAAAAAGAAGGCTACGACCAATTGCTTTGGACAGATGGTAAAACCCATCAATTCATCGAGGAAAGCGGAACGATGAATGTGATGTTTATGATCAATGACACCATCATCACCGCGCCGACCCATACCGGGACTATCCTGAAAGGAATCACCCGAGATTCTGTCTTGTCCATCGCGAGAGAAATGGGTTATCCTGTAGAGGAGCGTTTTTTGAGTGTGACTGAACTGGAGAAAGCACTTACAGAGGGAAAACTTCAAGACGCATTTGGAACAGGCACTGCGGCTACCATTGCCCATATCTTCAAAATCAATATCCATGGACAGGATTATATCCTTCCCGAAAAGCCATCCTATGCTTTTTCCCATCAGGTCCAAAAAACCCTCGATGACATCAAGTATGGCAATAAAGAAGACAAACGGGGATGGATTATCAAATTGTAAAAGAAAACTGAAATGGATACACGCTTTTTTGCCAGAAACCCTATAATATACTTCAACCGGGACGGAAGACCGAAGTCGGAAGACCGATGTACCGGGCATTTAAGTCCGAAGCCCAGAATTTGAATAGATTTCATATCCACTGGCATCAAGGCGTATATACATAAAATTTAATATGACTCCCCCGAATTTGACACGTTGCCAAATTTTATTTGACAGCTAGTGTCAATTGATTTTCTGTATCAGAGGAA
>NZ_JAKZAM010000021.1 GCF_022538055.1 Cognataquiflexum nitidum | reverse complement strand
ACACAGGCTAAACCCAAAAGCAGTTACCAATTAAAAAACTTGAATTCCGGTTAATTAAATAGAACCTGAGTAGTTACATTCAATTTAATCCTTGGTAGGAAACTGAAATGGACGGTACCCCCGACTTCCGACTTCGGTCTTCCGTCCTGTTGGTAATTGAATGCTGGTTAATTGACAAAGTAGCGTATATCCATATAATAACCTCTGCCTTACACCAAGAAATCAAGGTTTTTATATTTTGGTTTGGGGTATTTGTAGAATCCCTCACCGGATTTTTCACCGAGTTTTCCTGCGTCGACGTAGGTTTTCAGCAGGGCGGCAAAAGCTTGGGAAGCTTTGTCAGGCTGGTTTTTGGTGACATGCCAAGCGGTCTCCAATCCGATGGTATCCAAGATTCCAAATGGTCCTGCTGGCATGTTGAAGTTAACCATCCAAGACTTATCAATGTCCTCAATCGAGGCGATGTCGTTTACCAAAAGCTTTCCTGCCGCGCCTATAAATGACATCAGCATGGTATTGAATAAGTACCCGTTATTTTCCTTTTTGACCAAAACGGGAACCTGTTCCAAGGACCTGCCAAAATCCATCAGCAAAGGAATCAGTGCGGGGTCTGTGCCCGGATGAGGCATGATGTCTACAACTTTTGCGGTAAATACATCATGGAAATGCAGGGCACAAAACATGGAGGGACGGCCTGAAACTTCCGCAAACATAGAAGGCAACAGGTAGGAGGTATTGGTGGTAAAAATGGTTTTTTCAGAAGCGATTTCTCCAAAGAGTTTCCACACTTCGGTCTTGACACTCACTTCTTCCAAAACACTTTCATTGATAATATCTGCCTCATGGACAGCGACTTTTGGATCTTTGGTGAAAGTGATCTTTTCGATGGCCATCAAACCTGATTCGGATTCCAAGCCACTTGCTTTGGCAAGCTTGGTGACTATCGTTTCCATCACTTCTTTTGCGCTTTTCAGGGCTTTGAGATTGATGTCATAAAGGGAAACCTCATATCCTGACAGGGCTGCCTGAAGGGCAACACGGGTTCCCAATGTACCTGCACCTAGAACACAAACTTTTTTGATTTTCATAGTTTAAATTTTATTGGTTTGGATACTGTTCATCGCTTTTTTTCCACAGGCATCTACTACATGGATCAATGCAGAAAACCTTGGATCTTGGGCAAAGCCCATTGTAAATCTTTTATAAATCTGTTGGGCAATTACAGCAACTTTGAATAAACCATAGGTATAATAAAAAATCATATTTTCCAAATTGAGGGGGCTTTTGGAGGCATAATAGTCAATGGCTTCCGCCCTGGTAAAATTGCCTTTCATGTAGCTCAGGTTAAACATTTTGAGGATATCCGAGTCTCCCGGTTCCGCCCAATAGGCCAAAGAGGTGCCAAAATCCATCAGAGGATCTCCGACTGTCGCCATCTCCCAATCCAAAACAGCTTTGATGGTAGGGTCCTGAGGACTGGCCAAGACGAGGTTGTCAAACTTGTAATCATTATGGATGAATCCGATATTCTCGTTTTTAGGGAGATTTGATTTGAGCCAATCACTGACTGCTTCCAATTCCTTCAGTTGGTCCGTTTTTGCATTGAAATACCGCTCTGACCAACCCAAAACCTGTCTTTCCACATAGCCTTCCGGTTTTCCCAATTGGGACAAACCTGATTGTTCAAGCTCTAGGTGATGAAGTTCCAATAATCCATCTATCGTGTTTTTGGATAGTTTTTGGAAATAGTCCTTTCCGAGCGTCAACCCCTCGGGGATTTTATTCCTGAGAATCAGACCATCTACTTTTTCCATGATGAAAAAAGGTGCCCCGATGACCTTTTCGTCCTCACAGCATAATATGGGTTTTGGGGTTTTGTCATATCCGGCTTTCTCCAGCGCCTCCAAAATCCGGAATTCCCGGACCATGTCATGGGCTTTGCTGATTTTCATACCCAAAGGCGGCCTTCTCAGGACATATTGCCCATCAGGAGAATTGATCAAAAAAGTAAGGTTGGAATACCCTCCCTTAAATTGGGAGATCACCGTACTTTGTCGATCGAGGTTCAGTTTTGCTTCCAAAAAAGGAAAGAGGTTTTCGAGACCTTGGGGTTCCTTGTTCATTCTTGGGAATTATTATAGTGGATATCCGCTTCTTTGCCGGTAGGCCAATACTCTTCTACAAACTGGTCGGATGACCGATGACGGATGACCGATGCACCGGAAATTTTTGTTTCCAGCCATGATTTATAATGGATAATCAATTTACTGGCATCACTTCGTTTATACATGATAGTTTTTTAGGATTCTTTTGGCCAAAACTGATTTATGTACCTCATCCGGCCCGTCGTAAATCCTTGCCCCGCGCTCATGTCTGTACCAAAATGAAAGCAAAGTGTCATCGGTAATTCCCAATGCCCCATGTACCTGAATGGCTTTGTCCAAGGTAGTCATCAGGACATCAGAGACAAAAAACTTGATTGTAGAAATGTCCTCTTTGGCGGCTTTCGCCCCTTCCTGCTCGATCTTGTGGGCAGTCATCATAACGAGGAGTCGCGAGGCTTTGATATCAGCGGCGGCTTCGGCAATCCAATTTTGGATGGTTTGCTGGTTGGCAAGAGGTTTGCCGGGATCCAACTGTCTGGACAAAGCCCGCCTGCACATCATTTCCAAAGCCCGCTCACAGATTCCGATCCAACGCATGCAGTGGTGGATTCTGCCCGGCCCCAATCTTTCCTGTGCTAGGGCAAAACCTTGCCCTTCTTCCCCGATCAGGTTGGAAATCGGAACCCTGCAATCGGTAAACATCACTTCCCCATGAGACATGTAATCTTCGCCGACATCACCCATGATGGGGATATTTCGGAGCAATTTGTAGCCGGGATTATCCAAAGGAACCAATATCATGCTTGCCCTCAGGTAAGGATTGGGGTTAGTCGGATCGGTCACTGCCATGACGATGGTAAAATCCGCCCCATCTGCTGCAGTGGTAAACCACTTGTGGCCGTTGATGACATATTGATCACCTTCTCTGACAGCAGTGGTCGAAAGATGAACAGGATTGCTGCCGGGATTATTGGGTTCGGTCATGGCGAAGCAGCTCCGGATTTCACCCCTTTGAAGCGGAACAAGGAATTTTTCCTTTAGCGCTTTGCTGGCAAAGCGGTGCATCAGTTCCATATTCCCGATATCGGGAGCATTGCAATTGAATATGTAATGTCCAAGGGGGCTTTTTCCCAACACCTCAGAAATACTTGCAAATTCTGTCAGGTCGAGGCCCAAACCTCCGTCTTCTTTGGATAGGTGAGGGGCAAAGAGTCCTTCCTTTTTTGCCAGTTCCCTCAAGGATTTCAACTTCGGCAAAACTGCCCTGAAAGAACCATAAACAGCTTCCTGCTCCAAAGGATGGACATGGGTTTGGATAAAACTCTCGTACCGATATACCAAGTCCTGCACCTCCTTGGAGGCAAATATTTTATTGAATTCCATAAGGTTGAAGATTAAATGGTAAAACCTCCGTCGGCTGTCAAGGTAGCGCCGGTGGTGTAGGAAGAGGCTTTGGATGCCAAAAAGAGCGCCATGGCACCGATTTCCTCACTTGTTCCCACCCGTTTGATAGGGAGGGCTTTCATCATGTGTTCCATGATTTTTTCATTGCTCCAAAGTGCCTCTGAAAATTTGGTTTGGATCAATCCCGGGCAGATGGTATTGACGCGGATTTTATGGTCGCCCCATTCTTTGGCATATACTTTTGAAAGGGAAATCAAGGCGGCCTTGCTGACACTGTAGATTCCCAATCCTTGTTCGGGCGATATGCCACCGATCGAACTGATGTTGATCACTGCCGCGCCGGAGGAAGCCCGCAGGTAAGGAAAACATAGATTCATCAGGTGAAATGGAGCTTTGACATTGACATCCATGATCTTGTCAAAAGCCTCGGGAGTCGTATTGTGAACCGGTCCAAAAACAGGGTTTACCGCAGCATTGTTGACCAAAATATCGATTTGTCCGTATTTTTCGATGGTCTGCTTGACCAGGCTGTCCAACTCTTCCATGCGGCCTACATTGCAGGCAATGGCAGAAACTTCATAGCCTTTTTCTCTTAGTTGGGTGGCCATTTCATCCAATGCTTCCTGCTTTCTGCTGCTGATTACCACTTTGGCCCCTGCAGCAGCAAAAATCTCTGCGATTCCGAAACCTATACCTTTGCTGGCACCTGTGATGATGGCCACTTTGTTTGCCAATGAAAATAATGCAGATAAATCCATAATTGTTATTTGGGTTGTTATATAGGTTACAAGATAAAAATTAAAGCATTTAATGGCTATTCGGATAAGAAAAATATTATGCATACCGAGTATTTTTTATAACTTCATTTTTGAATTCAGATAAAAAACGCTTTTGGTTATCCGCTTCTTTGACGGTAACCGGTTGTTTTTCTTCAAGCTGGACGGAAGACAGAAGACAGAAGTCGGAAGTACCGGGCATTTCGGTCGGTGGACCAGATTTAATATTAATCCAATCTAGTGGCATCTTTGCGTACAAACATAAAAACTCAATTTAACAGAATAATGAAACAAGTAATTTTCACCCAAACAGGCCTTCCTTCAGCAGTGTTACAGCTTGAGGAAGCCCCCATGCCACAGCCAAAACCGCATGAAGTCAGGATCAAAGTAACTGCACGCAACATCAATCCATCGGACATCATGTTTGTAAGGGGTATGTATGGCATCACACCCAAACTACCAAGCAGCGCAGGATTCGAAGCAGCCGGAGTCGTAGATGCATCCGATGAAAGCAACTCAATTCCCGTAGGTACAAGGGTGATTTTTACCGCTATCGGAACCTGGAAAGAATATGTTTGTATTCCTGCAGCAATGGTCATCCCTACACCGCAGGGAATGACAGATGAGGTAGCCTGTCAGGCATTTGTCAACCCTTTGACAGCATATGGGATGATTGAAACGAGTGGACTGAAAGAAGGAGATTGGTTGTTGATCACTGCGGGGGCTTCTGCTTTTGGCAAATTGGCCATCCAAATGGCGCATCAAAAAGGCATCAAAGTCGCCTGCACAGTCCGTAGGGATGACCAAAAGGAAATGCTACAATCCATTGGTGCGGACCTTGTCATCAATACTGAGAAGGAAAAACTTCAAAAGGTAATTGCCGAACAAACAGGAGAAGGAGTATCCGTTGTATTTGATGCAGTAGGAGGGATTCTCGGTGCCAAAGCCATCGCAAGCCTAAAAACGGGTGGAAAAATGATGGTTTTTGGATTGCTGAGTCTGGAAAATATTCCTTTGAATTCCGGCTTGTTGATCTTCAAAAACCTGAAAGTTGAAGGTTTTTGGTTGACCACTTATATGGAAAGCCTGAGCGCCGAACAAAGAAAAACGGTATTCAAGACTGTGTTTACTTATCTGCTTTCCAATAAAGTGAAGGTAGATGTGCAGGATTCCTTTCCTTTGGAGCAATTCAGGGAAGCATTGGAAGCCTACGAAAAAGGTGGAAGAAACGGAAAAGTATTGTTGGTTTCCAAATAAAAAAAAGGAGAGAAGATTCTCTCCTTTATGCTTTTTTCTGATGATGCTTGATCCTCTGTCATTCTGAGTCCCCAACATTTAAAAAAATGTTCAGAAAAGGAAATGACGGTTGTTTCGTCATCTTGAATCCGAGGTACGAGGATGAAAGATCTCTGAATAAGGAGACACTTCACTACGTTCAGTGTGACGACCAAGATATCCACGTCATTGGTAGTCTTAAACACTTTGCTAATATTCAGAATGGGGAATGAGGGTTGGCGTTACGTCATCCTGAAGGAGGTACAGCCTGTCCCAATTTTTCGGGAAGGATGAAAGATCTCAGAAAAAAGAGACCCTTCGCTTCACTCAGGGTGACGACTAAGATATTCACGTCACCCTGAACCGCAGCCTGCGAATCCCGACAGCTGTATGGGAGAAGATTCTCTTTGATGAGACACTTCTCTACGTTCAGTGTGACGACCAAGATATCCACGTCATTGGTAGTCTTAAACACTTTGCTAATATTCAGAATGGGGAATGAGGGTTGGCGTTACGTCATCCTGAAGGAGGTACAGCCTGTCCCAATTTTTCGGGAAGGATGAAAGATCTCAGAAAAAAGAGACCCTTCGCTACACTCAGAGTGACTTAAGATTATGTCAATGGTAGCGAAGAGTCTGACCAATTTAAATGATGAGATGCTTCTCCTCCGCAAGCTCCGGTTCAGCATGACGCAACACCAACCGTCATACCTACTGCGAAGGTGACGAATTCACTAAAACAAACTCCCCTGTACCGGTTGTACTTTTTGAGCCTGAAAAGTTCCTTTGAGCATGTCTTGTAGCAGTCGGTTGAAAGAAGGTTTCCAGGTTTCCAGGTTGATTTTGGCATCTTTTCCTTCGAATCCAACCGGACCCAACAGCCTCTCGTATCCTACCAACATGGCCCAAATCGTGTAGAAAGTGGCCTCGGGCTGTAACTCCGGCCTGATGCTGCCATCCTTAATTCCATGTACGACCATTTGGGTCCCGATTTTGCCACAATCATGGTGGACTTCAAGCAGCTTCTGAAAATGCTCACTTGCCAAAACCAAAGGATCGATATTTGACTTCAGCTTTTCATCGTTGTATAGCTGTACCAATCCCATAAAATTCAAAATGGCTTCATAAAACATACGGTTGTTTTTCGCAAACTTGAAGTAATTGTTTGAAAGTTCTACCAGCATGTCAAGCCCGTTTTTGCCTTTGATTTTGATGATATCGCGGAATACGTCTTTCAGTTCATCAAAGGCTTTTTTGGTAACCGCCATGTACAGGTCTTCTTTGTTTTTATAATAAAAATAGGTGAGTCCTTTGCTTATTTTGGATGTCTTGGCCACATCTTCCATTTTGGTAGCATGATAACCTTTCTCTATAAAAAGCCTGATTGAAGCCTCTAATATCAATTTTTCTTTCTGTTGTCTTTCCTGTACTCCCATAATTGAAATTATTCGAATGAAGTTCAAATATATTAAACGCGAGTCAGAAAATTACAGATTATTTTGATGCTGATAAGCAAATGACTAATTGTCAATACATTTGATAAAAATCTGCCATTGTTCCTTATTAAGGATAACACTGATTTCAGTAACAAGAGTATGCAGGCACTCCCTGAAATATTCGCTATAAAAATTCTTTATACCCAAATAAGAAACCGCAAATGTTTCCCTCAAATCATCCATTTCTTTGTCCAATTCTGATGCTGTAAGGAAGCCTTGCTCAAACTTTTGGATCAATTCCAGTCTTTCAGCTTCACTTTCTCCTAGCAAAACCTCGATTTCAGCGATATAGGACAAGCCCACCGCATACCTGCAAACTGCAAAGGTGTTGCTTGCCTCATTGATTTTGATTTTTTGGAGAATCCCGGGATTTAAGGCATTGGCACAGGCAAACAAGGTAAGATCCTCATCTTCAAGGTTTTCAAGGTCAGCCATTCTGATCCCATATACCCCGTCCATTCCCTCATTTTCAATCGAAAATGCCTGAGTTTTGGTACCTCCCTGAATGGAGAAGATAAAGAATCCTTCGTGAATCTTGTCTACAACCCTGTCGATATCTGCTGTAGTGGCTTCAGGAACTTGGGGATCTTCTTCAATGCAGGATGATAAAATGCCTGAAAAAATAAATAGAGATAGAAATAAAAAAAGGGAAGAAATTCGCATAGTTCAATAACCTGTGTAATTCAAAGGTATAAAAAATACGCTTAAAAAGGCAGGATTAACCTGAATCCACTTTAATAATCCATCACAAGTGAATTAAATTATGGAAGGAAGAAGATTAAAAAATTTACTCCTAATCGTTGATTTCCGTGATTGGCTCCAACTAACTTGAATCATCTTTTTAAAAATAGTTGGTCGATGGAGTTCTATTTAAAATATCAAACAACAGCGAGTAATCGATTTAAGACCTATTACAATTAGATTTTAGTCTAGAAAGAAGGACTATATTTTTTATAGGTTTTCGAATGAATGCACATACCAAAATTTACCATAAAGATTTTCTTGGGGTTTCATGAAATCCAACAATCAATTTTACAGCTACTTTTTTCTAAGCAAAAAAAGCAGCCAAAAAAGCCAAGACGGGCAACCGCACAATCTAGCTATTAAAACTCCCGTTTTAATCCCTTATCCACGCAGAATTCCTGTGCCGGCCTCCCGAAGCTTCAGGATCATTCCTCCCCACCTCGAACATAAGGAGTTCAGTTATTCAGTAGATAAATTCCGAACTTGCCGGGGAGGTGCAACAAGGTGAATCCACCTAATATTTTTTATGTTTTTTTTAATAAAAATCCATTCTCCTTGAAATAATAAATTGATTTTTTGCAATCTTGAGGTAGGGTAAAGCAACCCTGTTGATTCGTACAATGCATACTTCCAATCGAAAGCACTCAAAAAGTCATCCAAAGTAAAGTAAATGTAAGAACCGGATGTTGAGCTGTTTGGAGGCCACAATTAAGATTTTGAGCAATTCATCATTTTATTTTAATCGCTGAAATTCAACAGTTTTTAAAAAAACATCGAATATGAGCCAATATGCGCTGATTACAGGGGCTAGGCTAGGTTTGGGTAAGGCCTTCGCCATAGAATTGTCTAAAAGAAAAATCAATACCATACTCGTAAGCCGGCCAAATAACGGGTTGAGTGTCTTTTGTGAGGAATTGAAGGAAAAATACAAGGTAGACTGCAGGTATTATGAAACGGACTTGTCGGTATATACAAATGTAATTGATCTGGCGACTTGGATAAACCTTCATTTTGATATCATGATATTGATAAATAATGTAGGAACGGGAGGTACCAAAAACATGACCGATGCTCCTTTAGCATATATCAATAAGATTTTGAACCTGAATATTGTAACTACCTCGGTGCTTACCAGCCTGCTTTTGCCAAACCTGCTGAGGCAACCTAAAGGATATATCCTGAATGTTTCAAGTTTGGCGGCCTATCTCCCTATCGGTTTTAAAACCGTCTATCCTGCATCAAAATCATTTATATACTCATTTTCAAGAGGACTTAACCAAGAGTTGAAAGATACCAACGTCTCTGTAAGTGTAGTCTGTCCCGGCCCTATAAAAACTAATGGAGACGTGATAAAAAGAGTTGAAAAAGGTCTTTTTGGTAAGTTTATGATTTTAGAACCTGAGGTAATCGCTAAGAAAAGTATTCGTCAGTTATTTGAAAAGAAAGCTGAAATCATAGTGAACCCTCTGGTTTGGCTCCTCATAAAGATTTTGCCTACCTGGATCAAAACTCCCTTGATGACCAAGATAGCAAAGAAAGAAATAAGCTGATCTGCTTAAAACAAATCTTGAAATGGAACTGCAAATACCCATGAAAAAACAAATCAGGTTCGAGAATAGTCAGGTAAGATCATTTTAACCTTACCTAACCATCTCGATTGATCTTAACATAAAATTAAATGTATGTACACAATTATGCCAGTAGATTGGATATCCATTTAAATTTTTGTCTGCAGACTGAAATATCCGGTACATCGGTCTTCCGACTTCCGTCTTCCGTCCCCATGAAGAAGAAAATAGGGTTACTGGCAAAGAAGCGTATATCCATGTAAATTTTTATCAAGCAATTACAGAAATGATGTAATACTGTTTTTTGCCTTTTTGGACCAATAAGTACTTCCCTTGAAGCAGTGAAAAAGAAAGACCTTGGTTGGGGTCTGTAACTTTCTCTTTGTTGATCGAAACACCGCCTCCCTGAATCATTTTTCTTGCTTCACCTTTGGAAGGAAAGATAAGTCCATTGGTTTTTTCTGACAGAAGGTCTACGACATTTGCAGCCGACTCATACTCAGATCTGGAAATCTCGGCCTGAGGTACGCCATCAAACACCTGCAGGAATGTCCGTTCATTGAGTGTGGCGAGGTCTTCGGTGGATGATTTCCCAAAAAGAATTTCTGAGGCTTTTACGGCCATGTTGTATTCATTTTCTCCATGCACCATGATGGTAACCTGCTTGGCAATTTCTTTTTGGATTACCCTGAGGTGAGGAGCATCGGTCTGTTCTTTTTCCAAGTTTAGAACAGTTTGCTGATCCAAAACCGTAAAAATCCTGATGTACTTAGATGCGTCTTCATCAGAGACATTCAGCCAAAACTGGTAAAAAGCATAAGGTGAGGTCTTCTCTGGATCGAGCCAAACGGATCCACTTTCGGTCTTTCCGAATTTGGTACCGTCAGCTTTGGTAATCAAAGGGACAGTCAGCGCATAGGCACTTCCACCTTCCATTTTGCGGATCAATTCTGTACCGGTGACGATATTTCCCCATTGGTCAGAACCCCCAAGTTGGATGGCTACATCCTTGTTTTTCCACAAATGGTAGAAATCATATCCTTGGATCAATTGGTACGAAAACTCTGTAAATGACAGGCCATTTCCGTCTTCCAATCTTCTTTTGACCGAATCCTTGGCCATCATGTAGTTTACGGTAATGTATTTGCCCACATCCCGGATGAATTCCAAAAATGAAAATTGGGACATCCAATCGTAATTATTGACCAGTTCAGCTTTGTTTTGTTTTCCCTCACCAAAGTCCAAAAAATGGGACAATTGGGTCTGAAGGCATGACACGTTGTGGTCCAAAGTGGCTTTATCCAAAAGGTTTCTTTCTGCTGACTTGAAACTCGGATCACCGATCATCCCTGTAGCACCTCCCACGAGTGCATAAGGTTTGTGGCCTGCCCTTTGGAAATGGAGCAAAGTCATCACCCCGACAAGGTGACCGATATGCAGTGAATCAGCTGTCGGGTCGAATCCAAGGTAGGCAGATGCCATTCCTTTGTTCAGGTATTCTTCGATCTCCGGGGTCATATCCTGAAGCATTCCTCTCCAGCGCAGCTCTTCAATAAAGTTATTCATGGGAAACTCTGATTTTTTGAAGGTGCAAATATAGTTTTTTGAATTCCTGATTAGGAATAAATCGAGGATTTCTTAATCAAGTTTGATTCAAAAAGAGATTTCAAAATAGAATTGATGTTTCTAGCAATTCTGAAATCGGTTTACCATGCTATCCCATAATCTTCACCGTGGTTGCTCGATCCTCCCCAAAATGTCCCATGCTTCCAATCAAACCAAATGGCATTGAGTGGGCCGGATGTCCTGTCCAGCATATTTGGCTTGTAGCCTCTATTTTGCAAATCTTTCCTCACCCAAGAAGGTACTTGACTGTTGAGCGTGATAGACCCGGGTTTTGACTCATGCGCCCCAAAGGAAGATTGGATCTGGTAGTTATGGATATTGGCTGCCTCTGCAGCTTCCTGTACGGTCATCCCAAACTCCACGATATTCAAAAATAACTGCAACAAGTCCTGGTCTTGGGTATCTCCGCCCTGCACCGCAAAGGACAAGAAGGGTTTACCATCTTTCAGTGCCATACTTGGGGTCAGGGTTACCCTTGGTCTTTTTCCCGGTTCTAGGACATTGAAGGGATTGAGCTTTTCATCCAAGACGAAGCTCTACATTCTCTGACTCATGCCCACACCTGTATTTCCTGCGATGGTGGCCGGAATCCAACCTCCTGAGGGCGTGATAGAAACAACCCATCCTTCTGCATCTGCTGCCTGTATGGATGTCGTACCGGCAAGAAAATGGTCCAGAAAAGGATCGTCTAAGCCTTGGATCGGCAGTTCGGGCCGGTCGTACACCAAAGCTTCTTTCCTGTCTGCCAAGAGATGTGTAAATGGATTGGTTTCTCCCTGAAAAGGGTAGGGGTCTCCCGGGCCGATTTTGGGATCGTTCTTTTCTTTGATCAGTTTTGCCCGCTCTTTCGCATATTCTTTGGAAAGCAAGCCCTTCATCGGGCTTTTGGGTGCAAAGTCAGGATCGCCGTAATAGAAATCACGATCTGAAAATGCCAAACTCATGCTTTGATAGACTGTATTGATATAATTGGCTGAATTGTATCCCATTGACTTGAGGTCAAAATTTTCCAGGATATTCAGACTTTGGAGCAATGCAGGACCTTGGGTCCATTCCTGAAGTTTATAGACATCTATGCCTTTGTAATTTACTTTCAAAGGTTCTTCGATTTTCACTTTCCATTTGGCAAAATCTTCCATCGTGAAAAGTCCGCCCTGTTCTCTTGCTCCCCTTACAATTTCAGCCGCAATATCTCCCTTGTAAAAACGCTCATAGGCTGCATAAATGGCTTCTTTCCTCGATTTCCCGGCTGCAAGTGCGGCTTTTTCTGTATCCACCAATTTCTTCAAAGTCTGATACAGGTCTTCCTGCACAAAGACTTCTCCCGGATAGGGAGCTTCTCTTTCTTCTCCAAGGTGTGGCAAAAACACCTTCTTGGAATAAGGCCATTCTTTGATGAGGTCCTTCCTGTTTTCAATCATATTGGCAGTTTGGGCTTCGATTGGATATCCTTTTGCCATTTCCATGGCGGGAGCGAGGACTTGTTCCAAACTCATCGTGCCATATTCAGCCAATATGGTCATCAATCCGCCAGGTGTACCCGGAGTCGTAGCCGCCAATGGACCGAATTCAGGTGGATAGGCCATTCCTTTTTCTTTGAAAAAATCCGCCGTAGCTCCTGTTGGTGCGATTCCCATGGCATTGATGGCGATGACTTTTCCGGTTTTGGGATTGTAGATCAAAGCCTGCGTTTCGCCACCCCAACTCAATACATCCCACATGGTACAGACAGCGGCAAGCATGGCGCAGGAAGCGTCAACAGCGTTTCCACCTTGGTTGAAAATCATGGCGCCTGCGGTAGCACCAAGGGGTTTTCCGGTGATTGCCATCCAGTGTTTGCCATGAAGAGGCGGTTTTTGTGTTTGCGCAATTGCACTTACAAAACAAAAACTGAGGAACAGAAGAATTATCGGTTTTTTCATCATGGCTGATTGTCGATTAATTTGGGGAGTAAAGGGTCAAAGCCCTCAAATTTGCTGTTGTATTGGGTGAATAGACTGAAAAGGGAAGAAGCTTCCTTGAGATTGAGGTTGTTGCTTTCGGCAAATGATTCCAATTCAAATTGGTTTTCTCCGAAAATCGTAAATATCTTTTTCTTGTTTTTAGAGATTTCGATGACATTTTTGCCTTCTATATAGTAATACACATACCTTTTTACCACCCTGTCATCAGGTTCACCGACCATCAATGCTTGGTTGTAATTTGATTCCCTGATGGAGGCGATTGTCCTGCGGACCAAGGGTAGTTTTCCATCAACCAAGACCTCAAAAAATCCTGCAATAGGCGAACCCTCATCTTTGAAATCCATTCCATTGATAAAATACCTTGGTACCCCATGCTCGGAATCTATCCAAACAATGTTTCTAACCCTCAATCCGGGGACTGTAGTGGCTTCTTCAGAATTTTCTGACCTTAGTTCAAATGTATTGGTGTTGATATTATATCTCACAAAGTAACCTTCAATCAATTCTTCATTTTTGTAAAGAAGAATAGAAGCTTTGTTCCACTTTGTATCCAAATAAAAGTTCCCCTGAAGCTTTTTGGGTTCGGGAGGAATACCATAAATGGCATTTCCACTTCCAAAATTTGGTCGTTTGTTGAATAATTCAGCAATGTTTGTCGCTCGAATTGTCTTTTGCAAAGCAGCCCCTGTAGCATCTTCATAGCCCATTGGAAAAAGTGTAATTACTCCCATATTCAAATTATCTTTGACTTGAACCTGTGCCTGATAGGATTGGAAACCGTTCATTTTGATGTTCAAAACATAAGTATTTGAAAAGACACTGTCAATCGCAAACCTTCCTGATTCGTTTGACACTGCGAAAAAAGCAAAATCTTTCAAAGTGATTTCCGCACCGGAGATAAGCTCCTCTGTAGCGCCGTTTCTCAATATGCCTGTAATTGAATAACGTTGGGCAATCAATTCATTTGCTGTAAAAGTTAAAATTGCAATCAGCACAAACAACCTTCTGAATTTTCTCATTTTTGGTTTTTTACCCGTTTTTAAAGCATTGATTATAAATAGATAGGAATGGCTTTTGTTTTGTAATTTGGCTATGATATCCTACATTTAAGCCATAATATAATTATTGATTTGGAATATCATGAACAAAAACCCATGTACTTATTTTTTCTTTACTTAATGGGTGGGTTTTATGTTTTTGCGGGAGCGATGCATTTTGTCAAACCAAAGATGTTCATTAAAATAATTCCGCCGTATTTTCCAAAACCTCAACTGCTAAATGCATTAGCTGGAATGTTTGAACTTGTTTTTGGCTTGGGATTGTTATTTGAACCTACTAGGTCAATTGCTGCCATCGGAATAATTCTTCTTCTTGTGGCCGTTTTCCCCGCCAATATTTATATGTATCAAAAAGGTGCCAAAGGAATACCAAAATGGGCCCTATTCCTGAGGTTGCCGATGCAATTTGCGCTTATTGCCTGGGCCTATTTATATGTCTAAACAGATTGACTTTGAATTTTAGTGATTTTAATTTTGAATCAAGCCTTAATGAAGGACTTGATGCCATGGGTTTTGATAAACCAACTCCCATCCAAGAATTTGCCATTCCTGTCATCCAACAGGGCAAAGACCTGATTGCCTGTGCACAGACAGGTACCGGAAAAACTGCAGCATTTATTCTGCCGATTCTTAACAAAATGGCCAAAGAAGGTCAGACCGGACTGAATACCCTGATCTTGGCCCCTACGAGGGAATTGGCCATACAGATTGACCAACAGATCCAAGGATTTGCTTATTTCTTGGGTATAAGTTCCATTCCTGTCTATGGCGGTGGCGACGGCATTGCATGGGAACAGCAGAAAAAAGCCATGGAAGTAGGTGCCGAAATCATCGTGGCTACTCCCGGAAGGCTGATAGCATTATTGGCCGGGGGCAAAATCAATTTCGACAAATTGGAGCATCTCATCATGGACGAGGCGGACAGGATGCTCGATATGGGTTTTTCAGAAGATATTCTCAAAATCGTCAATTACCTTCCGAAAAACAGGCAGACGATTCTTTTTTCTGCCACAATGCCACCGAAAATCAGGCAGTTTTCCAAACAGCTCCTCAATAATCCTGAAGAGATAAGTTTAGCTATAGGAAAAACAGCCGCCAATGTGACGCAGGGAGTGTATTTAGTATATGAAACCCAAAAGGAAGCTTTGGTGAGACATATACTTTCCAAAAAGGACTATGAGGCAGTGATCATTTTTGCTTCAACCAAAGAAAAAGTAAAAAACCTTTACAAGCTGTTGAAAAAAGATTTTGATATTGAGGCTTTTCACTCTGACTTAGAGCAAGTTGAAAGAGAAATAATCATGTCAAGATTTAAAAACAAATCCCTCAAAATTCTAATCGGGACAGACATCATTTCCCGCGGAATAGATGTGGTGGGGATTGAGTTGGTAATCAATTACGATACACCAAATGACCCTGAAGACTATGTACACAGGGTAGGACGTACCGCAAGGGCCGACAGCAATGGGGAAGCCATCACTTTTGTAAGTGACAAAGACCAATACAAACTTTCCCGCATCGAGCAGATGATCGGAATGGAAATAGAAAAGTTTCCACTTCCCGAAGGATTTCAATCAGGGCCTGATTACAAAAGTAAGAGCCATCATCCGGAAAAAGCGGGGGATTTCAAAGGAAAGAAAGGTTTCTCCAAGAATTCCAAAAAGAAGAAAAACTTCAAGCCTAGGGACAACCAAAACGCATCAGCCAAAGAACCAGGTCAGGCAAAACCTGCAGAATCAGTACAAAGTCAGAGACCTCCAAGAGAAAAGCCTACTGAAACAAACAAAGACAAGAACACTCCTTTTGGAAAAAGAACCAATGTGATTGAGTAATCTGTTTTAATCAGCTTCTTTGATGGATTCCCATTATTATACCTTATATGGGATGGAAGTCCGAAGTAAGGAAGTTGGAAGTTGTCCAATATTATAATATACTGTCGTCCGAGATCAAAAGTATGGGAAATAATTTAATCTGAGAATAATACAAAATGAAAGATGGGAAGCTTTAAAGCCGTCCCATCTTTTTTTTATTGTTGTTTCGACCAAGAAAAAACAATATAAAGCAAGGTAATAATAATTTTTTGTCTGGACACCCCACTATTGCTAAGCTTTTATCACTGATCCCGAAAGAGATTTTCAATGAAGTCGTGGAACAGGAAAATTCAGACAGGTATTACAAGAAACTTAAATCCGCAGACCATTCCACCATGGTGATGGTGGCAGCAAAAAACCTCTGCTCATACGTCAGCCTTGAAAAGTTCCCAGTCAATTCGGGGGCCTATTGGTAAAGTATATTTCAAAAGGAACTTAATTATATCTAAACAAAAATAATGTTCACCGGGTAGGGGTACTTTTCAATATGAATTAAAAAACCCCCTATTTATCAAATAGAGGAGCTTTATTTCCATGCATATTTTTGTCGGACGACAGTATAAAAATATGAAAAAATTTGAAAAGGAATACCAGCGACATCAGAAATTCATCAGGTATCAATGTCGTCTCCGTAGAAGAAATCCGGGGCAATGAGGTGTTCTCCAGACTCAGGGATTCTCGTTCCCCTTATCGTCAAGGGTCACCAGACCCTGACTCACAAAAAATAGAGCGCATCTTGGGCCTTTGCAGCATATTCAGCCCCATTCTTGACCAGAAAAACATTTGCCAACTCATGCTTTCAAGCATTTGACACATTCCGTTCATTTACATTTTAATTCAATTTAATTCTTTAACGCTTTATGTAAATGAAATAAACTTTGATTTTGAGCTAAATTGAAATCAGTAGGCAAAGCCTACGAGCTCAATAAGCCCAATTTAAAGGAATAAAAGTCCGGTCATTTTGAAATTGAGTGCAGCATCAATGGCATCGCATCCTATAAAAAATCGGTGAAAAACAAATTGTCGAATGGAGTGATACGGAAACAAAGTATAATTCCTTTGACAGAAATTTATCTGCAGCTGGATCCAGGCTATATTATAGGATAAAGCAGGTGGACTTTGACGGTAGCTTTGATTACAGCCCTACTCAAATGGTGAATATCCCCAGACTAACATTACAAACGGGTTGGCAAGCCTACCCCAATACAATCTATTGCCAATACCTGTTTGTAAGATCCCCTTTGTTTATTCGAAATAGGGAAAATCCGATTACCATCAAAATTTCCAGAAGGACTTTTGGCAGTTGAAATCATAAGTGATGAAACATTGTAAACTATCAAAGTCCTACATCGATAAAAATTATTAATAACTCAAATTTTCTCTTTATGAGGAAGATACCTCCTGAATTGAGAATAAAGTCTTCTGTTAGATCATGGATTCGTAAAGTCTATGTTGCCTTTGAGATATAATAATTTTACATCAAAATACAATCTTGCTTCTGAAATCTCGAACGTTTAATTATGAATACTGACATATATGCACAAGCAGAACCATTTGTATTACAAGTTTACAAAGAGTTGGGTTTGCCTCGGGTGGAAGAACGCCTTCGGGATATAAAGAAGGAGATAGACCTCACAAATACTTACACGCACAGCAAGGAGGAACTGGAGCATGGAGTTCGTATGGCATGGCGCAATAGTAACCGCTGTATTGGTCGCCTATATTGGAAATCACTAATATTGAATGACAAAAGAAATGTCAGGGATAGCAAAGAAATATTTAAAGCGCTTGAAGAGCATTTGGGAAGAGCCATCAATAATGGTAAAATCTTACCGATGATCACAGTTTTCCCTCCACAGCGTTCTGATGGGACTATACCTTTTAGGATTTGGAATAAGAGTTTAATCCGTTATGCTGCCCACGTCCAAGCAGATGGTCAATTAATAGGAGATCCGGACCAGCTTATTTTCACACAATATTGCAAAAAATTGGGATGGAAAGGGGAAAATACCCCTTTTGACGTTTTACCAATAGTCATAGAGCAAACAGGCAAACAACCTGAATGGCGGAATATCCATCCAGATTTAGTGCTAGAAGTAACACTTGAGCATCCTGATTATGGTTGGTTTATAGATCTCCACCTGAAATGGCATGCACTACCAATTATAGCGGATATGGTACTCGAAATAGGAGGCATTAGGTATCCTGCGGCACCGTTTAACGGCTGGTACATGGTGACCGAAATAGGTTCGAGAAATTTGGGTGATGAAAAAAGATTTAATCAGCTTCCGATAATTGCAGAAAAAATGGGATTGAAAAATAACAGGAATCATCCATTTTGGAAGGATAAGGCCCTTTTAGTATTGAATGAGGCAGTTTTTTATTCATTCAAAAAAGCAGGGATCACCCTCACGGATCATCATGCGGCTTCAGAACAATTCATGAAGTTTTTACAAAATGAGGAAAAGGAAGGACGGAGTGTAAATGCAGATTGGAGTTGGATTGTTCCACCGATTTCAGGATCATCCATGAAAGTCTTTCACCACAACTATACCAATGAAGTATTGAGTCCTAATTATTTCTATAACCAGAGTGCTTGGGATGATTCCAAGCCTGATCCTACTTGTCCATTTCATATTTCCAATAGATCTTAAATACGGGTCCTTTTATGTTTATCAAGGATAATAAAGAATTATTTTCGTCCGAGATCAAAAGTATGGGAAATAATTTAATCTGAGAATAATAGAAAATGAAAGATGGGAAGCTTTGAAGCCGTCCCATCTTTTTTATATTGTTGTTTCGATCAAGAAAAAACAATATGAATCAAGGTAATAATAATTTTTTGTCTGGACACCCCATCATTGCTCAGCTTTTTTCAATGATCCCGAAAGGGATTTTCAATGAAGTCGTGGAACAGGAAAATTCGGACAGGTAATACAAGAAACTTAAATCCGCAGACCATTTCATATGTATGTTTTATGCCGTCCTTACCCGGAATGGCAGTCTTATAGAGGTCTGCAAGAACATTTCCCTGATTGCCCAAAAGCTGATCCCGTTCGTTTTCAAACAGTTACCTGCCAGGAGCACACTATCCGACGCTAACCGCAAACGTGACAATAAGGTGTTCGCACTGCTTTACATGAGACTTTATACTTATTACAGGACCAGCCTTAAGGGCAACTGGCTGGATATCGGCGGAGAGGTGGATCCGAGTATGGTGGAAGTCTTTGACTCTACAACCATCACACTTTTCAAGGAAATACTGAAGGGGGCCGGGCGTAACCCTTTGGATGGAAAGAAAAAAGGAGGCGCCAAGGTGTTTGCCAAAATGAACCCGGCCGAAGGTGTCCCCAATTTTATCTGCATCCGTTCGGCGGCAACCAATCAAAACATATTCCTCAAAGTCATGGAGCTTCAAGAATACGGAATACCATTGTTCGGTAAGGGTTTCAATCGTTAATCATGCTTTGAAAAATGGAGTAGCTCTAACAGGTATTTCGTGACCCGTAAGAAAGACAATGCCCAGTATGAGATTGTCGTGGAATTTGACTGTTCCCATTCCCGAGACATCGAGTCAGATCAGGTTATATTGCTGAGATACAGGGAAAACAGCGTTTCTCGGACAGTTGAGGTAAGGTTGATAAGCTATATTGACCCTGAGAGCAGTGAAAGACTGTAATTCATCACCAATCTGATGGGACACGAAGCCCTGACCATAGCCCAGATTTACAAGAACAGATGGGTTATTTAGGTGTTGTTCAAGCAGATAAAGCAAAATTTTGAACTGAAATATTTTTTGTCGGACAGTGAGAACGATATCAAAATCCAGATATGAGTTGCCCTAATCCTTAACCTGCCGTTTTCAGTACTTCATAAACGGATAAAAGAAGCTGAGGACTTTTCTACCATGGTGATGGTGGCAGCAAAAAACCTCTGCTTATACGTCAGCCTTGAAAAGTTCCCAGTCAATTCGGAGGCCTATTGTAAAAGTATATTTCAAAAGGAACTTAATAATATCTAAACAGAAATAATGTTCACCGAATAGGGGTACTTTTCAATATGAATTAAAAAACCCCCTATTTATCAAATAGAGGGGCTTTATGTCCATGTTCATATTTTTGTCGGACGACAGTAATTATAATATGAAGAACTATATAATAAAAAAACGTCAGCTTCCACTGACGTTTTTTTTAGGGACTTCAGAAGGGTTTTTTATTTAGGCAAACTTTCCAATATCATCCTCACCAATTCAGATTTTTCTTTGTCTTTGATCCACCTAGCTACTATGACAAGGTCATTCTCTTCGTCAACATAGATCATGTTTGTTCCCGCTCCCAGGTGAAAGAATGCAGACTCCGGTGCTGCAGGAATCTCTTTTCTGTCAGTATTCAGAAAATAATTCATGAAACCATAATTAGGCTGAACGGCAGTAGGTGTTTGGGACTTTCTGATCCAATCCTCCGAAATTACCTGCACACCGTTCCATTTTCCTTTCCTTAAAGTAAGGTATCCAAACCTAGCCTGATCATAGGCACTGATAAACATCCCGCCGCCCCAATGTGACCCGCCGCTGACAGATTGCATGATCTGTCCATCGAGGATGACAAAGGAATTTTCATAACCGGTCCATCTCCAAGTGGGACTTGCCCCGATTTTGTCCATCAGGTTTTCCTTCAATACCACCGGAAGTGGCTTTCTCCATACATTCAAAACAGCCAAAGCAAGGACATTGACTCTGGTGTCATTGTATTTATATACTGTCCCCGGTTCATTCCTTGGCCTGTTGATCCAATCAGAGGAATTGCCCTGAGGACGGTCTGCCCAATCAGGTTTGCCCCATAGTGAACCTACCCAATCCGAAGTCTGACGCAGCAAATGCTCCCAGGTGATCTTGCGGTTATGCGGACCGGCAAAAAGGTCAAATACATCCTCATCATTCAGATGATCCGCTTTGTTCATCAGAGATTTGTAAGGTTCATAAGGAATAATCGGGCCTACATATGGATAGACAAGGTCTTTTTCACTTTTGATCAGACCTCGATCCACTGCCATGCCTACCGTAGATGACAGGATACTTTTGGCTACGCTAAAGGTCAGGTCAACCCGCTCAGGATCTCCCCATTGGCCTATGATATATCCTTTGTATATGATTAGGCCATTTGCTCCCCCTCTTTCTTTCATTGGCCCAACAGGAAATCCAAAAGGCTCCCTGCCAAAAGCACTTTGATAATGTGCTACTTTTAAGTTAGGGTCTGCATTACTTTCTGTAGAAATAGCAAAATCTATTGCTTGCTGAAGTTTGCCTGCATCCACCTTCATTTCTTTGGGATTTTTCTGTTGCCAGTCCCCGGGGGAAGGGAAATAATCATTCTGTCCAATGGTGGAAAAAGGGATCAAAAAAACGGTCAGGGCAAAGCATATCTTTGATGTCTTTCTCATAATAATTTTTTTCGAATGTATCTGCAATTGCCTGTTCATGAAAATCAAATTACAGGATTAGCCCTTTTAACATTTAAAAGGTTGGTAATTATGCGTTAAATTGTAGCGTAAAACAATTGTGTCAGATATTTGTCTTACTTAAAATTGTCTGAAATGGATAATCAAAAAATTTATATAATCGGAGCAGGGATTTCAGGCTTGATTGCAGCATACGAACTTGAAAGCGCCGGATATTGTCCCGAAATCTTGGAATCTTCAGACTGTGTTGGCGGGAGAGTTAGGACAGACTTTGAAAATGGATTTTACCTAGATCGGGGATTTCAGGTATTGTTGACAGCCTATCCTGAAGCCAAAAGATACCTCGATTATGAGAAGTTGAACCTCAAAATGTTTGATCCCGGAGCAATAATTTTTAAGCCGGGGGACACTTATGCAGTACACGATCCCTTGAGAAATCCTATGAGGCTGTTTGGGATGGCATTTTCGAAGGTTGGAACGATTAAGGATAAATTTAAAATCCTGAGCCTTACCAATTCTCTGAAAAAGAAAACCGAAGAAGAGATTTTTGCAGAACCATCCATCCCCACCATTGATTTCTTGAGAAATTATGGCTTTTCTGAAACCGTTCTAGATAATTTCTTCAAGCCTTTTTTCAAAGGAATATTCTTGGAAAATGGCCTACAGACATCTTCAAGGATGTTCAATTTTGTTTTCAAGATGTTTTCAATCGGCTATGCTGCCATACCTGAAAAAGGAATGCAGGAAATACCAAACCAGTTGAAAGGCAAGCTGCAGAAGACTGTTTTTCACTTCAATTCTCCAGTCGAAAGAGTCGAAGGAAAATCCATCCTTCTAGAGGATGGAAGGAAACTACAGGCAGACAAAGTCATCATCGCCTCACGTCCTGACAAAGTGCTGCCGCAGTTGGCAGGTCAGGTCAAGGAATACAGAAAAGTGATCAACCTCTATTTTTCTCTTGAGAAATCCTTCATCGCACAGCCTATGATTGGCTTGGTACCTGATATCAATTACCTGATCAACAATTTTGTTTTCATGACCGATGTTTCAAAGTTCTACAGCAGCTCAGGCAAAGCACTGCTTTCGGTCACGGTGACGCAGGATTCCAAAGCGGATGACCTTTTGATCAAGGTGGTGGCATTGGAATTGGAAGCACTTACCGGCATCAAGGCTTCCTATTTTGAACATATCAAAACCTATGAAATAGTCGACGCCTTGCCGCAGGTCGATGACATGCAGTATACCATTTCACCAACCAATACAAAGATTATTGATGATGTGTACCTTGCAGGGGACTATCTACTCAACGGATCTATCAACGCAGCCATGACAGCCGGGAGAAAGGCTGCAGAAGCGGTTATTTTAAGCCTTCAACCCACTCAATAAATTGAAAAAGACCATAGCAATTGCAGGTGCAGGTGGATATATCGGAAGATGGTTTATCGACAAATACAAAGGAAAATACAACATTGTTGCCTTAAGCAGACGAGATGCCATCCAAAATCCAAATCCCGAAGTGGAGTGGCGAAAAGTAGAGCTGTTTTCCATCACTTCTACTGTGGAGGCTTTGCAAGGGGTAGATTATGCGATTTACCTGATCCATTCGATGAGTGCTTTGACAAGGCTCGATCAGGGAAGTTTTGAAGATACTGACCTGCTATTGGCGGATAATTTTTCCCGTGCAGCTGAGGCAAATAATATCAAACAGATCCTGTATCTGGGAGGAATTCTTCCCAAAGAAGTCGAAGAAGAAAAAATGTCTATCCATCTCAGAAGCAGGCTTGAGGTAGAAAAAACCTTGGGTGAAAGGGGTGTTCCGGTGACCGCCCTTCGAGCAGGTGTAATAGTGGGACCAGGAGGGTCATCTTTTGAAATGGTCAGAAATCTCGTCAGAAAACTTCCTGTACTGATGTGTCCCAAATGGACCACTTCCCAAACCCAATCCATTTCTCTCCGTGATACATTGACAATCATGGACTCCTGCATTGGAAATGAAAATGTATTTGGAAAAGCCATTGAAATCGGAAGCCCGGAAATTTTATCCTACAAAGGAATGCTGGAAGAGACCGCAAGGGTGATGGGAAAGAAAAGGTTTATTTTCACAGTGCCAGTTTTTTCCGTAGGGTTTTCTAAACTTTGGGTTTCCTACTTTGGCGAAACGCCCTCAAAATTGGTTTCCCCTTTGGTCGAAAGTCTCAAACATACTTTGACTGTTTCGGAAGAATTGAAATTCAAGGAAAAAGAAATCGATTACCTGACTTATGAGGAAAGCGTGAAAGAAGCGCTAGATCCAAAGAATAAACTTCCCGCACTTCCCAAATTCAAACATGACCGTGAGGTAAAAAATACTGTCAGAAGTATCCAAAGGATGCCCAATACAAGACACAAAAGCGCATTGTGGGTAGCCAATAGGTATAAACGTTGGTTGCCGACTTTTTTTAGGTTTTTGATCAATGCAAAAGAAAACAATAGGGGAGATATCGGTTTTTACCTGTTGAATGGCTCCAAACCTATGTTGCAGCTGACCCTTATTCCTGATAGGAGCGACATCAAGAGACAACTGTTTTACATCACAGGGGGATGGCTAGTGAAGCGATTTGATTATGGATGGCTTGAATTTAGGGAGGTGCTCAGTGGAAAATACATGATTTCGGCAATACATGAATTTGTACCTCGACTTCCTTGGTTCGTGTATGTCAACACCCAGGCAAAAATCCACCTTTGGGTGATGAACCGGTTTAGAGAATACCTAGAGAAGTACAAGGGAAATTAATTTACGATGGATATACGCTTCTTTGCCCGTAACCATATATTCTTATTCAGTTGGTTCGGAAGACCAATGCTCTGGGCATTCAATCAGGAAACAAGAATTATTATAGCTATCCAATCTACCTGGATCAATCCGAACGGAAAATAAATAGGAGTTCAAAATCCCACAGCTTTGTCGTCGCCCCTTTTATCGGCTCCGCCTTCAAATTTTCCGTTTGGAAGTTTGAGGATGGCGTCTACCTTGCCAATAATCGGTGTGTTTCCTTCATTTATCAGGTATCCTTTTGATTTTAATTCATCCAATACCGCTTTGGGAAATCCTTCCGGTTCAAAATTGATGAGATCGGGTAGCCATTGGTGGTGAAAGCGCGGTGCATCCACTGCCTGCTGTATGGTCATGTCAAATTCCACTACATTCAGGATGGTCTGTAAAACCGAGGTGATGATGGTCGAACCTCCAGGTGTTCCCACCACCATGAGAAGCTTTCCGTTTTTTTCTACAATAGTAGGTGTCATGGAGCTGAGCATTCTTTTACCAGGAGCAATGCTGTTGGCTTCAGCCCCGACAAGCCCAAACATATTGGGAACTCCTGCTTTGGCACTGAAGTCATCCATTTCGTTGTTCAGAAAAAATCCAAGTTCATCACTGTACAATTTGGATCCATAGGCTCCATTCAACGTGGTCGTTATCGCCACCGCATTGCCAAAGGGATCGACAATGGAATAATGCGTAGTTTCATCACTTTCTACATATTGGATCACTCCCTGAGACACTGCGCTCGAAAGCGTGGCTCTTCCCGGATTAAAATCTGAAATTCTATCTTTAAGATACCCCTTGTCAATCATTTGAACTACGGGCACTGCCACAAAATCAGGATCACCCAAATAGAAATTCCTGTCTGCATAAGCCCTTCTTTCCGCCTCTGTCAAAGTTTGGATGTATTGGGAAGAGTTATGCCCCATTGACTTCAGGTCAAAACCTTCCAGCATTCCCAGAATTTGTGCCAAAGTCACCCCACCGCTGCTAGGCGGTGCCATCGAAATGATCCTGATGTCTTTGTAGTCAAAGGAAATTGGATCACGCCATTTGGCTTCATAGCCTGCCAAATCCTCCATGGTGATGATTCCTCCATTTGATTGGATAAAATCTACTAACTTTTGGGCAGTCTCCCCAAGGTAAAATTCATCTTTGCCATTCTTGGCTATTCTTTTCAAAGTTTCGGCAAGAATCGGATATTTGATCGTGTCGTTGGTTTTAAACTCCCTCCCGAAAAAGGTATTTTCACCATTGATTTTGATAAAATTGTCCCGATTGCCGGCAAGTCTTTTTTCCTGATTGGAGGTCACGACAACACCCTTCTCTGCCAATTCAATCACAGGGGCGAGGATTTCTTCCATCGGAAGTGTCCCAAATCTACGGTGGACTTCAAACATTCCTGCCACCGTTCCGGGTACACCCACAGCCAAAGCTCCCATGGTACTCAATTCAGGAATAACTTCACCATTTTCATCCAAATACATATCCCTTGTGGCAGCCAAAGGTGCTTTTTCCCGATAATCCAACGAACCTGTTTCACCGTTTTCCAACCTGAATACCATAAATCCACCGCCTCCAAGATTTCCTGCAAAAGGATAGGCCACTGCCAATGCAAGTTCCGTAGCAATCATGGCATCAAAAGCATTCCCGCCTTTTTCCATGACCATCAATCCGATTTTTGATGCCTCACCACGGGCGGTGACGACCATGGCCTTTTCGGCAATCAGCCCACGGTTTTCTAAAGAAACAGCGTCATTTTCCTTACAGGAAAAAACCAGCAAAAAAGCAAAGCTTGCTAAAAGAACGATATATTTTTTATTTCTCATCTCAGTCAATCAGTGTTTCATTGAACAGTTTTAACACCCTTTTGTACTCATCCGTCCAACTGCTGGGTTCGACGAAGCCGTGGTCTTCCACAGGATAAACAGCCATTTCCCAATTGTCTTTGCCCAATTCGATCAGACGCTGTGCCAGCCTGACCACATCCTGAAAATGTACATTGACATCGATCATCCCATGTGCTATCAATAAATTCCCTTTCAGTCCTTCTGCAAAATAAATGGGAGAGGACCTCTTGTAAGAAATAGGGTCATTGAAAGGTTCATTCAGGATATTGGCTGTATAGCCATGATTATAGTGGGCCCAATCTGTCACGGACCTCAAAGCAGCACCGGAGGTAAAGGTTTCAGATTCATTGAAAAGCGCCATCAGGGTGATGAATCCACCGTAACTTCCTCCATAAATCCCGATTTTCCCGGGTTTGACACCATGATTTTCCATCAGAAATTTGGCACCATCAACTTGGTCCGAAAGGTCTTTTCCACCCATGTGGCGGTAAATGCCCGTTCGCCAGTCTCTGCCATAACCTGCACTTCCCCTGTAATCAATATCCAAAACCGTGTAACCCAAATCCGTCAAAAGATTATGGAACATGTATTCTCTGAAATAGCTTGACCACCATTTATGGGCATTTTGTAGGTAACCCGCCCCATGGACAAAAATCACCGCAGCTCCATTGCTTTTGATGGCCTCTGGCACATATAATCTTGCGGGAACCATTTGTCCGTCAGCTGCTTTGAAGTTGACCAATTGAGGATCACGCCATGAGTAGGATTTGAATTCCTCACTTTGACCAAAAGTCAATTGTCTCGGTTGGGACTTTGGAGTATTGGCTTGGATGTATAATTCGGTTGGCTGATTGCTGTAGGAATAAAGGATTGCCAAGTTTTTCTCATCAGGAGAAAGGGTTACTTCATTGTTTCCGGTGAGTGTGGTTAGCTTTTCCATTTTGCCACCCATAAGTGGCATCAGATAAAAATGTCTTTCTCCCGGGTGGACTTCAGAAGTGGTGAGGTTCCAAAACTTCCCGTTTTTGGAAATGAAGGGATCAAAGACCTCAAATTTCCCTGAAGTCAATGCCTTTTTGTTGCCTAAGGTTACATCCAAAAGATACAGGTGGGAATAACCGGTTTCTTCAGATTGGAAATATATGTGCTTGTTATCGGGTAACCAACCCAAAGTTCCTCCTCCAAAACCCCATCCAATTCCAGGGCCTGCTATCCAGGCTTCATCACGCTGCCTGTCAACAGATTTTAAGGTTGCTGACTCAAGGTCAAGTAAGGTGATCCACCTGTCTTTGTTGTCGTTTGCGCGGATATTGACTATGGCATTCTTTCCGTCATTTGAAAAAATCGGTGCTGCAATAGTCACTTTCCTCAATTTTTCTTCCCAGGTTTTTTCAGGATAATCCCTGACATAGTCGGGAAGGTCCATGATGCCAGGAAGACTGTCTGTAGCTACATAGATTACAGTATCTTTTGCAAAATTGTAGACCGCAAGTTCGATGTTTTGCGGATTATCACCCACTTTGGACCTTGTATTCAAGTTGGTCGTATAGCCTGAAGCATCAGTATAATCAGGCACTTCGGTCCTTTTATTTTCTGCCCTGCCTATTAATAGGAGGGTAGCATATTTTTCATCGGGCGAAAGTTGGATATTGATGACCTGCTTGCCTTCCGTATAAAAGGTGAAAGGTACTTTCTCAGCAATTGATTCATAATATTTCTTAGATTTTTCTTGGTTTTCCTCTCTTTCTCGGACCACTTGAAGGAGATTCAAATTATCTTCTTTCAGCCATTTTTCTCTTTCAGCCTGCTTTTCTTCTTTGTCTTTGGGACGGGTTCCATTTTGGACTCGGGTCATTCTTTGGAGTTTTCCGGTTGGAATATCAAGAACAAACAGATTGCCGGAAGATTCAAATACAATCCTGTTTTCATTAGATAAAAACAGAGGATTTGATAACCTTTCCCCAAAGTTGATCAGTGAAGTCTTGCTGCTGCTTGCTATGTCAAAAAGTATGATTTCACCACCTTTGGCGTATATTTTCTTGGTTTTGGCTAGGTTGCTATTGGCATTTCTTGGTACCCTGTTTTTCTGCTCCTCCAAAGAAACTTTTTCAGGATTTGACTCGCCCATTATTGCCATTTTATAAAGAGAATCAGCAGGATGTTGTTCTGGATTATATTTAAAATAAACAAATTGCCCTTTTTCATCCCACTGAATATCAGATGGAAATGTCCCCATCCATTTTGGGTCTTTCATGATTTTTTCTACCGAAAGTTCAGTTTGGGCAAGAGAATATTGACAGGCAAACAGGCATACAAAGGCTGTCAGAAAACAACTTTTCTTCATAGGAATTGATTTTACTTAAATTGATTGTAAGAATAAAGTTCTAAGAATCGGATTGATTTGGAAACAAAAAAATGGGGAGAGGTAAAAAAATTATGTTGATCAAAGTGAATCAAGGAAGGTTTTAAGTTCTTTTTCAATGATTTCAATGTCATGAAGTAGGTTTTTGAATTGTTCCTCTGAATTCTCAAGATCTGCTTCAATGGATTCAAGTATTTTCCTCGTTTGTATAGCACCTATATAACTTAGACTCGGCTTTGCTTTGTGACACCTTCTCTTGATCAAAGCAAAGTCTTCAGCCTCATAGAGTACGTCCATACTTTTCAAATCTTTCAGATTCGAATCCAGAATAATCTGAATCATTTCTCGCAACATTTCTTTGTCGTCATCGCCGAAATACTGAAAAATTGTTTGTGGGCTAATAAGCTGGTACATAAAATATTTAAATAGCTGTCAAATGTATATAACAATCAAATTTATGTATTTCAAAATAAAATAAAGTGGTTTTATGTTTTTTTTTTAATAAACATCCTCCACCATTTTGAATAAACTTTATAAGTCTTTCATTCTGCGGTACTTTCAGATTTCTAATCCATAAATTATCTTTTAATTTTGGCAAACTCAAACATCTTAAAGTTATTAATGTTTCTCTGAATATAGCTATGAAAAAAAATAAAATAGTTTTCTTAGTCCTTGCAGCTATTTTTGCCTTGTGCATGCTATGGATAGGAATTGATATGTCCAGCAAGACAACTTTTCCAGGATCCAAACGAAATTTAAAAGAAAGAATAGCCCCCTCAGATACGTTAAAAACCAATGTCAAAGAAACAAAAGATTGATGTCAACCTGATTGACTTGGAAAAAATGAAGGAAAAGACCACAGACATGCCAGGTCTTTTGCCTTATGCACACCAGTCGGGAAGCGCTATCATCAGACCTGAGGATAAAGGTAAAATCACCGGCAGGGCAGTGGCGGCCATGCATTCGCAGACTGACATGCAGATGGCTCAGATCTATCAGCAGATGCAGCTTTTGGCAGAACAGGCCAAATTGATCCAAAATCGTGTTGAAATTTCAGAAAGGATTTATAAAACTTCCATGGGATTTGAGCCCTTGATCAACCACCACTACTTTTTATATGAAAAAGAGGATGGCAGCGATTTCCTCAGCTTGGTGGCACCGGAGGAGTGGGGTAGAAAAAGTAAATTCTCTAAATTCATTGCAGAAATAAAGCTTTTGGCCGATCATACCTGGGAAATCATCCGAAAAGAAGCTTAATTTTGTCCATGCATCATTTGAAAGTGGAAAATCTGTACGGAATCTTGAAAGAATCAGGACTCCATATGGAATTTAACCACCAATTAGAAGTCAATCCCAACTACCTTAAAGGGAAAGGCGAAAACTTTTTGAATGAAGTCTTTTCAGGTCTTGGAGGAAGTGGGACTGTTCCAATACTCGAAAAACTCAAGTTTGACTTCAAAGTCAACCGACATGTATTTCTCTATGACGATGAAGTACATTTCAATAGATACAGATTGACTTCACTCAAAACTTCAATGTATGAAGTCTTTTCTTTCCCATGGACAGAGGCATACCTTAGGCTTTGCAGGACTTATGAAAAGGAATGTCTCAAGACTGGATTACAGGAAAGGATTTGGAATGGACCTCCGATCGCAGGAAAACTTTTTGGAAAAAGCGAAATTGCCGGTGAACTTTCGGCAAATGGGTCCTCCGGGTGGAAGTTGAATGCTTACAATGATACCCAATATGACCTTGTCAGCCGGCTTCATGGTTATAAGCTGATCAGAATACCACTTTATGAAAACCTCATGATAGGAGGAAGTCTGAAAAAAATTGACGACCTCTTGCTGCATCCCAAAGAAGAAAACCGCCAAGGTATCTTAAACTGGTTTTCAAGGAAAATATATTAATTACTCTATTATTTGAAAAATAGAATTTTTGAATCATAAAAAACCCCACGTTGGGATACGTGGGGTTTTTAATATTTTAAGATCACGAGGAAATCAAAACTAGCAGAACCAAAAAGCTTACTGCCCATCCTATACCTGCTGCCCCAAGATTTTTTCCTTTTGCCTTTTTATTGTAGCCTTCCCTATATTCCATACTTTTGAAGTTTTCTTCACCCACGAGCAATGGATTTGGAGATTTTGCATCGGTAACGGCAACAATTACAAAACCGATAACTCCACCAAATAGACCTGCGCAGAAGTTTCCTCCAAATCTTTTATGATGAATCTGTGCATCATTCATCCCTTTCAAATACATACTTTCTTGTACCTCGAGAAGCTTTTCGTAATTTTCAACTTTTACAAATTCAACTTCTTCAGGTTTAAGCTTGAGTAATTTTTTGTCTTTTTTAGCTGTTTTAAATGTCAATTCATCAACATCTACACTCAATAGGTCTCCTTTGATTTTGGATCCATCTTTAAGGTAAATAATATCACTTGCAAAAGAATTGCTTATGAAAATTAAAGAAAGAAATAATAGAATTGTTTTTTTCATAATTTTTTTGTTTAAAAATACGTATGTCAACTTAATTATATTTAATAGGAAAAAAAAATAAATTTGAAAAAAACAAAACGTCTATTTTGAAACAAATTGATAATCAGACATTTTATTTCTACGACTTTAGGAATTGCTGTAAATTGATACTTAGAAGTTATGAAAACAAGCCATAAATCTCTCTGTCTATACGCTGTACAATCGAGGAAAAATCCTCCGGATACTCTACAAAGTCCATCTGATTGACATCCACAATCAGCAATTTGCCCTTGTCATAGCCACCGATCCATTCTTCGTAATGGGAATTCAGGTTTTTCAAATAATCAATCCGGATTGCATTTTCATAGGATCTTCCCCTTTTCTCAATCTGGCCCACCAATTTGGGGATGTCAGCCTTCAGATAAATCAACAAGTCGGGTGCCTTGACATAATTGATCATCGAATCGAACAGGGAAAGGTAATTTTCATAATCTCTTTCTGAAAACAATTTTGATTTGTAGAGATTGGCTGCAAAAATATAAGCATCTTCATAAATCGTCCTATCCTGAACCACCGACAGACCGCCTTCCCTGATCCGTTTGATTTGATTGAAGCGGCTATTGAGGAAAAATACCTGAAGATGAAAAGACCAACGCTTCATATCTTCATAAAAATCGGCCAAATAGGGATTGTTTTCTACTGCCTCCAACTCCGCATGCCAACCGTAATGCTTGGCCAACTTGATGGCCAAAGTGGTTTTTCCACTGCCTATATTTCCCGAAACTGCTATGTGCATGGTTGATTTGTGCTCTAATCTTTACTTCAATTTATTTTCGTCCTGACAAGAGATTATGTTTATTTAAACCTCTCCGACACCTTCAAGTCCTTGCTTCCCGCCGTATATGCATAAAATCCTTCCCCTGTTTTCACTCCTTTAAAACCTGCTTCCACCATATTGACCAATAGTGGACAAGGCGCATATTTAGGATTGCCAAAACCATCGTGTAAAACCCTCAGGATGGATAAACAGACATCAAGGCCGATAAAGTCAGCCAATAGCAAAGGTCCCATAGGATGTGCCATACCCAACTTCATCACGGTATCAATCTCCTCAATACCCGCAACACCTTCATAGAGGGTGTAAATGGCTTCATTGATCATCGGCATCAAAATCCTGTTGGCGACAAAGCCTGGATAGTCATTTACCTCAACTGGTTTTTTTTCGAGATTTGAGGAAATCTCCATCACTATTTCCGTTGTTTCCTTTGAGGTTGCGTATCCTTTGATCACTTCCACAAGCTTCATTATGGGAACGGGATTCATAAAATGCATACCTATCACCTTGTCCGGCCGCTTGGTAACTGAACCTATTTTTGTTATTGAAATAGAAGAAGTATTGGTAGCCAAAATGGTATTTTGAGGACACATTTCATCCAACTGACGAAAGAGATCCAATTTTATCTCAAGGTTTTCGGTGGCAGCCTCAATCACCAAATCAGAATTCTTCACGCCCTCTTGCAGGGAATTAAAAGATTGGATGCGGCTCAAGGTGTCCTGTTTGTCATGTTCAGTCAAAGTTCCTTTGGCCACTTGCCTGTCTAAGTTTCTGGAAATGGTAACCAAAGCCTTATCCAAGGCAGCCTGATTGACATCAATGAGGCAGACGTGGTAGCCATATTGGGCAAAAACATGGGCGATTCCGTTTCCCATTGTTCCGGAACCAATAACAGAAATAGTATTCATTTTGATTTGGGTTTAGTATTCAGGTAGTTAACAATTGAAATGAAAAATGTACCGAAAAGGATTTAATTTTCCCTGTCAAATTTTGACCAAATCTAATTTGATTCGCAAGCAAATCCAATTCTCAATCATATAAAATGGCTAACTTTGAGGCATGAAAGAATTAGGAAAAATCAGTTCGCTTCTGATAAACAGATTCACTGCCAATGGTGCTTACCTAGCCCTGCGTGAAGGGGGTGAAGTATTATTGCCAAAAAGCTATCTCAAAGGCGAGGAAAAGGAAGGGGAGGAACTGGAAGTTTTTGTGTACACAGACAGTGAAGACCGACCTGTGGCAGTCACCAATAGACCAATCGCATTATTGGATGAATTTGGCGTCATGGAAGCAAAACAGATCACGGATTTCGGAGCTTTTGTAGATTGGGGTCTTCCTAAAGACCTTTTTGTTCCTAAATCAGAAATGGGCAAAACCATGCAAGTCGGAGGAAAATACCTGGTAATGGTCTGTCAGGATTACAAGACCAACCGCTTGATTGGCGTTTCGAAATATGAGGATTTCATTCTCAGCGATACACAGGGATATGTTGCAGGTCAGGAAATCGATGCGCTTATTTTTGAAGAAACTGACCTAGGATTCAAAACGCTTATCGACGGGAGTTATGAGGGATTGATTTATAAAAATGAAGTCTTTCAACCCATCAAGGTTGGTGATAGGATAAAGGCTTTTGTCAAAAAACGTCGAGATGATTCCAAAATTGATTTGCAGTTGTTGCCTTCCGGTAGGGAAAAATACGAGGAAGGGGCTGAAAAAATCCTGGAAGCCTTAAAAGTCCGGAAATTTTTGCCCCTTCAAGATAAATCATCCCCTGAGTCAATCAAAGAGTTATTGGGAATGAGTAAAAAACATTTCAAACAGTCAATTGGTCAACTGTATAAAGCAAAAAAAATTACAATACAGGAGGATGGAATAAGGCTTGTCTAATCCAATTCCAAAATATTGTTTGGCGTAAGACAAAGCACTGCTTTGTCTTTTTTTATGGCAATAGGTGCCTTCAACAAATGGGGATTTCTGATTAAAATATTAAGCCATCCCTCATCATCCCATGATTTTCCGGCTATGAAACTCTGGTAATCGGGATGTGCCCTGTTCATCAGGTCCTTTGGCCGTAGGTTGAGCTTATCCAAAATCGTCCTCCAGCCTGTCATTGTGATGGATTCCTTTTGTATGTTGATTTCATTGATATGGCGGGCAATGGATTTTGCATAAGCCCGCATTTGCTTGTCTACTTGATGGCTTGGATTGAAGTAGAAAAACAATTCGTTGGGGTGTCCTTTCATAGTATATTGGTTTACAGATGATTAATATACATTTTTTCATATGAAGTACCAAAAAATCTACCTTCATATTTGATCGTAATGAATTCTTATCGTTTCTGAAATTTCACAAAAAAGTTCGAAAAACTGCGCTCTATTGTAAATAGGTGTTTATAAATTGGTTCTTCTGATTGAAGAATATCTTTGGCTGTAGATGAGATTGGATCTATACCTTTTTATTTAGTATAATTTTTAACTCAAATAACCATAAATTACCATTCATTCTGAGTCTTCCAATTTGTATTCGATTTCAAACTGAAAAGGATAAAAGGATAGGATTACATGCCGATGGCTATCGGCATACACCCAGTCTCGGCATCTAAAGATTGACTTCAGCCCGGGAGGTCAAATGGCGTTTTTGTGGGTTTCCATAGAATTTCCCGTAAAATTATTGGAGAGCATAACCCTCAGAATTTCTTTGATTTGGCTTTCAGAAGTTGAAATATTTTAAGACTTTATCAAAGATTTTAGGAAGTAAGACAATCTGTTTATTATTTTAGGGTTTAAAACCTATTGAAAAATAACCATGAGCAAAGGAGAAGAACATTTTTTGGGAATAGATGTCGGAGGGACCCATCTAAAAATTGGCCTTGTCAACAAACAGGGAGAAATTGTTTCGTTTGACAAAATTGACACCGCACCATACCGTGATGACCCCAAAGGTTTTAGTGTCTGTTTTGTAGAAAACATGGTTGACATTTTAAAGAAATATCCTGAAGTCAAAAAAGTGGGTTTAGGATTGCCGGGTTTGATCTCCAAAGACAGAACGACAACACTTGAAATCCCTGCCATCCCTGACCTGAACGGATATAACCTCAAGGGAGAACTCAAAAAAAGATATCCTGGTATTTCTTTCTATCTGGAAAATGATGCTGCTGCTGCCGCTATCGGAGAATACAGGTATGGCAAAAACAATCCCCCTGAAAACTTCCTTTTCATCACCATGGGCACAGGGATTGGAAGTGCTTTGGTATTGGATGGGGAGATATTCAAAGGATCAAGGGGAAATGCAATGGAAATGGGCCATATGCTTTCCCGTGGGAATGAAGGATTGGAAAAGTTGGTAGGAAGAAACGGCATTCTTAAAATAATGGAACGCTTTATCCAAGGTTATCCAAGACTTGCAGGTGAATTGATAGACAAAGAACTCGGAACCCACCTTTTGGTCGATACCGCTAAAGCAGGAAACGAGGTTTCCCTGATGGTATTTGAGGAAGTAGGAAGGATTTTGGGAGAGGCAATCGTCTCTACGATCAGAATCCTAGATGTAACACACGTCTACTTTGGAGGCGGTATTTCAGCAGGATTGGAATATATGATGCCTTCTTTGGACAAGACTGTCAGACAGTACCTCACTCCCTATTATGTCCGGGATTTGCAATTAGTCAGAGCGACTTTGGCCAACAATGCCGGTACTCTTGGTGCAGCAGCTTTGTGCTTTATGGAGGAGGAATGAGGGTTTTAAGGTTAAAATGTTAGGAGGTTTTAGGGTTTTAATCGAACCTTAAAACCTTTTTTTTTGGATAATTTCTAGTTAAAAAATTATCTATCCGACCAATTAAGGATAAAATATAAGCTAACTCTAATTTCTGAAACAATATCCATTAATATCAATTATCGATATATATCAATAATTCAGAAACTTCATGCTTTCCCAACTTTTTAACCATTAACCAATTAACCTTTTTCTTACGGATCCAACCTGCTGATAACCACCTCACTTACCCTACTGTAAGCATTCATCCTGAGCATCACTTTCATTGGTTGTTCTGCAGAGGCATCAAAATTGTCACAGGATGGGGCAGGATCTATAAAATACATGAAAAAGGATTGGCTTCTGTCTGTCAACTCGACTTTGTCAGGCCTTCCAAAAGTCTTGATAATGGATTGATTGTCTTTTCCCAACAAATCGTTTTTGACAACCCTAAATGCTTCTAATTCCTGCATACGTAATCCAATGCAACCATCTCTGTCATTTTTCCAGTTTTCAAGGTTGACATTTTTGAGGTCCACTTTGCCAGAACAAGAAAAGAAAAGGGTTGAAAATGAAAGAATTCCAAGTGCTAAAATAAACGATTTATACATTTTGAGGGGTTTGATTAACTGATTTTTGGAAATTTTTTACCGTTCCATAATTAAACCAAAGCCAAAAGTAGGAGAGGGCCACATAAATAGAAAGGAAAACAAGGGATATGTTTTCAGGCGCCAATTCTTTAAGAATAAACCAATTTGCAATGACAAAAACGGCGACCCTGAGGATTTCCTGAACATGATACCATTTTTTTTGTTCAAAAATCCCGGAAAAACTTACCGTACTCCAAATAATCAGAACAGAAAGGCCAACTTTGGTCATCCAGTCAAATTTTCCCAGATTGAAAAGGAAAAATGCGGTCAATCCCATCAGCACCACATACTGGAAAAAAACATAATAGTTCAGGGCCAAAGGCACCGTGGTATCGAATTTTTTGTAATCAGGTCCTACCTCCTTTACAGGCCGATAGCCTCCAAGATATTCGGGAAGCCATCCGGGCTTGTTAACTAGGTACCTCAGCTTGTCCTTGATATTGGGAATCATTTCTAATTCTTTTTTCATGGTAGCATAATGCGAAATATTCACCCAGACAGGATTCCAGCTTTGTACCGGAGTCGTAATTCCGTAAGTTGGCCTTTCTTCCTCTTCTTGAAAGGTGCCAAACCACTTGTCAAAGATGATAAATGTACCTCCGTGGTTTTTGTCTATATATTTTGGATTGCGCCCATGATGTACACGATGGTGGGAGGGGGTATTCATGAATTTTTCCAAGAAACCCATCCTGTCAATCGCTTCTGTATGGATCCAAAACTGGTATAGCAAGTTAATGCCGGACACCAATACCAGCATCACAGGATCAAAACCGATTACCGCCAAAGGCAGATAAAACATAAAAGTCCAGATCGTCTGTGTCGAGCTTTGTCTCAGGGCTACAGAAAGATTGTATTCCTCCGAAGAATGGTGTACAACATGACCTCCCCAAAAAAGGTTGATTTCATGACTTAGACGATGCGCCCAATAATAGCACAAATCATAAAGGAAAAACAGGATAAAGAATGTCCAGACATTGTTTGGAATCTGAAACAAACCGAAAGTCTCAAAAAAGAAAGTGTAAACACCGATAGAAAGTACTTTAAGAAAAACCCCCGAAACCTGGGAGACCACTCCGAGGTTAATGTTGGTGATGGCATCATTCAGCCTGTAGGTCGGGTTTTTTTGAAACCTTAAGACAAGCAATTCAATTCCCATCAGGATAAAGTACATCGGGATGGCGATTACGACAGGACTCAGATTCATCTTTCTATCAGCTATTTGGGTTTTCGGTCAGGAAATCTACCTATAAAAACCCAAAAAGGAAAAAACAGTTTCGGATTTGTACCATCATTAATCTTTATATTAGCATCCAAAATCAACTAGTTTTATGTATTACCGATTCGGAAAAGTATTTCATTTCATTTCAGTACTCCTGTTTTTATTCACCTTCCTGTATTTCTATTCGGCCATGCCGGAATTTGTGGCCTACGAACTCGATGAAAACGGGTATGCGGCCAAGGAATTTTCAAGAAGTGCCTATTTCTATACGGGCATTATTCTCTTTGCGGTTTTGAACTTTGCACTGATCACCCCTGCCAAACTCATTGAAAATAAAAGCACCAAATCACTGAGGCAACTATTTCCAACTGGGGACATTTTCAGGGATTACATGCTGACTTGGATATTCAGTTTTACAGGAGTTGTAAACATTTCCCTGGCGATCATGTGTTTGTTTATCCACGCCATCAACAATCAGAATGAAATAGGTTCGGGCAGTTATTCCCTTTTCTTTTATATGATTCCTATTCTTTTTGTGGTTTGGATTATCGCTTTGTTTTGGATATTGTTGCAGAAATTCAATGCAATCAGAAATAACAGTACCATTTAACCAAAATACCAACAATAAATTTTCATGGCAGAAAACGTAAAATACACCGAAGACAGCATCAAGTCCTTGGATTGGAGAGAACATATCAGGCTCAGACCGGGTATGTATATCGGAAAATTAGGAGACGGAAGTGCCCAGGATGACGGGATATATGTTTTGGTCAAAGAAGTCCTCGATAACAGTATCGACGAACACATGATGGGTTATGGCAGGACCATCGACATCAAAATATCCGAACACAAAGTAGAAGTCCGTGATTATGGGAGAGGAATACCTTTGGGAAAAGTCATTGACTGTGTATCCAAAATCAATACCGGTGGAAAATACGATTCCGGAGCCTTTCAAAAATCTGTAGGATTGAACGGTGTCGGTACCAAAGCGGTCAATGCACTTTCTGACTTTTTCAAGGTACAGTCCTACCGGGATGGAGAAACGAAGGTTGCGCAGTTTGAAAAAGGGATATTGGTCGAAGACCGTCCTGTAGAAAAAACTTCAGAAAGAAACGGCACCAAAGTCGTTTTCTCTCCTGATGCCGGGGTTTTCAAAAATTACCACTTCATCCCCGAATACCTAGAAAACCAGATTTGGAATTATGCCTTTCTCAACGCAGGCCTGACCATCAATTATAACGGCAAGAAATTTTTCTCTGAAAGGGGCCTATATGACCTTTTGATGAGAAAAGTCGATGAAGAAAGCATCAGGTACCCAATCATCCACCTCAAAGGAAATGACATTGAAATTGCACTCACTCATTCCAACCAATATGGAGAGGAATACTATTCCTTCGTGAATGGCCAATACACGACCCAAGGAGGTACCCACCTTGCCGCTTTTAGGGAGGCAATCGTAAAGACGATCAGGGAATTTTATAAAAAAGAATATGATGCATCAGATATAAGAGGTAGTGTGGTTGCTGCAGTGGCAGTTCGGGTCATGGAACCAGTATTTGAGTCCCAAACCAAGACAAAGTTGGGTTCCCAGACCATTGGGCCGGATGGCCCAACGTTACGTACCTTTGTCAATGACTTTGTAAAAACTGAACTTGACAACTTCCTTCACAAAAACCCGGCTGTGGCAGATGCCTTGCTCAAAAGGATATTGCAGTCCGAAAGGGAAAGGAAAGAAATCTCCGGTATCAAAAAACTGGCAAACGAGAGGGCAAAAAAAGCCAACCTGCACAATAAAAAACTAAGGGACTGCCGTGTCCACTATGACGATGCCAAGGGTGATGAGGAACAGAAAAACAAAACCATGCTCTTCATCACTGAAGGGGATTCAGCCTCAGGCTCTATCACAAAATCACGTGATGTCCAGACACAGGCAGTATTTTCCCTCCGTGGTAAGCCTTTGAACTGCTATGGCATGACCAAAAAAGTGGTCTATGAAAACGAAGAATTCAACCTGCTGCAACATGCTTTGAATATTGAGGACGGAATAGAAAACCTTCGATTCCGAAAAATAGTCATTTCCACAGATGCAGATGTCGATGGCATGCACATCCGCTTACTCATTATGACTTATTTCCTCCAGTTTTTCCCTGACTTGGTCAAAAACGGCCATCTCTATATCCTAGATACGCCGCTTTTTAGGGTAAGAAACAAGAAGGAAACCATCTACTGCTATACCGACGAGGAAAGGCAAAGGGCAATCCACAAAATCGGAAAAACCGCCGAAATCACCCGCTTCAAAGGTTTAGGGGAAATTTCTCCTGAAGAGTTTGGTAAGTTTATTGGAGACGATATCCGCCTAGAGCCGATCATACTGAGTAAAGAAACCAAAATTGTAGAATTGCTGAACTTCTACATGGGCAAAAATACCCCGGACAGACAGACCTTCATCATAGACAACCTCAAAATAGAAAAGGACATCGTTTTTGATGACCCTTCTAAAAAGCAGGAAGAGGAGACCGAAGCGGCGTAAATTCAATTTCTCCTCTAATAAAAGAAAGTCGATCAACTTATACCCAATTCAGATGGCATAGTGCCCATCTCATATTTCAAAATATAGCATGAGCGATATAATTAACGAAACTCCGGAAGGAAAAGACGGAAGCCTACATGAATCCATCCCTGTAACAGGAATGTACAAAGACTGGTTTTTGGATTATGCCTCCTATGTAATTCTGGAGCGTGCCGTGCCGGCGATTGAAGATGGCCTCAAGCCTGTACAGCGACGTATCCTGCACGCCATGAAGGAAATGGATGATGGAAGGTTCAACAAAGTCGCCAACATTATTGGTCAATCTATGCAATACCATCCCCATGGCGATGCTTCCATCGGGGACGCCATAGTTAACATGGGGCAAAAAGACCTTTTGATCGAAACCCAAGGCAATTGGGGTGATATCAGAACAGGTGATGGTGCAGCAGCGGCAAGATACATTGAAGCGAGGTTGTCCAAGTTTGCCTTGGAAGTGGTTTTCAATCCACAGACCACCGAATGGCAGCTTTCCTATGATGGCAGAAAAAGAGAACCTGTAACCCTTCCGGTAAAATTTCCCTTGTTATTGGCCCAGGGAGTGGAAGGTATTGCGGTAGGCCTTTCTACCAAAATTCTCCCGCACAACTTCTGTGAACTGATCTTGGGATCCATTCAGATTCTCAGGGGAGAAAGGACGCATATTTTGCCGGATTTCCCTACAGGAGGAATGGCGGATTTTTCCGAATACAACGAAGGCATAAGAGGGGGAAGGGTAAAGGTCAGAGCTAGAATTGAGGAAGAAGATAATAAAACCCTATTGATCAAAGACATACCGTTTGGTACCACAACCAATTCTTTGATTGAATCCATTATCAAAGCCAATGACAAAGGAAAAATCAAGATCAAAAAAGTGGTCGACAATACGGCCAAAGATGTAGAAATACAGATCCAATTGGCTCCCGGACAGTCTCCTGACATGACCATAGATGCGCTTTATGCATTTACGGATTGTGAAGTAAGCATCTCTCCCAATGCCTGTGTAATCATCAACGATAAACCTGTTTTCCTTTCTGTCAATGACATTTTGGAATACAATACCAAGCAGACCAAAGCCCTCCTCAAAAAGGAACTTGAAATCCGCAAGGCAGAACTGATGGAGAAATTGCTTTTCTCCTCATTAGAAAAAATCTTCATCGAAAACAGGATTTACAGGGATATTGAGGAATGCGAAACCTGGGATGCCGTCATCCAAACGATCGACAAAGGTCTAGAACCTTTTAAGCCTGATTTCTACAGGGAAATCACCACCGAAGACATCGTCAGGCTAACAGAAATAAAAATAAAGCGTATCTCCAAGTTTGATGCTTTCAAAGCTGACGAACTTATGAGAAGGCTGCAGGAAGAGCTGAAAGAGGTCAATCACCACCTGAGGCATTTGACTGAATATGCCATCCAATACTACCAAAATTTATTGGATAAGTATGGCAAAGGAAGAGAAAGAAAAACCGAAATCAGGGCATTTGACACCATTCAGGCCACTGTGGTCGCTGCAAATAACGCCAAGCTGTATGTCAACAATACAGACGGATTTGTTGGGTATGGATTAAAGAAGGATGAATTCGTATGCGATTGCTCTGATTTGGACGATGTGATCGTATTCCGAAGGGATGGCAATTGTGTCGTGACCAAAATCCAGGAAAAGGGATTTGTGGGCAAAGACATTCTCCATGTCGCCATCTTCCGTAAAGGAGACGAACGCATGGTATACAATATGGTCTACTTGGATGGTGAATCCGGCAAGGCTATGGTGAAGCGTTTTCAGGTCATCGGAGTTACGAGAGACCGGGAATATGACTTGACCAAAGGGACCAAAGGCTCCAAAGTATTGTACCTGACGGCTAATCCAAACGGCGAGGCAGAAGTCATCACCATCTACCTTACCCAAGGAGCCAAAGCCAAAATCAAAGTCTTTGACTTTGACTTTAGCAGCATTGAGATCAAAGGACGTGCTGCAGGAGGTAATATTCTGACCAAATATCCTGTCCGAAAAATCCAATGGAAAATGGCAGGAACTTCCACCTTAGGGGGGCTAGATATCTATTTCGATGCCTCTATCGGCAGGCTCAATACCGACCAAAGAGGCCGTAAAATAGGCAATTTCCTTGGTGAAGACAGGATAATCGTATTCTACAAAAACGGGGATTATGAGTTGACAACCTTTGAACTTACCAACCGCTATGAAGCCAATGAGGTGGTATTGATCCAAAAGTTTGACCCAGAAAAAGTGATTTCAGCAGTCTATCTTGATGGCGGAAGTAAATCCTTTTTTGTAAAGCGCTTCCTGATCGAAACCACCACCATCAACAAGAAATTCAACATCATCTCCGACCACAAACAATCATTCCTAAAAATTGTCTCTACCGATAAGCAACCACAGGTCAAAGCAGTCCTTCAGAAAGGTAAAGAAAAAGAGGAACAAGAGTTTGACCTCGATATCCTGATAGATGTCAAAGGATGGAAAGCTATAGGTAACAAACTGTCTTCCTATCCGGTTTTGGAAGTTTCACTGATAGAAAGCACTGCCAAAATCCCTGAGGAAACCGAAATTGCTGCTGAAACTCCAGAAGATACACAAGCAGGGGAGGAAGACTTAGAAATCGGAAGAACCATCGAATTCAAAATCAAAAAAGACGAAGACGAAAAAGACCAACTCGATTTGTTCTGATCTCGTTTTTTTATTAATACCAAAGGCACAAAAGAAACTCATCTTTTGTGCCTTTTTTTTTATTTTCTTTAACTCATTGAGAATTATTCATTCCTTATTTCCATTCTATACCTTACTTCCAAACTGTCATCGTAATTCCACCACAGTTCTCACCTCGAACTTTCAAACTTCCTGACTTCCAACTTCCTTACTTCCCGACTTCAGCAATTCTTATCTCATTTTTTCATTACCGGCAAACTTACACTACTCGGATATTTGCTTGAGTGGTGAATCTTATTGGTAGCAATCACCCCCTCTGTTTCATCATAATTATTCCCACCAGTATTCATATTCCTATCAAATCTCGGGAAGTTGGAGCTGGAAACCTCAATCCGGATCCGGTGCCCTTTTTCGAAGTAATTAGAAGTAGACATGGGAGTCAAATTTACCTGATAGACTTTTCCGCTTTCCATAAAAACTTCCTTCTCATATCCCTCCCGGTATCGCACCCTTTGGATAGTTTCATCCAGATTGTAGGCCTTACCATCAGGGTAGACATCGATCAGCTTGATAGTGAGGTCAGTATCCTTTACATCGGTAGACAAATAGAGGGTAGATTCTATAAATCCGCTGACTTCCATGCCTTCAGCCAAAACCTCAGAGGTATAGACCAAAATGTCATCCCGAAGCTCCATTTCCTGTTGGTCAAAGGAACCGCCTTGCACCGCATTGCCGGTACAGCAGACATTGCCTCCAAAGGAAGTCACAGGATTCATGGGATCGTATTGGAATGTATCAGGATTGTCCTTGCCGGGTTTCTTTTTGGTCAAAATGCCATCACCATTTCGGGTATTGGCTGTGCCGCGGCTATTCAGGTAATAAGTCGTCATTTGCGCTTCTTTGGGTGGCCAAGTATCGGAAGTTTGCCATTTGTTAGAACCCATTGTAAAGTAAGTCACTTTGGCCATTTCCTTTTTTGTCTCACCTTTGAGCCAATAATCAAACCAAGCATACGTCATTTCATTGTAAGGAAGCCTGGCATCACCCATGCTTCTTTCACCCACGATGGTGTTTTCAGTCGCCCTGGTAAACGCACAATGGAGGGTAGGGGCAATCACCAAGTATTGGTTGTCGCTGACCTTAGGGTCTTTGGCATTGGTCCTGATATGGTTGTACATCGCAAGGTTAGGGCTTGTAGATACATCATACCAAGAGACAAACCAATAAGCGGGCTTTTCGAACTCCATGTTGTCATGGTACAATCCACCCTCATACCATTTTGGATCGTTAGGCTTTCTTGTAATCATTTCCTCATAAATCCCCCGAGGGCCATTCACATTTTTGATGATATCCAGTACCGGTAGGTGACTCAGGGCCACTTTCCAATCCACCTTTGGATACCTAGGGGCCATGTCATAGAACTTTTGCAACCTCAACAAATCTTCTTGGGAAATTCCTTCCGGCAATTTTGGCGCCATGGGGTCATGTTGGGTGCCATAAAGCCAGGCAGTGAACAGCATCTGTCCCGCACCACCACGATACCAGTTTCCTTGCTCATAGTAATTGCCGATTCTGCCAACTCCTGCACCAAATGCCTGTGGCACCAAAGCCACATGGGCAGGGTGATTCAAAGAAGCTACTGCCATCTGCCATTCTGCTGTGGAAGAACAGCCGATAGTCCCGATTTTTTGGTTGCTCCAAGGCTGAGCGGCCATCCAGGTAAAGGCATCATACCCATCTGTCAAAGGCGTGCCGAGGATATCCCATTCACCCTCAGAGAAAAACCTCCCGCGCTCATTTTGAACGACATAGGCGTAGCCGCGCTTTACGGCTTCTAAAGCAGTCTGAAGACTTCGTTCCTGCAGTTCTCCATCTCGGTAAGCGTTGAAGTTGTAAGGAGTCCTTGAAAAGATAATCGGAACAGGCTGTGCAGTCTTGGGTCTATAGATGTCCGTGGCCAATCTTACGCCATCTCGCATGGGCATCATGACTTTTTGGTCGATGATGGAGATTTCTTCCAGTTGGGCCAAGATTGATTTTTCCTGTGCAAAACTGTTTGTTCCCAGCAGGAGAAAAACTAGAAGAAAGAATAAATATGTCCTTTTCATTGTCATTTGAATATTTTCTTTTGAAAACTCAAATTAATCAAAAAGTCGGTTTAAGGTCATTTTTTTTATTCTAGTGGAAAGAATTTATCCTTTTGTAGCCCTAACCGACAATTAGTCCACCACTTCGCGGCGAAATCTTGGTAGCATCACAGAAATGTTAAGATAAATCTTTCAATTTTTTCGCCTTTGGCCAACAGTCAACACGCGGAAGAGCAAAACACTAATTACCCTGTGCAAGAAGCTTTTCTAATTTTTATTCATACAAAGAATTTTTCTACACCACCTCTCGGGGATAAGTATCCAGCTTTGTGTCCCAACAACTGTTGCGATCGTTCGTGAATCTTCTAAGGATGAAAATCTTCCATACCGAAATGTTAATTCTATCTTCACCACGACCCATCAAATCCCTTACAAAACAAATTTTTTTTAGCCTCCTGCATGTTTTAATCACATTTTGCAGGGACTTCCTGAACTTTACTTTGGGTTTCAAGAAATTTGTCCAAAACAAAATACCCAAGCAGGGTTACCACGATCGAATTATCCTCTACGGCATTGATCACACCATTAAATCTTGAAATCTTAAACAAGGTACTGATCTCTTGGCCGGAGAGGGACCTACCTCCTTCATTTTTCCCCGAGATTCTCATCCGTTTCACATAGTTCACCCTTACATCTGAATAATATTGGTAGGCATCATAGACGAGTGATGCCTTTCGGGGAGGAACAGTGATTACCCTGCTTGAAAAATAGGTCTCCGTCTGGGAAAATGATTCGGAATCATAGGTTGAAGATGTGGCCGTGATGGAATGGGACCACTCGAATCCCGAAGTCACGGAGGCATTATATGTCGATGCAGCACCAAAAAATGGTGCATTGATGGAAACCCCAACAGTAGAAGAAACTGAAACTATTTTTGTGGTATTTACAGAAATTGTTTCAGTCCAAGCTGTGGTGGTCGTTCGAGACTCACTAAAATCCGCACCTACAGTCTGCTGCAATTCTCCTCCGCTACAATTGGTAAGGGTGCTGTTGAATCCAAACCCTGAAGTGGCTTTTGGCAAAATGGGTTCTACGACAGAGGCGGAGATAGGTTGCACATTCCAGTTTACTTCCTTGGCCACAACCCGGAAGAAAATATCCTTTGCACCGGGATAATCAAGCGTAAGTCCTATGCCGGCAGCCTATTTTACCCGCTTCCCATCATGGGTAAGCAAGCGATATACGCCATCACTCACCTTAAAAAGCTGGAAAAAATAATTGGTCCTTTCAGCAAAAGAAAGCCCGTTCAAGGTTTTGCGGGTTGTTTTTCTCGGTGCAGTATGAATAACCAATGGGATTGAATTAATTGATGGGAGCCTGGTAAAACTAAAATAATCCCCGTTGCTCTTTAGCTGGATATAAAAATTGTTTCGTCGCTCGGGAACTGGTGTCAACTGGAATACAAAATCAGGTTTGTTTCCCATAAAATCATTTGCGCTAACAGTCATTTCAGCTGTGGCAGACTGACGAAACCACCTGACCCCAGCTTCCAAAGGTGTTCCATTTGAATTAACCTGTTGTAAATAGACTCCGGTGCCTTCATTTATCATCAGAGTAGAAAAATCAAAGGTTTCATTGATGTTGGTTTCTATTTTTGTGGGTGTAGGATTGGCAAGGAAAGAAAGCGTTCCCAAGTTGTGGTTTGTAAGGATGTCCTCACCTGCCTCATCTTTCAAAGTGACTTCTACCGGAACGCCGTCAGTGAGTTGTTTGGCCTGATCCTGCGAAATACCATCTACCGGGAACTTAAGCAAGCCCATATAAGCAAATGGGTCTAAAGGTATTGTCTCTTTCAGGGTGCCCGAAGGTGCCTTTACACTAACCACGGCCTCTTTAGGAAAACGTCCACGCTGTGCGAGGGAACGTGCATTGATGATGATTCCTATTTCTCCGGTAAATGGATCCAAGTCTTCCGGAGAAATGCCGTTCCCTGCAATCACTTCGCCCGGTCCATCCGGCGCGATATCCTGATCCGATTTACAGGAATACAAAAGAAGAAATCCAATTCCGAGGAGCAACGCCAAAATTTTTGTTTTCATGTTAAGCTTTATAAAAGGTTGAAAATGCCAAAACTGACAAAATCAAACCTATTCAAAACCCAATGAAAAGCTAAAAAACAAGGGGGGACAAATGGTATACTCGTAACTTAAATCAGTTAAAAGATCGGTTAAAGTGTAATTATAGCCTCTTCAAGCGAGTCTCCTGATTCAAGTCCTAACTTTTTTCGGAGCCGTTGACGGGCTTTTTTGATCCCGGGAATGGAAATACAAAGGATATTGGCGATTTCCTTGGAGGAAAGATTCATCTTAATCAATGCCATCAGGCGGTAATCATTGGGTGACAGACCGGGACAGGCAGCAGCTACACGTGAAAAAAAATCCGGGTGAACCTCTTCAAAAAAACTTGCAAATATATGCCAACCCTTGTCTTCTCTGAGGTCAGCACTGATCGTCTGGATCAACTTGTGATATACTTCCGGGTTTTCGTTTTCTTTTCCCTTTTGGGCAATGTCTTTTAAAATACCAAGAGTCTCATTCTTTTTGGCAAGATGCAGGGCTTGGGTAGTGAGTTCTCTGGATTTATAATGTAGGGCAGCATCCATCTGTTTCCTGATAACCTCGTTTTTTTTGAATTTCTGCCGAAAAGCATACCATCCAAAACCGCCGACCAATGCCATCGCGATCAAACCTAAACCCAAAAGTATTTTTTGGAGAGAGGCAATCTGTGCTTCTTGCTCAAGAAGTTGAATGGAATTCTGCTGAATCTGGATTTCATTGTCCTTGGTTTCTAATTCAAAAATTGCGCGTAACTCCTCAATTTGTTGGGATTTAGCAACATTAAAAATAGAATCCTTTAGTGCTGCATATTTTCTATAATCCTCATAGGCATCCTTTAGGTTGTTGACACTTTCATTGGAAACCGACCGATAGAGGTAGGCTTTGCTCAATGCTTCAAGTATGCCATTATTTCCTGCCAGCTCAATAGAGCGATCAAAATATTGAATGGCGGTATCGAATCTATTGAGCCCTTGATAGCATTTACCAAGTTCGTTACAGATTTCTACGATTTTTAAAAGTGTTTCTGTTTCCTCTACCAGTTTTAGCCCTTTTAAGAGAATTTCAATTGCCTGTATATATTCCTTCCTGGCAGTGTAGGTTTTACCAAGGTTGGTATAGGCGGTTGCTTCCAAGTCTTTAAATTCAAGTTGTCGAGAAAGGTCCGCACTCTGCATCAGGTGGGAAATAGCTTCATCATATTGTTTTAGATAATAGTAGCTGTTACCTATATCATTCAATGCCTGCGCCTCATACAGTTTGTCATTACTTTCCTGATATATTTTCAGAGAAAGCAGGTTATACTCAATGGATTTATTGAAGTTACCCAAACTGCTTTCTATACCACCGAGGGTGTTGTAAGCATCTGCCAAACCCACCTGATTTCGGGATTTTTCAAAAATTCTAACTGCCCGGAGTGTTTTTGAAAGGGCGATATTCAAATTACCCTGCCGCATACTTACCATGCCAATCATATGGTATTCATCACCTAATCCTGATGAATCAGACTGAGTCTCTAGAGTCAAACGGACATTATCCTCCAACAGATCCAAAGCAGCAGGGTAATCCCCATCATAATATGCAAGAATTGCCTGGCCATACTTGACAAGGATTATTTTTTCAGGATTTTCGGCTTCTTCAAAATATCCAAGTGCTTTCTTGTACCAAAAGGCGGCAGAATCAAACTGATTTCTGTTGTTGGACAGTACCCCAAAATTATAATTTGCCATACCTATCCCAAGCAGGTCACCTATACTTTCTGCATACAAAAGTTGCTCTTTGGCGTAAAGGCCCGCTTTAGCCGGATCATTATTAAGGTAGGAAAGGAACAATTGGTGAAGTGCCGAGAGTTTTGCTTGCCCTTCCTCACTGGAATGATAGACCGCAAGCAGGCTGTCTGAATTTTGGGATTTTGCCTCAAGTATAGGGGAGAGGAGTAGCATCCAAATAAAACCAAAAAAACACGGACAATTCATAATTTCTCTTTTCAGATTTCAATTATTCTTAAAATATAGTCGAAAATAAGAATAATTCAAACCATACAATAGTTAAGTTGGCCTAGCAAATCACATCTTTTAATATCCAAAAACCTTTACAAACAGACTAAACTAAAATTTAGTTTAGAATTTTCTAAGAACTTAGAACATCAATATAAAAATTGGAGGAGAGATTTCTTGGATTTTACCTCTAACTCACAACACATTTCTGGAAAACAACAAGGTCGTTGATAGTGCCTGATTGCTTCCTTGCCGTCAAACTTTCTTAACCGAACTGCATTCTTCCTAGCAAAGCCATACTAAAGTAAGAGGTAAGAAGTACCAAAGTAAGGGATAGTGCAACCTTTCTCACCTGAAAAAATTCATCCCTGCCTGTCCATAATCTGAAAACCCAATAACGAAAAAGCTCCAAGATTCAAATTTATCCACAAGATTCAAGATTTAATTCAGCAATAACAATTAAAACCTCTAATACCAATAAAACAATTAAATCCTTTATTCACCTCGTCAACCGCCTACTTCCTCCGCTTTGATTTTCTTTTTTCCCTTAGCCTTTTCTTTCTTTTTTTATCCTGTTCTTTGCTTTTGACCAAGACAATCCTGGCGGAAATACCCACTTGACTACGCAAAAATTCTTCCCTGCCCGAAAGGTTAAAGTTTGGCTTGTAATCTAAAGAAATGACTGTATTGGCAAGCGTCATTTCTATCCCGCCTACAAGGTCTACACCAGTGGTCGGATTGCCATAGGTATGGATGATTTGGTTTGATTCCGGTATTTTGACGAAACTTTCCTCCCACCCTGAAGATACTCCCGCCCCTAGATAATAATTAAAACCCTTGGAAATGATAGGTTTATGCTTTTGCACCAGCAAATGTAAGGTCGTGTTTCTATCAAAATCCGATTGAACAATACCCTCCAAAGTAACGTGTTTAAAGACACGCTGTTGTCCGGAAAGTCCGATTGTCCTGCCATTGGAGTTATTGCCCATCCTTAGGCCCAATGCACTGCCATAGCGCTGTGCAAAAATATCCTGAACAAAAAAAGACTGTATGCAGATAAACAAAATGAGAACTGTTTTATACATATCAAGGGTAAATTTTTCGGATTTACCCCAATAACTGTTCCAAGAAATTAATCCTAGGCCTTACCAATCTTCCCCACTGTCCTCCTCTAGTTTGGGAAATACTTGTGCTAGATAGGGGCGCAGCAGTACTTCATTATTGTGATCTACCCATATTTTGGTTTGAGAAATAGTGCGATAGGTTTTTTCCATATTTTCAAATGTGGCTGAAGGAACATGTATAGGAATTTTGAATATCCTTGGATCTGACTTTTCAAAGGGAGTGGCCTTTTTACTGTTGAAAAAATATGGGACTAAAGTAGGAGAACAGCCCAAAGCTATAAGGTCTACCCGATTTTCTTCAAAAAAGGATTGAAGCCTTTCGTTGATGTTTTCAAAAAATTCCAAAGTCTCCTGTAGCCGAACTCTTGAACCAGCTCTTGATTTTCCTTTGGTTTTTAAATGTTTGATTTGGCTTTTCCCCTGTTTCTTCCGGACCATATATGCCCTAAATACCTTATGGTCTGTCAATTGGCCATTTTCATAAAAAGCTGTAACCGCCATTCCTGACTTTATGGAGACAATAACCAGATTCTGAAAATCCTGGTATTGAAGGGAATTATCTTCTATCAAAAACTTACTTTGAATTGAATGCCTGATCTTTATTTCCTCAGAAGATTGGGGTTTTTTAACCAATATTATTTTCCTGAATGTATTATAAGAAAAATTAAAATCTGCTTTTGTGCAAAAGGAAAGCAGTTTATTTACTTTTTCATCACTAATATTTACCCAATACATAATTTTTTTTATTCTTAAGAATGAAAATGGTCTAATTTTTGTATCTTACATACATAAAAAATACGATCGTTGCATTTTGGTCGAGTGTAAATGTTGTATTTAAGATTTTCAATCCTCTCAAAATTAGAAATAGTATTTCAGTTTCAATACTTAAGTGATAAGCCTGCTAAGATTTATATCAGACAGACCATTTGGAATTCACTTGAAAATGAAACATAAATATTATAAAAAAGTTTATAATACAAGATCACATTAATCGTTATATCAAATATAAAATTGGAATAATCCATGAAAATAAAAGAAATGATATTGTTGCATGAGGAATTCCTTGCTGATTTCGGCTTCAGCTTGGAAAAGAAACAGCTTCATTATTCTAAAACCACAAATCAAGGAAAGCAGATCATTTTCTTTCATCATACCCACTTCAATGATGCTTCTTATTTGGAGTACCATCTGGGGGTAAGGTTTGATCTTGTTGAATCCATCATACATAAATTCTTGCCGACACTTGGGGATTACAAAGACAGGAGCATCACTTTGGTTGAAACCTTGGATAAAATTGATCCTAAAATGCCAAAGAGGTATTTTTTGGAAAATGACATGGAGATAAATTCTGTAATCCAAAAAGTAGAAGACTTCCTTGTCAAAGACGGGTTTCCTTGGATGGACAGCTATTCCAAAGGAGTTAAATTGGAGAGGTTTTTCAATGAAGATCCTGATAGAAACATTGTAACCCAAAATTTTACCTACAGGTCTTCACGTGGCATAGCCTTAGCCAAATTATACAATCCAAGCAGATACAAAGAGGTGCGTGATATCTATTTGGCCAAAATGGATGAAATGCAGGTTACACCGTTTTCTGTTGCTTGTTTCCTAAATCTTTTAGGTTATCTGGACAACCTCTAATTTTCTCCCGATAGCTATTCTCTATAAAATTTGTCCCGGTTTCAGGGATCATTTAAAGTATTTTTTTGGCTTTACTTTTTACATCGTAGGCATCTATAAAATTTCATATTGGAATACTGGTAATTTCCTCCCACACTTGCATGGTTTTTAAGAGTAAAAATCGGATACTTTTATTTTTTTATCCTCCTGAATAGGTCCTTAAAAACTTGAGCATTGTGCAGGTCTAGACAAAAAAGTCTGCATAAATCCTAAAATTAGATTTGACAAGATCACAAAAAACAGGCAACCCTGTATTTGGAAAAGCTGCCAAAAATGGCCCATAGCGCTTTTGACAGATTCTACAGCCAAGGATTTTACCAACTCTTCATATTGCTCTGGTAATCATGACAAAGTGATTTTTCAGTCTTGTGCTTTGGTTAAAAATCGGACAGTTGCTTCAATCGCCTCCTCAAATGGGGTAATGTGATACCCGAGCTGTGAGATTGCCTTGGAACAGTCAAAAGCGGAGTTTTGACCTAATCGCTTGACCAGGTCAGGGGTGATTCTTGGCTCGATCCCAAATCGATCTGCCAAAAATTGGGAAAACATCGAATAATAAGACAGAGGCCACACAGGGATTTTCAAAATCAATCCGTTTTTGTTTACCCGATTTTTTATTGCCTCAAACAGTTCTCCCAAAGTCCTATTTTCCCCTCCAAGGATATACTTTTCTCCTATTGCTCCCTTATCTCTTGCCAAAATATGTCCGTTGACGATATCATCGATGAATCCATAATTTCCGATAACCCCGCTTTGCTTTGGAATGACTGCAAATCCTTTTTTGATGAAACCTATTATGATCCTGTTGACCCCGGAACTTGGGGAAGCTATCCCGGGGCCAAAAATCCTTGATGGCATGACAATCAATCCCGGAAATCCGTTAGCGGCATGTTTCAACAATTCCTTGTCTGCCATTGATTTGCTGATTTCATAATCGTTGTTGAAACTGCTCCATCTTGGGGTTTCCTCATTATTGGGAAGGTTCAGCGAAGGTCCGATAGTGCCAGTTGAACTTGTCAGTATAAATTTTGAAATATTCAGTTCTTGGGAGGCACGGATGACATTGGCCGTCCCGTTTACATTTATGTTATAAAAATCATCTGCATCCCTTGCCCAAACTCTTGCCAAGGCAGCAACATGAAAAACGGTATCACAGCCTTCCATGGCTGTTTTGATGCTGTTATCATCCAAAACATCACCATAAAAAATCTTGATGTTGGGATGTTCCAAGGTCTTGACAGCCTTGGGGTTTCGGATCATGGCATGTACTGACTCACCTGTTTCGGCAAGCTTCATTGCCAGCCTCTGCCCTAAATATCCCGATGCTCCTGTGATAAGAGATTTCATGTCAATAGTGGTTAAGAATTAACTTATATACAGCAAGTTAACCCACATTGTATGATAACCGAAATTGATTTGGAATTTTAATGCGTTTTGAAAACGGATTTTGGAATAATGAACCCTAAAAATCGGGAAGATGGCAGTCTAGACCACACTATAGCAATTTAAGGGAGGTAAGAATTGTATTTCAAGAAATTAACTTACAGGATTTGCAAATATAGCGTTGGAAATCAAAAGAAACCTAAAGGGTTCTCAAATCAGGTTATGAAATTTGCTTTCTATTTTCGCTTTACCCCACGGACAGCTTCTGCCTGTAATGGTTCCTCAGGCCAGGAATGCTTTGGATATCTTCTCTTAAGCTCTTTCTTAACCTCAAAATAAGTGTTCATCCAAAAACTCCTTAAATCTGAAGTCACCTGTACAGGCTTGAATCCGGGGGATAAAAGGTGCAACAACAGCGGGATTTTTCCCCCATTAATTTTGGGCGTGTCGAGCCAACCGAATACTTCCTGAAGACGTACGGCCAACACCGGTGATTCTCCATCTCCCTGATACTGTATAGGAATCATGCTTCCGCTCGGAACAGCTATTTTTTCCGGAGCCATGGACTTAAGAAGCTTTTGCTGGTCAAAATCCAAGCTGTTAAGCAGGATGTCTTTCAGTTTTAATCTGAGAAGGTCTTCTTCTCTTTTGATCCCGATGAGGTAGGGTGAGAGCCATTTATCAGCAATCTTCAGAAGTGAATGGCTCGAAAAATCAGGCCATCCTTGATCAGGATTCCAAATCCTTAGGGAGTTGACACGGTTTTGAAGCTGTTGGGTTTCTTCATCAAAATCAAGTAAATTACCTCCATCCGAGCGTATAACTTCCAGGATTGCTGCTGCCCTATCAGTTTCAGACAGGTTGGTCAGCGGACTGGATTTTAAGATAATTGAACCGAGACAAAGGTTTTTGACCGCTACCAATTCCCCGTTTCTTTTGTCCCACTTAACAATCTTTTTTTCTTTGACCATGGGCAACAGGTCCTTGGGATTCAATGGAGAAGCCAAAAATATTTTACCGATTCCATCTCTTGCATCCACATGGGATACAGCTAGCCAAGATTCGTGTGCAAGGTCGTCTTTATGACCCATCGTGGCAATCTTTCCATTTGCTAATTGAAATTGAGCATTGTTGCCCGGTCTAGAGCAGGCAATCCTTTCAGGGTAGGCATAAGCGATCAGCAAACCTGTTTCAAAAGGATCTACAAACTCGTTTTCTTCCTCAATCTGAAGCATTTTACGATATTGTCGAGCCACTTTTTCTATTTTGTTGATCCCCTTTAGAGATAGGTCTTCCTTGCGAGCCCTTCGCATTGCTTCCAGCCTTAGATTGATATCTACCCCGGAATCCGCATCCAAAGGATCTCTTTCCTCAAGCAGGGCGGCGATATCTGTGGCCAAACCTGTTTTTTGGATTTGATCCGCCATAAGCAACATATGAGCGATCCTGGGGTGTGCAGGAATGGCATGAATATTTTGTCCATGAGCAGTGATTTTTCCTGATTCCAAGGCATTGATTTCATGGAGCAAATCATAAGCTTGAAAAATATGTCCGGAAGGGGGAGGAGTCAGCCAGGTAAGTTGCTGTATGTCATTGATTCCCCATTGGACCATATCAAGGACTAGAGACGCCAAATCCGCCTCCAAAATCTCTGGCGTCCTAAACTCAGCCATTTGTGAATGGGTATGCAGTGACCACATTCTGTAGCAAGCACCGGGACCAAGTCTACCCGCCCTTCCAGAGCGCTGGTCGGCTGAATCTTTAGAAATCCTGATGGTTTCCAACTTTGAAAGACCCGTTCTTGGATTAAACTTGGAGGTACGGCCATAACCTGAATCCACTACTGTTTCGATGCCTTCAATTGTCAAGCTTGTTTCTGCGATAGAGGTTGCCAAAACGACTTTTCGCTTTCCATTTTTATTGGGGAATATAGCCTGATGTTGGGTTTGTGGACACAGCAGTCCATACAATGGGTGTATTGAGAAATCAGGAAGCTGTCTCCTCAATATTGCTTCAGTTTTTTTGATCTCTCCCTGTCCGGGTAAAAAAACAAGAATATCTCCTGAATGCTTCAATGAAGCATCTATCACAGTTTTTGAAACCATCTCAGGTAAAATTCCAAGGTCAAAATCACCGACATAATGATGGACAACAGGGAAGGATTTTCCCTCACTTTTGATGGCAGGAGCCTGAAGCAGAGTTGTCAATTGCGGCATATCCAATGTTGCCGACATGACCAAAATCCTTAAATCAGGTCTAAGTATCTGCTGAACTTCACGGCATTGGGCCATAGCGACATCAGCATGGATATTCCTTTCATGAAACTCATCAAAAATCACCATTCCTACATCTTCCAACGCACTATCTGAATGCAACATCCTCGTCAAAATCCCTTCAGTTACTACCTCTATCCGTGTTTTTATAGATATTTGGCTTTCGAACCGGATCCTAAATCCAATGGATTCCCCAACTTTTTCACCGATCAAATCAGACATTCGCCAAGCTATGGTTTTGGCTGCAAGCCTACGCGGTTCGAGCATCAATATCTTTTTACCCTCTAAAAATTTCTCCTCCAACAAAGCCAGAGGCAAAAGTGTACTTTTACCTGCTCCCGGAGGCGCATTTACAATTAGTGTGTTATGGGCAGCAAGTAGGGATTTTACTTCAGGAATAATGTCCTTTATAGGAAGGTCAATAGAATGATAGTCGAAGTTCAAAGTTTAAATTTTAATGCAAAGGTAAAAAAAATACCGCTGCTTATTGAATATCAACTTATTCATAGCAGCGGTATTGCTTTACAAATGGAATTATTTTCTATTCAATCTTGGCAGAAGCTTTCCCATATTCCCACCTGATTTCGAAACTGTCAGATTTCACTTCGTAAACCAATCTTTCTTCCAAAGTGCTTGTCTGTACAGAAGGAACTTCTACTCTTAACTCATCTTTGCTTTGGTCATATTTGTAAGCTCCCCATTGCTTGGCCTCTTTATTGAAAATGAAGGTTGAAGTAGTCTCTCCTGGGATGAGAAAGAAAGAATACTTTCCTGCAGGAAGAGTCTTTCCCTCGACTTTGATGTCCTTAGATGTCTCAAAGGTGGTGGCATCATCAGCACCTGCTCTCCAAACCTGGCCAAGAGGAACCAAATCTCCCCAGATTACTCTTCCTTTTACAGCAGGGCTACCGTATTTAATGGTGATTTTAGAACCTTTTATTGTTCCTTCTGCAGTTTTTGCAGGACTTGCTTTTTCTTGTGCAATCGCAACAATTGACATCATTGCCAATAACATTGTCAAAAAGCCAAATCTTTTTAAGTTCATTTTTTGCATGGTTTAAAATGTAGTAAGTATTTGATGGTTTAACTTGTGCGGCCTAATTTTGGTTTTAAAAACTTGGTTAAATCTTGACCCAAGCCTGCTTCCTATGGCTTTCAATGATCCTTTCGCAGATCAAAAGCTCTCTAAGCCCATCAGCGAAAGTGGGGAAACTGGGATTCTCAGGCTGCTTTCCTTCCCTTACTGCAGTATATACTTCTTTGAACATTTGCTTGGAGGTATCAGGAAACCCTTCATTGTGACCTCCAGGAAAGCTTACCAATGCGGAAGCCTCACGGGTCAGTAGGGAAGGGTCTTTCATCAAATGTTGGTTTGCAGATTCTCTTTTTCCTACCCAAAGTTCATTAGGCCTTTCAGAACACCATTCTAAGTTTGCTTTGGAACCGGAAATTTCAATATTCAACCTATTTTTTCGCCCCGCATTGACTTGGCTTACAGTGACTGAGCCTTTGTTTCCATTGTCAAATCTCAACAATACACTTGCATGGTCTTCAGTATTGATTGGCACTTCCGCATAATCTGAGGGTTCAAGCATTTTCCCTGAATAGGTTTCAATGGCTTTCAATGGCTTTAGCCTTGTTTTATGGACTGTACTAAAATCTGCCATCACCTCAGTTACTTTTAAGCCTGTAACATACTCCGTGATATCCAATAGGTGAGAACCGATATCAGCGATTGCCCTAGAATCACCTGATTTGTCCGGCTCCAACCTCCAGTTATAATCAGTCTGCAAAAACAACCAATCCTGAAGGTAAGAGCCCATTACACTGTATACTTCGCCCAAATCGCCATTTTCACGCATGGTTTTCATCTGACGGACAAGTGGATAGTAACGAAGGTTGAAATGAACGGCATTAACCAAGCCTTTTTCTTTGGCCAATGCAACCAATTCTTCTGCTTCTTCAATTTTTGTGGCAAGGGGTTTTTCACACACCACATGTTTACCGGTCAATAATGCCGCCTTTGATTGCGAAAAATGCAAGAAATTTGGCGTACAGATGTGAACAACATCAATTTCCGGTTGCTTGAGCATTTCCTCAAAAGTGTAAGCATTAGGAATGCCTAGCTGAATTGCTTTTTCTTTAGCCAAGTCAATATTCACCTCGCAAAGTGCTGTGACTTCGATATTAGGTAACCTTCTCAATGCTTCTAAATGCGCAGGACCGATAAAGCCTGTTCCCACAATGGCTGTTTTAATCTTTTTCATAGGTCATTTGGTTTGAAATCAAAATTAAAGATAGGGTCAAGAATTCGATTTTAAAATATATTACATTCAAAAAGTCTAGCAATCCCAAGGGTTAACATTACAGCAAATTAAAAAAAAAGGCCACCACACAATGTGTGGTGGACCTCTTCACCAATTATGATTAGATAAAAAAATTAGCCAAAGTCAATGTTTTGGTTAAGGCAATAGAGTCTATTTAAGTTATGATCAATACTAATGATGAAAAGGCTACAAGGATTCCTAAAACCCTGAACACTTTTGCTAAAAAGCTTCGAAATTCGTAGTCGTTTTGTTCTTCTGTAGTTTCAAAACTGATATTTCCATCCCCATTGGAATGATAAAATGCATAAATATCTGTCTCGAAACTGTTTTTGTGAGCAAATACCAATAAAGTAATAGCAAGAATGATGCTTAGGAGTATGATGTGTGTTTTGCTGAATTCCATAGGAAAACCGGAAATTTCGCCAAGAAAAGGAAATACACCCGATTGAACAAATTGAACGGGCTGTTCCTGCAACTGCACCTGATTTTCTATTCTTATGTCCTGAGACACAGTTCCCTCATTTGCCAATAAATCATTGGCCATAAACGTCAGGCAAACCATTAAGATTGCCATTGTACTTGTTATGAATTTTTTCATTTCAAATGGAGTATAAGGATGATTACTGTTGGGCTTTTGGGTGACTCAACTGATTGAAAATAAGCAAGAAAAAAATTAATATCAAAATAATAATATAAAAATAAATCAAAATACAAATTAACTGTTGTGAAACCGTATTTTCCGAATACGAAAATTGCTTCAAATTATTTTTGTAGGTACATAAAAATGCTTCTACGTCAAATAAGAGCATTAATTAAAGACTAATTACAGTTTGTAACACATCCAATCTTTCTAAAATTGGGTATACTTTTTATCCAAAATCAAGCTCAAAAAATATACTTTTTTTAAAACTCTTAGTAAAACTGAACTTAAAATAAATTAAGTGGTTGATGAATATTTTAATTTGAATATTCTTTCAAATATGGGTACCCGCAATGTTGCACCTTGGGCTTTAGGAGGTTGTATCGGATGAGGATACTTGTCGCAGACGACAGTCCACTTTCCACTTGGTGTTTGATAGCTCCTCCAACAAATTATTGTTTGGTACATGCAAGAAGGCGGATACACATACTATCCAAAACAATTTTTAATAAATTCTAATACCTGTGTTCAAATTGTTGATGCGACCTATCAAATTCTGAAATTTTCTATTATTAAATCAATCCCAATTTTTTTGAGATGGCGTCGAATGATTCCCAAAGTAAGATAGGCTAGGAAAGGATTGTTGACAGATAGGGGATTAAATCAGGAGCTAAAGAATTCCAACATGCTGTTGCACATCTTATATCGAAAGCAATTCCTACAAACAGCATTTTTTACTAAAGAATAAAAAGAACAAAAACTGTTTATAAATTAAATGGCCGGGTTTTGTAAAACCCTATAAAAATCTTCAAATTTTAATATCTTCAGGTGCATTCGTGCAAATACTCCTATCAGCAAAATCGTTTAATTGGAAATAAGGTGAAAGCACTGCTTAATATATCAAAGATGGAACTGCAAAATGGAATCTGATAAAATCTTTGGTCTTCAATTTTATTACAAATCCATAAAGGACCTGTTAGGCAACTTATTGAAGCAATATTTTTCGAGAATAAATCAAAAGATTAGGCTCTTTAACAACTCGATGTAGTCAAAAACGAAGACCAGTAATTTTAAAGTTTTTTAAATTATCAATTAAGATTCAAACAAAGACTGCTTTTCCCTTCATTAATTCTTAACCTGCCAATGGTTTTTTTAAATACTAATGGCAAAAAAAAGAAATTGTGATTAAAGTGATAAAAAACAAATCATTGATCAGTTTTTTTGTATCCGCTTAAACCCGAAAAATGCATTCTATCACTTTCAGTCAAAAAAGGAGGTGATTTTCCTTAATACTTGAGAGTAAATGATTAAATTTTGTGGTTAATCAATCATTATTTAAAAATGGCAAACTATAACCTACGAATTAACGGAAACGATTACAACGTTGAAGTTGAAGACGACACACCATTATTGTGGGTGTTGAGGGACCATATCGGCTTGGTAGGAACCAAATATTCCTGCGGAATAGCCCAATGCGGCGCCTGTACGGTCCATGTAAACGGTGAAGCGGCCTTTTCCTGTACCTTGCCGGTTTCCAGTATCGGTTCTGATGAAATCACTACCATTGAAGGACTTTCTTCTGAAGGTGACCATCCTGTCCAAAAGGCTTGGGATGAGGTAGATACTGCACAGTGCGGTTACTGTCAAGCCGGTCAGATCATGACTGCAGCGGCATTTTTGAGAAAAAATCCAAAACCAACCATGGAAGAAATCGAAAATGCGATGAACAGAAACCTGTGCCGATGTGGCACATACCACAAAATCCGAGAAGCAGTAGCCTTAGCAGCAAAACTTAAATAATCATGGCAAATCTAACGAAAACAAATAGAAGGGATTTCCTCAAAATAGCAGCCACTGCTTCCGGGGGATTGTTTATCGGTTTCTATTGGTCAGGATGCGATTCTCCCAAGATGAAGGTTTTGACCAATGAAGAGATACTTCTCAACGCACATAATTTCAACAGCTATCTTTCCATTTCTCCAACAGGTGATGTGGTGATTTATTCCCCTAACCCGGAATTGGGACAAAATATCCTGACTTCGTTTCCAATGGTGGTAGCAGAAGAATTGGATGCCGATTGGCAGAAAGTAAGGGTCATTCAGGCCAATTTGGATGTTGAAAAATACGATAGACAACTGACCGGTGGTTCAGGTGCCATGCCGCATTCCTGGGAAAGACTCCGTAAAGCAGGTGCTACCGCACGACATCTTTTGATAGCAGCCGCTGCGACAAAAATGAATGTTGATGCAAGTACCCTTTCGACTTCCAATGGAGAAGTAATCCACAAGGAGAGCGGTAAAAAAATGGGTTATGGTGAATTGGTCACCGATGCGTCCAAACTTACTGCCCCCGAAGAGGTCGCTTTGAAAGATCCAAAAGACTTTAAGATCATCGGCACCCCTGTCAAAAACGTGGAAAACAAAGCCATGTTTACAGGACAGCCGCTTTATGGTCTTGATTTTTATAGGGAAGGCATGCTTCATGCCATGATCCAAAGGCCTCCTTTTGGCATGAAAATCAAATCTGTGGATGATGCCGCCGCAAGGGCAATCTCAGGTGTGACAGAGGTGGTTACGTTCAAAAACAACGTAGCGGTCGTAGGTAAATCCACTTGGCCACTGATGAAGGCAAAAAAACTGCTTAAGATAGAATATGAGCCGGATGGTGTCGTAGAAAGTACTTTTGACCATGACAGGCTATTTGCAGAATTGCTAAACGGTAAAACTGCAGAAGTCAAAAGAAAGGATGGTGATGTGGATGCTGCTTTCAAAAATGCCGCCCAAGTCATCACGAGTGAATACCAATGTCCATTCCTTTCGCATTCTCCCATGGAACCGCAAAACTTCTTTGCGCATGTGCAGGGAGACAAAGTCGAATTGGTAGGACCAACTCAGACTCCCGATAGGGCTAGGAATGATACTGCACAGTTGTTAGGCATTCCGCCTGAGAATATCACTGTACAAATCACAAGATTAGGGGGAGGTTTTGGCAGAAGGCTGAGAGCCGACTTCGTAACCGAAGCAGCTGAATTGTCCAAAATGATGAATGCCCCTATCAAATTAACCTGGAGCAGGGAAGATGACATGACTGGAGGAGCATATCGACCTGCAGTCAGGTATAGATTCCAAGCAGCTTTGGATGAAAGTGGAAACATGATCGGGTATAAGTTGAGGGGTGTGGGAATCAATGCGGGTAATTCTACGAGAGAAAATAATTTCCCTTCAGGAGCAGTAGAGAATGTGCTGATCGAATCTGTAGACCATAAATCTGCCATCACTACCAACGCATGGCGAGCACCGATCACCAATTTCTTGGCCTATGCTGAGCAGTCATTCTTGGATGAAGTAGCTTTGGCAGCCAAAAAAGATCCTGTCCAATTCAGATTGGATTTATTGGCAAAAGCCAAAGCTTCGCCTGTGGGTGAATTGCAATATGACGTAGATAGAATGATCGGCGTCATCAAGATGGCTGCTGAAAAATCCAATTGGGGCAAAGATGCCAATGTCATGCAAGGCTTCAGCGTGTATTTTTCCCATAGATCGTATGTCGCTCAGGTGGCAAACATCGAAATGGAAAATAACCAACCTGTTTTGAAGAAAATCGTCGCAGCAACAGACTGCGGTATTGTAGTGAATCCAACTGGTGCGAATCATCAAGTGCGGGGCGGTATCGTCGATGGCATGGGACATGCCATGTATGGAAACCTAACCTTCGAAAACGGATTGCCGAAGCAGAAAAACTTTGACACTTACCGTTTGATCAGGATGAAAGAAGTTCCTGAAATCGATGTCCATTATGTCCAAAACGGCATTGATCCAACAGGATTGGGTGAACCTGCTTTGCCGCCAACAGGTGGTGCAGTGGCCAATGCGATCTTCAAAGCAACCGGTAGAAGACTTAGGAGTCAGCCATTTATTGAACAAAAAGAATTCTCAGATATTAAATTGCAGATAAAGAGAGCCTAAAAAAATCAAGGTTATCATTTAAGCCCACCGTTGGAATTTTTTCTATGGTGGGCTTTTTTTTAAATCTCATCCTTTTTCACAACTTAGGAAAAGACATTTTTGACTGTTAAACTATTTTTTTTAATCATTTACCTTTCTCCCAAAAATCTTCGGTTAAATAGAAAACAGGCAGACCAAAAACTCGAAAAGTCACCATTAGCATGGAATTCTGAACTTTTTTACCTAGTTTAGTGTACCATAATGTGTACACATAATTTAATATCATGTTAGTAATAAGCACTAGAGAATTCCGGCAAAATCTCAAAAAATATCTAGATCTGATCGATAAGAATGAGCGAGTGATCATTCAGAGAGGAAAAGGCAAGGTCTATGAAATTTCAAACGAAATAAAAAATGATCGATTCTTTGATAACCCTGTCGTTCAGGAACGATTGGCCAAAAGCATTCAGTCTTATTCAGAGGGAAAAACGGTGAAGTTGTCTGATGAGCAATTGAAGGAACTCCTGGGTATGTGACTTTTGAGATAGAATTTACAGTTGAGGCTTTGGAGGATATTCAGAAGCTGAAAAAAACAGGTAATCAGGCGATTTTAAAGAAATTTTTCTCTTTAATTCAGGAATTAAAAGAACATCCTGAAAAAGGTACAGGAAAACCGGAAAGGCTCAAACATTTTCAGTAGAATACTTGGTCAAGAAGGATAGATAAAAAGCACAGGCTCGTTTATTTGATTGATGGGACTAAAATCGTGGTGACTATTTTAGGAGCCTATGGCCATTATGGTGATAAGTAAAATTCTTTCAAAAATTGAAAATATAGGGAAGCGTCTAAAAAAGTCATTTGCAATATAATTTGAGAGCCTATCAAGACTTTTGGTTCTGAAAAGACAAAAAAATGAGATAGGGAGCTTTTTTATTTTGGTATCGTCCATTCCGCGCCTGGTTTAAATGAAAGGTGTAAACCGCAATTTGCCAACGAATCCAAACCTTTTTTCTTATTGGAATTTGTAATTCATTTTACTAAGAATTACATTTCGTTTGGGTGTTTGCCTGAATCCAATTACAAATTGGAATTGATTAAAGGGTGGAATTACAAATCCCACCCAGTTCTAGTATAAGACGTTTGACTAGACCCCGAGGGGGGCATCAATCTCTAAACAAAACCTAGGTGGGATTAATGGTAGTTTTGGTTGATTTTCAATTTCAAATTGGTAAGAATATTAGAGTGAAGTTTCAAATTTCAGTCAGGGCCAACTTGAACTTCAGCGGTGCTGATAAGTGACTAAGCCTAGGAAGGAAATAGTAGAAAAATCGATAGATCCAAGTAATAAAGAAAGGGTACAACGAACCCAGCAGGCGGCTAAAAAGAATTTGGAAATTATTAATATGGCAAACCAAAGAATAACAACAGGTTCAATCCTTGAAATCAATATTGACAATCAATATTATTCTTATGCTCAGATTCTTCAAAATGGAAGAGGCATTGCATTTTTTGATTATAAGACAGAAGATAAGCTTATAGACTTTTCGATTTTAGAAAAATGTAATCTTTTGTTTATTGTTGTGGTATATAATGACGTCATCACCCAAGGAAAATGGCTAAAAGTTGGGAAACTACCTATTCGGAAAGAATTAGAAATTTTACCAATGAAATTTATCCAAGACACTCTAATTCCAAGTGAGTTCCGATTGTATAACCCGAACACAGGAGAAATAACAAAAGCCAAAAGGGAAGAATGCGATGGTTTAGAATATGCAGCAGTTTGGGAAGCAAATCACGTAGAGGACAGAATAAGAGATTATTATTTGGGAGTTCCAAATGTTTGGGTTAATCAGTTGAAAATTAAGTAATTATTTAAATAGACGTAAATAGGTACCAAACTTGGGTGAAGTTTGGCGTTGGTATTAAGCGAGTTTGTAACTACTATTTACTGTAATTTTTAAATTTGTATTTGATTTTATGCAAAACCATATCCGATTTAACGATTGTTTGGCTCGTCCAATTGCGAATTGAAATATAAAAGGGTTGGACTTACAAATCCCAATCACTCCAACTTCGGACATTTTAATGACCATATTAGAGGGATGTAATAGTTTTCTCCATCTAAACTTATGACTTCATTATTTCCAATGAAGGAAATATTTTACAAAGTGGTGGACTATATGAAACATAAAATTCGTTATTTTTAATAAAAAGTATTGAAATGAGCAACTCGCAATTACAAAAACTGGAATTACTTGAGTGGTTGGCAAATATCCAGGATCAAAATCTAATCAATGAACTCACTAAATGGAAAGATTCACATTATCGGATAAGTATTGATCAATATAACCGTGAATTAGAAGAGGCCAATAGTCGAATAGATTCAGGAGAATTTGTAACTCATGAAGATGTTAAAAAGGAGTCAAAATCATGGCTGAAATAATATGGGATACTAAAGCCCGAAACTCCTTTAAAAAACAAATTGATCACATTAAGAAGGATTCTATTCAAGCTGCTGAAAACGTATTTGATGAAATCTTTAGAATCCTTGACACCTTACCATCCAACCCAAAAAAATTTTCTCCTGATAAATTCAAGATCGATAATGATGGTAATTTTAGGTCTTTTGAAAGTAACAGCCTAAGAATTGCTTACCTTATCACGGACAAGCATATCAGAATTTTGAGAGTAAGACACGTAAAACAAGAACCAAAACATTATTGATATTTTGGCAGAAGTCAAAAAAATATTCACGTAATCTGAATTAAAACTTGAAAGATTCCTCATTATTGGAACTAATACTTAAATCTCATCCATCTCTCTTTCAGGCCAATAAGGTCCGGTCAAAGTAAGGTTTTGGAATAATGGATCAAATTCAAATTGAACGTCCATTTTATCCCGTTTTTGTTCATGGATATTGAGGTAGGCATTGAAATGGACCAAATCAAAATCTAACATCAACTTACCTTTCAAATCGTTAATAAATTCAATTTCCCCACCGTTCGAATCTTATTCACGGTGGTTTTTTTTTCTATCTGGGTATAAATAGCGTAACCGCTTGGCGTGAATTTGCAATTACGCCTTCATATATTTTAGAATTTGTAATTCAATTGATCTGGAACTATCTTTCGTTTGAAGGTTTGGTGGATAGTCCAATTACAAATTGGTAAAGATAAATGGGTGTAATTGCAAATTACACCGAGTCCTAGCATCCATCGTTTGACTACGCTCAAAGGGGCTTTTTTTATTTTTTCTCTTCTAATGATTTGATTAAAAAGGAATTAAGAATTTTGAACAGCTACTGGACCATGTACCTTGTTCATTCATCTTTCACCCAAAAATCTTCGGTTAAATAGAAAACAGTATCTATGAAGTAAAGGATACCATTTCTGGTCAACACATTTTCATCATGTAAATCTTCCAAAATGATTCCTAATTCAAGATTGAAATAGTCATTATTGCGGGAACAAACAAAACCATTTGATCCCATAAAAATCTTAACTTTTTCCAAATCTGTATTTTCGGTGATAGATACGTAAGCTTGACGCACAACACCATAAAGTTTTTGGTTTTCTTCAGTAAAACCAATTAAATCGTAGGCGGTGTCGGGAAAGAAAAAATTATGAAGCAATAAATTTAAAAAGTAGTCTTTCCAAGAATTGAAATATATCCCATCATTCAGTTTAAAAACGAATTCCGAATCTTACAAAAAAACTCTTTGCTCTGCACCTTGGCTTACGAACTGCGAAAAATCAATTTCAGTGATCCAAAGGCTTTTTTCAAAAATATGTATTTTTAATTTTTCCTCTTCTTGTTCTCTGACTTGCTTTGGGATTTCAATTTTTGAACTTGAATGTGAGCCATCTCCAAGGTAACTGGAGACTGCTTGGATAGTTGCTCCATACCTAACTTGGCTCTTTCCTGAAATGATATTGTGTGGTTCATGCTTCATAGGGTTATACATTATTAAAAGGTAAATATTTTAAAGAACAGAAAAAACAGTTTCATTCTTAGCTTAATTGATTAACAAAAATTGAACTACTTAGACGTATTAATCTTTATATTTAGAAAAACAAAAAAACAATATGAGTCTGGCAGAATTGCAATTAAAACTTCACCAAACCATTGATTCATTCACAGACAGTGATAAATTAAATGCTTTGTACATTTTATTAAAAGGTTCTAAGCCACCTTTTCCATCTATGCCTTTACAAGATTACATTGATGCTATTGATGAAGGCAGACAACAAATAAAAGATGGAAAATCTTCTTCATTGGAGGAATTGGAAAAAGAATCTGAAAATTGGTAAGATTGATGGTACTAAAAAAAGTTGTTTGGTCAGAAAGGGCAAAATTGTCCCTGAAAGCTCATTTTAACAAGATCAAAGAAGACTCTCCAAATGCAGCTATTAGGGTCAAAACTGAAATAATTGAAGCCTCAAAGCAACTAAATCTCCATCCAGAAAAATACCAATTGGATGAATTTTATCCCAATAATACTGGAAATATCAGAAGATTTTTTAGGTGGAGTTATAGAATCGTATATGAAATCATTGAAAATTCTATCGACATCCTAAATGTGATTCATATAAGTCAGGAGCCAATAAAAGAATAATTTGGTTCCAATGTATACCTTTACTTGTAATCCTTACATTACTTTTTTTACAAACTGCATTTAATTACTTAGAGATACCGGAAATTATCAATAAGATTATGATAGCTCATCTACTTCATAAGCTTCTCCCTTATATCTCATCCATTTCCCTTTCCGGCCAATAAGGTCCGGTCAAAGTTAGGTTCTGAAATAATGGGTCAAATTCAAATTGAATCGGCATTTCATCCCGCTTTTGTTCATGGATATTGAGGCAGGCATTGAAATGGACCAAATCAAAACCTAACATCAACTTACCTTTCAAATCGCTTATAAATTCAATTTCTCCTTTCAACTTCACCTTTTCTGCTACAGCCCCTTCTTTTTTGAAGTAATAGGAAAGAAAAATTCCTAAATCTCTTTCATTTGCTTCCAAAACTTCTTCTAGCAGGATTTCAGGATTTTTTGGTTGATCTTGTGGGTTTAGGGAAAATTTCCAGGTTTCTTGCATCTCCAAAATTAATTATTTTAACCATTTATTAGGTTTGGTTTTGCTAAAGGTTTTACATTGGAATTTACTTTGCAATTCGATGAAATACCCGATTTATTTGGATTACAATGCCACTACACCCTGTACGCCTGAGGTAATCGAAGCGATGTTGCCATGGTTTGGGCAGCACTTCGGCAATTCAGCAAGCAAAATCCATCCATATGGTTGGATGGCCGAGGATGCTGTCGAGACCGCCCGGGAACAAGTCGCCAACCTGATAGGAGCAAAACCAAAAGAAATCATTTTTACCTCAGGTGCTACGGAAGCCATCAATTTGGCCATTAAAGGGATTTTTGAACATTATAGCGGAGAAAAGCAACATTACATCAGCTGCAAAACCGAGCACAAAGCAGTATTGGATACTTTGGATCACCTTCAATCCAAAGGAGCAGAAGTTACTTATCTACCTGTTAATCAATTTGGTGAGATTGATCTTGAGGAACTGAAATCAAGCATATTGCCACATACCAAAATGATTGCCTTGATGTGGGCCAACAATGAAACCGGGCTTATCCATCAAATGGATAAAATAAAGCAAATTGCTGAAGAACGAAATATTATCCTCTTTACGGATGCAGTACAGGCGGCAGGAAAAATTCCTTTGGACATCAAAGGAATTCATTTAATGGCCATTTCTGCTCACAAGATGTATGGACCAAAAGGCGTCGGAGCATTGTATATCAGGCACAATCATCCACTTCCAAAGCCTTTGGCATTGATCGATGGGGGAGGACACGAAAAGGGATTCCGAAGCGGAACGCTCAATGTACCCGGAATTGTAGGGTTTGGAAAAGCAGCTGAACTTCGGTCAAAAAATCAAATTGTAGAAGCAAGTCGTTTAGAAAACCTTCGAAATCTATTAGAAAGCAAGCTTTTAGAAATAGAAGGAACAAGGAAGAATGGGAATCTTCAAAACAGGTTGTCTCATGTTTCCAATATTTCCTTTGGTGGGGTAGAAGGAGTGGAGCTTCTTCAAAGGGTAAACAAAGAAGTTGCCGTAAGTTCAGGTTCTGCATGTACGAGTATTTCACCAAAACCATCCCACGTTTTGGCGGCGATGGGAATTGACCCTGATTTGGGAAGGGCATCAATCCGCTTCAGTTTGGGTTTAAATACGTCAGAGTCAGAGATTATTTTTGCGGCAGACTATATCAAAAAAGTGGTGGAAACTTTGAGAAAATCCTAGCTATCATTTTTGAGCTTGAGATAATCTTCCCCGGTGTCGATGTCAATGGCTCCTTTTGGAAAATCAATGGCGTATAAATCATCTTGGTGGGCCATTACCAATTTTTTAGCACCTTCATTCCCCGTTAGGGAAAGTAGTTCCGGAAAATACTTTTTGGTAAACAATACCGGAACACCCATTGTCTCCTTATAACTGCAAGCAATGATTTCACTATGTGTATTTAATTTATTTTTAATCAATGAGTTAAGAATTTTTGAATCTACAAAAGGCTGATCCGAAAGCATCAGGATTACCTGGTCAGGATCTGAATTTTCCATCAGATAATTCAGGCCTTTTTGCATGGAAGAGGTCATCCCATTTTCCCAATTTTCGTTGACGACTCGATCTACTTTGGTATGGTCGATTTTTTCAACAATTAAATCCGCATTTGCACCCAACACCAATACGCAGGATTGGGCTTGTGAATTTTGTGCAGCCTCGACCGCAATTTCAAGAAGGGTTTTTCCCTTGAATTCAAGCAATTGTTTGGGTTGTCCCAATCGGGAAGAACTGCCTGCAGCAAGGATGATGACACCGGTTCTAATTTCCTTTTTCATCTTTCTTCATGGATGGGGCCAAGTTTGTTTTTAAGAAAATCCGGATTTTTCTTAGCCAATACGGCTTTGATTTCAGCCAAGGCCGATAATGCAATCTCCTCAGATCCTTCAGCCCCGATATCCAAACCAATTGGAGCATAGATATTTTCGGTGGGAACTTTGATTCCTTCTGATTCCAACCGTGCTATCAATTTGTCGGTTTTCTTTTTTGGCCCCAAAATCCCGATGTAGGGAAGTTCATGAAGCATCAGGTCCTTCAGCACCACTGCCTCATAGTCAAAATTATGGGTCATCAGTAAGGCAACCGTATTTTTATCAGGATTCAAACCTGAAACAGCCCTGTCAGCCGGCTCGATGATGATCTTTGCAGCGGTAGGAAATCTTTCCGTTGTCGCGTGGTTTTTTCTACCGTCAATCAAAGTCAATTCCCAGCCCATCAAAGAAGCCAATTGGGCCACAGGAATAGTGTCATTTCCAGCACCAAACAAAAGAATATGGATAGGAGGGATGATGGCTTCATAAAACACCCAGATTTCTTCCGGGTCGGAATATTGCTTTATGGAGCTTACTTGATTTTCAGCGTTGGTATTGATTTCAAGGTGAATTTTCTCAGACAATCCGGGATCTAATGTTTCGATTTTACCGAATGTGTTTCCACCTTTAGACAGCACTCGGGTGCCTATTTGCTCTCCACGGGTATTTTTCAAAGAAAAAGCAGTAACCAAAACATTTGGAAGCCGGTCACTCAGTGCCACTTTCAACAATTCGGCAGGATTGGATTCATCCTCAAAATCAAGAGGCTCGATCAGTACTTGAATGATACCGTTACATCCCAAACCAACACCGAATTTTTGGTCATCTTCATCTGTGGTATCATAGGTCACAAGCATTGATCTTTGTTGAAAAATGACCGTTTGGGCTTTTCTGAGTGCATCACCTTCAAGGCAACCTCCACTGATAGCTCCGGTCAATTCTCCATCTTCAGTAACAAGCATTCTTGCGCCAGGTCGTCTGTAGGCAGATCCATCGACTTTTACGACTGTTGCCAAGGCTGCTTTTTGCTTTCTGATCTTGCAATTTTGATATGCTTGAATGATTTGTTGAAGGTCTTTCATCGTTATGGGTTGGAATTGGAATTTTAAACCGACAGAATTATCTGATAGGTTCTGCCTTGGAAACTCTCTCTTTCATTTTTTCGAACAAAATTTACCCGGAAAATAATCCTCAATCTAAGTATTTCTGAGAAAGAGAAGTAGAAATTTTATCTGGAAAAAAATCAAATGAATTAATGGCTGTTGAGGGTGTAGAATAGTAAGCTTTTTATTTGGACTTTCCCGACGAATAAACTTTGTCATAAGGTTATTCCTATTTAGGTTGTTTGGTTTTGAATATCAAACAATTAGAAGTTTATTGAAATACATATCCTCGAAAAAAAAATCATAAGTATGATCCTGATCACTTTATATGCCTCTAGTTCATTGAGAGTTAATAATTGTTAAAATACTTTTTCCATAAAATAGGAAATACCCAAAAATTCCCGGATTTTTGTACCATATGGCAAAATCAAGAGATACCTTCGACAAGAAGGAAAAAGAAAAATTAAGACAGAAGAAAAAACAGGAGAAGCAGCAAAAGAAAGATGACAGAAAGTCCAATACTGCCAAAGTTACGGATTTCGAAAATATGATTGCTTACGTGGATGAATTTGGAAACATTACTTCTACCCCTCCAGATCCATCAAAGAAAAGAGTTTTTGATGCTGACACAATTGAAATCGGTGTTTCAAAGCATGCTGAGCCGCTTCCAGGCGAAAACCTTAGAAAAGGAAAGGTAACGTTTTTCAATGCTTCTAAAGGTTATGGCTTCATTAAGGATGAAGTTTCCCAAGACAGTATTTTCGTACATATCAACAAATGCATAGATCCTATTCAGGAAAATGACAAAGTTATTTTTGAAACTGAGAAATCTCCGAAAGGGTTGAGTGCAGTGGATGTAAAACTTTTCAAAGCACCTTAATCACGGTCAGTGACTGAACAAAAAACAGTTTAATGGCATGAAAATCGGCAGCCTTGCAGAGATAAAAAAAGAATTGGCCTTCCTTGATACAAAAGAATTGTCCGTCCTGTTGTTGGATTTAGCCAAGTTCAGTACGGACAATAAAGCCTATTTATACTTCAAACTTTTTGAAAGGGAAAACCCAAGATTATTTGTTGAATTGGTTCAGGAAGAAATTGATTTTGAATTCGAAAAAGCCAACACCCGGAATTACCACCTTGCCAAAAAAGCTGCCCAAGGGATCAGGAGAAAACTCAATAAAAGCCTTAAACTTACCAAAGACAAAGAAATTCTCATTGAGTTGATTATTTATTTTTGTGAGAAACTAAAGTTATATGGTTTCTTGGAGTTTCGCCATCCGGTAATCGACAATTTGTACAGGGTACAGGTGGGAAAAATCGAAAAGCTTATTTCAGGATTGCATGAAGATCTGCAATATGACTACACTGAAAAAGTCCAGGAGTTAAAGCTAATGTCAAAATAGATTTTGCAGTTATCCAAAAACTCCCTTTCCCTGATTTTTTTTTGAATTAATCTTTCCACTTAGCATTAGAGTTTTGAGAAAACCCCTTTTTTAAATTTTTATTTATTGTCAGCCTCCAAATCATATTTTTTTCTTTAAAAGGCTTGCTTGATGTATATATGATGTATTTTTTTTTCATACCTGATGTAGTTATGATGTAGCAATAAATCCCAATCTCTGCTACCCTATAGGTAATTTTATTTTCTCCAAAATGCTTAAAATCCATTCATAACAATTTTCCCAAAAAGAAATCAGTGCCTATGAAAAATTTTACAATTATCATGTTGCTATCATTTGTGTTTTCTTTCCAAGCAATTGGACAGACACAAATGATATTACCAGTAACCTTTGACGAAACCAATGTCAACTATGGCTTGGTAGGTTTTGGGGGTGCAGAAGCTTCTTCTATCGTTGAAGATCCTACTTTAGCATCCAACAGAGTTGCTAAGGTTATCAAATCTGCCGGTGCAGAACTTTGGGCAGGTACTACAGTCACTGCCGTCACAGGAGGTATCCAAACCGGATTCAGTACTAAGATTCCTTTTACCGAAGCTAATAAAAAAATGACTGTTAGGGTATGGTCACCCGATGCTGGTATAAAGGTTCGTCTGAAAGTGGAAGACCACCTTGATCCAACCAAATCAGTGGAGACAGAAGCTATTACAACTGTGGCGGCTGCTTGGGAAACCTTGACCTTTGACTTTGGAACACAGGCACCTGAAACGGCTGCCATCAATCTAGGATTCAACTACAACAAGGCTTCCATATTCTTCAACTTCGGAACGACCGGAGCTGTGGCAGGTGAAAAAACCTATTATTTTGATGATATGGCTTTTGGTTCAGGTGATGAAGGAAGCGGTGGTGGCGAACAGGGTGAAAACCTCATTATCAATGGGGATTTTGCGGACGGTCTAAATTCTTGGACTCCGTTCATTGCGGATTTTGCAGGAGTAAGTGCTACAGTTGCTGCTTCTGAGGGAGAAGCTTCCATCACAGGGATTGCAGGGGCCGGTGGAGAAATCTGGCACATTCAGCTAAACCAAATCTTAACCGCCGCGCAGATCAGCGCCCTGGAAGTAGGAAAAAATTACATTGCAAAATTTGAAGCAAGGTCAACGGTAAATGAAAGATCTCTGCGACTATACTTCGGTGAAGATGGGGGCGGTTTTGCTTCGGTAAGTGTTACCGACCACACCTTGAATACCGAGACAAAGACCATCGAAGTGCCGTTTACTCTAGGTACCAAGTATGGAGCCATGAAGTTTGGATTTGAAATGGGACTCAGCAATGATCCTGTTTTTATCAAAAATGTTTCCCTCACCAAAGTTGATGGCGGCGGCAACGGTGGTGGTTCAGATCTCGAACTGCCTGTCACATTTGAAAACGCAGATCTGGATTACGGCTTGACGGATTTTGGTGGAAACGCCTCAGAAATAGTTGCAGATCCGACCAATTCAGCCAATAAAGTGGCCAAGACTGTAAAGACAGGGAGCGCGGAACTTTGGGCAGGTACAACGGTAGGTGGGACAGCAGGTTTTGCAAGTCCGATTTCTTTTGCCGAAGGTGCCACCAAAATGAGTCTCAGGGTATGGTCCCCAACAGCAGGGATCCCTGTAAGGCTCAAGGTGGAGGATTCCGGTGACCCTACCAAAAGTGTCGAAACAGAGGCTACAGTGACTGTTGCATCTGAGTGGCAGACGCTTACCTTTGATTTTGCCAATCAGGCTGCAGGAACCGAGGCCATTAATTTCTCAAGGAATTACAACAAGGCTTCTGTGTTTTTCAATTTCGGAACAACAGGGGCACAGGCGGGCGAGCAAACCTATTACTGGGATGATATGGCCTTTGGTTCAGGTGATGAAGGAAACGGTGGTGGCGAACAGGGTGAAAACCTCATTATCAATGGGGATTTTGCGGACGGTTTAAATTCTTGGACTCCGTTCATTGCGGATTTTGCAGGAGTAAGTGCTACAGTTGCTGCTTCTGAGGGAGAAGCTTCCATCACAGGGATTGCAGGGGCCGGTGGAGAAATCTGGCACATTCAGCTAAACCAAATCTTAACCGCCGCGCAGATCAGCGCCCTGGAAGTAGGAAAAAATTACATTGCAAAATTTGAAGCAAGGTCAACGGTAAATGAAAGATCTCTGCGACTATACTTCGGTGAAGATGGGGGCGGTTTTGCTTCGGTAAGTGTTACCGACCACACCTTGAATACCGAGACAAAGACCATCGAAGTGCCATTTACTCTAGGTACCAAGTATGGAGCCATGAAGTTTGGATTTGAAATGGGACTCAGCAATGACCCTGTTTTTATCAAAAATGTTTCCCTCACCAAAGTTGATGGCGGCGGCAACGGCGGTGGTTCAGATCTCGAACTGCCTGTCACATTTGAAAATGCAGATCTGGATTACGGCTTGACGGATTTTGGTGGAAACGCCTCAGAAATAGTTGCAGATCCGACCAATTCAACCAATAAAGTGGCCAAGACTGTAAAAACAGGGAGCGCGGAACTTTGGGCAGGTACAACGGTAGGTGGGACAGCAGGTTTTGCAAGTCCGATTTCTTTTGCCGCAGGTGCCACCAAAATGAGTCTCAGGGTATGGTCCCCAACAGCAGGGATCCCCGTAAGGCTCAAGGTGGAGGATTCCGGTGACCCTACCAAAAGTGTCGAAACAGAGGCTACAGTGACTGTTGCATCTGAGTGGCAGACGCTTACCTTTGATTTTGCCAATCAGGCTGCAGGAACCGAGGCCATTAATTTCTCAAGGAATTACAACAAGGCTTCTGTGTTTTTCAATTTCGGAACAACAGGGGCACAGGCAGGCGAGCAAACCTATTATTGGGATGATATGGCCTTTGGAAGTGAGACGACATTAGCCGAACAGGTAATTACTTTCCCCACAATTGCCAACAAAACGCTAGGTGATGCACCATTTGCATTGAATGCAACTTCTACATCAGGCCTTTCGATCACCTATTCATCTGCTGATGATAAAGTTACCATTAACGGAAACCAGGCAACAATCGTTAAAGCAGGCAGAGCTACAGTCACTGCTTCACAGGGAGGTAACGATGAATTTTTACCTGCAGAATCTGTTTCCCTAAGCTTCTGTATCAATCCTGTAAAGCCTTCCATTAGTGTCTCAGGTACTAATACAGAAACTGTCACTTTGACTTCAAGTGCTGCAGCCGGTAACCAATGGTTCTTAAATGGAACAGCAATAACCGGTGCTGTTGGTCAAACACTTGCAGTAACGACCTTTGGAACTTACACAGTTCAAGTCAAGGTGGATGACTGTATCAGCGCTATCTCAGATGAAATTTCATTGATCATCAACAGTGCTGAGATTGGAAAAATCCAGGAATTGTCTGTTTATCCTAATCCTGCAGAAAGCTATATACATTTGAAAGGAATAAATGGACCCATCAGAAGTGCAGTGATGATAGATATGGCAGGACGATCCAATCCAATTCAATTTGAATTGTCCAATGAAATATACTCCGCCAATGTTCAAAGTCTTTCACCTGGAATTTATGTCCTTTGGATTCAGCAGGGAAATAAAAGCTATCCTTTGAGAGTTATTAAAAAATAAGTGAAAAGCTGTTTTTACCCAACCTTCATACTGATTTTGTAAAATGGTTGGGTATAATTCAGATTTAAACTTTCACCTTAAAAAAAGAAAAAATGAAAAAGCAACATAATCAAAACAAGATTTACAGTTTGGTGTTTTCAATGATGCTTGTGCTAACCCTAGCCCTTTCAGGTTGCGGTGATGAAGTAGAAACCCCACAACCTTCTGCCCAGGATATCGCAAGAGAAAAACTTACTTCAGCAACGTGGAAACTTACCAAAGTAACCGTTGATGGGGTTGATCAAACAAATGTATACAAGGACCTGACATTAACTTTTTCCAATACTGCTTATAGCTCGACAAATGGAAAAGTGATCTGGCCATCAAGCGGAAGTTGGACATTTGATAATGACCAAGCTACAGCTATCAAAAGAAATGATGGATTGGAAATATCAATACAAAATCTTACCAACTCATCCCTAAGGATGGGATTGGATTGGGAATCGACCTCTATAGGTACAGGAAGAGTCCTGGCAGTAGGAGGTAAGCATGTATTTGAATTTGGAAAGTAGGGTTTATTTGTACTGCAAAGAAGCCGGGGATTTTCTCCGGCTTCTTTTTTGCCATTTTTTTCCAATAAAATAATTCCTCTATATATTCTTCAATCAAGCAAAAAACGTAAAGACATTGTTTAATCGTCGATTTTCAGGTAATTATACATGAAAAATAAACCACAGCATGGATACAATAAAGAGAATCGATAGCCACCAGCATTTTTGGAAATACAATCCAAAGGTTCACTCTTGGATGAACGAGGATATGAACATCATCCAAAGGGATTTTCTTCCCCAAGACTTGAAACCGCTCTTGGATAAGGCAGGAATCCATGGATGTGTCGCAGTGCAGGCAAGCCAAACGGAGGAGGAAAATGATTTTTTACTTTCCCTTGCATCGGAACACAATTCCATCGAAGGAATTGTCGGATGGGTTGACCTTCAGTCAAAAGATGTTTCCGAACGGATAGAATTTTATACAGGTCATCCAAAAATTAAGGGATTTAGACATATCATTCAGGATGAACCTGACATTGATTTTATGCTGCGTCCATCTTTCCTGAATGGTATAAGCAAACTTTATGAATTTGGGTTTACCTACGATATCTTGATTTATCCCAAGCATCTTCCAAATGCCTACACACTTGCCAAATCTTTCCCAAACCAGCTTTTTGTGATAGACCACCTTGCCAAACCAAAAATCAAAGAACAGGAAATAAAGAATTGGAGCAGGGACATAAAAAAAATTGCATCTCTTGAAAATGTCCATTGTAAAATCTCAGGAATGGTGACAGAGGCGGATTGGTACAATTGGAAACCTGAAAATTTCACCCCCTACATTGAAACGGCATTGGAGGCTTTTGGTGTTGGACGAATGATGTATGGATCGGATTGGCCCGTTTGTACTTTATCATCTCCTTATCAAAATACTTATGAAATAGCAAAAGGCTTCTTTTCGAAACTCTCTGAAAAAGAACAGGAACAAATTTTTGGGAGTAACGCAACCCTGTTTTATAAACTGAGCAAAGGCTGATTGAATTTGATAAGATTAATTACCCTAATGGAGAATTAAGTAATCAAAAAATTCAGTTTATGGAAGTCAATTGATTGCTTGACTTTTTTATTTAGGCTATTAATTATATAGCATGCTATTATAGAACTGTTGTTTTTCCCTTTTCGTTAAGTGGTTATGCGTAGAAAATCATTGCTCTTTGCTAGCCTGATCCTAATTCTTATCCGAAATTCATTTGCTCAGGATATTCTTTTTGATTTGAAAGGAACTGATAAAATCATATTGGAAGTTGCGGGTTTTGAATTATCAGAGGTATTAAATACTCAAGCGGATTTGACTTTAATTGGAAAGGTATATAATACTAATAACCAATTGATTAAAGCCAAAATTAATAAAGGATTGTCCAATGGAATCAAAACTTTTTATAGCAACTCTATCAAAAAAACAGACCCCGGTAGGGTGATACAACTGAAAGTTTTGGAATTTAAAATTGCTGAGAAACCACAAAGCAGCAAGGTCGCCTCAGGGGAGTTGAAAATCAAATTCGGGTATTACCTTAAAACATCATTTGAACCAGTTCACCTGGTGGATTATGAAGCCGGAATAACCTACAAAAGGTCCATACACCGAATGGATTTAATTGATCAGATTCTAAATAGGGGATTGGCAAATTCCATTGTCTTTTTCAATGATTGGATAAATGGCAACGCCTCCGTTAATAGAAAATTGGCAAAAACTGTTAGGTTGGATATTCTTGAAAAAAAGAAAAAAAGTGATCAGGATACAGTTTTTTATGATCATGATAGACTGTTGACATGGGATGATTTCAGGGAAAGACCCAATAAATTGAGCGGGTACAATGCTACGATTTTTACAAGTTTGGCCATGGAAGGCTCTCCGTTTATGGAAAATGGTGTTTTGGTATTTCCGATAGAAGTCAAAGTCTACATGCTTCCTGAATCTTCTTGGGTCAAAACCCAAGGGAAATCTGATTATGCTTTGAATCATGAACAAAGGCATTTTGATGTCACTAGGGTGGTTGGCAACCGGCTCATCGAGAGATTGAAAGCTTTGCAGGTAACTCTGGAAAACTATGAAGCGCTGGTCAATGATGTATTTTTTGATTCGTATAGGGAGATGAACAAGCTTCAGGAAATTTATGATGCCAGAACAAAGCATGGTTTGGACAAGGATGCCCAATCCCGATGGAATTCCATCATTGATCAAGCTTTAAATGGAAACATGGATGAAGTTGAAAGAGAATTGATGAAGGGGATTTAAAAAGTAAATAAATTTTTTGTTTCAATGTCAAATGACTATATTTATTGTGTCAAATGAAATATTTGTTGTTATTCCCATAAAAAAATGATGGCTATTAAATCCTCAAAAATTCCAAAAATCTATCCCAAGCCTGATTCCAAGGCTGAAAATTTGGTGTCGGATTTTCAAAGTTCAGTTTATGGTGATCGTCCGACATTTAAGGTTAGCCGATTAGGTCAGGTTAAGTCTTATGAGGTCCCAAGCGGTTATGGATATTTTATTCCGGCATTTAACAAAGCAAAAGGAATGGATGAGGTAGGGGAGTTGTTGGACAAAAATCTCCTTTTAGAGGATATTTTGCCTATCATTGATTTTCTCGGCTTCAAGATACAAGATATTGCCAAGGCAGCTTCAGTATCACCTAGTACGGTTTCCCGGTGGGACAATAAAAGCCCAATAGGTACTCCGGGTTCCTATCAGTTTTTCAAAATCGATGAGGTGATCAAAAAAGGAGTGGATCTCTTTGGCAATACGACCCATCTCAAACAATGGCTGGACAGTCCTAATATGGCCCTTGGCAATGATGCTCCTATCAAAAACCTGACCTCGATGATCGGTTTGGAGTTGGTAGATGAAGCCCTTGATGCCCTTCATTTTGGAAATGTCATGTAGGGTCTATGCGTTATTTTAGAATAATGTCAGAATCCAATTACAACCCCCCCCTTAGTTGTTCCTATAATGCAGGGAGATGGAATCCAAAAGGTCTGGGAATGATATATGCCGGAAGTGGGCCTGCTATGTCTTTATTGGAATACCTCTGCATCAAAGGCAATGCTGTCTCCGGAAAATCGTGGTATATGATTGAATTTGGGATACACAACCCCAATTTGATTGGTACTTTGGAGAAAGATAGTTTGCCCGAAAATTGGAACGCCTTGCCACACGCAAAGGTAACACAGGACTTTGGGCGGGTCTGGTTACAGGAAAAGGAATTTCCTTTCTTGAAAGTACCTTCAGCCAGGCTGAACTTGTCTTTTTATCCTTTGGAACATAACCTATTGATCAATCCTGATTTTCCTGATTTCCAAAAATATATTGAAGTTGTGGATGAGGTAAGGTTTGATTACCTTATGAATTCCCATTGAAGAAAATAAGCGTTTTTTTTTCAATACTTCAGTATCCACTTCAAGCCCATCAAACCCTACAATGAAAGTTTACACTATCTTCTTTATACTCTTTCTGGTTTACCTGCCTTCAATTGCCCAAAGTTTTCTTCCCAGAAGTACACCAAAGGACCAACAAGTTTCCTCTCAAGGCATTCTCGATTTTGTAGATGCAGTGGAATCGAGTAACCACGAAGTTCACAGCATGATGGTGCTGAGACATGGTAAGGTAATAGCTGAAGGATGGTGGGATCCTTACAAGCCCGAACTCAAGCATACCATGTATTCGGTCAGCAAGAGCTTTACTGCCACGGCCATTGGCTTTGCTGTCGCCGAGAAAAAACTCAAAGTAACAGATAAAGTCATTTCGTTTTTTCCTGAATCCTTGCCCAAAACAATCAGTCCAAACCTTGCCAAATTAGAAATCAAGGATTTGCTTACGATGAGCGTGGGGCATGATAAAAGCTTTAACCAAGAAGTTTTTACTTCAGAAAACTGGGTGGAAGCCTTTCTGAATATGCCGATTGCCAATAAACCCGGAACAAAATTCCTGTATAATACCTCGGCGAGCTACATGATGTCTGCCATCATCCAAAAAGTTACAGGTCAAACGCTCTTGGACTATCTGGAGCCAAGATTATTGAAACCATTGGGAATTTCAGGCTTGGACTGGGAGACAGATTTACAAGGAATCCAAACCGGTGGTTGGGGTATCCGAGTCAAAACCGAAGACATGGCCAAATTCGGTCAATTGTTCCTGCAAAAAGGGAATTGGGAGGGAAAACAAATACTGCCGGAGTCATGGATAGAAGAAGCCACTACTTTGAAAATACTTCAGGAACCGGATGCTTCTCCTGAGAAAATGGCTTCTAATGATTGGATTCAAGGATATGCCTATCAAATGTGGAGAAGCCGACACAATTCTTATCGGGCTGACGGTGCTTTTGGACAATATATTTTGATCTTGCCTGAAAAGGATGCGGTCATTATCCTTACTTCAGAAACCAATGACCTCCAAGGTTTACTTGACTTGGTCTGGAAAAATCTGCTACCTGCATTTGATGCTTCTTCCGATCAGGATTCAGCTTTGAAAGATAGATTGGAGAAGCTTTCTTTGGCTCCTTTACAAAGCGAAATCAATCCTGAAATAGAAAGAAGATTGAATGGAAAAAATTATACCATCACTTCCTTTGTGGATAAAATCAGCGCTTTTTCTTTGAACTTTCAGGAGAGTGTCTGTATTTTGAATTATGTTCAAGGGCCAAATACTTACAGGTTCATCTTTGGTTCCGGAAGGTGGATCAAGGATGAAACCGAGAAGGTAGGGCCTAATCTATTTACGTTTGCCCAAAACCAACAGGTGGGCTTGGCTCCATTCAAAATCGCCGGGAGTTATGCCTGGATAGATTTGAATACCATTGAACTTAAGCTGTGGTACATCGAAAGTCCGCATACCGAAATCATCCGCATCAAGTTGGAAGGGGAAAAGGCAATCATCACTTTTATCAACAGCTTTGAGGGGGAAGGGAAGAAGGTGAGTTTTGAGGCGGAGATTGAATGAAAAGGGCGGAAGACCGAAGTCGGAAGACCGATGTATCGTCCTTTTAAATATCAAGCATCAATTCAATTAAGTTGTCCTTAAACAGACAAAAATTAATTTAACGTTTGACTGAATAAATTTAAAACCTCATGAAGAATACAGCATCAATCATCGAATCTATAAGAGAAACAAAAGGTGAAATCAATTGGCAGGAATTGTTGGAAACCATCATCGCAGCTTTTGATTGTACTACAGGAACTATCCACACCCTTGACAAATCGACCAATTTGCTGATGCTAAAATCACAGAAAGGCATTCCTGATTTTTTGTTGCCCAAGATGTCTATGATTCCCATCGGAAAAGGAATGGCAGGAATCGCTGCAGAAAGAAAACAGCCTGTCGAAATGTGTAACCTGCAGACAGATTCATCCGGGGTGGCAAGGCCTGATGCGAAGGAAACCAAAGTCGAAGGTTCCATTGCAGCACCGATGTTACTTGATGGGGAATTGCATGGAACCTTGGGCATTGCCAAGCCTGTTCCTTATGATTTCACCAAAGATGAAAGTGATGCATTGATGAACATAGGGGAGGAGATTGGGAGAAGGTTGATTAGCAAGGAACTTTAAACATCGAATTATTTTCTATCCAAGTTGATATTTATGGATATTGGATATTGATAGATATTGGCTCAGAAGCTAACTTACTTCGGATTTAAATCATTTTAAGGTGGTTTTAATGAAGTCTTTTGATTCTAAAAAAGAGGTTGTTCATATAATTTCCCAAACCCATTTCCAAAAAATTGCCGATATTCACTCCCCTTTGCTAATTTCCATCCCATGAACTTATCCACCAAACTCTTTGCCACGCTAGTCTTTTTTCTAACTGTTTCCATTTCCTATGCACAGGAAAAGTTTACCCGGGCAGATACGCTGCGGGGAAGCATCACTCCGGAAAGGGAATGGTGGGATTTGAATTACTACCACCTTGCTGTGGAAGTATTTCCTGAAACCAAATACATCAAAGGAACCAATACAGTCCGGTATCAGGTAAAGAAAGCACACCAAGTATTGCAGATAGACCTGCAGGAACCTTTACGGATTATCGATGCAAAGCAAGACGGACAAAAACTTGAAATCCGAAAGGAGGGAGCCGCCCACTTCATAACCCTACCCAAAAAGCAGGTTGTGGGAGTATTTGAAGAAGTCATCATCTCTTATGAAGGCCAACCCAAAGAAGCTGTACGTCCACCTTGGGACGGAGGCATCACCTGGCAAAAAGATGAAAACGGGAACCATTTTATCGCCTCATCCAATCAGGGAATCGGTTCGAGCATCTGGTGGCCAAGCAAAGACCACCCTGCAGATGAGGTTGACAGCATGCTGATCAGCGTAACTGTTCCAAAAAACCTGATGAACATTTCTAATGGCCGGTTGCGGAAAACCGAAACGAAGGGGGAGACCAAAACCTTCCATTGGTTTGTCAGCAATCCCATCAATGATTACGGCGTGAATATCAACATTGGCGACTATGTCCATTTTTCGGAGAAATATCAGGGCGAAAAAGGCCTTCTCGACATGGAATATTATGTGATGCGGGATAATCTGGAGAAAGCCAAAAAACAATTCATGGATGCAAGACGGATGATGGAGGCTTTTGAGCATTGGTTTGGGCCTTATCCATTTTATGAAGACAGCTACAAACTCGTGGAAGCGCCTTACCTTGGTATGGAGCATCAGAGTTCGGTTACTTATGGCAACGGCTACCAAAACGGCTATCGCGGAACGGACCTCAGCGGAACGGGTTGGGGGATGAAATTTGACTTTATCATCATCCATGAATCCGGTCACGAGTGGTTTGCCAATAACATCACTTACAAGGATGTGGCGGACATGTGGATCCACGAGAGCTTTACCAACTATTCGGAAAGTCTCTATCTCGATTATTTCTATGGAAAAGAAGCCGGTCAGGAATATGTGCGGGGTACGAGAACCCGAATAGATAACAAACTTCCCATCATTGGCAGGTACAGTGTCAACAGCCGTGGTTCGGGAGATATGTACTACAAAGGTGGGAATATCCTGAACACACTTCGTGAAATCGTGAATGACGATGAAAAATGGAGAAAGATACTTAGGGGATTGAACAGCGAATTTTACCATCAGACAGTCACGACGGCACAGGTGGAAGATTACATTTCCCAAGAGGCAGGAATTGACCTTACTAGCTTTTTTGACCAATACCTAAGAAATAGCTCTGTGCCCATCTTGGAATATTATTTTTCAGACGATCAGACATTTAATTTCCGATGGGCAAATTGCATTGTATCATTTGATATGCCTGTGGACTTGCACTTGGGAGATAAGAAAGTAAGAGTTGAACCAACTACGAAATGGGCACAGTTGACCTTGGAAAAAAAGTCGGACCTGACAGTTGATGTGGATTATTACGTGGGGAGCCTGAGGGTAAGATGATTTTCAGAATCTAATTCGACAACTTACATAAACCGCACCGCTGTCCCAGTCAACCTATTTTTTCCATCAATAATATCATACTTGACATCCACTAAACCATTTGCACCTGCTCTTTTTGCTTGCCTTACCAGTCTATTCATCTTCGTTCTTGGCCCTGAGAGCCAGCCACCTGTGACTCTAATTATTCTGACTTCTTGATAATCTCTGCCCAAAGGCACATTAGAGGTAAAAATTTCCATGCCATCATACCTGTTTTCTGAAATTGGGATAGTTCTCAATGATGTACAACTTGCAAAAAGGAATATAGAAACCAATATGACTGAAATTGAAAAATATTTTCTCATAAAATAAACGATTTAGTTAATGGGTTAACGTTCAATTAGGCCCAAGGTTATTAAAATCTTAGCCTTTAATCCTCAATAATGTGGAAGGTCAAGTCCGAAACTTCTCTCTTATCAATCAGGATAATCTTAGGTTAAAAGAAATCATCGCCCGAAAATGCCTTGATTATATTCATCCGGGTAATGCCATTATATTAGATTCAGGTTCAACAACTCCAACTGGTTGAGAGCTCCCTCGATATCCGAAATAAACCGGAACTCACCCTTGTTGTTGATAAACCTTATGGGATTGTAATTGGCTCATTTGCTTCTTCTCCCCAATTGGTTGCTGAGTAAATGGAGCTTTTTATAAATAAGTCTTATCACTAACCCCTACAAATACCATAATGAAAAATATTTTGTAAATATCTTTTTTAAACAATGATTCTGTTGTCCATCAGATTCAGGCAAAAGCCAAATTTTCAACCTTTGCTTATTTGTATAGATTCATGTAGAAAAGGAATTACAAATTCCGAGGAAAAAATGGTGTAGATACAATTTAAACCTAGCAAAGGAGAGTTTGAAAGTGAGATAAAGGTAGAGACGTCGGAGTGTTTATCTAATGGGAAACAAGTGGTGCTATTGTATTTTACCAATTTTAGTTTTAATTTGAATAAAGTTCAACCAAATTCTTTAAAAACAAATTTTTGACAATGTAATAATAAACCCCCCGAAAAAATGAAAGATACCATCATCACGCTGTACGTAAACACCCAAAAGATTATTGCTCTAAAAGAAAAACCAAGCAAAGAAGAAGTCTTGGAATGCATTATAATCGGAGACAATCACAACGACGCGCCAAAAACGGAAAATTTTGTGAGCAACATCCGAGACAAGTCAAAATTGGCTTGGGTGGGAGCGGCTATGCATATCATGGAAAGTGTCCAAGATTTCGTTATTATCACGAAGATTGTAGTAAATAAAAAGAAATCTCTGATCAAACTCTATGATGATGGCAAAAGCTCTGGAAAAACACACAAAGATGGACATGTCGGTAAGGCAAAGCATGGGGCGGAAGAAGAGTATAGAATTCACTTTCTAGTTAATTCCGGTGGGTTGGAAAGAAAATTTAAGATCGACCCAAAGATTCGGGTGATTTGATTTTCCAACATTTTGTGATGTGGAAATGAAAAAATTCCTAATTCCTTTTTTATTTTTTATCTTTTTTAATTGCGCTTTTTCGCAATCAGAAATGGATGTGGAAAAGAATCTTGCTTTACTGGATAGTTTGAAACAGCTTTATTTCCAAAGAAATGGTGACAAGGGACTTTTGGAATCTATCCTTCAAAAAGACCCAAATCCGGACAGTCTCCTAAAATATGGTCAGATTCTAATTGATAAATCGTTGGTTGAATCTGATTACAAAGGCACATATTACGGCTACTTACAATTAGGAAACGGGCATGTCCTGAAAGGAGAACTTTCCCAAGGTTTGGATTTTTACTTTCAAAGTCTCGCTTATGCTGATAAAGCCAACTACCAAGAGGGTAGGGGAAAAGTTTTTTTGGCGATAGCCGATACTTATTCACAAAGTGAAAACAGTCAAAATGCCGCCATTTACTATGGCAGAAGCATAGAAATCCTTAGAAATGGAAATGATTCATTAGCCCTCGCAAGTAGCATATTCAATGCCGGCGATGAGTACCTTAATCTGGATAAACTTGATTCTGCTTTACTTTTTACCAATGAGGCCTTAGCCATTTTCAAGAAGGTCAATTACCCGATCGGAGAGGCATATTGCTTTGGGAATCTAGGGATGATCAATGCCCAAAACGGTGACAATGCAGCCGCGGAAGAGAATATCAATAAGGCAATCAGCATTCTGGAAGCTTACAATGAATTTTATCCCATATCGGTATACCTCGAATTCATGTCCACCATTTATTTGGAAAGTGGAGATCGAGCCCGCGCTTTGAATTATGCCAATCGAAGCCTCGAACTTGCCAGTCACTATGGACTTAAAGACCAAATCAGCAATTCCAATCTAACCCTTTCCAAAATATATGAGCAGGATGGCCTTCCTCAAAAAGCTCTGGAATATTTTAAGCAGCACATCATTTATCGTGACAGTGTCAATAATATAAGCGCTGTGCAGGAGATGGCAAATCTGAGGACAGATTATGAAGTTTCTCAGAAACAAGTAGAAGTAGACTTATTAGAAAAAGAAGCTTTCATCAAAGATCTCCAGACAAAACGACAAAGGTTTATCATATATGGCGTGATGATGGCATTGCTATTGATTGCGTTGCTGGCGTTTGTAGCATACCGTCGGTTCCTCTTTGAGAAACAGGCAAAGAAGATGATCGAAAAAGAAATGGATCGCTCGGAAAAACTTCTTCTGAATATTTTGCCTGCAGAAACCGCGGAAGAATTGAAAGAATATGGATCAGTCAAAGTTCTGCGAAATGAATCTGTCACCGTTCTATTTACTGACTTCAAAAATTTCAGCGCTACAGCGGAAAATATTTCACCGGAGCTATTGGTTAAAAGTTTGGATTTTTATTTTAAAAAATTTGATGAAATATGCACGCGGAATAATTTGGAAAAAATCAAGACCATTGGGGATTCCTATATGTGTGTCGGAGGACTTCCAAAAGAAAACCAAACGCATCCCCGAGACGTGGTTATCGCTGCCAAAGAAATGATGGCATTTGTAAAAAGTAAATCAGAAGATAGCATTTGTTCCTTTGAAATGCGGGTAGGGATCCATACAGGTCCTGTGGTGGCGGGAATAGTTGGAATTAAAAAATGGCAATATGACATATGGGGAGATACCGTCAATATAGCTTCTAGGATGGAATCAAATTCGGTCCCGGGAAAAATCAACCTTTCCGAAACGACCTATAAGCTCGTCAGCGAGGAATTTGAATGTGAATACAGGGGAAATTTCGAAATAAAAAATAGAGGTACTTGGAAAATGTATTTTTTAACTGAAGATTTTTCCTAGCAGATTATTGAACAAGTAGTTTGGATTTTTAGGAGGGGAATATTTGGTTGAGGTAATGCCCTGGGTTATTGTAAAAGCTGAATTTCTGTTCAATTTATTGATATATTTCCTAGAAAATTTCCCACTTTTTGATGGAATAAAGGATTCACTCGACAAGCAATATAATTATTTCTAATTAGCTAGACTCAATGGTGGCATTTATTTGGATTTCACTCGGCATTCTGACCGTTTGGTTTACCCTTGTATTGACGAGGGATTTTCTAAGACACAAAAACAGGTTGGAACCTAGCAGCTGGAGAAAAACTTTCGTGATCGGATTTGTGGTCAATTTTTTTGATGTGTTGGGTATTGGTGCCTTTGCTCCTCAAACAGCGTTGTTAAAATTCACCAAACAAACCGAGGACAAGCTTATTCCCGGTACAATGAATGTTGCCAATACGCTACCTGTGTTGTTACAGGCCCTGATTTTTATCACGATCATTGAAGTCGAGCCAAAAACCCTTATTCTAATGCTAGTCTCAGCTGCAATAGGTGCCATCGTGGGTGCAGGTGTGATTTCAAAACTTTCCGAACGTAAAATCAGGCTGACTATGGGATTTGCTTTGCTCATTACAGCCGGTTTTATGCTTGCCCGCAACTTGGATTGGATTCAGGGAGGTGGCGAGGCTATCGGACTTGAAGGAGGTAAACTTCTGATTGCGATCGTTGCCAACTTTTTCCTGGGTGCGTTGATGACTGCAGGTATTGGTTTGTATGCTCCTTGTATGGCTTTGGTTTTTGCGCTTGGGATGTCGCCGCAGGTGGCTTTTCCGATTATGATGGGATCATGTGCTTTTTTGATGCCGCCCGCATCCATTCGTTTTATCCGTGAAGGAGCCTATAATAGAAAAGCTGCAGTAGCCATGGCAATTCCGGGTGTGGTGGCAGTATTGATAGCTGCATTTATTGTGAAATCATTGCCATTGGATATTCTAAGATGGCTTGTGATTGTCGTTATTCTTTACACTTCCACAGTGATGCTGAGAGCTGGATTGGTTCAAAAGGAATTGAGTATGGATTTGGAGAAAAAGTGATTTGGAATTATTTTGAAATTACCATCAGGAAAAATGAATTAGAAGAACTGCAGTTTACCAACACGAAGAAAAAAGGTGTATGATAAATTACTTTATGCTAAGCAATTTCTTATAGCTATGAGTAGCAAAACTACTTTTGGTACTCTATTTTAAGAATTTTCCATACAAAATCACCCATTTTGGTTTTTACTATCACCTCATCTCCAACAGTTTTACCAAGAAGCGATTTAGCCATGGGAGAGTCCATAGAGATATAATCCTTGTTACCTATTAACTCCTCGTAACCAACAATACGAAAACGATTTTGAAGTCCTTTCTTTTCGTTTTTAATTTCTACCCAAGCACCAAAATTCACTTTTCCTTCTTGGTTGGGGTGATAGTCAATAACTTTAAAGTCATCAATGCACTTTCGTAAATAACGTAGGCGATTATCAATTTCTCGAAGACGTTTTTTGTTGTAATGGTAATCGGCATTTTCTGAACGATCTCCCAAACTTGCGGCCCATGCAACCTTAGCGGTAACGTCTGGACGTTCAACTCGCCATAAATGATCATGTTCTTCCTTTAATTTTTGTAAACCTTCGGAAGTAATAAATTGTGAGCGATTGAGTTTTGGTAGAGTTGACTCTGGAATTTTTCGCCTCATGATAAATGATCTTACTTTGAAAATTTTCACAAGATAATATAATGATGGGATAGGTTTGTATGTCCCTTGTATGGCTTTGGTTTTTGCGCCTGGGATGTCGCCGCAGGTGGCTTTTCCGATCATGATGGGATCATGTGCTTTTTTGATGCCGCCTGCCTCAATAAGATTTATTCGTGAAGGTGCTTACAATAGAAAAGCAGCCATGGCTATGGCAATTCCGGGTGTGGTGGCCGTCCTTATTGCTGCATTCATTGTGAAGTCATTTCCTTTAGATATTCTCAGATGGCTTGTGATTGTCGTTATTCTTTATACCTCAACAGTGATGATGAGAGCGGCTTATTCTAAAAGTCAATGAGGGATTTATCTGTTGATTTACAGGAATGGATTGGAATATAATGAGATTATTTATTGCGTTCAGATTTAATAGCTACTTTGAATTCCTGTGTATTATTTAGGAAAGTTGGTTAAACCACAATTCTTTAAATCTGTTCTGGATATTTGACCAAATGGTTGAAAGGAAAATTGTCACCAAAATCAATGCAGCATCGTCACTCAAAAAATTGCTTACAATCAACTTAATGTATAACGGTGCAACAACCCTTAAAGAAATTGAAAAAAGAATTGAAGATTGGAATGGAAGTTAAATCCATTGTTTGAAGCAAATGGATATTAATTGTTATATAATTTACATTATGTTAAATAAAAAAATCTCATCAACTTAAACTGGTATTTCCAAGTAAATTTAATTGAATCCACCTCCCTAATCATTCTGATTTGAATTCATTAATTTTTTTGGTAATTATAGGATTCAATTGCTGACATGAACCCGAACACTACTTCACGCATCGGTATCATTCTTGGGCCGGTTTTATTTCTACTGATTTTATTTTTTGTAAAGCCTGCTGACATGTCATCGGAAGCTTTGGCAATGATGGCTGTGACGGTATGGATAGCAATTTGGTGGATCACTGAAGCGATTCCGATTGCGGCTACGGCCTTGTTGCCTTTGGTGCTATTACCAACATTGAATGTGTTACCGATTGCCGAAACTGCGGCGTCATATTCCCACCCGATGGTGTTACTGTATATGGGTGGATTTATGATTGCGATGGCGATAGAAAAATGGAGTCTGCACAAACGGATCGCATTGAGTATCATCTCTTTTATTGGTACAGACATCCAAAAGATTATTTTGGGATTTATGGTGGCAACCGCATTCCTTTCTATGTGGATTTCGAATACCGCTACTTCCCTAATGATGTTGCCCATCGCTGTGGCTGTGGTGACACAGTTGACTCCTAATGCGGCCATCAATGAAGTTTTGCCAAACAACCTTGGAAAAGCCCTGATGTTGGGAATTGCTTACAGTGCATCTATAGGTGGCATGGCTACTTTGATCGGAACGCCTACCAACATCATTTTAGCCAGTGTAATCAATGACATGTATGGTTATGAAATCAGCTTTTCACAATGGATGATGTATGGCCTACCTGCGTCAATTCTTTTATTGGGATTTTGCTGGATTTATTTGGTCAAATTTGCTTTTCCTTTTGATAAAAACTTTCAGTTGGCTGGCGGCAAAGAAGAAATCCAACGACAACTCTCCCTTTTGGGTCCGATGACAAAGGAAGAAAAACGGGTTGCTTGGGTTTTTGGTTCAGTGAGTTTTGCTTGGATCAGCAGGACATTTTTACTCCAAGATTTGATTCCTGCCTTGGACGACACGATTATTGCCATAGCCGGGGTTTT
>NZ_JAKZAM010000020.1 GCF_022538055.1 Cognataquiflexum nitidum | reverse complement strand
GACAACAATTACAACAACTAGAACAATTACAACCAATCCCTGGAGAGATTCTTCGCTTCACTCAGAATGACGGTTCCAACAACCCGACAACCTGACAACCTGACAACGCGAAGCAGACAACAATTACAACCAATCAAATATAGATTCTTCGCTTCACTCAGAATGACGGTTCCGACAACCCGACAACCTGAAAACCCGACAACCCGACAACGCGAAGCAGATAACTTGACAACTTGATCAAATCAAATATAGATTCTTCGCTTCACTCAGAATGACGGTTCCGACAACCCGACAACCCGACAACCCGACAACGCGAAGCAGACAACAATTACAACAAATCAAATATAGATTCTTCGCTTCACTCAGAATGACGGTTCCAACAACCCAACAACCCGACAACCTGAAAACGCGAAGCAGACAACAATTACAACAACTAGAACAATTACAACCAATCCCTGGAGAGATTCTTCGCTTCACTCAGAATGACGGATGAGAGACCCTTCGTTCCTCAGGGTGACGGGTATTCTAGATATACCCAACCGCCCAATAAACCGTAATCCCAATCCATTCTTTGAAGAGTTTGTGCCACATGAAAATGGAATAAGGATCTGGTTGGAGCAATTGTGGGATGCTGAAGCGGATATCTTCAGAATAATAATCCACAGGAAAACTATCTGTCTGCAATCCTACCTTTTCAAAGCAACCTTTGGAGCGAGGCATATGAAAAGCGGAAGTGATCAATAAAAATCTTTGGTCAAGGTTGAAACCGCTTTTAGAAAGAACGTCTTTGGAAAAGGCTGCGTTTTCCCGGGTATTTTTGGCTTTGTTTTCTACCAAAATATCCTCATTTGGTACACCCGTCATGACCATAAAATCCCGTAGCATTTCTGCTTCGGTGTTGGAATTGGTGGGGTTTAGGCCCTGTCCGCCGGTGATGAGGATTTTTTTGATTTTTCCCAATTTATAGAGTTGCACCGTATGCGTGGCACGGTCAGCGCCCTTATTGAAAAAAGTACGGTCTAAGGCAGTTTTGTTCAGGTTGGTCACGCCTGTAAGGACAATGCCGATTTCGTAATCGGGTAGCGTATCAAAAGCTTTGAAATCCGGTTCCCAAGTTTGCATGGCGAGGTTTGCCAAAAACTGATTGGAAAAAATCAGCATCAGAATGATTCCACCAATCATCAATTTATTGCCGTATTTCTTTTTGCGGAGCCAAAACCCTGCAATCAATAAAATCAGGATGATGGTCAGTGGCATGGCCAAAAAACTCAGGAATTGGGAAAGGTAGAAGAACATGCGGATGGGTTTTTGGGAAAATAAATTTTGCTTATTGAGCAAACCTAGTATGTAATTTTGAATTTATTAAAATGATTCTTAAGGTCGTGATAAAAATAGTTGTACTTTTTACAGCTACTTTTTTTCTTGACAAAAAAAGTAGCCAAAAAAGTCAAGACGGCGGAATCCTATCAACGCACAAGGCCGGAGCCGGCCCGGTCCGCCGTCGTCCTGCCCGCCTCAAAAATTCAAGATTCAGTATTAAGAAAAATTTATTGAATTGGTACGATTTGCCTACAGATGGCCGCAGAACAGTTAACCAAATAACCCATTAACCCTTAACCAAATTACCATTAACCAACCCTTCGACAAGCTCAGGGACCAATCACCACCCCTTATCCAGATTATTGTAGTACTTGATTTTTTCGTTCAGCATTTTGTAGTCGAGTTTTCCTTTCACATCCTTCAGGTGTTCGATGATGGCAAGGGACTTGTTGAGCCTCGAATTGGTGTTTTTGACTTTGGTAACGATATATATCAGGCCTCGCTGCTTTCCTTTGGTCAGGGCATAGAAATATCCACTTCCTACCTCATCCTGATCGAGGAGCACCTGCATTTCCTCCGGCATTTCATGGCCATATTCCGAGAGGTCCTTTTCCAAGGTCATGTTGATTTTATCCCCCTCGGCGATTTTGAGCTTTTCCCGGTTGGGCTTATTGAGCAGGATAAACCAATATTCCTTCGTCTTCATCAAGGCAGCAGGGAAGACAGGGATTCCTTCCAGGTGAACCCTGACCCGTCTGTTGTCGCCATCGATAAATTGCACCGCAATATCGTCCGGTACCGGTAGATGAAACCTCCAAAGATTGGTATGGAAATCTTCCAAAGTCGATAAAAATGAGATCATCTCAGAGAATATTTTTCTCTAAATATCGCAGTTTTTCTATTAAATTAACAGCATGACAAATGATCCCAAATCCAATTATTCGGTCTCTAAGACTGCCACTACCAAGCTCAATGACCGCAGCAACGGAATGCCATTACAGGTAATGTCTGAATCGGATTGGGATTTTTGGGTCCACAACGGCTATGTGGTTATCAAAAATGCCGTTCCAAAATCTCAGGCTAAAAAGTTGGCGGACTTCCTGTGGGAATTCGAAGGAAAAGATCCTGAAAACCCGGAGAGCTGGTACCGAAAAACCAACCCCGATATGGAAATGAAGGAACTTGTCAATACCGGAATGGTCGAAATCTACCACCACCAATACCTTTGGGACAACAGGCAGACACCCAAAGTCCATCAGGCTTTTTCGGATATCTGGGGCACCGAAAAACTGTGGGTGACCATCGACCGGGCCAACCTGAACTTTCCTATCCGGCCCGGATTTGAGTACAAGGGATTTATCCATTGGGATTATGACCCCGATACCAAACCCCAAAATGTGCAGGGTGTCCTTGCCCTTGCAGACCAAACCGATGAAGAAATGGGCGGCTTCCAATGTATTCCCGAGCTCTACAGGACTTACGATACCTGGAAACTTACCCAAGCTGCCGACCGCAATTATTTCCAACCCGACACTACCGGATTTGAACTGACCAAAGTCAAACTGGAAGCCGGGGATTTGCTGATATTCAATTCACTTTTGCCGCACGGAATCCGTGCCAACAGGAGCAAGGACAGAGTCCGCATCGCCCAATACCTCTCTATGATGCCTGCCGAACCCGAAAATCTATCCCTCCGTCAGTGGCGCATCCACAGTTGGCAAAGCCGCGAAGCGCTAAAAGGCTATGCCTTTCCCGGCGATCCTTTGCAAAGGGAAAAACAACATCCTGTAGCGGAATTGACAGATTTGGGTAAGAAATTATTGGGTTTGGAGGAATGGTAGAGGGAAGGATGAAGGATGAAGGATGAAGGATGAAGGATGAAGGATGATGGAGGAAGTAGGAAGTAGGGAAGTAGGAAGTTGGGAAGAAGGAAGTTGGGAAGTTGGGAAGGAGGAAGTTGGGAAGGATGAAGTTGGGAAGGAGGGAAGTTGGGAAGTAGGAAGTTGGAAAGAAGGAAGTTGGGGAGTCGGAAGTAAGAGGTAGGAAGGAAGGAGGCTGAAGGAGGAAGTTGGGAAGTAGGAAGTCTGAAGGTCCCAAGTCACAAATATGAATAGCCTTAAGGTACCTAAAGGATAAACCTGAGTCGAAGTATCTATAGCTAGGACACGGAGTATCTATACCTCTGAAACGGAGTATCTGTATGGGAAGATAAGGGTGGACCTACTGGGACTAGGGATATTTCCTAGGAGATCCTTAGACTTGGTTAAGAAGAAAATCTTTTGATTATCGAGAGAGAAAGCGGTGCAAATCAAAATTTTCGGGTACATGATTTTTTATGAAGATGTAAGTTAGGGGAACGATGCCTATTTTTATATTTGTATTCGCTTTCTTGCACCTATCCAAACAATTTATGGTTTGAGAACGATTAGCGGTTCAGTGGACAGTGGACTGTCGTCTGTGGACGAGTATCCGCATCCGATAAAGTATCCTCATGCCCAACTTTCAACCCTGCGGATACTCAAATTTTTACATTAAATCCTTAATCCATGCCATTTATCTTTTCCCACGCTGCGCTTGTTTTTCCCATCAATTGGGGTTTCAAAAAATGGACTTCCATGACAGGCCTGATCATAGGCAGCATGGTTCCTGACTTCGGAAAATTCATCAACATGAGACCGGGAAATAGCATCAGCCACACTTGGGAAGGTATTTTTGGTTCAGTCTTCCGGTAGGTTTATTGCCCTGATTTATTTTTTGATGGGCTGTTGGCGGTTTGTTTAAAATACCAAAAAGAATTAAGTTTAAACAGTTGAAACTTATCTGGAACTGTCGTGCCATGTATGTCCTAGGCGTATATAGCGCCATGCTTTTGGGAAGCAAACCGGAAATATTTAACATAACTTCAAAACCACACTGATATGGAAAAAAAGAATTACAAGGAGATGACTGATGCAGAACTGTTGGTCGAAAAAAATAAACTGAAAAAATCTAAAATTTTTCAGGCCGCGACGATTGGCTTTCTTGCGGGGATCATTCCCGGAATAGTAGGGTGGATTATTTCTGGGGAAAAACGTTTGGGATTTATTATACTCTTGTTGATCCCCATCTTTCTCATTTACAGACTTTTTAAAAACCCAAAAGGGAACAGGGATTTGGAGGAAGTCCTGAAAGAACGCATCCTGAATTGAAGTATTATTAAATTAGACTAGTTGAAATACGACAAAGCCTTTCCCTTAGATGATTTTATTGGGATTTTCCTTGAGGGTTCAGTTGATAAATTGGAATTAATCATCACTACCATTTCAGCTTTTATGATTGGACTGATTGGTGCGTCGCTTTGCACAAAGATGGGTGAAAGGTCAGCAAGTAGGGGATTGGGGTAATCCAATTTTCTGAAAAATTGACATTTTACTTTTTTTAGGTAGTTGATCCAATCTTGCATAGGATTTTTAACTAAAAGCAATTAAGTTTAGGTAATTGAAAAATAACAACAATATTGTTGATACCAGTCCAAATTGGGTAGATATCAACAAGTCTTGTTGATATACAATCGTTGGTGGCAAGCATAAAGAACATACACGACAGAGAATGCAAGTAACATTTTTAGGACACGGACTTGAGAGCAGCCAATTCAATGTTGGGAAACAATTAGTGAACTCGTTTGAGAACAAGTATTTTGACAATTTCTATGGATTTGTTGCTTTTGTTGCATTGACAGGAGTTGACAAAATTCTCCCTTCTATTAAATCATCACGCGACAAATTTAAAAATCTCAGATTTTACGTGGGTGTAGACAATAAAGGAACATCAAAAGAAGCCCTAGAAAAATTGCTATACAATGAAATTGAAACATACATTTATCATCGTGAAGAAGATTATATAACCTATCACCCAAAACTATTTTTATTTGAAGGCGAAAAATTTTCGAGAGTAATAATTGGTTCATCAAACCTGACAAGTTCAGGATTCATTGCGAATATTGAAGCGTCAATTCAACTTGACTTCAATACAAAAACAGATAAGCAAGGAATAAAACTTATTAGGGAAATAAAAGAATACTACAAAGACCTAATTGAACTAAGCAATACTCATACAAGAAAACTTACGAGAGAGTTAATAGATGAATATGAAGAAGCCGATTTACTCTACAAGCAATTTTTCTCAAATAAGAAAGAAGAATCACAACCAACTGACGGTGAAAATGGAAATAAGAAAACAAAAAAAGTCAAACTCCCTGATGTTGACTTAACAGACGGTTTTGACCCAAAAGACACTCCAGATTATGATAAAAATGTAAAAGCCACCCAAAACGACTATGATAATTTTGACTACTTTTTAGAAAGATTCATAGTTTATAAGAGAGATGTTCGTTCATCAGGAGTTGTAACTAAGACAACAGATGACAAAGAATTGCTTCGGTGGTATTTTAGAATGAAAGAACTGATTAGGAACGAAGCAATGCCTGATGACCTTCTTTTGCGTTTAATTGATGTTGACTTTCCTGTTGGTGATGGTTGGGAAAAAACCAGTATGATGATTTGGGAAAAGCGATTCAAAGAAATGCTTGCATATAAACGAGAATTCAATCCTGATAGTGAGATAACTCACGTGCCACAGTTTAAAGAAAAAAGTCACCCTCATTATTCAATAGGTTCTTGGTGTGCCCAACAGAAACAAAGACGAAAAGGAAATCAAACCCCTTTATGGTCTGATTATGAAGAAGAAAGAATGAATTCAGTAAACTTTCTTTGGGAAGTTCCAAACCTTGGGAGTGATCCTGATGATGAAGGTTGGTATGAAAAATTACTAGAATTAGAAAGTTACTACAAAGACAAAAACAACTTCAAATCAATACCACATCAACACACTAAAATTGGGAAGTGGCTTAACGAACAAATAACTTTAAAATTAACAGGAAGTCGTGGGAAAGTCAAAAAATTTCTGAATCCACTTAGGACTGAGTTATTAGGCGAAGTTCTATCAAAAAATGGAGTTGATTGGGAATGGCAAAAGCAAAAAGAAAGGGAAGCCATAGAAAATTTAGCGGAAGAATTTATTAAAAATCAAGACCCGAAAGAATTAGAAAAATTAAGTAAGGACGAAAGGAAAAAGTATCAAGACAGAGTATCACAAGCAAGGTATAGAAGCAAAAAATGGGACGACACTAAAAGACTAATATTGATAAACGCAGGTATGGAATTACCTAAAAAAGAAGAAAGCCAATGACACGGATAACAAGAATGCCAGCCACCAACATCACCTACACGCAAGCAGGGGTTTGGTGCTTCGTAGGACAGGAAAGTGCTAAATTTGAAGTTCAGTTCTTCGAAGGAAGTTCAGTGGTAAAAATCCCTGCCTGCGTGTAGCTGAAAACCGCCGTTAGCTACAAGCTTATATTGAAAGCGAATAAAACATATGAAAAAAAATATATACCAGATTTTAAGAGAGGTTTCTACGGTTATTGTGGGGATTTTAATTGCTTTGTTTATTAATACTTGGAACGAAGAAAGAAAAGAAAAAATTTATTTAAATCAAATATTCAAATCCATAGAATTAGAACTTACTGAAAGTGAAGAAGAAATAGAATATAATATTCCAAAACAACAAACGCTAATTGACAGTTTAAAACACTATACTTCTGACAAAGAAATGTCAATTCTTCGGATATATGAAAAAGTAGGCGGTTTTTACGCTCCGAATATAAGAACCAACTCTTGGACTTCGATTTCTACTTCAAAAATTGAATTAGTAAAATATGATAAATTATCAATTCTCAATGATTTAGTAGAGGGCAAAGAACTTTTAAAAAACAAGTTAAATTATTTGCAGACCTTAAGCTATTCTCACTTAAATGATACATCGGAAGAAACAAAAACTCAAATGATGTTACTATTAATGGATATAGTTTCAACTGAAAAATCATTAAAACAAATCATTGAAAAATATAAAAGCCTGTAGCTAACAGCACCTACAAGAAATTGGCGGTTCATTGGTTAAGTCAAGCTTTGTGCTTCTATCAAAGTTTGTGCTTGGTTGACAGTGAAGTGCTTCTAAATCGCCACCTTCGGGTAGCTGCCGAACGTTAGCGGTCAGCTTAAAAGAAGACACGAATGAACATTGATAATTACAAAATACTAATCTCAAACCTACCTGTAAGACAACAATGTTTTACGACAAAACGAACGACTTGGACAAAAGCCGAAAGTGAAATTCAGTGGCTAAAAAATCTCAATGACAAGTTGTTTAGCGACAACAAAACATTAACTATATGCCGTCAAGACATTTTTGAAACCAACGAGCCAAGAGAAGCAATTATCAAGACAATTTATTGGGGCTACACAGCAGGAATGCGTGGAAATCATTTTGTAAATATTCTCAAACACATTGAAACAATTGAAAACGTGTTGCTGAGGTTAAGAGAACAGTCAAATCCAACAACCAAAGACTTTAACGACCTGACATTAACTTTTAAGAACGTTGCAGGACTTGGACTATCAACTTACAGCAAACTACTTTACTTTTTCAAAATATCATTTAACGACAATCCTTGCCTAATACTTGACCAGCGACTTATTGATGTTTTTGCAATCAAGACATATTCAAATTTTCAACAGTTAGACAAAATACGATATGACAATGCTGAGAAAAAGTATCTTGACTTTTTGCAGCTTACAAGACAGCTTGCCAATGACCTTGACACACAAGGAGAAAACATTGAACTATTTCTTTTTACTTTCGGCAATAACTTAAAAACAACAAAAATGACGGAAACGAAAATTTCAAATATGTGGAACGGATACTGCCCTGAAAGTTTATTGAAAGGCAAGACAGTTCGTATGCGACTTAACCAAAACGACTTTTTTGAAAGTGAAGAAACCGGACTTCAAATTTGTATCATTCCAGGAGTTCAAGCGGTCATTTTGAATTTTAGGGGACAAGGAAAATTTAGAACAACTGAAAATTATGGAGATGAAGTTGAAAATGGTGAGATTTTAAGTCTACAAAATTCTGACAGACCACCTTTCAATAATCCGACAACTGCATTTGGGCAAAGTGAAGAAATTGAAAATTACATTGCGACAATTCAGTAAAGATTATGAATATTCAGCTAAACACAGACGACAGAAAAGAAAGCCGAACCGCTAACAGGCGTTTGGCTCAATGGCGGGTGAAGTGGTTAATTGAACATTCTACCTCGCATCAACTTTTGTGGTGTATTTCCACCTTCTCCAAACCCAATGAAGATAAGCTTAAAAATCAACCAATTAGGAACATATTTAAGTGAAAGTACTACTTGATACCAATATCATTATACATCGAGAAGCTGAAAAGATTTACAATCTTGACATAGGACAGTTATTCTTTTGGCTTGACAAGTTAAAATATGACAAATACATCCACCCATTGACCATCATTGAGCTTAATCGGTACAAAGACCAAAACTCATTGAAGTCAATGAATATAAAAATTGAAAGTTACAATCAACTAAAATACCAAGCTAAATTAAGTGATTCCATAAAACAAATCAGTGGTAAAGTTGACACTACTGCCAACGATCTTAACGATACGCAAATACTTAATGAAGTCTATGAGAATCGAATTGACATACTGATTTCTGAAGACAAGAAAATCCACATAAAAGCTAAACTTCTTGGAATAGCTGGCAGAGTTTACAGAATACAAACCTTTTTAGAAAAGGTAACTGCAGAAAACCCCGACCTAATTTCTCATAAGGTATTGGCAGTTAAAAAAGTAGACTTTGGAGAAGTCGACATTAGAGATAGTTTTTTCGATAGTTTTCGGCTTGATTATCAGGAGTTTGATAAATGGTTTAATGGCAAATCTGAAGAATCTTGTTATGTGTGCTATAGCGATAATCAATTGAGCGCATTTTTGTTTATCAAAATTGAAAAGCTGGGAGAAGAAAGTTATTCAGACATCAGCCCCATTTTTATACCAAAAAAACGGTTAAAAATAGGAACACTTAAGGTCACAAGTAACGGATATAAAATTGGCGAGAGATTTTTAAAAACTGTTTTTGACAATGCATTGCTATTTAAAGTTGAAGAAATATATGTGACAATATTTAACAAGCGACCTGAACAAGAGCAATTAATAGAAATGCTTGAAGAATGGGGCTTTTACTATCACGGCATTAAAACTTCAAAAAATGGAGAAGAATTAGTTTACGTTAGACAATTTGGTAAGAACTTGCCAATAAATATTGACAATCCTAAATTGACATTCCCATTTTTCTCAAGAGAGACTGACAAGTATCTCATTAAAATTGAACCTCAATACCATACAGAGTTATTTCCCGATAGTATAAACACAAAAGAAGACAAGGCAAAATATACGGAGAACGAACCACACCGAAATAGAATAAGTAAGGTATATATTTCACACGCACCAGATAGAAATTTAAAATCAGGAGATATAGTTCTAATTTATCGAATTGGTGAAAATGCACCTAAAAAATATTCAAGTACGGTAACATCTATATGTATTGTTGAAAGTATCAAGGACGGATTTATGGACTTTGATGACTTTTTCAATAGTTGTAATCGTAGAACAATGATTCCCAAAGACGACTTACTTAACAAATGGTGGAACAAGTTTCCTACTTATCGACCTTTTATCATCAATTTTCTTTATGCACATTCTTTACCAACACCAAAACCAACCTTGAATGATTTAATAAACTTGGGGATATTTGCAGACCCAATGAGTTTACCAAAAGGTTTTGCTAAATTGACCTCAAAACAGTTTGAGGACTTAATTAACTTCGCCTACAACAGGAAAAAATGATATGAAAGTAGTTTTATCAATAAAACCAGAATTCGCCTTTAAAATATTTGATGGATCAAAGAGGTTTGAGTTTAGGAAATCAATCTTCAAAAATACAAATGTAAAATCAGTCCTAGTTTATGCATCATCCCCAGTTCAACAGGTAATTGGAGAGTTTGAAATTGAGGAAATTTTAAACTACGACCTACAAACACTTTGGGAACTAACGCAAGAACATTCAGGTATTACGAAGGATTTTTACTACAAATATTTTGCAGACAGAGAACAAGGTTTTGCGATTAAAATAAAAAAAACAAAAAAGTATAGAACCCCAAAATGCTTGAGAACAGACTTTAATCTATTTCCACCACAATCATTTGCATACCTGACCGAAAAATGAGAATTAAGTCATAGAAGAGGTGTTTGACTAAATGTCGGGTTCTGTTTTTAATTGAACATTCTACCTCTTATCAACTTTTGTGGTGAAAGGAAATTTCCTCATCATATAGCTTAAGAAATAGCCCAAACTTTTCCCCCTCCCTTTCTTGTAGTTTTGACAATAGGCCTTATTATTGTGAAACTAAATCTCAAATTTTTAATGAAATCCATCTATCTCAAATCCGTTGCCTTATTCTTGGCTGTTGCTATTTTCTTTGCAAGTTGTGGCAGCACGACCATGATCCAATCGACCCCATCTGATGCCAAGCTGTATATGAATGGGGAGTACATGGGGAATACGCCTTATGCCTACCGGGATACCAAGGTAGTGGGCAGTTCCACTTTGGTCAGATTAGAAAAAGAAGGCTATAACCCTTTCAATACTTCTTTTTCAAGGGATGAGGAGTTGGATGTGGGTGCTTTGATCGGAGGATTATTTTTGTTGGTTCCTTTCCTTTGGATCATGAAATACAAACCATTCAGAACCTATGAGCTTCAGCCGGCTGTCGGAGGGCTTGATACCAACTACTATTCCATCCCAAGCGGTTTGGATAAGACCAAGGCAGATAAGTTAAGAGAACTGAAAAAACTGTTGGACGAAGGTGTGATCACCAAGGAGGAGTTTGATGCTGAGAAAAAGAAGATTCTTGAAAGTTAATAATCCTTTTTTTGCATAAAAACCATTTTCAAAAAGCGGTTACCCTGAATTGTTTCGGGTAACCGCTTTTTCTTTTTTGCCTGTCATCCACCACAAATTCACTTCCCTTTTCCATTGGGGCACGGTTAATGCACTCGTTTCCTACGGCTGTTTTAAGGCGGGGGCAGAAATGTTTTTTTGGCCCAAATCAACAAGACAAAATGCATAAAGAAAATAGATTCAGGATCAGTCACTTGCCCGGCCTATTATGGAAAGCGGGGAAGCTTTGGAACAAGAACAATCCATGGAGATTAGGCGCAGTCGTGGCCTACTATGCGGTGTTGTCCCTGCCGGGATTGCTTGTCGTCGTGATTAGTGCTGTCGGGGCATTTTGGGGGCAGGAGATCGTGCAAGGGGAGATTACAGGGCAGATTTCGGAGGCCATCGGTCCAAGTGCTGCGAAGTCTATCGTCTCTATTATCGAAAATTCGAGTAAGGATAACAGGACAGTTTTTGCTACCGTAATGGGGGTGGCGGTATTGGTATTCGGTGCTACGGGGGTGTTTTACCAGCTTCAGATCTCTATGAATGAGATATGGAGTGTCAAGGTGGATCCTGAGGCCGGTTGGTGGAAAATCATCAAAGACAGGGCCTTGAGCCTTGCCTTTGTGATGGTGATCGCTTTTTTGTTGATCGTTAGTTTTGTGGTTTCCACGGCACTGACGGTTCTGAGCAGTTTTCTGTCCGGACTTTGGGAGCCTGCTTACCTTTTTATAGCCCAATTCTTTGATTTTGCCCTGTCCACCTTTGTCATCGGGCTTTTGTTTGTGTTGATTTTTAGGTTTATGCCTGACATGAAGATCAGGTGGAGGTCGGTATGGTTGGGGGGATTTATGACAGCGCTGTTGTTTAATCTCGGGAAAATATTGCTCAGCATCTATTTTGGTGCCGCAGATCCCGGTTCGGTTTATGGAGCGGCAGGTTCTGTAGTGCTGATTTTGCTTTGGGTATCTTATTCCTGTTTGATATTGTTCTTTGGGGCGGCATTTACGAGGGTGTATGCGGAGAAGTATGAGGTGGCGGTTCATCCTTCAGATTTTGCAATGAAAGTTGTCGAAAAGGAAATCATCATCGAGAAAGGAGACGAGGAAATAAAAACCGAAGGGTGAGTATTGGAACTAAAATGTAATATATTATCTTATGATTAAATAATTGATGTTTTTTTCCTATTCATCTCAAAAAGGAACATTTTTTTCTAAATAATTTACCAATAAATAGAGATGAAGGAGATAGGAAATAAGGGAATGGGAGCCATCGTAGGTGGACAAGGTGTGACCTTTAGGGTGTGGGCGCCCAATGCCAACAAGATTTTTGTGATGGGCAGCTTCAATGGTTGGAGAGATAATGAATACCTCTTGGAACATGAAAATGACGGCTATTGGGCGGTGCATGTGGATGCTGCCTATGAAGGGGACGAATACAAATACGTCCTCTACAACGGAGAAAACAAAATCACCAAAAACGATCCCTATGCCCGGAAATTGACCAATAGCATGGGCAATTCCATTGTCATAGACCTTAGAAAAGACAGGGAAGAGCATCAGTTTCAAATTCCCTCTTTCAATGAGCTTGTGATCTATGAGATGCACATCGGTACATTCAACAGGGATGGGATTGAAAATGGGGGCGTGGGAAATTTTTATTCTGCTGTACAGAGATTGGATTATGTCAGAGATCTGGGTATCAATGCGATAGAAATCATGCCGGTGATGGAGTTTGCCGGAGATGAATCCTGGGGATATAATCCCGCGCATCCTTTTGCCGTGGAGTCAGCATACGGTGGTCCCGAAGGTTTGAAGTATTTTGTCAGGGAAGCCCATATCAGGGGAATAGCGGTGATCATGGATGTGGTTTACAATCATTTTGGACCTTCGGATATTGACATTTGGCAGTTTGACGGTTGGCAGGAAAATGGCCTCGGTGGCATTTATTTCTACAATGACTATAGGGCCAAGACGCCTTGGGGTGAAAACCGACCCGATTATGGCAGGAAGGAAGTACGAAATTACCTCCGTGACAATGCGCTGATGTGGCTCGACGATTACCAATGTGATGGGTTGAGGTTTGATGCCACGGCGGTCATCAGGTACCTAGATAGTGAAAACAGCAACAACAAGGCAGAATTGGAGGAAGGATATAGGTTTTTGCAGGAGTTGAACGGGGAGATCCGGGATATCTTTCCCCACAAAATCCTGATCGCAGAAGACCTTAAAGCAGATCCTGTGGTCACTTCCGGGGTCATGCTCAATGGTCTCGGTTTTCATTCTCAATGGGGTTTGGGCTTCGCAAACCAGATCAAAAGGGTTTTGCTGGAGGTTGAGGACCAGCACCGAAACCTTCAGCTCGTGGTGGAGTCTCTCTTTTTTGCCTTCAACAATGATGTGTTCCAAAGGGTGATTTTCACAGAGTCCCATGATGAGGTGGCCAATGGGTCGTCCCGGTTGCCGGAGGAGATACAGCCTGGTGAGGCCAACGGTGAATATGCCAAAAAGAAATCTACTTTGGGAGCCATTGCACTTCTGACCGCACCGGGAATCCCGATGTTGTTTCAGGGTCAGGAATTTATCAGTTATGGTCATTTCTCGGATAAGGTGGGCTTGGATTGGGAAAGACAAACGATGTTCCATGGAATTTCGGGCATGTACCGTGACTTGATCGGCATGCGGAATGGACGTGATGAAGCGATGGTGGGGCTGACAGGGCACCTGACGGAGACCTTACACTTCAACCAAGACACATTGGTGCTGGCCTACAGCCGGAGCCATGCGGATCACCGTGATCGGCCCGTAATCATGGTGCTTAATTTTTCGAATCAGACTTTCCACAATTATAAATTCGGTGTGCCCATAGGTGGCAAATGGCAGGTGAAATTCAACAGTAGCTGGAAAGGTTATGACGAGGATTTCTCAGGGACAGAGGTCACCTCTGTCTCGGCAAAAGGACCTTTTGAAGGTAAAGCACATTCGGTTTTGGTGGATATACCTGCCTTTGGAGGGATCATCCTGATCAGGTAATGGGCTGTTTCTCTCATGCTTTTGGAGGAATACCGGATTATCAGAAATGTTTAGGAGGTTTTTTTATAATATGTTACAACTGGCTATGAATCGGGTCAAAGAAATGGTAACTTGATCCTGTAGAATCTGCCTACATCACACAAGTTCTTGCTGATGCTGAATATAGCTACCGAAATTAAATCGAAAAAACGGCATGGGACAATCCATAAAAGGCAAAATAGAAAAGGATTCTTTACCGGAACCTAAGCAAAGGGTAGATTTCCCGATTGTTGCCATAGGTGCTTCGGCGGGAGGACTGGAGGCTGTGTCCGAATTACTGAAATACCTAGCCCCTGACACGGGCATGGCATTTATTTTTGTACAGCATCTCAGTCCCGACCATAAGAGTATGCTTACGCCGTTGTTGGCCAAAATCACCTCCATGGAGGTGGGCGAGGTTGAAAACAAGGTGCTGATCAAGCCTGATACATTTTACATCATTCCTCCGGACAAGGAGATTTCTGTAGAAAATGACCAAATCATATTATCACCAAGGCCGGAAACTCCCAAATTCAATTTTCCGATTGATATCCTATTTACCTCCCTGTCAAAGACCCATAGGGAAAACGTAATAGGGATAATCCTGAGCGGAAGTGCCACGGATGGTACCATAGGCATGAGGTCGATCAAGCAGGAGGGAGGACTGACTTTTGCCCAAGATTCCTCGGCAAAATTTGACAGCATGCCCAAATCTGCCATCACTGCGGGGTTGGTAGACTTTATATTGTCGCCCAAAGATATCGCCTTGGAGCTGAACAGGATCAGCCAAAATCCTTTGATCAGGATTTCAGGGAGAAAAACAAGGGAAGAAGACCTGATAGACGATGCCAATCCAGAATTGGTAGCCATCATCAATAGCCTTCTGAAATTCACGGGAGTGGATTTTTCTCTCTATAAAATGAGGACAATCAAAAGGAGGATCCTGAGGCGGATGCTGCTCAATAAAGCAAAAGATCTCAAAGCTTATGTAAACCTCATCGGTGAAAAACAGGAAGAATTGGATATTCTCTACCAGGATTTACTGATCAATGTGACCAGTTTTTTTCGGGATTCGGATACCTACAAATACCTCAAAGAGGTACTTCTTCCCAAACTTCTAAAGTCAAAAAAGGCTGAAGAGACCTTTCGGATATGGGTTCCTGCCTGTTCTTCAGGTGAGGAGGCATTGTCCATTGCCATGATGATTCTGGAAATTCAGGAAAATACCGGCACCCATATCCCCATTCAGATGTTTGCGACTGATTTGAGTGAAAAGGCAATCAGGAAAGCAAGAGCCGGCGTTTATACCAAAGACGAACTGGAATCGGTTTCACCGAAAAGACTGCAGCGGTTTTTTACAAAATCAGGAAACAGCTACAGGATTTCTAAACTGATCCGGGATATCTGTGTCTATGCCCCGCACAACGTGTTAAAGGATGCACCATTCTCAAGGATAGATTTTATCAGCTGCAGGAATCTGTTCATTTACCTGGATTTGGCAGCACAGAAAAGAGTATTGTCAACTTTCCATTATTCCTTGAACGAAACGGGATATCTGATGCTGGGAAAAGCTGAGACTATCAGTTCTTCGGCAAATCTATTCTCAGAGGTCAATAAAAAGTATCGAATCTATTCAAGAAAAAGCAGCGCCGATGGACGCATATTATCATTACCCACTTCAAGAATGACCAAAGGAGAAACCCAACATACAAAGCACGCAGTGGATACTGATTCCAAGATCAGTGCAGCCAAATCCAGCACACTTCAAAACAGCAAAAATCTGGATCAAGCTATTGATACAGTAATAATATCTGAATTTTTGCCTCCCTGTGCCGTCATCAATCAGCAGATGGAAATCCTCCAATTCAGAGGCAAAACAGACCTGTACCTAAGCCATTTTTCCGGAAAAGCTTCTCTGAATATCCTGAAGCTTGTACGCAAAGAAATAGCATTTCATCTAAGAAGTCTGATTTCCAAGTGTATAAAGACCAGTCAATATGTGCGTAAAACCGGAATTGAGATGAATGTCAACGATACTGTATTCGTCATCAGTATCGAGGTGTCGCCGCTCCATGTGGATTTTGAGGAAAGGTTGATGCTGGTTATTTTTTCGCAACATGATCAGGTTACAGGCTCCCGGCAAGTAAAAGGAAAGGACGCAATCCAAGATTCAATTCTCAGTATTAAGGAACAAAAAATAAAACAGCTTGAGGACGAATTGGCATCGTCCCAAAAAGATGCCATGGAACTGTCCCAAGAGCAGGAAGGGTTTATAGAAGAGCTCCAAAGTGCCAATGAGGAGGTAGTCTCGAGCAATGAAGAATTGCAGACCGTCAACGAAGAGCTGGAAACCTCCAAAGAGGAACTTGAATCCTCGAATGAGGAGCTTGTCACGACCAACCAAGAGCTTCAGACCCGAAATGACCTGCTCAATGAATCCTACGACTATTCCAATGCCATCATCTCTACCCTCCATGAGCCAATGATTGTCTTGGATAAAAACCTGAAGATCAAGACAGCCAACAAATCATTTTATAGGATATTCCAACTCAAGGAGGATCAGATTGATGGCAAGAAATTATTTGATTTTGAAGAAAAACGATGGAATATCCCGAGTTTAAGGGAATTGCTCGAGCATATTATTCCTAAAAATTCCTCATTCAGCAACTATAAAATAACGCATAACTTTCCAAGGATTGGGGAAAAAGTTTTCTTACTCAATGCAAGCAGGCTTATTCAGAAAAGCCACGGAGAGCAATTGATCTTACTTTCTTTTAATGATATAACCGATGCCATGCTGACCCAGAAAAATGAATTGGAAGAATACACAAAAGACATAGAAGAAACCAAAAACTACAATATCGAGCTTGAAAAGGCAGTATTGGAGAGAACAAAGCAGCTCGACCTTTCCAATAAGGCATTGTCAGAAAAAAACAACGAGCTCGGTAGGATGAACAAAGAGCTTGAGGCCTTTGCCTACATTTCAAGTCATGATTTGCAGGAACCACTCCGAAAGATCCAGACTTTTGCTGACAGGATTCTTGAAAAAGAAATGGTAAATTTATCAGCTTCGGGCAAGGTCTATTTCCAGCATATGCAAAAGTCAGCCAATAGGATGCAAAAGCTGATAGAGGAGCTGCTGACTTTTACAAGTCTCAATTCGGCCGAAAGAAAATTTGAAGCCCTTCCACTTGCGGACATTATCAAAGACGTACAGATGGAAATGAAAGAAGCAATAAAGGATAAAAACGCCAAAATCACCATCAACAAGATGTGTGATGTCAGTGTCATTCCCTTTCAGTTTAGGCAGTTGATCAATAACCTGATCAGTAATTCTTTGAAATTTTCAAGACCAGAATTCCCCGTCAAAATCTACATCTCCGCGGAGATAGTTAAGAAAGATAGCATCAAAACCATCGAAAACCTGAATCAAAAATTTTATTGTCATATTCAGTTTTCAGATAACGGTATAGGATTTGATCAGGAGTACAGTAAAAGGATCTTTGAGGTGTTTGAAAAACTACACAGCAAAGATGAATATCCCGGAACAGGAATTGGGTTGGCCATTGTCAAAAAAATTGTAGAAAACCACAGTGGTTTTGTAAGTGCAACAAGTGAACTGAATAAAGGAACAACAATCGACATCTATTTACCGGTAAAAAAATGAAAGAAAAATCCATTAAGATCCTATTAGCAGATGATGATGAAGCAGACAGACTGTTGTTTAAGGAGGCTTTTGATGAACTCAATGTCGGTACAACTGTAGAAACCGTGAATGACGGCGACGAACTTATGCACTTCATGCAAAACACCGAAACCGAAAATCTTCCGCAGATCCTTTTTCTCGACATCAACATGCCAAGAAAAAACGGCTTGGAATGTCTGAAAGAAATCAGGGCAGACAAAAAGTTCAAAGAAGTTTCTGTGGCGATATATTCAACATCTTCTTCCGAAAATGACATGCAGGAGACTTTCCTCAACGGGGCAAATGTCTATATCCACAAACCCAATGATTTTCAGAAATTAAAGAAGTTATTGGAAAAGGCCATCGTCTATACAAATGTGTACCAAGACCCACCATTCAATAAGGATAACTTTCTTTTAGTGGCCGAATAATTGCCTATCTCCTAATTAAAGTGGAAAAACACAAGATTCATATTAAGTACATGGTGAGCTATCGCTGTATCATGGTGGTCAAGGAAGAACTGAAAAATCTAGATATACGCTATTCCAATGTCAATTTGGGGGAAGTGGAGGTATCGGAAAAAATCACGCCTACCCAGATAGAAGCCCTGAGGCTGAACCTAAAGAAAATCGGGCTCGAACTATTAGATGATAAAAAAGGTATTTTGATAGATAAAATTAAGAATGAGGTGATCAAAATGATCCATCAATCTGAGGTCCAACCTAAAATCAACTACTCTGAGTATATCAGCGAACAGCTCGGCTATGACTATACCTATTTGTCAAATGTTTTTTCGGAGGTTCAGGGAATTACCATTCAGCAATTCATCATCTTCAACAAAATCGAAAAAGTAAAAGAATTGTTGCTCTACAATGAACTTAACCTGACAGAGATTTCCTATCAACTGGATTACAGCAGCGTGGCCCACCTTTCCAATCAGTTTAAGAAAGTCACCGGACTGACCCCTTCATTTTTTAAAAGGATGAAAGAAATGAGGAAGAAGATTTTATAAATGGTAGGTTTTTATTGGTCTGATTTAAATGGGATTGTCAGCAAGATTGATATTCTACTGCCTGATTTTTATATCGTTTTAGTGAATAATTGTAAGAGTTTTTGATTTGGAAGAATATCCAAAACATGGTCTGAATGTTGGGTATAGTTATTTGGTAAATTATTCCAACAATTAACAAAAACTTATCATGACACATTTAGAAGAATTGACAAGTACACTCAATGACCTCGTATTGATCAATAATGACAGGATCGAAGGCCATCAGAATGCCATCGAATCATTGGAGATTCAAGATGCTGATCTTAAAATGCGCTTTGCGAAAATGATCTCAAACAGCAGAGACCACGTCAGTGTTCTTGGTGACTTAATCCTCAAAGCAGGTGGGAAAATAGAAGAGGGGACCACAGCTTCAGGTAAAATATTCCGTTCATGGATGAGTTTTAAATCCATTTTTTCCGGCAATGACAGGACAAGTATCTTGGAATCATGCGAAGCGGGAGAGGATGCCGCTCTGAAAGCATACGATATGGCCCTAGCTTCAGATGTAGAAATGAGTGTAGAGGTCAGGCAAGCGCTTATGGACCAAAGGGTATCCCTCAATGGAGACCACAATCAGATCAAAAAAATGAGAGATTTGAACAAGAGCCTGGCTTAAATCCTTGACTATAAAATCCATAGCTGCCCGGGGTATGGATTTTATTTTTTATGAGTATCTGCAATGTTGCACGTTGGGCTTTAGGAGGTAGTATGGAATGCGGATGCTTGTCCACATACGACAGTCCACGGGGTGCCTATTGGCTCCTCCAACGAATTATTGTTTGCCTACGTGCAAGAAAGCGGATACACATATTATTTTTTCTTATTTTGATCCATGACAGCCGCATTTGGTTTTCTTACTTTTGGAAATAGGGTTGATCCCTGTAATTTGATGTAGAAATCATTTCCAAAGTCCCCGTTTATTTTCGCGGGCTTCTCTTTGGAGTTGAACAAACAGGTCTGCATGCCTGACATTGGGAGGTACCGTCATTACCGAAGCATAGCCGTTTTTGATAAGGAAGGCATTGAGGAATGTGCCGTTTTCGAGATACACATAGGCCAAGGTTCTTTTGTACCGGTCGTATTTGCTCACGTCATATTCTAGGCGGACTTTTCTACCCGTAAGGAGCTGGGTGACGTAGGCTTTGGATTCCTTGCCATAATAACCTATTTCCTTTTTGCCTGTCTTTCGGGATTCAGGTGCATCTACCCCGATCAATCTGATTTTTTCTTCCTGTCCTTTGGCATTGATGATCCAAAAAGTGTCTCCATCCACGATTTTAGAAACTTGGTACCATCTCGAATTGGTCTGCGCAGGTGAAGGGATTGTGCATAAAAAAAGAAAAAGGACAAGCAGGAGGTAATGTTGTGGTCTAGGCATGTGCGAAAATAATAGATTTTTTTATAACCTAGAAGCGAGCCCTTCGACTTCGCTTAAGGACTTAAGAGCAAAGAAAAGAGAGGCGAGATGCGAGAAACGAACCAAGTATCAAGTATCAAGAACCAAGAGGTGAGAAGTAAAACTTAGGATAGAACGGTATCAGTTAAACAATTAACCCAATAACCAATAACCTAACAACCAATACCTCATAACTTAGCAACCTGACAACGCGAAGCAGACAACAACAACTACAACCATTACAACATTTCCAACCACTACAACTTTCCTCCAAGAGACCCTTCGTTCCTCAGGGTGACGATTCCACCTACACCGCCCACTTTCTGTCGTTGGTAAAGGCGACGTTTAGCCATTTTTTGAGGGAGATAGGCTTCATTTTGGACAGGATTTCTTCACGAATATTATCCTGCTCGTTAAGATTCGGTTGCCATCCTTCGGGGGACACTACAAAATCTATTTCAATAAAAAGCTTTGGTCCTGACTTCGAAACCCTCAAAAAAGATTCTTGGAATTGGTACTCTTTTTCGATTTCTGCGACGATCTCCTGGCAAAGATCCAGGTATTTGGTGTCGGCTTTCATGTCGAGTACTTCCCTGATCTGCAAACCCATGTTGGTGATCGGGACTTTGAGAAAATAACCCGATACTACGATGACCATCAAGGGATCCATGTAGGGCATCAAGTGGCTGTATTTGGTATAACCTAATCCGAGAGACAATAAAAACCCAAGCAATACCGCCAAACTCAGGAAAGTATCCATCAGCCATTGTTGGGATTCTGCCTCTACAAGTCCGGACCCGTTTACTTTTTGTTTTTTTACCAAAAATATGTGAACTAAATAACAACCAACTGTCGCAATGAATGCATAGGCCAAGCCTGAACCGGCATTGACTTCCTGTCCTCCGGAAAGCAAAGTCGATACCCCAGAGAAAAAGGCAAACAGACAGAGGATAGTAATGACGAGGAATTTGCCAAGGATGATGATGGGTTCGATCATCTCTTTCCCATAAGGAAAGCGGTCAAAATCCTGCTTGGCCATAAAGGAGGCTGTGAAGAGGGAAATCAACGAAAGCCCGACGCTGATCAGGGAATAAATCCCGTCAAAAAGGATGATTTTGGAGTTTTCGATGACACCCCAAATGATAGCAAGCAAAGCAAAAAACAAAGCTCCATAAACAGAGAATTTTAAAAGTTGCTTTTCATTGTTCATAGAAGTGAAGGTTGAAAGTTATCTATCGGTATCAAAAATCCGGGCTTTACTTTTAAAGGTATTATTTATCCAAAAGCAAATCAAGAGGATGGTTTTTAAAAGTGGTTTTTCAAATTTGTGATGAAAAATTAAAAAACCAGCATTGATGTTTCGCCCTAACAACTTTAGTTTTTTTGATTTCTATCCATGGTAAAACATCATTTAAAATTTGTGAACTTATTGCCGGAATTATTATTTATTCCTTTTAGTTGAATTATCAGCTTGTATTTTTAAAAACTGTTTAAGAATCATGATCTACAAAGGAACCAATAGTGAATTTATTCAACTCCAGGAAATCAAGGAAGGAGATGTTATTTCATTTGACAGGGAACTGGCTTTTCCTTTGTTGTTTGTTTGGGTTAGGGGTAAAAACTCTGCAATAATCCATGAGGGCATCAAAATTCATTTGGCCAATAATACGATCCTATGTCTCTCGGTTTTCCAACAGATTGAATTTTGTAAGTTGGAAACTGCCCAGTTTATAAAATTTAACAAGGAGTTTTATTGCGTGTTAAACCACGATTCGGAGGTAAGTTGTAAGGGGATTCTTTTTTACAATGCCAAACAATTGCCTTATTTCCAGATCCCTGATGAGGAGCTTGAGAAATTTGAGACACTTTGGAAAATGTTTGAAATTGAAATGCAGTCCAGGGATGAATTGCAACTGGAAATGCTTCAAATGATGCTAAAGAGGTTCATTATACTTTGCACACGTGTCTATAAGGTTCAAAACAACTATTTGAAATTGGCCGGAGATGAAGTTGATATTGTCAGGGAATTCAATTTTTTGGTTGAGCAACATTTTGCAACAAAACACAGTGTTAAAGATTATGCTGATTTATTGAACAAATCATCCAAAACCTTATCCAATATTTTTACCCAACTGGCAGGCAAAACTCCGCTTCAGATCATCCATGAAAGAAAGGCATTGGAAGCAAGGAGAATGTTGCGGTATTCGGACAGGTCGATAAAGGAGATCGCCTATGAATTGGGATTTGAAGACATACAGACATTCAGCAGATTTTTTAAAAAAATTGAAAATATCAGTCCTTCGGAATTCAAAAAGTCGCTTTTGGGAAGTATTGACAACTCATCGGGAATAATGCCCTAACATGCCCTAGGCCTTTGCCTGCATCTTTGCATCGTAATTAAATATTTACATTAAAAATTTATAACGATGACAAATTTTGCAATTCCAACCCGAGGAGAAGTATCGGAAAACAATCAGGCCATTTTTGATAACCTTCAAAAAGGCTTGCGCTTCGTCCCAAATCTGTATGCATACTATGCAAAGAACGAAACGGCACTAGGTGACTACCTTACATTTCAAAATCGAAAAAGCACCTTAAAAGCCAAAGAAAGAGAAGTTGTCAATCTGGTGACCAGCCAAATCAACGGTTGCCGCTATTGCCAGTCCGCCCATACTGTTTTGGGCAAAATGAATGGCTTCACAGAAGAACAGGTCATTGAATTGCGTAAAGGTTCTGCTTCTTTTGACCCAAAATTAGATGCCTTGGTGAAGCTAAGCGCCTCAATCGTGGAAAACAAAGGCAGGGCAGAAGAAGCCTCAATGCAAGCATTCTTTGATGCCGGCTATACCGAAGCAAATTTGATAGATGTTGTTATTGCGGTTGGAGATAAAACCATCAGCAACTACATCCATAATTTGGCGGGATTTGCTATTGACTTTCCAATCGCTCCTGAACTAGAGGCCATTTAAGACCATTGGAATTTTGTACACATTGAAAAGAATCGAGACATGGCAACTGTAATAAAAATCAAGAACCTACCTGAAGGATACCAAAGCATCATTACCAACGGTACGCACAGTATAGTAGGGGATGAACCTATTAAAAGTAATGGGACAAATTTAGGAATGAGTCCTTCGGAATTGGTGTTAAGCGGGTTGGCCTTGTGCAAAGTAGCCACTGTACGCTACATTGCCCGGCAGAAGGGATGGGAGATAGGCGAGGTGAAGGCGGAGCTTTCTCAAGAAGTGAAACGGAGTCCTGAAGGACTTAAAACCAATATTAAAGTAGCGATGCAGATTGAAGGTGATTTATCATCGGAACAAAAAGAGGAGTTGCTCAAGCAGGCCAATGCCTGCTATATCCATCGTCAGATTATGGCAGAATGGGAAATTGAACATGCAACAGATTTGGATCCGGTAACTGCCTTCAATTAAACTTTAACCTTTGAAAGATAAATGGTAAGGCTTCGATTTTTGGGAGGAAAAAAGAAGTTGGAAAAGCGAGGTTGATGTCATGATCAAGCCTCGCTTTTTTGTTCTTTCATTTCTCCAAAATATTTTGAATCAGAGGTTAAAAATGTCTTTTAAATCTGAGTCCTCGGTCAATTTTTTTAAAAGTTCATTTGATTTGTCTCTGTCATAATAAGGATGGTCTTTATAAAGAGCCCCGTATTTCTCTTCTATGAGATCGTCGTATTGGTTTGATTTTAGAATAGCAAGTTCTGCAACACGCTTCAAGAAATGGTTGTTGAACTGTAAGTTATTTTCATTTACCCAACCAGCCTGAATAAAACCCTTTGTTTTTTTGGGACACCTACAGGGATTCCGTGTATTGATCAATCCACATTTATTATTCATAAAATGATAAAGGTCCTTTCTGCCACGAGACAATAACTGCCTAAAGTTCTCAGCTGACATTCCCAAAAGGAATGCATCTGTTTTGCTTTCAATTTCAAAAATTTCACCAAGGATGTAAACCAACCTTTGTTCTCTGTTTAGGCAGAGTAGCATTCCTACCATGCATCCGATTTTTGCATCTTCTACTTTCTCGGCCAACTCCTTTTCTTCGAAAGCAGAAAGTTCCTGATTGGGAATACTGTCAAGAGCAAGTTCATATTCATCGAAGGACACAACTGCATATTCCATCTTCTGCCTTTTTGTGTTGAGGAAATGGTTGAAAACAATCCGGTATAGCCAAGTCCTGAATTCTGATTGTTGATTGAACTGGGAAAGTTTGGTAATCACCTTGATGATAGCTTCCTGAGTCAAATCCTGTGCGTCCTCTGGATTGAGGACAAACCGCAAAGCAACATTATAGATAAAGTTGTAATGCTGTTTTAGTAAATGTCCAAGGGCGGTTTTTGAACCGCTCAAGGCATCTTTGATTAAGGCTATATCTGATTGATTATTTGAAGTTGAAATGTTATACATTATCTGAAAAATGAGTAATGACTAAATGTAATTACTTTTTCAGTTGCTTCAAAGAAAGGCAGTAGTGCTGTCTCCTGTTGGGATTTTTGTAAGGCGTTTTCTGCATCTTCTATTGATTCCCACTCCACAATATCCATAAAAACAGTTTTGTCTTTATGGTCTTGCATGATAATTCTGCTGATAAACCCCTTTTGGGACTTCAAAAAGAGATCGACGTTTTCGGTAATGGTTTCATAATTATCTACCTTGTCAGTTTTGATTTGGTAGATGACGACTTCTGTAATTTTACTTTGCATAGGAATTTTTGTTTTGTTGTGAATGAATACTTGATAAGGATAAAATTCTCCGTGGGCAATCAGACTGTCAATTGCTGCTATAAATGGTATGTATTTCTTACCGTTTTTTACATTATCCGCAGCTGCAAGCGCTGTATTGATATCGCTCCATGGCAAAATATCAATGTAGATGTTAGGGCCGCGGATGTCTTGCAATGTGGTATATGTTTTAAAACCAGCGAGTTTTGAGACATGTGATCTAAAGTCCTTTAAGAGATTTTCGAAATTTTCATTATGATTTCCAGAAATCCGGTAAACAGCGATTTCGGTAACTTCTTTATTTTGGGCAAAGGCCCATAAGCTTGAAGCAAGGAGTAAAGTGGAAAGGATAAATTTTTTCATTTTTTTATCCATTAGACACAGCTAAAAATGGCTTGTGACAAAACTTTTTAAAAAATATTTAACAAATCGATTTTAGGACCCATTATTGCAAGCGTAGGAAAAAACAATTCGGACAAGAACCTCAGGTTTTATTTCTCCATCGGATTTTCTTTTGGCTATTCAGACCGTTAATAGATTATCTATGTACTCAGATTTGCCGGTAGAATTTTAATTCAAAATGGTACTTGTTAGGAGATTTGAATTTTTCGGTCCATCGGGATTCCGACTTCGTTCCGATAACTATCGTAATTCCCTGCCTAGCGGCAGGCGTCCCGTTGGCTCTAGAATCTTGGGTTACTGGCAAAAAGGTGGATAACCATTATTTATGTTACTAATCAAATTCCTTTTTTGGGTTCTTTGTTTTTTTTAGCATTTTTGTGTCATTATGAAGGCTTGATTTTGTTCCGGTTTATTTTGGCTTAATCCCATAAGGGACAGTGGCTTATTATCTTCATCTCCTTACGGGAAAGCTATTTCATATATGACAATCAAGAACTTCATCCGACATTTCAAACAGGCCGTAAGTGGTCTTGAAGAAGATTTCACCAATATCAGTATCAAAAAAGCGATTTTCTATCTTTCCATTCCCATGATTTTGGAGATGGTGATGGAATCCTTGTTCGCCGTAGTGGATATTTTTTTTGTAGGAAAATTGGGCGTGCACGCAGTTGCAACGGTTGGTCTGACTGAATCGGTTTTGACAATAATTTACTCCATTGCCATCGGTCTCAGTATGGCAGCGACAGCGATTGTAGCCCGTAGAATAGGAGAGAAGAGGCCTAAGGAAGCATCTGCAGCAGCTTTTCAGGCCATTGTGGTTTGTTCGCTTTTTGCGGTAGCAGTGGCAGTTCTTGGGGTTATTTATGCCAAACCTATGCTGATGCTGATGGGGGGAGAACCGGAAGTGATCGAGCAGGGGTATCGTTATACCCAAGTTATCTTCGGTGGAAATGTTTGTGTAATGCTGCTTTTCCTGATCAATGGAATCTTTAGAGGAGCAGGTAATGCAGCGGTAGCGATGCGGACTTTATGGATTGCCAATGGCTTCAATATTGTATTGGATCCGATCTTAATTTTTGGATTGGGACCGATTCCTGCCATGGGATTGGAAGGGGCGGCATGGGCAACCACCACAGGCAGGGGAATTGGGGTGATTTACCAGTTTTATATCTTGTTCAATGGCAAATCCATCATCAAGTTTTATTGGGACAGTCTCAAGATGAATTGGAAGACTGTCCTTACCATTGTGAAAGTGGCTTCAGGAGGCATGGGGCAGTTTCTGATCGAATCCGCATCTTGGATCTTCCTGATGAGGATCATTTCGGAATCAGGTTCCGTGGCTTTGGCCGGGTATACGATTGCGGTGAGGTTGATCATGTTTGCGCTCTTGCCTGCCTTTGGATTTTCAAATGCCGCAGCGACATTGGTAGGACAGAACTTAGGAGCCCTTCAACCGGGCAGGGCTGAAAAATCCGCTTGGTTGGCGGCGCATTTGACAGCCATATTTCTTGGGTTTTGCGCCATCATTTTCATCGCCGGAGCAGGGTTTTTTATCGGTATATTCAATCAGCAAGAAGGAGTTATCGCCGTCGGGACAATGGGGTTGACGATTATTTGCCTAGGTTACGTTTTCTTTGGTTATGGCATGGTGATGAGTCAATCACTCAACGGTGCCGGAGATACCAAGACGCCTACAATCATCAATTTGGCCATACTTTGGGGCTTTCAAATCCCCTTTGCCTACCTGTTGGCCAAGATTTTCGGGTTAGGAGCAACGGGGGTTTTTATCGCAATTGCAGTCAGCCATTCACTGCATGCTATCGTGAGTACTTGGGTATTCAATAGAGGCAGGTGGAAGTTGGTGCGGGTGTAGATCATAAACCTTACTTTCAAAGTGTGTTTGGTAGAATTCAATTATTTAAAGTCAAAAAATCTGCGCAATTCAATTGCTTTTTATCTGTCAAAAAAAAATGATTCTTCAAGTCAGTTTATTTTAAATAAAGCAGGAACTTTTAAATAATTATTTAGATTAAATAAAATCAATTCTTCCATTTGTTTGACAATTAGATTAATTTTCCATCCTGATCAAAAAGTCATAAATGACCGCAGCACAACTTTCTCTTCAACAATCAGCCACCATAGAAAGTATTAGGGAATCTGATATTTCCATTAATTTTTTGGAACTGGGGATTTTGCCCGGGAAAGAAATCAAGTTATTGAAGAAAGCACCTTTTGGAGGTCCGATGGCTTTTGAGATTGAAGAGAATATTATTGCCCTGAGACAGCAGGAGGCCATTATGATCAATTTAAAATCCTGATTAGCATGGAAACTGCCACTGCCCTCCAAGCCAAAACCGTTGCCATTATCGGCAATCCCAATGTAGGCAAATCCAGTATTTTCAACCAACTGACAGGCCTCAATCAAAAAATAGGAAATTACCCCGGAGTTACCGTTGACAAAACAGTGGGTTTTCTCCGGATTGGTGAAAAGGAAATCAACCTGATCGACCTGCCGGGAACTTACAGCCTTTATCCCAAGTCTGAAGATGAAGTCATCGCCCATCGTGTCCTGAATGGATTGGGCCAGGAAAAGCCGGATTTCGCTTTGGTAATCCTCGATGCCTGCAACCTTGAGAGAAGTCTGTTGCTCGGTACCCAGGTGATGGACTTGGGTATTCCAATGGCTTTTGTGGTCAATATGAAGGACCTCGCTTTCAAAAAAGGCATTCAAATCAAGACTTTTGAATTGTACAAATTGCTCGGTGTGCCTTTGGTCCTTACCGATGCGAGAAACAATGAAGGAATAGATGCCATCCGTCAATTGATGTCAACCGAAAAATTTGAATCCCCCAAACCACTTCTTGATTCTTACGCATTCGCTGACAAGGTATTGGTAGAGGAAGTCATGGCGAGATTTGAGTTTAAAAATCCCTATCAGGCTTTCCAGTTGTTGGTGTTTGGAGAATTTGACAAAACCCTACCAGTAGCGGATAAGGAATGGCTGAAGGAAAAATCCCGGGTTTTTGGATTTGACAGAAAAAGGCAACAGGTACGTGAAACCGAAGCACGGTATGTCAAAATAGCTTCAATACTCAAAAAATCTGTTGATAGGGTAAAAACCGAATCGAGCAATGTAACCATCAGCTTGGACAATGTTTTCCTGAATCCTGTCTTTGGGTTTGTGGTTTTTCTGGGAATCATGCTGTTGATATTCCAAGCTATTTTTGCTTGGGCAGCCTTCCCCATGGATTTGATAGATGTGGGATTTGCAGGCCTGAGTGGTTGGATTTATGCGCATCTTCCTCCGGGTGTATTGACTGATTTGCTCGCGGAAGGGATTGTTCCCGGGATCGGAGGAGTTGTCATCTTTATACCTCAGATCGCCATGTTGTTTGGTTTTTTGGCGATTTTGGAGGATACCGGATACTTGTCCCGGGTGGTGTTTTTGATGGATAGGTTGATGCGTCCTTTTGGCCTCCATGGCAAAAGTGTCGTTCCGCTGATCTCAGGTATGGCCTGTGCCATCCCCGGTATTATGGCTGCCAGGAATATCAGCAACTCCAAAGAAAGGCTGATCACGATTTTGGTGACTCCGTGGATGAGTTGCTCGGCAAGGTTGCCTGTCTATATTATCCTGATCGGATTGACTGTACCGGATACCCTTTGGATGGGAATCAGTTTTCAGGCCCTCGGTCTTTTGGCGATGTACCTGTTGGGAGTCTTGTTTACACTCTTGGGGGCTTTGGCCTTGAAATTTATCCTAAAAACCAAAGAGAAAAGTTACCTCCTGACCGAGCTTCCCATTTATAGGTTGCCAAGATGGAAGACTGTACTATTGACGATGTTCAACAAATCCAAAATCTTTGTTTTGGAAGCCGGCAAAGTCATTCTTTCCATCTCCATTGTGCTTTGGGTTTTGGCGAGCTATGGTCCTAGTGGCAAAATGCAGTCGATTGAAGAGGAAAAAACAGCTGTTCTTCAAACTACTCCGGAGGCAGAATGGTCTGCCGTGGAGGAGATGTATGCTTCCAAAAAGCTTGAGGCGTCATTTATCGGTATTATGGGTAAGGCCATTGAGCCTGCGATCCGACCCTTGGGTTATGACTGGAAAATCGGCATTGCCCTCTTGACTTCTTTTGCAGCCAGGGAAGTCTTTGTCGGGACCATCGCTACGATTTACAGCATTGGCGGAGATGTCGAAAACGAACTGACCATCCGTGAAAAACTAGCCAAGGAGACCCATTCTGATACCGGAGAGAAGGTTTTTGACAAAGCCACAGGGTTTTCACTTATGGTCTTTTATGCCTTTGCGATGCAATGTATGAGTACCTTGGCGGTGGTCTACCGCGAAACCAAAAGCTGGAAATGGCCGATCCTGCAGACCGTGGTCATGACCGGGATTGCGTATTTGGCAGCCTTTATCACCTATCAAATTTTCTCTTAATTATGTGGCAGGAACTTGTTGTTTTCGGATTGTTTGCCTTGGTTTTGGGAACTTGGGTTTTCAGAACTTTTATCCGAAAACCAAAAAAATCCCAGTCCGGTCCTGGTTGTGATAAATGCGCGGGATAAAATAAGTGATGACTAGCTGATTCTTTGCCATTAACCTTATATTCCAAAACAAACGGGACCAAAGAAGGATACAGGATTACTTTCAAAAAGCCTATATCCATAAATAACTTTTATATGTATAATTATTAATATAAATAATAACCAATGGATGGTCTTTCGCAAATTTATATAATCAAAAGAATCAGATTTTTAACGTTACAAATATGGATAGGAAAAACATCATTACTTTGATCAATGGGGAATTTGAAACAGAAGAGGCAAAAGATATTTTGAGAAACCTGATTGATTTCAAGATCAAGTTCCATCAGATCAAAAGTTTTAACTCTGAATTGAAATTTGGTGAAAAGGATGCCCGTTCTCAGGCTAGAATTATGGAATTGAAGGCAAGCATGCAGAAAATGCTTGAAATAATGGAAGAGGCTGAAGCAAACGGATATAGCCTAAAAATTGACACAAAAATTGATATTGAGTTTCAGCCTCAGAAGGCTCAAATTTTGAATAAAGAGGTCATCAACCTTTGATATGTATTTTCAGACTTATTCGATAAAAAAAATGGGGAATTAATCTTCCCCATTTTTTTTACCTTATTTTTTATCAATCATGTCTCGCTCCCTCCATCACTTTGAAAATATGTAACACTGCGGGGAATATCGCATCCATGGATTCGGCGGCTCCTTTGGTTGATCCGGGTAAAGCCAATACCAATGTCTCTCCGATAAGACCTGCAACACTTCTCGACAACATAGAATAGGGTGTCCGCTGCTGTCCATACGCACGGATGACCTCTTCGATTCCGGGAACCTCCTTTTCCAACAAGGGCTTAACCGCTTCCGGAGTGACATCTCTTGGAGACAGACCTGTTCCGCCGGTGAATATCACCAAGTCCATTCCTTCGGTACAATACTGCTTCAATTTTTCCTGAATGACAGCTGTCTCGTCAGGAATTACAATATAGTCTCCAATGATTATGCCTTGTTTTTCCAACTTTTCGATGATGGCCTTTCCTGCCATGTCCTCTTTTGTTCCCTTAGATATTGTATCCGAGCAGACAATCACCGCGGCTTTGATTACTTGATTTTCCTTTTTGGAAAAATCCGTCTTGCCACCTTTCTTTTCCAACAATTTGATCTGATTGATGCTGATGCCTTTGTCGATAGGCTTGAGCATGTCATACATCGTCAGCGCCACAACCGAGGCAGCGTGCATGGCTTCGACTTCCACGCCGGTTTTGTAGATGGTATGGATCTCCGCATGGATGTGGATGTCCAATCCTTCGATTCTATAGCTGATGGAAGTGAACTCGATCGGGAGAGGATGACAATCCGGTATCATATCCGAAGTGCGTTTGGCAGCAAAAAGTCCCGCTGTCTTCGCCATTTCAAAGACATCACCTTTGGGTACCTTCCGCTGTACGATGGCATCGATGGTTTCCTGTGAACTCACTGAGACAATTGCTTGGGCAATGGCTTTGCGGAGAGAGGGAGATTTGTGGGTAATGTCGACCATTTTATGTTAGTATCAAGTAATTAGTATCAAGTATCAAGAAACGAGAGGCGAGAGCCGAGATTTTGGCGTCGCGTTAGGTAGTGATTAGGTTTGAATTTTAAGTATCAAGTATCAAGTATCAAGAAACGAGAGCCGAGAAGCGAGATTTTGGAGCGAAGTATGAAGTTAAACCATTAAATATAAAAACGCGAAGCAAACAACTCTTCAACCAATACAACTCGATTGTTTTCAGGTAAAGGTTTGGAAATCAGTTAACCAAATAACCAAATTCGAAAACCCGACAACGCGAAGCAGACAATCCGACAACTATTACAACCCTTACAACAACTACAACAATTACAACCACTAAAACCCTTCAAACATTCTCCTTCCATACCGAGCCGTCGTTGTCTATCAGTTCTTTTCCCCAGACAGGGACTTCTTTTTTGATCCGTTCCACCAATTCTTCGCAGGCATCGATAGCAGATTTCCGGTGTTTGGAAGAGGTGAATACAAAGAGGCAGATTTCACCGACTTTCACCTCTCCGAGGCTGTGGTAGATGTGCATACAGCTCAAGGGATATTTGGCGAATACGGCTTCTCTAATCTCAAAGGCCTTTTCCAATGCCATTTCTTCATAAGCTGTGTACTCGATTGCGGTGACTCTTCCACCTTCTTTTTCATCTGCCCTCACTTGGCCGAGAAAAATGCTATGTCCTCCAATATCCGTTTTGGAACTGTGGTTGGCGATGGACTTGGCGATGGATTCAGGTGAAATAGGTCCTTGCACAAAGATGTTTTTTGGGCTTCTTTTGGTTTCCATGTATTTATCAATAAATCGGTGAATCAGGGGCTTCAATGCCTCCTGATATGGAATGTATCTTTTTTCCCGGAAAATGCTTTTCCAATATTTTGACTGCTTTCAAACTCCGGACTCCGCTTTGGCAAAATAACAATATCAAATCCGAATTGAGCCATTCTTGGTGCTTTTCATCCAACAAATCTAAAGGAATAGATTGGTGGGGATGCCCTTCCAATTTGGGTAATTCATCCGCTTCCCTTACATCGATGAGTGTTCCTCCGGGGAATTTACTCAATAAGGCAAAAGCTTCCTCCCAATCAATAGAGTCACCATCTCCACAAACCACGGCATAATCTGTTGTCTCCAAAGCTTCCATCGAGGAAGGAATCCCCTTCCTTGAATCCGGATTTTTGCTCAGCTCCATTGTGTAGGATTGATGGTTGAGCAGGTTGTAAAACAGCATCTTGTCCACCAAGGTGTCGCCATATTCGGTAATAAATTTGATCGCTTCTGCTGCTTGAAGTGTGCCTATGATTCCAGGCAAAACCCCCAATACTCCGGTTTCATTGCAGTTGGGAATTTCGTAGGCAGTAGGAGGATCAGGGAAAATATCGCGGTAATTGATGCTTTTATGGCCCTTTCCATTCAATATAGCGACCTGACCTTCATTTTGGTACACTGCTCCAAAAACCAATGGTTTATCCAAAAGCACGCAGGCGTCATTGACCAAATATCTTGTGGGGAAATTGTCCGAACCGTCAATGATCAAATCGTATTTGGAAAATATCACCTTGATGTTTTGCGTAGTGATGAATTCCGGGATGCAGACGATCTTGATATCGTGGTATTTTGCTTTGAGAAAATGGGCGGCAGTTTCAGCTTTGTTTAGGCCCAAATCTCCCTCTCCAAAGAGTACTTGCCTGTTGAGGTTGGATAATGATACCCTATCTCCATCCACAATGCCGATTGTTCCGACACCTGCGGCAGCAAGATAGAGTAGGGCAGGACTACCCAAACCGCCTGCACCTATGACCAATACTTTTGCCTGCTTCAGCTTGTGCTGCGCTAGTTTTCCAAATCCGGGCAAAATGGTTTGTCTGCTGAATCGATCCATGTCATCTTTTTATTAACCTCCGGAAAAAGGAGGGAGGAGTGCAACTTCTGCACCGATAGGAATGACTGTCTTTCCGACTGCCATTTTTTTGTTGACGGCAATGCCAAACTTGGTATGCTGAAGCTCAGGGTATTGTTGGTAGAGATAGCCCAATAATACCTCAGTGTCCGGCATGTATTCCAAGACCAACTCTTTGGTTTTTATCTTTTCGGCAATCATACCGAAGGCTATCACATGGATACTAGTAGGTGTCATAGGTTCGAAGTTAGGGAATTCAATTGGTCAGATTCTGATTGAATAAAAATTTTGTTTCTGGAAGATGACCGATGTCCGATGACCGATGTCATATCCTCACCGAGGTATGGTAAGGAATTTATGGTTGTTTTCCTTTGGATATTGAAAAGAAACAAATCATTTCATCCCGACCAGATCAGCTTCACCGCTGCAATAAAGAGAACGACGGTCAATAGGTATTTGATCATGACTGGATTGAATTTCTTTGCGCCGAGGTATGCGCCCAAAGCTCCTCCTGCGATCGTCAAAGGCATGACTATCCAAAGTTGCCGGTCGATCTCCACCTGAAACCCGTCTGCACCAAGAAACCCCGATACGGAGTTGAAAAAAATGAACAGCGCAGAAACAGCGGCGGTTTCTTTCATATTGGTCCAACCCAACATCAGTAATATCGGCGATAGGATGATCCCACCCCCGATGCCGATCAGTCCGGAAAAGAATCCGATCAGCAATCCCAATACAGGTCCCATCCACCACTGCCTTTCCATGGCAGGACGATCAGATACAGGAAAAACATTCATAAATCGGAGAATGGGAAAAAAAAGCAATATGCCCAAGATCCTTTTATACAGGACTGTATCCACCAGAATACTGCCCCCAAGATATGCCGCAGGAATGGAGAATAAGATCAAGGAAATAAACAGCTGCGTGGGAAAAGTGCTCGCTTTCCGAAAAGAAATAAAGGCCATCAAAGAAACAAACATGTTCATGATCAGCGCCGTCGGCCGGATCTGTTCAGGTGCAAAATTCAACAAAGCCAACACCATTAGGTAGCTGCTAGCACCGCCGTGACCCACGGAGGCATACAAAAACGCCACTAGAGGAAGCAGCATAAAAAGGATAAAATCATTCAGTCCCTCTGCCATCCCTTACCAATAGTATACCTTGACAATAGTTCCTGCATCCAGCCTTTCCACCTCTTCCCCGACTTCTGCGATGCAGTTAGCAGCACCATACGAGATCATATTAAAGGATTCCTGACCTGAAAGAATGGTCACTTTTTCGTTTTCAAGCTTGGCTTTGAGGAAAAAAGTGAGGCCTGTTGGTTTTTCAAAATTAGCAGCCAAAGGATAAGACCCACTTGGTTTCCAGACCTCAGTCTTTCCCATCCAAGCTTCGATGCAGGGTTTGACATATTGGTTGAAGCAGGTGAGGGTGGAGGCGGGATTTCCCGGCAAAGCAAAAACCCATTGGTTTTTCTTCTGCCCGACAAAAAGTGGTTTTCCGGGCTTTTGCTTCACTTTGTAGAAAAGTTCCTGCACTCCTGCTTGCCGCAATCCTTCTTTGACGTAGTCATAATCTCCTACAGAAATACCTCCGGAAAGAATCAGGATATCGTAGTTGTCGAGGTATTCGTTGATTTTCTCCTGCAATTTATCCGGTTCATCCATAGCCTTCCCAATATGGATTTTTTCCACTCCGAGATTTTGAAGGTAGGACTTCATCACCGGACCATTGGCATCATAGACTTTTCCAAAACCCAATGGATTCCCCGCTTCCTCGAGTTCATCACCCGTCAGGATGATCCCTACGGTCGGAGCGACATGGACTGGAACTTGATTGATCCCTACAGAGGCAAGCAAGCCGATCATCCCCGGACTGATATGACTGCCCTTCTTTGCGATCAGGTCACCGGATTTGTTTTGGGCCCCTTTGCCACGGAAATTGGCTCCCTTTCGGAACTTTTCTGAATCAAAAATCAGCTGTCCTTCTTCTACTTTGACATACTCTTGAGGAATGATCGTATCTGCGCCTGAGGGAACAGGCGCACCTGTAAAGATCCGGATGGCTTCATTTTTTCCCAACACCAACTCCTGCATGTCTCCGGCTTTGCTCTTGGATTGGCTGAGTAGCTTTCTTTGGTTGTTGTCTTTTTGCCAGCAAATGGCATAGCCATCCATGGCAGAATTATTGAAAAAAGGAATATCGATGGGGGAGAAAATATCCTTGGAAAGGACCAAGCCGGAAGCTTTATCCAGGTCGAGCAAAATAGTCTTGCCTGAAATGAGGTTATCCTGAAGTGTTTTTTTTGCTTCGCTAACTGAAATCATATGGGAGGGCTAACCGCCGATTTTGATCATGCTGCGGTTTTCGATTTTATCTGCTTCTGCTTTGAGGTAATCAGGTGAAAACTGTCCCCCGAGCATGGTGTGTTTTCTATAGATGGAAAGGTGGATCAAGGGTAGGATGTCTTCACCTTTGCGCAGAGGGCCTAGAAGGTCCATTTCCTCTTTGCCAAAAAGGCAATTTTTCATCTTGCCATCTGCCGTGATCCGCATCCTGTTGCAGTCACCGCAGAAGTGCTCGCTCATCGTGGTGATGAAGGCGAAAGTCCCTTCATTGCCGACCACTTTGTATTTTTTCGCAGTATCATGGACCTGATCCTGAAGTTTGACCACATCCATTTCAGCTTGGACCATCCCGAGCATCTGTTTTGCAGTGATGACCTTTTCACTTTTCCAATGGTTGCCGGAAAAAGGCATAAACTCTATGAAGCGGACGTGCAAGGGCAGCTTTTCAGTGATCCTTACAAAGTCCAACAATTCTTCTTCGATGATGCCGTTCAGTGCCACTGCATTGATTTTGACGCGGAAGCCATGGTCAAGGAGTAGTAGAATATTGTCCCAAACCTGTTGGAATTGGTTTCTTTTGGTGAGTTTGAAAAATGTCTCTGGATTCAGGGTGTCAAGACTGACATTGAGCGAACGGATGCCTGCGTCTTTCAAAAGCTGCATATGCTTGTGAATCAAAACCCCGTTGGTGGTCAGCGTAAGCTCGACCGACAACTTTGATAACCGCTGCACAATGTCGGGAAACTCCTTTCTGACCAAAGGTTCGCCACCTGTCAACCTGATTTTCTTTACTCCGAGGTCCACAAAAGTCTTAGCAATCTGCTCAATCTCTCCGGTGGACATGAGTTTTGAATTGGGAAGGCACTCGATTTCCTCATTGGGCATGCAGTAGGCACAACGGAAGTTGCAGCTATCTGTCAGCGATATCCGAAGGTAATTGTGGATCCTTTTATGTTGGTCAATCAGCATTCTCGGCAGGTAAATTTCCTAATTGTATCAAGATCAAATTTGCCAAGAAAGATTAAGAATTAAAAGGGGAATTTTGTAAAGGGTATGATGTCAGATGTCCGATGACGGATGTGAAGAAAGGAGAAGTAAGTGTCAAGTATTAAGAAGCGAGAGACGAGAGGCGAAAAGCGAGAATGAAAAGTATCAAGAAGAGAGAGACTAGAGGCGAGAGCCGAGAAACGAGAATGAAAAGTATCAAGTATCAAGAAGCGAGAGACGAGAAGCGAGAAACGAGAAGCGAGAATCGAGAATGAAATACCAAGAATCGAGAAAGTCGACAGTCTCAGCAGGCAGTAATCAGTCGCTGTTCACTTTTCAATGCGAAGAAGATTTTCCAAAAACCTGACAACACAAAGCAGAAAACCATTACAACAACCAGAACAATTAGAACCATTAACCAAGAGACCCTTCGTGCCTCAGGGTGACGGACTCGAAAACCCGAAAACCTGACAACGCGAAGCAGGCAACCATTATAACCACTAGAACAATAATAACCGGAACATAAACCAAAACCCCAAACAAATCCGAATTACGAATTTGTTTGGGGTCTGGTGATTGATTTTCAAATAAAGGTTTGATTCAGGAATAATATCAATCAATATCCAATATCAATCAATATCTATTTATACGTAATTCAACCTAACCTGAAGTCTTATTTTGATAACGAATTAATCCAAGCAGCAATCTTCAAAGCTTCATCCCTAGGAACCTGTGGCATTGCGGCCATCGGCGTGGCATAATCCGGCCAATTCTCAGGTTTTGGATTGTAGATCAAGTCCACAATTTTCTCATTGGAATATTTCCTTTTGGCTATTTCTGCATAGGCAGGACCGACTTGTCGCTTGGTGGCATTGTGGCAGGCGGTACAGGTATTTTTAGCAAGCAAGGCATTGATAACCTCAAGAGAAGGAACTTCATTGGTAACAGTTACGGGTTTTGCTGCAACTGCAACCGGGGCTTTCTTTGGAGCAGCGGCGGCTTTCTTCGCTGCTTCAGCTTCCTGTTTTGCTTTTTCGGCTACGGAGTTGTACTGACTGAGTTCGTCCATGGTCAACTTTGCCCCTTCGGGAATATTGTTAAGTGTGTAATATGCCGTGCCGTGTACAAGCGAATGGGATTCGATACTCTCTCGTACGCCCTCCAAGGATATTTTGTGGATGTGATACCTCCTCAAGCCATCGACTACGATCCTCACTTTCATGCGGTCAGCCGATACCTTAACTCCTGAGATAACATTATCTTGAATATTTACAGGAGGACTGCCGTAGACTGGATGGTATTTGTAAGTAAAACTCTGAACGGCATAGGAAGCCAAGTCCTCTGCGGAATTGATATTGACCGGCTTGGTAAATTCTATCTCAAAACCATCAGGCATGGCTTTGACGGTTCTCATTTCGAAAGGAATTTCATTGTTCCAAACCATACGCTGCAAGCCTTCATTGGCTTCGCCTGCCGAACCCCAACCCCTGTTGGTCTCGCCTACAAAAAGCGACTTGTCGGCACCGAAGGCAATCCGCATCACACCGGATTGGAATCCTCCTCTAAAATCAATGGATGCACCTTGGTACTGTCCGTTGACTTTCTCCAGCATGACCCGCATGATCTTGCTCTGACCCTGATCCCCTACAAGGACCTGACCTTCGAATGGCCCCAAATGTCCTTTTGGAATCTGCAAAGGCTCAGAATTCGAGATGCCGTGGATGCCATGAGGCAACCAAACTGCAGGAAGTTTGATGGATGGTATTTTTTCTTTGGCTTCATACAAGGTGATGAATTCTTCATCAACCACATTCTCGGGCTTGATATAGCGGCCGTAAGTATTTTTGATTTTCCTTGGATCGACTACTGCGTCAAATTGCTCCGAGGTCAGCTTGAAGGGAGGACCCGCCAATCCTGTCCAGGCCAAGCCTGCAGGGTGTCCGGTGAAATCTCCTTTTTCCAAATGCCACAAACCTCCCGAGGCAATGTAATCACCCTGGTTGTCGGTGTAAAACAGTTCTCCGTCTATGATGCCGAGTCCGGCAGGGGAGCGCATGCCGGTGGCCCAAGGCTCCATTTTGCCGTCAGGGGATATTTTCATCACCCAACCTCTATATGGCACGCGGCTTTCACCTCTCCACCATTCTTCATTGCCAAAGGCCACATTACCTGACACAAAATAGTTTCCATCGGTACTGACTTTGGGACCAAAGCTATATTCATGGTAATGACCGGAGATGTCCCAAGCATAGATCGTCTCGTATTTGTCTGCGTAGCCGTCTTTGTCCGTATCGGTGACTTTGGTGAGTTCACCCCTTTGGGCGCAGATCCATGAACCATCCTGATAGGTCAAACCGAGGATTTCGTGGAGTCCTGAAGCAAATTTTCTGAAGTAGGGTCTTGGGCTTGTGGGATTTTCTACTATGAAAATATCCCCCCGCCTAGTCGCCACACCAAGGTTACCATTTGGCATCAAAGCCAATCCGCCGACTTCAAGAAGCGTTCCTTCCGGACTGCTTACCTTCATGATTTTGTAATAATCCTCCTCTAATGGAGACTCCTGTCCCAAGGCCGGACGGGAAAACAATCCCAAAAGTCCAAATGCCAAGACGGTAATATATGTTGAATAAAAGGTCTTCATATTCTAATTGTCAATAAGTTAAAACAAGATGGCGTATTGAATTTGGGAATTGAGGGATACCAAGAGCTGCTGCTTGTCGCCACTGCTTTGGATTACCGGCTTGTTGGCCGACTTGGGATCTACCTGAATGTAAAATCCCTTGTCTTCCACCCAATACAATCCGTCTTTGATCAGCTTGATGGCGGCACCTTCGGCGATGGCATATTGCTTATTGGCGGTGCCTCCAGTGGCGGAAAGTGTCCTGTCCAATCCCTTGCCGTCAACCCTGCTGACGATAAAGTCCTTGAAGTTGATTCCCTGCAACTCATAGGAAAACTCCAGGCCACCGTTTTTGGATTGGTAGCCCTGCGGGTCAAAGTTCTGCTTGTTTGACTGGAATTCTATTCCCTGAAGGTTCTTGTCAGGATTACCGAGGAAAACCACCGCACCGAGGGGAACAGAGGCGCCATTCCCTCGGTCATTCCACATCGGCGTGGCATCTAGGAATCCACCTCTCCATACCTGCATCAGGTTGCCTTTGCCCAGGTCATAAGAATAATGTACCTGCTGAGGACTTGATACGGATAGGGCATGGGTGATCCTTTTTCCGTCAGGCAAATCCATAAAACTTCGCAACATTGGTACATCCTGTTGGTCGACAAGGATCGGGTCAGTGGTCCATATCTGTCTCGTCGTACTTTTTGACAATGGCATCTCGCGCAGACCTGGTCCGGAGACATACAGATCAAGTCCTGTATCTGACCAATCTTTGGTTTTCGAAACGAGGATTTCAACAGGGACAGTCCCTTTGGTGAGGGTGACAGTTGCCCTTTGGTACTCTTCTTTCAACTCAATCACTTTTTTCCCATCGATCTTCAGCTGACCCATTCCTGAGGAAACAAGCATATGGATTTTGTATTCGCCGTTTTCTGGAATGTTTAAATTTCCCATGTATCGGGTCAGGTTCTGTCCGGTGGGGGTTTGGATAGGGTCCTGGATATTGGCAATGATGCCAACTGTGGCCGCGTCCAATTTGGAAAACTCGGGTTCTTGGTTGAAGAATCCTTTGTAAGTCATATACTTCAGGTCTGTTAGTGTAGGCACCGCTGTATCAAATCTTGTGATCTTGATATTGCGGAAAGCTACCGCACCATGGTCGCCCTGGATTCGGAGCGGTCCTTTGTCGATGTCATTTGGCATCATTGAACCACGGGTAGGTCCGAAAAGCTCCAGGTTTTCGTGTATGGTTACGCCGTTGAGCTGGATATAGAGAAACTTTGCATTTTCGGTTTTCTCTCCCTGCGCATTGAATCTTGGTGCTTGGAAGGAAACTCTAAGCTGCTGCCAGACTCCCGGTGCGCGGGCGACATTCTGCCTTGGAGCGTAACCTTCATATCCTTTTTGTCCATCGGGTTTGGTGTCATCCCAACGCTCGTAGACGCCACCCATGTCTCCTGGCTTGGCTGTCAATTTGGTCCAGCTGTCAAGGACCTGAATTTCGTATTGCCCCATGAGGTAGACGCCGGAGTTGGACTTGGAAGCCACCATCACTTCAAGCTCAAGGTCGATGTCTCCAAATTCTTCGACTGAGACGAGATCCTGTCCGTTGTTTTTTTTGGTGGGGAGGTTGACGATGATGCCATCGCCTTTGTTGGCTTTGAGGAAGTTAGCCTGGTCCGGATCTCCCGAGACTTCGGATGCCATCTGCCAGGTGCCGTTGTTGGGTTTGAAAGCCGAAAGGTCTTTTAGCATGACAGTCTGCTGGGCAAAAAGGGCAGTATTGCCAAAAAATCCGGTCAGGAATACACAGCCTAGGCGGACTGCATATTTTTTGAAATAAGTATTGGTCATTTTTTCAAAGTAATGGTTTGGAATGGAAGTAGTATGAAAGGGTAAATATGTCCCAAATGGGGTGTTTTTCCAAATGAAAATGCTAAAGAAGGATGAAGGAAAACGGAGAAGGGATGAAGGAAGGGGAATTTTGAAATTTATTAGTTAACCTATTTCTCGAGAAGCAGGATTTGCACTGCCAATGTTTGTGGTGATACAAACATTTTCTCTTTGTTTTACCGTAATGGTCCCGAAGGTGTCGCCATGGTCGCAAAGTGGGAACCTTTGAAATTACCAAAGGCGCATGGAGCATAGAGGTAACAAAACATTTATTCTTCCCCTTTTTTTTATCTGCGGTTCTGCGTGAGATGTTTTTTTCAAGGGATTGGATTTGTTTACCACATAGCTCACAGAGACAACATAATTCCGAAAGCATAGCGTCTTGTTATCCTTCATCCCTTTACCTTTATACTTAATTTTTTTCTTTGCGGCTTTGCGTGAGATAATTTTTCTTCTGAGGGATTGATTTGTTTACCACATAGCTCACAGAGACAACATACTTCCGGAAGAATAGAGTCTTGTCATCTTTACCCCTTTTCCTCCATGCTTTGTTTTTTTTCTCTCCGCGGCTTTGCGTGAGATAATTTTCCTTTTGAGCAAAGGGCAACCTGCCTGAAGGGAAAAAAATCAATAGAACTTAAGGTAATCGATCCACAAATTGAAAGTTCCTTCCTGCTTGTCAGCCAAAATAAACCCAATCCGCTGGATTTCTTTTAGGACCTCCGGGTCAATTCCCTTTTGGATCGTGGCACCCATTCTGCTGACTTCAAAATCCCGAAGCGGAATAGTGACGGTTTCCCAATCTGTGCCTTTGGCGGCAAACTTTATCCGGAATTTTGGGAGGTAAAATTGGGTGTCTTTTTCAATCAACACCTCAAACTTTCTTTGGGTATCTGATTTGAAACGGATTTCACAATACCTGTAGGCTGAAAGGTCGTAGCTACCCATTGGACTACGAAGGGAAACAAATCCCCCATTATTTTCCAAAGAAACATTTCCTGCAAAAAGCAATGCATCCGCATCGAGGCTCGCTTTTGATTGGGACAACCCACCCATGACACCATCGTTGACTATGGACCAACTTCCAAAATTTTTACCAACTCCAAAATCAAACAGCAAGGGATCTTTCATCAAAAGGGGATTTGTATAAAATAAAAGGTACAAAAATAACATTGCCTTCCACATACCATAAGAAGAGAATTGAGCGGGTTAATGTTTGAAATTTGAGTGGAAATTTTAGTAAATAGAAAGCGTGGAAATATTTCTTTTACCGCAATGGACGCAAAGGTTTCGCAAAGAGTCCCAAAGTCTAGTTAATTTTACCACGGAGCGCGCTGAGCACACAGAGAAATGATGCATCATCCATCGATTTTTTTCCTTTCCCTCTTTGGCTCCGCGTGAGATAAATTTTCTTGTATCACAAAGCAAACGAAGGGAAAGCAAGGAGCCTCAAAGGGAGATTTCCTTTTCCGGCTTTAATCTTCTTATTTGGAAAACTTCCTCCAATCAGACATCTTTACGTTCCGTCGAATTCAGATTTCAACCTTCCTCCTTCATCCTTTAAAAAATGACCAATAACGATATCCTTCGCAGCCTGCGCTATACTTTTGATTTTGGTGATGACAAGATGATCGCATTGTTTGGCTTGGGAGGAAAGACAGTCACAAGGTCTGAGGTAAGTGATTGGCTAAAGCGGGAAGAGGATCCGGACTATAGGGGAATTTATGACAAGGACTTGGCCTATTTTCTCAATGGACTGATTATCGACCGCCGTGGCAAGCGGGAAGGGGATGTACCTGTGGCGGAGAAGACCCTAACCAATAACATGATCTTCCAAAAACTCAAAATCGCCCTCAACATGAAGGATGATGAGATATTGGAAATCTTGGCCAAGGTAAATATCAACATAAGCAAGCATGAACTGAGTGCGTTTTTTCGTAAACCAACACAAGATCAATACCGTCCCTGTAAGGATCAGATTCTGAGAAATTTTTTGAGAGGGATTCAGATGAAGTATAGGCCGGATTGAAATTGGTTATTTGGTAAGGGGTTAATTGGTTATTTGTTTAGGGACTGTTATAAAGTTTTTAATTTTGATTACAGATATTGATTGATTTTGGATATTAATGGATATTGATCCAAAACAACCTTTTTTTTCACTTTTTAAGGTCTTGGGAGTCAATTTTTATTCTGCTTAAATTTTGAAAACAGCAATTGATTCAAGATTGTCTGTTATTCCAAGATTATACTTTTAGTATTAAATCGGATAAGGTTTAGATAGAGGTTTTGGAAGTATTTTATTTATGAGTTTTTCCTTTAAGAAATCAGGTTTTTCTTGGTAATTCAGTGGTTTGTACCGATATTGTTTTATGAAATATTAGTAAAGTTCAATAAATACAACATTGTGTATTTGTGAATCTGAAAAAAGTATTTTATGAACACCTTCTTATTGCGTTAATCACCCGACTCCAATGAAAGGCTTATTTATCTCCTATATTGTGCTATTGCTGTTGTTCGTTTCAAGTCCTGTGCTTGGGCAGACATACACCTATAATCCTACCAAAATAGGTTGTTCGGAATCCTGGATAGACGGTAACTGTTGGGACAAGGTGGACATCGCCGGTTGTTCGTTTAATTCAGTAAGTACGTTTCCTCCCTTGGTTTCCTCCTCATCTTTGCCTGGATACAATTCCATAAAAAACAACTGTGAAGTCAATGTGATCATCAATGATCCCCTGACACTCGATCCGGGATTTAACTTTGCCTTCCTTGGCCCCATTTACAACATTACCTTGGCTGAAGGGGTCAGCCTGAATATTCCCAGACATGTCTACCTATTGGAGCGTGCTGAGTTGGGCTTTAACCATGCTGCAGGTATCGGTACTGCGCGGATCAACATAGATGGGAATACCTACTACAACAAGCAGTCGGTAGTCAATCTTGGAAATGGAACTGTTCTCGAGACTGACAATGTCCTTAATCCATCAACTAACCAATATGAGGGAATACTTTTTCAGGTTGATCCACAGGCCACATTCAGGGTTGGTGGTACGCTTGCCTTTACCAATGGCAACAGCAACAAGGTCATAGTAGAGGGGGTCTTTGAGGTCATGCAGCTAAATCTCGATGCCGGAAACTCAGGAACTACGCCGACCGCAATTACCTCTAAAAATGCTTTGATTATAAAAGGAAGCGGGAGTTCCAATGTCTGTTCAGGCATCAATATCAAAGGTGATTCCTATCTCATCGTGGAATCCGGAGGTGCATTGAACCTAGTGTCTTTGGAAATAGCAGGATCGGCGCTATTTGACATATATGGCAATGCAGGGATCAAATCCATGACGGTCCTTGGGGATTCTTGGATCAGGATGTTTGCAGGAGCGCATTTTTACAATCAGACTTTTACGAAGTCCTCAGGTTCGGCAAAGATTTTTAAATGTGGAACAGAGGTAGCATTGCTTTCCACAGTTGTTGGTGGCTGCACCGCAGGTTATACCTTGATCGCTGCCGAAGAAGATTGGGATGAGTTTACAGGAGATTGGTGCTACCGCAAGTTACCGATCAAAATACTTGAAGAACAGCTACTATATGATGAGGAAGAAAATCAAATCATTTTATATTGGGTCACTACTGCTGAGTGGGAAAATAGCCATTTTGAAATAGAAAGGTCTGTGAAAGGGGTATATGATTTTATTCCAATAGGCAAAGTTCAAGGTGCAGGCTGGTCCAATGAGCAAATAAGTTACAGTTTTGAGGATATTGACTTTCCCATGACCGGTGACAGGCTGTATTACAGGATCAGGCAAGTAGATGTAAATGGGAATTATACTTTTGGCCGTATCATGACAGTCACCCCTGTAAGCGTGCACAAAAGTCTCGCCAATTGGTATATATATCCTAATCCAAATAAGGGAAATAAACTCATGGTGAGGTTGGGGGAAACCATTCCGGCCAATGACCTTTTCATCCGATTTAGGATCATCAATTCTTTTGGAGGAACCAAAGAATACTATGTTTCAAGTGAAAGGGAAATGAATGAGGTTCTTTCGGCTCTGGTCCGGGAGTTACCCAAAGGAATCAACATTCTGGAAATCCAGGTAAATGACCGTTTTGAGATGATCAAGTTTATTGTGGATTGAAACAATTAAATTACTTTCTTGTAAAAGGTACAAACCTCACAGGGCCTAGGTTCGTTATTTTAATTTGGCCATTCGATTTTTCGAGAAGTAAAAGATCCTGTAGTTTTCCTTGCGGTCCGACGGGAATGACCATTTTACCACCCTCTTTGAGTTGGTCGATCAGCGGTTGGGGCACTTTCTCCGCCGCCGCAGTGACAATGATCGCATCAAAGGGACCTTGTTCCTTCCAACCTAGATAGCCGTCTCCGATTCGGAAATTGATATTGGTGTAGCCTAAGTTGTCTAAATCCTTTTTTGCACGTTTTCCGAGACTTTCGACGATCTCAATGGTATAGACTTCTTCTACTATTTCGGCCAAAATAGCAGCCTGATACCCGGAACCCGTCCCAATCTCCAAGACTTTCATGTATTTTTTTGGAGTGATAAGGTCGGTCATGTAAGCGACAACATAGGGTTGTGAAATGGTCTGCCCCTCACCGATGGGAAGCGGAAGGTCTTCATAGGCATATTCCCTTTGGTCTTCGGGAACCAATAGATGCCGCGGTACTTTCCTCATGGCCTCGAGAATAGTCTGATTGGCAATTCCCCGGGCTGCAATCTGGTTTTTGACCATCTGTTCTTTCACAGCTTTGTATTGATCTGTTTGTGGAAGAAAAAAGAAAAAGAGAAAGGCCAGGTACTTCATAACAATGATATCGGTGATTTTTACTTTAGAGTAGTGGATTTTCCTGCTTTTTAAGATCTTTCCATTCATTAATCCATTGTTCGGATGCAAGGTCATGGTCATAGATGTAATTGACGATGCTGATCAGGTCTTTTTGGTCGATGGGCAGCGGTGGCATCAGCCCAAAGTTTCGGATGGCTCCGGGCATTTTGGATTTGTCCTGACTGGGATGCTGCACATAGGCAATTATGGGATCTACAAACTCTTCCCTTGCCATTCCTTCTCTGAAGTAATGTTCCCTTACCCTGAACATCGGCGGTCCAATCCGTGCGGAAGGTCCCTGACCCATACCCGGATGGTGACAGGCAAAGCAATACTTGTCCATCAAGACCAGACCCTCTAAGTTCTGTTCACTCTTTTGGAGTTGTATAGAGACTTCGTTTTTTTTATTCTGATGCAGGTACAAAAGAATGCCAATCCACAACAAGGCGGGCAATAATGATAGAATGTCAAGTCTCATGGTAGTCATAGTGTCTATCATTTATATTGAAAATGGATGTCGGAGTAGGATCTTTTTTTGATCAGCATCAGTCCTGTGTAAAATAGATTCAGTGAATAAGAATCTCCCGAACCAGGATAAAAAAACAAATCCCAAATCACTGATGGCGATGTTTTTCTTGATTTTTACCCTGGTATTTTTGCTTTAAGTTTGCTTTAACCCAAAATTAAATCTACAAAAATCCCAATAGACGTTTTATGATTTTTATCACCCAATAGATTTATTCTATTATAAAAATTTCACCACAGAGAGCAATGAAAATAGTAGGTTTTATTATCTCCCGCAGATATCGCAGATTGACGCAGAAGGTCTACAAACAAAAAGTCCGCCGCGGCAGAGCGAAATATTGGTAGCCATGGGGAAGGTGCTAAAACAATCTTCATAATACCAGGAATTGCCATGCACCGCAGCCCATGGAAAAAAGAAGTGCATTAGTTGGTTATTTCGGTCATGGATTTTGTAATTAGGTAAATCTTCAATACCGAAATGGTAGGGGTAATCTAGTAAGTTACTTCAAGGATTGTGAAGATGGGATGTAGCTCAAGGGTAACCCAGAGGCGGAGTATCTATAGCTAGGACACGTAGTATGGGTAGTTAGGACACGGAGTATCAGTAGGGGGAGTATAGGACATGGTGGGCGGGAATGTACCTGAGGGATAGGGGAACATGCCCTGATACTAATGACAGGATCCGTTTTTCATTATCAAGCTAAAAACCAAGAATAGCACGATCGCAAAAAATCATTTCAGGAAGAGTATGATGAATTTATGAGCAAATATGGATTTGAAAAATTCAAGGAATAGTTTGGCTAAAGCCCATTGGATTTTGAATTCATTTTGCCTCCAGCTAAAGCAAGAGGCAATTCAAATGGGATTTGTCATAAAATCGAGATGGGATTTATCAAATGGAACTCATATTGAATAGGAATGTGGCTTTATCCCATTCAATGAAATTTGATAAAATCACCAAATTGGCTTTAGCCAAAAAATCTGAATCCATAATCTTCCACCATAAAACAAAAAAAGAGGACTTTTCAGTCCTCCTTTTTGGTTTTGGGAATCAAATATGCTTAAGCTGTCCAGTCGTTGTAGCCACCGGAGTAGTTCAGGATATTGTCAAATCCGTTTGCTCTCAATATAGAGTAGGCAATAGCTGCCCTTGCACCGCCTTGGCAGTGGATGATGACTGGTTTGTCTTTGGAAACTTTATCGAGGTTCAATTGAAGTTTACCCACGAAGAGGTTGTCCGAAGAATCGATTTTCCCTTTTTTGTATTCTGCCACACCCCTGACATCGACTACTTGCACATTTCCTTTTTCAAGTTTGGCTTTGACAGTTTCTTTGTCGATGGGATTGTAGTTTTCGAGATGTCCTGCTTCGAACGAAGCCAATTGATCAGGAGTGATAAATCCATGGATATTATCCAAACCGATTCTCATCAGTTTTCTGGTCAGTTCTTCGATTTCAGATTCTCGGGCAATAAGAACAAAATGCTCCTCATAGTTCAGGTACCAACCCATCCAAGTGGAGAAAGAGTTGTTGTTGCTAATGCTTAGCGTACCTTTTAGGAAACCTTTTGCATATTCCTCCCAAGGTCTGGCATCGATGATTTTTAGGCCTTCTTTCTTGACTTTCGCAAATTCATCTTTTGACAGGTTTTTGATTTTTGGTACTTCAGTCAACAGCTTTCTGTCCACCTTGTTCAGTTTCTTCATCATCGCGAAGTACTTTGGCGGCTCAGGCTGGTCTGCAAGAAGTTCTTTGGCAAATGCCGCTTTGTCATCGAGCAGGTTCAATGCCCAGTTTCTGATTTTCTCATAACCGACAGTCGTCATCGGCACTGCCCCCAAGGCTTTGCCACAGGCAGAACCTGCGCCGTGACCCGGCCAAACCTGAATGTACTCTTGGAGTTTGGCAAAAGATTGCAATGAATCATACATCTGTGCTGCCCCGATATCCTGCGTGCCTTTGATGCCTGCAGCTTGCTCCAGCAAATCCGGTCTTCCTACGTCTCCCACAAACACGAAATCCCCGGTAAAGAGCATCGCAGGTTCGGTGGTAGCAGGTCTGTCTGTCAACAGGAAACTTACACTTTCAGGTGTGTGGCCCGGTGTATGGAGCACCTCAAAGGTGATATTTCCCAATTTGATGATGTCACCGTGCTTGATTTTGTTGTGAGGAAATTCATATTTCCAGTTCTCATCCCCTTCATCAGAAAGGTACATTTCAGCCCCTGTCAATGCAGCAAGTTCTCTCGAACCACTCAGGAAATCTGCGTGGATATGTGTCTCGAGGATATGGGTGATTTTTAAATTATTGGCTTTGGCAATGTTGAGGTAAGTGTCCACGTCTCTTTTTGGGTCAATTACTGCGGCAATACCTCCTGCCTGACATCCAATAACGTAACTCGCTTGCGCCAGACTTTTGTCATAAACTAATTCGAAGAACATAATTCTGTTTATTTTTTTGTTTTAATGTTTTGATTGATAGAAGCTGAAAACTGTTTTTGGGACTGTCTCATCTTTTAAATAAAGTACAAGTTTACGGACAAGTTACGCCATTTGGTGTGACTATTGGCACGGATAATTTCTTGTAGAGGTAATTTTTTTTGGATCGTCAATCTGAACGCAGTGAACAGTCTCAACGAATATAGAGATGCTTCACCACGTTCAGCATGATGTGAGGGGGCTTCACTCCAACGCTGCGTAGAGTTCTAAATGGGTGATGAGCTGTTTCACCTCGCAGGCTACGGTCCGGCATGAGCTTAGGGGTCGTCACTCTGAGTCGCCAACATTTGTAAATGTTCAGAAAGGGGAATGACGTATTGGAATATTGAGGTTAAACAGGAATGTGGCTTTAGCCCATTCAAAAATAAAGGGCAAGTAAGAATCGGCTTTAGCCAAAACCTGATAATCTTATTGAAGCAGTTGTTTTAGGTTTGGCTAAAGCCGGGAGATTCTGTTGATTTTCATTCACCTCTAGCTAAAGCAGGAGGCAATTTATTATGGAGAGGGACAGCCCCGACAACCTAGAAAGCCAGCTTCAGGTTGACTAAAGGATTGGAAATGTTGGTGTTTGGTCCGACGATGCCAAAAGGGATAGCCATTCTTTGGTTGACGAAGTAATTTTCAGGAGTCACTTTCATGGTAAATCTGTAGGGTTTGTCCTTGTTTATTTTGCCTAGGAAATCTCCTGAAAGGTTGTCTTTTTTATATTTGTTAAAAAGGATTTGTTGTGTTGCCAATGCAAACACCGAAGGAATACCGACCCATAGAGTAGGGGAATTGGTTTCGAAGATCGCCGTAAGTCCAAGACCGACTAGTGCCGCACCGCCCGTTGAAAGTGCGATGGTGCTTCCCTGCTTTTTGTTGAGGTAAACTCCCTTTACAGCTTTTTGGGCGAGTATGGTACCGACCACGGTGCCTGCTGCAGGAAATAGTAACGCTGCACTTGACGCATCATTTTGGAGTGTTTCTGCGAAAATTGCAAAACCAATACCTGTTGTCGCAAAAGACATGGCTGAAATGTTGTTTACATCGCCTTTGGTATAATCGTATTTTTTGGAAACATTATTTGCTACAAGGATACCACCGACTCCACCCGCCAAAAAAGCTGCGCCATAAAGGTTTAAATTTTCCGATTCCGCAGCTCCCAATGAAGCCCCCGCCAACCATGGGCCTATTGTGCCGTAGTGGCTGACCAAATCGATATGACCTTCAGAAAAATTTCTGTTCTTCTGCATTTTAAAACCCACTTCTCCCAATGCGATACTTCCCAAAGTCGAAAGCCCCAAAGCCAATTGTCCTGTGTAGTCTTCATTCCCACCAATCATCAATGCCAAGGACCCGCCATATATCAGTCCAAGAAATTTCCCGGTGGTGCTAGCCCGGATGACAGAGCGATCGATGTTTTCATATTTTTTGGGGACAATGACCGGCCCCAATGCCCAAAGTCCACCCGTCAACAAGGGGATCCCAAGAGTGGCTGCACTACTGATTTCTGTGACTGCCACCAAACTTGCACCGTAATATGCTCCAAAGAGGATATTGGCCGCATAGTCCCTGCTTCGCCATTCAAATTCTTCTTCTATGATCTGAATATTGAGAGGTCCCATTAATTCCCTGTCCCACTGTTCTTTCATTTTAGCATAGAATGATTTTTCATCTTCTGAAAGGCGTTGGTAGTAATTGGAAAGGTAAGTTTCAAAATCTTGCAGGTAGGAGGCCTCATCAGCCGTAAGGGCGATGCCTGTAATGCTTTTTTGCTTGATGATTCGGTATGTTTCTTTGTTTGATTCTTCCCAATAACCTCGTGCGGTGTAAATTCCCTGTGCATACACCTGGGAATAAAAAGTAAGCGCAATGAAGAAAAGGAAAATAGAGAAATAGGAGTTAGTCTTCATAGAGTTTTATAAAGTTTGGTAAAGAGGATCAAAGAAAAGAACTATTGAATAGAAGAAACAATTGAAAACAAAGAATTGACAAAAATTTTTACGCAGTTATTACTTCTTTGGTTGCTGGGGTTTGAGGGGATGCCATGTCTTTTTTCGATCATCTGTAGGTTCACTCAAGAATTATAATAGTTTACCTGGTTTATAAGAACTGTTTTTCTTTTTCCCTGACCAAAATCATATTGTCTAATGATGGAGGTTTCCTAATTGGCTTTTCAATGCATTTAGCTTTGCCAGCTTCATATTTGTACTAAGTATAAAAAAACCGATCAAGCTCACGCATATGTTCAATTCCCCGACAACCGCACATAGTTTCCATATCCCGGTCATGGGATTGGGTTTTACAGCTGACACTCCGATGAAAGTTGCCAAATACGGGATTTCCTCCGTGGTCTCCATCATGGATGACCATATGTTGGAAGACCTAAGGCGCATTTACAGCAGAAAGCTGCAGATTCCTTACCTGCCGATCACCGACAAAACCGATGATTCCCGTGCCAACAGGATCAAAGCTTACCTCAATTTAGCACATGATGCTGTCAACAAACAAATGGAGGATCTCAAATCCCAGTCATTTGAATACAGTATTGCTATCAATGAATATTTCACTTTGTTGCCCGAAAGTCATGGTCTATATGTTCTTTATGAAAAAATGAAGCAGGAAGTGGGAGAAGCCAAAGAAGCCATCCAAAGCAGGTTGAAAGCGGCTATTTCCCCTGGGAAAATCGATGTCAACATCATGACCAAAGTAGACAAAATCAACTTTGACAAAGAAGGAAATGAACTGTCGAGAGAATATTCAGATGCCCTTTCTGCCCTTAGGGGATTTGCAGAAAGTGACCTGGAATCTTCGGTCGTGTTTTCTGCCGGGATGAATCCTGCACTGTATGGCTATGCTGAGCAGTTTGCTGATTTCTTTCCTGACCTAAATGGAAAAATCAAAAAAGGCATCATCCTCAAAGTCAGCGATTATCGTTCGGCTTTGATCCAAGGTAGATTTTTGGCCAAAAAAGGATTGTGGGTTTCTGAATTCAGGATCGAATCGGGACTCAACTGCGGAGGTCATGCCTTTGCCACTGACGGATTATTGATCGGTCCGATATTGGAAGAGTTTAAAAACAACAGAGCGGAATTGAGACAAATATTGTTTGATACCTGTCAAAAGGCTTTGACTGACAAGGGAAGTCACCTGCTCTCAGAGGATATCATGCCAAAGATCACCTACCAAGGTGGTATTGGTTCTGCAGCAGAGGACAAATTCCTGATGAATTATTACCAACTAGACGGTACCGGTTGGGGAAGCCCTTTTTTACTCGTACCCGAAGCGACAAGCGTGGACAAGGATACCTTGGACAGGTTGATCCAATCCCGGAAATCGGACTATTACCTGAGCCATGCATCTCCTTTGGGTGTTCCTTTCAATAATCTCCGCAGCAGCAGCGGGGAGGAACAGCGGATTTCGAGGATTCAAAAAAACAGGCCCGGAAGTCCTTGCTACAAAAAATTCCTGTCTTTCAGCACAGAGTTTTCTTCCAAACCGATCTGCACAGCTTCACGGGAATACCAAAACCTCAAGTTGAAAGATTATGCGGAGGGAAAAACATCACAATTGGAAATGGACGAAGTTTTGGAGAAAGACTGTCTTTGTGAGGGTTTGAGCGCTTCGGTGATTTTGAACCAAGGTGAGGAGCCAAGAAGAAGCCTAAAGGCGGTGACAATTTGCCCAGGACCTAATCTGGCGTACTTTAAAGGGGTTTTTAGCCTAAAAGAAATGCTTGACCATATCTATGGCAAGGTCAGCATTGCCCTCGATCCCGAAAGACCGCAGGTTTTTGTGAAAGAGCTACAGCTCTACGTCCAACACCTTCAGCATGAAATCAGCAAATCGCTGCCTGAAAAAACACAGAAGTTTGAGACCTATGTGGAAAAATTCAAAACCAACCTGTCTCAGGGAATTGCTTATTACCAGGATTTGATCGCCAATTTCCCGATTGACACGGAAGAAGTGATGGGAAACATGAAAGTTCAACTGCAAGAACTGAAAGATAAAATCAGAGGCTTGGAACTTGCAAAAGTTTAAGAAAAAATAGCGAAGGATCAATTTGTCCGATGATGTTTTTCTTTAGTGAAGAAGTATAGGGGGCAGCAGCTCCCTATTTTTTTTAAATAGTCAATTATTTGTTTGGACATGGAAAGTTTCAAATGGAGGAGTTAATCAGTTCTGATTTAAGGGCGATTGGTTTTTAGACCTTTTTAAAATCGCAAAATGTATAAAGTTGCCTTGCGCCGCCGGGGGTGATATGGTCGGTTTGGAGGCAATTGTTTTTTTAAAATAAGGTTTGAAAACTGCGGCTAATTGCTCCATGGAATATTGCATGACAGGCAGTCCGCTACAATATGTAGGGCCTTGGTCAGAGAAAGTACCTATAAGCATCAATCCACCTTTGGTTATTGAATGATTGGCTATTTGTACATATTTCTCTATTTCATCGTAATCGCGTAAAAAGTGGAACGCAGCCCTGTCATGCCAAACATCATATTTTTCTTTGGGACGGAAGTGTAGGATATCGGAATTGATCCAAGTTACTTTTGAAGCGTTTTTATCCAATCTCTCTTTTGCTTTTTCAATGGCTCTTCGGGATAGATCCAGTACATGTATATGTGCAAAATCCAAATCTAAAAGGTGGTCAACCAAATAACTATCCCCACCGCCAACATCTATAATTTTGGCAGCTTTTGGAATTTCAGATGCTTCAAAGAAGGCGAGTGAAACGGTCGGGGTTTTCTGATACCAACCCACCTCAGAAAAATTCTTTGTTTGGTAAATATTCTCCCAATGCTGCTTTTTGTCAATATCTGTCATGATTGGATATATCTAACTTATGAGTATTTTTTATCTCACTAAATTAATCAAAAGTCTGAAAAAACCATTTTATGTTTTGTAATAAAAATTAATTAGGTAAAATAAAAACTTACATAGTTGCATTGACTGGTTGATAATTACCTTAGTAAATAGTTAAATCGTTTCACTTACATGTCTTGAATGATTTTCCAAGCACCAAATAATCTCTATCTGATTGGGATTTGAATCGATAATGATTTCAAATATTGTCTTTTTATTGATTTTGCTTACCTTTTGGTAAATCAACCTAATAAAGATACCAATGAACCAAAGATTAACTAAAATTATTTTGAAATCATTAGCCATTTTTATGATTTTTTTGACAGGAAGTAGCTGTCAGACCAAGCAAGATGAAGGTGTCGGCATCTCTGAAAAATCCGATACACTTCTCCATGATTATGTGCATGCCGTTGATTCTACTTTCAGGTATGAAACCATACATAGCTCAGAAGGTGAAGGGTATGATTACCATGTGATGAAGATGCATTCACAGCATTGGCTTACCAAAGACATTGTAGATGACACTGAATGGTGGCATTACGTCTCGATGGTAGTCCCAAAAGACACACCCTATGAGACTGGTATGATGTGGATTGGTGGAGGAAGTAAAAATTCTAAGTTACCTACAGAACCGGATGATTTGGTTTTAGCGGCCGCCACGCGGACCAATTCAATTGTGGCACAGATTCACAATGTGCCCTTTCAGCCAATCGTATTTGCCAATGATACTTTCGGTGAAAGGTATGAGGATGCGATCATTGCCTATGGCTGGAGAAAATTTATGGAAGGTGGTGCCAAAGATGAAGATGCCTATTGGCTGGCGCGTCTACCAATGACCAAAGCCGTCAAATTGGCGATGGACGTGGTTACGGAAGTAGCCCAAAAACAACACAGTAAAAAGGTAGATAAATATGTGGTAGCGGGTGCTTCAAAAAGAGGATGGACGACCTGGACTACAGCTGCTGTGGATGAGAGGGTAGTTGCGATGGTTCCCATTGTTATTGACCTTTTGAATATTGTACCATCTTTTCAGCATCATTGGAGAAATTATGGATTTTGGGCGCCGGCAGTTGATGACTATGTGAGGGAGGGAATTATGGATTGGCAAGGGTCTAAAGAATACGACAGGCTTTTGGAAATCACCGAACCTTATTCCTACCTTGAAGATTATGACATGCCAAAACTGCTGATCAATGCAGCGGGAGATCAGTTTTTTCTCCCCGATAGCTGGAAGTTTTATTGGGATAGCTTACAAGGAGAAAAGCACATCCAATATGTTCCCAACTTTGGACATGACCTGAGTGAGTCCGATGCCTTACCCAATATGATTGCTTTTTATGCTTCTGTTTTGAATGATACTCCGCGCCCAAAATATGACTGGAAAATCCAAGGACAAAAAATATTGATCACCACAGATCCCAATGAGAAACCTGCCTCCATCAAACTTTGGTCTGCCCTCAACGAGGAATCACGTGATTTCAGAATTGATATATTGGGTCCAAAATGGACTTCTTCAGAAATCCTGATCAATGAAAGCGGCCGATATGAGGTCGAAATTCAAGAGCCTGAAAAAGGTTACAAAGGGTATTTTGTTGAACTTACCTATCCGGGACAAGCCCCTATCAAAGTTACTACCGGGGTGGAAGTCTTACCAAAAAACTATCCATTTGAGCCTTTTGCATCCAAAGAACCAAAAGGAGCTATGTAAAAAAAAATAATGATGGAAATGTGAAATTCTATTCCAAAAAAAGCCGGGAATTTTCCCGGCTTTTGAATTTTTATTATGGTTTCTGGTTTAGTTTTTTTGAAAATCTCAATTCTCAATCATGGCAAAGAACTTATCCATATCAGGTATGAGAACGATTCTGGTCCTTCTGTTTTTGGCCATGTTTTCTTTGCTGTCGTTTTCTACTAAAGGTATGTAGCTAGCTCTACCTGCAGCGATCATTTTTTCAGGTGCCACCTTGTATTTGGTTTCTAGTATCCTTACGATAGAAGTTGCTCTCTTGACACTTAGATCCCAATTGTCCTGGAGTACACCGGTCTGGATTGTTCTAGGGTCAGTATGACCTTCGATCATCACCTCAAGAGAAGGTTCTGAGTTGATGACTTCGGCTAATTTTTTGAGCAAGCCATCAGCATTTCGGGATACCTGATAGCTACCTGTATTAAATAAAAGTCTGTCAGATACATTGATCATTACGACTGTTTTGTCTACAGTGATCTGAATGTCATCATTTTGCTCGGCTGTACCGTCAGTAATGGATTTTTTTAGGTTGTGGGAAATCGCCACATTGATGGAATCTTCCAGGTTGTTTGCTCCCTCAAGTTCTGCAGCAGATACATTGGCCAAAGTTGCATTGAGTTTTCCTCTAGTGTCATTGGACATGGGAGTTTTTCCATCCAAATTGAATTTAGAGTCGCTTTCTTCTTTCAATGAATTGATTCTGCTATTGTACTCAGCTACGCGGGCTTCGATTCTTCCCATTTTATCTTCCAAAACTTGTTTTTCAGCTTCTAAAGCTTCTTTTTGCTGACGTGTCTCTGCCAAAGCAGCTTCGGTTTGGAATTTGTCGTTCTGAAGTTGGACGTATTTCTTTTTGGAAACACAGGATACACTTAAAGTGGCTACAGCCAATGATAATAAGATGATTTTTTTCATAGTTGGAACAGTTTTTCTACCTTACTTCCAAAAATGAAGCCACTGAAAATGCTGTGATTGATTTTCACCTAAAATAGAGCTCATTTTCTGGTATTTAGTTTTATATTACCTAATAAACCCTCCAAAATGAAAAACTTAACCTATTTATTCACTCTCATCTTATTTTATAGCATTATTTCCTGCCAAGCCCCAAAAGAGCAAAAGGTGGAAGAACAAATCAAATTTGAAGTTATGGTAAAAAATATCCAAATGAATGGCAAAAATGCCGAGGTCTTTAACCTAAAAAACGGGAATGGCATGGAAGTAGAACTGACCAACTACGGGGCGACGATTTCAAGGATATTTGTGCCTGACCGTGACGGCAATTCAGGAAATGTCATGCTTACTTACAATAAAGTAGAAGATTTCGTCACAGACAGTTACTTTTTTGGCGCGACAGCAGGAAGGTATGCCAATAGAATCGCCAAAGGAAAATTTGATTTGGATGGGCAGACATATACCTTGGCTACCAATAACGGTGAAAACCACCTGCATGGAGGAGAAGTCGGTTTCAACCAAAGAATCTGGGACGCTGAAATGCTTGAACTCGAAGATGCTGTGGGAGTCAAAATGACTTATGTCAGTGCTGATGGCGAAGAAGGCTATCCCGGAACTTTGACTACGACGATGACTTTTATTTTGGCCAAGGACAATAAACTATCCATTGACATCGAGTCAAAGACGGACAAACCGACTGTCGTCAATATCACGCAACATGGATATTTCAACCTGAGCGATATGAAAGAGGATATTCTTGGACACGAGATGACCATTTTTGCCGAGAACTATACACCCGTGGATGCCGGTCTGATACCGACAGGAGAGATTGCGCCTGTGGCGGGTACTCCTTTTGATTTTACTACCCCACACAAAATCGGCGAAAGAATTGCCGATACAGGAAGCGGCTATGACCATAATTTTGTCGTGAAAAAAGAACACGATGGCCAGCTTACCAAAATGGCGGAAGCCTATCATGCAGGTACAGGAAGGGTCTTTACGATGTATTCCAATATGCCCGGTGTGCAGTTTTATACAGGAAATTTCCTGGATGGCAAGCAGACTACCAATGGAGTGACTTACACCAAAAACTATGGTTTTTGCCTTGAGCCTCAGTTTTTTCCCGATTCTCCAAACCGCCCTGATTTCCCTACAGCAAGGTTGAATCCGGGAGAAACTTACAGCCATAAGATCGAATATGTTTTTGGGGTTAGGTAGATCTATTTATTTTGGTTGTCCGCTACTTTGCCAGGAGGCCAATAATCTTCCACAAACGGGTTGGAAGACGGAAGTCGGAAGACCGATGTACCGTCCATTATGGTTTCCGGCCATGCTTTAAATTGGAAAATCATTTTACTGAAATCAATGCATATATGCATATTTTAGTAGAATTAGATCAAATCATCTAAACTGCTTTCTCTTCGCTGATCTAATTGGGAAGAAAAGGCAGTTTTTTTTAAGAATTTTGATTAGCCAAAATGCTTGTTTCAATTTTCTCTAGGAAATTTTGATTAGCCGATGGGTTTTTCTTATTAGTCTAAAAGCAAAAAGCCCAAGCTTGTTAGCGAGGGCTTTTTTGTCTTCATGAAGTAAGAGGTTTATTTTAAATTCTGATTTCAGTTATTAACCCAGCAGAGATTAAAGAATTGCAAAAAATCTGTCATCCGTCATCGGACAATTTTTTACACTTCTTTCACCTCAGCAGTTAGTTTTTGTAGTGTGGCTTTTGCATCTCCAAAAAGCATTCTGGTTTTTGGATAGAAGAAGAGTTCATTTTCTATACCGGCATAACCTGCCGCCATACCTCTTTTGAGGATGATTACATTTTTGGCTTGGTCGACTTCGAGGATTGGCATGCCATATATCGGAGAGGAAGGGTCATTCTTGGCAGCTGGATTGACCACGTCATTGGCCCCAATGACCACCACCACGTCTGTGTTGGCAAACTTGGAATTGATCTCTTCCATTTCCTGCATCCTTTCATAAGGTACATCAGCTTCCGCCAAAAGCACGTTCATGTGGCCGGGCATACGTCCCGCCACCGGATGGATGGCATAATTGACTTCAACTCCCTTTTCCTCCAATAATTTTTCGAGTTCATGGCAAATATGCTGCGCCTGTGCTACTGCCAATCCGTATCCCGGTACGATTACAACACTTTGTGAATAGGAAAGCAATACGGCTGTATCCGAAATATTGATTTCTCTTACGGTTTGGTCTCCGCTTGCTGATTTCGCTCCTCCTGCGGCTGCTCCTCCAAAAGCTCCAAGCAATACATTGGTCAAGGACCTGTTCATCGCTTTACACATGAGGATGGTCAGGATTGTTCCTGCCGAACCGACCAAAATACCTCCTGTCAGCATGGCTTTGTTGCCATAAAGGAAACCCCCAAAAGCCGCAGCCATGCCTGTAAATGAATTCAATAGGGAGATCACAACCGGCATGTCTGCACCACCTATTGGCATTACAAACAAGACGCCGTAAACCAAGGCAATACCAAGAAGGACATAGAATAGAAGGGGGTCAGAACCGCTTACCATTTGGTATACGATCAATACCACAATTGCTCCTAACATGACCATGCTGATGACTTGGTTCAGCGGCAATACTTTGTCCTGGATTTTTCCTTCCAGTTTGCCGTAGGCAATAATAGAACCGGAAAATGAAACCGAACCGATCAAAAGGCCCAAAAGCATCACCAACAGTTCCCCATCAAAACCGGTTACGGTACTGTGCTGATGGTGTTGGAATTCGATGATCGCGATCAAAGCCGCGCAGGCACCGCCCATCCCGTTGAAGAAAGACACCATTTGGGGCATGGAAGTCATTTGAACCTTTTTTGCCATGATGGTTCCGATGACGGTTCCGATGATCAATCCCAGGAAGATCAACCCGTAATTGATCAATTTTCCCGAATCATAATCCTGATATAGGGTGATGGTCGCAATAATGGCGATAAGCATGCCGGCAGCCGCGATGAGGTTTCCCTTTCTAGCTGAATCCGGATTGCTGAGCATTTTCAATCCCAAGATAAATGTCAGGGATGCGATGAGGTAACTGATTTCTAGTATGTTGAGCGTCATGATTTCTTAGGTTTTTTCTTGAACATCTCTAACATTCTGTCGGTAACCACAAATCCACCGATGACATTCAATGTGCCTACCAATACAGCCAAGAAGCCGACTGACAAAGCGAGGTAATTGTCGGGAGAAGCCTGAAGCATGACAATGATGGCACCTACCACTACTACTCCGTGTATCGCATTGGCTCCGGACATCAAGGGGGTATGAAGGATAGCTGGGACGTTGGAAATCACTTCCACGCCCAAAAGGATGGCTAACAGCAGGAAATAAACCATCTCCATATTTTCGCCTATATAACTTAACACTTGTTCCATGGTCAGTTGTTTTGCATTTGAATAATTCTTGGACTGATCGGGTTGCCTGCATGACAGACACAGGTGCCTGTGACGATGTCATCTTCAAAATTAAGGTTGATGTTTCCGTCCTTGATGATCAATTTGAGAAAGTTTAGGTAATTTTTGCCATACATCTTGCTTGCATCCTGTGGCATGCTTGATGCGAGATTTCCAACTCCAACGATGCGCACGCCGTTGATTTCCACAGTTTGATCCGGTTGGGAAAGCGCACAGTTTCCGCCTGAGGAAGCAGCAAGGTCAATGATCACCGAACCCGGCTTCATAGCCCTGACGGTTCTTTCTTCTACCAATTGAGGCGCTTTTCTTCCAGGAATCTGGGCTGTAGTGATGATGATATCTGCCTTGGTGGCATGTTCATGGATGGTGTCTTTTTGTTTTTGGATGTACTCCGGAGTTTGTTCGACAGCATATCCTCCCGCTCCTTTGTCCTCCTTGGCGCCTTCGACATCGACAAATTTGGCTCCCAAGGAAAGCACTTCCTCTTTAGCCGCCTGCCTGACATCGAATGCAAAAACAGAAGCTCCCAACCTCCTTGATGTAGCGATGGCTTGCAAGCCCGCCACACCGGCACCCAAAATCAATACCCTCGCAGGCGTGATACTTCCTGCGGCAGTCATAAACATCGGGAAGAACCTGGGAAGAAGATTGGCAGCCATCAATACTGCTTTGTATCCGGTTACAGTGGCCATAGATGAAAGCACATCCATGGATTGAGCGCGGGTTGTCCTCGGAACCAACTCCATACTGAATGCAGTTTTTTTCTGTTGGATTAGGTAGGAGGTAAGTTCTGGGTTGAAAAGAGCACCCATTTGCCCCATCAGGATGGCTTCAGGTTTCAAGGCTGTAATTTCTGTTTGGGAAATTGGTTGGATTCCGATCACAACATCTGATTGTGACAGAATCTCCTCTCTGCTGTGGATTTCTGCGCCGGACTCTTTATAAAGTTCATCCGATGCATAGGCTCGCGCGCCTGCATTTGTTTCTACCCGTACCGAGACTTTCCAGCTGATGAGAGTTTTTACCGCTTCAGGCAAAAGAGCTACTCTGGACTCGTCTTGGGGTTCTTTTAAAATCCCTATTATCATTGGTTGGAAATGTGATTGCGGTAAATATATGCTCAAAAGATTTAAAGACATGAAACTATCAAAAAGATTCTAAAAATAAAGTGATTTTAAACAGATGGTGTTTCTTTATTTTGAATTATTCAAATTTATTGGAATATTGTGTGAAATCTCGCGAGTAAATTGAAATCACCCCTAAGCAATCGTTCACCTTTCACATGTTTTTAGGCCTAACCGGATACCATAAAAAAGGACATTCATCTAATTCAGATCAATTTAAACCATAGTTAATTTTCTGTTCGGTGCCAATTGGACCGAGAAGGCTTTTTGGAACAAACCCAAAAGGCAAAAAACAAGCCCTATCTCTCATGAAAACAAAACGAACCTTTTTAGGCCTTTTTATGGCTTTTCTTCTTTCTTTTTATCAGGAATCGTTTTGTCAAAACCAATATTTGTATGACGGGATCGTCAGGGGTGATAAGTCTAAAAAACAGGTTTCCTTGGTTTTGACAGGACATGAATTTGCGGAGGGAGGTTGGGATATTTTAAAGACCCTAGAAAAAAACAAGGTGAAGGCATCGTTTTTTTTCACAGGGGATTTTTATAGGAACCATGAGTTTGAAAAACTTATCAAAGCCATCAAGTACCACGGTCATTTTCTTGGTGCCCATTCCGACAAACATCTTCTATACTGTTCTTGGGAGGATAGAAGTCAGCTTTTGCTAGATAGGTATACATTTTCGAAGGATCTGTTGGACAATTATGAAGAGATGAAAAGATTTGGAATTGAGCAGGAAAACACCATTTATTTTTTACCTCCATATGAGTATTACAATGAGAGAATCAGTGAATGGACTACGAAGCTTGGTTTTCAACTGATCAATTTTTCATCGGGAACCAGGACCCAGGCAGACTATACAGAACCAAGTATGTCCAATTATATCAGTTCAAAAGAGATTTATGAAAGTATCTGGGAATATGAGGAGAAGAACCCCGAAGGATTAAATGGTTTTATCCTCCTGATGCATGTAGGCGTTGGAGAAAAGCGGACGGACAAGTTTTATAATTGCCTGCCCCAACTGATAGATAGACTTAAAAAATCAGGCTACCAGATTGTTCCTCTTGAGACATTGCTAGGAAAGCAATAGCTTTTATTTTTTATGAATATCCGCAATGTTGCCGGTTGGGCTATAGGAGGTTGTATCGAATACGCTTCCTCTTCCACAGACGACAGTCCACCGGGTGTTTAATGGCTCCTCCAACAAATGATTGTTTGGCTACGTGCAAGAAAGCGGATACACATGTTATTTTTCAAGCAAGCCTATCGTTCCGCCCACCCAATCTTTGTCCTTGTTAAATTTGACACCTATCATCTCCCCGCGGCTAAGCCTTACAAGGTTGCCGATCAGGGTAGGGTTCTCGTTTTTCTCAGGCCATACTGCCAACATGCGAATCTCTGCTTTCACTTTTCCTTCAATGGCTTGGAGAACAGGAACATACTTTGCTTTTTTTTGAAGGATAAAGAGGTCTTTGTCTTTTACTGCTTCAACATCCGATTTTTTGACATTAAAAATCACGCCGCTGCCCGAAAAAGAAAACAATGGCTTTAAGACGTAATTTTCCAGATCAGCGGGGATTTCCTTCAACTCGCTCAATAAAGTGGTCTCAATGAAATAAGGCCCTTTCAGGTAAGGAAGGATAAATTTACTGATGCGGTAAAACCAATTTGGGTGTCCTGCCCATTCCACATCCAGCTCCTCCAAAAATGAGAATTGCATGTTCAAGTCTTTCCTGGCCTCAAGCTCATCGAAAATCACCCTGTTATAAATCCTTTTGACTTGGATCTCAACACCTTTTGAGTTGGTGTAAAAAAGTTGTTTTCCTTTTTTGATAATTTCTGTAACGCAAACAAATGGAACCCCCAAATCCTTTTGGCAATAGTAAAAATCAATTTTTGTATTTTGCTTTTCAGGTTCGATCTCGAGCAGGATGACCTCCTCAGGATTATGCCCGTTTAGGATTGTTTCTTTGAGAATGGTCAGGTAACCTTCAGCATCCAAACCGTTGAAATATGGTGTGAATTCAGAGAGGTAGGGATAGGACTTCTTTATTTTCTCAAAGAGATTGTATTGAAAGTTAAACACAGATGGAAATCCCTGCACTTCGATTAATTTGGGAATGATCTTTCCATCCTCTTCGCAGATGCCAAAGTCGATGGCAAGAAATTGAGTGTGTTGGTCTTGATTTGGCACATTGAAATTGAAGCTCAGCGATTTTTCAGTCAAAGAATTGAAATCCTCCCTCTTGATAAAATCGACTACATGTTGACAACCTTCAATTAGCTGTTCTTTGAGGTTGTCAGGAATAAAAAAAGGAGACTCAGCTACCCTGAAGGTCGGTAAATAGTCAAAGTCAGAGGCAAGGTCATCCAAAAAAGCTTGGTATTTTTCCACATTGAAGTTTAGGTTGAAAAACTCCCGGTGCTGCTGAATCATAGGAAAATAATTAAATAAATATCGCTTGTTGTTCTTTGATAAAACCGATCGATTGACTCAGAAAGTTTGCGATCAGGGTTTCGTTTGTTTTATAGATTGTATGCTCTTCGACGATATGTTCGAGCATGGCGAGGTACCTTGCTTTACCCCTCAGGTCAATGATTTCATCCCGTACTTCATGTTTTTTGAGGTGGCTCAAAAAACCGACGGGGTCAGCTTCAGGGTGGAATTGAGTTCCGACCATTTCCGGTGAAAATCTGATGGCCATGATGGCTCTTTCATACTCTACATGGTTTCGGATTTTTTCAAGTGCAATGATTTCAGCACCCAGTTCTTTGAATTTTTTCTGATGGGCTTGCACCACTTGGTAATCTCTGGAATCTATAGCCCAAAATGGATTGTCCAATCCTTCGAATAGCGGATCTGTCATCCCAGATTCGGTTTTATGGATGGTCATTACCCCAAAAGAGGTGGATTTTCTCCTGGTTACTTTAGCAAGCCCAAAATGCTGTACTGCCATCTGATAGGAATGACAGATGAAAAGAACATATTTTTTTCTTTCGTTTGTTCTATTCCAAACCCAAATATCATCGATCAGTTGGTAGTATTTTGTGTCCCAAACACCATCCCCCTCAAGGGGATTACCCGGGCCTCCTGAAGAAATATATAGGTTGAAGTCTTCTATGTTTGGAACATCAGCATTTTGTCTGACATCAAAAACCTCAAGACTCAGCTCATCTGCAAACCTCCCAACGATGTCATGAATACAGCGCATGCCCTGATTTGCTTTACCATTGTACATGTCCAAAACAGCAACTTTGATTTTTTCTTGCATGGTGATTTTTTGATTTTGAGGCCAAGAGGTAAAGAATTTCTAAAGTTGGGTGGGGAAAAAAATATTTCCCCACCTCTAATCAAAAGGACTGTAGGATCAAATTCCTTTTGTGAATTCTCCCACGATGAAGTCCACGACTTTGGACAGATCATGGTTATTTTCTTCAAAAACAGCCAATTGCTTGTCCGCTCCTGTGCCGTTTTTGAGAATTTCATACACATAATTGATTTCCTGCCTGCTGCCAAGCTCATCGACTACATCATCAATAAAGTCCAAAAGCTCCACTATCAATTCCTTATAAGCCACTTCTTTTTTCTGACCAAAGTCAATCATCAACCCATCTGTACCATACCTTGCTGCACGGAATTTATTTTCCCTGATCAAGGCTATCCGGTATATGTTGAAGCTTGTATTCATCATGCTCATTTTGTAGAGCTTGGCCACAACAGCTTGGATCAATGCTGTGATGCAGATCGTTTCGTCCACGGTCAGACACATATCGCAAATCCTAAATTCGATCGTGCTGAAGAAAGGATGCATCCTCAGGTCCCACCATATTTTTTTTGGGTTATCGATACAGTTTGTTTTGACTAAAGTCTCCAGAAAATTGTCATAAGACTGCACCGAATCAAAATATTCAGGAAGTCCTGTTCTGGGGAATTTTGCAAAGACGTGCGCTCTGAATGCTTTGAAGCCTGTGTTTCTCCCTTCCCAAAAAGGAGAGTTGGTCGAAAGGGCGTAAATATGCGGAAGGAAATAGCATGCCTGATTCATTATTTGAAGCGCTAGTTCCCTGTTTTCTATGCCCACATGCACATGTAGTCCAAAAATCAAATTGGACCTAGCAGTATCCTGCAGTTCATTGACGATCATGTGGTACCTTGGGTCATCAGTAATCGGTTGTTCCTGCCATTTTGAGAATGGGTGGGTTCCAGATGCCCCGACTATTAGGTTTTGTTCTGCAGCAAGATCCACGATTTTCCTTCTCAGGTAAGAGACTTCATTTCTGGCATCGGCAATGTTTTGACAGATATTGGTACCAACTTCTACCACAGATTGATGCATTTCGGCCTTTACCTGTTCTTTGAGAATGATTTTGGCACCATCTACAATTTTGGACATGTGGGATCTCAGGTCCCTGGTGTTGGGGTCGATGATTTGATATTCTTCTTCGACTCCTAAAGTAAATACAGGTAACTTTCTCATATATCAGAATCTTTTTGCGGAGCTGACTGCATTTTTCATAAAAGTCCCCCAAGTGAGGTTAACCTGACCGGGTTTATGTGATTTGGCATAGGCAATCGCCATTTTTGCAGCTTCTTCCACTACCCAATCAAAATTCGCTTGACCTACTGAGTTGATATCTGCATCAGGTGCAGGATTTCCAAAATCAATGGCATAAGGTACACCGTCCTTTACAGCAAATTCTACGGTATTGAAATCATAGCCCAATCCTTCACAAAGTTTGATGGTGTAATCCTTCACTTTTGCCAATAGTTTTTTACTGGCAGGAGGTCCATCGACCACATAGCGGAGATGGTGCGGATTGCGCGGTTCATACTGCATGATTCGGACCGCTTTGCCCCCAAGGCAATACACCCTGAAATATTCCTGAAATACGATTTCCTCTTGAAGCAACATGACCAATTGGCCGGTTTCCCTGTGTTTTTGGAAAAATTCCTCTTTGTTTTCTAGGCGATAGACATTTTTCCATCCGCCACCAGCGTAGGGTTTCATATAGGCAGGAAATCCTACATAATCAAAAATCCCCTGCCAATCGAGTGGCATTTTTAAGTTTCTGAAGGACTTGGCTGTGGTATCTGTGGGATGTTCTGCAGAGGGTAAAATCACAGTGTTTGGAAGAGGGACTCCCAATTGATCCGCAAGGGCATTGTTAAAAAACTTATCATCAGCACTCCACCAAAAGGGATTGTTAATGACTGCCGTGCCCGTCAAGGCGGCGTTTTTCAGATAAGCCCTATAAAAAGGAACGTCCTGAGAAATCCTGTCAATGATGACAGCATATTCAGAAAGTTGGTTTTGGATTACCTTATCGATCAAAACAGGTTCTGCAACAATTCCTTTTTCATTTTTTTCATTGACTCTTTCGACAAATGCATGGGGAAAAGTGTCTTCCATGCCAAACAGAATTCCTATCTTTTTCATATATGGTTGGTATTTGGTTAATTGAACTTGATTCTTGATAAATAGTGGGGGAACATCTCCTTCCAGATCGGCCAATCGTGATGCTTATCCTTCCGCACATCCAGCCAATGTCGAATTCCCTTACCTTCCAACACATCACTGAGTCTGATATTGGCATCAAAGCAGATGTCCCAATTGGAAGTACCGAGCACGATGTCCATTTTCCACAAATCACCGTCATGGTTGCCAGGTAAAAACTCTAAGGGCGAATTATAAAATATATCACCGTGATTATATCCATCCATAAAATTACGGATTTCAAAAGCTCCCGACATTGAAAACATATGGCTGACAAAACCTGGATACCTGAATGCAAAATTAGCAGCATGGTATCCACCAAAACTACAGCCGGCTACTACCACTTTGCCGATGGCGGTATTAAATCTGATTTTCTCTACTATCTCGTGGCGGATCATGTGGTCATAGGCAATGTGGTTTTGGATCCGTTGATTGGGATGGATTTGCTTGTTGTAAAAACTGTCCCTGTCATTACTTTCCGGACAGAATATCTGCACCAGGCCTTGTTGGATAAACCAACTTGCCGAACCTATCAATCCCATGTCTCTGTTTTCATGGAACGATCCCATAGAAGTCGGGTACAATACAATAGGATATCCCGCATGACCAAAAGTGAGCATTTGAACGTCTCTATGCAGATGGGGTGAGTACCACTTAAAATATTCCTCTTTCATATACCAAAATTTTCTTATCTGAATAAAAATAGTCCCCTTTTGGGGATTCACAAAAAAATATGGTTAAAGTTTTCGGGACCTGATTCAAATAAATAATTTACCCTGCATAATTTACATTTTACGAAACTTGCGGAGGTAAATAAAGAGGTCAAAAAACATTAGAATTTTGGAAAAATATGGTTAGCGTGATTTTAAGGAATCATATTTGTCCATTCAATTTTACCTTTTCAATAATGTAAATCATGCTTTCTAAAAAGGCTTACTTTTTTCAGGCATCATAAAAAGATTGGTCAGGAATTTATTCTATAAATTAAATCATCCTCTTCATTACAATTGTTTTTTTAACAACACTTTTTTGAAAACACCTGTCAAAACAATAAAAATGGTTAGAGTCGAAAAGGTCCATTTTACAGCTGTCGAAATTCCGGCCAGAGATCCCCAAAAGTCACTTTTTTCAGGAAATAGATTTAAAATATTGATGATGCTGATATTTTCGATGACATCACACAACAGGATGGCAAGGGGAAAAATGACCAACTTTTCATTTTGCCAAAGCCTGAAAATAAAGAATGAAAACAGGGCTCCATACACCAATGGATAGAGCATATCCGAAACCATCAAACCTATTCGGTAGCTCTTCCTGATTTCAGGTGTGAATCCGTCTATTCTGTCATAGGCGTAGTCCGAGGAATAAAAAATCTCCAAATCAAGCGGTTTTTCTCCCGGCATCATACTTGGTAAGATCCAAAGATTAAATCCCAGAAACAGGACAAAAAGTAGGGCAATGTTTCTGTTGGTGCTGAATTTGGTTAGGAATTCCTTCATTTCGCGTCGCTTTCTTTAAACCATTCGGCATACATAGGATAATTTCTTGCTGTCCGCTCTATCACTTCAAGCATTTCTGGACCTGTCTCCTTCACTTTTTTGGCAGGCATACCCGCATAGATGGAGTTGGCCTCTACTATTGTACCCGCCAAAATCACCGCCCCGGCCGCAATCACCGCGCCTGAGTGGACTACAGCATTGTCCATGATAATCGCTCCCATGCCGATCAGTACATTGTCATGGATCGTGCAGCCATGTACCACGGCATTGTGGGCGATAGAAACTTTGTTTCCTATTACTGTCCCGGATTTTTGATAGGTGCAGTGAATCACTGCGCCGTCCTGAATGTTGGTATCATCACCGATCCTAATGTGGTGTACATCTCCACGGACCACAGCATTGAACCACACTGTACAATTTTTGCCCATGACCACATCTCCGACCACCGTCGCGTTTTCTGCCATCCAGCAGTTTTCTCCAAAAATTGGGCTAAAACCCCTTACACTTTTAATTAAAGCCATATTTTTCGGTTTATAGTCTGATCGTGTACAAATTCCTGAAGGTCAAATTTATTTTTTTTTAACTTATTTGAACTTTTTTAATCAATAATAGTTTTACATGTATATACATAGATTCATGTGTAATCAATTTTAAAATAACAACACTCAACACTATGAAATTATTACAAAGAACAGGATTAGTTATTGCCCTTGCTTTTATCGTGGTAGCTTGCGGCAAACCAACAGACACCGTAGAAGCAACTGACGCAGCTGAAGTAGCAGAAGCTACAGGAAAAACCTTAGCTATAGATCCATCTACAAGTCAGATCAATTGGAGAGGCTACAAGCCAACAGGCCAGCATTTTGGATATATTCCTGTGTCTACAGGAGAAGTTACTGTGCAAGGTGAAGAACTTACAGGTGCAAAGTTTGTATTTGATATCACCGGTTTGAAAATCCAGGACATGGAAGAATCAAATGAGTTTTATGGAAAACTTTGGGGACACCTTCAGTCTCCGGATTTCTTTGATGCAGCAAACCACCCACAGGCTACTTTTGAACTGACTTCTATAGAGCCTTATGCAGCAGGTGCGATTGCAGACAAAGAAGAATTCGCTTCTGAAAATACACCAAAGAAGGACTCTGAAGTTGCTTCTGCCAACCCAACCCATTGGATTTCTGGCAACCTTACCATGAGAGGTACTACCAAAAACATCAAATTTCCTGCAACCGTTTCAATCGTTGACGGAGCTGTAACCGCCTCTGCAGGTTTTAATATCGACAGAACTGCTTGGGGCTTGGCTTATGGTGACGAAAGCACTGCAGTTGACAAAGCAAAAGATCAATTTATCTACAATACAGTTTCTGTAGGTTTTGACATCAAAGCAAACTAATCCAACTTAGTATATAAATCTGAAAGAGGAAGCCGTAAGGTTTCCTCTTTTTTTTGTGCCATTACGTTACTTTTGCAACATGTCAGAAAAGTTTGTGTTTTCGATTCCCGAGCATCCTGATTGGAAATGCCATTTGCTTCAATGGTTTGACAAACAGTATTCGTATTTTTCATTTTTTCAGAACAACGGGATTGCCTATCCACATGATGGATTTTCAAATGTTATTTTTGCAGCCAATCAATGCTTGGATTTGGCTGAGGCAGACCGGTTTTATGGAAAAAATGAGTTGGTAGGAATCGTCAGTTACGATTACAAAAACAAGGTTGAAAAGCTTAGAAGCAATAATTCTGTCTTAATCGATTGTCCCGAGTCCTTGTTTTTTATTCCTGAAATCAGGATAGAAATTGGCAAGAAAAATTTCACTGTTTTTCATCCCGAAGGGAAAAAAATAGGCGAAGAAATCAAGAAGTCATTCCAACTGATTTTGTCCAATCCCAAGGTAAAAGTGAACCCTTTGACCACCCGACAAGATTATTGCGCTGCCATCAAATCCATCCAAAACCACATCGAGGAAGGAGACATGTACGAGTTGAATTATTGCATTGCTTTTACCTTTGAAAGTCAAAAATGGAATCCGGTTATAGGTTTTAGGGATTTGGTGGGAAAGTCTCCCATGCCTTTTTCCTCTTTATTCAAAGCAAAGGAAAAATACCTTATCGGAGCTTCTCCGGAGAGATTTCTCAAAAAAGCAGGAAATCAACTTATCGCTCAACCCATCAAAGGCACTATCAAAAGAGGGAAGGATGCTGTCGAAGATGATTTTCTCAAAAACCAATTGCTTAACTCCGAAAAGGAACGAGCCGAAAACCTGATGATCGTTGACCTGATGCGGAATGATCTTTCCAAAATCTCCGAAATTGGTTCTGTGGATGTGGAGGAGCTTTTTGGTGTCTATCCCTTTGCCAAAGTCCATCAGATGATCTCGACGGTGAGTTCGACTATAAAGAAAGAATTGGGTCTTAAGGAAATTTTCCATGCCACATTTCCGATGGGGAGCATGACAGGCGCACCAAAAATCAAGTGCATGGAATTGATCGAGCAGTATGAAAATTTTCAGAGAGGTTGGTTTTCAGGAACTTTGGGACATATTCAAGCGAATGGGGATTTTGATTTCAATGTGGTTATCCGAAGTATTGTTTTTGATCGAAATGCAGGCAATGGATACTTTGCGGTAGGTTCGGCGATCACCTACGATGCGGACGCCGGATATGAATATGAAGAGTGTCTGCTCAAGGCTTCTGCGATCATGGAGGTTTTGGAAAGAAAATAGTTTATGGAAAACGTCAGGAAAATCATACATGTGGACATGGACGCTTTTTATGCATCCGTGGAGCAGATGGACAATCCTGAACTGAGGGGAAAGCCCCTTGCCGTAGGCGGAAACAGGGAAAGGGGCGTGGTAGCTGCAGCTTCTTATGAAGCCAGAAAGTACGGTGTCCGCTCGGCCATGTCCGGCAAAATGGCTGCCCTGAAATGTCCGCACCTGATTTTTGTTCCACCTAGATTTGAGCGGTACAAAGAGATTTCCAATCAGATCAGAGAGATTTTTTATGCTTATACCGATTTGGTCGAGCCGCTTTCTTTGGATGAAGCTTTTTTGGATGTGACAGAAAACAAGGTGAACAACCCTTCTGCCACAAGAATCGCCTTAGAAATCCGAAAACGCATCAAAGAAGAAGTCGGATTGAATGCCTCAGCGGGAATCTCCTACAACAAGTTTTTGGCAAAAACAGCTTCTGACATCAACAAACCCAATGGTCAGGCCGTCATCTTGCCCAAGGATGCGGAAGCATTTTTGGAGAAGTTGCCGATAGAGCGGTTTTTTGGAATCGGGAAAGTGACTGCCGACAAGATGAAAGAACTGGGCATTCACAATGGTTTTGGCCTGAAGCAATTTTCCCTGCAATACCTCAGCAAGCGTTTTGGGAAATCAGGTCTTCACTTTTACAACATTGTCCGTGGCATCCACCTGAGCGAAGTCCAACCTAACCGCATCCGGAAATCGCTGAGTGCTGAAAATACTTTTGAAACTGATTTGGCTAAAATGGAAGAGTGGCTGGTAGAATTGGAGGAGATTTTCGAAGAACTCAAGCGACGCATCAGCCGAAGCGGGATCAAAGGAAGAACTGTCACCCTCAAGATCAAATACCACGATTTCACTGTTCAGACGAGAAGCAAGACTTTTGAGCAATTTACCGAACCCGAAAGAATATGGGAAACCACCTTGGAGCTCCTCCACCAAGAAGAACTCAAATCCCCGGTTCGCCTCTTTGGCATAGGCATCTCCAACCTCAATGTCGAAGAAGAAAGCCTCTATGTAGGAAAGCAGCTTTGGATTGAATTTGGGGAGGGGGATCGTCATTCGGAGTCCCCAACATTTTAAAATGTTCAGAAAAGAAATGACGTTGGGTGTTGCGTCATCTTGAATCCGAGTTACGAGGATGAAAGATCTCAGAAAAAAGAGACCCTTCGCTTCACTCAGGGTGACGACCAAGAGATTCACGTCATTGGTAGTGAAGCGAAGAATCTCTTAATTGTGGTTTTGAATGCTAAAGGGAGTTTTCAGTCACAGTTTGCAGTGGTCAGTCTCAGTTTTCAGTCGCATGAATTGGATTTTTTGTTTTCATTTTGAAAACTTTATATTAGATTTAAATGTTGAAAAAAATAAGTCTTTGAAAAACATTATCGCTTTAAGGAATCTGGTCAGGTTTTACAATAGGCATCCTGATGCAAAAGCAAGTATTGAAACTTGGCTTGCGATCACGAAAAGTGCTGTTTGGCAGAAGTCTTCAGATGTTGTCAGAGATTTTCCTGATGCTGATCCTGTGAAAAATAACAGAGTGGTATTCAACATTGCGGGAAACAAGTACAGGTTGATTGTTCAAATAAGTTATGTTAGGCAATGGGTCTTTATCAAATTTATTGGAACACATTCCGAATACAATAAGGTTGACGCGAACACAATTGATCAGTTTTAAACCTTTAAACAATATTTAAAAATGAAATGGGATAAAATAATTACCACCGAACAAGAATATGAAGCTGCCTTGAATAGGTTGGCCGAGGTTTTTGAATCTCATCAAGATAGCCCTGAGGGAATGGAAGCGGAATTGTTGGTTACACTGATTGAAAAGTATGAAAAAGAGCACTACCCAATCAATTTACCAGACCCCATTAAAGCAATCAGAGAAGCTATTGAAATGAAGGGTTTAAAAGAAAAAGACCTAATTCCTGCAATAGGCAGTAAAACTACCGTTAGTCTTGTACTCAACCGCAAAAGGGCAATGACTGTAGATATGATCAGAAACATCAAAGAATTACTCGGACTGCCTTTGGAAGTCCTCATCCAACCCTATGAACTGAATGGAGAGCGGGAATTGGTGAAATGATGAAAAGAAAACATGATTTATTTAGAAATCAGTATTGTGTCCTTAATTCCTTCAAACCTTCCAACCTTCCAACCTTCCAAACCTTTCAACTTTTTAATTTTCCAATCTTCCAACCTTTTAATCTTCCAACCTTTTAATCTTCCAATTTTTCAATCTTCCAATCCAAACCCATAATCCCTCTCCACCAAACAAATCCTTGTCTTGTAGGAGGAGTACCATTTTTCTCTACCCGTGCGCTGTGCAAATAGATGTTCGCTGACCATTTTCCAATTGCGGATGGCATCTAGGCTTTCCCAATAACTGACTGTGATACCCAGTCCTTCTCTAGCCGATTCTTGCCCGAGGTAACCGGGTTGCTTTTTAGCAAGTTCGACCATTTGATCCACCATTTCTCCATAACCCTCATCCACTTCTGTACGGATGCTGGTGAAGATGACTGCATAGTAAGGTGGAGGTGGTGTTTTTGAGATTTGGATGTTTTCAGCAATCATTTTGTGTAGGTTAAAAACTATTTAGCCCAAAATTGAAAAACAGGACTTGGAAAGCCAAAATTTATATAATTTTAGCCAAACAATTCCAAATCCCATATGCATATCATCAAATCGAGTTTGAGCATATTGATGCTCTTTGTTTTTTCTTTTGCTTTCGCCCATGAATCCCCAAAATGGCTGCGTTATCCTTCCATTTCTCCTGACGGTTCGCAGATTGTTTTTACCTACAAAGGGGATTTGTATAGCATTCCTTCCTCGGGGGGAAAAGCCACCCAATTGACTTTCCATGAAGCGCATGATTTTATGCCTGTCTGGAGCAAAGACGGCAGCAAGATCGCTTTTGCCTCGGACCGATACGGTAATTTTGATGTCTATGTCATGAGTGCTCTTGGCGGAGATGCCAAGCGTCTGACCTACCATTCAAATGATGAGATGCCTTATTCATTCTCTGCAGATGACAAAAATGTGATCTTTGGCGGTGTGCGTCAGGACCTTGCCGAACACAGACAATATCCGACAGGTTCGCAGGCAGAACTCTATCAGGTGGCTATCGGAGGCGGAAGAGTGGATCAGGTGTGGACCATTCCTGCAGAATATGTACAGGTCAGCACCGATGGCAGCAAGATGATCTACCATGACAAAAAAGGTGGCGAAAACGAATGGCGCAAGAGACACCAATCTGCCATCACCCGAGATATTTGGTTGTATGATGCTGCGAGCAATACCCATAAAATGATCTCGGAATTTGGGGGTGAAGACAGAAACCCTGTTTTCGCTCCGGGAGAAAAAGCGGTCTATTACCTGACCGAGGAGATGGGAAGCTTCAACGTCCAAAAAATGAGTTTGGACAATCCCTCCCAAAAAACGGTATTGACCAGTCTGAAGGATTTTCCTGTCAGGTTTTTGAGTATTTCCAAAAATGGCCTGATGAGTTTTTCTTATGACGGAGAACTCTATACGTTGAGAGAAGGCGAGCAACCTAAAAAAGTGGCCGTTTCGATTACCACACAGCGTATTTCCAATGCTGACAGCTATATCAGTATCAATGGTGGCGTGAGAGAAATGTCTATTTCCCCTGACGGAAAAGAAATCGCCTTTATCGCTAGAGGAGAGGTTTTTGTGACTTCTGTGGATGGTTCTCTGACCAAAAGAATCACCAATACGCCACAGCAGGAGCGTTTTGTACAGTTTGCGCCGGACGGCAAATCAGTCGTATATGCAAGTGAAAGGGATGGCAAGTGGCAGATTTACCAAACCAAAAGGATGAGGGAAAAAGAGGAGATCTTCTTCTTTGCGAGCACCTTACTCCAAGAAGAGGTTTTGGTAAGTTCGGAGGTAGACAATTACCAGCCGATTTTTTCTCCTGACGGAAAAAAATTGGCTTATATCGAAGGCAGAAGGACTTTGAAAGTTCTCGATTTGGCCACCAAAACTTCCGTGACTTTGATGACTCCGGAGCAGTTGTTCCACATGGGAGACGGCGACCAATATTTTACTTGGAGTCCGGACAGCAAATGGCTGTTGGCAGAATTCAATCCCACCATGGCCAATGGCGAAGTGGTGCTATTGGATGCCTCAGGCAAAAAAGCCATGGAAAACCTGACTCAAAGCGGTTATGGTGACAGCAGACCGAAGTGGGTCAATGGCGGCAAGCAGATGATATGGTTCAGCAACAGAGACGGCCTGAAGAGTTTTGCAACAAGTGGAGCTGCTCAAAACGACGTGTACACCCTGTTTTTGACAAAGGATTCCTATGACAGATTCCGGTTAAGCAAAGAGGAATTTGAACTGCTAAAGGAAACCGAGAAAGCAGGAAAGGAAAAAAAGGATGAAGACAAAAAGGATGTAAAAAAAGAAACTCCCAAGGTAGAAGATATCCAAATCGATTGGGAAGATTTGAAAGAGAGAAAAGCCAAATTGACAATCCATTCGTCTGCTTTGGGTGATGCGGTCATTGACAAGGATGGCGAGAAACTTTTTTACCTCGCCCGTTTTGAAAAAGGGATGAACCTTTGGAGCACTGATCTTCGAACAAAAGATACCAAGATGGAACTGAAACTCGATGCAGGGTTTGGCAGGTTGGAATGGGACAAAGAAATGAAAAACCTGTACCTCCTCGCGGATGGAAACATCTCCAAAATCACCGACAAAGGCACCAAAAGGGAGCAGATCAAAATCGCCGGGGAAATGACTTTGGATACCGATGCAGAGCGTGCAGAGATGTTTGAGCATATCAAAATCCGCACAAAAGGAGCTTTCTACACCCCGGATTTCCACGGCGTGGATTGGGATGCCTTGACCGCCCAATATGAAAAATACCTTCCTTATATCGGAAACAGCTATGAATTTGCCGAGATGGTTTCTGAGTTGATCGGAGAACTGAATGTCTCGCATGCCGGCGCAAGGTACAGCCGAAATATACCACAAGGTGACGCCACCGCTTCTTTGGGGATTTTTATGGATTACTCTTTCAAAAATCCCGGAATCAAAATCGTTGAAGTGCTCAAGGGCGGACCTTTGGACAAATCCGGCATGAACATACAAAGCGGCATGGTCATCGAGAAAATTGACGGAGAAACCATTGCCTTGGACAAAGACATTGCCCAATACCTCAACAGGAAATCCGGTAAATTTACTTTGATCGAAGTATTGGACCCAAAGACAAATACCCGTCAACAGGTCACTGTGAAGCCGATCAATTTGGGTGAGGAGAACCAATTGCTATACAAGCGATGGGTAAAGAAAAACCAGGAAGAAGTGGACAGATTGAGCAACGGGACTTTGGGCTATGTCCATATTCCCGGCATGTCTGATGGGCCATATCGCACCACTTACGAGGAGATGATGGGCAAATACCATGAGCGCAAAGGTGTAATCGTGGATACAAGATTCAATGGAGGCGGAGATTTGGTGGCGGATTTGGCCATGTTCTTTACCGGAGAAAAATTCATCACCTATGCCACTGAAGACAGGGAAGTGGGCTATGAACCGACATTCCGTTGGACGAAGCCGACCTTGGCGATGTTCAACGAAAGCAATTATTCCGATGGACATTGTTTTGCCTGTGGGTATACCGACCTGAAAATCGGCAAGACTGTCGGCATGCCTACGCCGGGAACCTGCTCTTTTGCTGGTTGGGAAATGCTGCCTGATGGTGGTCGATGGGGAATTGTACCGATCTCAGCCAAAGACAAAGCCGGCAATTGGATGGAAAACAACGAGACCAAACCCCAATTCCAAGTCAAAAACATGCCGGGACAAATCGACAAAGGAAAAGACCAACAGTTGGAAAAAGCCGTGGAGGAATTGATGAAAGATGTGAAGTAACCCTTAGACTACGCTCAGGGACCAAGAGCCCTTCGACTTCGCTTAGGGACCAAGAGGCGAGACTTAACCGTCATTCTGAGGGAGGAACGACCGAAGAATCTCTTACTAGAAGCGAGCCCTTCGACTACGCTCAGGGACCAAGAGCCCTTCGACTACGCTCAGGGACCAAGAGCCCTTCGACTACGCTCAGGGACCAAGAGCCCTTCGACTACGCTCATGGACCAAGAGAGGCGAGATGCGAGAGACGAGAAGCAAGACTTACCCGTCATTCTGAGGGAGGAACGACCGAAGAATCTCTTACTGGAAGCGAGCCCTTCGACTTCGCTCATGGACCAAGAGAGGCGAGATGCGAGAGACGAGAAGCAAGACTTACCCGTCATTCTGAGGGAGGAACGACCGAAGAATCTCTTACTGGAAGCGAGCCCTTCGACTTCGCTCATGGACCAAGAGAGGCGAGATGCGAGAGACGAGAAGCAAGACTTACCCGTCATTCTGAGGGAGGAACGACCGAAGAATCTCTTACTGGAAGCGAGCTCTTCGACTTCGCTCAAGTACCAAGAGCCCTTCGACTTCGGTCAGGGACAAAAAGAAAAAGACTTTTCCTTGTCACTTCGACGGAGGAGAAGTCTTTTTTTGTCTTCCGGAGTTTTTCCTTACTAATTTTTCCGATTATCCCCACCTCCTAGATTATCCAATAATTTATTTTATATTCAAAGTACCTATTTACCTGTATTTGTTACATATATCCTGTTTGTAAATCAGCCTTGAAGAAGCAATCTTAAATGGCAAAGTTGATTTAATAGCGGTTTTGCCATGTTGATTTAAAATTTGGAAAGGCCCACCAAAAAGCTGATTTATGGAAAATAAATTTTTAAAGAGAAATGAGTTTATAAATTAATATTTTCCTTATGAGGCAAAACTCAGTCACCATCATAGTCCCGGTCATCAAAAACAAGATTGATGGCTTAATGGAATATTTAGACAAAATTAAAACTGACCTTGACCATGGAAAGCCACCCGAATTTGAAAAGTTGGATGTTGTCCATTATGCCCGGTGGGTAGTCATCGACCATGGAAAATCCTGGATCAACGACCCGACTCCGAGAGTTCCAAAGCTTGTTTTTGTGGTTGATTTTGATGGGGATGTAGATACTTTTTTAAAAGGGTTTTGTACCGACACCTCGCATATTTTAGATAAGGTATATGGGTTTTGTGAAGCATATCCCGTTATTGACCAAAGAAGCCCCGAAAGCCGGATAGCTTTTCTCAAAAAAAGTATCGTAAAAGATGCAGCAGTGTATATTGGTGCTCCGGGACGGACCGTGAAGCAGATCAGGGAGGAAAAAGCCCTTAGAAACCATATCAGAAAATTTTTGGACTCCCGGTCTTGGAAGGATGTTTCCGCCAAAACCATCCATGAGAAAATCAAAGAGGAAGTACTGAAAAAAGAGGAATTTTTATTTCTAAATCAGAAAGTCCATATGCCAAGGATTAATTGGCTGGGACTTATTTTCCTAGGCTTGATCCTGATTGTTTTACTTCCTTTGATTATCATTTGGCTGTTGATTGTCCATTTTTTCTACGAAAGGAAGGATGTGAACTTTACCAAAAAGCGTAGTGGATTGGATAGTGATTTCCTAACCGAACTGGAAAAGTATGAGGACTTCAAAAACCAAAACCAGTTTACCCAACTCGTGGACATGAAGGAAGGAAAAGTTAGGCTGATTACTATTAAAGCCATGTTTGCCCTTTCCAAAGGCCTCATCAAATTCATTTTTGTTCAAGGTAAACTGATGGGAATTCCGACCATACATTTTGCCAAATGGGTCATGTTTGAAGACAATTCACGGGTTTTGTTCTTCAGCAATTTTGATGGAAGCTGGCAGCAATACCTTGGAGACTTTATCGACAACAGTGGGTGGGGGCTGACAGGTATTTTTTCCAATACCAAGGTCTTTCCCAAAACCAATTTTTTACTCACAGGAGGTGCTTATGACGAAGAACATTTTCTGGCTTGGAGTCGAAATTCGGAGTTGGTCACCAATGTATGGTACACAGCCTATCCGGATCTTTCCATCAAAAACGTCAACAATAACACCAAAATCAGGGTACAGCTGATGAAATCATTATCCGAACGTCAGGCAGCCAAATTCCTCAAACTCATTTGATATCCTTATGACAAAGTTAGAACTCGAAGATATTCAGGGCTATATCATCCGCGGCTATGCACACATGATGTATTCGCGGTTTGTGTACCTACAGATTACTGATGCCACTGCTGCCAAAAAATGGCTCTCCAAATCTTGGGAGGATATGACCACGGCGGTACATATCCATGATAAGTCAAAGATTTCCTATAAACATTTGAATATTGCTTTTACCCACAAGGGTCTGAGTGTCCTTGGACTAAATGAGGAAAACCTCAATGCGTTTTCAAGGGAATTCCGGCAGGGAATGGTCTCTCCCCACAGGTCAAGATTGCTTGGAGATGCTGATAGCAGTGCACCCGAGAAATGGAATTGGGGCAATTATTCCGGTGATTCTGATGAAACCGATGATTTCATTGAACCAAAGGATCGTAATTTTCCCATCCACCTTTGTCTGATGGTATTCGGCAATGACAAAGAGAGTGTTGATGATATTAAAAAAGATAAAATCGTCTGTTTGAAATATTATGAAGAGTTGAAAGCCAAATTTGCAGAAAACGGACTTGAAGAACTGTTTTCCATTGACGGACAGACTCAGCCTGACAACAAGGAGCATTTTGGATTTAGGGATGGTATTTCCCAACCGATCATAGAAGGTTCGGGTAGGGTAGGTCCCAAAGATGATGTGGTAAAGGCCGGAGAATTTCTATTTGGTTATGAAAATGAATTTGGCGTCTATCCTGACACACCGCTGATAGTCAAAGACCAGGGAAATCTGAACCTCCTTGCTCCTGATGCAGGGGGAAGCGGGCTGAAGGACATTGGAAGGAATGGCTCTTTTCTTGTCATGCGGCAATTGGAACAGGATGTCCATAAGTTTTGGACTTTTTTAAATGAAAAAACCAAAAACCCAGATGGCACCAATAACGAAGAGGAAAGTCTGAAACTTGGTGCAAAAATCATGGGAAGGTGGCAGAGTGGGGCGCCGATCACCCTTTTTCCGGACAAAGATCCCGGGGTTATCAGCGACATCAATGATTTTGGTTATTCTAAATTTGATCCGGACGGACTGAAATGTCCTTTTGGATCTCACTTGCGACGAAGCAACCCACGTGAAAGTGTCGATGACCATGGGGTCAAAGAATCGCTCAAACTAAGCAAGCAACACCGTATCATTAGGAGGGCGAGGCTTTATGGACAGATTTTTGAAGGATCACCGACCAACACAAACCCTGAAGGGGAAGTGGGATTGCTTTTTGCCTGCTTCAATGCCGACATCAGCAGGCAGTTTGAGTTTCTCCAATATACTTGGGGCAAACTTCCAAAAGTCAAAGAACTCTACAATGATCCCGATCCGATCATTGGAGTTAAGGAAAATCCGGATGCGGAAGAAGAACAGAATTTTACCATTCAGGATTTGCCGGTAAACAGGACCGTCAGCGACCTGCCAAGGGTAATCACTGTCAAAGGTGGTGCTTATTTCTTCTTCCCTTCGATCAGTACCTTGCGGTATTTGGCAACGGTTTAGGAGAAGACGCGAGATGTGAGATTTGAGATGTGAGACTTGGGAAAGATTGTAGAATCCGAAGTGTTCAGCAATAAGAAAAGGCTCAGATAGGGTAATAGCGGTTGTTGTTCCGTCATTCTGGGTCCCCGACATTTTAAAATGTTCAGAAAAGGAATGACGTTGAGATTTTTCTAATTTGGCCTAGGCAAGCTCGGCCACCGACTTTTTTTAGTTTAAGAGGAGGGAAAAGCGGCGTAGCCGCTTTTCCCTCCCCTCCCTTAAAGGCCCAATATTCCGTTCCCCGAGCATGCCGAGGGGTAATTGAGATTTACGTCATTGGTAACCGTAGCCGGCGAAGGTGAAGAATCTCCACTAGCGGAGACACTTCTCCGCCGCGGCGACCTGTGTGACGACCTAGAAATCAATCCTCCAAATAAGCCTTTGCGTTGTTGAGGCCGTTTTGTAGGTATTTTTTGAGAAAGAGGGGAATGAAGAGCATCAGAAACAGTTTGGCGAAAATATTTTTGTAAGTAAATGTATAAACCCACCGCAGCCTTGTTTGGTCATCCACTGTGTCAAACCACATCTGTCCGTAGGTTTTATTGGTCATTTTCTTGAAAATATCACTGAAGTCAGTCGTCTGATAGGCATAGTGTGAATGAGGATGAACTGTTATCAATTCTTCAACCAATTTGGCGCCATCTCCCCGTTCTACCTGTCGGTTATCTCCGACTTTTTCCCAATTACCCCTTAGGATCTTCACATTGATTACGCCATATATGGGTCCGGTTTTCAATAACCAATTGGGCAATTCCTTAACACTTGATACATATTTATATGCTTTCTCCTTGCTGCAGTTGACTATTACTTCAGCAGTGGTTTGCAATATTTTTTTGGAAGGTACCTGTTGGTCAATTATCTTTCGGCTATTTGTTTTGATGATATCTTGAAGGAAATCGGGTGACTCTTTAGGCTCCAATACAGGTAGTTTGTTTTTGTCATGGCGGAATTTTGACATCACTTCGTAGACTCTTTTTCTCACCCTGTTAAAGCTGCCCAAAGGTCTATGTGCCGGTAGGGAGTGCCAAGGGTTAAATGAGAGGTTGTCTCCGAATTCCATTTGTGCATTGGAATCAAAAACCTGAGCATAAATGGTCAAAGTGGCCAATTTTATATATTGAGAAGTCCAAGCCACAGTTGGGTCTTCGATGGGCATAGCTTCCGCATCTGTTTGGAATTGCACATAAAAATCAAATTTTGCCTCGTTGTCATGCAGCGATTGGGCAAGGTTATACCTTAAGTAATCATAGTCTGTGGTGTTTTCGATGACGACCTGATTCTCGGGTGAAGGCCTTAGATGGTACTTTACTGCTCTGTCTACGGTCCCGAATTGGTACGGCTGCGTACTCCAATAGGGAATACTGAGCGGATTATCGCAGGCTACCATACTTTTATTGATCCGCATCAGCGTGGGTAAATGAAAGGGGTTCAGAAAGTAAAGCAAGGTTTTGATTTTGCTTGCAGATGTCAGGGCTGTTAGGAGTGTATTTAGTTCTTTGATGGTTTTGGCAAAAAACGTCTCACTGCTCATCAATAAAAAATCCTGAGTTTCCTGAAAATGCGCATCGTTTAGGATTTTTTCCCCGGGAACTCCCATCAGTTTGACTGCGACTCCCCGGATATCTTTCTTTTTGTCTTTTTGGGTTTGGGTATTGCCATTTGAAAATCGCACCCAGGCCTGGTATTCTTTTGCTGTGCCGGCAAATACCCCTACTTTTAAATCATCAGGCAGGTTTTTTTCTACCGCAAAAGTTGCCTTGACACAGCCATGCATTTTGGTATGGACTTGTCGGAGCATTTTTTTGTCCTTGTACAAGCGGGTGACTTGGGCTTCAAATTCATTGACCATCTGAGAGGCTATGCTGTCTTCATCCGTAGTCACATATTCATGTCCAATTTTTTTACCTGAAAGTAGATATGACATAAAATCTAAGAGTTTTAAAATTGATTATAAAATAAATCAGTGGATAAAAGTCACATGAAAGTAATTAAAAATAGGGTAAAGTTTCTTTAAAACAAAATATTATTAGGTGGTTTGAATAATAAAAAATGTATTATATTTAAGACAAAACCTATTGAGCTCTTTTGCTAATAATTCCCCTTTTTGTTTGATTGTGGATTCTTTTCAACTTACCATCAAAAAAATATCCTAAATGGAATGGCATGTTTTGTATGCGGGTAAAATTCATTCTATTCTGAAATCAGAATCGTTTTTTGAGCAAAATTTTGTCATCAAAAAAGCCACTAATTCTTCCCTTTCCCAAATTGATTTCTTGAAATCAGGAAACGAAGCCTCTTTTGCAGGAGGGTCTATCGAAGGATTCAGAAAAGTTATAGGGATTGAAAGCAGTAGTTCTGAGACACATCTCAAGCTTCAGTTTATAAAGGGACAAAGCTTAAAAGAGTACAATTCTGTTTCTCTTAGTATTGTCGATAAATTAAAAATATGTATTGCCATCACCAAGAGATTGGCTGAAGTGCACCGTCAGGAGATTGTTCACCTCAATCTGAACCCGGGACATATCTTGATTGAGTCAGGTTCAAACAAGATTTTTTTTATCAGTCTAGGCTTGTCTACCCGTATACAGAGGAAGATCGGGGTGCAGAGCAGGTTGATTTTTTCTGAAGCTGATTATGATTTTATAGCACCTGAACAGACGGGAAGAATCAGTACTGATATTGGCTATTACACTGATATTTATTCTTTGGGTGTTGTTTTTTATTGGTTTTTTACCTCAAAACTCCCTTTTGAATCAAAAGAGGGACTTTCCAAGATTCACGCCCATATCGCCCTTACTCCAAAAAGACCTGTCGAAATCGTCGACATCCCAAAAATCATCTCAGACCTGATTCTGAAAATGCTTGAAAAAGATGTACAGACAAGATATCAATCGGCAATGGGAGTTTTATACGACTTGGAATTGATCCTTAATTCCCTGCAAAGGAAAGGTGTTGCAGCCAATTTTGAATTAGGTACCAATGATTCTTCAGGGGTACTGATGTTTTCAGATGAGCTTTATGGTAGAGAAAGTCAAATTCTACAACTTAAAGAAGCTTTACAAAGGGTCTTGGAAGATGAAAAAATCCTGATGCTTGTCTTTGGAAATTCGGGTGTAGGTAAATCTGTCCTTGTAGAACAGCTTTACCGACCCGTGATCAAACAGGGAGGTTTCTTTATCTCTGGGAAGTTTGACCAATTGAGAACAGATGTACCTTATTCTGCTTTTTCTCAGGCTTTAGGCAGGCTCGTGAGCCAGATTCTGCTTCTGAACGAAAAGGACCTTGGACACTGGAAGCATGAGATGCATCGGCTGCTTCATCCCATCGGAAGGGTCTTGTACGATATCATTCCCGGTCTTGAAAAACTCCTGGAAAATGAGCCTGAATTGCCGGTACTCAATGGCGTGGAGGCACAATTGAGATTTAATTATGCCTTGAATAATTTCTTTCAGGTGTTCTCTGATTCAAGCAAACCTCTGGTCATTTTTATCGACGACCTTCAGTGGAGCGATCTATCTTCGCTCAATTTGATGAGGAATATTCTTACCAACAAAGACCTCAAAAACATTATGATCGTCGGGGCATACCGGGACAATGAAATCACCACGGGCCACCTCTTCCTTCAATTTAAGATGGAAATAGAAGACTTGGGAATTAATCCTGAAGAAATCTATCTAGACAATTTGCAGTTTGAAGATATCCAACGGCTGGTAAGCAATACTTTGGGAAAATCAAAAAGCCCATTGGCTGAGTTGGTGAAAATCGTAGACAAAAAATCCGGAGGCAATGCCTTGTTTGTGAATCAGTTTTTGAGAGCCATTTACAAGAATGAAATGCTGCATTTTGACAGTGCTGAGGGGAGTTGGAAATGGGATGCAGAAGAATTGATGGGCTATAACGTCGAAGGGGATATCGTCAACCTCTTTTTGGAGACTATCAATAAATTGCCTTCAGGGTGTATTGACAAACTCAAATTGGCTTCTTGTATAGGAAATAAATTTGGTTTGGGGGAATTGGCCATCATCACCAAGGAGGGTAAATACAATGTTTACCAAGATTTAAAGCCTGCCCTTGACCTTGACCTGATCATCGAAAGTCGGGATGGCAATCTCTACTTTGTCCATGATAGGGTGCAGCAGGCCTTTTATTCATTGAATGACGATAAAGGCAGGCAGGAATTTCACCTTAAAATCGGAAGGCTTCTTTTGGAAAACACGCATGATGAAGACCTCAGGGAAAGTATTTTTGATATCGTAAACCAGTTCAATTTTGCCAAAGAACTTGTCTCAGATCCTGCCGAATCAAAGAAGCTTTGCGAACTTAATATCATAGCGGGTCAGCGTTCTCAAAGTGCCACTGCCTACCTTTTGGCGATGCAATACTTTGAAAATGCAATTCAATTCCTTCCTGCTGATGCTTGGGAAAAGGATAAAAAATTCACCTACAGTCTCTATCTGAATGCAGCCATCGCAGCCAATCAATCCAATAGACGTGAAAGTTTCAAAGAATTGACCAAGCTACTTGATGCAAATGCCACCGATATATTGGATAAGCTTCGTCTCGCAGAACTCAAGATCCAAAATGCCAATGTAGAAAATGACCAAAAAAGGGTCATCGAAATCGGATTGGAGGCGCTTCATTCCGCCAATATCCATTTAAAACTACATCCAACGCAGCTTGATGTACTTTTTGGTTATTTGATGACCAATGCTCGTTTGGGTTTTTTCAAAGAGGATGCCATCGAAAAGTTGCCAAAAATTATAGATGAGAAATTGGTCATCAGCATGTCCATCATGCACCATATGTCCCTTGCAGCCTATTTCTTGGAACCCAATATGGTTCCTCTTATCATGTTTGAATTGATCCGTCTCACTCTCAAGTTTGGATTGGGACCAAAGACACCTTTTGCCTTTGTGGTTTTTGGCTACATCAATATTGCCTTTATGGGAAAGATGGAAAAAGGCCTCAAAATGGGTCAGCTAGGCAATAGGCTTGGCGAAATCCTGAACAATGAAGACCAGTTTGTTTCTCTCAAGCAAGTCTATGTCATGTTTATTTCCCAATGGCTTTCCCACCTTGCTGATACAATTCCTGATTTGGAAGAGGCCCTGAAAAAAGGACTAGAGACAGGAGATTTCGAATTTACCTCTATTATAGGCCAATTGATTATTTATTGGAATTTTTACGGAGGAGAGCCGATTGAAAAAATCCTTAAAAGAGGAGAACTTCTCAGCATGCAGGTGGCACCTCTCAATCAGATCATGCAGATCAAGCGGATTGATTTGTTCAGACAATCTACCATGGGTTTGGTGGATGGAGTCAGGGACTTTGGGGTTTTGGCAGGGGAAGTGTTTGATGAGCGAAAGATTGATTTTCCCAACGAGCCTGCATTTGGACTTTATTACCATAACCTCTATGCCCAGAAAAAAATCCTGGCGATGGTATATAACCAAAATGAAATCGCATGGGGATTTTGCTGTAAGGAAAAAGAATATCTGATCCCGGTAAAAGGTTCGGTTACCGAGATGTTGTTTTATTTTTATGAAAACCTGTGCATTACACCCATCTATGCCTCAAAATCACCGGATGAGAGAAAGATGTTGCTCAAAATATGCCGGAAAAACATCAAGATGATCAAAGGTTTGTTGAAATATTCAGAGGTCAATTACCGGCATAGATACGAATTGATGAATGCTGAATTCGAAAACCTGAACAATAATTTTGACAAAGCGGTCAAGTCATATACCTATGCCATCCGCTTTGCACGCCTGCATAAGTATATCCAAGATGAAGCTTTGATTTGGGAAAGGGCGGGAATGTTTTTTAAATCTCAAAACCAGCCTGAAGCGGCCCAGTTTTATTTTTCAAATGCTTATAAAGCCTATTCCAAATGGGGAGCAAAAGGAAAACTCGACCAAATGAAAGAGGAGTACTCAGGTTTTATTTCGCCCGAAGAAATCGGAATCAAGTCCAATAACCTCGATTTGGATACTATTCTCAAGACCATCAACCTGATTTCGGGTGAAATGGTGTTGGAAAACATCCTGACAGGCCTAATGAATCTGGTTACTGAAAATGCCGGAGCTGAGCGGGCGTTTTTGGTTACCCGTGAAAAAGATAAAAAAGTCATCAAGGCTTCATTGGATATTTCAAATAATGAAATACAGGTATCGCAGGATATTCCGTTTGATGAGTTTGAAGAAATCGGCCATTCGGTCGTGAATTATGTCATGAGAACAGGTGAAACCTTGGTCTTGGAAGATGCAAGTGTCAAACTTCCCTATTCCAATGATGAATATATCTTGAGAAATAAAGTCAAATCTGTGGTCTGCCTTCCATTAAAGCATGCAGGGGAAGGTTTTGCCTTTCTGTATCTTGAAAATAGGTTACTTTCAGGGGCATTCACAAGGGAAAGAATCGAAATCCTGCAGGTGATGGCTACCCAAACTGCCATTTCGCTCCAAACTGCCATGCTTTTGGATCAAACCATCCAACTCAACGAAGAACTGAAGCAGGAGGTGGAATTCCGAAAAGCTGTCGAAGAAAACCTGAGGATAAATGAAAAAAGGCTCGAAGAATACAATGCCAACCTAGAGTATAAAGTCAATGAGAGGACGGTTGATTTGCAATCAGAAAAAGAAAAAACAGATGAGTTGCTGCTGAATATCCTGCCCATGGACATCGCCCGTGAACTCAAGGAAAAAGGTACTGCACAAGCCAAAAAATTTGAAAGTGTTACGGTGCTTTTCACAGATTTTGTGGGATTCTCTATCATAGCTGAAAATATGTCTGCCGATGAGCTTGTTTCAGAGATTGATTATTGTTTCAAAGAGTTTGATAGAATCCTTCAGAAATATCCAATTGAAAAAATCAAAACCATAGGAGATGCTTACATGGCCGTGGGCGGACTTCCTGTTACCAATAATTCCCATGCGGTGGATATAATCAATGCTGCTATTGAAATAAGGGATTTCATTGAAATCCATAAACAAAAAAAGAAAGCGCTGAACAAACCGATTTTTGAAGTCCGTATCGGGGTCCATACAGGAAATGTGGTGGCCGGGATAGTTGGGCTAAAAAAGTTCGCCTATGACATTTGGGGAGATACCGTAAATCTCGCCTCCCGCATGGAAAGTAGCAGTGAAGCAGGCAAAATCAATATTTCAGGAACAACTTATGAGCTGGTCAAAGACCGGTTTGATTGCAGTTATAGAGGTAAAATCATGGCCAAAAACAAAGGAGAGGTCGATATGTATTTTGTGGAGGGAGTCTATAAATAACTTTACCTATTTATACAGAAGCAGGTTTTGGCCGATGGCTATTTATTAAAAAGGCACAATTTTAAGTATCAGTTTCACAGACCTTCACAGTTGTTTCCCAAAGGGCTTAATTGTGACTTGTTTTTGTTCAAACTCAAATCAAAAAATATGAAATGGCAAGGTAGACGAAAGAGCAGCAATGTAGAGGACAGAAGGGGACAATCCGGTGGCGGTGGAATTAATCCGATGTTGTTGGCACCTTTGGTTAGATTGCTTTTTTCCAAAGCCGGTCTGGTCATTGTGGGTGGTTTTTTCTTGTTGATGTGGCTTACCGGAACCAACCCGATTAAGTTTATTTCGCAGTTCACAGGTGGGGAACAGTTGTCCCAAGTTGCCTCCGATTATGTGCCGAGCGCTGAAGAAGAGCGCCTTGCGGAGTTTACGGCAGTTGTTCTTGCAGAAACGGAGGATGTGTGGCATAACCTCATGGAGGATTATAGAGAACCTGGTTTGGTTTTATTTACAGGAGGAGTGGAATCAGCTTGTGGATTTGCTTCCTCAGCGACAGGTCCTTTTTATTGTCCGGGAGATGAAAAAGTCTACATAGATCTGGGTTTTTTTCAGGATATGGGAAAGAAATTGGGAGCTCATGGGGATTTTGCACAAGCTTATGTTATTGCACATGAAGTAGGACACCATGTCCAAAGGCTTGATGGTACATTGGAAAGAGTCCAATCACAGCGCGGCAGTTTGCCTGAAGCCGAATTCAATAGATTGATGGTCATGTTGGAATTGCAGGCAGATTTTTATGCAGGAATCTGGGCGCATTATACACAGAAAGTTGCCAAAATAATGGAACCCGGTGATCTGGAGGAGGCATTGAATGCCGCTAGTTCGGTGGGAGACGACAGACTCCAAAAGCAAGCCACAGGGAGGGTAGTTCCCGATTCCTTTACCCATGGTACATCCGAGCAGAGGTCAAGATGGTTTAAACTTGGTTTTGATTCAGGTGATGTGACCAAAGGGGATACTTTTAACGCCAGAAAACTATAAGCATTGAAAATGACAAGTCGATACCGAAAAATGATAAAACAAACTTTACTTGCATTCCTTTTGATCAATATTGCGCTTCAGTTGGGTTGCTTTGCAAAACAAGCCAAGGAGGATTTTCATATCATTTTGATCCATGTGGATGATTTGGGTTGGGCGGATATCGGCGTGCTTGGGAGTGATTTTTATGAAACTCCCCATATCGACAAATTGGCTGCTGAGGGCATCTTGTTTACCAATTCCTATGCTGCTGCTGCCATATGTTCGCCGACAAGAGCTGCATTATTGACAGGGAAATATCCCGCTCGGACCAGCATCACAGATTGGATTCGCGCCAAGTTCCAAGGTGGAAGCGGAATCGCTTGGCCCAGCGAATATGAAGAAAATAAAGGAAAAGAATGGAGAACACCAAAGAATCAGGGCTTTTTGCCACTAGAGGAAATCACCTTGGCAGAGAGACTGCTTCTATATGGTTACACCAATCTTCATATTGGCAAATGGCATTTGGGAGAAGAAGGTCATTTTCCGGAGGACCAAGGTTTCCATTTCAATATAGGTGGGAATGACCTGGGTCAGCCACCAAGTTATTTCGACCCATACCTTCCCGAAAAACCGATGCCACATTACCATTTAAATAACCTTCCTGCCCGAAAAGCCGGAGAATTCTTAATGGACAGGGAAGGAGATGAAGTGGTGGCGTTTATCAGGAAACATAAGGAGGATAAGTTTTTTATACACTGGGCGCCATATGCTGTCCATACCCCGATCATGGGCAAAGCTGAATTAATTGAAAAATACCAACAGCAGGAAAAAGGCAATCAGGGTAATCCTGTCTATGCCGCCCTGGTCGAAAGCCTCGATCAAAATGTAGGAAAAGTGATGCAGGAATTGGAAAGATTGGGTTTGAAGGAAAATACCTTGGTTATTTTCACCTCCGATAACGGCGGATTGATCGGGAATCCCACACAGCCCATTACGAACAATTACCCTTTGCGCTCCCAAAAGGGATATCCTTACGAAGGGGGAATCAGGGTTCCGACGATTGTGAGATGGCCTGAAAAAATTAAAGCAGGGCAAAAAAGTGAAACTCCCATCATCAGCATGGACTGGATTCCTACCATCCTGGAATATTTGGGAGAAGAATCGAATAATGAAGTATTGGACGGAGTCAGTCTGGTTTCGGCATTTACAAATCCTGACCAAATTATTCCAAGAGATTTGTTTTGGCATTTCCCACATTATAGGGGTACAGATGTCGTTCCTTATGCCATTGTCAGGTCTGGAGATTTTAAGTTGATACATTATTTTGATGGAAGTGAAGCTGAGCTTTTTGACTTGAAAAATGACCCCATGGAAAGTCAAAACCTGATCAATTCCGATTTTATAATTGCGGATGAACTTATTGGGAAATTGGAAACATGGTTTGCCGAAACAAATGCGAGGCTTCCTGTGAGGCTTGACTGAATTCCATAAATCCATTTATCCTAGATATCTAGATTGATTTCAGGCATGATTCAACCTTTGCATTTGGATCCCCGATGATGACTTTCGTAAATTTCTTTAATCAAATATTCCCAACTCTATTTACCTTCGCAGGTCTTATCGGCTAAACCTTAACTCAACCACACATGGAGATATTTCTTCAAACCGAAACCTGGATTGCTTTATTGACTTTGACCTTTTTGGAAATTGTCCTTGGGGTCGATAATATTATTTTTATCTCTATAGTATCTAACAAATTACCTGAATCACAACAAGGAAAAGCAAGAACTTTGGGATTGGCTTTTGCATTGATTTTTAGGATTGTTTTGCTTTTGGGTATTTCCTATATCATTCAGTTTACGCAACCTTTGATCTCTGTTTTTGATTTTGACATGAGTGGAAGGGATTTGATCTTGGCCGGTGGAGGTTTGTTTTTACTCTTTAAATCTACTATAGAAATCCACCATAAAATGGAAGGAAAGGCTGAGGAAGTCAAGCCTAATTCAGCAAATAATTTTGCAAAGGTAGTCTTTCAAATCATTCTGTTGGACTTGGTATTCTCTTTTGATAGTATTCTGACAGCCATTGGATTGGTCGAGGAAGTGCTGATCATGATTATTGCTGTCACGATCTCAATCGGGATTATGATGGCATTTGCGGGCAAAATCAGCAGTTTTATCAATAAGCACCCAACCCTTCAGGTCTTGGCACTTTCATTTCTGATTTTGATAGGATTCATGCTGCTCGTCGAAGGCTTCCATGTAGAAGTTCCTAAAGGTTACATCTATTTTGCGGTATTCTTCTCCCTAGCAGTCGAGGTGATTAATATGAGAATGAGGAAAAAGGAAACCTCAAAACCCGTACAGCTCAACCCGCGCCTCAAGGAGGGAAAGTAGCAGTAGGCCGTCTCAGTAGGCAATCCTCAACCACTACAACAATTACAACCACTACAACAAATTCAACAATTACCACATTTTTAACCCAAATGAAAGTCCTTATCATCGATGAAATGCACCTCAGTATTATTCCTTTGTTGGAAAAGGATGGTTTTGAGGTGGACTACAAGCCGGAGATCAAAAGAGAAGAGATCATGGAGATTGTCCATGAGTATGAGGGATTGATTATCCGGTCCAAAACACCCATGGATAGACCTTTGCTTCAAAAAGCTACCAAACTCAGATTCATCGGCAGGGCAGGGGCAGGTTTGGACAAAATAGATTTGGAGTATTTGGACCATAAGGGAATCCGTCTCTTTCATGCAGCCGAAGGGAATAAGGATGCAGTGGGAGAACAGGCGATCGGGATGCTTCTGGCTTTGTTTAACCATATCGGCAAAGCAGATCAGGAAGTCAGAAAAGGAATCTGGAAAAGGGAAGAAAACAGGGGAGAAGAACTGCAGGGCAAAACTGTAGGAATCATAGGTTATGGCAATATGGGTTCGGCGATGGTCAAAAAACTATCAGGATTTGATGTCAGGATTTTGGTATATGACAAATACAAAACGGGCTTTGGAAATGAATTTGTAGAAGAAACCGATTTTCAGACTATCCTTGAGGAATCTGATATTGTCAGCATGCATGTGCCGTTGACATCCGAAACAAGAAATTTTTTCACATTGGAAGAACTCCAAAAGTTTAGAAAACCCATTTATCTGATCAATACAGCGAGGGGAGAAATCATTTCCTTTGAGACATTAAACCAAGCTTTGGATCTTGGGATTTTGAAAGGTGCAGTACTCGATGTGTTGGAAAACGAGAAATTCAATACCTATTCTCCCGAACAAAAAGAGGAATTCTCAAAACTGGCAGCTCGGGAAAATGTAATTTTCAGTCCCCATATCGCAGGGTGGACGCATCAGTCCTATGTCAAGATCAATGAGGTGCTGGTGGAGAAAATCAGGAAATCGTTTCTTTAAAAGACCTCTTTTAAAAATTCCCAAAAGTTTTCTTTTTGATTATGGATTGCTTTCTCTGACTGATTTAATTACATTTGTACTATCACATAAGAAATAGATTAGAAGAAACGGTTTCAGCAATGAGACCGTTCTTTTATTTTTCATAGGCATAGTAATAATTTAGAATACCATGGGACAAATACAGTATTACACTGAAGAAGGCCTGAAAAGGCTAAAAGATGAACTTCAGGAATTGAAAACAAAAGGCAGGACAGATATTGCCAAGCAGATCGCTGAAGCAAGGGACAAGGGAGATTTGAGTGAAAATGCAGAATATGATGCCGCCAAAGACGCACAGGGATTGCTTGAACTTAAGATTGCAAAACTCGAGGCTGTGGTCGGTAATGCCCGTGTCATGGATAACTCCAAAATGGATGCTTCCAAAGTTGGGATCCTTAGCACAGTAAAAATAAAGAATATCAAAAACGGGATGACCGTTTCTTATACATTGGTTTCGGAAGAAGAAGCTGACCTCAAGGCAGGAAAGATTTCTTTAGCTTCACCATTTGGTAAAGGACTAAACGGAAAAGCAATCGGTGACATCGCCGAAATCAATGCACCTGCAGGTGTTTTGCAGTTCGAAATCTTGGATATATCGTATTAAAAAAAAATTCTCCCGATGGATTCTCCTTCGGGATTTTTTATTTTTACTCCCATGGCAACAATCTTCACCAAAATCATCAACAAAGAAATTCCTGCTGAAATCATTGCAGAGGATGAGAGATTTATCGCTTTCCTTGATATCATGCCTTTGGTCAAAGGACACGTGCTCGTAGTTCCAAAGCAGGAAGTGGATTATATTTTTAACCTCGATGACGACACACTTTCGGGACTCCATATTTTTGCAAAAAAAGTAGCCAAAGCCATCGATAAGACCATCAAGTGTACCAGAGTCGGTGTGGCTGTGATCGGATTGGAAGTTCCGCATGTGCATATCCATCTAGTTCCGCTTCGTACCATGGACGACATCAATTTCACCCGTCCTAAGTTGAAATTAAGCAAAGAGGAGTTGGCAGAGATTGCGCAGACAATCAGGAAGGGGTTTTGATTTAGAGGTCAGTTGGCAGTTTTAAGTGGTCAGTTGGCAGTTTTAAGTGGTCAGTTGGCAGTTTCGGTAATCAGTATACAGTTTACAGTATTCAGTAGCGGTTTTCAGTAATCAGTCGCGGGAATTAGTAGCAGTATTCCGTCTCAGTGTGTAGTTAAGATTTCAATCGTAATTTTCAAGAGGAAGTATTCTGTGGGCAGTCATCAGTTTCCAATTACCGGAACCTGTTCTTTTCCAAAAAAAATCATTCTTTTTCTGTACCCTTTTTCTTCACCCCAAATTTTTCAGGATTTTGTATCATAAAATTGAGTAACCTTCTAATTTCCTGATTTTTCAAGACCAATTCTTTACAATCATTTTCATCCAAGTATTTACAGGAAAAAGCAAAATCAAGCCAAACAACTGTTTCACTGTTTTCCATATCAGCATCGCTCATTTTAGAAACAAAATGAAGTGGATACATCCTTTTTCTGTAGCCTTCTGTAATATTTATACATACAGACCGGCACTTCTCCTTATTTGGTCTATCAATGAATATTTTTCTTCCTTGGGGAATAATTTACTTACTTCAAAAATTCCCATAGCTAGAAAATAAGCTTTTTGGAAGGGCAATAAATCCCTGAAATTCATAAATTTCTCTAAAAATTTGTAACTACTCAGGTTCTATTTAATTAACCGGAATTCAAGTTTTTTAATTGGTAACTGCTTTTGGGTTTAGCCTGTGT
>NZ_JAKZAM010000001.1 GCF_022538055.1 Cognataquiflexum nitidum | reverse complement strand
ACACAGGCTAAACCCAAAAGCAGTTACCAATTAAAAAACTTGAATTCCGGTTAATTAAATAGAACCTGAGTAGTTACAAATTAATAGAAAAAAAAATTTATATTTTATTTGTCTATTAATTTTATAAATATAATTTTGAATTCAAAAAAAAAAACACTTTTTTAGAATTATAATTTGTTTAATTTATTTTTACAGGTATTAATTTTTAGTATTTATGTTTTTTGATATACCTATGATTTTGTTTTTTATCTTTTTTACTTTAATGTTATGTATGTTTAATTCTAAAAAAAATTTTTATGAAAAAAAGATTAATGAAATTGACAGGATTATTAGGTTTGTTCTATCTTGGTTTGTTCGCCATGGAACTATCTAGCAAAAGTAGTGAGAAAGAATTTTTCTTTAGTAACGCATTTACCAGAGGTTTCTCTCAACAGTCACTTCCCGATGTGTTTGGACCACTAATGGGAAATTCTTCAGGAACAAGGTATTGCTGTGCTAATCAGAATGCTACTGCATGTTTTGCAGCAACTTGCGGCGGAGGACCACAAATGTAATTTATTCAAAAAGTGAAATGGGGAGTTTGATTATTTCAATCAAATTCTCCCCATTATTTTTTATCAAATTAAACTTTATACAATGAAACGATTTATAGCACCATATTTATACCTATGCTTGATTTTGGGTTGTTCCAATCCTCCAGATCAAAAAGTTGAATTCGATCTAAAGACAATTTACCAAGAAACTCCGGGTGAAGAGTCCATTTTAAATCTTTCCGAAAAATATAATCTTCGCGAAATCATTAAACTTGAATCCTCTGATACTTCTTTGGTGGATTATATAAATAAGATAGTTATAGATCGTAAAAGGGATATACTTTTTATTAAAGGGGGAAATACAGTTTTTAAATTTGATATGAGTGGAAATTTTATAGAGAAGTTATCAAAGGGAAAGGGTGGGCCTGATGAATTTGTGAATTTAACAGACATTATTTTATTACCTGATCAAGAAAGGATCTGGATTTATGATTCTAATAAATCTAGGATATTTCAGTTTACTTATGATTTCAATCTAGAAATTTCTTATCCAATCAACTATCAACTACTTGGGATAGAGCGTTTAAAAGAAGGAATTATAGGAACTTCAGGTTATATGGAAATCTTAGATAATTTTTCACTGTATTATTTCTCTGGAGAAAATTTTGCTACCGGATATAAATTTTCAAGTAAAAAATTAGAGTTTAATCCAGAGAAAGCCAGATATCTACACGTACTAAGACATGACTTTTTCTCAAAATCACCAGAAGGTTATAATTTTGTGAATTCATTTAATGATACAATATATAATGTTAATGAAAAATTTTATGTAACCCCGAAATTTCACATCGATTTTGGAGATAAAAAGATTTTGGAAGATGACCTTGTAGGTAAGGGATATTCATCAATAGTAGAAGTTTTCCAACATATAAATTCAACTGAAAAATCATTTAATATTGGGAATATAGTTGAAATGGAAAACAATCTTTTATATAGGTTTTTTAATCAAGGGCGTTCTTTTGTCTCAGTTTATGATAAGTCAAAGAAGGAGTTAAAGTCAGGAAGGAAAATCTCATTTGAATATCAGAATCAAAAAGTAACCTTAGATTTAGATGAAGAAATTTCATTTGGTTCCTTAGACAATAGTTATGCTTATATGATTATCCCAGCTGAATCAAGCGTTTTAGGAGAGTACCAGACCCTTTTTCAGGTGAAAGACGGTGATAACCCCATAATTTTTCTTTTTGATGAAAAATAGAACTGTATTCCTTTTGGCATTATTAACCGGATGTACTTCTTCTTTAAGAGATGTGGATATTAATGTTGATTCAGAGGTTAAAACTTTGCGTGAACTAGTGAATCAGGATTTGAATAAGAATCGTTTTTATGAAGTGTTGGAACTCCCAGAATCAATAATTATGAAAGATGGATTGATTTTGGTTCTACCTTCCAGTTCCTGTTTCAATTGTTTTGAAGAATTGAATGAATATCTTAAGGAATATTTTTCATCAAGACCTAAAAAAGGAATGTTAGTAATTAGAAACCAAAAAATCAAAGAGAGGGAAATAAGATTTTCCATACAGAGTATTCTTTCTTTTGATCGGGTTGAAATCCTTGAAACTGATCAAGCCCCCTTTTTGAACCAGCATGAATTTTTCCCAAAGCTGGGATTTTTCAGAGATGGGAAAATTTGTTGTTTGGAAGTATTTGACCAAGGGAATAGGGAAAAACTCGATGAATATTTTCAATTCTTAAATTTCACAGATTGATTTCTTCGAATTTCTAGTTTTTTTTCTTTCCTATTACATATCTCAACATATTTTAAATTTGTCATAAAACATTCCTAATACAAGCAACTTATGTTTTATGTTCAAGTCGATTAAGATAAAAGTATTCTAATTCCTAAGGATTCAACAGTGAATGTAGAATAAATGATTAGAGATAGTTTAAAAATTATGTTTTATAAATTGTTTAAAATAACCCATACTTAATCAAAATCAAATAGTAATTTTTTTTCCATTCACTTAAACATAACCACTATTTTATATATCTAAAATCATAGCCCGGATCTAATTCAGCCAAGAATTGATACATCAGAAGAATGACATTTTCGATGTCTTCTTTGCTAGCTGTCTCCACGGTCGTGTGCATGTATTTCAAAGGAAGGGAAATCAAGGCAGAAGGGACGCCTTCATTGGAATAAGCAAAAGCATCTGTATCTGTTCCGGTACTTCTCGAAGCTGCTGCCCTTTGGAAGGGAATGCTGTTTTTCTTGGCAGATTCGATGACCAAATCCAATAATTTTTTGTGGACTGCAGCTCCATAAGTCAAGACAGGTCCTTTTCCGGCTACCTGCTCGCCACTTGTTATCTTGGAATACATCGGTGCAGTGGTATCGTGGCACACATCGGTGATGATCGCTACATTCGGCTTGATGCGGGCAGCAATCATTTCTGCGCCTCGGAGACCGATTTCTTCCTGCACGGCATTCACTATATATAAGCCGAAAGGAAGCTTGAGTCCTGACTCCTTGATTTTCCTTGCGACCTGCGCAATCATATATCCCCCGATCCTGTTGTCCAAAGCCCTGCCTGAATAAAATTTTCCATTCAATTCCTGAAGCTCATCTTTGAAGGTAATCACGCAACCGACATGGATGCCCAATGCCTCCACTTCTTCTTTGTTTCTTGCCCCGACATCGATAAAAATATTATCCAAAGTCGGCCCTTCTTCTTTTCCTTCTTTCCTGACATGGATCGCCGGCCAACCAAAAACTCCTGGAATGACGGCATTGTCCGTATGGATATTTACCCGCATGGATGGAGCAATCATGTGGTCAGACCCGCCGTTTCTACGGACATAGATATAGCCGTCGGCATTGATATAATTGACAAACCAACTGATCTCGTCGGCATGGGCTTCTATGACGACCTTGTATTCAGCTTCGGGATTGATCACCCCGACGACTGTTCCATAGCTGTCAGTAAAGTAGCTGTCCACATAAGGTTTGATGTAATCCAACCAAATCTGTTGGCCAGAAGCCTCAAATCCCGTGGGAGAGGCGTTATTGAGGTATTTGTAGAGGAAGGTTCGAGAAGCTTCTGTGTTAAAATTTTGCATATTTTTTTGTTTGTCCATAGACCATAGTCCATAGCTTTGGCTCAATTGTTTTTCAATGCATGATGATAATTCAATCTTTTAGTTTGGCTTTGAGTCCTTGCAGCATTTTCACCAATTCATCTGTAAAATTATATAAATAGATGAATTCTTCATTTTCTAAATAGTCCCTGCGTTTTGCTATAAATAAAGCACAAGCCACTTCTACGACAGAACGTATTGAATACCCTAAGAACCTTGAAAACTCAGCATGACTTTGACTTGTACTTCCTTCAGCAATATTCAACACTATTGAATCTGCGGCTCGACGGATCTGAGAAATTAGATTAAATCTTTCATCTACCGGGAATTTTTTTGATCTCCTAAAAATCTCATCATTCAACTCCATTGCTCTTTGCCATACTTTCAGATTCTCAAATTTATAAGGCATACGTTCAAGTTATTTTTAAAAAACAATTGATTTGGTAAATTCTATTGACTATTGACTATCGACCATTGACTACAAGGGTATATTCCCATGCTTCTTCCTTGGCAGCTTATCCACTTTGTTTTCGAGCATTTTGAAACCCCTGATCAGTTTTTCTCTTGTTTCGGAAGGGGTAATCACCTCATCGATAAAACCTCTGTGAGCAGCACGGTATGGATTGGCGAATTTGGAAGTATAGTCATCAATTTTCTCTTGAAGCTTGGCTGCCGGATCTTCTGCTTCAGCGATTTCTCTTTTGAAAATAATCTCCGCCGCACCTTTAGCGCCCATCACAGCAATCTCAGCAGTAGGCCAGGCAAAATTCAGATCAGCTCCGATATGTTTGGAATTCATCACATCATAAGCACCTCCATAGGCTTTTCGGGTGATGACGGTAATCCTTGGAACTGTCGCTTCCGAAAACGCATAAAGCAACTTGGCCCCATTGGTAATGATTCCGTTCCATTCTTGATCTGTTCCAGGTAAAAATCCCGGCACATCCACCAAAACCAATAGCGGTACATTGAAAGAGTCACATGTCCTCACAAATCTTGCTGCCTTCATTGATGCGTGGTTATCCAAAACTCCGGCGAGTGATTGGGGTTGATTTCCGACAATCCCGATACTTCTTCCTGCAAGTCTTGCAAATCCCACGACAATATTGTCTGCGTAATTTTTGTGCACTTCCAAAAACGAGCCTTCATCACAGATCCCATCCACTACATCGCGGATATCGTAAGGATGGTTAGGATTATCGGGAATGATGGTATCCAAAACTTTCCTGGACTCATCTTCTTTTAATTCATACCCATAAACAGGAGCGGTATCCTCACAATTTTGAGGCATATAGCTGAGCAATTTTTTGATATGGTTGATACATTCCAATTCATTGGCACAGGCAAAATGAGTTACCCCACTTTTGGTAGAATGTGTGCTAGCCCCGCCCAATTCTTCTGCAGTGACATTTTCGGCAGTGACGGTTTTTACGACATTGGGTCCCGTCACAAACATGTAGGAGGTGTTTTCGACCATCAGGATAAAATCCGTGATTGCAGGAGAATACACCGCTCCACCTGCACAAGGTCCCATGATAGCTGAAATCTGGGGCACTACACCCGAGGCCAAAGTATTTCTATAAAAAATATCCGCATATCCACCCAATGAGACAACGCCTTCTTGGATCCTTGCGCCTCCCGAATCATTCAAGCCAATCACGGGAGCACCGTTTTTCATGGCCATGTCCATGATTTTGCAAATTTTCTCTGCATGAGTTTCGGAAAGTGAACCTCCAAAAATCGTAAAATCCTGAGAATACACATAGACCAAACGGCCATTGATTTCTCCATATCCTGTAACTACGCCATCCCCTAAGTAATGCTCTTTGTCAAGACCAAAGTCTTTGGCACGGTGCATTACAAATTTGTCAATTTCCTGAAAACTGCCTTCATCAAGTAAAAAATGTAACCTTTCTCTTGCAGTAAGTTTGCCTTTATTATGTTGGGCAGCAATTCTTGCTTCTCCTCCACCGAGCAAAGCTTCCTCATTTTTCTTATTCAGTAATTCAAATTTGTCCTTATTGGAGGGAAGGGAATATACACCTTTGATTTTGCTGTCCATGTCTCTAAAGTTATTTGGTTTGGTCAAATATAATGCGGGACAATCTAGGGAGGAAATTTAAATTGAGGAACCTCAAGTAAATTCAAATTCAAGATCATAATAAATTCTTGTAAAGGGTTTTAGAATAAACTTTTTATATTCGCGCAATCAAAAAATCAAGGTGGTATGATTCCGACCAAAGCTGCAATCATCGACATGGGTACCAATACGTTTCACCTTCTTTTGGTGGAATTGTATGCAGACAGGTTCGAGACTATATACAAAGAGAAAATTCCTGTCAAGATCGGTCAAGGTGGCATCAGCCGAAATACCATCCATCCGGATGCTGAAAAAAGGGCTTTTCATACTTTGCACCATTTCAGAAACCTTATAGACGGTGAAGGGATTACAAATATTTTTGCATTTGCCACGAGTGGCGTCCGAAATGCCGACAATGGGAAAGAATTTGTGTCCAAAATCAAAGAACAATTCCAGATTGATGTTCTTGTCATCGATGGGGAACAGGAAGCCCAAATGATCTATGAAGGCATCAGATTTAGCTGTTCACTTACAGATGAAACCTGTCTGATGATGGATATTGGAGGTGGTTCAGTAGAATTTATCATCGGTAATTCCCAAGAAGCATTTTGGAGAAAAAGTTTTGAAATTGGTGGACAAAGAATGCTCGACTTGTTTCATTACCATGATCCGATTTTGCCTGGTGAGGTGGAGAACCTGACTGTTTATCTTGAGGAAAAACTAGGAGACCTTGTCAACGCCATCAAAAAATATAATCCAACAGGAATTGTTGGTTCTTCTGGGACATTTGATACGCTGACAGACATTTATTTTGCTTCGCTGCATGAGACCAAGTTGAAGACCCAACAGGTATTTCAATTGCCAAGAGAGGAATTTGAATTGATTGCTCAAAAGCTTTTGACGCTCAGTAGAGAGGAAAGGCTTTTGATCCCCGGCATGATCGAAATGAGGGTGGATATGATCGTCGTGGCCGCTTGCCTGATCGAATATATCTTGAAGCTTGTCCCTGTTTCTACTTTGATTTGTTCCAATTTTGCACTGAAAGAAGGAGCTATAGCGGAATTGATGGGAAAACATTCCCAAGCCAACACCCTTATCAGCAGGTAATCCAATCCTTAAATCCGGATCCCAACCATGATATTTTCATACGCTGACTTATTCAACTTTACCAAATCCATACTTTTAAAAATCGGCTGTCCTGAAAAAGATGCAGCGCTTGCTGCTGATGTTTTATTATCAGCAGACCTCAGAGGTGTGGATTCCCATGGGGTAGCAAGACTTTCCGGGTATGTGAGGCTGTGGGAAAAAGGAAGAATCAACGCAACCCCAAATATCAAAATAGTCCACGAAACCCCGAGTACGGCTGTGGTGGATGGTGACGGTGGTTTGGGTTTGGTTGTCGCACCTTTTGCGATGCAGGTGGCGATAGACAAAGCAAAAATCGCAGGTACGGGATGGGTTTCGGTAAAGCATTCCAACCATTACGGCATTGCGGGATATCATGCTATGATGGCACTCGACCATGATATGATCGGGATCTCGCTGACCAATGCCAGTCCTTTGGTAAGTCCAACTTTTTCCAAAGAGAGATTGCTTGGAACCAATCCGATTGCCGTGGCTATTCCGGCTAAAAACCAACCTCCTTTTGTCGCCGATATGGCCACCACAACTGCAGCAAATGGGAAATTGGAAATCCTGCAGAGAAAAGAAATGGATGCACCACTCGGTTGGGTGCAGGACAAAGACGGCAATCAGACGACTGATTCCAATGGAGTGAAAAAGGGAGGTGCTTTGCTTCCTCTCGGAGGAGACCGAGAGCATGGTTCGCACAAAGGATATGCATTGGGGGCGATAATAGATATATTTTCCGCAGTACTTTCGGGAGCAAATTACGGCCCTTGGGTCCCACCATTTGTGGCATTCCTTGAGCCGGACCCTAATCCTGTCGGTGAGGGTTTGGGCCATTTTTTTGGTGCTATGCGCGTGGATGCTTTCCGTCCTGCGGATGACTTCAAATCCCACATGGACAATTGGATCGTCAGGTTCCGTCAGGCAAAACCTACAGAAGGAAATGAAAAAGTTTTGATTCCCGGTGATCCTGAACGCGAACTTGAAGCCGAAAGAAGGGTCAGTGGAATCCCTTTGCTTACGCCTGTGGAAGAGGATCTGAGGAGTTTGGGAGAAAGATTTGGAGTAAAATTATAAACAGAAGTCTACCCAAAACTTACTCCATCTTCAATTATTTTTTGAATAAATTCTCAATCCAAGTTCATTTTGGTAAATTGACCTTCATGGAATTTAAATTAGACAGAACAGCATTCAAAGCATCGAAGGCAGATGAACAAGTGAACTACGGCGAGGAATACCGCGGAAAAAGTCCCTGGGAATTGCTGGAGATTGCATTTTATCTTAATAGCTTGGCATATGGTTTTTCTCTAGATAATCCACCTAAGATGGATAAGACTGCATTTAGTGTAAGGAAAAGATAATATGGAAAACATATTCCCTTCTGATTTCAAAGACTTTATCCGTTGTTTTAATAACCACCAGGTTGATTATATTTTGGTTGGTGGCTTTTCTGTAATCTTACATGGATATCCTAGAAACACGGGTGATATGGATATTTGGGTAAAAAGAAGTTTTGAAAACTTCAAGAAAATCGAACAAGCATTTTTGGATTTTGGGATGCCATTATTTGATATGACCTCAGAAAACTTTTTACATAATAAAAATTGGGATGTTTTCACTTTTGGAAGATCTCCTGTGGCAATAGATTTGATGGTAGAGGTGAAAGGTCTCAACTTTGAAAAGGCTTTTGAATCTTCCATTATTTTTTCTGATACAGACTTTTATGTCCGAACTATCTCAAAAGAGGACCTTATCAAAGCCAAAAAGTCGGTAATGAGACCAAAAGATATGGACGATTTACAGAATTTATAAAAACCATTGAAATGGATTGAATTGTTGACCATCCATCAAATCCCATTTGTTTGGTTTTTACCTTTTTGTAAATTGTATTTCTTTCAAATCATTTACCTATATCCCAAAAACAACCTATGAACACATCCACCTACAACAGAAGACAATTCCTAAAAACCGGCGGTTTTGCCACCTTGGCACTGGCAAGCATGGGCATGATGGGAATGAACCCCATCCAAAATGAAACTCCTCTCAAAGTGGCTTTGATCGGGTCGGGATGGTATGGGAAAAGCGACCTTTTCAGATTGATACAGGTTGCCAATGTGGAAGTGGTGGCGCTCTGTGATGTGGACAAAAACATGCTGAAGGAGGCGGGCGATCTGGTATCCAAAAGACAGAAATCAGGCAAAATACCAAAGTTGTATACTGACTACCGGGAATTGCTGAAAGAAAACAAACTTGATATCACAGTGATTGGTTCTCCCGACCATTGGCATGCCTTACAGGCCATTGCAGCCATCAAATCGGGTTCGCATGTTTACCTCCAAAAACCCATCTCTGTCGATGTCATCGAAGGGGAAGCTGTGGTAGCTGCGGCAAGGAAATATAACAAAATGGTGCAGGTGGGCACCCAGCGAAGAAGCACTCCACACCTTTGGGATGCCAAAAAACAGGTTTTGGATGGTGGCATGTTGGGTAAGATTTCGCATGTAGAGATCTGTTGCTACTATCACATGAGGGCTAATGGGAACCCTCCTTTGGAGCCGATACCCGAATTTTTGGATTATGACATGTGGACAGGCCCTGCCCCACTCCGTCCATATGATGGAATTCCCCATACAAGATGGTGGAGAACATTTATGGAATATGGCAATGGAATCCCTGGAGATATGTGTGTCCACATGTTGGATACAGTGCGTTGGCTTTTGGGTCTTGGATGGCCAAGTAAAATAACTGCGACCGGTGGAATCTATGTCCAAAAAGAAGGGAAATCGAATATTGCAGATACACAAACTGCTATCTATGAATTTGATGGGCTGAATGTCGTGTGGCAGCACCGGACCTGGGGCAATCCTGTGGATCCTGAATATCCTTGGGCTTTCAAGATTTTTGGTGAGAACGGGACTTTGGCAGGAAGTACGATGAAAGCTGAATTTATCCCCTTTGGAAAAGGAGATAAATTACTTTTCGACGTATTGTATGAAAAAGAACAATATCCTGAAGACTTAACTGAAAATAGGATCGAGCTCAATGCCGCACCGGCAACAAGGAGGCAGATGCAAAATCTTTTGAATTCGATGAAAACAGGAGAGCTTCCTGTTGCGGATATTGAGGAGGGACACATCTCCACAGCAAGCTGTATTTTGGCAAATATGTCAATGGAACTCGGAAGACCACTTGTCTATGATCCAAAAAAGAGAATCATCGTGGATGACCCCGAAGCGACCAAAAAACTCAGAAGACCCTACAGAGGCCCTTGGGTGCACCCCGAACCTGACAATGTTTAAACTTGATCCCCGGAAAATTTTCGGGGATTTTTTTGTGCCCTTGTAGCGTTGGCTGTCATTAATCCGTATTGACAATATGCAAACTATACCAACTATAAAGGCTACAAGTATGAAAAACAAAATCTCTGGTTTCCTGAAATTGTTTTCAATTTTCCTTTCCGCAACATTTCTCACAACAGGCTGTGTTGATAATCTCGAGAATACCCCTCAGCCTCCTGCTGCATTTGTCGCCATTTATCATGGTTCGCCAGATGGGCCTGATCTGGACATTTATGCTGAATCAAGGAAAATCAATAACCAAGCCCTGCTATTTGGTCAGACATTTCCTTATAGTGGTTTTTTTGCTGGAGAAAGAAGACTACGTTTCAACCCCTTTAATGCCCAAAATACCCTGTTGGAGAAAAATATTTCCTTAGATCAAGATAAAATCTACACTGTTTTTCTGGTGAACAAAGCAACAGATTTGGATGCCATCCAGGTTGAGGATATCTGGGAAGAACCGGATGGGTTAAAGTCCCAAGTCAGGCTTGTGCATTTGTCTCCTGATGCCGGTGATCTTGAAGTCAGCATTGCAAGCCAGACTCTTTTCGGAGCAAATACCCCTTACCTTTCAGTTTCTGATTTTCTTGAATTGGAAAAAGGAAAAGTAAAAGTAGTCGTCAAATCAAAAACCACAGGAGAAGTGCTCGTAACAGTCAATGAAATTGAATTGCTTGGAAACAGGGTCTATTCCTTGGTGATCAGAGGATTTGCAAATCCTGTTAACGGCAACAATCTGATCAGCGTACAGCTACTGACCAACTACATTAAATTCTAGAAATTTGTTTTTTTGTGGAAAACCCGGCGGCTGTGCTTCCGGGATTTTTTTATCCAAAAAGATCAGAACTCAAGTACCGGTCTCCCCTGTCACAGGTAATACAGACGATGACACCTGAGTCCAATTCGGATGAAAGTTGGATCGCAGCGTGTAAAGCTCCTCCACTGCTCATTCCGGCCAAAATCCCCTCTTCTTTTGCCATTCTTCTGGTCATCATGGTAGCTGCATCCTGGCTGACATCAATAACCCGATCTACACGGCTTGCATCAAAAATCTTTGGCAAAAACTCCGGAGTCCATCTTCTGATCCCCGGAATCTGGGAACCGTCAGTAGGTTGAGTACCTACAATCTGAATCGATGGATTTTTTTCTTTGAGGTATTTCGATACCCCCATAATAGTACCTGTCGTTCCCATGGCTGATACAAAATGGGTGACATTTCCTTCGGTATCTCTCCATATCTCCGGACCGGTACTATGATAATGAGCCATATAATTGTCTGGATTGGAAAATTGGTCCAACATAAAATAACCTTCCTCCGCAGCCATTTTATCTGCTAATTCCCTCGAATATTCTATGGTCCTTTCTGCAGGTGTCAAGATTACTTTTGCGCCGTAGGCTTCCATTGAAAGTATCCTTTCTCTAGTAGAATTATCCGGCATAATCAGTGTCATTTTAAGGCCGAGAATATTGGCCACCATAGCCAAAGCAATGCCTGTGTTGCCTGAAGTGGCTTCCACAAGTCTGTCTCCCGGCTTGATATCTCCCCTTTTCAGCGCACTTTTGATCATGTTGTAAGCAGCGCGGTCCTTGACACTTCCCCCGGGGTTTTGTCCCTCCAGTTTACAAAAAATCTTCACTTTTGGATTGGTAGGGATTTTGACTGCCTCTACCAAAGGTGTATTTCCAATCAGGTCAGTTAATTTCATCCTTCATTTTTTATGATATAGGTATCAGTCTGATCCAAGTCAGGATTGTACATTTTTGCCTGGTAGTAAATCTTGCTGTTTGGAGGCACACTTTTGGTAATCCAAACATTTCCCCCAATCGTAGAATTTCTTCCGATTACAGTATTTCCTCCCAAAATAGTAGCTCCAGCATAGATCACGACTTCATCTTCGATGGTGGGATGTCTCTTTTTATCTGCATCTTCTTTGTCCACACTCAAGGCACCTAAAGTGACCCCCTGATAGATTTTGACACAATTCCCGATGACGGTAGTCTCTCCAATTACAATTCCAGTCCCATGATCAATACAAAATCGCTCACCAATTTTGGCGCCGGGATGGATATCCACACCTGTTTTACTGTGAGAATACTCTGTGATCATCCTCGGAATCAACGTCACACCGTAAGAGTGCAACAGATGGGCAATCCTGTAGGCCGCCACCGCATAGAATCCCGGATAGCATCTGATAATCTCCGTGACGGACTTTGCCGCCGGGTCTCCGTCATACAAAGCCTGAACATCTTGAAGCAAAAGGTCATATACACGTTCCAAATTTTCAAAGAATCCATTGGCAATTTCAATTCCATCACCTTTGTACAAATGCTTATTCCTTAACAATACCTGGGAAAGCTTATGTTTTAGTTCTTCGATTTTTTCGGCCACCTGCTCTTCTTCTTTCAAAATTTCAGAAGCAAAATCAGGAAAAAGCAAACCCAAAACACTTTCAAAAAAAGTATGGATCAGTTTTGGGGAAGGACATTGCGGGCAATCTTGATGTGATTTGCTAAGTTTTTTGATTAAGGAATTCATCTTGTTTTAATTTGATGATTAAAGAAAAAATCCAACCCTCAGGACATATGGCTGGTTATACGGAGATCTTAATGGGTCATGTAAGAAATTATATAGAAGTGTGAAATTTGCTCCACCTCTATTTCCAAAAGGGCTAAAATACCCTCCTCCAAGAAAAAAACCGGGAACCCAATCTCTTTCGAATCTATCAAATCGGGGATTATAAAGATCAAGATTCAAACTCTCGTATTCTGCGTGGATAAAGAAACTCTGGAAAATGTTATTTCTTAAAAAAACACGGCCTCCATAAATGGTATTGTCTCCTTCAGGAAACCTTGTGTCATTGAAATATTGAAAAGTGCCTCCGAGTCCTCCCGAAAGGGTATTGGTAAGCATCACTCCTGCCAACGGCGAAATATCTACAAAAGTGATTGTTCCAAAAGCAACTCCGAGATTTCCCCCAAAATAAACCCTGTCTTTAAACGGTGCCTTTTCGCCTTGCTGAATTTCTCTTTGAGCATGAAGGTTTCCTATTCCAAAGAAGAGAAAAAACAAAAACACAACAAAAATTGGCTTATTCTTCGACCACCACATATAGATCCTCACTTTCCCTTTTCATCAGATATCTTTCTCTGGCAAACTTTTCCAAAAGCTCATAGTTACTCATCAATTCCTCTCTGTCAGCAAGGATTTTAGCTTTCCTATCCTGATAGAATTCCTTTTGCTTTTCCAGCTCTTTAATTTTTGACCTAAGCTTAAATTGGGTAAGGATGTCATTTGAATCAATAAACACCATCCAGACTATAAAAAATAGGGTAAATAAGAAGTAGAAATTTTTGGTGTATTTGAGGTACTTTTTCATCGTATTCTCCTTGATAAAAACAAATATATACATTGGAGGCTAATAATTCCACAATTGCCCAATATTTGAGCGCTCCTGTTTTCCCAAATATAGCTACTTCCGACTATCCAGAAACCTTATCACTTTATACCTTATTGTATCAAAATAAATTCCCGAATATTTATATTGTTGGACAAACAAAACAATCCTATGAAAAGAAATTTTATAAAGGTCTTTAGCGGGCTTTTGCCTGTTCTATTTGGACTCCATTTTTCAGCTGTTCAGGCACAGGAAGTAAAACCCACCACGGCCAAAGAAATGAAAGAAGCCGTTTCTGTGCATCAGGAAATGCTTTCTAATTCACCTTTTAGAAATTATCCTGCCCGAAATATCGGACCTACAAACATGAGTGGAAGGATAGTCGACATTGAGGTGACCAATGATTTCAAAACCTATTTTGTAGCCGCCGCCTCCGGGGGAGTATGGAAGACCCAAGACAACGGGCAATCTTTTAAGCCTATATTTGACCATCAGGGTGCGCTAGGAATCGGGGATATGGCTATCTCTCCTTCAGACAATGACATCCTTTGGGTTGGAACCGGCGAAAACAACTCAAGCAGGTCTACCTATGCAGGATCAGGAATCTACAAATCCACAGACGGCGGAGCAACTTGGGAATTTATGGGATTACCACATTCGCAGCATATCGGACAGATCCAAATCCATCCGACTAACCCTGACATTGTATGGGTAGCTTCCATGGGTTCTCTGTATTCTAAAAATGAAGAAAGAGGACTTTACAAAACCAAAGACGGTGGCAAAACCTGGAAAAAAACACTTTTTATCAATGATAACACTGGAGTTATCGACCTAAAATTCCATCCATCCAACCCCGATATTATGGTAGCAGCTTCTTGGGAAAGGTTCCGACAGGCGCATGATTTTATTGGAAACGGTGAAGGTTCGGCCATTTGGCGATCAGAAGATGGGGGAGATACATGGAAAAAATCTGTAACAGGTTTTCCTCAAGATGAATTTGTGGGAAGAATTGGTTTTGACTTTAGCCTTAGCAATCCCTCTGTAGTCTATGCCCTTCATGATTATCAAAAAACGCAGGAAAGGCCGGCAAGGCAAGCACCGGCACAAAATACGGAAGATTTAAAATTTGAAAGCTTCAAAACAATGTCTGCTGCAAATTTGGAAAGCATTGACAATGAAAAATTGAACAAATTCCTAAGAAGCAACCGATTTGCTTCCAAATACGATGCGAAGACTGTTAAAAGTTTGATTAAATCAGGAAAGATCACTCCTTTACAGATTGCCAATTATAATGGATCAGGACAAGATGCAAACGCATCTCTATTCAATTCAGCTGTAATCGGAGCTGAAGTTTACCGTTCAGATGATGCGGGAAAAACATGGAAAAAGGTGAGTGAATCCAACCTGGACAGGTTGTACAACTCGTACGGATATTATTTTGGAGAAATCAGGGTGAGCACCCAAGATGAAAATGAAATGTTTATTTTGGGTGTACCGCTTTTGGTTTCAAGAGATGGAGGGAAAAATTTTGCAAGAACTGACACCGTAGGAGATGTACATTCAGACCATCAGTCCATGTGGATCAATCCTAAAGATTCCAAGCATATTCTTTTGGGAACAGACGGCGGAATCTACAGCTCCTTTGGCGGCGGAGAAAGATGGAACCACCTCAATGACCAATTGACGATCAGCCAATTCTATTCGATCATGGTGGATGAAAAGACCCCATACAATGTCTATGGTGGAATGCAAGACAATGGCGTATGGTACGGTGCCTCCACCAACAAACCTGAAGTACCCTGGACTTCCCAGATGGGCGGCGATGGAATGGTAGTCGCAGTGGACACGAGATCCAATGATGTGGTCTACACAGGATTCCAGTTCGGAAATTACTTCAGGATCAATACCAAAACAGAAGAAAGAAAATTGGTTACACCAGGACATGACATTGGAAGGGATCCAAACCGATGGAACTGGAGAACACCCGCGACTCTGAGTAGCCACAATCAGGATATTTTCTATATGGGTTCGCAGTATGTTTACAGAAGCCTGGACAGAGGTGATACATGGGAAACAATTTCCCCGGATTTGACCAAAAATCAGAAAAGCGGAAATGTGCCTTTCGCCACACTTTCGGTAATTGAGGAATCTCCCCTCAAATTTGGAACGCTCTATGCCGGCTCGGATGATGGAAATATATGGGTTACAAAAGACCATGGTGACAATTGGATAGATATCAGTAAAGGTCTTCCACAAAACAGGTGGGTCAGCAGTATAAGCCCTTCACAATTTGCCGAAGGAACGGTTTATGTCACTTTGAATGGCTACCGCTATGATGAATTTTCCCCATTTGTGTACAAAAGCACAGATTATGGAAAGACATGGATTTCTGTCTCTGCCAATCTGCCGAAGGAAGCTGTCAATGTGATCAAGGAAGATCATACCAATCCAAATATCCTTTACTTGGGAACTGACCACGGATTATATATATCTCTAAATGGAGGGAAAAGTTATGAGCTGTTTGAGGGAAATATTCCTAATGTAGCCATCTACGACATGGTAATCCAAAAAAGAGAAAATGACCTTGTCATTGGATCCCATGGCAGAAGTGTGTTCATTGTGGATTTGAATCCGCTACAAAAGCTTGCCGAAAATCCTGCGGCCGAAACCAGACTGCTAAGTGCTTCGGAAATTCGAATCAACCAAAGAAGGTCGCCTTGGGCTGAGGTTCCCACTACAAAGCCTAATCAGTCTATTCTCTATTTTGTAAATCAGGCAGGAGAAACCAGCTTTGAAGTAAAAAATGAAAATGGAGAAAATCTAAAAACCTGGAGCATAAACTCCTCCAAAGGAATCAACTTTACAAATTGGGAATACGGAAATATCGGCAAGGGGAAATACACCATTCTCATCAAGAAAAATTCAGGGACAGATGAGTTGGTTTTTGAAATCAAATAAGAACAATGAGGTCCGGAATTCCGGACCTCTATTTTTTTAGAACAGCCTAAAACCTGCCGACAAAATGATTTGATTTTGGCGTTGGTCAGTCTGAAATGACAAAGAACTTTTTGACATATTGCTCAGGGAACTTTCGTATTTGAGGTCAAAAATCAAATTACCAAGATCCAAACCCAACCCTGCTTGATAACCAAAAGTCGAGGTTTTATAATCCACATTCACCGGTACATTCAGCGCATCTTCAATTTTATAATCAACCAAAATAGAAGCAATCGGTCCTGCCTGTACCCTGAAAAAATTCAAAAATTTAAACCCAAACATGACCGGAATATCCATCCTGTTGAAATTGGCATTAAAATCAGTCTGAACTCCATTGTTGTCGGTTTTGATCACAGAACCGCCAGTACTGGTAAAAAGAATCTCAGGTTGCATGAAAATTGAGCTTCCTCCCATCCTGACAAATAGCCCCAGATGATATCCAAAATCATTGTCGCCAGATTGAAAATCCTCTCCATTTACATGGATGTTTGCAGTAGAAATACCCGCTTTTGGGCCTATGGAAAAATCCTGGCTATTTGCTTCGATTCCAAGCATCATTATCAAAATAAGAAATATGATTTTTTTCATTTTTTCTAAGGGTTTATGTCTTCCCACAATTTAACGAGTAAAAAAGAGGAAATTGCAAAAAAAATGAATTTTTATTCTGTCCGTGAAAGCCATTAAAAAAAACTAGAGAACGAGAGGGTTTTGGAATAGATAAATGAAATATTGTTTTAAAGAAAAAACAAAAGCGGGATTAATAGAATTACTTAACTCATCATAACATTTGTAATTGCCCAAATAATCATCATTAAAAGGGTCGACCAAAGAAATGATAATAATGGTGCCGAGAAAAAATCAGGAAGCCCTATCCAAAACAAATTGATTGGCAATATTGTAAAGCTCAGTGTAGTCCATAGGTTTTGGCAACAACCTGTCAAAAGGAATAATAGCAATGCTTCTAAAGTAGTCTATATCTCCGGCAGTAAACCCAATAATGGGTATCTGTCCACTTTTATCCCGTTGCTTAATTTCGGCTAAAAGTTCGATTCCATCCATTTCGGGCATCATAATATCTGTAATTACGATATTGATTTCATCATCCCCCACAAAGATATCAAGAGCCTCTTGTCCGTTTTGGGCAGTCACGACAGTATTATTCCTTCTTTCAAATAACTTTTGAAGGATAAGTCTGTTTATAGCATCATCGTCGACTACTAAAACTTTCATATTTTTGATCAAGTGATCGGGTGATTATTAGGGAATGTTCGCAATACCCTAAGTTAGAATAATTTTTAAACAAAAAGCAAATCTGACTATATAAAACAAAAAAAGGGCCAAGAACGGCCCTTTTGTTTTTTTATTGAATCATGAAATCAACCACCTTCTTGCGGGGTTCCAAATACACCCAACAAATCCAACAATACCAATGCAATCACAACTGGGCAAACCCACTTGATAAAGAATACCCAGGTTTTTCTGGATGCACCCTTAAATCCAGGAGCTCCTTGAGCAATTTCATCTGCAAAATCCCCGATTTTCTTAGCCCAACCTGTGTACAAACTAAGCATCAAACAGATCACTACCACAGCTACAGTACCAAAAGTAAAATCCATAATGTCAAAAAACCCGATTTTGGTATTGCCCAAAAAGGATATAGACATACTGTTGAATATACTTCCTTCGATAGAAGACAATGCTGATGGTATGGAAAGCGCCATTGCCGCTATTCCAACAATCCAAGCTGCTTTTTTCCTGCTCCACTTTCTGTCATCAATCAAATACGAAACCGGTACTTCCAACATAGAAATCGTCGAAGTCAGGGCTGCAACCATTAATAATAGGAAAAATAATCCACCAATGATATTCCCACCTGGCATGGCATCAAAAACCTTTGGCAAAACATCAAATACCAATGCCGGTCCGGCAGCAGGATCTTTTCCAGGAAGTAATGCAAACAATGCAGGGAAGACCATCAAACCACCCATCAAGGCCACCGCAGTATCCATACCAGCTATCCAACCTGAAGAAGCGACTATGTTACCGTTTTTAGGAAGATAAGAACCAAAAGTAATCATCAAACCCCATCCTACAGACATAGAAAAGAAAGCCTGTCCCAAGGCCTGAAGTACTACTTTGGAATTAATCTTAGAAAAATCGGGATTCAGGTAATATTCAATACCCGCACCGGCTCCTTCAAGGGTAACACTTCTACCGGCTATAAATACGACTATGATCAACAACAAAGGCATTAAAAATTTTGCAGCCTTTTCAATACCTCCTGATATACCGCCCAATACGATCCCAATTGTCATTAATATAAATGCAAATGTCAAAGGAATGATATACATTGGAGTCTGCTGAAACTCTTCAAAATCAACAGGAATATTAATTACCTCAGTGAAAATATAACCTAGCGTCCAGCCGGCGATTACTGAATAATAACTCAATACAAAAAAACAAACCAAAACGCATAGAATACCTGCAAGCTGCCAAAACTTATTCCCACCTGTACCTCTTATGGCACCGATAGGGTTTTTGCCTGACATTCTACCTAAAGAAACCTCATTTAGTAAAAGTGGAAGTCCGATCAGTAATACACAAAGGACATAAACAAAAACAAAGGCTCCGCCACCATTTTGTCCTGTGAGGTAAGGAAACCTCCAAATATTACCCAAACCTACCGCTGAACCGGCAGCAGCCATAATAAAGCCAAAACTTGAGCCGAATTGACCCCTACCCGGAGCATCTGTTTTAATCGCCATAGTCTATCAATTACTTGTGATTTGATGAATTTTTTATTTTTTAAGAATCGGCTAATTTAAGTTGTTTTGCCAAAATACCAATTCCAGCCAAAAAAGATTTGGGGGAATACCCAAGTTCCTTCTTTGCCTTGTCAATTATAAAACCTGTTCGAGGAGGACGCTTGGCCGGCTGCGTAAAAAGTGTTGAATCTGACTCCAAAATCAAGTTTTTGTCCAGTCCGAAATATTCTGCAGTTTGAATAGCCATGTCATAAGGTGTCAAAAAATCTGCTCCGGAAATATTAAAAACCCCCGTTGCTCCTTTTTTCATGATTAAAATACATCCTTCGGCAAGGTCTTCTGCCAAGGTAGGCGTCCTCCATTGGTCATTGACGACTTTGATGGTTTTTCCTTCTTCCAAGGATTTTTTTACCCAGAGAATGATATTGGATCTGCTCATGTCCTGCGCGATCCCATACACCAAAACCGTCCTGACGATAGCCCAGCGGACTTTAGAAGCAAACAGGAGATTTTCCGCCTCCATTTTGGTCACCCCGTAATAATTGACAGGGTTTGGTAGGGCTTCTTCGGAATAAGGCCCTGCTTCCCCATCAAAAACAAAGTCTGTAGAAAGATGGATTAGGTGGGTATCATATTTCTCACAGGCCTCAATCAGGTACCTGACCGCCTCTATATTTAGAATTTCGCATCCTTCCCTGTCTTTTTCACAGTCATCGACTTGGGTCATCGCTGCTGTATGGATCACGCTGTCAGGTTTTGTCACTGAAAAAACAGCCATCACCTGATCTCTGTCCGTGATATCCAGCTCCATCCAAGAGTAACTTCCTTCCCAGCTTTCCGGCAATCTTGATGCACCTTTTCCTGTACCGATAAGCTCCACCTTCTCATCATTTCTCAAAAACCCAATCAGCTTCTGGCCAAGCAAGCCATTGGCTCCTGTGACCAATACTGTTTTTTTCAATCCTGATTCAATAGACATATCCGAACTCTTTGGTGATTTTAGATTTTGAAATCAACTCAACAGTGACAGTCATATGGATGGGTTCGATTGGTTTGCTCTTATCTCCTGTCGGGACATTGGCAATTTTTTCCATTACATCTAATCCTAGAATCACTTCTCCAAAGACCGTGTATTCCCCATCCAAATGGAGGGTTCCGCCGACAGTGGTGTAAGCTTGCACCTGGTCGGAAGTCATTGATTTTTCTAAATTCAAATTATAAAAAGCTTCCAGATTAGCTTTTTCTGAAAGCATACGTTGATTGAGGCTGTCAAACTGTTGAGTTTGATACATTCTTGCATATTCTTCTTTCAACGCCAAATTGCTACCCAATTGGATAAATTTGAAATAAGTTTCTGACAAAAGCTTCATATCCGTCACCAATTCATCTTTATTGTAGGTCTTTCCCTGAACTATATAAAACTGGGAACCGCTTGATTTCCGCTCAGGATTGACGTTATCACCCATCCTAGCTGCGGCTATCATTCCTTTCTTATGGATCAATCCGGGAACAATCTCCGCTTCCACGGTTGGCCAGGTATCGGCCGGAAGCTTTTCTTTGGTGAAAACATCCCCACCCTGAATCATAAAACCCTTGATGATCCTGTGGAATTCGGTCGAATCAAACCTCCCGGCCTGTGCCAAGTCAATAAAATTCTGCTTGTGTTTTGGAGTTTGATCAAACAAAACCGCATACATGTCTCCATGCTTTGTCTGGATTTTGATGACATAATCCTTTTCGACAGAACAGGAAAAAAGTACCAATACCAATATTAAAGCCGGAATAAAACTTAACCTTTTCATTTTTTTAGATCTGATTTGATTTCTTTTAAAATATGATCTCCTCCACTTTCCAATACCATTTTGGCCAGTTCCTGACCCAATTCCTCAGCTTGAGATGCCTTGCCCGACACATTGTGAACAATCCTTTTGGTGCCATCAAGGGACACAATTCCACCTTTAAGATGAAGTGTACCTGCTTGATTTTCTGCCAAAGCAAAAACAGGAATGCTGCAGCCTCCCTCCAAAACCCGGAGATATGCCCTTTCCGCAAGCAAGCGATATCCGGTCGCTTCATGGTGACAAGCTCCAACAATTTTGGATTTAAGTATTGGATCAAGATTCATAGAGGATTCTATGGCAACCGAACCCTGACCTACAGCCGGAGTAAATTCATCCAATGAAAGTTCATATCGGATCATCTCGTCGTAACCCATTCTGTGAGCACCTGCATAGGCAAGCAGAAGGGCATCGCAGAGTCCTGCTTCCATTTTGGCGATTCTCGTCTGTAGATTACCCCTGACTTCGACCGTTTTGATATGGGGATAAAAATGCTTCAGTGTGGCTACTCGCCTTGTAGAGGATGTTCCCAAAAGAAGCGGTTTGTCAGGGTCGGCATAGTCGATATCTGTCTGATGGCTCAGGATGATGTCATTTTCTTTTTCCCTTTCGGTAAATGCGATGATTTCAAATCCATCAGGCAGCTTGGATTGCATGTCTTTGGCACTATGGACCGCAATGTCTATCAAACCGCCGGAAAGTTGCTCTTCCAATTCCTCGGTAAATACCCCTTTACTGCCAATTTTGGCGATCGAGACATCCAAAATCTTGTCGCCTTTGGTATCGATAATCACGATCTCAGTGGCCATTCCTTTTGCATGGAGGAGGTCGGCGATGTGATATGCCTGCCAAAGGGCCAACTTACTTCCCCTAGTGCCTATCCTGATCGGTTTGCTCATTCTTGCTTTTCTTTTTGTTTATTTTCTTCTCGACTGCTTCTTCTATAAACTTGACAATTTCCCCCGCGATGTTGACTCCTGTCGCCTGTTCAATTCCCTCTAACCCCGGTGAACTGTTGACCTCTAATATCAAAGGGCCTCTTTCAGACTGCAGCATGTCCACTCCTGCAATATCCAATCCTAAAGCTTTGGCTGCACTCAGGGCGGCAGCTTTTTCTTCTTTTGATAATTTGATCACCGTTGCAATTCCTCCCCTGTGGAGGTTGGACCTGAATTCACCTTCTGCTCCTTGTCTTTTCATAGCGCCGACGACCTTGCCATTGACGACAAATGCCCGTATATCGGCTCCTTTTGCTTCTTTGATAAATTCCTGGACAATAATCCTTGCCTTAAGTCCATGAAATGCCTCAATGACAGACTGTCCTGCTTTTTTGGTTTCGGCGAGGACAACCCCCAATCCTTGGGTACCTTCCAAAAGTTTGATGATCAGCGGTGCACCACCGACCCTTTCGATGAGGGCTTTTTCTCCTCCTTTGGAAAAGTTGGTAAAAGCCGTCTTGGGCATCCCCAGACCTGCTTTGGACAGGATCTGAAGACTCCTGAGCTTGTCCCTGCTCCTTACAATCGCCTGGGAATCCACCGCAGAAAACACGCCCATCAACTCAAATTGACGGACCACAGCAGTGCCGTAAAAAGTAACGGATGCCCCGATCCTTGGAATGATGGCATCTACACCTTCGAGTTTTTCGCCTTTGTAGATGATATAAGGCCCCTCCTGCTCAATGATCAGATCGCAAAGGGAATGGTCTACGACCAAAGCCTCATGCCCCGCATCCCGTATGGCTTCAATCAACCTTTTGGTTGAAAAAAGGTGTTGATTTCTGGAAAGTATCGCAATCTTCATTTTTGTGATTTCTTTGACAGGTTAATAGAATCTACGTCCACTAAAAATTTTCCTCTTAACAACTTCCTTCCGATGAGTATCGGGATTCTCATTTTTGACCTGTCTGTAAGGGTAAATTCGGCCTCAAATTCCTCCCCAAACATAACGACTTTTGTATTCACTTTGTACCTGACTTCTGCCTGACCAAAAGAATTCTTTACCACCTTTTCGGTAAAATCTTCAGTCCGAATTACTTTACTTTTATATTTTTTGTGGTTTGGGGAAAGTACCTTGAAATACAGTACCGGAATAGAATTTTCGATTTTCTCTTCCGCAAATTCACAATGGATCGAAGATGTATAGGCGCCTGTGTCGATTTTGGCCGTGACATTTTTAAGCCCCCATTTTGGCAGATGAATTTTCTCCCTTCTTCCGATAGTTTTTTTCATAGTCAGGCAGTTTGAGCAGGTCTCATAATCCTGGCAATCTGGAATGACAGGTCGGCAAAAAGTATCTTGACATTGGCGTTTCTTTCTATATGGTAATGAGTCTCGTTCAAAGCATGATAGATTGCCATAAGCTTTTCTTCATCAAGGACATGAACGCCGAGATTATGGATAAATTCACGGTCAGATTCAATACTGCGCATCAATTCCGCCAATTGGGACTTGTCCAACATCACTTCTCTGATCACATTGATCCCGCTAAGCAGGAGGGATTTTTGGGCTTCTTTGTCTTTGGAGCTAAATTTTTCGACAAATTCCAACATCTCGTTGACATTGACAGAATAACAGGAACGGAACCAATCCCTGACCAATCGGGTAAATTCATCGCCCACCTGATCCACCATCCTGTAAGCCTCCCGCATATTCCCATCTGCCAATGGCGATATCTGCATGGCTGTTTCCCTTGAAATCTTGTGCTCCTGTATCAGATGCAGCATCACTTCTTCATCAGTAAATGCCCTGATCATGACCTTTTGGGTACGGGACAGAATCGTGGTCAATAATTGCTCAGGATGGGAAGTCACTAGGAAAAAAAGCGTTTTTGCAGGCGGTTCCTCCAATATTTTCAAAAGGGAATTGGCGGATTGAGAATTAAGATATTCCGGAGACCAAATCAGCATGATCTTATAGCCACCTTCAAATGACTTGAGCGAAAGTGTTTTGATTATCTGTTTGGCAGCTGCTTTGGAAATGTTGAGCTGCTTTTTCTCAAAGTTATTCTTGTAAATCCAGTCAGAAACATTCCCAAAAGGAGTCTCTATTGCAAAACTTCTGAATGAGGATGGGAAGTCGCTCTTTTTTCCTTTATTCTCCTCATCCTCGTCTTCTTTACTTTCTCCCACCAATGGAAACACGAAGTTCATATCCGGATGGACAAGCCTTGACATTTTTTGGCAGGAAGGGCAAGTTCCGCAGGAATCAATTTCACCAGGTTGTTGGCAAAGCGTATAAGTCGCAAGTGCCAATGCCATCTTGAGGTTGGCAGAGCCCTCCGGTCCATGAAATAAAAGTGCATGGGCAAGGTGGTTGTTTTTGACCGCTTGGACGATCTTCTCCTTTACTTCTTCCAAACCTGGAATAGATGAAAACAGCATATTTTTGTCAGACTTCTTTGTCCCAAATACGGTAATGTCTTGTCAATTCGAAAACCTTTTGAATAATTTCTTTTTCGGTTTGGCTGTAATCCATTCCTCTTCTTTTCATCACAGCGATGGCCGTTTCTTCAAATTTTCTCACCTGAAAAGTGCTGAACCCTGAAGCACCGCCCCAAGAAAAGGAGGGAATAAAATTTCTCGGAAAGCCATCACCAAAAACATTGGCCCCAACGCCGACAACCGTTCCGGTGTTAAACATCGTATTGATGCCTGCCTTGGCATGGTCTCCCATCATCAGACCGCAAAACTGCAAGCCTGTATTGGTAAATCCGCCTTTGGTATAATCCCATATTTTGACTTCTGCGTAGTTATTTTTAAGGTTGGAAGTGTTGGTATCGGCACCGAGGTTACACCATTCGCCGATCACGGCATTGCCGAGAAATCCCTCATGTCCTTTGTTGCTGTAGCCAAAAAGAACCGCATTGGATATCTCTCCCCCAACTTTAGAAAAAGGACCCACTGTCGTATCTCCTCGCATTTTGGCCCCCATATTCACTGTGGATCCTTCGCAAAGTGCAAAGGGACCTCGGATCAGCGAACCTTCCTGCACCTCGGCGTTTTTCCCGATGTAGATCGGCCCTCCCTCTGCGTTGAGAACGGCGGCTTTGATTTTTGCTCCTGATTCTATAAAAACCTGTGACGCATTATATACTATGGTATGTGGATCTTCCAAAGGTTCCGACCGTCTGCCGGAAGTGATTAGCTCGTAATCTTTCCTGATCTCAGCAGCATTGACCTGAAAAATATGCCATGATTTTTGGATGGCTGTAACCGATCCTTCATAATGGATCTTGGTCAAAGATTTTGCCTGATCTGGATGAAAAGAACCCGGATTTTCTGAAAATGCCGCAACCAAAAGGTTATTGGACCAAAGTGACTCGGTGCTTTTCAGTTGGTGGATGGCTGACCAAAGCATCTGGTCTGGGCATACGGCGCCGTTGACCATCAAAGCAGCACCTTCTTTTTTGGGAAACTTTACAGAAAGGTAATCCTGCGTCAAAAACCCCGGTAGGTAGCCTGAGTATTTTTCCCATTTCTCCGAAATCTTCAAAATCCCCACACGGATATCCCCGATAGGCCTGGTAAAAGTAAATGGCAACAAAGAACCCCGGATGGCAGGGTCATCGAATAGAATCAGATTGTCCATGGTACAAAAATAAAAAAGTCTCCCGGAAAACCGATTCCGGGAGACCTTTACCTGCGAGCAGGCTGGTAAAATTATTTCTTGGCGTATCTCTTGTTGAACTTGTCAACACGACCTGCTGTATCCAACATCATCTTCTTACCTGTGTAAAAAGGGTGTGAGTTAGAGCTTACTTCGACTTTATATACCGGATAAGTGTTACCATCTTCCCATACGATTGTCTCAGAAGTCTGGATGGTGGATTTGGTAATGAACTTATATTCGCTTGAAGTATCGTAAAATACGACATCTCTGTAATTAGGATGAATGTCTTTTTTCATTGTATTGCTATTTATCTTTTTATCGCTTTTCCGAAATGAGGCACAAAGTTATTTCTTTTTTGAAATGTATCCAAATCTTGTTTGGTAATAATTTGACTGGTGAAGAAATTAAGTATCCCGCAAAGCCGCAAGGGCGCAAAGGGTTTGGGGATTTTGGTTGTAATCGTTGTAGTTGTTGTAATGGTTGGGTTGTCAGGTTGTCAAGTTGTCAGGTTGTCAAGTTTTCGGATTCTGTCACCCTGAGGTACGAAGGGTCTCTTGTCTCTCGGTATTTGGGTTTGAATTTTGGGTTTGTTGAAGAAAAAAACATCACGCAAAGACGCAGGGACGCAAAGAAGGTGAAAAAGGTTTTTGGAGATTTTGGTTGTAATCGTTGTAGTTGTTGTAATGGTTGGGTTGTCAGGTTTTCAAGTTGTCAAGTTGTCAAGTTTTTGGATTCCGTCACCCTGAGGTACGAAGGGTATCTTGTCTCTCGGTACTTGGGTTTGAATTTTGGGTTTGTTGGAGAAAAAAACATCACGCAAAGGCGCAAGGGCGCAAAGGGTTTGGGGATTTTGGTTGTAATCGTTGTAGTTGTTGTAATGGTTGGGTTGTCAGGTTTTCAAGTTGTCAGGTTGTCAAGTTTTCGGATTCTGTCACCCTGAGGTACGAAGGGTCTCTTGTCTCTCGGTATTTGGGTTTGAATTTTGGGTTTGTTGAAGAAAAAAACATCACGCAAAGGAAAAATCCAAAACCCATTAATAGAAGTTGAGAATATTTTAATTTTGGCGGTTAAAATTTACGCAGATCTAACATTTGTCAAAGACTTTAACTTATCACCTTCCTGCCTACCGGACAGGCAGGGACGTAGGAAAGGTCTTTCTTTTTTTAAACCGAGTCTTTAAATCCATTAATCCTAAAGGAACCAAGTTACTTCACTTTAATATGAATTTGTTTGATTTTTGTCGGAGTAATCATTGTTAATGTGTCATTTTTTACGAAATATTCATATTCTGTAGGAGCTCCATTTACTTCAAGAATCAAATATTGACCCTTGGTTTTCCAATTCACTGCTGGAATGTCTAGGTAGGAAAAATTTGAATTGCCATTTTGCTTTTCAATATCTCTAAACATTTGTGCATCAGGTACCATCCTACCGTCCCCATAGTAAGTATTGATGTAACCTCTCCCTGCTGACCCATCGGTGGTGTTATTGCTTCCATCGGGATTATAGGTCTTGATATGCTTCCATTTTCCTATTACAGCAGGGTCATATTTATTTTGGCCTACTTCAAAAAAACTCTCCAGAGGATTTTTTTTAGGGAGGTTTATTCGGTCAAATTTTGTTTCATATTTTTCCCCATCCATTTCAAAGCCCATAAGCAAATAGCTACCCATATCTTTATAAGATATCAGTAACTCACTCCCATCGTTCAGAGGAAGTTGGAATTGAAAAGTATTTCCAACTTTTATAATATCAACTGAAAAATATTCCTTTTCAGAACTGAACAGTTCAAGATATTGCTCACCATCAATTTCTTTAATCAATAAAAGGTTTTTATCGGCCAGCAATTTGCCTTCGTATGCACCTACGGTATTTTGCCCGCAACAGAAATATCCTTGCAAGCAGATAAGGACAGTTAGAATAAATTTCATCATGGTTTCATTTATTTTTTTTCATTAGGTAAATGAATCCCTGCTTAGAATCTAAAATCAATGTATCATTCTTGATTTCATACTGGTAAGAAATATCTACATTTTCGACAGAGAGAGTAAAAATTTCTCCTTCCGTCCGCCAAGTTGATTTTGGGGCATGTTTATAAATATCTTTATTATCAATATTCCTCCCCATTTTATTACTTTGAAAAGTCCTCGGGTCCATTACAACACTTCCATCAGATAAAAAACTAGTTCGATATCCCTTAAACTCGAATTTTGGATCAATTTTACCAGAACTGTCTAGTAAATCTAAATTGGTCCAAACACCAAAAATTCTTTGATCTAAATCTCCTTTAAAGTTTTTACTATTTAAATCAGGGTTACCATTTTTACTTGATTTTATTAGACTAAACTTGGTTTGATATTTTACTCCATCATATTCAAATGAGAGTATCAATTCATCACCATCTTTATTACAAATTACAGGTATTTTACTACCATCCTGCATTGGTAGTTGAAAAATCAGTTCTTTGTTCAACAAGACACCTTCCAACAGAAAAAAACTATTTTGGTTTTCAGTTAAGGTTACCAAATAGGATCCATCCTTTTTTTCTATTTGTAAAAGGTTATTTTCACTTAACAATTTTCCAGAATAATTCCCAACATAGGATTGGGCTATAATTGCTTGAAGATTCAAGCCAAAAAAGAAAATTGAAACAATAAGGTTAACTGTGAAAGTTTTCATTTTTTTTAGGAATCAAATTTTAGAATTAATTAGAATCAAGAATCGATAGAATCAAAATTAAATATAGAGGCTATTTGATTGAATCTAAAAACTAATTTTTATTCTTTCAAACCTATAACCTCTTGGATACCATATGTTTGATAACTTTCAAACTATACTAATCGACATTTTTCAAAAGATTATATTGAGTAAGGTATTTTACCCCCCTCGGTTTCAAACTATTATAGTATAAAATAGTTTATTGTCGATATTTAATTTTTTCTTAGGTTTTTCCAAAAATTTTTGATTTCTAGGAAAGAACTCCAAGGTTTTGAAAATCCTGAATATTTGTTATTGAAAAATTCCCGCTTCATAGAAATCCAGTTTAAAGTTCCAATTTAAGAAGTAACCAAAGACAGTACATCTTTGCATGATCTTGATAGTAGATTATCTTCCGTCATCAGTTCACTTGGCAAGCCTGATGCTGATATGATTCCACTTTCAAGTATATAGACATAGTCTGATATCAATGCAGGCTTTATCCTGTGTGTTACCAGTAAAATCGGCATGTTTTGTTTTAACCTTTGGAGTAAGTCAAGTATCAAATTTTCGTTGTTTCTATCCATAGCACCTGTAAATTCATCCAATAATAAGGCTTTTGGACGATGGTACATTGCCCTTGCCAATGCTATGATCTGCTTCTGTCCACCAGATAGGTTCAACCCTTCTTCCCCCACAATGGTCCTGTATCCTTGTGGCATTTTCGAGAAAAATTCTCGCAATCCTAAAGAATCACAAAAATCATTTACCTTTTCTTCGGAGTTAGCTTCCTCATCAAGACAAATATTTTCCAATATCGATCCATTAAAAATCTTAGTTTCCTGTTCGACATAGCCAACCGACCTTCTCCAATCTGAAAAGGAAATATCACCTAATTCTTGGTTTTGATTGACTATGATCTTCCCATTTTCAGGATGATAAAACTTCATCAGTATCTGTAGCAAAGTGCTCTTACCACCTCCGCTTTCTCCTAATAAGGCAATCAGTTTACCTTTTTCAAGATGAATATTCAATTCTTTTAATATTGGTTTTCTTCCCGGAAACCTGAAACTTACATTTTCCAATGAAATTGAATGTATTGTTTCCGGCAACTTGGATTTGGCAATAACAGATTCCTGTTCAGCAGAGGCAAATTCATACATTCTGTCAAAAGCAATCCTAGCTTCCTGTAACGGGATGTTTGCCATCGCAAGTTTGCCGACGGCAGGAATTATCATTCCGGTAAATCCAAGGATAGCCACCATTTCCCCAACTTGCAATTGACTGTTCAAGACAAAATACGAGGAATAAGCCATTACAGAAATGGAAAATAAAACCCCAACCAATCCTGAGAAAAAACCAAACTTTGATCCAACAATTCCCAGATTATAAACCTGCTCTTGAAAAAATCCATAAACCTTTTGGTTCAAGATATCAAAGCGATCTTCTTTGTTCAGCGTTTTGATGCTTCCGATTCCTTGAAGAGTATCTATGTAATGGCTTTCTGTCAGCGCATAAGATTTCATAACGGATTGCTGACCTGTATGAATTGGCCTATGGAATCGGTATGCCATCAAAAAATAAAAAGGCAATATCAATGCAACCATAGTTCCGACCTGACTTGAATAAGCAAATACCCCTAGCATTGCTACCACTACGAGCAATGAGTCCACGACAATTTCACTGACCAAATAAGATACAGCTTGCTGAATCCTACGGGTATCATTCATCCGCGCTACCAAATCTCCAGTCTTACGTGTGTCAAAGAAACTTTTTGGTAGGCGAAGTAAATTGCCAAAAAACCCGGAAATCATCCTGATGTTAAATCCTTTGCTTTGCCTGACTATCAAAAGGCCTCTCACATAGGCTAAAACTCCTCTCCCGAGCAAAAGCAAACTGACTAAAACAATTCCTACCACAAGTTTTTCTACCTGTCTTTCAGGTAGGATTTCGTCGATCAATTTTTGAGAAAAGATGGAAGTTACGATTCCCAATACTGAAATGGCAGTACCAAGTACAATTGAAGCTCCTAATAGGGGTATATCGTCCTTAACCAACTTATAAAACCAATTAAACCAAAGAAATTTTGAATTCCCTATTTCTTCAAATTTTAAACCTGGTTTTAATTGCAAAAGCGCCTTGCTCTTCCATATCAATTCCAAATCTTCTTCTTTACAAAAGTAAACTCCTTTTGAGGGATCTGAAATTAAAAATGAATCAGTACTTGTTGGATAAAAAATAATGAAGTGATTCAAATGGCTATTAATGGTAACATGGAGTATTGCAGGATCAGAAAGCTCTTTTAAGTTATCCACTCCTTCAGCCTCAAAACCTTCAGCATCAAAACCTAAAATCTTTGCAGAATTGTATAGACCAAAAATCGTTGTCCCCTCCTCATTTGTTCCACTAATTTCAATTAATTCTTCATGCCTGATTTCTCCTCCAAAAAACCTGACAAGTGAAGATAAGCAAGCAATTCCGCAATCGAATTGATATTGTTGCCTTATAAATGCCTTTTCAATTTTCCTTTTCAATCTAAAAGTGCTTATCTGGTGCGATCTCATATTAGGATTTATGTAATGAATTAAAATAAAAGAGTCAAAAAGCTGGACTACCCACCTACATATTTATCAAATACACAATCCCCAAAAAAGCCAAATAAGCCAATCCGTAACTTGAAAAAACTAAAAATACAGACTTGCCGATTTTCTCTTTATTTACAAATGAAAATAAGATTGAAATTGCAAAGACAAAAAACAATTGAAAAAGGTGGAGTCTTCTTAAAACAAACATTTGATTTTTTTGAAGAAAATAATCGCTTGTAACATTCATCAAACTCCAAGGATAAAAAAAATCAATTTCATCGCGATGAATTGGGGGTGAAATAACTAAAAAATAGATTGTATTTGAAATATCCCCAATCAAAATTACAACATAGCTTAAAGTGGCTAATTTCAGAATATGTATAAACGTGGTTTTCAAATCCGCTAATTGGGATCCCATAAAAACGAAAAATGAGACCAGAATCACCTTAATAAAAAGCCAGAACGGCGATAAAAAGTAGAATAAAAGATCAAAATTTCTATTTCTCCGCATAACACTTTCAAAAGTTCCATATTTTGTATTCATCCCTGAACCGGAAAAATAAATATCCTCAGACCATACAAATTGATTGTAGATAAAGAGGTTGATTAAATGAACTAACCATATTGTCAAAAATATTTTCCACCAAGGAGATTTGATTATATAGTTTACAATATTTTCAATCATTTCGTTTTGAATTGGATTTAAATTGTTCTTTTATGCTTCTATTCTTTGTTAGATCCTTGACTATTTTTTCATACTCTTGGCTGCTAATCAAAACATTATATTGCTCCCAGAATTCAGAGTTGTATTTAAAGTCGCCATTATACATTCTTCCCGAGTCATTCAGCTTTTCTTTATTTTTTATCCGATCAAATTCTTTTCTTTTTTCTAAAACTTCATTCACGATAATATCGGATTGAAAAAATTGATAACCTGTAAAAGTACTTGGGTCAATAGAGTCAAAATTCTCAGGACCCCTAAACCGGATCCTTGATAAATAATAGGTGCCATTTACCTTTCTGTATTCTGCTAAATAATTGCTAATAAAGGCATTGAAAATAGCGGGAGTTACTTCCTTTTGAAAAACCGGCAGCCTGCTAAAAAATTCCACTTTTACAATGGCAAAATCCTCTTTATTAATGTAAAATTTACCGCCGAATTGCCCTTTATCAATTTCTGCGGGCAAGTATATCCCGATTTCATATACCTCTTTCCCTTCAAATAAACTTAAGTTTTCCAGCTTAAATTCATGGAATTCAAGAAATTCCTGATCAGTATCAAAATACAATAGCATCTTCTCTTGTTGGTATCTTCGAACAAAATCACAAAGATGTAAAGACATTAACAGGTCATTTCTACTACTTGAAAATTTCTCTATTATTTTTGTTATCCATCCCTTTTCAACAAAATCATCAGATTTCCTGATTTCATAAACTTTAGCTTTTCGTTTTTCTCGGGGACTTGAATAAGAAAAGTCCTGAATTCCTACAGCTGCCTCCAACATACGGACATACGTTGTGTCTTTTTTTACAGTTTCTCTGTAGAAGGCATCTAAAAAATGTTGTTTTCTTGGATAGTTTGATTTAATTGAATTTAATGCCTTGTTCATTATAATTATTGAGGAATCCTCCTTTACAACAACCTCATCAAGAAAATATGAGTCTCTGAACAATGTAAAAACCTCTCCAACTCCTACTTCAGAAAGCTCTTTGATTGAAGACTTATACCCTATTAAAGAAAAAACTAATAAGCTGTCTTTAAAAGAATTTGGCAGATGAAAGACAAACTCGCCATTTTCATTAGTAAATGTTCCTAAATTCGAATTTTTGGCATAAACAGAAACAAATTCTAATGGTATTGAAGTTTCTGAATCTTTTATTACCCCACTTACCGTGAATTTTTGAGAAAATACATTTCCAGGAATCAAAGAATGAATAAAAAGACATACTCCAAAATAAATATTTAAACCTTTGATTTTCATGATCCTATTTTCAAACAAAATAATAGAAAAAAAACCGGCAAAAAGTATAAACCATTTGCCGAATATTAAAAATTAAGGTGTTGGCGGTGGGAAGCCATGAGATGTGCATTGCACATAATAAACATGCCACCCGTAAGAGATATCCCCCTGGTATCCTCCTCCAATTAACAGCGCCCCCAAATTGGCGCAGTAGGTAGCTCTATCTTGGCCCCCGCTCAAATTTTCCATTTTTTCAATGCTTAATTTTTTCATAATTTTTGTTGTTTTTAAGGTTAACAATGATTTAAAGATGAATGAATCTAAAAACTAATTTTCATTCTTCCAAATCCATAACCTCTTGGATACCAACATTTGAAAAGTATCAAACTACATTAATCGACATTTTTCAGAAGATTATATCGAGTAAGGTATTTTACCCCCCCCCCCCGGTTTCAAACTATTATAGTATAAAATAGTTTATTGTCGATATTTAATTTTTTCTTAAGTTTTTTAAAGAATATTTTCGCTACTAAATCACTTTAAGCAAAAAATCAAGAATGTTTAGGTGATGTATCCCTTCCCAATCTCCCTCATCAAATGGATCGTTCCAAGTGATTACATATTTGGGATAGTTGTCCTGGATCTGTGCGAGGTTTCCTACTTCCCTTAACCTCGTATTTTCATCGACCATGGTCAGCGTCACCTGCACATAGAGTTTCGTCCCATCTTTTTCGGCCACAAAATCTATCTCCTTTTCTCCAAGTTTTCCAACATAAACCTCGTAGCCTTTTCGCTTCAAATGAAGAAAAATAAGGTTTTCAAGCAATTTGTGTAAATCTCGGGCAGGATTATATCCCCTGATGGCATTTCTTAGTCCCAAATCTTCGAAATAGTACTTCTCTCCCACTTCGAAAATTTTCAAACCTCCAATATCAGACCTTGGCACTTTGTACACCACAAAAGCATTGGTAAGTGCATGGAGGTAACTTATCACCACAGGTACGGACAGGTTGATTTTTTGGGATTTCAAAAACTTGTGGATGCTATTGGCTGAAAGCAAGCTGCCGATATTGTCTGCAAGAAATGAAACCAGGTTTTCCAGCAAAAAAACATTTCTGATCCCTTCTCTTGCTACCACATCCTTAAGTAGAATGGTAGAATACACGTTTTTCAAATATTCGAAAGGTGCATTTCCATTCAAACCTAAATGATGTAAAAAAGGCATTCCTCCGAATTTCACATATAATTCTAGGCTTTCAAAAGTTGCTTCCAAATGATGAAATCTTACAAACTCTCCGAAATCAAGACCAAAAATCTCCACCGATACATATCGCCCTGAGAGGAAAGTAGCTAGTTCCCCCGAAAGGATTACGGCATTGCTTCCGGTAAGGTATATGTCGCAGATATCCTTGGCGAGGAGGTGGCGAACAGCTTTTTCAAAATCCTTGATTTCTTGCACCTCATCAACCATCAGGAAATTTGGACAATCCTGTTTGATATTTTCCAACACAAAAGCCAATAAATCCTCGTGGCTTCCTATTTGACGAAATTCATCCCATTCCTTATTGACATAAATCACATTTCCGTCAGGATACAGGCTCTTAATTTCATCGGTCAGTTGTCGGAGGACATAACTCTTCCCTACCCTCCTTTGTCCCAATAGCACTTTCACCAAGGGCTTTCCTACAAAAGGAAGGATTTTTTCCATGTATTGATACCGTTTGATATAGTCCATATTAATGTAATCTATACTTTATAAAAAGATCGAATTTCAACTTTTTATTAAATATACTTTATAAAAAAATAAAATGAAAATTTCAATTTCTCTCTACCGGCAGTTTGGCTGAATTTTACTTTAGCCATATTCACCTTATGTAAGTGAATTTATGGAGCATTTAAAAACTGCCAAAAACGTTTATTATTGAATAACCTCCCCGCCCATGCAGGCTTGGGCCATCTGCATTTGCCGTGCCTCGACTTGCTATCTGCAGCTTTGCGGATTTACTATTTATTTTATATTCCTCCAAAAGCCCCACAAATTTCAAAACTTGCGAGCCTCCTTCCATTTTCCACTGTTTTTTTTAGCTTTACAGCAGTATAGCTTCACCCCTATGAAAAAACTGTTTCTTTTGACTTTTTGTCTTGTCCTTATTTTTGGCCTTGATGGTTTTGCCCAAGGTGCCTATGTTCCTTTCAACAGGGATTATTACCATATGCTGGAGCGGTACGAAATCAGGCTTGGCCGAAACAATGACAGTTTCCACACCGGATACAAACCGCTGAGGCGGGACCATCTCTCTGCTTATCTTGATTCCCTGTCGGCTTCGGACATAAATTTCAACAAGTCTGATGAATTCAACCTCAATTACCTCAGCAATGACAATTGGGAATTTGTCACACAGGAAACAGAAAACTCCAGAAAGCCCTTTCTAAAAGCATTGTACAAAAAGCCCGCTGATTTCTTTTATTATAGAGATTCGGTGGTGGACATCCATATCAATCCGGTCATTTACCTCTCTGCGGGATTTGAACAGGGTGAAGAGGAGATGCGGTTCCGCAATTCACGCGGGGTAGAACTCCGAGGCAGCATTGACAGAAAGGTCGCTTTCTACACTTACTTCACCTCGACACAGACCATCTTCCCAAGTTGGGTAAAGGACTACGCCGAACACAATGGTGCGGTGCCAGGCGAGGGTTTTTGGAAAAGGTACAACGAACAGGGATATGATTACTTTTCGGCAAGAGGCCATATTGCTTTCAATTTTACCAAACATATAGAAGCACAGTTTGGGCATGACAGGAATTTTGTCGGGGAAGGGTATCGCTCGATGGTGCTGTCGGATTTTTCCAATCCTGCCATATTTTTCAAGTTGAATACCAAAATCTGGCGTTTTCAGTTTACAAACCTTTGGTCACAAAAAACCGCCGATATCATCTTTGACGGTCAGGGCAGACCGACAGATGGGCGGTATCCGCAAAAATGGTTTTCGATCCACCGCCTCGGAATGAACATCGGGAAGAATTTTAATGTCGGAATTTTTGAGTCTGTGATGAAAAACCAGTTTGACTGGAACTACCTCAACCCGATAATCTTCTACCGGTGGGTAGAACAGCAACTCGGCACACCCGACAAGGTGATGCTGGGAACGGATTTCAAATGGAATTTCACCCCCGGCATGCAGCTTTATGGACAATTGGCGCTGGATGAGTTTGTTTTCAATGAGTTTTTTGAAATCACAGGGGAAAATTCCTCCCGCAACAAACACGGCATCCAAGCCGGCTATAAGTATATCGATGCCTTCAAAGTCTCCAATTTGGACATTCAGTTGGAATATAACCAAGCAAGGCCTTACACCTATCAGGAAAAGTTCGACTACCAATCCTATTCCAATTACCGTACGCCGCTGACCCACCCACTCGGCGCCAATTTCAAAGAAGCCATCGGTATCATCCGTTATCAGCCTGAGTTCCTTCCAAGGTTGTTTGCCACCTTTACTGGCATGTACCAATACTTCGGAGAAGATCCTGCTGAGGATATCAATTTCGGCAGAAATGTGCTGAAAAACAGAAGAGAAACCAATACTGGATTAGGCCTTTTTGGTCATGTCATCGGACAGGGTGTGGAGACTACCGTCACGATGGCCAACCTGAACCTGAGCTATATGGTCAAGCAAAATGTCTTTTTGGACATAAGCCATAGCTACAGAAAGCGAACCGCCGAAGACCTTTCCAGCCCGGAAACCACCAATTTTACCCAGTTTTCGATCAGGGTGAATATGGTGAGGAATGATTTTAATTTTTAGGATTGGTAATTAGATAATGGTTATTGGGTAATTGGTTATTGGGATGAATCGGATAATTTATGTCGCAATGATGTGAATAGGTTGAATTTATTTTAGAATTCTTGCCTTGGACTTGAATAGCCGATACATCCCTGCCCGACGGCAGGCGGGGGTCTTCCGACTTCGTCCGCTATCGGGATCTGTCCCGACTGAATAAAAATATAGGGTTACCGGCGAAAAAGCGTAAATCCATAAATCGGCTTTTCAGGAATTCAACAGAAAACCAAAACCTATTTTTATTCCTTAACTTGCGGCCTGAATCCGTAAAAGCATTTCATGAATACTTACCTCAGGATATTGTCTTATGCCCGGCCTTACCGCAGGTACTTTCCGATATATATCCTCTACACGATTTTAGCCATTGTTTTTGGCTTGCTGAATTTCACGCTGCTGAAGCCGCTTTTTGATGTGATCTTCGAGCAGGCACCGCAGGCTGACATGAGCAAATACCTCAGCAAGCCTGATTTTGCATTCACGGTTGACTATTTCCTCACCCTGTTCAATTACTATTTCCATCAGATCTCTGAGACTTATGGCAAGTTTGGGACTTTGGTCTATGTATGTATCATCATCGTCATTTCGGTTTTTCTCTCCAACCTGTTCACTTATCTCTCTGGCGTGGTTTTGGCAAAAGTCCGAGCAGAAGTCATCAAGAAAATGAGGATGTCGATTTTTGAGCAGGTGTCAAGGATGCACATCGGGTACTTTTCCAATGAGCGAAAAGGCGACCTGATGTCCAAAATGACCAATGACATCCAAGAGGTGGAAAACAGCGTGGTGCAATCGCTCCGCGTCGTCTTTAAAGAACCGGTAACCATTATCCTATATTTTGCCGTGCTGTTTTTTATGTCTTTCAAATTGACCCTTTTCACCATCATGGTCATCCCGATATCTGGTGCGATCATCGGCGGGATTACAAGGAGATTGAAAAAAACAGCCATCGAAAGTCAGGAATCCCTCGGCAGAGTCGTAAATATCCTGGATGAGACCATCGGAGGCATGCGGGTAATCAAGGCCTTTGGTGCCCAAAGATACGTGAGAAGTAAGTTTGACAGCGAGACGGACTTTTACTCTGATGTGAATATCTCCATGGCCAAGAAAAACGAGTTGGCCTCTCCCATCTCACAGTTTATGGGGGTTTCGGTTGTGGCGGGGATTTTGGTATATGGAGGAAGCCTGGTCCTGAACAACAATTCTGACCTCAGCGCATCGGATTTTATCACCTACATCATCATCTTTACCCAAGTACTCAATCCTGCAAAAGAAATCTCCCGTGCGGCAAGCAGTATACAGAGGGGTTTGGCTTCTGCGGATCGTATATTCAAAGTAGTCGATACGCCAAGCGAAATCCAAAACGCTGAAAATCCTGTCATCATCGATACCTTTAAAGATGCAGTACAATTCCATAATGTTTCTTTCAGCTATGAAAAGGAAAAGGTGTTGGACAATATTTCTTTCACCCTCCAAAAAGGGAAAACCATCGCTTTGGTAGGCCCCTCGGGCGGCGGAAAATCAACGATTGCAGATTTGGTTCCAAGATTCTATGACCCGACGGAGGGGAAAGTTACTTTGGATGGGGTAGATTTGAAAACCATAGAAATCAATTCCCTGATCAAACAGATGGGGATTGTGACGCAGGAATCGATATTGTTCAACGATTCGGTTTTTAACAATATCGCCTTTGGGCTTGAGGGAATATCGGAGGAGAAAGTCATCGAAGCGGCGAAGATTGCCAATGCCCATGAGTTTATCGTTGATTTGGAAAACGGTTACCAAACTTCCATAGGCGAGCGGGGATCGAAGCTCTCAGGCGGTCAGAGGCAAAGGCTCAGCATTGCGCGGGCGGTATTGAAAAACCCTCCGATCCTGATATTGGATGAGGCGACTTCGGCTTTGGATTCCCAATCAGAAAAATTAGTACAGGAAGCCCTAACCAATCTTATGGTCAACCGTACAACATTGGTAATTGCCCACAGACTCAGTACCATTCAGCATGCCGACGAAATCCTTGTAATCAAAAAAGGTCAGATCGTCCAACGTGGAACACACCAACAACTCATTTTGGAAGAAGGATTATACCGGAAACTTTCTACAATGCAGTCCTTTTAGTAATTTAGACGACAATTAAATGATAGCATTCATATGAAACAAATAGATAAAATCTCGCACTTGGTGACCACACTTTTTTTCGGAATAGTCTTGGTCTTTTTTCTTTTATTTGACAATGTAAAAGGAATATTGAAAGTGGATGAACTGACGCCGGCTTTGGTAGTCAATTTTCTTCTTATCGGCTTGTTGTTATTCCTGATTTCTTGGGGTACTAGTACCATAGCCAAAAACAACTTGGAAGCCGAACTTTCCAAAAAAGAAACAGAGAAAAACGAACTGAAGGCCAAGCTTTACGATTTGGAACAAGGTGTCAAACTCAAGAACATCGAAAAAAAGCTGGACACTATTGAAGAAGAAAGAGAAGCTTCAGCAATCCGCAAAAGACAAAATTTCAAATAACTAAAGGATATTTGGAGTAAATAGTTAATTTAGGAAACCCAATGGGTTTCCTTTTTTTATTGTGAAAATTCTAAAATATGGTTGCAAAAACTTTCGGCTGTGCTGTATCAGGTGTTGATGCAAAGGTCATCACTATAGAAGTAAATGTGGGTCAGGGAACAAGCTTTTTTATGGTAGGACTTCCCGATTCGGCTGTCAAAGAAAGTCAGCAAAGGGTAGAGTCTGCGCTCAAGTATTTCGGCTACCGTATGCCTAGGCAGAAAGTCGTCGTCAACCTTGCTCCCGCTGATATCCGCAAGGAAGGTTCTTCTTATGACCTTCCCATTGCCTTGGGGATTATGAAAGCTTCCGAACAGGTAGCATTTCCCGAATTAGAAAATTACATCATCATGGGTGAATTATCACTTGATGGCAATCTTCGCCCGATCAAAGGTGCATTGCCAATTGCTATAGAAGCCAGGAAGCAGGGATTCAAGGGGTTTATACTTCCTGTAGAGAATGCCTCCGAAGCCTCCATTGTAAATAAAATCGACATCATTGGAGTGAATACCTTGGAGGAAGCTATCAAGTTTTTAGAAGGAGAATTACATATCGAGCCCTTGGTAACCGATACCAGAGATATCTTTTACCATTCTTTGGAGCAATATGAATTTGATTTTGCTGATGTGCAGGGACAGGAAAATATCAAAAGGGCAATGGAAATCGCAGCAGCAGGAGGACACAATGTCATCATGATTGGCCCTCCAGGTGCAGGCAAAACCATGCTTGCCAAAAGACTTCCTTCTATTCTTCCTCCACTCTCACTTCAGGAGGCTTTAGAAACAACCAAAATACACTCTGTCGCAGGCAAGCTGGGCAAAAATGCGTCACTGATCGCTAACAGGCCTTTTAGGTCACCACACCATACGATCAGTGATGTGGCTTTAGTAGGCGGTGGTGGCAATCCCCAACCGGGAGAAATATCCCTTTCGCATAATGGTGTTTTGTTTTTGGATGAATTGCCGGAATTCAAGCGGACCGTACTCGAAGTGATGCGGCAGCCATTGGAAGAAAGGAAAGTGACAATCTCGCGGGCAAAGGTTTCTGTAGAGTTTCCTGCCAATTTCATGCTGATTGCCAGCATGAACCCATGCCCTTGTGGCTATTATAACCACCCCGAAAAAGAATGCGTCTGCGGCCCGGGAATCGTGCAGCGATACCTGAATAAAATCAGCGGCCCGCTTCTGGATAGGATTGACCTCCATGTGGAAGTGACTCCCGTAAGATTTGAAGAGATGACTTCCACCAGAAAAACTGAAAACAGCAAATCCATCAGAGAGCGGGTCATCATCGGAAGAGAAGTGCAGATAGAGCGGTTTAAAAACAATCCGGAAGTCTACTGCAATGCCATGATGCCCTCCCATATGGTCAAAGAAATCTGTCAGATCAATGATGCAGGAAAAGTGCTACTCAAAACCGCCATGGAAAGACTTGGCCTATCAGCAAGGGCTTATGACAGGATTCTGAAAGTATCGCGGACCATCGCTGACCTGTGTCAAAGCGAAACCATCAAAGTAGAGCATCTTGCAGAGGCGATACAATACAGAAGTCTGGACAGAGAAGGTTGGGCAGGTTAATCTTTGGCAAAATTAAGTTTTGGTAAAATTTCAATGAATAAGAAAATAATGCACTAAAAATTTTAAGAATCAAAAAAAAATTATTTTATTTACTAAGCATACGAAACTGTTGTATTGGTCGCCCTTTTTTAGCTTACCGTTTCAAAAATATAAAGGCTGTCCTGAACAGCCTTTATTCTTGTAAGGCCTGACTCAAATCTTCCAATAAATCATCCAAATGTTCCAAGCCCACTGACATCCTAATCAGGTTTGCAGGTGTTTTACTGTCTGGACCTTCGACCGCAGCCCTTCTTTCGACCAAGCTTTCGACTCCTCCAAGACTGGTGGCATTGGTAAAATATTTAAGTTTTGAAATGACCTTATCTGCCTCGGAAGCACCTCCTTTGACAAGGAAGGAAAGCATGCCCCCAAAACCCGACATTTGGGAAGCAGCGATCTGATGATTTTTGTGGGATCTCAATCCGGGATAGCAGACCTCTTCGACCAAGGGATGCTGGAATAAATATTCTGCGATAATGCCGGCATGTTCGGAGTGGCCTTTCATCCTGTAAGCCAAAGTTTTGATGCTTCGCGTAAGAAGATATGTATCAAAAGGAGAAGGTACCGCACCCCCAACATGTTGGATCATTTTGATTCTTTGCCAAAAAACATCTGCATTTTTGCACATCAAGGCTCCCCCCAAGATATCACTGTGTCCGCCAATATATTTGGTGGTACTGTGCATGACGATATCTGCTCCGAGTAGAATCGGATTCTGAAAAACAGGAGTTGCAAAAGTATTGTCGCATGCCACTTTCGCTCCGATTTCTTTTCCTATTGCCACAATTGCACGAATATCTGTGATTTTCAACAAAGGATTGGAAGGTGTTTCGATCCAGATAAGTCTGGTGTTGGATTTTGCAGATGCCCTGACAAGATCCAAGTCAGCCAAGTCCACAAAACTCACTTCCACGATCCCTTTCAAAATCTCCACCAATTGTCTATGTATCCCGTGGTACATGTCGTCCGGGGCAATGATATGGCTTCCGGGTTCCAATGCCTGAAAGACTGCCAACGCTGCCGCATTACCAGAAGAAAAAGCAGCAGCATCTTCCCCATGTTCCAGTTTGGCCAGGACATTTTCCAAAGCCATCCTGTTAGGATTATTGGCCCTAGAGTAGATCAGGGAACCCTCGTGGTGCACAAAAGTAGTGGAAGTGGTGATGGGCTGCACAGCAGGTCTGTGTGAATCGGTAATGACATTTCCTGCGTGTATGGCGATTGTTTCGAGTCTCATGGCTGTTTTTTTTCAAACTTACTATTTATAAAAACAAAAGCCAGCGAAATCAACCGCCGGCTTTTGTATGATTATGTATGTGGTAATTTTACCTGATCCTATCCACTGACCTGACGAGCATTTCGTCCTTTCGGATAAACCTATTTGCAAGCAGGTTACAAATCATCCCGGCAAAGATCGCCCAAAACCCGGTCACAAAAGCCCCATTGACTTCAGGATTGATAAGGGCATTTGCCGTATGTGTGGTCCATACTATCAGTCCGACATTGACCACCATCACAAATGAATTGACCATATTCAAAAACATTTGCTTGGTTCTGTTTTTGTATTGCATCAAGCTGAAAATCGCAATTCCTGCGGCTACAATGGCAAGGATGGCTATGAATATTTTGGAAGAAGTATCCAAAGTTTCATTGGAAGCCACATCAAGAGTAGTCAGATCCCAGGCAGTGAGGATCATCAATTGGGTCTGGCTTGGGTTGACCTGCTGCCAGATGGGAAAAGAAACCACCAATATCATGGCCACTGCCACAAGAAACAGAAAAACGGTTTGGATGCGTTGTATCATTTTGCTTTTTAAATTTTGACAAAGAAACAGGGTAATTTTTTGATTCGCAAGGTTTGTATAAAAGGTGGTTTTTATTTGCCTTCGAATAATATCTTTGCACTATAAAATGGAAATCCAAAGGTATTTTATAGAATTCGCTTACCGCGGGACGCATTATCATGGCTGGCAATTCCAGAAAAATGCCCATTCTGTGCAAGCAGAAATGGAAAAAGCACTTTCTGTAATTTTAAAGCAACCTTCATTTTTGACAGGAAGTGGCAGGACAGATACAGGTGTACATGCTTCTCAGCAATTTGCTCATTTTGATATTGATTTAAACCTTGACGAAGCGGATTTTGTCAAACGCATCAATGGCGTACTTCCCAAAGACATTGCAGTATATTCTTTACTTAAAGTGAGAAATGATGCCCATGCGAGGTTTGATGCAAGGTGGAGAAGTTACCTCTACAGGATTATTTTGCGAAAAGAGCCTTTTGAAGAAGAAAGGGCATGGTTGATGCATTATATTCCGGACGTAGATAAAATGAATGAAGCTGCCAAACTGATGTTGAATCATGAAGATTTTCAATGCTTCTCAAAGGTGCACACTGACGTCAATCATTTCAACTGTAAAATAAAAGAGGCGTATTGGGAACAAAATGACCATCAATTGCTCTTTCATATAACTGCCAACAGGTTTTTGCGTGGAATGGTAAGAACAATTGTAGGGACTTTGGTCCAAGTGGGGTTGGGAAGACTTGACTGTAATCAGTTTCAGGAAATTTTAGACAGCAAAAACCGCAGTCAGGCAAAGTCCGCTTCTCCTGCGCAAGGCCTTTACCTTTGTAAGATTGTTTATCCCCAAGAAATATTTATTTAAATACTGAATTATTTTGAGCCTGGAAAAAGAAAATATCAAGAGTGGTGACATCATAGATGCGCAGGTATTAAAGAAACTGTATCAGTTTGTCAAACCATACCAAGCCCGCTTTTACTTTTTGGTATTCCTTACTATTGCCATGGCTTTACTGGCTCCAACTCGTCCTTATTTCATTCAGATTGCCATTGATGACTATGTGGCAGTAGGTGACAGTAATGGGTTACTGAATATTATTTACTTACTCATTGTCCTGCTATTGCTTCAGTCTATGGTGCAGTTTGCGCACACCTATCTCTCCGGATGGATCGGGCAGGTGATTATAAAGGACATCAGGATCAAACTTTATCGGCATCTTCTCAAGATGAGGTTGAAGTTTTTTGACAACACTCCTATTGGAAGATTGGTCACAAGAAATGTGTCCGATGTGGAAACCCTCGCCGATGTATTCAGCGAAGGCTTGGCAGCCATCATTGGAGATTTGCTTCAATTGGTAACCATATTGGGAGTGATGTTTTATGTAGATTGGAAACTGACATTGGTCAGCCTGAGCACCTTACCCCTCCTCATCATCTCTACTTATATCTTCAAAGAAAAAATCAAAGTAGCCTTCAATGACGTCCGAAATGCGGTTTCCAACCTCAATTCATTTTTGCAGGAACACATCACCGGGATGAACATTGTGCAGATTTTTAACCGTGAAAAAAGAGAATACGAAAAGTTCAAAGATATCAACAAAGAACACAGGATAGCCCATGTCAAATCGGTATTGTATTATTCAATCTACTATCCTGTAGCTGAAATTATTCAGGCAATAGGCACGGGAATTGTGGTATGGTATGGTGCAACAGGTGTTTTTGATATGGAAATACAGATCGGTATCCTGATTTCCTTTATCATGTACCTGCAGCTTTTCTTTAGGCCCATCAGGATGATTGCTGATAGATTCAATACCCTGCAGATGGGTGTAGTCAGTTCTTCGAGGATCTTAAAACTCCTGGAAAATGACGATCAAATCCCAAATGAGGGAAAGCATAAACCCGAAAAAATTGAGGGGAACATCAAATTGGAAAATGTATGGTTTGCCTATAATGACGAGGAGTGGGTGCTGAAAAATATCAATTTCGAAGTCAAACACGGGCAAACTGTCGCCATGGTCGGTGCCACAGGAGCAGGAAAATCCTCTATCATCAACCTGATCAACAGATTTTATGACATCAACAAAGGCCAAATAACCCTTGACGGCACTGACATCAAGGAATATGAGCTAGGCACTTTGCGCAAACATATTGGCGTGGTATTGCAGGATGTTTTCTTGTTTTCGGACACCATACTGAACAACATCACACTTGGCAATCCAGAGATCACACGGGAAGAAGTTATGAAAGCTGCCAAATTGGTAGGAGCCAAAAAGTTTATCGAAAGGCTGCCGGGAGGCTTGGATTATAATGTCATGGAACGGGGCGCCACTCTTTCTGTAGGACAAAGGCAGCTGATATCCTTCGTCAGGGCAATAGTCTACAATCCGGAAATCATTATTTTGGATGAAGCTACTTCTTCTGTCGATACTGAAACTGAGGAAATGATCCAAAAAGCCATTGCTAAAATGATGAAAGGAAGAACTTCCATAGTCATTGCGCACAGGCTTTCTACCATCCAAAAAGCCGACAAAATCATGGTCCTCCACCAAGGCGAAATCAAAGAAACCGGAACTCATGAGTCGCTGTTGGAATTGGGAGGGTATTACTCCAAACTCCATCAAATGCAACTCAAGTCGATGGTGATTGGGTAGAGGGAGGAAGTTGGGAAGTTGGAAGGTAGGAAGTCAGGAAGCCAGGAAGTGACATAAGTAAGAAAAAAAGAGGGAGGAAAATGTGGAGTGGAATGGGTCGGATCACAGATACTCCTTGGAAAGGCTTAGAATTGGTGTGTCTCGGTTCTCGCTTCTATTCTCTCGCTTCTTGATCCTTTATCGTGTCTCACGTCTCATATCTAAAAAGAAAAACTAAACCAAAAATAAAACACATTGAAAAAGTTACTTGTCTTGGCATTTGCCATATTGCCGTTTTTTGCTTTTGCCCAAGAACCGGGCATAGGATTGAGGTTTGGAGAACCCTTCTCTATTACCTACAAGACGTTTATTGATGATAAAATTTCCCTTGAAGGAATGATAGGAAGAGGCGGACCAAACAGCGGTCAATATTACAGAAGAGATTTTGACACCAATAGACCCAGTTCCAATGCTTTTTATGTTGGACACAGTACTTCAAATTCCTGGTCTCTGAATTTTAGAGGGGCTTACCATGAGGATTTTACTGATGATTTCAACATTGGATCCGGCTACTTATTGGGTTACGTCGGGGCAGGGGTTCAGCTTCGTTCTGTATTGGTAGACTATGCCTTTACAGACTCCTCAGTTTCGCAGGCGACCTTGCGAGAAACACGGAGAAACATGGATTTTGGCCCTGAGGTGTTTGGTGGAGCAGAGTATTATTTTGATGAAGTCCCGATTAGTGTGTTTGGGGAAGTGGGTTTCTTCATGGAATTGCTAGACCGCTTTGGCCACTTCAGGCTTCAGGGAGCTATTGGAGTGAGGTATTTATTTTGACCTGATACCATGACTAGGGAAAGGCTTTTTGAAATTAACCAAATACCACAGTCGACAGGTCACACCTGTCCGCCTTGGCGGAGCCACATCAAAAAAAACACACTCCAGGTTTTATTTATTTACCGTAAAGAAATCATTGATAACCAATACTTATCATGAAAAAAAAGATTGCTCTCTTCTCATTCATTTTTTTGGTGGTGACGGGATTATTTGTTTTCTATACCATGGGAGGCTTCAATGAAGTCCAATTAGAAGTCTTAGAAAGGAAAGACATCAGCTTATCAGGAAGGCATTTTATAGGAATCCCGCAGGATAAGAAGCTTGCAAAAGCCTTTCAGGAAATTGAAAATATCAAAAATGCTCATCCTGAGGCAGCTTTGCATACCATCTATTATGCAGAGCCTTCAGGCAAATTAGATACTATGGAAGTCTTTGTTGGTTTGGAATCAAAATTGATGGACAAAAGTGTCAAATATGATCAGGTCATATTTACAGGGGAAAATGTTATTATTGCCACCATAAAGTCCCATCGATTTGTGATGCCAGGTCCATCAAAAATCAAAAACATAATCATCGACCATGCAAAGGAAAACCATCTGCCCATACCAGATGTGTTTATTGATCAGATTATAGGTCTCGATGAAGTAAAAGTCATCGGAATCAAATCCGCAAAATAAAACCTGTTACAATTTTGTATCGTTGACTTGGTTTAGTACCGCTATTTAAGTTTCAATCTTAGTTTTTAATCCACTACCAAAACAGAAATTTTATGAAAAAACTACTTTCATTCTTATTATTGGGAGCTTTGGCCTCAATGCATGCATGTGTAGGTCCGACTGGACCTCCAGGAGTTCCGGGGCCTCAAGGGCAAGATGGTAGGCCAGGTATTAATATTTTAGCCGAGGCTTTCGAAGTAAATATTAGTTTTACAGCTACAAATAACTACCTGGGAGTTTGGGATTTTCAGCCTGCTATTGAAGTGGGTGATGTAGTCTTGATCTATGTCCGGTGGGAAACAGCTAATGGTAATGCCATTTGGAGAGCATTGCCTCAGACTGTCCTTTTTGACGAAGGAACCTTAATTTATAATTACGATTTCAGTAGATTTGATTTCAGTATTTTTCTAGAATCAAATTTTGACCGCGCTTTATTGGGGACAGATTGGACCGCAAACCAAAGATTCCGTGTAGTAATTGTCCCGGCGGATTTGAGTTCTAGGATTGATTACAACGATTATGAAGGTGTGCTCAATATGCTTGGTCTCACTGAGGATGATTTTGTGAAGCTAGAATCAAGAAAATAAAATTCAAAAGCCTCCAACATGGAGGCTTTTTTTTGCCTTTCTCAAATCCCTGTTATTTTCTAGCAAGAAAAATTCGGGAAAGACCGAATCAATTTGTAAAATGAAGATTTGGACCAAAGATTTTTCAAAAAATGAAACCCATTCCCAAACAAAGTACACCGGAAGTTTTTAAGTCCTTAACTCCTAATTCAAATTCGGATTCTATATTTGCATCATGAATTTGAAAAATGATTTATTGATCCGTGCCGCAAAAGGCGAAAAAGTAGAAAGAACACCCGTGTGGCTGATGCGTCAGGCTGGAAGGATTCTCCCGGAATACCGTGCGGTCCGGAATAGTGTGAGTGGATTTATTGAACTGGCACAAACACCTGAATTGGCCGCTGAGGTGACCATACAGCCCGTGGATATCTTGGATGTCGATGCAGCGATTATTTTTTCGGACATTTTGGTCATCCCTGAAGCCATGGGATTGCCTTATGAAATGCAGGAAAAACGAGGCCCCTGGTTCCCTGAAACAGTAAAAAATGTCTCTGATTTGAAAAAATTGAGAATTGCAGACGGCGTAGATGACCTCAGCTATGTGATTGAGGCGATCAAAATCACCAAAAAAGCACTGAACGGCAGGGTTCCATTGATTGGATTTGCAGGAGCGCCATGGACCATTTTTGCCTACATGGTCGAAGGGTCAGGCAGCAAGACTTTCTCGAAGTCTAGGGCCATGCTCTATACCCAACCGGAGTTTTCGCATAAGCTGCTCCAGATGATTACTGACAGCACGATCAATTACCTGAAAGCGCAAATCGCAGCCGGAGCCAATCTGGTACAGTTGTTTGACAGTTGGGCAGGAATCTTACCACCAAACCATTACCTAGAGTTCTCCCTTCCGTATATCTCCCAAATCTGCAATGCCATCCAAAATGTACCGACCACGGTTTTTGCGAAGGGTGCTTTTTTTGCGAGAAAAGAAATGTCTTTGTTGAATTGCAACACAATCGGTTTGGATTGGAATATGGGAATAGCTGAATCAAGAGAATTGATCGGACCCAATAAAACCTTGCAGGGAAATTTGGATCCCGCTGCTTTATATGGCAGCGCCAAGGAAGTCGAGGCCGCTACGAGAGAGATGATGGATCAATTCAAGGGAACAAGGCACATCGCAAATCTTGGTCATGGTGTCTATCCGGACATTGATCCTGAGATGGTAAAAGTGTTTATTCAAACGGTTAAAAGTTATTCCTAATTCTATTTACCGCTATGGACGCAGAGGTTTCGCAAAGGTCGCAAACGAATAAGCACTGAAAGTGCGGAATACCCAAGCGATGGATGCAGCCCATCGTTAAATTTGAGTAAAAGTTGGTCTAAAGCCCTGAAGGGGCGAAAGAAATTCGAAAAACTCCTATTTCAAAAAAGGAACCAACTCATCCCAAACCTTTTACCGCAAAGGACGCAGAGGTTTCGCAAGGGTGTCAAAGGATTTTAAACTTCTCTGTTCTTGGAGAAATGCTTAAATCTCACTTTTCATAGCTCCATCCAAAAACCGGAATCGTCTTGTTTGTCTTTGTCCCCGAGTGATCCGGAAGGCTATATCGGGGTCACTCGGGGCTACCCATATTTGAACACCACGCATACAACGCCACAATTGTTTAGGTTTAACTAGAATACTATTTAACTGATTTTATTTGTTTTCCAAATTTCCTCGGAGAATCTCTATGGTAATTATTTTTATTGTCTGTACGCATTGATGCCTGCAATATGATAATTCGATTTAATTCATGGCAAAACACTAAAATAACCGGTACTTCCTACTTCGTCCCGATAGCTCGGGATTCGTCTGTCCCGCTTGTAGTAAAATATCGAGTTACTGGCAAAGAAGCGAATAACCATTTTATTTTTTTCGCAGTTTTCAGTACAGATGTTGATTTAGGTTAGAACCATGGTAATATGCAGGTCTAGATTTATATATTTATTTTTCAATTTTTTCCAATTCCGCACTACGGTCATTGGTAAAATCTCCTCTAAAAAAATCACTCCGTTCCGGTAAAATCAATTGGTATTGAGACAGAAGGCCTATTTCCATGGTACCTGACTTCATTTCAAAATTTAATATATGACCTCCTCCTGTTCTATCAGTTGTAAGAAAATGCAGATGCAGGCCTGAAACATTTAACCCTTTTACAAAATTAGGTGAATAGAATCCAACAATATCTCCTGTTACATTTTCAAAATCGAATTCCGGTTGCCCTGCTGCAACCTCAGCCAGATCAGGATAGGGTTTGGTCTGTAGAGGCACACTCCTCGTCCGTACAAACCGAAATTCTCCTTGCAATTTGACAGCATAAAACATATTTGGTGTGGGGAAATAATGAGAGAAACCCCCTTTAAGGCTATCGAATGACAATTCTACCAATGAAAGTTGTTTGTCTGACCTGAAGTTTGTGATGACTGCAAAAGGCGTCAAAATATCACCTGATGGTCTTAGAACTTCACCTGATGAAACTACCTGAAATAAGGTGTCATTCAAAATTATCATTTCTCCATCCAGGGCGTGGAATGTACCAATTCCAAAATCCCCCTTTTCCATCATTTTTCCAACCGGATAGACACCATCATAAAGTCCCTGAAGCAAAGCATCAATTACCGAAACCTGAAATAAAATACCTTCCTGATTTAATTCTTTTGGGGTTTCCAAATGGTCATTTTTACAACTCCAAATGGATATCAAAGCGAAACACAATATTGAAAATGAATTTTTCAGGGTTGGTTTTGTGAGTGAGCGGATTGACATGGTAGAAAAGGGTTGAAAATCAAATATAGGTCCTTAGGTGAGTATCCTCAAAAAAAACCAATTAATACCTCGGAATTGTAAATAAACAATGTCAGCTTCAATAATCAAAAATAGGTAAAAGTCTGTAGCGCTGAATATTGTATCCTGATCTCCAATTCCCTCAGCGAAAATCAGTACGTAGGTTTATTATTTTCAGCAAAGGAAAAAGAGGTTTGGTAATGGTCGCAAAGGATTTTTAGCTTCCCTGTTTATGGAGGAAAGCTATTCATTCTATATTCCTAGTTTCTTCCAAAAACCGTAATCGCGGTTCAGGTTTTTTCGCCGAGTGGCGTTACTTAATCGCTATTAATATAATTGATCCCTTCAGGATCATATTTCCCGCCGATGGTAGTGCCTCCAAGCCATTATTCATGCAGCATTTTAAATTCTCATCTTTTTTCCTCTCTGATCCCTGGGGTGATTATTTGTTTGCTGTTGATTTCATTTTCTATTTCAGGAAAGGAACTACCTCATCCCCTACCCTAATCCTTTGTCCTTGGAGTAAAAGCATATTTTGACCAAACATCACCTTGTGGTCAAAAGTCCGATAGGTAGCCAAAGTCTTCAAAGGTTCTTTGCCTTTTTGGGCCGTTTCCTGATTAACGGTCGTCAATACACATCGAGCACAAGGTTTGGTAATTTTAAATTCAGCAGCCCCTACTTTGATTATGTCCCAACCATCATCTTCAAAAGGCAATCCTCCTGCAAAAACTAAATTAGGCCTAAATCTGTCCATGGGCACAGCTATCTCCAATCTGGAATTGAGCTCCTCCAATGAAGCCTGACCGATCAATAAATAAGGCATTGCATCCGCAAAACCTACAGACTCATTATTGACGGCATATTTAGGAGATAGTTTCCTTTCGGTAGTCTCAGGCATGATGACTAGTTCACATTCCAAACCGAGCGTTTCTGAAAACCATCTGCTAACCTCGTGATCCACTATCTGCCCAATCACTAAATCATCCCAAATTCTGACAGTTAAAAAATCCTCCGTTTGGGCTTGAAAAGGAAGGTGAATCCTTTGAATATGGTTATTTTTGTGGTATACCAAGAGACCGGAATCCTTGACTTCCACTTGTAAAAGTGCCATTTCAGGAAAAGTCCTTTGGGTCAGAAATACTCCCTCTTTGTCAACTAACATCCACCTCCTGTCATATTGCAAACCCCGTTCCTCCAAGACTGATTCCTCTAACCTGATACCACCAAGTGACTTAATGGGATAAATATATATGTCCTGTAAATACATCATGACTGAAATTGGGTAAGAAATAGGTTGGTTTTGGGGAAAAACAAAATTTAAATTCCAAATCTATGGCCGTCTTTCAGGTAGGAAAATCAATTGATCACATAAAAAATCAGCTTACCTACCTTAATTCCTTAAACCTATCAGGAATTTGTTGGGGGATAAATTTGGTAACAATATTTCTGATCGGATTTCCCTCGCCTTGACTCCAAGCATAAAATGGATTGAAAAGTTGGTAAGCAATGGTGTTTTTAGAAGATTGATTAGAATAAAAAGCAGCTGTACCGATACAAATCAGGAAGACAAGTACCCATTTTTTACGCTCTTTATCTCTTTTGCCTTTATCAAAAACCTTCATGCCACTAAGATATTGAATGGAATAAATATTTGCATCAAATAAAGAAAAAATAATAACAAAAATACTAACGCTCAAGTCAGCTTGAATATTGGAAAATGAAAATTTGCTTCAATCAGCTCCCAAACCAAACTACTAATGGAATTGCTTAGAGATACAGTTTTTATTTAAAAGTTAACGCAAAAAAACTATCTTATTCCCAATTTTAAAGTTTGGTTTTACTATCTAAAATTCTTTGTGAACATATCGATTTTCTTATTTTTCTGAACCAAAGGAAAGTCAAAAAAAACTTAACCTAAAATCCTGATAATTGCCATTTTACCATCTCTTTATCGAAAATGCAAAAATAAGCTTACTCGATGGTAATATGGTACAGTTTGACATTTAAATACCCAAATGATTAATTTTGATGATCAATTTTCACATTTTTAATAAAATCGAAAAATTTTAAGTATTCGAAAAATTCAAACGTTTTCGGTTGCAAATTATAATAGTAAAAATTCTTTTTGTTAACGATTAATAAAAAATACCATTATTCTGTTAACTGACACATAGCCAAAAGGTCAAGAAGGCATTTGTTAAAAATTGCAAAATATAATTTAAAGATTCAATTTAGAATTGAAATCAACTACACAAACAATTTCGTTTTTTTCAAAACAACAAACCCTATGAGAAATTATTTACAAAAACTAAAAGCTTTTGCTATTGTTTCAGTACTGATGGTGGTCAGTATTGCCTCTGCATTTGCTCAAGGCCGGGAAGCATCAGGAACTGTCCTGGATGCTACCTTAAGAGATCCCCTTCCGGGAGTAACAGTGCTAGTCAAAGGTACAACTAGAGGTACCACTACTGACTTGGACGGTAAATTTAAATTAGATTTACAGCCGGGAGATGCCACATTGGTTTTCTCCTTCGTTGGCTTCACCCCGCAAGAGGTAGCTATTGGGAACCAAAGTGTTTTCAACATCGAATTGGCTGAGGATATCCAAAGCCTACAGGAAGCTGTAGTCATCGGTTACGGTACACAGGACAAGAAGGAAATTACTTCTGCTGTAACAAGCGTCGGAACAGAGCAATTCAACCGTGGTAACTTCCCAAACCCAACTCAATTGCTTCAGGGTAAAGTAGCCGGTCTTTCCGTAACCCGTGCAGGTGGTAACCCTAACTCACAGCCAACTTTGAGATTGAGAGGTATTTCATCATTTGGAGCAAATCAGTCTCCCCTAATTGTATTGGATGGGGTTATTGGTGCTTCCATTGATGCCGTCGACCCTAATGACATCGAGTCATTTGATGTATTGAAAGATGCTTCCGCTGCTGCTATTTATGGGACAAGAGGTTCTGCAGGTGTGATTTTGATCACTACCAAAAAAGGTTCTTCCAAAAAAGGAGGAGCAAATGTAACCATCAATACTTTTGGTGCTGCCGAGGTAGCAACCAATCTTATTCCAATTCTTTCTCCGGAAGAATTTGTGGCTAGAGGTGGAATAGACTATGGTTCAAGGACTGATTGGAGAGACGAAGTGACCCAGACTGCATTGAATGGAACTGTCAATGCATCCGTATCAGGTGGATTTGATAACACCAATTACCTTGCTTCTGTCAACTATCGGAATAATGATGGTATTGTAAAAGGAACAAACAGAGAAACCTTGAACACCCGTTTTAACCTTAACCATGGTCTCTTGCAGAACAGGTTGAGAATGAACATGAGTTTAGCCTATACCCAAACAAGCACCGAAGACGTAAACGGAGAAGCAGTTAGATATGCTACTATTTATAACCCTACTGCTCCGATCTTTGAAAGAGATTTTACTCCCGCTGGCGAAGAAACCGCAGCTGCAAGGGAATTAAGGTTAAGAAATGCAAACAGGGATTTTGGTGGTTATTTCCAAAGACCGTTGTTTGATTATTTCAACCCCGTTGCATTAATCAATCAGCAAAAATTTACAAATGATATCAAGAGTGCCATCTACTCTTACCGATTGGAATATGACTTAAGTGATAAATTCACAATAGCAACCCAGTTTTCTGAAGATAGATTGACTGTGAATTCTACTTCATTCTTCTCTTTTCAGGACTTCAATAATGGATTTGGACGTAGTGGTTCTGCAGGTCAAGACCTCTTTAACAGAACTACAAGTATCTGGAACGGTACCATCAGATTCCAAGATGAGATTTTTGACAAAATGGATTTCACTTTCTTAGGAGGTGCCGAAACACAGATTTTCAATGAAAACGGATTCAATGCTTCTTCTTCCAGATTCCTTTTTGACCAAGGTGCAAATAACCTAGGCGCAGGTGGGTTAAGATTTGGTCCAGGAACAGGAATGGGTTCATTTGCTACCAGAGCGGTCTTGAATTCCCTGTTTGGTAGAGCAAACTTCAACTACAATAACACCTATTTCTTCTCTGCTTCCGTGAGATCTGAGACCTACTCAGGATTCGGTAAAGAAAACCAAACTGGTATCTTCCCTGCCGTTACTGCAGGTGCTGACTTGACGCAGGTTTTGGATATGGGACCTTTCAGCCAGTTTAAGCCTAGGGCTTCATTTGGTATTGTAGGTCAGTTACCTCCTTCCCCAACATTGGCTTTGGGTATTTTTGGAAATGGAAACAGGATTCCATTAAACTTGGCAGAACCTATCAACTCGGTATTTGTCGGCGTGAATCAATTGCAAAATCCTAACCCTCAATTGAAGTGGGAAACCACTCAAGAATTGAACTTTGGTCTGGATTACGCCTTGTTCAATGGAAAAATCACTGGTACCATGGATTATTGGAGAAGAAATATCTCTGACTTGTTGTTCAATACGCAAGTGCCTATAGGTGCTCCTAACGAATTCGATCCTGGAAACTTCTACACCGCCCCCTCCATTTGGGCCAACATTGCGGACTTGTCAAGTGCAGGTTTTGAATTCCTTTTGAATGTCAACAATGTCAAATTGGGAATGGTAACTTGGAATCCTTCTGCAAACTTCACAATCTACAGAAGAACGACTATAGACAGGATTGGTGTAGGTTCCATCAGCCTACCTGAAATCCGTCAGGCAACACCTGGAGCACCAGGACAGAATAACAACGAAATTGTTTGGAACAGGGTAGGTGAAGAAATAGGTAACTTCTACGGTCCAAAATTCTTGGGCTTGACAGAGAACGGAGAATATATCCTAAGCACTGAGAGACCTGAAGAATTTGAAAACTTAGGAAACGGTCTTCCGACTGCTGACTTTGGTTTTTCTAACTCATTCTCTTACAAAAACTGGGATTTGAATTTCTTGTTAAGAGGAAGTGTCGGACACTTGATCTACAACTCCTTCAGAGGTTTCTATGAAAATGCCGATGCTGCTTCTAACACCTGGAACTCCGTTGTTACCAAAAACACGCCAATCAGTCCACTTGTTACTTCAACCCCTACATTCTCTGACCTTTACCTAGAAAGAGGTGACTTTGTAAGATTAGACAACTTGCAGTTGGGCTACAACCTCCCTGTTAAGTCTGCCGCAATCAGCAATTTCAGATTGTATGCAGGTGTTCAAAACCTTTTCACGATCACACAGTTTTCCGGTGTAGATCCTGAAGTAAGATGGACAGACGGTGGAAATGCATTGGCCCCGGGTATCGAAAGAAGAAATACCTACTTCGTTCCCAGAACATGGACTGCAGGCTTAACGTTTACATTAAAATGACATAAACTCAAATTAAATATGTTACGATCAATTAAATCATTATTTGTTGGAGGTCTTGTGGCAATTACCATGGGATCGTGCTGGGAGTTGGAACAAGAGGTTCTGACAGGTATAACTCAAGACGATTTGGCAAACAGCCCTCGTCCGGAGTTGATTGAAGTACTGAAGCAATCTGCCTATGCTGCCGTAGTCGGCAACTGGGGAGGTCACGGAGGTATGTGGAGTATCAACGAAGTCTCCTCTGACCAATTGGCAATTCCTCAAAAAGGAGCTGACTGGGAAGACGGTGGTATTTGGCTTAGAAACCACAGACATACTTGGGCTGTAGGTGACGGCGCTTATAACGGTGCTTGGCAATATTGCTTCAGAATTGTGGGTGAGTCAAATTTATTGTTGCAACAATACCCTGATGTGGAAGCTTTAGGTGCTGAATTAAGGGTTTTAAGAGCCTTGGCTTACCTTTGGTTGATTGACAACTTCGGTAATGTGCCGATCATTGTTGAGACAGACAGAGGTGGAAACCCTGCCCAAAACACAAGAGCCGAGGTTTTCGCTTTTATCGAAAGTAGTATCAAAGACAATGTGGATTTACTTCCAAAAACCAATGTAAAGACCAACTTGAATTATTGGACTGCTCACATGATTTTGGCCAAGCTCTATCTGAATGCAGAAGTGTATTTGAGTGCAACTCCGGGTGTATTGGATCCATCAAAAGGAAAATGGGCAGAAGCTGAAGCTGCTTTGAATGTCATCATCAATTCAGGTCAGTACAGTTTGACACCAAACTTCTTCCAAAATTTCTCAGCTACGAATGCAAATTCAACTGAGAACATGTTTACCCTTCCTTATGATGCTAACAATGCCGGCGGGTTCAATATTCACCAAATGACTTTCCACTATTCAAGTCAAGCTACATTCAACTTGGTAGATCAGCCTTGGAATGGTTATGCCGCTTTGGAGGAGTTTTACAACAGTTTCGAAGCCGGTGACCTAAGGATAGGTTCATTGAGAGAAGGTGTACAAACATCTTCGACAGGAGTTATTCTTACCGATGGTGCCGCAGAGGCAAATGATCCTGATGGTCCGGTGATAAATTTCACTCCTAATATCAATCAATTGGCACCAAATGCCTTTAGACAGGCTGGAACCAGAATCAACAAATTCGAAATTCCTCTAGGTTCTGCTCCTAACTTGAACAATGACTTCCCTATCTTCAGGTATGGCGATGTGATCTTGATGAAAGCAGAATGTGCCTGGAAACTTGGAAGAACTTCAGAGGCCATTGCTTTGGTCAATCAGATCAGGGCGAGATCTTCTGCTCCTGCTTTGACTACTTTGGATGCTGATATCCTATTAGCGGAAAGAGGAAAAGAGTTCTTTGCTGAAGGGCAAAGAAGGTCAGATTTGATCAGATTTGGAAAATACACTGCTGCATGGTGGGAGAAGCCAGCTTCTCAGGCATTTAGAACATTGTTCCCGATCCCTCAAAACCAGCTTCAGGCTAATCCTAACCTGCAACAAAATCCGGGTTATTAATCCAAAAAAAGTTATACCAAAATTAAAAGAAGTGCACGGAAGTGCACTTCTTTTTGATTTAATGGATACCTTCGAATTTGTAAAAAAACCAGTATCCCAAATTAATCCTATCCAAATGTCATTGGTGAACAGCCGCTACTCCCTTGTTATTCCCTTCATGCTCTTGTTGGTCTCCTGTTCCAATAGAGAGGAGGTTACATTGAACCTTTTTGAACTAATGGAAAAAGAGCATACCGGGATAGATTTTAATAATAACCTAGAATACAACGAAAAATTCAACCCTTATCTCTTTAGAAATTTTTATAACGGAGCCGGGGTAGCCCTTGGAGATATCAACAATGACGGTTTGGTTGATGTCTTTCTGGCCGGCAACCAGCAGGGAAACAAACTTTACCTCAACAAGGGGAATTTCCAATTTGAAGATATCACCACAACAGCTGGATTGGCTGTACCAGAAATCTGGTCCACAGGAGTCAGTATGGCCGATATCAACGGTGACGGTTGGTTAGATATCTATATTTGCAAATCCGGCCCATTAGGTGGGTCTCAGCGATACAATGAACTTTTTATTAATAACGGTGACCTGACTTTCACCGAGAAAGCCAAAGAATACGGCATCGCCGATGAAGGACTTTCCCAGCACGCCGTATTTTTTGACTTTGACAAAGACGGCGATCTGGATATGTACCTGCTCAACAATTCGGCTAGGTCAATAGGTATAAATGATCTCCGGATCGGACAGAGGGATATTAGGGATCCTTTTGGAGGAAATAAGCTTTACCGAAATGACAATGGAAAATATACCGATGTCAGCGAAGCTGCAGGAATTTATGGCTCAGCCATTGGCTATGGATTAGGTGTGACAGTAGCTGACCTCAATAAAGATGGTTGGCCGGACCTATATGTCTCCAATGATTTTTTTGAAAAAGATTACCTCTATATCAATAATGGTGATGGTACATTTACAGAATCCCTAGAGAGCATGATAACTGAAATCAGCATGGGTTCTATGGGGGCGGACATTGCGGACTTAGACAATGACGGTTGGCAAGATATTTTTGTCACTGAAATGCTTCCGGCTACGATGGCGAGGGTAAAAACCAAAACACCTTTTGAAGAATGGGACAAGTACGAAGCCAATGTCGCCGGTGGATATTTCCATCAGTTTACCAGAAACACGCTTCAAAGAAACCTAGGTTACCAACCCAACAGCAATCAGGTTCATTTTTCAGAAATCAGCAGACAATCCGGCGTACATGCTACTGATTGGAGTTGGGGGGCGCTGATTTTTGATACAGACAATGACGGACTCAAAGATATTTTTGTAGCCAATGGTATTGTCAAAGACCTCACGGATTTTGATTATGTCGATTATTATGTCAACAACCAAGACTTGATCGCCCAGTTTAGGCGTGACAGTATCCTATTGACCAAGATGATTGATGAGTTTCCTTCAAACCCACAGATGAACTTTCTGTTTCATAACGAGGGTGATTTCAAGTTTAAAGACATAGCAGCTGGATCAGGAATGGCGCAATTGACTTTTTCTACAGGAGCAGCCTATGCTGACTTGGACAATGACGGCGACTTAGACCTTGTGGTCAATAACCTAAACGGCGAAGTGTCTATATTTAAAAACAACAGCCGTCAAATCAACAAAAACCATTTCCTACAATTGGATCTGAAAGGACAATTCGGAACCCAAGTGACACTTTTTGCCGGAAATAATCTGTTCTTTGCAGAGCATAATCCTGTCAAAGGCTATATGTCTTCCGTTGACCACAGGCTTCATTTTGGACTCGGTCAGGTAGAGAAAATTGATTCAGTTATCGTCCTTTGGCCAAATGGTAAAACCACAAAATTAACCGATGTTTTATCTGATCAATTACTTTCTCTGGATCCTTTTTCAGCCACAGAGGAGCGAAAATCCGATAAACAGGATTTTCTAAAAACGCTTAAACCTTCTTCCATCAAACTTCCCTGGAAACATCAGGAAAGTAATTATATAGATTTTGACAGAGACAGGCTGCTATTTCATATGATTTCCAATGAAGGCCCTAAAATGGCTGTGGGAGACATCAATGCAGATGGACTGGATGACCTCTTTCTTCCGGGCGCAAAAGGACAGACTTCCTCTGTATTTATCCAAAGTGCTTCGGGAGACTTTCAAATCCACCAAACATTCGAGGCAGATTCAATCGCTGAAGATGTGGATGGGTTATTTTTTGATGCGGATGGAGATGGCGACTTGGATCTCTATGTAGTCAGCGGAAGTCTGGAATTCAGTGCATTTAACACCAATTACTTGGATAGGCTTTACCTCAATGATGGAAAGGGAAATTTCACCAAAACAAAAGAAAGCCTCCCTATGGTTTTTCAGAGTTCCTCTTTCGTAAGGGCATTTGACCATAACGGAGATGGGAAAATGGACCTTTTGATTGGGACAAGGACAATACCCTTTGCTTATGGCGTGCCGGGTGATGTGACCCTATTGGAAAATCAGGGAAATGCAGTATTTGTGGATAAGACTATGGAGCTTGCTCCCCAACTCAAAAATATTGGGATGACAAGGGATGCATGGATTGGTGATTTGGATGGGGATGGGTTAGACGAAATCCTGATTGCAGGAGAATGGATGCCAATCAAAGTATTTAAGAAAACCAATGGAAAATATTCCGATGCTTCTGCTGCTTTTGGATTTGAGAATACCGGGGGGCTATGGAATACCCTCCATGTAGCAGATGTGAATGGAGATGGATTTCCAGATATATTGGCAGGAAATGCAGGTTTGAATACCAGGCTTCTCGCATCAGTTGAGAAACCCTTACAATTACAAATCAACGACTACGACCAAAACGGAAGTATCGAGCAAATCCTAACTCAATACGAAGGTGATAGTACCTATCCCTTGGCATTAAAGTCCACACTTATCAAGCAATTACCGGCATTGCGAAAGCAATTGTTGACTTATGACGCTTACAAAAACAAAAGACTAGAGGATTTATTTCCACAAGAAATTTTGTCCCGAAACATGGTGTTAAACGTACATACTTTGGAAACAAGCCTGTTTATCAATAAGGGAAATGGTACATTTACAAAATCAATCTTACCCTATCCTATCCAAAGCAGCCCAGTCTATGCTTTCCATACCTTCAGAGATGCCTTGGGCAAAATCCATTTGCTGTTTGGGGGAAACCAAAGCCGGATCAAGCCTGAGTTAGGGATCAATATGGGGAGTTTCGGATGGCACCTAACCGGATCAAATGAAAAAGACCTTCGGGTGATTCCAGCCAATAAATCAGGATTCTTCGTCAGAGGAGAGATCAGAGATATCAAAAACATCAGAACAGCCAAAGGAACCAGGATAATAGTGAGTAGAAATAACGATTGGCCGATGGTTTGGGAAATGGTGAAATGAGCTGGAAATAGTAAGAGGTCAAAGGTGGGAGGTAGGAAGTACGGAGTACGACGTGGCAAGTACGAGGGTGAGAGGTGGATGGTTAGTGAAGGATGAGGGAGGAAAGATGAGGGTGAGGGTGAGAGGTTGTAGGTATGATAAGGAAGGATGAAGTGAGAGGTGGGAGGCTCAAAAGTTAAAATAACTTTTCCTTGTCATTCCTAGCTTTTAACATTATCAAAAAAGTTCTGAAAGGGTAATGACATTGATGGGAACAAATTGGCCTCGGCCAAGATTGCGATTGGGATCGGCCACCGAGAATGTTCTTGGGAGAGGGGGGGAGGAAAAAAGGGCTGCGCCGCTTTTTCCTCCCCCCCTTCCAAACACCGAATCTCCGTTCCCTGAGCTTGCCGAAGGGGGAAATTTCATTTCTGTCATTGGTAATCTGAGGTACGACCCCGACAACGGCACGGGAGAAGGATCTCAGAATAAAAGAGACTCTTCTCTGCGTTCAGAGTGACGAGCCCGACAATTACGTCATTGGGACGGAGGAGAAATCTTTACGAATAATTAAAAAAAGCCAGAGTTTAAAGTTTAGAATCAAAAGTAAATGTCCAGAGTATTTATTATCCTTAGTATTTTAATTCTAAGTGTATCATGTCAACCCAAGTCTGAATATGATTTGGTAAAAGAAAGGGAACTTGCATCAGGAAAAGTAGTCGATGACCTATTTCTTGATATCCGATTTGGGATGGGAAGGAAAGAGTTTTTTGGCACCTGTTGGGAACACAATAAAAATGGAGTTTTGGTCAATGGGGATCATTACCTTCAGATTCAGTATATTCCCAAAATGCCTTCGGGTAAAAATGCAGAAATGAATTTTTACCCTGATTTTGAAAATGACAAACTGTTTTTCATGCCTATGGAGTTTGGTTATACGCAATGGTTTCCAGGAAATGAGGAATTTTCAAATGACAACCTGATCACCGATGTGGTTGATTTACTGGAATCTTGGTATGGCAAAGGCTTTTTTGAAGTAGCCAACAAAGATAAATCCATCAGCGCAATGGTCAAAATAGACGGAAACCGTTTGATCAGGGTCTTTAAAAAAAATATAAATACTGTACGGGTTGAAATCCTAGATCTCCGCGTCAAGGACATCATCGAAATGACAAAAAAAGAAGAAGATGCCTCTAAATAAATCCCTTTTAATTTCCTTTTTTATTGCCGTGGCCATTGCTTCCTGCAAATCGCCCGAAAATGAAAAAAAGGACACCCTTTTCGAAAAAATAGAATCTTCCGCTTCAGGGGTAACATTCAGGAATGACCTTCCTTTTGATGAGAAGTTTAACATATTCACCTACCGTAACTTCTATAACGGCGGTGGTGTGGCCATGGGTGATGTCAACAATGACGGGCTTATTGACCTTTACCTGACTTCCAATCTGGGAGAAAATAAGCTCTACCTGAATGAAGGGAATTTTAAGTTCAAAGATATTACCGCTACCGCCGGCGTGGCTGGGACAAGGGCTTGGAGCACAGGTGTGGCGATGGCAGACGTCAATGGCGATGGATTTTTGGATATCTATGTCTGCAATTCAGGGGATATAGCAGGGGATAACAAGCAGAATGAGCTTTTTATAAATAATGGAGATGGTACTTTTACTGAAAAAGCAGATGCATATGGCCTCGCCGATCAGGGATATTCAACCCACGCAGTGTTTTTTGACTATGACAATGATGGAGACCTAGATGTCTACCTACTTAACAACAGCTATCAGTCAATCGGTAGTTTCAATAAAATGCAAAATGAAAGGCCTAAAAGAGACCCTGTCGGTGGTGATAAGCTATTCAGAAACGACGGGGAAAAATTCACAGACGTATCGGAAGAAGCAGGGATATATGGAAGCACGATCGGTTTTGGATTGGGAATCACCATCGGAGACGTCAATCAGGACGGATGGATGGACATTTTCATTTCCAATGATTTTTTTGAAAGGGATTATCTCTATATCAACAATCAAGATGGGACTTTTACTGAAAGCCTGACGACTTACATGCGCGCCATCTCAGCAGCTTCCATGGGAGCAGATATAGCAGATATCAACAATGATGGACACTTGGACATCTTTGTTACTGAAATGCTCCCCGAGCCCTCAGAACGCCTCAAACAGATCACGACTTTTGAGAGCTACGATAAGTTCCAGTTCAATGTCCAGCATGATTACCACTACCAATACACAAGAAACATGTTTCATATCAACAATGGCGATGGATCTTTCTCGGATATGGGAAGACTGGCCAATGTGGAAGCCACCGATTGGAGTTGGGCGGCACTGATGTTTGACATGGACAATGACGGCTTAAAGGATATTTTTGTAGCCAATGGTATCTACAAGGACCTGACTGACCTGGATTACCTCAATTTTATCGACAATGATGAAACCAAACAGAAAATTATAAGCAAAAAAGGCGTTGATTATAAAGCCTTGGTAGATCCCATGCCCATCAATCCTGTCTCCAATTATGCCTTCAGGAATAAAGGAGACCTTGTTTTTGAGAATGTCATACACGAATGGGGCATGGGCGATCCCATCCACTCCAATGGCTCGGCGTATGGAGACCTTGACAATGACGGAACTATGGATCTTGTCGTCAATAATGTCAACAATGAAGTCCTGATTTATAAAAACAGATCTAAGGAATTGGCTCCTGAAAATCATTTTCTTAAAATCCAGCTTACCGGAAAAGGTAAAAATACAGCCGCTATAGGCACCCAAGTGAGGCTGGTGGCCGGAGACCAGATTTTTTATCAAGAACAAATGCCCAACCGGGGATTTCAATCTTCGGTCGATCCGAGGCTGAATTTTGGTTTGGGATTGAAAACAAAACTGGATCAGGTACAGGTCAGGTGGCCGGATGGCAAAATAACCTTGCTCCACGATATTGCTGCTGATACAGTTTTGGTATTGAAATGGGAAGAAGCACAAGATGCTGAGGAAGGATTTGCATTTTTTGAAAAGCCTACAAGTCAGATTTTCTCTAAAGTTGATCCTAATACCATTTTGGAGTATTCCCATCAGGAAAACCTTATGGTTGATTTTGACAGGGACAGATTGACTTATCATATGCTCTCTACTGAAGGGCCAAAAGCAATTTGGGGAGATGTAAATGGGGATGGATTGGAAGATGTATTTATTGGGGGAGCCAAAGGTTTTGCAGGTCAGCTATTTATCCAAAATGCCAATGGAAATTTCAGGCCAACGGACCAAAAGGAGTTTGAAAGAGATAAATTTTCTGAAGACAGAAATGGGATATTCTTTGATGCCAACGGAGATGGAAGCCTCGATTTGGTGGTGGCCTCAGGTGGCAATGAATCAGGATTCGGTTCGCCGGATCTGGCGGATAGATTGTATCTGAATGACGGAAAGGGGAATTTTACCAAATCCGATAACAGCGGACTGCAGTTTCTCACCAACAGTACAGCTGTGATCGTAGCATTGGACATCAATGGTGACGGTGCATTGGACCTCTTTGCAGGGTCGAGATTGGTGCCGTTTGTCTATGGAGTCAATCCCAACTCTTCTATTTTGATCAATGACGGCAATGGAAACTTCAGCGATGGTACTGTCCAATTTGCGCCCCAACTGAAAGAATTGGGAATGGTCACCGATGCGGCAGCGGTGGATTATGATGGCGATGGAAAAATGGATTTGGTAATTGTAGGAGAATGGATGGCCCCGACATTTTTTAGAAATACAGGCAATAAACTTGAAAAAATAGAAATGCCGGAAATGGCAGGGTACAAAGGATGGTATCAGGCGATTGTGGTTGGAGATTTCAACAATGACGGCAAACCTGATTTTGCATTAGCAAATCAAGGATTGAATACTAGATTTAAGGCTTCGGTAGAAAGTCCTATACGCATGTATGTCAACGACTTTGACCAAAACGGATCAGTAGAACATGTCTATGTCAAAAAACAAGGTGACAAGCATGTTCCGTTTACCTTAAAGCATCAACTCGAAGGACAATTGCCGGCACTGAAAAAGAGGTATCTCAAATACAGCGCATACAATAACCAGACTTTGGAGGATATTTTCACCCCGGAAGAAATCAGTAAATCAGTCATGAAGGAGGTTAACTTCCTCTCTTCTGCGATATTGATGAATCAGGGAAACGGGAAATTTGAAATGAAAGCCTTACCTAGATTTGCGCAGCGCTCATGGATGCATGCGGTATTGGCGGCAGACCTCAATGGCGATGGCATTCAGGATCTGGTCATGGGAGGAAATCTCAGGGCTGCTAAGCCTGAAGTCGGGCAATATGACGGAAGTTATGGGGAAGTGCTTATAGGGAAAGGGGACGGTACATTTGACTACTGGCAAAACCGTGAACATGGTTTGAAATTGGACGGAGAAATCAGGGATTTGAAAATCTTGGAATTGAAAGGAGGGAAATTCCTGATGGTGGTCAAAAACAATGAACCGGTGGAATTTTGGGAGATAAAGAAATGAAAGTTGGTCCCGCAAAGGAGCAAAGGAGTTAAATTAGATATTTACCATTAATATCAAGATGAAAACAATTTCGGGTACATATCACCATGGGAAATTGAGTCTTGACAAACACGTCAAAACCAAAAAACCTGTTCGGGTAAAGGTGGTGTTCGAAGAGATAATTGAAACGGAGGAGAGTTTGAAAGTGAGTGATTTATCATTTCTTGAAATGCAACAATTGCTTCAAAATTGCCAGACCTCTTTAGCTGATGAACTTATCAAAGAAAGAAGACGGGAATTATGAAAAGGTTTTTTGAAACATCTGTTATCCTGCTTCTCCTGAAGCTGGATTTAATTCTCCGTTACCTTGCTTTTCCAGAAGCAAGATTTAATTCTCTCGCAAAGGCGCTAAGAGGCAAAGTTTTGAAGTTCGGAAATCTTGATTTGAACTCATCTCCCTTTTTAAAAATAGGAATGTTTTTCTTCATTGTATTTGGATTTTTATCTTGTTCTAAACCCAAAGAGGAAACACTTTTCAAACTTTTAGATCCCAAAGAAACCGGAATCGAATTCCGAAACGACCTCGAATCTTCCGAGGAGATGAACATCCTCGAATACCTGTACTTCTACAATGGAGGCGGTGTGGCTACCGGGGATATCAACAATGACGGTTTGGTGGACATCTATTTCACCTCAAACCAAGGTGAAAACAAATTATACCTGAACAAAGGGAATTTCAAATTTGAAGACATCAGCGTAAGCGCCGCAGTTACCGGAGACGGTGGTTGGTCGACCGGAGTCACGATGGCAGATGTCAATGGGGACGGGTTGCTGGACATTTACGTCTCACAAGTCGGGGATTACAAAGGCCTGACCGGAAAAAACAAGCTCTACATCAACAACGGTGATTTGACTTTCTCCGAAAAAGGCGCAGCATACGGAGTAGATTTTGTGGGTTTCTCAACCCATTCGCTATTTTTTGACTATGACCAAGACGGAGACTTAGACCTCTATTTGCTCAATCATTCCATAAAAAAGCCTGAGGTCTTTGCCAATGCAGACACCAAATTCACCAATCAAGATGAAAAAGGCGGAGATAAACTTTTCAAAAATCTTTTGGCAGAAGGGGAAAACAGGATGGTTGATGTTACTGAAGAATCAGGAATCCTTTCAAGCAGTCTGGGGTTTGGCTTGGGGGTTGGCATGGCTGATATCAATGGGGACGGTTGGATGGATTTGTATGTTTCCAATGATTTTACCGAAGATGACTACCTCTACATCAATCAGGCTGACGGAACTTTCAAAGAATCCTTAAAGGAATATATTTCCAATACCAGTCGGTACAGCATGGGAAATGACCTGGGGGACATTAATAATGATGGCTTGTCGGATATTTTCACCACAGACATGCTTCCCTCTGATCCCCAGATTTGGATGAAATCAGTCGGAGAAGACAAGCAGGAAGTATTTGATGTCAAAAAGCGTCTCGGTTATGGCGACCAATATGTCCGAAACCACCTCCAACTCAACAGAGGAGATGGCAGATTCAGTGAAATCGGTCTCTTGACCAATACCTTCGCTACAGATTGGAGTTGGTCGCCTTTGATTTTTGACATGGACAATGACGGGCAAAAAGACATCCACATCACCAACGGAATAGTCAAACGTCCAAACGACCTCGACTTTATCCAATACAGTCAGGAACCAAGTCCAGGTCTGTCCGAAAAGGAAATCCAAGCGAAACAGATCGACATGTTGCCTACAGTCAAACTTCCCAATTTTTCTTTCAAGAATGAGGGCGATCTGAAATTTTCCAATATGGCCAAAGAATGGGGCTTGGACCAACTCTCCTACTCCAACGGTTCTGCCTACGCGGATCTGGACAATGACGGTGACCTTGATTTGGTGGTCAATAATATTGACCAAAAAGCATTTGTATACCAAAACCAAACTGCTACCAAACTTCAAAACCAATTTGTGCAGTTTGATTTGAAAGGAGAAAACTTCAATCCTTTTGGGGTAGGGGCACAGGTATTTGTGTATGTAGGAAAAGAAACATTGCACCAAACACTAAGTACATCACATGGATTCCAATCAGGAACTTCCACAACTTTGACTTTTGGTTTGGGCAAAAACTCCGCTTTGGATTCTGTGGTGGTTGTCTGGAATGCCATAGATACCGACATTTTCAGAAACCTTACGGTCAATAAAAAACATCTATTGGAAAAAGGAAAAGGGATAAAATCTTTAAATTCCATTTATGACTCGACCCCGATTATAGAATTCAAGGATTTAGGCATTGATTGGACCCATGAAGAAAACATTGATTTTGATGATTTTAGAAGGGAATATTTGATACCAAGAAAGTATTCGACTGAAGGTCCGGCATTGGCAATAGGAGATGTAAACGGGGATGGTCTGGATGACATTTTCTTTGGCGGGGCCAAAGGTCAGGCCGGAGTTTTTTATTTTCAGACGGAAGGCGGTAAGTTTGAAAAAAGTATTCAGCCTGTCTTTGAGCAACTGAAAATGGCGGAGGATGTGGTCGCGATCCTGGAGGATTTTAACCTGGACGGCACTTTGGACCTTTATGTGGGAAGTGGCGGTAACGAATCTACGAGAAAAGAATTTTTCAACTTTGACAGGCTTTTCTTGAACGATGGTAAGGGAAATTTCTTCTTTTCCATGAATTCCCTCCCTCCTATTGCTGAAAACACTTCGACCCTAGCCGTCCACGATGTCAATGGAGACGGTGCCCCTGATATTTTTGTAGGAGCCTCTATTGTAACTGGGAATTATGGTGAAATCCCCAAAAGCTATTTATTGCTCAATGACGGCAGAGGCCAATTCAAAGAAGCAACAGCAACTTATTTTGGAGAGGATTTTCAACCCGGCATGGTCAAAAAGGCAACATGGGCTGACTTGGATAATGATGGGGAAAAAGAACTCATCTTGGCAGGAGAATGGATGCCCGTACAGGTTTACCGCCAAAATCCCGAAGGAAAATTTGAGTTGGCCAAGACCGAATCCCTAAACTTTCCAGGTTGGTTTTTTGGTTTGGAAGTGAAAGATCTGGACGGAGACGGGATGGGAGATATCTTGGTAGGAAACCTGGGATTGAATTCCAAACTCAAAGCAAGCCCAGAAAAACCTGTTTGGCTTTACCACGGAGATTTTGATGAAAACGGGCAGGCTGATCCCTTGATTTTCCATTACATGGAAGGTCATTTGGTGCCTTTTGCCACCAGAGATGACCTGATCAAGCAGATTCCCGGGATCAAGAGAAAACACCCAAACTACGTGGAATACGCCAATATCAAATCCCCGGGAGACCTTCTTGAAAGTTCTCAGATTGATTTGGCTTCCAAATACCATGCGTCGGAATTTAGGTCGGGGGTATTGTGGAATAAAGGTGAAAATATATTCGAATTCAGTCCATTTCCTGTTGAGGCACAATTCAGTCCCCTTCATGGTTTTGCGTCTTTCCAATCCCAATCAGGAGATCAATATTTACTTGGGACAGGGAATATACAAGGCTTCAGAAGTGATTTTGGTAAAGCAGACGCCCAACCTTTGGTTTTGATGAAATTTGAAAATGGTAATTGGAAGTATACACCTATCAGACTTCCTGCCAATAAATATTGGGGAGAATTCCGCCATATCTCAAAAATCATCGTTGACGGAAAAGAGGTTTTAATTGCAATAAGAAACAATGCTCCCCCGGTTTTTCTCCAGATCAAACCCTAAAACCTGCTTAAAATCAGTGTTTTTGGGTTTTACAAAAACACTGATTTTAATGGAATTATTTCTAGATTTGAGATTTGAAACCCACACAAAAAAGCCCCGTACTTAATTATTCGGGAAGCTACATTGAGAAGAAAAGTATCCTTAGATATATTGATCATGGAAAAACCATTACAAAAATATTTCCTCCTCGCATTCTTGCTTGTGCTTGGTGCCTCCTGCCAGGAAAATAAAGATTATCAAAATGCCATTACCGACGGTACCTACCAAATCGCCGCCCAAAACAAACTCACTGATATCATCATCAATGATATTTTTTCGCCGCCGGTGGCCAGCAGGATATATGCTTATCCTTCCATTGCGGCCTACGAGGTAACAGTACTTTCTGACCAAAGATACAAGTCTCTTATGGGCCAACTCAATGGCTTTGAAAAGACGTCTTTTGATACGACAGGTCAGATTTACTATCCTTTGGCTTCTCTTGCCGCTTATTACAAGGTCGCCACTGCCTTGATTTTTTCAGAAAATCTAATGAACGAACACAGGGACAAGGCTTATGCCGAGATAAAGGACAAGGGTGTTCCCTCAAAAGTTTTTGAACAATCCATCCAACTTGGACAGGAAGTGGCCGATCATGTTATCGCCTATTATAAAAAAGACAATTACCATGAAAGTCGGTCTTTTGAAAAATATACTGTAAGCAATGACCCCAGTACTTGGCAACCTACTCCTCCATCCTATCATGAAGGAATCGAACCACATTGGAATAAAATCAGGACTTTTTATCTTGATTCAGCCGCCCAATTTAAAACTATTCCAGGTACGGAATTCAGCACGGATCCTGAAAGTAAGTTTTACAAAGAAGCAGAAGAAGTATTCAAAATAGTAAATGAATTAAATGATGACCAAAAAGACATCGCCATGTTTTGGGATTGCAATCCTTACAAAGTTAATGTCAAAGGCCATGTGATGTTTGCTGAGAAGAAAATCACCCCCGGTGGCCATTGGATGGGTATCGCGGCCATATCCTCCAAAACTGCAGGACAAGATTGGAAAGGAACCTCAGAAACACTTGCATTTACGAGTATCGCCATTTTTGATGCATTTATAGCTTGTTGGGATGAAAAATACAGAAGCGTATTGATCAGGCCTGAAACTTACATCAACCGATATATTGACGAGGATTGGCTTCCGTTGTTGCAGACTCCTCCATTCCCTGAGTATACAAGTGGACACAGTGTTGCTTCCAATGCAGCTGCAGAGGCTTTGACAAGTTTATTTGGTGAACCATTCCATTTTGTGGATTCTACAGAAGTGGCCTATGGTCTTCCGGTTAGAGAGTTTGACTCATTCAGACAGGCAGCAGACGAAGCAGCAATCAGCAGATTATATGGAGGTATCCACTATATGCCTGCCATCGTCAATGGTTCAGATAAAGGGAAAAAGATCGGAAATCATTTGATTGAAAATGTAAAAACCAAAACAGGATTATCTGCCCCGGTAGCAGCAAATTCTAAAAAATAACCCTTCCCTTTCAAAAAAGGGGCAAATGACAGGTCATTTGCCCCTTTTTTATTTTTTATTCCAAATCAAAGTCAATTTGACAGATCGAAAACCCTAATTTTGAATCTTAACTCCTATAGAATTTATGGACCTTATTCTCAAGTATTTTCCGGATCTGACAGAATCCCAAAAGGAAAAATTCGCCAAACTTGGCCCTTTATATGCTGATTGGAATGAAAAAATTAATGTAATCAGCAGAAAGGATATGGAACACTTTTACGAAAAACATGTCCTCCATTCATTAGGAATTGCCAAAGTGATCCAATTTGAACCCGGTACCAAAGTGTTGGATATCGGTACAGGAGGAGGATTTCCGGGAATTCCATTGGCAATTATGTTTCCCGAAACACATTTTCATTTAGTAGACTCGATAGGAAAAAAAATCAATGTTGTCAAAGACATCGCCAAGCAACTGAAGCTATCCAACGTCGAAGCCCAGCAGGTCCGCGCTGAAGACTTGGTAAGGAAATATGACTTTGTCCTCAGCAGGGCTGTGTCACGTTTTGCTAATATCCTTCCTTGGGTTAAAAACAAATTCAAGAAAGAAGACTTCAACGAACTTCAAAACGGTCTGCTGCTACTCAAAGGTGGAGACGTCGATGAGGAAATGGAAGAAAGAGAAGTGAGTTATGTCACTTACCATTTGGATGATTACTTTAAAGAAGAATTTTTTGAAACCAAGAAAGTGGTCTACGTGCCTTGGGAAGGGAAAAGGTAATGAAGATGGGAAGGATGGAAGTCGGAAGTTTGGAAGTTGGATGTTTTGAAGTGAGAAGTACGAAGTACGATGGACTAAGTACGAAGTGTTTGGGAGTCTAAGGTAGTGGGTACAAAACAACCAGGCCTTGACCTACCGACCAGGGGGAGATATTTTTCGAGTAGGGGCAGAGTCCAAAAATTCATTTTTTTATGTAGATATTTACTAAAACGAAAAGGGTTTACTGAAGAAACTCCAGCAAACCCAACTCAAAATTTAACGCATAATTTATCTTAAAATCTAAATCCTGCCGTCAAAAACACTCCGTTTGTTCTTCCTAAATCAATACCTGGAATATTTTTTTGAACATTGGTTAGGGACCATTGGTAGCTCAAATCAATGAAGATAATAGAAATATCGGCACCTAACCCTGCAAATACTCCCCATTCAGGGTTGTTAAAATCACTTATGGCATATCCATCAGACACGCTAGATAAAATAAAGGCCGATCCTCCTCCAAAAACACGAAAAGCAAAAGAAGAATTTGTATTGCCCAAAATATTATAGCCTACTGCCACAGGGACTCTAAAACCTCGAAATTGCGCATCAGATAATGAGGAGACACCATCGTTAATGGTGGTTGATTCAGCATTTCGAGTCGTATAGAATATCCCGGGTTCAATATAAAATTTATTTCCCAATTCGACGGAAGCACCTACTTGCCACCCCATTTTGCCTTTAACATCATCCCCTGTTCCGGTGATACCTGTAAAATTCAAACCAGCACCGGGTTTAAAAGAACTTTGAGCAAAGGCACTTCCTACAGTAGCCAATAGAATAAATAATGTTACCAGACTTTTCATATTATTTAGATTTTAAGTTTCAAACAAATTAAGTAACCTGACTATGATGAATATTTTCTTACCGTATTTCTAGGAATCGGGACCTTAAGCAAAAAAAACTTATTTTTAGATAATTATAAATTTGATTATTCATGTTTTTAAAATATTCAATTCACAAATTTTAACAATTTCAATTTTTTTTTATTATATAATCTTAGGAGATTGTTTAATAATTATTGTTTTTAGCTGGAAATAGCTTTAACTTTTCTTTTCCTTGGATAGGAATCATTTCTACACAAATGTTAATTCTTCAGAGGATTATACTTTGGGATGCAATCCGGCCCAAGTAGTGATTTGTGTGGATTGTACTTTACTCTCCCCAAGCCAAAAATGAATAGATGGGTAAGAACTTATTAAAAAAGGGTTTAAATGAAAAAGCTTCTATGATATGGGCTATCCTCTTAATTTATTTTACCTCTTAATTGAACCAAAGGAATGGATCATCTGCCGGTATCAGAATCCCACCTCAACCTTGACAAATTTGATCTTTTCCCTATTCCAAGTGTAGCAAAAAACCAAATAACCTTCATCATAAATGATCGAGGGATACGAAAACTCATTTTTCCCCTCCCCTGCTTCCATTACTTCCTTTATGGGCCAAGTCAGCCCATTGTCAAATGAAACTGCCAATTGCATCGGATAGCGCTTGCCCCAGTTTTCACCAACCGGATTATAGACCAAAGCGATGGTTTCATCCTTGATCTTGACGAGGTCTATGCCGCTGTTATTGTTAGGCAAGTCTGTCAACTCCACAGGTGACCAGGTCAAGCCATTGTCTTTGGAATCGCTCCTTCCGATTTTTCCGGCAGAAGTTCTCAAAAGCATATGAATCCTATTGGGTATCGATTCCCAAAGTGCAGGCTGGATCACACCTTCACCTGAGATCAGCTTTCGATCTAGAATCAAAGTTTCTGTATTGAGCCAGGTTTTACCACCATCTTCGGACCTGTCCACGAAGGCATTCCAAACCCTGTCTTTTTCCAAAGAAGCAGGTGCCAACCAGGTGTTGTCTGACAAAACCAGAATATGGTTACGGACAGGTCCTCTTCCGCCACGGTCACCTTCCACGAGTTCTATTGCCTCTGACCATGTATCGCCACCATCTTCCGAATACTGCACCCAAGTCTCCCAATCGTCGATTTCCTTTCCAACTTTAAAGTAGAGGTGCAATTTTCCATCCGGAGCATTGAACAGCACAGGATTCCAATGCGGATCGTTTCTGACTTTGACCAGCATCTGTGGGGCTTTCCAGTTTCCGGGTTGGCCTTTTGACATCCATATCCCGACATCGTCGTTTTTCTCATGTGACCCGGCAAACCACACGATCATGTATTGCCCGTTTCCCAATTTTTCTATAGAGGAAGCATGACACTGCGCAAATGGCCTGTCGTCTCCAAAGATGAATTCATTGGCTTGGACCTGAAGGTTTGCAGTTTGGGCAAAAGTTCCAAAACTGAGGAATAACAAGGATAGAAAGAGGAGAGATTTCATATGAATTGTGGTTTCGTACTTTTAAAGATACAATTAATTATATTTTTTGTACCTTCAAAGATACACTTTAAACATTAAATCGTATCTTTGAAGATACAATGGAATCGTTAATTACAAGATACAAAAAACTTTTAAGGTCGGTCAAATTAGATTTTAAAAGAAATCTATACCACCAAATCAATTGGGACGCAAGAGCCATTTGTATCCTTGGTGCAAGAGGTACAGGTAAATCTACTCTGATGCTCCAATATTTGAAAGAGAAACTTCCAGAAAATCAATCCCTTTACATATCATTGGATGACCTATATTTCAAACAAGAGGGACTTGTAGAAGTGGCAGAGCGATTTATCCAATTGGGTGGAAAGCACCTTTTTTTGGACGAGGTGCATAAGTATGGGGATTGGCAAGCCGCAGTAAAAAACCTTTATGATTTTTACCCGGACTTGAAAATGGTGATCTCCGGTTCGTCAATTCTTACGCTTCAAAAGTCCCAAGTTGACTTGAGCAGGAGATTGGTTTATTATGAACTTCCCGAATTATCTTTTAGGGAATACATTGCATTGAAACATCAAATAGTGGCTTCACCGGTTGATTTGAACTATCTGCTCATCAATCACCAAGAGCTTTCAAGCAAAATAATTGAGGTTTTGCCACACCCATTAGCCGAGTTTGAACAATTCTTACAATATGGAGCCTACCCCTTTTTTAAAGAAGGACAGCAAGATTATATCTCTAAAATCAATCAGTTGATCAATGTCATTATAGATTATGATTTACCTGAAGGAAGGGACATCTCCACCGCTACCCAGGCAAAACTGAAAAAATTACTTTACATCTTATCCACGGCTGTCCCTTTCAGCCCAAACATCACCAAACTGGCAGAAAAAACAGAAACTACGAGACCTAGGTTACTGGAAATGCTCCACATGTTGGAAACATCTAGGCTCATCAGAAACCTTAGAAATTCATCCCATGGAGTCAGCATGATGAATAAGCCAGACAAAATCTTTTTGTCCAACACGAATCTCATTTATGCCTTGGCCCTTGAAAACCAAAATAAAGGAAATGTCAGGGAAACATTTTTTTATAACCAATTGGCAAACAGCAAAAGAACAGTCACCTACCCTCAGCAGGGAGATTTTCTGATCGATGATAAGTACTTATTTGAAATAGGCGGAAAAAATAAAGACTTCAGCCAAATCGCCAATCTTCCCGATTCATTCATTGCTGCAGATGATTTGGAATATGGATTAGGCAACAAAATCCCCTTGTATCTTTTTGGTTTTTTGTATTGAGAAAGGTATTAAAACATGAAAGATGCAAGTTTTCATTCCACAACTTCAATTCCGGAATTGATTTTTAATAAATCTTCAATCATTTCCTCATTGACTTCAGGAGCTACATAAATTTCATCATATTTCATTTTTATGATAAGTCCTTTGCCTGCCATCGCAGGTTTGACCCCGGTCCACATGGTTTTATTTTTAGTAATCCTAGTAATTTGAAGGATATCTATATCACCTTTTAAGAATGCTGATTTATAAAAAAGTTTTCCCTTATCAATCCAATAATCGGTGCTAAGGTAAACCCAACTCAGCATTAAAATCGGAATTAAAAGAAGCAGAAAAATCACGGAGAAATTTAGAGGTAGTTGACTCTCAAAAACATAAACAAGAACAGGAAAAAGTATTGATAAAGCCAAAAGGATTTTTATGCCTGTTCCCTTTTTTGCCTTGTATTTTTTCATGGGTTAAGTTTAGCAAAAAAGCTTATCCATTTCAAATGGCTTAATGTGAAAATCTAAAATTAAATCCCGACAATTTCCGCCACTCAAATAGCAGCTCCCAAGGATATGTCTTATTTTAGACCATCCAATTTTGAATTGCACTTATGTACATTATTTTCGATACCGAAACCACCGGATTACCAAGAAGTTACAATGCCCCCATGTCAGATGATGACAACTGGCCAAGGCTGGTTCAGGTGGCATGGCAGCTTCATGATGCCAAAGGCAAGCTCCTTTCCAATCATAATTACATTGTCAAACCGGAAGGATTCACCATTCCTTACAATGCAGAAAAAGTGCATGGCATTTCTACCGAACGTGCTACCAGAGAAGGTCATGCTTTGGATAAGGTGCTCGCAATTTTTCATGAGGACGTAGGAAAAGCCAAATACCTCGTAGGTCACAACATCGGTTTTGATATCAATGTGGTGGGTTCTGAGTTTTTGCGAAAGCAAATACCTATGAAGCTACAGTCCATGAAGGAAATGGATACCAAAGACCTTTCCACGGATTTTTGTGCGCTTCCGGGAGGAAAAGGAGGGAAATACAAATGGCCGACTTTGACGGAATTGCACCAAAAACTTTTTGGCAACGGATTTCAGGATGCCCACGATGCAGCCTATGACGTAGCAGCTACAGCCAAATGTTTTTTTGGTCTCATTACCCAAAAAGTAATTGCTCCGGAAAAGGGAATCCAGTTTTCGGAAGTTATGTATGAGGCACCAACCCTGGATGCGGCTAACTTTGCTAATGCAAAAGATGAGCAAAAAACCGCAGCCAAAGATGTCCTAAAAGCTGCCGGAACAGCCGATATCTCGGTCATGTCAGACATGCCTTTTTCGCACCTGCATGTCCACACGCAATATTCTGTCCTACAGGCAACCTCTGAGATTCCTGCTATGATCGCCCTTGCAAAGGAAATGAAAATGCCTGCCATCGCCATGACTGACCACGGCAATATGATGGCGGCATTCAACTTTGTCAAAGAAGCACTTGCAAAAGAAATCAAACCCATCATTGGCTGTGAATTTAACCTGACTAAGGACCGAAATAACAAAAGCCAAAAAGATGACGGTTACCAGACTGTCCTCTTGGCAAAAAACAAAAAAGGGTATCATAACCTCGCCAAACTTGCCTCCTACGCCAATATCCAGGGTTATTATTATGTCCCTAGAATTGACAGGGAAGTATTAGTCGAGTACAAATCAGACCTTATCGCTACCACGGGAGGACTTTGGGGAGAGATTCCATACCTGATTTTGAATGTGGGTGATACGCAGGCCGAGGAAGCTTTTGTCTGGTGGAAGGAGCAATTTGGAGAAGACTTTTATGTAGAGCTCAATCGTCACGGGATTCCTGAAGAGGAGAAAGTAAATGAGGTTCTCCTTCACTTTGCTCAAAAATATGGAGTCAAATACTTCGCCGCAAACAATACTTATTACAACCAGAAGAATGATGCCAAAGCCCATGATATTTTGCTTTGTGTCAAAGACGGGGAATTGGTAGAAAAACCAAAAAAATATATCGGCAAGCGCGGTCGTGAATTCCGATATGGATTCCCAAATGACGAATTCTACTTGAAAAGTCCTGAGGAGATGAAAAAACTCTTTGCTGACCTTCCTGAAGCCATTGCCTGCACAAATGAGATTGTAGAAAAAATAGAAACCTACAAACTCCAAAGGGACGTGTTGCTTCCTAATTTCCAGATTCCTGAGGAATTCAAAAATCCTTTGGATGAGGAAGACGGAGGAAAGAGAGGAGAAAATGCTTATTTGAAATTTCTGACTTACGAAGGTGCGAAGAAACGCTACCCTGTCCTTACTGACGAAATCAGAGAAAGACTGGAATTTGAATTGGCTACGATCGAAAAAACAGGTTATCCGGGTTACTTCCTGATCGTACAAGATTTTACAGGAGCGGCGAGAAAGATGGGTGTCTCAGTTGGTCCTGGAAGGGGTTCGGCTGCGGGTTCTGCAGTTGCTTACTGTACAGGGATTACCAATGTGGATCCCATTGCGTATGACCTACTCTTCGAAAGATTCCTCAATCCAGACAGGGTTTCCCTTCCAGATATTGATATTGACTTTGACGATGAAGGCCGTCAAAAAGTCATCGACTATGTGATCAACAAATACGGTTCAAACCAGGTCGCACAGATCATCACTTACGGTACCATGGCTGCAAAATCGGCCATCCGTGATACCGCAAGGGTTTTAAACCTGCCTTTGGCTGAAGCCGATAAACTGGCAAAACTTGTCCCCGATATCAAGCTAAAGGCGCTTTTTGACCTTTCAAGCGACCGGGCAAAACTAGCTGACAAACTCAAAAACAACGGAGAGGACATCGGCAAAGCGGATGAACTGATCCGGATTTACAAAGGTCAGGATGAATTGTCCCGAACCATCAAGCAGGCAACGGTTTTGGAAGGTTCGGTGCGAAATCTCGGAATACATGCCTGTGGGGTGATCATCACACCGGGAGATATTACTAATTTCGTTCCTGTGGCTTTGGCCAAAGATTCGGACATGGTCTGCACACAGTTTGACAACTCTGTCGTGGAAAGCGCCGGATTATTGAAAATGGACTTCTTGGGATTGAAAACCCTCACCTTAATCAAAGACGCTGTCAAAATCGTCAAAGAAAGGCATGGCATCGACCTCGATCCGGATGAGTTTCCGATAGACGATGTGAAGACCTATGAGCTTTTTCAAAGAGGAGAAACTGTCGGCATCTTCCAATACGAATCTGCCGGGATGCAGAAGTATATGCGGGAACTGAAGCCTACCGTTTTTGCTGATTTGATTGCGATGAATGCACTATATAGACCGGGACCTTTGGAATATATCCCGAGTTTTATCCGAAGAAAGCACGGCACAGAACCCATCAGCTATGACTTGGACGACATGAAAGAATACCTTGAGGAAACTTATGGTATCACAGTCTATCAGGAACAGGTCATGTTGCTTTCTCAAAAATTGGCAGGATTTACCAAAGGCGAAGCTGACGTACTCCGTAAGGCAATGGGTAAAAAGCAAAAGGATGTCTTGGATAAAATGAAACCCAAATTTGTGGAACAGGCTTCCTCAAAGGGTCATGATCCAAAAAAACTGGAGAAAATATGGAAAGATTGGGAAGCCTTTGCCTCCTATGCTTTCAACAAATCACATTCTACCTGTTACGCCTGGATTGCCTATCAGACGGCATACCTCAAAGCACATTACCCAGCAGAGTACATGGCTTCGGTTCTCAGCAACAATATGAACGATATCACGCAGGTGACATTCTTTATGGAGGAATGCAAGCGTGCCGGCATCGCTGTATTGGGACCGGATATCAATGAATCCAATAACGGTTTTACAGTAAACAAAGAAGGTCAGATCCGATTTGGTCTTGCTGCCATCAAAGGTGCAGGAGGGGCGGCTGTAGATACAATAATCGCTGAAAGGGAAAAATCCGGACCCTACAAAAATATTTTTGAATTCTGTAAAAGGGTCAATTCGCGTGCGGTAAACAAGAAAACGTTAGAAGCATTGGCAATGGCAGGTGGCTTTGATTGCTTCAGAGAACACCATAGAAGACAGTATCTCGAAGCTTTGGATGGAGATGTGACGGTGTTGGAAAAAGCCACCAAATATGCCCAAAAAGTACAACAGGAAGCCGATAGTTCACAGGTGAGTCTTTTTGGCGGAGGCACAGGAATGGAAGTTCCACTTCCTTCCGTGGCACCGATGGAGCCTTTCAGTCAGCTCCAGCAACTCAATATTGAAAAGGAAGTTGTGGGACTTTATATTTCCGGACATCCATTGGATCAGTTTAGGGTGGAAATTGAATCCTTTACCAATACCCCCTTGACCGAATTCAACGATATCGAAACATTGCGAAAAAAAGGAGAAATCAAGGCCGCTGGTTCGGTAACTTCATTTGCACATAGAACTACTAAAACCGGAAAGCCATTTGGTACACTCACCATGGAAGATTATCACGGAGCCCATACCTTCTTTATTTTTGGAGAAGATTATATCCGGTTCAAAGAATATTTCATGACCGGTTGGTTTATTTACCTGACTGGGTCAACCCATCTCAACAAATGGAAGGAAAATGAATATGAATTCAAAATCAATTCCATGATGCTTTTAAGTGAAGTCAGGGGAAAAATGGTTAAAGGTCTGCGAGTCAATATTGACCTTGATGACCTGAATTTTGACCTGATGGAAAAACTTGAAGCAATCACCCAAAAATACAAAGGAGAAGCAAAACTGTACATCAATGTCATCGATACGAGGGAAAATATCACCTTAGACCTGATGTCAAAAAAATACAGCATAGATCCTTCCAATGAAATGATCAAAGACCTAGGACAGATTCCTGAAGTAGTGTATCAAATTATCTGAAATTGAAACAAATGAAACTAAAACGAACGATCCTCTCCAATTATTTTTCAAAAGAAATAATAAAGCAGGCCTTATTTCAATCCTAAGTATTTAGGATTTAAAGGTTGGATATTTTTTTGCTTTAGCTCGGAACTTATTCACAATTAAAGTGCTTAAGAAGTATATTTGAAAAATTAGAAACATCCAAAAATATAATACAATGGCAAAAGCAATAGAAATTACTGACGCAAACTTTCAAGAAATAATCAATTCAGAGCACCCTGTTCTAGTAGATTTTTGGGCAGAATGGTGTGGCCCGTGTAAAATGATCGGCCCGATCGTTGAAGAACTCGCCGGTGATTATGCAGGCAAAGCAGTGATTGGAAAAGTGGATGTGGATACAAATCCTATGGTGGCATCTCAACTTGGAATCAGAAGCATTCCTACACTTCTTTTCTTCAAAGATGGAAAAATAGTAGACAAACAAGTCGGTGCAGTTCCAAAGGCGGTTTTAGCCCAAAAGCTGGACGCACAACTATAATCGATATAAAAATTAAATTGATAGCCACGGAGATTCGTTCTTTGTGGCTATTTTTATTTTTGAGTAAAATGAATTGATGAAAGAAACCCTGATCGAACTTAAGCAATTTTTAGAACTGCGTGAAAGCATCCCAACGTTGGATGCCCGTAGTGAAGGGGAGTTTGAGCAGGGACATATTCCGGGGTCAACAAATCTTCCAATCCTAAACAATGAAGAAAGGAAAATCGTCGGCACAATCTACAAGCAAAAAGGTAATCAGGAAGCCGTGCTGAAGGGCTTCGAACTCGTCGGGCCTAGGTTCCATGCCATCATCCAAAAAGCTTTGTTACTTTTTCCTGAAAAAAGAATCCTAACCTATTGTTGGCGGGGAGGAATGAGAAGTGAAATCATGTCTTGGCTCCTTAGCATGGCAGGATTTGAAATCCTCAGATTGAAAGGGGGCTACAAAACGTACCGCACTCTAACCTATGAAACGGTGCGGGCAAAAAGGGATTTCATCGTGTTGGGCGGAAAAACAGGCGTCGGAAAAACAGTTTTGCTTCAGGGGCTAAAAAAAATGGGAGAATCCGTTATTGACCTGGAAGATTTGGCCAAACATAAAGGTTCTTCCTTTGGAGGAATAGGTCAGCTTCCCCAACCAAGCATAGAACATTTTGAAAATTTGCTTGCTGAAGAATTTTTCAAAATCCCACTTTCAGAAAAAATATGGATAGAAAATGAAAGCCGGAGAATTGGAAAAGTGAATCTTGCAGATGAACTCTATGCCAATATCATAGCTTCCCCTCTGATAGAAATTATCAAATCAGAACCAGAAAGAATCAGCCATATTGTTGAAGAATATGCTGTCTTGCCTCAAAATGAACTATTAGAAGCTGTAAAAAGGCTTCAAAAAAAATTGGGAGGAAAAAGGACATCCGATGCTGTAGAAGATATCATTGAACATCGCCATTCTTCTTGGATTGCAAACATGCTCGTGTACTATGACAAAACTTATGGCTATGAACTTGAAAACCATAAACATAAAAGAGACCAAACATTCCAATTAAACCTGACTAACACCGATTTAAAAGAATCTGTCCAACAGCTTTTAGCTATAAAAAACATCATCCAATGGAAAAACAAACTATCAGGTTAACGCAATTCAGTGAAGGTTCAGGATGCGGCTGCAAGATTGCACCTGCAGTTTTGGACAGCATCCTCTCCAATAGGAAGTCAGTGGATTTGGTAGATACCCAACTATTGGTGGGAAACTCATCGAAAGACGATGCCGCTGTATATCAGGTCAGCGAAACCATTGCCATGATCAACACAGTTGACTTTTTCACCCCGATTGTAGATGATGCGTATGATTTTGGTAGAATTGCAGCAGCAAATGCTTTATCGGATGTATATGCCATGGGGGGGAAACCTCTTTTTGCAAATGCTATCCTGAGTTGGCCAGTGGAAAAAATAGACCCACTTTTAGCAGGTGAAGTATTAGAAGGAGGGCGTGAGATGTGCCATTTGGTAGGAATACCTTTGGCAGGTGGACACAGCATTGCGGCAAAAGACCCCATTTTTGGACTCTCAGTCAATGGAATCATTCACCCCAGCAACATTAAAACCAACAAAGGTGCACAGGCGGGAGACCTGATTTACATCACCAAGCCCTTAGGGATAGGTGTGTTGGCAACCGCTCTGAAAAGGGACAAGATCAAACCGGATGATTATGCCAATATGATCCTCTATGCTACCCAAATCAACTCTATTGGCAAGGATTTCGGGCTATTGGATTATATACATGCCATGACAGATGTGACAGGATTTGGTCTATTGGGACATTTGGTGGAGATGGCTGAAGGTGCAGGACTCACTGCTATCATTCAGGGTTCTAGTCTTCCTCTGATCGATGGCGTATCTGAATATATTTCCCAGTTTGTATTTCCTGACAATACATACAGGAATTGGAATGCCTACAGCAGCAAATCAGAAGGGATCGTCGGAATGGAATTGGTCAAGTTCTGCGATCCACAGACAAACGGAGGATTGATGGTAGCGGTCGATCCAAAATCCCAAAAAGATTTTGAAGCCAAACTGGAAAAACACCAGCAAAAAGCATGGCTGATCGGGGAGTTTAATGCCCAATCAGCCATAAAAGTCAAAGTAATTTAATCAAGCACTTTAACTCTAATATTCCTATAATAAATCACGCTTTCGGGGTCATGTGCCTGAAGTGCAAATGTTCCCTTATCTATTCTCTTCTCACCGGCATTGGCAGGGCGGTTTTTATCTTCTGACTCAATGTATTCCATCACGGTTTTTCCATTGATTTTTACAGTGACATGGTCTCCTTTGACGATAATGTGTTCGGTGTACCATTCACCATCTTTGACATAGACTTCTTTCACATCATTGAATGAATACAAACTTCCTGTTTTTCTCCAGTCACTGTGGGTTTGGTTTACCTGAACTTCATAGCCTTTGTTAGGCCATCCTGTTTCTTGATAAATGGTATGGAAAAATATCCCAGAATTGGCTTTAGGCATAGTTTTTACCTCGGCGATAAATTCAAAATTCTTGAATTCTCCATTATTGACATCGCCAACATAGAATGCGTGTGCGCGTGGACCGTCGATTTTGATTTCTCCATCGACCACATTGAAGGAAGACGGGTTTTCTGAGACCTTCCAACCATCAAGATTTTTGCCATTGAATAGAGAAATCCATCCGTCTTTTTGTCCAAAGGAAAAAGTAGAAGTGGATAGTAAGAACAGGATTACAAATAGTTTATTCATGATATAGTGGTAAATGGTTTTAGGGAAATATAATATAAATAGTTATCTCTGTTTCAAGAAAATTGACGGAATGGTTTAATCTAATATGATTGGCAGGATATTCTTCCCATCAATCATGCAAAGGAGAAACTCCACCAGAGACTATCATTTTCATGATATCTGCACTCTTTACATTTTTTAAGATCCGGACATTATCTCTCGGGACCAAATAAAGGTTACCTGAGAAATTATAACTATGAGGGAAATAAATGGCGACAAGATTCTCCTCTTCCAAAATCGTCAAGTTATCCTGCGTGATAAAACCCAATCGAGACATTCCTTCAGACAACTTCACAATCACCGGAATATTGAATTTCTTTTTATCGCCTACAAAAGCTGACATCAGGTCCTTGATGCTTGTATACAATATATTGATCAATGGAATTTTAAATACCCACTTTTCAAAAATATCAAAGAGAGGTTTGGTAATAAAAATACTAGCCAAAAACCCAATGAAAGTGATGAAAGAAAGCATTATCAAGATTCCAAGTCCAGGAATAGGGATGGGCAGGATACCATCTAAAAACTGAATGATCAAATAAATCACATAAACCGTAAGCGCAATAGGAACCACAAATAACAGTCCCCTGAAAAAGTATGTAATGATTCTTTTATAAGTGAAAGCCATGATTAAACATTTTGAATAAAAGTACAAAAAAAGAATACTTACCGAGAGGAAATAATTGTTAAAACATTCCCAAAACAAATTACCTCAATCTCTAAACACAAAAAAGCCCCGGATTGATAACCCGGGGCATGAATTTATGATAATGAATACTTTAGAGATCTATTCCCATGAACGACATAAAGGCGATTCCCATCAAGCCTGTCAAAAGCATGGTGATACCGAGACCTTTCAGGCCATTTGGAACGTTGGAATATTTTAGTTTTTCCCTGATAGCTGCCAAAGCGACAATCGCAAGGAAAAACCCAGTTCCTGATCCGAAGCCATATACAGTAGCCTCAGCCAATGTGTAATCCCTTTGAGCCATAAAAAGTGAACCACCCAAAATGGCACAGTTTACCGCAATAAGTGGAAGAAAAATACCCAAGGCACCATATAATGCAGGAGCAAATTTTTCAACAACCATTTCCACTAGCTGAACAATAGCAGCGATGATGGCGATAAACATGATGAATCTCAAGAAAGAAAGGTCAATGGTGGCAAATGTATCACCTGCCCATGACAAAGCGCCTTCCTTTAACACATACTCATTCAAAAGCCAGTTGGCCGGCGTAGTAACAGTCAAAACGAAAATGACTGCTGCCCCCAGACCAAGGGCAGTGCTCACCTTTTTGGAAACTGCCAAGAAAGAGCACATTCCTAAAAAGTAAGCGAAAACCATATTGTCAATAAAAATTGACCGAATACCTAAACTAAATAATTCCATGTCTCCTGTCTTTAATTAATGTTCAACATAACCTGTCTTCGTACGCTGTACCCAAATGATCAGTCCTAGGATGATAAAAGCACCTACCGGAGTTACCATAAGGCCATTTGTAGCAAAGCTAAAATCATCACCAATGAAACCTGCCAAAGTATCAAAAACAGGTACTCCAAATACACTCCCTGAACCAAATAACTCCCTGAAGAATGCTACCGCAAGAATAATCCAAGAATATCCTAAAGCAGAACCAAAACCATCAAGAATGGAATCGTATGGTTTATTACCCAAAGCAAAAGCCTCAAGTCTACCCATTACTATACAGTTGGTGATAATCAAACCCACAAATACGGACAATTCCTTGTACATGTCATATGCAAATGCTTTAAGCAATTCGCTTACAAGAGTAACCAAGGTGGCCACAACGGCAAGTTGAACAATAATCCTAACCCTAGAAGGAATGGTATTCCTCATTAGGGAAATAACAAAATTGGACAACACAATCACAAAAATAACCGAAATGGCCATGATCAAAGTTGGTTGCATCTGCGTAGTAACGGCCAAAGCTGAACAAATACCCAAGACCTGAATGGTAATTGGGTTGCTGTCGATGAGGGGATCTGTTACTAACTTCTTTCTTCTTTTGGACAGAAGTGCCTCAGCGGGCTTTTTAATTTCTGAAATTGTAGTTTCTGTACTCATTTAATTATAGTTTGAAACGTTCAAGATTTAATTTACTGCAACAACTTCAGTCTGTTGACCTGATTTTTGACTGCTCAAGAAAGAACTGTAATACTGAAGATAATTTTTCAGCATATTGTTGACTCCTACGGCTGTAATTGTAGCACCCGAAAGACCGTCTACTTTATGAGAATCCTCGGAATAATCCTTACCTTCTCCTTTTTGCATGGATACTGATTGAAGATTACCGGATTCATCAAAAATCTGCTTTCCTTGATATCGCTGTTGCACATCAGGTGACGTAATTCTTGCACCAAGACCAGGCGTCTCCCCTTTATGAGAGAAAGTTACACCTTCAATAGTGCTTAGATCTGTCTGTAATGCAACATAACCCCAGATCTCATCCCAGAGACCTGCACCATATACAGGAAGGATATAAGATTCTACCGACTCAGGTTTACCTTCTGTGTGATACACATAAATCGGATACAACCTACTTTCCGGTGCCATTTTGTAATTTTTCCCAACATTGACTTTTTCAGCCACCATAGGGCTACCATCAGGGTTTTGGGTTACTTCTTTCCCTTCTATGTCCACTACTTTAGAAGAAATTCTGGATTCGTAAAAACTCAATATTTCTTCAGGCTTCAATGCCTTTAACTGGTCTGCATCCAAAACAGCTCCTAAAATTTGCTTTTTGGCATCCAATTCCTCTGCTTTTTTCTGCAAGGGACCCAATACTTGGGATGTTCCCGAAAGCAGTAATCCCAAAACTACAGTCAGTATAATGGAGAAAGTGATAATATATGTGTTAGACTGTTGCACGTTGTAACCTCCTGTTTTTATTTGCTTTAACTACATAATAATCAATCAATGGAGCAAACACGTTCATAAATAGAACGGCAAGCATAATTCCTTCAGGATAAGCCGGGTTTGTCACTCGGATGATCACTGTTAGAACACCAATCAACAAACCATAAATCCATTTACCTGTTTCCGTTTGGGCCGCTGATACAGGATCTGTCGCCATGAAAACAATTCCAAATGCCAATCCTCCCACTACCCAATGGTATTCCGGAGACATAGCCATATACTCATTTACTGCAAGCAGATTCATTACCAATCCCATGATATATGCACCTGCAAAACCACTGACAATAATTTTCCAACTTGCTACCCCCGTACCAACTAAAATCAATGCTCCAACCAATGCCATCAACGTAGAGGTTTCTCCAATGGAACCTGGAATCCAACCCATAAACATATTATAGAAACTAAACAACCCCTCGCCCATCGCTGAATTATGTTCGGCCAAGGCTTGGGTGACGGGTTGACCGTCTACTCCGGCATTGTACGCAACAGCCAGAGCTGTCGCTCCTGAAAAACCATCTACAGGTACTTTATCCCCAAGGTAGGTCCATACCTGATCCCCGGATATTTGTGCAGGATAGGCGAAATACAAAAATGCTCTCGCTGTCATGGCGACGTTTAAAATATTCATCCCAGTACCTCCAAATACCTCCTTGGCTATGATTACCGCAAAAATGGTAGCTAATGCAACCTGCCATAACGGAAGTGTCGCAGGTACAACCAACGGAATCAACATCCCAGTGACCAGGAATCCTTCATTGATGGGGTGTTTTCTTACGACAGCAAAACCTGCTTCAACCAATCCACCGGCAGCATATGCTACTATTACTATTGGAAGTACTAGCTGTAATCCCAAAAGGAATTTTGGACCAAAATCTTCCCACAAACCTGCAGTTTGTCCAATTGCGAGAAAATGCTGATGCCCTGTATTGTATATTCCAAATAGAAGACAAGGAATCATTGCAATCACCACGGTGATCATCATCCTCTTTAAATCAATGGCATCTTTTACCTGAGCGCCTTTTATACCATTGGTATGATTTGGGGAAAACAAAAACGTCTCGCCTGCCTCATAGAGGTAAAATAAGTTCTCCAACTTTCCGCCTTTTTGAAAGAGCGGTTTCTGCTTATCCAACAGATCTCTTAGAAACTTCATATTAAATTAACTGTATTGAATTAAATCTATTCCTTTTCTGATAATTTCCTGAACAGGATGTTTGGATACATCTACAAACTCACACAACGCAAGATCTTCTTCCACTACTTCGTAAATCCCTAATTCTTCCATTTCGTCAAAATCTTCGGCCAAAATGGCTTTCAATAGATAAACAGGAAGAATATCCATGGGTGTGACGCTTTCAAATACTCCGGTCTGGACAAATGCCCTTTCTTCTCCCCTGACATTGGTATCAAGAACATATTCTTTATTTGGCTTCAAAAAAGAAAGCAAACCAAGAGCCCTATGATAACTTAACTTTTCACTGGTTGGCTTCATCCAACCCAAAAACTCATAGTAATCACCTTCTGGAAGTATTGTAATCTGATTGGCATAATAACCTAAGTAGCCATCATTATTTATCTTTTCTCCTGTGAGGACATTTCCTGATACAACCCTGATATGGTCCTTTTTCAAATTACCATTAACCAAAGTATCAACGCAGGCACCAAGATAGGTTTTTGCATATAGGGCCTTCATTGCTTCTGAACCTGTCACAGCAACGATTTTTGAGGCATCATATCTTCCTTCAAGGAATAGCTTACCAATCTGAATTACTCCAAATGGACTAATTGTCCAAACAATTTCACCTTTATTGATAGGATCGACATGGTGAATGTGAATTCCAACATTTCCTGCAGGGTGAGGACCAGAAAATTTATTGACCTGTACGCCTTGAACATTAGCAAAAACTGGCGCAATTTCCGAATCAAGCTCAAGTCCCAAGTGAACTTTTCCTGAGGTAAGTTTTTGAAGTACAAGCACACCAGCCTGAAAATATCTCTCTTCGCCTTTATAAGTGAAGGCATAATCAGGTGCCAATGGGTGGGTATCAAAACCCGAAATAAATATTGATTTTGGTGAATCTTGAGGATTAGCAACAATTCCAAATGGTCTTTGAATTAGTTGCGGCCAAACCCCTCCTTTACATAGTTGAGCGATAGCTACTTCTTTGCTAAGGGTTTTTAGAGAAGATTCGGTGAATTTTTCAAAAGATTCAAAACTGATTTCAGCATCCGCAAGGATTTTGATCTCAAGTAATTTTCTCTTTTCACCTCTTTTGATTTCAACTATTTCACCTGAAACGGGAGCGACATATTGAACGCTTTCCATTGCCTTATCGAATAAAATCGGGGTTCCTGCTTTTACAGAATCGCCTTCATTTACAGTGACTTTTGGTCTTTGCATTCCAATAAAATCAGCAGGTTTGATGGCAAAGGTTTTGGCCCGATTGAAATCCCCAAGCTGTTTGTCAGCTTTTCCGGCGAGCTTAATATCAAATCCTTTCTTAAGCTTTATTGTTTTTGACATATGATTTGTGAACTGTATGGTCTTTTAAAAACGCCTCAAATCTAATAAAATACATCAGTTATTAGAAGATAATTCTGGTAATATTTGTGAGTTTTCGCACAGATATCAAAGGTTTTATTTGAATGGAAGCAGGGTCAGTTTTCCAATACCATTCCCTTTTCCAAGGATTGAATATGCTGCATCACACGCTCCATCAGCCACATAGGTGTGGAAGTAGCACCGCAAATCCCAACTTTATCCTCAGGATTAAACCATGATGGGTCAATTTCTGTTTCATTCTCTACAAAATAACTTCTATTATTTTCGGCTAGGCAAACCTGATACAATGCCCTCCCATTTGAGCTTTTTTTGCCTGAGACAAACAAAATAACATCATTCTCCTGCGAAAATCGCTGAAGCTGAGGTTCCCTATTGGAAACTTGCCTGCAAATCGAATCGTTTGCATTGAAATCAACTTCTGAAAGCTCACCCCGCTCAGCTTTTATCCTTTCTTCAATTTTTGCTTTCAGTTCATAAAAACCTTTGGTGCTTTTGGTAGTCTGACTGAACAAAGTCACAGGTCTAGTATAATCAACCTTGTCTAGATCTTTTTCTTCCATGACCACTATAGCCTTTTCCAAAGTCTGTCCTGTAAGCCCAATAACTTCTGCATGCCCTTTTTTGCCATAAATGACAATCTGTCCTTGCTCCCTTTCCATTTTGTCAAAGGCTGTTTTTACCCTGTGCTGAAGTTTCAACACTACCGGACAAGAAGCATCAATCAGTTCGATGTTATTTTCTATAGCTGTTTTATAAGTTTCCGGCGGTTCACCATGAGCCCTTATCAATACCTTGCAATCTGTCAAATTTTGAAGTTGCTCCCTATCGATCACCACCAATCCTTTTTCGCTCAGACGCTTTACTTCCATGTCATTGTGGACAATATCTCCAAGGCAGTATAGCTTTTCGGATACTTCCATTTCGTCTTCTGCCATTTTGATGGCAAACTCCACTCCAAAACAATACCCTGAATTTTTGTCAATGGTCACTTCCATAGTCAAAACATTAATTGCCTATTTTTTCTTTGGCGAATGATACAATCTGATTTACCTGATCTTCAAATTCCAACAGACTTGTGTCCAATTCCAACGCATCTTCTGCTTTTCGGAGGGGACTTTCCTGTCTTGTTGTATCGACCTGATCCCTTTCTGCTAAATTTTGCACTATTTTTTCAAGTGCTACCAAATCTCCTCTTTCAAGAAGTTCCTTTTGACGTCTTTCGGCACGGATATTCAAATCCGCCGACATAAAAACCTTCAATTCAGCAGAAGGAAAGACCACTGTTCCGATATCCCTTCCATCCATGACCACTCCTTTGTTTTTACCCATTCTTTGTTGCTGGGCGACGAGTTCGATTCTTACTTCTTTGATCTTGCTTACTTCACTTACGTAATCAGAAACACGCATGGAACGTATTTCATCCTCTACGTTCAATCCGTTCAGAAAGGTTTCTTGTTTACCATTATCCGGGTTAAGATGAAATGAGATTTCAAGGGATTCTAAATATTTGTTGACCTCCTTGGGATTGGAAAGTACAACATGGTGGTTTAAAAAATGCAAGGTCGCTGCCCTGTACATGGCTCCAGAATCGATATAAGTATAACCCAAAATCTGAGCCACAGCTTTAGCTGTAGAACTTTTGCCACATCCTGAGTATCCGTCAATTGCAATCACAATTTTCTGCATCAAATAAAAGTAGCCTTGGCTTTTTTTAATTTCAGGCGCAAATATAGTAGTTTTAAATCTATTTCCTTTTCAATATGTATGTATTACTAAACTTGGTAAGGCTATTCCATAATATCGTAAACATATATTTTCAATCTTTCAAAACTATTCTATAATGGGTAATTTTCACGTCCTCGGACAGCTTGTTGATATTTCAAACCGAGAGATATTTTCTGCAAAAATTTCAGTAGAAAAAGGTAAAATTGTATCCATCCTAAAAGTTGTTGAAGACAAAACCCTTCCCTTTCTCTTACCGGGTTTCATTGATGCCCATGTACACATAGAGTCTTCCATGCTTGTTCCTTCAGAATTTGCAAGGCTGGCTGTTCCACACGGTACTGTGGCCACAGTTTCTGATCCGCACGAAATCGCCAACGTCTGTGGCATGGAGGGAATCAATTACATGATTGACAATGGAAAACAGGTTCCCTTCAAATTTTATTTTGGTGCCCCATCCTGTGTTCCTGCTACTACTTTTGAAACTGCAGGAGCGGAAATAAGCGTCAGGGATATCCATGATCTTTTGGAAAGAAAAGAAATAAGCTACCTCGCAGAGATGATGAATTGGCCGGGAACGGTCCACAGAGACCCTTTTGTCATGGGAAAAATTGCCCTTGCGAAGAAATACGGCAAACCTGTCGATGGCCATGCTCCAGGTCTGAGAGGAGAAATTGCTGCCCAATATGCATCCGCAGGTATTACCACGGACCACGAATGCTTTACATTGGAAGAGGCTTTGGACAAAGTTAAGTTAGGGATGAAAATCTCTATCCGTGAAGGCAGCGCTGCCAAAAATTTCGATGCACTGATCGACATCATCGATGACTATCCTGAAATGGTGATGTTTTGCTCGGACGACAAGCATCCGGATAACCTTGCCATCAGCCATATCAATGAACTTGTCGTGCGGGCTGTAGCCAAAGGAAAAAATGTCTTTGATGTTTTGAAAGCTGCATGCATCACCCCTGTGCAGCATTACAGCATGGACGTCGGTCAAATGCAGATTGGCGATCCTGCAGATTTTATTGTAGTCAAAGACCTCAGGGATTTCAAAGTCCTGCAGACATATATCGATGGAAAGTTGGTGGCGGAAGATGGAAAAACTTTGATCCAAAGGAACCAAAACTCAATAATCAACAACTTCAATACTGGTATAAAGAAGATTGCAGATTTTCAGTTATTGGCAAAAGGAAACAAAGTCCGGGTAATCAGCGCTTTGGACGGACAGCTTATCACTCCTGAGATCCAAGGTGAAATTCTTATTGAGAATGGCTTGGCCGAATCAAACCCCCAATCTGATATTCTAAAATTGACGGTAGTCAACCGATACCAAGAGGCAATGCCTGCTATTGCTTTTATCAAAAACTTCGGATTGAAATCCGGAGCAATCGCATCTTCAGTCGGCCATGATTCACACAATATCATAGCAGTCGGTATAGATGATGCGTCCATTTGCCGGGCTGTCAATTTACTGATCCAAGAAAAAGGCGGTATTTCTGTTGTCAACGGAACCGAGGAAATGGTCTTGGCTTTGCCGGTCGGAGGCATCATGTCTCCAAATGACGGATATGAAGTCGCAAAAGCCTACACCAACATTGATAAAATGGCGAAGGACATGTGCTCATCTCTCAAATCCCCTTTTATGACATTGAGTTTTATGGCACTATTGGTCATCCCTGATCTCAAACTCAGCGACAAAGGATTATTTGACGGGCAACGATTTGAGTTTGTGGAGGTGTTTTTAGACTAGTCATAAAATTAAATTTTAAAGACACAGTCCTACATTTTATTGATTTATGCAAATGCACTACCATTAAATTTCTTCACTTTTTTGTCAAATAAGAATTTGCTTTACGGATGGAATTACCAAGCAAAAAGCCAAATACTCCTTTAAACCAAACCTTCAACTTGAATCTGAAGTTTGTATATTTATAAATAAACCCGAATTAAAAACAGAATTATGATGAATTTTGAGCTCAATGAAAATCAGGCGATGATCGCCAAGATGATTCGCGACTTTGGAGCAAAGGAGATTACCCCATTCAGAAAAGAATGGGATGACAAGCAGATTTTTCCACTAGAACTTTTCAAAAAACTTGGACATCTCGGATTGATGGGCGTCCTCGTCCCAACAGAGTATGGAGGTTCAGGTTTTGGCTATTTTGAATATGTGACAGCGATTGCCGAACTATCAAAATTGGATCCATCGGTAGGTTTGTCCATGGCGGCGCACAATTCACTTTGCACCAACCATATCTTGATGTTTGGCAATGAAGCCCAAAAGCAAAAGTACATTCCAAAATTAGCCACATGCGAATTGCTCGGAGCATGGGGATTGACGGAACCCAATACCGGTTCTGATGCCGGCAATATGAGAACTGTGGCTGTCAAGGACGGGGATCACTACATCATCAACGGCGCAAAAAATTTCATTACACATGGAATTTCCGGTGATGTAGCTGTGGTAATCGCAAGAACCGGGGAAATAGGTGATTCGCATGGGATGACTGCCTTTGTGGTAGAAAAGGGAATGCCAGGATTCAAAGGCGGAAGAAAAGAAGACAAACTCGGCATGCGTGCATCTGAAACTGCGGAACTGATTTTTGAAGATTGCAAGGTACACGAAAGTCAGATCTTGGGTGAGGTTGGTGATGGTTTTATCCAGTCCATGAAAGTACTTGATGGGGGAAGAATCTCCATTGCCGCACTTTCATTGGGCATTGCAGAAGGTGCTTTGGAAGCGTCCATCCAATATTCCAAAGAACGTCACCAATTCAACAAACCGATCAACAGTTTTCAGGGAATTTCTTTCAAATTGGCAGACATGGCCACCCAAATAGAAGCGGCAAAGCTTTTGACTTTCAAAGCAGCAGCCTTGAAAAACAAAGGCCAAAAAGTGACTTTGGAAGGCGCGCAGGCCAAGTATTATGCGTCTGAGGTTGCTGTTTCTGTTTCTAATGAAGCTGTTCAGATATTTGGTGGTTATGGCTTTACCAAAGATTATCCGGTGGAGAAATACTACAGAGACTCCAAACTTTGCACGATTGGAGAAGGAACATCAGAGATCCAAAAGATCGTGATTGCGAGAGAGGTTTTGAAGTAAAATAAGAAAAACCCTCCGAGGTTTTACTTAAGAAGTAGAACTTTGGAGGGTTTCTAACAAATTATTTCTTCTCAATAATCCGACCTCTGTACACCACAAAATCTTCATCTTCCACATCTTTGGAAGCGGGCTTCATCCACCATAATTCCACATCAATCAATTTAAAGCTTTCATATCGCATCTGCGGAAAATCAATAGGACTGACCTCTTTTGTTTTCAAATCAAAAAGTACAGTTTTTATCTTCGTTTCTTCCCTCAATCTATCTTTCAATTCTTTTGTTGCTTCGTTCTTTCGGACTATTTCCAAATCCGAATCGCTGATTGGACTTGGATAATAACTGATCAAAAAATCATCTCCGATTTTCTCCAAATTTCGAATGCGGGAAGGAAATGGCGAGCCCAACTGTCCAGCATTCAGCAAACCGTAATCCACGTCTTTATATTCCCAACCTTCGTGACTAGAAAATCCTGGCAAATCAATCAATATAGTTTCCTTATAAATAGGTTCATCACCTTTCCAATCAAAGAGGTATAAAACCGCTTCATTCTGAAACATCAGATAAAGCACTTCCTCCTTTTCATTAAAAAAGAAAACAGGTCTAAAGTCTTCGAAGGGAAATGCCTTGCCTGCAAGAAATTTGCTTTTTTCGGGAAATGGCAAAATCTGTTTGGTTTTCCCATTGGATAAATCGGTCAGGAGAAGATTTTTCCGACTTTTATAAAATTCCTCGCCTATCTGTTGGACATCATCCATCAAGTCCAGATGATGAATCAAAAACTCCTTTCCTCCTTTATCGATTACTTGGTTTTTTCTAAATAAATCCACCCACTTATGAAAACCTGTCTGAGGCTGATAAGTCCTGTTTTGCAAAACCAATTGTCCATCAATAGTAAATACCCGGATACCGGCCATATTGTCGCCGAGTACGATATTGTGGTTTTTGTCAAAAACAAAATTATCGGCAGCCATGGAAAAATTACCTGGAACATCCCCTGATTTATCCCAGGAGTAGAGAGGCTTTCCCAAGGAATCAAATACAAAAACTTTGGAAGAAGCCTTGTCTCTGAAAACCAAATTATCTCCGGATTTCCCTTCAAACGCAAAAGCAGGCACGAGGACATTTTCAACCTCAACACTATCAAGGACCTCGATGCTGTATCTGAAATTTAACTCCTCAGTCTCAGCTGCCTCTATGCTTTCATTTTCATTGGTATCTGACGGTTTACACCCTTGATTGAGAAACAATGAAAATATAATTACGAAGCCGATTAGACATCTCAATGAATTTTGATTTTTGAAAATTCAAATTAGAAAATCTTTTTTAGTTTTTCTTCATTTGCAGAAGAAATTAGAAATAAAAAAAACCTCAGTCTCATGACCAAAGGTTTTAATAAATTTTGCTTTCTCGCTTCTCGTCTCTCGCTTCTCGCTTCTCCTTTCAAACCAGATTCCCTTCACTCAGCAAAAGAAAAATTCCGGCAGCCATAGCTGCACCGAGAATCGGACCCAATACCGGAACCCAAGAATAGGCCCAGTCACTCGTTCCTTTCCCCTTGATCGGTAGCAATTGGTGCATCAACCTCGGTCCAAAATCCCTTGCAGGATTGATGGCATAGCCCGTCGTACCGCCCAAAGCCAATCCGATCACCCAAACCAAAAAAGCTACCGGCAATGCGCCAAGAGCCCCTAGACCAATCGGTATTTGCTCACCGTCGGTATATTGTATCACAGGATTGGTGGAATATAGGATTACGATGATCAAAACGGATGTTCCTATGATTTCTGAAAATAGGTTGGAGGGTAAGTTCCGGATGGCAGGTGCCGTTCCAAAAGGAGCAAACTTCGATCCCGGATCTTCGGTGGCATCAAAGTGGTCTTTGTACACGAGCCAAGAAATCCCTGCTCCAAACATAGCACCCAAAACCTGGGCGAAAATATAACCGGGAACCATCGCCCAATCGAAAAGACCTGCAATGGCCAATCCAATACTTACAGCGGGATTGAGATGCGCGCCGCTGTGCGGACCTGCCACGACAACCCCAATAAAAACCCCCAATGCCCAAGCGGTGGTTATCACCATCCAACCGGCATTGTTTCCTTTGGTTTTGTTCAAAACCACGTTGGCCACGACTCCCGAGCCCATGGTAATCAGGAGTGAAGTACCTACAAACTCTGCTATCAAAGTATCCATTATTCTACCCAGTTTTTAGATCGTTCGACTGCCTTATGCCAAAAATGAAGGAAATAATCTACTTTTTCCGCTTCCATCTTTGGTTCAAAATCCTTGTCTGATTCCCAAAGCGCCTGTAACTCTTCCTCGGATTCCCAAAAACCTACTGCCAAGCCTGCCAAAAACGCCGCTCCAATCGCTGTCGTTTCTATGATTTTGGGCCTTTTGATTTTGGTCTGCAAAATATCTGACTGGAACTGCATCAGGAAATTATTTGCTGTAGCGCCACCGTCCACTCGCAATTCCCTGATGGGGGCGCCACTGTCCTTTTGCATCGCATCCAAGACATCCCTGACCTGATAAGCTATGGCTTCCAAAGCAGCCCGTGTCATGTGCGCGATCGTTGTCCCACGCGTAATTCCAAAAAAAGCACCTCGCGCATTTTGGTCCCAATGCGGTGCGCCGAGACCTGCCATTGCAGGCACAAAATAGACGCCATCATTGTCCTTGAGACTTTGTGCCAATACCTCACTTTCTTTGGCATGGCCAAATAATTCAATGCCATCCCTAAGCCATTGGATCGCAGCTCCTCCTATAAATACCGAGCCTTCCAAAGCATAGTTGACTTTTCCGTTGACTTCCCATGCGATGGTTGTCAATAGCTTATTATTGGATCTCACGGGTTCTTCCCCTGTATTCATCATCAAAAAACAACCTGTTCCATAGGTGGTCTTTGCCATTCCGGGATGGGTACACAACTGCCCAAAAAGAGCAGCCTGTTGGTCACCTGCGATCCCGGAAATGGGTATCGGCACAGGAAACAACGATTCTGAAGTATGTCCATACACCTCCGAACTTGACTTCACTTCGGGCAATAGGGAGACCGGAATGTCGAAAAGTGAGAGGAGTTCTGTGTCCCATTTTTTTTCAAATATGTTGAAAAGCATGGTGCGACTGGCATTTGATACATCTGTGACGTGAACCTTCTTGTGGGTCAGGTTCCAAACTAGCCAAGTATCCACTGTGCCAAAAGCCAATTCTCCGTTTTCGGCCTTCTCTCTGGCCCCTTCGACATTGTCAAGCAGCCATTTGATCTTGGTGGCCGAAAAATAGGCATCCAGCACCAAGCCAGTTTTGGAGGAAACCATTTCTTCTTTGCCCTCTGCTTTGAGTTGGTCCACGTAGGCCGAAGTCCTCCGATCCTGCCACACGATGGCATTGTAGATGGGTTTACCTGTTTTCCTATCCCAAATAATGGTGGTTTCCCTTTGGTTGGTGATTCCTATGGCAGCAATATTTTTGGGCTTGATCCCACCTTTGGCTAAGGACTCTGCCAAAACCGAAGATTGGGTGGACCAAATCTCCATGGGGTCATGTTCTACCCATCCTGATTTTGGGAAATGTTGTTTGAGGGCTCTTTGGGCAACACATACTATTTCGCCCTGTTTGTTAAAAATGATGGACCGTGAACTAGTCGTTCCTTGGTCCAAAGACATGATGTACTGGGTATTTTGGGTCATTGCTTAGGGTTTTATGATGTATTTATTGGCAGTCTTTTTAAATTCCTTCAATTCATCCTCTATCCAATTCTGATCCATACCAAGTTCTTTGGCCATGATCTCCGCCACTTTTGGCGCCATCTCCATGGCAACCCTGGCATCAAGCAAAAGAATCCTAAACCTTCTTGAGAGTACATCTTCCAGTTTGACGGCCATTTCATTTCTAATGATCCAGATCACCTCGGCGATGGTATAAGGATATTTTGGGTGCAGTTTTTCTCTCCAATCGGGATGATCTTTGAGCATAAACCTGATCTGAAAAGCGTCTGAACCATAGATGGCCATATGCCCTTCATCCGGCTTGATGGTGAATCCATGAAGCTTTTGAGTGGCAGATTTGCTTTCAGACATGGATTTTCCGGATACCTTAGGAAAATAAGCGACGGTATCTTCTCCCATTTTTCGGAAAGTCGTCCACTTACCGCCTGTCAGGGTGACCAACTTGGAATCTGAAAGGATCACTTTATGGGTACGTGAAATCTCCTTGGTCTTGGCACCGTCTTCTTTTGGCGCAGCCAATGGCCTCAATCCGGCAAAAACAGAAAGTATATCTTCCTTGGTGGGTTTTTTGGTCAGGTAGGCTTGGGCAGTTTCCAATACAAAATCTATTTCCTTTTCCAAAGCTTCCGGTTCCAATTGGGGTTTGTCCTTCAGGGTATCTGTAGTCCCGATGACAAGCTTCCCATGCCAAGGCACGGCAAACAACACCCTGCCATCAGAAGTTTTGGGAATCATCAAGGCATCATTGCCTCCCAAAAAAGACTGGTCAAAAACCAAGTGTATGCCTTGACTCGGTTGTATGCTTTTTCTCGCATCAGGATTATCCATCTTCAAGATCTTGTCAGCAAAAACACCGGTGGCATTGACCACCATTTTTGCCTTGATCTGTAAATGGCTCCCATCCAATTGGTCTATAAAATTCAGGCCGTCGACCTTACCGTGGGTATCTTTGGTCAGGGATTCTACTTTGGAATAATTCAACACACAACCACCGAGTTCGTCACAGGTCTGTGCCAAAGCAATGATCATTCTGGCATCATCAAACTGACCGTCATGGTAGACTACCCCGCCTTTCAGTCCTTCCTGTTTGATCTGTGGCATCCTTCGGACAGTTTCGGTTTTACTGATAAACTTCGATTTGCCAAGCCTCCACTTGCCTGCCATCAGGTCGTATAATTTGAGACCGACAGAATATTGTAACCTGTCAAACCAAGTGTAAATGGGAATAATAAAAGGTTGGTTGTAGGTAAGATGGGGAGCATTTTCCAAGAGCCGCCCCCTTTCTTTCAAAGCCTCCAATACCAATAATACATCCCCTTGTGCAAGGTAGCGGACGCCGCCATGAAGTAGCTTGGTACTGCGGCTGGAAGTGCCTTTGGCGAAATCCGATTTTTCTAACAAAACCACCGAAAGACCTCTCGAAAGCGCATCCAAGGCGACTCCAAAACCGGAAGAACCTCCCCCGATAATGGCAATATCCCAGATTTTTTCCTGACTATCTTTGATTTTACTGAGGTTAGCTGACCTGTGCATAACGAAAAATTTTTCTTTCCAAGTTAATGGAAAAAATAAGGAAATTAAAATTCAGGCAAATGTTTAAAAGATGATTTATGTCCGCCTGAACTGTAAAAAAATATTCTGTGGTAAAAAATTAAAAATCCTTAAAAACTTTCCTTATCACCGAACTGCCATCTTCCTTTAGAGAAACTTCGAATATAAAATCATACTCGATGTCTTGAAGCTCGGAGAATTTTTCACCTGAGCCTACAAAATAATTGGCCAAATGATTGACTGTATTGCTGTGGCCGACCACAAGGATGTTACCTGTTCTTTCCCGCAGTTCCCTGACTAGGTCATCATGCTTTTTGGCATCATAGATTTCGATAGTCAGTCCTCTTGCATCCGCCAAAGGCCGTGCGGTGGTTTTGGTACGGATGGTATTGGTGCTGAAGATGTGTTGTATTTCTTTTTGTTCAAGGATTTGCCCTAGTTTTTTGGACCGGGCTATTCCTGCCACGCTGAGTCCGGGGTCATCGCCTACCAATTGTTTTTCCGCATGGCGGACAATGTAAATGGTCTTTGGTTCCTGCTTTGGTGAACAGGCAAGCAATAAAAATGAAACTATAAGGAGATTGAAAATACTTTTCATTTCAAATAATTTATGAATTGTAAATCTCCCAAAATTCCTTGGGAGAAAGTATGACTGTTTTCCTGAATTTTGAAAATGTAAAATCAATTGTATTTCCTGTGATTAGGTAATTTGCTTTTGAAGCAACAGCCAAATCTAAAAACTTATTGTCACTCTTATCTTTCATAATGTCCACTTTTTTGGGAGAGTCGATTATTAAAGAGATTTGCTTGAGGTGAAAAAGTACTATAGAAGACTTCTCTTTAAAATTCAAAAATCTTGAAAACTTATCTCTGTTTAGTACTTGGATATATTCTTCAAGAACTTCATTTGATAAACATAATTCTACTTTTCTCTTCAAAATCAACTCCTCAAGGATTTGTGCAGGATAGCTTTTTGAAATGAAGGCCGAAACCAAGACATTGGTATCAAGAATGACTTTCATTTCTTACCGCCTTGATCTCTGCATCAATTTCTTCCAGTGTCAATTCTGTTAGCCCTACCTCTTTGGCAATATTTTGACATTCTTCGAGTGCTTTCCTTGCAAAATCGAGGTTTATTTTTTCAACAAGGAGCTGGAAATCAATGATTGGGTCACTGTCCAGATTATACTTCTCTAGATCCTTTTCACTTACTTTGACTTGTATTGTTTTCATAAATTCAGGCTTTGAAACATCAATTTAATAACTATTCTGAAAACAATGGCAAGCAAAAACAATTCGGAAATGAAATTACCCACTAAAAGTATTTTCCAAATGCTGGTCTTTACCTCTTACAGGCTCAAACTCCAGATATTGTTCCCAAAAAGCTTCTTCCGGCAATGCTGCTCTAAGAAAGATCTTTTCCTTTTTGATAGGATGGACAAATACCAAGTGGAATGCATGGAGATTGATACTGGCATCAATATTGGGTTTATGAAAACCATATTTCAAATCTCCCCTGATCGGGCAGCCCATGGAAGCCAACTGCACCCTGATCTGATGCGGTCTTCCGGAAACCGGGCGAACCTCCAACAGCCAATGGTCATTCAATTTGCCCAAGGTTTTGTAATTGAGTTCGGCCTTCTGTGATCCTTCGACTTCCTTTTCGTGTGCAGTGACAAAGTTTTTAACCTCGTCTTTCACCAGATAATGAGTCAGCTTTCCGGTTTCTTCCTTTGGCCTGTTTTTGACTATTGCCCAATACACTTTATGGATATCCCGCTTGCGGAAAAGCTCCATCATGCGCTCGAGTCCTTTGGAAGTTCTCGCAAAAACCACCAATCCACTGACAGGTCTGTCAAGACGGTGAACAGGATGTAAAAAAACATCACCAGGTTTGTTGTATTTCTTGGCTATATAATCCCTGCAGTAATCCGTCAGTGTTTTGTCTTTGGTTTTGTCACCCTGCACGAGCACACCTGCAGCCTTATTGACTATCAGGAGGTGATTGTCTTCGTAGACTATTGAAAATGGTTTCTTCTTCATAAAACTTGAGCTAAAGGTTTTTCTCCCACAAAGACACTAAGCCACGAAGGAAAATATAATTGAATGTTAATAAATATTCACAAACAAAAACTTTGCGTCTTTGTGGGATTAAATTTAGAACTCGGAAGTGAAATGAAATTCTATCTCCGGATAATTGTCCTGCACCATCTGAAGCCAAGCCCTCGATTCGGCCATAAAGACCACTTTTCCGTCTTTATCATAGGCAATGTGCCTGCTCTTGGACCTGATAAATTCATCCAACTGCTTTTTGTCTTTGCTGCTGATCCAACAGGCTTTATATAAGTTCATCGATGCAAATTCCACCGAAGCGTTGTATTCATTTTTTAATCTGAATTGAATCACCTCAAATTGTAGCTGACCCACAGTACCCACTACTTTACGGTTACCCATTTCGTAAGTGAAATATTGGGCAACACCCTCTTCCATCAATTGCTTTAAACCCTTTTCCAATTGCTTGGTCTTCATGGCATCTTTGTTGATGACTTCTTTGAAGATCTCAGGGGAGAAACTCGGAATACCTTTGAAGGTCATGTTTTCACCTTCGGTAAGCGTATCACCGATTTTCAAATTGCCGGTATCAAATAAGCCGACGATATCACCTGGAAATGCCTCGTCGACGATCTCTCTGTCCTGCGCCATAAATTGGGTCACGTTAGAAAACCGAAGCGGCTTAGGCCCACGGACATGGTTGTAAGGCTTGTTCCTTTCAAATTTTCCGGAAACTATCCTCAAGAAAGCGATCCTGTTTCTATGGTTCGGATCCATATTGGCGTGGATCTTAAAGACAAATCCTGAAAACTTTGGTTCCTCAGGGTTTACCTCACGGTCCTCTGTATGCCTGCCTATGGGTGAAGGGGCGATCCGGATAAAGGTATCAAGCATTTCATTGACACCGAAGTTATTGACTGCAGAGCCGAAAAACACCGGCGCAACCTTTCCTTCAAGGTATTCTTTTGGATCAAAATCAGGATAAACTCCCTCAATCAATTCCACATCTTCACGCAGTTGCCAGGCATTATTTCCACCAATCAATTCATCCAATTTGGTGTCTTCCAGATTTTGGATCGTCTCTCTGGCATCGCTCAGTTTCCGCTGACTTGGGGTGAAAACATTGAGCTTTTTGTCATAAAGATTATAGACACCTTTGAATCCCTTACCCATTCCTATTGGCCAGGAAAGTGGCCTTACCTGAATGTTCAATTTTTCTTCCACCTCATCCAACAACTCGTAAGGATCTCTTCCTTCACGGTCAAGTTTATTTATAAAACAGATGACAGGTGTATTTCTCATCCTACAGACTTCCATGAGTTTTTCGGTCTGGATTTCGACTCCTTTGACACAATCGATGACCATGATTACCGAATCGACAGCCGTCAAAGTCCGATAAGTATCTTCCGCAAAATCCTGGTGACCGGGCGTATCCAAGAGGTTGATTTTGACACCCTGATATTCAAAACCCATAACAGAGGTAGCCACAGAGATACCTCTTTGTTTTTCTATTTCCATCCAATCGGATTTGGTGGCAGTGTCGATTTTGTTGGATTTCACCGCACCCGCAGTCTGGATCGCACCCCCAAATAGCAACAGCTTTTCGGTCAAAGTAGTCTTTCCCGCATCAGGGTGGGCAATGATGGCAAACGTCCTTCTCTTTTGTATTTCCTTAGTCAAACTCATGTAAAGTCCTGATTCTGTAATTTTTCAGCCTGCAAAGGTAGGCTTTTAATTCTAAGGTTGGAAGGGTGGAAAGTTTAAAAGTTGAATATGGAACATTGGAAAACTTCTTCTTATCAAATAAATAGTCAATTTATTGAATTTACATATTCATTGATATTGGATATTGATTGATATTGATTTAGAAATTTATGGTTAGTGTGGTTCTAAAGTGGCCGGTAATTTCCCGAACAATTTTCAGTTGAATCAAGAAAAACTCGCAAATACTTAGAATCAAAACTCAAACTTTCTGACCCAAAAAATCCTCCTGTTTGAATCCCTGAATGCCTTCTTTACTGCCGTGGAGGATAATTCTAAAAGTGGTTCCAACGCCCAATTCGGAATGTTTGACATAGACTTTTCCTTTATGGTATCCTTCTATTATCCTTTTAGCAAGTGTTAATCCAAGTCCCCAACCTCTTTTTCTGGTCGTGAATCCGGGATTAAAAACCTTTTTAAACATTCCCTTATCCATTCCTTTCCCATTGTCGGTAATATCTACAAAAACAAACTTTTCACTTTCTTTCACGATGTCTATCGAAATACTCCCCTGCCCTTTCATTGCATCTACTGCGTTTTTGACAATGTTTTCGATCACCCATTCAAAAAGCGGCTTGTTCAACATAGCATCTATGTTGTTGGCATAACCATTAACCTGAATGTCTACTTTGGTTGAAATCCTTGGACGCAGGTAATTGATGGCCTCATCCACTACCAAAAATACGTTTTCGAGTTGGATAGAAGGTTTACTGCCAATGGAGCTAAAACGTTCGGTAACCATTCTCAATTTAATGACATCTTTATCCATTTCTTGGATGACTTCCTTGTTTTCTTCCCAGATAGGTGAATTTTTGAGGTAATCCATCCAAGCCATCAATGAGGCAATAGGAGTTCCCAACTGATGGGCAGTTTCTTTGGTGAGGCCTGCCCATACACGGTTTTGTTCTGCAATCTTAGATTGGTTGAAAACAGCAAACGCCAGGACCCCAAATACCAAAATCACTGATAACTGCACGTAAGGATAGTATTTCAAGGACGTCAAAAGCTCAGAATTTCTATAATAAATCAATGACTCTTCACTCCTAATCGGTTCATATTCGGCCTTCATTTTCACAAGCTCTTCCCTCAATACTTTTTCCTTTTCATCTTGGTCTGCATTTCTTTTAAATTTGATGTTTTTATGATCCAAGGGATCGCCATTGGCGTCTACCCTGATGACGGGAATAGAATTATTCTGTGTGATGATTTCCTGTGTGATAAAATTAAGATTGTCTGAATCAATGGAAGCACTTGATGCATATTCAAGTGCCCTTGCGAGTAATTCAATCTGACGCTTTTCTCTTTCCTTTAGTTCTTCTACCAAAATATTGGTATAATATATTGAGCCAAAGCTTATAATCACCGAACTGATAAAGATGAGCCATTTGATACGGTTTTTGTTTTGGTAAAAGTCCAAAATCCCAATATCCTGAAGTGTATTCCTCATAGGGTGCGTTTAGATTGACTTAAGGTGTTGTTATAGAAAACTCAATTTTGAGATAGATATTATCAATCTGACAAAATTACTTGTTTACCTTCTGTGGCTTCATTTTTGTACAACTATTATTATAACTAACCATAAATATAAATATTATGAGCACAAACGATATCGGATTAGAAATAAAAGAAAGTAAGGTCTTGGTAAAAAAACTCAATGTACTCCTGGCAAATTACCAGGTGTATTACCAAAACCTCAGGAACTTCCACTGGAATGTGTCCGGTCCCAATTTTTTCGAATTGCATGCCAAATTTGAGGAACTTTACAATGTTGCCAATCTCGGAGTAGATGAAACTGCCGAAAGGATTTTAACTTTAGGAGCTAGACCTTTTTCCTCCTACGAGGAGTACATTGAAAACTCTGAAATCAAGGAGGCCAAAAAAGTCCATGATTCAAAAACCATGGTGGAGATCGTAAGGGACAATCTTAACACCCTTTTAAAGCTTGAAAGAGAAGCTTTGGAAGCGGCTACCCTACAAGGTGATGAAGGTACAGTTTCGTTGATGAGCGATTATATCACAGCAAAAGAAAAAACGGTGTGGATGCTTTCCGCATACCTAAGATAAAAAAATCAGAAAAAAAGAGGATGGGGTCGAGACCCCATCCTCTTTTTGGTTTTAAACATTTACATGTCTCTCGGCGTGGTAAGAAGATCTCACTAAAGGTCCCGATTCAACATATTTAATTCCTCTTTTCAATCCCTCTTCTTTATAATGGGCAAATAGATCAGGATGGATAAATTCCGCCACTTCGATATGCATTTTGGTTGGCTGAAGGTATTGACCGAGAGTAAGAATGTCACACCCGTGGGCAGCAAGATCGTCCATTGCTTTGTAAAGTTCTTCCTTTGATTCTCCAAGTCCGAGCATGATGCCGGTTTTGGTTCTTTTTCCGTATTCTTTGGTCAATTTGATCTGTTCCAAAGATCGGCTGTATTTTGCCTGTGGCCTCACCCTTCTATAAAGCGTCTCAACGGTTTCCATATTATGGGAAACCACTTCCTGACCTCCACTGATCATTCTATATAATGCCTCCCAATTTGACTTGACATCAGGGATCAGGGTTTCTATTGTAGTTTGTGGAGAAAGTCTTTTGGTCTCTACAACGGTCTGATACCATATCTCTGATCCTTTGTCTTTGAGTTCATCCCTGTTGACAGAAGTGATTACAGCATGTTTGACTCCCATCAGTTTAATGGCTTCAGCTACTCTCCTTGGTTCGTCGGTGTCATATTCGGGTGGTCTTCCTGTGGCTACAGCACAAAAAGAGCAGGACCGGGTACATACATTTCCCAATATCATAAAAGTAGCTGTCCCTGCTCCCCAGCATTCACCCATATTAGGGCAATTACCGCTTTCGCAGATAGTATGAAGCTTATGTTCGTCGACTAGTTTTCTAACTTTGGCATATTCTTTTCCGATCGGCAACTTTACTCTCAACCAGTCAGGTTTTTTTCTCTTTGTTGCCTCTTCGGAAATTACAGGTAATTCGATCATGTTCTAAAGATTAGGAATGCGAAATTAAGTCTTAGGGATGATTAAACCCAATAAAGAGTCTATTTCCTAAAACCATAGAAAAACGTAAAATACACCGATTGAAATACCTGACGGTTTTCAACAGTGGGCATCAACGGGATTTCTTTGGTAAAACCTTCTAATTGGTATCCAAGTTCCAAACCGGTCACATTTGATTTGAATACCCCAAACTCAAAAAGTACAGCTGCTTTTGCATTTCCACCAAAAGCAATATCTGATCCACCAATGCCTTCAAATATCCTTCCAGGTCCCAAAATATTGAATCTACTTTGATGCACCTCAGGATCATATTGCTCTCTGACTGTTTCAAGCCTATTGATTGCATATTCAATATAATAAGGAGCGATAATGCCAATTGTAGGACCTACTGCTCCCAAGAGTGAAACTTGTACACCTTGCTGAGGTGCTTTTTTGAACACAATCACTTCCCTCCCATAATATGGCCGGATGGAATAGAGATAATTAGATTTTCCAAAAATATAAGAATTGCCCAATACCGTATTGTACCTAACTTCTTTTGGGTTTTTGACATTGACTAGGTCAAGACCGAAAAATTGAAAATTAGTTTCATCGATCCTATATCCCATTTTCAAAACAAAGCCTCCTATCAAACCCCCATTGGTATTTTTATTGATCCCAAAAAGGACTTCTCTGTCATATTCATAATTACCAGCATCTTCTCTTTGGGCAAAAGAAAAAGAGACTGAAAGGAAAATAAATAAAATAGAAATATAGGCGATTCTTCTCATCATAAATTGGTTAACCATTAAACGTAGAGTTTTGAAGTAAGTTTTTAAGCAAATATAAAAGTAAGAGTTTAAGACAATGATAAAAAGTTCACCTCAAAGAAATGTTCGATTCAAAATTACCCGTCAATTATTTAGCAAAGACTAATTTGTGCTATTTCTTGTCCAAGAATTCTTGACAATTTTTTTCAAATATTAGATTTACTTTTATTTGGCAAGCTGACAGAAACAAGTCGATCCTATCCCCGTATTGGTAAATATATCTTGATTTAAAGACAAAAATTTTTAACCCTTGTGTCGCATTTTCCCAACTGAGGCCGTCTTAAAAAAGCAGGCTTAATAAAAAGCAATAATCTTTGGAAAAACACCTCATCCAAGAAGCCAAAAATGGAGACAGAAAATCCATAGAACTGCTTTATAAGCAATTCTATGGCTATGCCATGAGTGTGGCTTTGAGGTATTCCAATTCTAGGGAGGAAGCTTGCGAAATTATCAATGACAGCTTTATGAAGGCTTTTGATAAGCTTGATCAATACGACAGCCAAAACTCTTTCAAAGGCTGGTTGAGACGTATATTAATCAATACCTCAATAGATTATTATAGAAAGAATACCAAGCATACTGCTGTTATGGAAATCGAAAAGGCGGGAGCTGAGACTCTTGATCCCGATGTCATAGACCAGCTTTCTGCAGAAGATATTTTAAGGATACTGAGGAATCTTCCTGAAATCCTCAGAATTATCTTCAATATGTACGAAATCGAAGGTTTTTCCCACAACGAAATCAGCGAACAGTTGGGAATTCCTTCAAGTACATCGCGAACATACCTAGCACGGGCAAAGAAGAAATTGCGAGAAAAAATCCTGGAGTTAAATCAAATCAAAAATGCGGGAGCAATTCGATAAAAAACTTGTAGACAAAATCAAATCTTCCTTTAAAGAACAAGAAGGCAAGTTTGATGCTTCGGAATGGGATAAATTTTCGAAGGTTTATTTCAAAAAAGAAGCAAAACAAAAAATGTTTTGGTTGAAGTGGTTTTCGGGGATTGCTGCAGCAATACTTTTAGGAATCATGTTAAACATCTTGATAAGACCAATCCAACAAACCTCAAATGAAGATGAAAACAATATTTCCATAACTGAAGAGCCGAGTAATCCTGAAACAAGTTTGGGTGGGATTGATGATAAAAATTTGAAATCCACCTTGGCTGATTCCAATCAGCCACACAAAAATAAATTGATAGAAGACCTTGGGCAAAACCATAATTTTGAAAATAAAACCATTCATTTATCCGAAATCCCATCAGCCCCAAAAGAAATTACTAAAAGCAATTCCCTTGTGGCCGAAAATGTACCGGCAGATTCTTTAACCAGACAAAAACCGAATACTGAAGTCAGTATTTACAATAACCCAAAAACCTCCTCGGACCTGATAGCAAAGGCAGAACCAGAGCAAATGACTGAACAGGAAGCAATTATTCAAATCGAGGAATGGAAAGGGGAGAATAATATTGCTTTGAATGAAAAGGAGAAATCAGAAGATTCTTTTGCTAAAAACCCTATGAAACTTGGTGTGTTGGTAGCGCCGCAGACTATTTCAAATTCAACCCAAAGTATCAACATGGGAGCAGGATTGATGTCAGAATTCTCAATTTCAAAAAAACTGAAGTTTGATGTTGGATTGGCTTATGCCCAACAGAATTTAGCCCCAAATGCAAATAGGGGGCCGATGTCGGCTAGTTCCCAAAATGATTCAGAAGCGTTTGACATGAAATTAGCCTCCTTTACCGGAAATATCATCAATTCTTCAAGGGAGCTAAGCTTTGGTCAATTGGAAATACCAATGAACCTTAAATACAAAGTATTAGAGAAAAAAGAGTCTGATTTGTATTTGATTTCCGGCGTATCCAACATGGTTTATCTCAATCAGCAGGATGTCACCACCTTCAGTGCTGCAAATATCTCAACATCGAATTTTGCAAATAGCCAACAAATTATAGAAACCTACACCCAATTAGCAGAACCTGATTCTCAAGGAAACGGGATTGATACTGGAAGAATGTTGAATTTTGGTGTGGGTTTTGAACAAAACCTCAAAAATGGAACGTTTCTTTCCATAGAACCTTTTTATAAAATAGCTTTGGGTAATCAAACATTTACAAACCAGCAATTTTCCATAGGGGGAATTAATCTTAGAATGAACTTTCAATTAAAAAACAAAAAAAAGACAGATGATTAGAATAATTTCTTTGTCACTTATGGTGGGATTAATCATAGGAATATCAGGATGTTTCCCGGTAGCTGAGTCTGACTTACAAAATGCAATTGACAGAGATGACAGGCTCTTGGCTAATTTTCTATCACGAAATAATATTGATGCCATTGAGACCCAATTGGGTTATTTTTACAAAAAAGAGATCTCCAATGAAACAGGGAATCAAATTATCAACAATGACAATGTAGGCGTTTATTACGAAATTAAAACGATAGATGGTCAATTGATCGAAGATTACACAGATGAAAACAAGAGTCCAAGAATCTACCGCCATACTGAAGGAGGCCTTATTCCCAGGGCGATAAATTTTGCTTCAGGACTTGCCAAAACCGGTGAAACATTCGCACTATATGTCCCATCTTATCTCGCTTATCAGGAGTATAGTTATCAACAATTGATTCTTCCAAATTCCAACCTTGTAGTGAAAGTAAAGTATGCAAAAACCTATACTGCTAATGAAATCAAGGAAATGGAGGAAGAAATGATTCTTGATTTTATTGCGGAAAAAAATCTCGAAGGATTCTTAAAAACAACCGACAGTATTTATGTAAAAACAACCAAGGAAGGTGAAGCCAACAGCAAAATCACTACAAATGGAGATGTGATTAGCTTTACCTACCAAATCCTCCAACTTGATAGCGAAACCCCAATTGCACAATCCACCGGAAGTACTCCCTTTCAAATTACCGTTGGAAGTGATTCAAATCCTGAGTTTATAAATTTAAGTTTAAAAGGTGTAAAAAAAGGTCAGGAAATCGAAGTAATTATACCCTCACATCGGGGTTTTGGATTGTCAGCACAAGTTTTTCCATTTACTATTCGGAAGGATTTGTTTGAAAAAGGATTTCTAACCCAAATAGCAAGACCTTTTGAACCAATAATTTTTAGAGCGGCAGTTACAAATATCAGATAACCATCAAATAATTTTGGCCCTCACAGACTTATTGTGGGGGCTTTTGTTTTATTCGATAGTTTATCCAAATTTGTCTAAACTAAAGCCCAAATATTTTATGAGTTTCTTATTTGATAGTTTTGTTGGATGGAAATCCTATTGTGAGAAAAACCAAATCAGCTTACACCAAGCTGTGATTGATTTTGAAATCTCTCAAAAAAATGGGATGGAAGAGGATATCTTTTTGGGATTGCAAAGGGCCTTTGATGTCATGAAAGAAGCCGTTGATACAGGTCTAAGCTCGGAGATGACTTCAAGGTCAGGTATGATAAACAATGGTGCAAAAAAAGTCTACAACCATCCTCTTGCAGTTTTATCCCTAGATTTTCAAAAGTTAATTTCTAGAGCCTTGGCTGCCAAAGAGGTCAATTCCTGTATGGGAAGGGTGGTTGCAGCGCCGACTGCGGGTGCTTCGGGAATTTTGCCAGGTACTTTATATACTTTGCAGGAAATTCATGGGTTTCCGGATTCAAAAATTATTGAAGGATTATTGGTTGGTGCAGGAATTGCCTTAATTATTGAGCAAAAAGCTAGCTTGGCAGGAGCGGTCGGAGGATGTCAGGCTGAAACAGGCTCCGCAGCAGCGATGGCTTCAGGAGCGATTGTATATTGTTTGGGGGGAACTGTAGATCAGGTTTTCAATGCTGTTGCAATCACAATTCAATGTATGCTAGGCCTCGTATGTGACCCTGTAGCAGGGCTTGTAGAAGTCCCCTGTGTAGTTAGAAATGCAAGTGCAGCTGCAATTGCCTTCAGTTCTGCTCAAATTGCTATTGCATCCGTGAGTTCCGTTATTCCCGTAGATGAGTGCATAGAAGCAATGGGCGAAATAGGGTCTAGTATGGAAAGTAGGTATAAAGAAACTGCAATGGGGGGCTTGGCAGCTACATTGACAGGCCAGGAAATTTCGAAAAGGGTTTTGATTCAAGATATTGAAATCTTACCTGATGAACTTTCATCGTAATAAGGTGTCAAAAAATGGAATAGTCAAAATCCAATTAATTGATCCACCAAGAACAAGTGCCCAAAATAAAGCACTGATTGACATATAAAATATAATTTTCCTTTTATCCACGTTGAAGGCATTCATCACTACAGTGCCCCCAATCGGAGTTAGAAAAAGAGGCGTAAAAACCGCGACTCCAATTGGCCCAAACTTTCGCCATATTCTTACTATTTTCCGAGATTTCGGGGAAAATCGCTTTCTATTAGGCGATATTTTAAGGTTCCAATATGACTTAAACCAATCCCCTACATAAGATAATGAAATCACAGTTGTCATCATTCCACCAACTGAAACAATGACAATCTCCAACAACGAAAAACCTGCGGCCGCACCCAAAACTGGACCTGAAATGAATTTGAATAGACAAGCCAGATAAATGCCCAGAAATTTCCAAATATAGCTTGTCATAAAATAATCAAAATGTATGTAATGTAAGCAACAAAGAGAAATGTACCCTCAATTCTAGTAACCCTATCCCCCGTCCTCAAGATCGGAAACAAGACAATTGTCAAACCTAGCATCCAATAAAAATCTTGATTTAGGAAACTCTCGGAAATAGGGATTGGACTGATTACGGCAGTTGCTCCGACTATAGCCAGAATATTCATAATATTGCTTCCGAGTATATTTCCAACAGCAATATCGGTTTTTTTATTTAATGCAGCGATTACGGAAGTTGCCATCTCGGGTAAGCTTGTACCTATTGCAATTACAGTAATTCCAATTATTCTTTCACTTACCCCAAAAATGGAGGCAATTTCCACAGCGCTATCTACAAACATGTCTGCACCATAATACAGTCCAAAAATTCCTAAAATCAGAAACAGCGAAGATTTCCAACCTGAGAGCGGTAAGATCAAATCCATTTCCAATTCATTTAGATTACTTTTACCTAGTTTGAAAAAAAAATATATGTTTATCAAAATAAGGATTATTAGCAAAAAAAAGCCCTCAAGCCTTGAAATTACTCCATTAAAAGAAAGTAGATAGAAAAGGATAGAACTAAAAACCAATACCAAGTAATCAACTTTGAAAACAGAAGGGTTAATCTTGATTGGAAACAGGACCGCACTAATTCCCAAAACCAATGAGATATTAGCTATATTAGAACCAATTACATTACCTATTGCAATATCACCCTTCCCACTCAGGGCAGCATTCAAACTTACTAATAGTTCGGGCGCAGATGTGCCAAAAGCAACAATTGTCAATCCAATAAAGCCTTGACTCAAACCGAATTTTAGAGCCAAAGAAGATGCTCCATCGACCAAAAGTTTCCCTCCTCCTAAAAGGATCAACAAGCCTAAGCACAAAAACAAATAAATCATTTACTTATCAGATCTTATCTCCAAAACTAAGATCTCCGGCATCTCCAAGGCCTGGGATAATATAAGACTGCTCATTTAGGCATTTGTCTATAGAACAGACCCATAATTTAAAAGGGGCTTTAATGCTTTGATTTATGAAATCTATCCCTTCAGGAGCAGCGATGACACTTACAATTTGAATACTTTTAGGACTTCCCTTCAAAAGAAGGTTGTCAATTGTTTTTACTATTGATTTTCCCGTTGCAAGCATCGGATCAATTAAAATAAGGTTTTTATTATCAATCTCAGGAGTAGCCTGATATAAATATTCGATTTCAATATCTGTATTTTGACTTCCTTCCTCTTTTCGATAAGCACCTATAAATCCACTATCCGCTTTGTCAAAAAAATTTAAAAATCCATTGTAAAAAGGCAGCGCCGCTCTCAATACCGCAATTAAAACCGGTTCTTCATAGATCAAATATGTATTTTTTGCCCCTAAAGGGGTCAAAACCTCAACCTCATGAAAATTAAATGATTTAGAAATCTCATAGGCCATTACTTCTCCCAATCTTTCGAGATTTTTACGAAATTTCAACCTGTCATTTTGATGATTAATGTCTCTGAGCTCAGCAAGAAAATGATTGGCTACACTATTTGTATCTTCCAAAACGAACATATCAATAATTTTTAGTTTAACTCCAATCAAATATCGGAATAATTGAATTAACCAAAAGGAGGAAAATTTTAAAATATATTCAAAAAAAAAGCCCGATTCTAAGAATCGGGCTTTGAATAAATTTGGTAATTATTACTTTACTTCAAAGCTTGCTCTTCTTGACAATTGTCTTGCATCAGCAGAGTTTTTGTCAACGCTTGTATCTTCTCCATAACCTTTGTAAGAAAGTCTAGAAGAATCAATGCCTGCAGCTATCAATAATTCATAAACAGCCTTGGCACGTCTTTCAGATAACTTCATGTTGTAGTCTTCAGGACCTAATTCGTCAGCAAAACCTTTAACTTCTAGCTTCACTCCAGGATTTCTTTTTAAGAAGTTAGATACATAATTAACGGCTGAAGCTGAGAATCCAAGAGGCTTGGCAGAATCAAAAGCGTAATAAACGTTTACATAGTTCTCGTTGATAGCTCTTTTAAAGAAATCAACTTCTTCTTTCACTTGCTCTATAGGACAGCCATTGTTTGAAGCAGGACCCGGAGCAAACGGACATTTATCCAAATGATCAGGAATTCCGTCACCATCAGAGTCAATTGTTCTACCATTAGAATCTACCCTAGCACCAGATGGAGTGTTTGGTTCCTTATCAAGGTAATCAGGAATACCATCACCGTCAGAATCCTTAAGCATATCTTTAATCTCACCGATTTGTTGAGCCAATTCAGCTTTTGTAGCATATTTGTCAGCCTCTACGTACCAGTCAGCATGAGTAGCACTCTTTCCAAGATAGAAAGTCAAACCTAGAGTACCTGTCCACCAAGTACCATTTGTTCCATAAAATCCATTTTCAATTGATGGCTGTATATTTGTGTTACCATCAAAAGTAACAGTCTGTCTTCCATTGAGGATAGTGCTGATATCTCCTGTAAGGGCAATTCTTTCAGAAAGTTTGATTTGAGTGGTCAAACCTGTAATAATGTTGTAAACATTATCATCGAATGTAATAGGAGGACCATCATGTCTTACCTGTCCAATACCTGCTCCTAAGTGACCAAGCAAATTGACCCTTCTAGTAAAGGATTCAAATTTCATGATTCTACCTAGGTTAGCAATACCTTGAAGGTTTAATCTGTAATAACTTGTAGAAAACGCAGGGTTATTGTCTTTTCCGGATTCACTGAATGAACCCAAACCATAATCCAGTTTTGCACCAAATTTGTCATTGAACATATACCTAACTCCAAAGTCAACATGACCAAGATTTAACGTAGGTGAGAAATATCCAGGTGACAAAGGAGCCATCGGTTTGTTGAAACCTCCATTGAGCTCTAAAGACCACTTATTAAAGTCGTCCTGGGCGTTAACTCCTAAAGCTAAACAGCCCGCCATAATTGTAGATAGTAATATTTTTTTCATAATAAAAAATTTTTTGTTCAGATTTTTAGGTGTTTAATTGATTTGACTGCAAATTTATAAACTTTTAACTATTCACAAATGTATATTAATATTTTAAAACTATACCAAAATTCTTTTTGATTTTTAATCAATTCACAATTTAATGGTATTGGAAATAAATAAATCTATGTCAGAGTTACTTATTGATCTTTTAAAGATAAACAGTGTTTCCGGAAATGAAACACCTATGAGAAATTTTCTACTCGAATATATTAACAAACGCAAATATACTTGGAATGTTCAGCCTGAAATATATTTTGGAGAGGATTTACATGACTGTCTGTTACTTAAATTTGGAAATCCCAAAACTGCTGTGTTTGCACACATCGATACAATCGGGTTTACGACAAGATATGAAAACCAACTTTTACCTATTGGCGGGCCAGAAATTGACGAAGGGATAAGACTTGTTGGAGAAGACAGGCTAGGGCCTATTTCCTGTAAAATAGTTTTGAATGACGATTTTGTTTTTCATGATTTCCCAAGAGCCATAGAAAGGGGGACCTTGCTATCCTATGAACAATCCATAGTCATAGACGATGAATTTATCCAAGCAGCCTATTTAGACAATAGGCTAGGTATTTACAACTGCTTAAAATTATGTGAGGATCTGGAAAATGGTTGGATTGTATTTTCAACTTATGAAGAACACGGAGGAGGAAGCATTCCCTTTTTACTTCGCTTTATTCAGGAGTTGGCACCAATAAAATACGCACTGATTTCTGACATTACATGGGTCACAGAGGGAGTCCATCATCATGGTGGAGTGGCTATTTCCATTAGAGACAAATATATACCAAGAAAAAAATTTCTAGAAAAAATACTCAAACTTGCTGATGAAAGTGGAATTCCTTTCCAATTGGAAGTAGAAGGTATAGGGGGAAGTGACGGTCGTGAAATTCAATTTTCTCCTTACCCAATAGACTGGTGTTTTATCGGGGCACCTGAGGATAATGTACATACTCCATATGAGAAAGTTTCCCTGAAGGATTTACAAAACATGATTGACTTTTATAAATATTTGATGAAGAGATTATAGTATTCACAATAAATTAGATGAAGAGGAATCTTTTTTTTTATATTTGCCCTGCCCTTGAAAAAAGGGCATTTTTATTTGATCTTATGATATCAATTAAAGACAAAATATTTGTTCCTTATATTACGGCAAATTCTCTAACCCAGAGAGTTGGTGAAATTGGAGGTGAAATTTCTAAGGATTTCAAAGAAGATTGTCCAGTTTTACTTGGTATACTTAACGGTTCTTTCATATTTCTCTCAGATTTGGCAAAATCCATCTCAATCCCTTTGGAGGTTTCCTTTGTCAAAATCTCCTCCTATTCAGGTACAAGCTCAACGGGAAATGTCAGAAATCTGCTTGGCCTTGATATTGATTTAAAAAATAGGTCAGTTATAATTGTTGAGGACATTATTGACACGGGGTTGAGTATGAATTATCTTTTGGAAATGATAAAAAAAGAAAGCCCAAAAAAAATAGCTATAGCGACATTGCTTTTTAAGCCTGATGCTTTAGCATATCCTATCAATATTAATTACATAGGATACGAAATTCCTAATAAGTTTGTCGTAGGATATGGATTGGACTTTGATGGATTGGGTAGAAATCTTCCTGAAATCTATCAATTGAAATAAGTATAAACATATTAATTAGATCAGAATATGCTCAATATTGTATTATTTGGCCCTCCGGGGGCTGGCAAAGGAACCCAAAGTGAAAATATTATTTCAAAATATAAGCTTACCCATTTATCTACGGGAGATTTATTCAGAAAACACCTAGGCGAAGGTACCGAACTTGGAAAACTTGCCAGAAAATTTATGGATGAGGGAAGGCTAGTGCCTGATGAAGTCGTCATTGGAATGGTTGATGATAAAATCGCCAATACTCCTGAAACAAATGGTTTTATTTTTGACGGATTTCCGAGGACTGTGGCGCAAGCTGAAGCTTTGGATAAATTAATGGAGAAAAACCAAATCAAAATTTCAGGGATGATCGCACTCGAGGTGGCAGAAGATGTACTTAAAGAGAGAATTAGAGAAAGAGGGAAAACTTCCGGGAGAACCGATGACCAGGATGAAGCTAAAATTGAGACTAGGATCAAGGTATATCTTGACGAAACCCTTCCTGTTGCTGAATATTATGAAAAACAAGGGAAATTCACCAAGATAAATGGTGTCGGAACCATAGAAGGTATTTTTGCTGACATTACAAAAGTGATTGACCAATACTAATTCTGATTATTTCTTACCTTTGTAGGGAAGATTATCCGGCTAAGCCTTCAAGCTTAGCCATTTTTGTTTAAAACATTTAGAAAAAGTGGCAGATCCCAACTTTATAGATTACGTAAAATTCTGTTCCAGATCAGGCGCAGGAGGAGCAGGTTCGGTACATTTTCGAAGAGAAAAACATGTACCGAAAGGCGGACCTGATGGAGGTGACGGCGGAAGAGGGGGGCATATTATATTGAAAGGAAGCACCCAAGTATGGACATTGCTCCATTTGAAATATAAAAAACATGTTATAGCCGAGGAAGGTAAAGGAGGTGAAGGGGGAAGAAGAAAAGGAAGAGACGGAAAAGATATAATCCTCGAGGTTCCTCTTGGAACGATCGCAAAAGATGCTGAAACTTTCCAGACAAGGTTTGAAATAACTGAAGAAGGACAGGAAGTTATCCTCTCAAGAGGCGGAAGGGGTGGTTTGGGAAACGATCATTTCAAGACTGCAACCAACCAAGCTCCTCATTTTGCACAGCCTGGGGAAGAGGGAATTGAAGAATGGATAATTCTTGAACTCAAATTATTGGCAGATGTGGGATTGGTAGGATTTCCAAATGCAGGAAAGTCAACTCTCCTATCCAGCATATCTGCCGCACGGCCTGAAATCGGTGATTATCCTTTTACTACTTTGGTACCCAATCTCGGTGTAATTCCATACAGGGATGAAAAGTCATTTGTCATGGCTGACATTCCCGGGATAATTGAAGGTGCGGCTGAAGGCAAAGGTTTAGGGCTGAGATTTTTAAGGCATATAGAGCGAAACTCTATTTTATTGTTTATGATACCGGCAGATTCCGACAATATCAAAGAGCAGTATAAAATCCTTATTGGAGAACTCCAAAAATATAACCCGGAATTGTTGGATAAAAAAAGGTTATTAGCCATTACAAAGGCAGATATGTTAGATGAGGAGTTGATAGAACAAATGAAAAAAGAAGTCCCTAGAGACCTCGATTGGATATTCATTTCATCAGTCTCTGGATATAATCTTGACAAATTGAAAGATATGCTTTGGCAGGCCATCAATGGCCAATAAATGCCAAGTTGTCAGTTTTGAGCCCTTGGCAAAAAAATTGATAGAAAATAAAAAGTCAAATTTCGAAATAAAAAATGGAGGAAAAACAAATATTCAATGAGGATCCAATTGCTTCTGAAGAACAAGGAACGCAAGAAGAACAGGTTGTTAATGAAGATCAAAAAGAATATACTGGAAAAGCAGATACTTCTCAAGAAGAAAAATTAGTAAAAGAAGTAGCCGAACTGAAAGATAAATATTTAAGGCTTTACTCCGAATTTGAAAATTACAGAAGAAGAACGGCAAAGGAACGGATTGATCTTATCAAGACGGCTTCTGAAGATTTGATGACCGAAATACTTCCTGTAGTCGACGATTTTGAAAGGGCATTCAGGGCCCATCAGAATGAAACTGATGCCTCAAAGGTAAGAGAAGGCAACCAACTTGTTTTTCATAAACTATTGAGAATATTAGAGCAAAAGGGCCTTAAACCAATGGAAAGTCTCGTGGGAAAGCCATTTGATGCAGAGACACAAGAGGCAATCACACAAATCGCTTCCCCAAATGAAGAAATGAAAGGAAAGGTAATCGATGTTATTGAAAACGGATATACCCTTGGAGATAAGGTCATCAGGTTTGCTAAAGTTGTTATTGGAGCATAATCAAGAAATATGGCAAAAAGAGACTATTATGAAATTTTGGGGGTAACAAAAAGTGCCACTCCTGAGGAAATAAAAAAGGCTTACAGAAAGCTTGCAATACAATATCATCCAGATAAAAATCCCGATAATCCTGAGGCAGAAGACAAATTCAAAGAAGCTGCGGAAGCCTATGAGGTCTTGAGTAATCCAGAAAAGCGTCAAAGGTATGACCAATTTGGTCATCAAGGTCTTGGTGGAAACGGAGGCTACGGAGGAGGCGGCATGAATATGGATGATATTTTCTCTCAATTTGGCGATATTTTTGGTGGTGGCGGCTTCGATTCATTTTTTGGAGGAAACAGAGGAGGAAGAAGAGTAAAAAAAGGAACTAATCTCAGGGTGAAATTAAAAATGAACCTTAGAGAAATTGCCAACGGAGTAGAAAAGAAAATCAAAGTAAAACGCCATGTCCTTGCGGATGGGGTTACTTTCAAAAATTGTTCGACCTGTCAAGGTTCAGGGCAAATCAAAAAAGTTGTCAATACGATGCTTGGTCAGATGGTTTCTGCCAGCGCTTGTCATGTATGTGGTGGAAATGGCCAGATTGTAGATAAAAAACCAGCTGAGGCAGACATCAGAGGACTTATTCTGAAAGAAGAAGTTATATCGATCAACATCCCTGCTGGGGTCGCTGATGGCATGCAACTCAGTATGTCTGGTAAAGGAAACGAAACAGCTGGAGGCGTTCCCGGCGATTTACTTATCGTTATTGAGGAGATTGAAGATGATGTACTCCAAAGAAACGGAAACGATGTCATCTTTGAACTGTATGTGAGTTTTATTGACGCGGCATTAGGATCTCAAATTGAGGTACCCACCATTGAAGGGAAAGTAAAAATCAAACTTGATCCGGGGACGCAAAGTGGCAAAATGTTGAGGCTGAAAGGAAAAGGAATAAAAGACATCAATGGATATAGCCGGGGAGATCAATTGATCCAAGTAAATGTCTGGACCCCCAAACAGCTTTCAAAAGATGAGCGACAAATTCTAGAAAATCTGAAAAATTCCGAAAACTTTAAGCCAGATCCGGGAAAATCAGAAAAAAGCTTCTTTGACAAAATGAAAGAATTTTTCTAAAAAACTTGCAGCCGGATGAAAATCCGGCTTTTTTTATACCTTTAATAACCTTTTAAATTGATCGCCGTAACCTTACCGTATGCTGAACAAATTTTGCTTACTAATTGGATTGGTTCTGGGGAGTACGTCTTGGTCCGATGCCCAAATTACTAAGGAGTTCAAAGTCGAGGATAAAAGCGGCTACAACCTAGTATATTTAGATTTCAACGTTTATAAAGGAATATCTTCCATCAAAAGGGATCAGATAGATGGGCCTTTGACAATCCAATCAGAACTCAACAAAGTGAATATCCTTCCTTCATTCTCTTACAGGATAAAGGATCAGGTTTTATTTGCCAATCTTTCACACAGAAATGTTGAATCTGAAAATTTAGGAAAGAGTCTTTCTTACAAGCTTTTTTCAAGCTCAAACGAGGATTTTGATCACAAATGGAATGTAGGTCTCAATTCTCACAATCTATATAACCTTCATTTTTACTTTGGGATTGGTTTAGCTTCATTTGACCTTTCCCATTTGCCAATTTCAAATTGTCTTATCAAATCTACTAGTGCTGATATAAAACTGGAATACAGTAAAAATTTTGCTAATTCAGTAAAAATGGATACCCTTTCTGTGACCATTAATATGGGAAACCTGGAAGCAACAAATCTCAATTTCACCAATGCCAAAGAAATGATTTTTGAATCCAATTATGGCACATTGAATCTTTCTTTTTCTGATAAAATGGCTGAATCATGTAATATCAAAGCCATGGTCGGGGTAGGAAAAGTAAACCTTCAGCTGCCAAGTGAAAATCATCCTTATATCCTGAAAATAACCTCCACACCCATGTGCAGGACATATATCCCAAAGTACTTAAAAGACCTCGGCAATAATACCTATGCAAGCAAAGCCTACAGAGAAAATAGTGAAAACCTCATGAGCTTCAATATTGATGTATCAGTGGGTTCAGTTACCATAAAGTAATAAAGCAAACCTATTTTTTTTCTAATTAAGCAAAACACATTCAACCTTGGAAATTCTTGAAATCCGAAATCTCACCAAAAAATATGGGAACCAAAAGGCCCTAAGCGACATCAGTTTGACGATTCCAAAGGGTGGGATTTTTGGTCTTCTAGGTCCAAATGGCGCAGGAAAAACCACTTTGATCAGAATTATTAACCAAATCATCGAAGGAGATTCTGGAGAAGTTTTTTTCAATGGGGTAATCCTTCAGCCAAAGCACATCTCCCAAATTGGATATTTGCCTGAAGAAAGAGGCCTATATAAAAAAATGAAGGTTTGGGATCAATTGGTTTATTTCGCAAGGCTGAAAGATATGCCGGCATCTTTGGCCAAAGAACGGGTTTCCTATTGGTTAAAGAAAATGGATATCAGCTCTTGGAAGGACAAAAGAATCGATGATCTTTCCAAAGGTATGGCACAAAAAGTGCAATTTATTTCGACCATAATCCATGAGCCTGAATTGTTGATTTTGGATGAACCTTTCTCAGGTTTTGACCCCCTAAATGCTGAAATCATTAAAAATGAAATCATTGAACTGAAAAACAAAGGAATTACAGTGGTACTATCTACACACAGGATGGAATCTGTGGAGTTGCTTTGTGATCAAATCGCCATGATTCACCGTTCCCATAAAATTTTGGAAGGGCGTTTATCAGAAATCAAGCAGCAGTTTAGACCAAATTCTTATGAAGTTATTCTCGCTGGATTCTCTGATTCCCTTCCCGAAAAATGGGATGTTCAGAATATAAATGGAAATTCGGTATTCTCAATACCGCTAGGTCAGGATTCTCCGAATAGCACCTTGACGAAACTTATGCAGTATGGCGAAGTGGTGGGTTTTAGGGAAATCTTACCCACTATGGAAGAAATCTTTATCCAACAGGTCAAAAATCATTCTTATGAATAAAATATGGTTGGTCATCCAAAGGGAATATCTTTCTAGGGTACAAAAAAAATCTTTCCTTTTGGCTACCTTATTGACTCCCTTGATTTTCCCCTCCATTATGGGGATTTTTTTGTGGATCTCAATTGGAGAGTCTGAAAATCCCTCTTTACAGATCATCGAAGTAGTGGATGAAAACAATATATTTTTTATAGAAAGTTCTGATCAATACGCATTTTCATTTTCTAAAATAAGTACCGATGAAGGAAAACAAATGGTAAATAACGGCGATCGTTTTGGATTCTTATACATTCCTAAAATCGATCTCCGAAATCCATCTGGCATTACTTATTATGGAGAGAAAAACCCAAGTATGAACCTCATCTCCCTTCTGGAATCAGCCTTAAAGAGGAGAATTGAGGAGCAAAGGCTTTTTGAATCAGGCATAAGCCCTGAAGCCATAAATGCCTATCGTACCAAAGTATCAATTCAGGCAATTACACTGGACAACAGCGGAGAAGAAAAAATCACAGATGCCACGGTTAATTATGCCATTGGATTCCTAGCGGGTATAATGATTTACATGTTTATTTTTATCTATGGCAATCAGATCATGCAAGGAGTGATTGAGGAAAAATCAAGCCGAATCATTGAAATCTTGGTTTCCTCTATCAAACCTTTTCAGCTTATGTTGGGTAAGATCATAGGAATCGGTGCTGTTGGTTTGACACAGTTTTTAATATGGGTTGTTTTGATAGGGGGAATATCTTCCATAGTCATGGGGTATTTTGGCTTGCATATGCCCCAACAACAGGCTCTGGAGCTGGCCAATCCTGAGATAGGTCAAATGATCGAAACTCAAAGCAATCTCAAGAACATCCTTCAAGTTATCAATGGTATTGACTTCGTTCAACTGACGCTAACATTTATCTTTTATTTTTTGGGAGGTTATCTCCTTTATGGGGCTTTTTTTGCGGCTGTTGGAGCGGCTGTAGATGCTCCCTCTGAAGCACAGCAGTTTATGCTACCAATTACTATTCCTTTGCTAGTCGGTTATCTAGGCCTTTTTGTATTTGTTCTCAATGATCCAAACAGCAATGTCTCCTTTTGGCTTTCAATCATTCCATTTACTTCACCTATTGCCATGATGGGTAGGGTAAGTTATGGTGTTCCGATCTTTGATCTCTTGTTATCGATGTCCCTACTAATTTTAGGATTCTTTTTCAGTACATGGGTGGCAGGTAAAGTCTACCGAATTGGAATATTGATGCATGGAAGTAAAGTAAATTACAAGACTCTTTGGAGGTGGATAATTACGAATTAAACCACAAATAAAAACTCCTTAAAAAAAAGAAAGAGCCACGCAAGGCTCTTTCTTTTTTTATTCTTCTGCATAATTGAAGCTGTCTATCTGTTCTTTGATCCAATCCTTATAGTTCTGAAGTCTGTATTCTTTCCATACCTCATTATATTTTCCTGAAGAGTCAATCAAAAACTTAAATGCTGTGGCAGCCTTGGGTTTGCTTAATGCATTGACCAATTCATCTTGAAAAACTCTTTCTTTCACTATTCTATCGGCAAACCTCTCCATCATCTGATGTTCTTGGTTTGGTTCCATTTTGACAAATTCCGCAAAATTGTCAGGATTATCGTCAATTTCATCTAAGATATCCTCCTCTTCAGGTGTCAAATCATAATTGAAATAATCTTCATCATCGGGAAGTTGGTAGATTTTTTTATTGTCTAATTGATAAAAACAAATCATTCCCTTAAGCAGCTGGACTGCTATTTTCTCTACTTCTTTTTCAGATAGGGTAAGCATGTTGGGATTAAAATAAATTTTTAAGAAAATTAAATAACTGCCGGAATAAATCAAACTTTTTAGCCATCTAAACTAGGACCCGATTAGTCATGTAAAAATACTTCTCATCAGCGGTAAATCTAAATCATGTCCTCCATTAAATTCGAGTCTCCTGACCTCAAATGGTAAAGAAGCAATAAATTCGTCTTGTTTTTGAATAGATTCAGGTGTGAGCATTGGATCTGAATTTCCCAAAACCACGACTACATCAGTATTTTTTAACTTCTCTCCGGCATTGGAGACATTCAGGTCATGTGCAAATCCTCCACTCCACAAGACAAGTTTATCAATTTTAAAAGAAAGTTGACTTACCCACCTCGTCGCCGTAGCTGCTCCTTGAGAGAATCCGATAACCTTCACAGAAGGCTTTTGGCCATACTTCATCAAAACTGATTCCAATATTTCGTTCAAATAATTATTATTATTTTGAATCGCTGTTTCTCTCTCATGGCTTGTCATCCAATTGGCTCCAACCCTTCCTGAAAATCCCTTTTGGTAAGAATAATTTGTGGCTTCAGGCACAATAACCAGTCTATCATCACTAAAAATAGGTTCAAGTTTTTTTAGAAAATATTCAGCTAATTGCCCATAGCCATGAAGGGCAACGATAATTTCTTTTTCATTTCTATTTGGCAGATGGGACATATGGTATTGTCCTCTGTGGCGATAAGTCAATGTGGCTTTCATTTAGCAATTAAGATTATGGAATCTAAAGGGTAAAAGTTGTTCTATCCCGGCAGCTTTCAATATCTCATCTTGACCGTTGAGCATCAAAATTTCAATAGTACAGCCAAATTTAATCTCATATTCATTGATCATCTGCCTGCACATCCCGCAAGGAGTCACATAAGCATAACTAGTTTCCCCCATTCTCTTAGCTGCAATTGCGATCTTGAGCGGTCGGGTATTTGGAAAATTCCCCATCACATAACTCAAAACTGCCCGTTCTGCACAAACGCCGACAGGGAACGACACATTTTCTTGATTGTTGCCGGAAAAAACCTCTCCATTTTCAAGCAGCAAAGACGCTCCAACTAGAAACTTGGAATACGGAGCATGTGCCATTTCTAAAATTTCTTTTGCTTTTGAAATAAGCATCGCTTCCTCAACTGTCCAATTGTTTTTAGGTATCACTTCAAGAGAGGCAGTCATTTCTAATTTTCTATTCATTATTCTATTTAAAAAGGGACGGAATTAACAAAAAAAAAACGGGAATTGCACTATTTTTCTAATTAAGCCTTTTTGATTTTTAGCCTTCATCCTTTTTTTACAATTTCGGGAATTGATAATCTTTTATTGACTTTATGCAAACTATTCTAATTATCGGCGCAGGCAAATCATCTTCTTATTTAATTGATTTTCTTTTGGAAAGTGCCGGACCTAAGAATAGAAAAGTCATTGTAGCTGATATGTCAGAAAAAATGGCAGCCGAAAAGGTCAAATCAAATCCAAATGCCACAGCAGTAGCTATAGATATTGACAATAGTGAGGAAAGAATTTCTCTTATACAAAAATCAGACATAGTTGTATCCATGTTGCCGGCATCTTTGCACCCTATCATAGCGAAGGACTGTCTGACATTTGGCAAACACTTCTTCACAGCCTCCTATGAATCCGAGGATTTAAGAAAACTAGCCAATGAGGTCAAGGTAAAAAACCTTCTTTTCCTCAATGAATGTGGACTAGACCCGGGTATTGACCATATGTCAGCCATGAAAATAATTACAGAAGAAAAAGCGAAAGGTCACGAAATCATTTCCTTTAAATCTTTTTGTGGAGGAGTACTCGCACCGGAAAGCGAAGACAATCCGTGGAAATACAAATTTACCTGGAACCCAAGGAATGTAGTCCTAGCAGGTCAGGGAGTATCGCGTTATTTTCAAGCAGGCCAAATTAAATGCATCCCATACCATAAACTGTTCGAAAGACTTGACAAAGTAAGTTTTTCCCAAGCAGGAGAATTTGATGGTTATGCTAACCGGGATTCTTTAAAATATAGATCAATCTACGGGCTAGATAATATCCCTACAATTCTGAGAGGTACACTTAGGAGATCGGGCTTTTGCCAAGCATGGAATGTTTTAGTTCAACTAGGGATGACAGATGATTCTTTTCAAATGGATTTTCCAAAAGGTGTAAGCTACAGAAGTTTTCTAAATTCCTTCTTACCCTTTCATCCTTCAAAAATAGTAGAGGAAAAATTACAGGAATATCTTCCAAAAATTAATCAAGATACCCTATCAAAGATTGAATGGCTGGGACTGTTTTCTGAAAAGCCCATCCCCTATGCCATAGGCAGTCCTGCCGCTATCCTTCAGAAAATATTGGAAGAAAAATGGCAATTGGGGCCAAAGGATAAAGACATGGTTGTACTGCAGCACCAATTTGAAGTAAAAGGAGCTTTTGGAGTAAAAGAAATCATCTCTAGTTTGGTTTGTAAGGGAGAAAATCAAGAATATACCGCAATGTCCAAAACTGTAGGGCTCCCACTTGCAATCGCCGTGGATATATTTTTAGATGGAAAGATTAAATCAAGAGGTTTACAAATACCTGTCCACAAGGAATTTTTTGAACCCATCTTGGGTGCCTTGGAAAAAAAGGGGATCGTTTTCGAAGAAAATGAAAAGCTGGAAATCCACTAACATCAATAAATCTGTCAAGACGGCAAGATTCAAAAAAAGACATGGATTTTGTATCCATGTCTTTCCAAAATATAACAATAAACTGAAATTTAATCATCAATATTCCAACCTGCAGGTGGATCTAAAGTAGCTCCCCTTACAGTAAGGCAGTCGTCAGCAATTACTTTTGGTGTTTGGGTAAACTCTAAGTTGTTTCGCTGGATAAAAACCTCTTTTTTGGAGACGGAGGCTGCAATAAAAAACCCTAAAACAGTTTCATCGGGATCATCTAGACTGATCATATTACCCCTGATATTGGCGGGAGGCTGATCAAAAACACTCCCTGTTAGACTTATCTGCTGCTCAATAAGTCTCAAAAAGCGATGCGCCTCTCTTGATACTGACATTTGAAGGATTTCGGCACGATAGGTACTTTTAAATCTTAGGCCATCGTCTTCTATGAAAGCAATGGGAATATTTTGTCTTAATCCGTTAAAATCAAGATCTGAAGCAAGGGAAAATGTTTGAATTCGGGATTGCTCCTGTAAGAAGCAAGTAGAACAACAATCCTTTGGTGCTGAGCCTCTGGGATTGGTGGGGTGGTCCGGAGGTAAAGTAAACAGCTCAGGATTAGCTACCAAAACATATGAACCCCGGCCCTGTCTCCAATAATAGAAGTTAGTCTGATCGCTTGGATCTCTGAATTGTGTAAAAATCTGGACACCGATCTTATCTTGAAGCCTATTGGCAGTTTTTACTTCAATAGCCCTATACGTCAAGGCCTCAATTTCAGGTACTGAATTTACCATTTCAGGTAAGGAAGTATACGACTTCCCACCTTGGAGTTCGATAAGAAGTGAATAAGAAATCCCAACTCTGGCCTGAAAATCGGCCGGAGTTTGGTAGACTCCTCTTTCTTCAGATTCTGTGAGAAAAACAACATTTCCTTCACTATCGCGGATAGCCACACTTGCTTGGGAAACAGGTCGTATAAGTCCCTCAAAAACACTCCCATAAGTATCACTTCTGGTTAGCCTAATATTATGAGGTCCCGGTTCTGTGGTTACAAATCCATCTACAGTGAGGAGTTGTTCACCTTCTGGCAACTCAACCCTATATGGTTCAATACATGAAATCGGAAACAGTAACAGAATATAAATTAATCTTTTCAACATCACGATCAGAATTTAAGCGAATAACTTAAGGTTGGGAATGGCACTCCAAGAATGGCCAATATATAAGATTGGGGAGGAGATCCCGCTTGGTCTGCAAAGAATACTGAGAAAGGGTTTTTTCTTCCATATACGTTCATAACTGCAAAAGTCCAATCTCCATCATGAAACTTAGTATTTCCCTTTAATTTAAAATTCAAGGAAAGATCTAGCCTGTGGAAATCAGGAATCCTCTGGGTGTTTCTTTCCTTGAAAAAAGCGAGGGAATTTCCCGCAAAGTCAAATTTGGCTTCAGGGAAAGAAACAGGCCTACCTGTGCTATAGGAGAAAGTAGCAGAGATGGAGGCATTAGTTGCCAATTTGTAATTTCCTATCAAAGTCAGATCATGCGGTTTGTCAAAGTTTGAAGCAAACCATTCACCATCATTGATTATCTCTTCCTCAAATGGCGTAATTACCCTCCTCAATGAACGGGAGTAAGTATAACTCGCCCATCCCGTGGTTCTTCCAAGATTTTTCTTAACATAAACTTCTACGCCATATGCTTGACCTTGTCCGGGAACAATTTCAGTTTCGAGATTTTGTTGGAGCAAAAGTCTTGCTCCGTCTTTATATTCCAAAACATTATCGATTTCCTTATAATAAACCTCAATGGAAGTTTCAAAAATATTGCCTTTGAGGTTTTTGTAAATCCCCAATGAATATTGGTCTACTATCTGGGGCTTAAAAAACTGGTCACTGAGCTTCCAAACATCAGTTGGCGCTATTGTCGCAGTATTTGAAATCAAATGGATAAATTGATACATTTTGTTATATCCTGCCTTGATCGAAGTTTTTGAATCCAAAGAATATCTAAGAGATGCCCTTGGGCCCCAGCCATCATAGGTTTGAATGGTTTCTCCCGATGCATAGGTTCTTTCTCCTATTACATTTCCTTCATTCAAGGGAAGGTTAGGAGCATATTCTTTTACTGTCCTAGGCCCATAATATTGGTACATATCATACCTTATTCCATAAGAAAGCCCTATTTTCTCACCAAATTCAAGTTCATGCTGAAGATAAAATCCAGATTCCCTTGCAAATTCGTCCTGTACCTTCTTAGGCAAAATAGTCGCTTCACCTTCAGAGATGCCCGGTATAAGTTCTCCGGGTCTTATAGTGATGTTTTTGGTATCTCCACCAAATGAAATCCTGTTGTTTTCTCCCAGTGCATAGGTGAAATTTAACCTTAATCCTACATCTGTGATTCCTGATTCTAAGTCAAAATTGTTTATTCCAGATTTATTAAAAATGGAAAAGTCATATTTTGAATAATACCCTACAAAATCAGCAGACAGCCTCTCTGAGAATTTTCCTTGATATCTTACCGTATGGCTCAAGTTGGTCCAGGAAATTGTAGTATCAGAAGCTAAAGCAAAATCATCATAACTCCTGTAAAAACTGTAGGTGACATTATGGTTTTCATTGATTTCTCCATATATAATACCATTTACATCATTAAAATTTGCTTGACTGGAACGGAGGTCAGGATTGTTCATCGCTCCTAAGAGCCAATTGATATAAGAACCTCTAAATCCAATTTTTGCGGAAACTTTATCTTTGATGACAGGTCCGTTAACAGACAGCTTTCCTGAAACTGTCCCCACCATCATATCTCCACCCCATTTATCCAGACTGCCGGATTTGGGCGAAATGTCAAGGATAGATGAACCCCTACCACCAAACTTCGTGGGAATAATTGCTTTGTATAAAACAAAATCATTGACAACATCAGGATTAAAGGCAGTGAACAATCCAAATAGGTGTGAAGGATTGTAAATAGGCGCCCCTGCAAATAGAATTAGGTTTTGGTCGGCTCCGCCACCTCTTACATTTAGGCCTGATGAGGCTTCGCCAACCTGACTCACTCCAGGTAATGTGGCCAATGACCGGATTATATCTACTTCTCCCATGAATGGGGGGAGTTCCTTCAAGGTGTTCATGCTCACACTAATCGCTCCCATATCGGTACTCCTAATATTTTTTTCAGGATCCCTTCCATAGATTACAACATCATCCAAGGTAAAATCCTCTTGAATCATGGTTAAACTTATCCTTCCATCCCCAACTGCGACAAATGGATAAATGACAGTTTCATATCCCACGTAACGAATTTCTAAAATATAATCTGCCCTATCCAGAACAAGGTTGAAAGCACCATTGGTATTGGTAATTTCGGTCTTATTTAGCTCCTTTACGGTAACTGTGGCACCTACAAGGGGATCTCCGGATATTTGATCAATAAGGCGACCACTGATTTTTATGTCCTTCAATTGGCCGATGTCTCTGCCAACAATATTTTTTTGTTGGGCCAAAAGCTCCCCTGAAACCAGAAGGAAGAATAAGAAAATATAGGGTAAACATTTTTTCATATCAATCATCATAACGCTTGTGGATCAAAAACCCAAAACTCCATTGAACCAAAGCCTTGCATTTCTCCATTTCTTATAAAATAAATCAATCCATTGTCAACAAAGGTGGCGATGTTTCTGGCTATGGGAGAACCTGTGAAATTGTTCTTTTTAACCCAACCGTTTGTTTCCATATTCAACTCCCAAATCTGTAGGGATCTATTGGCTAGACCTACAAAAACCTTATTTCCAACCGTAATCCCCAAAGCTGAGCCACCCCCCAACTCCCCCGGAAAAATCCCAAAATAGCTCCAAGTATCTGTATCTGAATCAAATAAATAAATTTCCCTGTTTTCGGGATTGATGACATAGCCTTTTCTTTCGAAATTGAAATTAGCCATCGTGTTGTTCATAGGAAATGGCGTATTTGCAATTTTTCGCCATTGGCCCGTATTCGCTGTGTACACATAAGATTCATTACCTGTCCCAACAGAACCCCCAAAAACATATAGCTTATCGTTTAACTCAAACGATATAGAATTAATGGCTTGGAAACTTAAATCAGGAAGTTTATTGAAATTTCCATTTTCAATTTTCCAAAAATCGAAACTTGGTATATACGGAACTAATGTGATCGCTGATGCTCCTCCGCCAAAGTATTTCGGAGTAGAAAAAGCACGCCACAAAGGCGCACCCGAAAAGGGAATGGTAGCCCATTGATTGTTAGACAAATTATACTTCCAGATAGTTGGGTTTAGAAAGCGTGAACCTTCAGATCCTAAACCAAAATAAAACCCTGAATTATCTTGGAAGTAGATATTTTCTGATATTCTAGCAGGAAAAGGAAAATCTGCTAACTGCGTAAATTTACCGGTGGTATACTCAAACTTGTCATCGAAAAGAATTTCCTGATTCTGAACCACTACCTTCACTTCCTCCAAAGCGACAGTGCCGCTAGCAGGAATTATTGCAGTGATAGAGGATTCAAAATCAATCCTAATTACTTGGGCTTCACGGTCTCCGACAAAAACCCTTGTATCGGAAGTGAAGTTTTTCCCTTTTATATTAATGGTAGTCCCTACAGGGCCATTTTGAGGTGAAAAACTATCCACGTCAGGACTTAAAGTAGTTACTTCCAATACATTCCCAAACTGAATACCATCAGGAAGGGAAATAAAGGACTTTACAAAATATTTTTTCTGAATATCAAGTTCGCTTGTCTCCCCGATAAATCTTCCCGGTGCGACTCTTTCTCCCAGTGAAATTACAATCGGTTGGGAAAATGATTCACTCTCTGATAGGTAAAAACCATGGTCACTTGCTTCAACATTTTGATTGGTGATAATTCTCCCCAAAATCCGTGCTCTTTCACCACTTAGGTATATCACTTCCTCCGTGATAAGAGAAGTTGTAATCTGACTTTCTTCTTCACAGGAAGAGAAAATTCCAAAAAAACAAAGCAGCAACGTAATTAACCCAAATTTACTTTTATCCATGTAATTCAAACTTAATGCAGGGCTAAAAATACATCAATATTGGATTTAAAAAAACAATTTGATCAAATGTGGTTTTATTATAAACTAAAAAACAATCAGAAATTCCCGTAGTAGTTCAGAATAATCATTGGAATAAATTCCGCTTTCCGACTTTATTGATAAGCTTCTTACACTTAAAATTTGATCAAATAAAGAAAACTTAAATATAGCCCGTATAATATTTTTTGAGGGATTATCCTTAATCTGGATCTTTGAAGTGATTTTTAACCCGTAAGGAGAAAATTGTTTTTCCAATTCAAGCATTTGACTTGGAGGTAAAATCACCCAAAACTCCGATTTGGTATCGATTAAGGAAACAACTCCTGCAGCTAATTCCCCAAAAGTCAGGCCGTCGTTATGCAGAGCCATATTTCGTTTTGGATCAGGGGATTTGAGATGGTTTGTAAAATAAGGGGGATTGCTTACTATCAAGTCATATTTTTTGCTTTGGTTTATCCAAAATTCCTGAAAGGGCATGTTGATGAATTCGATCCTATCGCTCCAAGGGCTCTGCTTAGCATTTTCGGTGGCTTGAATCCAAGCCTCCTTTTCGATTTCCACACCGGTAATCTTTGCCTCGGGAAATCTTTGTGCCAACATCAATGACACAACACCCGTCCCAACCCCTATTTCAAGAATATTTTTTGGATTTTCGTCGCCTGCTAAGGCTCCCAAAAGTACGCCATCGGTACCCACTTTCATAGCACAACGGTCATGATGGATCGAAAATCGCTTGAAACAGAAAGGTGTCGATTGGCTCATGGGATTGTATTGAAAGTTGAAAAAAATGTGAATCAAATTTTATTTGCCTTATTCCGGATAAAATTTATAGCTCTCCTTTTTCATATTCCTCATCCGGAGGTAAGTTGGGTCTTTCAGCAGCCTCAACGGCCAATTGGTCGCAACGCTCATTTTCAAGATGTCCTGCGTGACCTTTCACCCACACAAATTTAGGCTTGTACTTTACATGCAATGGGATATATTGCCTCCATAGATCCGGGTTTTTTTTATCCTTGAATCCTTTTTTTTGCCAGCCCCAAAGCCAACCTTTTTCGATGGCATCTACCACATACTTACTATCAGAATAAATGGTGACAGGGATATCTCTCACTTTGATTTCCTGAAGTGCACGGATGACCGCCAAAAGTTCCATTCTGTTGTTGGTAGTGTACCGAAAACCCTCTGAAAGTTCCTTTCGGTGTTGGTTATACTTCATCACTACGCCATAACCTCCCGGCCCGGGATTGCCCTTGGCCGCTCCATCTGTAAATATTATAATCATTTTAATAAATCTCAGCTAAACTTAGACCAAAAATAGTCTCTTTCATGGAAGTTAGAAATCAATCCAACTCACCGGAAAATAAAGCTCCTTTGAAAATCTTGATGGCAATCGATAATAGGATAATTCCGAAGATTCTTCTCAAAACGTCTAATCCCGTTTTACCCAATTTCCTTTCTAACCAATTGGTACTTTTCAAAACAGCATATACTATCCCGAGGTTGATGATCATCCCCACGGCAATATTTGCTTGGGTATATTCTGCTTTTAAGGTCAAAATCGTCGTCAGTGTTCCTGCCCCCGCAATCAGAGGAAATGCGATGGGTACTATAGAAGCACTTGTTGTTGAAGCCTCCGGATCCGGTTTGAAAAGCTCTATTCCCAAAATCATTTCGGCGCCGATGGCAAAAATGATCAAAGCCCCTGCAATGGCAAAGTCATCGACTCCAATACCAAATAATTTCAAGATGGATTCCCCAAAAAATAAAAAAAGGATCATCAGAAATCCTGCAGCTATGGTTGCTTTACCGGATTGGATATGGCCCACTTTTTTTCTGAGATTGATGACGATGGGAATTGATCCCAAAATATCAATTACAGAAAAAAGGATTAGGGTAACTGAGAAAATCTCTTTGAGATTGAACATTGGGTCAATATTTCTTTAGAAATTCCACCAACTTTGAAAATTCGGACTCATTGATGGCCGGGAAATTGGCAATTCTAAAGCTGGTCGGCTTCAGGGGACCATATCCACTTCCCAATTGCATTCCTTCCTTTTCTGCAGCTTTTTTGATTTCTGAGATGAATTCCTCCTTTCCTGAAATAGCCAAAACTGTACTGCTTCGGGCTTCGGGATTATGGATAAGCATCCTCAGCTCGGAGGTATTTGCAATGGTATCTTCCAATTTTCTCATTCGGTCCCGGGTCTGTTGGTCGATATGCTGGATTTCAGGCATATCCTTAAGTACCCGGTAGAGCAAGTATATTCCAAAAACATTTGGCGTGTAATGGGTCTGGTAGATTTCGGCATTTTCTAACATGAAATTAAGGCTGTTGTACCTGCCTTTTTCCCCTTTATCTTTTGCTTTGGCAATGGCTTTTGGAGAAACAATCAGAATCCCCAATCCTGCAGGAAGACCAAAGCATTTTTGAACTGAAGCATACCAAATATCTGCCAAATTAAAATTGAGCTCGATTCCTGCCATGGAAGAAGTCGTATCTACAACGATCATCTTTTCGGGATACTTGTTGGCAATCGCAGCGATTGTCTCATTCGTCACCTGAGTGGCATTAGAGGTCTCGTTTTGGGTAATGGCGATCAGGTCAAATTCCTCTCCGATTTGTAATGATTCCACGTCGACAGTTTTGTCTGGATCAAGCTTGTGGGCAAATGTTTTGGGTTCGATATACCTGGCATATTCATACCATTTTTTGCCAAAAGAACCAGAGAAAATATGGTAGCCCGCAGACTGCACAATGGATTGGGAAATAATCTCCCAATTTTCTGTAGCTGATGATGTGAAAAGCAACTTGTAATCTTGGGGCATGTGTAGCTTTTCTCTCATCAGGGTTTCAGTCTCCTGATAGAGGTTCATAAATACAGCCGAGCGGTGATTGGCACTCAAAATACCTTTTTCGTATGCTTCCTGCATGTATTTTGGAAGACTGTCATAGACTTTGGAAGGTCCTGGAGCAAATGTTACCATGGTCAATTAATTGTTAAGAAAATAACGGATAGCCAATTCATAACCTTTGAGTCCAAGGCCTGAAATCATGCCCACACATTCTTTGGTGATGATACTCTTGTGACGGAACTCTTCACGCTTGTAGATGTTTGAGATATGCACTTCCAACACGGGTGTTTTTACTCCCGCTATCGCATCAGAAATGGCCACCGAAGTGTGCGTATACCCGCCGGCATTGAGCAAAATCGCATCATATGAAAAGCCCACCTCATGGATCTTGTCAATAATTTCTCCCTCAATATTACTTTGGAAATAGGAAAGATCAATTTCGGAAAATTTGGTTTTGAGCGTGTCAAAGAATTCTTCGAAAGAAGTGCTCCCATAAATCTCGGGTTCTCTTTTTCCCAAGAGATTGAGATTGGGACCGTTGATGATGATGATTTTCAAGGCAAAATAGGTTTAGTGGTTATCTGAGTTCAAAGTTAAGGAAGGATTTGTTTTAAAAAGGATAAACCTTTTGTTTTAAAACAGTTTGAGTTGATAATCCAAAAAAAAGACAGTCTTTGTGTATAAAAATTGCTTTTTTTGTGTGTAGATTATGTATTCCATGAGAACCAATATAGAGATAGATGAAAAATTGAAGAATGAAATTCTTCAAAAAACATCCATCAAAACAAAAAAAGAGGCGGTGGACACTGCATTGAGGGAATTTGTAAGAAAAATCAAATTGCAGGAATTGGCCGACCTCAGGAGAAAAATCAAATGGGAAGGAAACCTTGAAGAAATGAGGTCAATTTAAAATATAGATATTTTTGTAGATACCTCAAAGTGGATTTCGTTTCTGAATAATCCTGAGGATAAAGACTCAGACAGGTTTTATGAGTTAATTTTGGAAGATAGAATTTGTGTCTGCCCACCCATAATCCAGGAACTTCTCCAAGGCTGCAGAAATAAGAAAGAGTTCAAAATTTTGGAGGATAAAATATCAGGATTGAAGCAACTCATAAATGAGCCATACGATGCCGCCATCGGAGCAGCAAATCTATATTTGGAACTGGGACAGAAAGGAGCAACGATTAGAAAAAGTAACGATTGCCTTATTGCATGGTATACAATTGAACACGATTTGAAGGTCTGGCATTTGGACAGAGATTTTGATATGATTGCAACCCACTCCACACTTCAGATCTTCTGAATACTGCTTTTGAAACGGAAGTGCTTGATTCAGAATTATATGTTTTCTTTACCCCCTTTCCAAAAAAATAAACTCACCCCAAAAAATCAAAAATGTCCAACCATTGGGATGCATCCCTCCGTCAGTTTCAACATTACCTTAAGCTGGAGCGCTCCCTAAGCCCAAACTCCATCCTAGCCTACCAACAGGATATGGAAAAACTAAGCAGGTATATGGTTAAGTATTTTCCCGACACCAAACCGACCGAGGTTCAGTTACAGCATTTAAGGTATTTTGTGAATGGACTCGCAGAACTTGAAATCTCAGAATATACACAGGCGAGGATAATTTCGGGGATAAAAGCATTTTTCCGATTTCTGATGTATGAGGACCTCATATCCGAAGATCCAGCCCAGCTTTTGGAAGCTCCAAAGCTAGGCCGCAAACTGCCCGATACACTCAGTTACATCGAAATCACCCAAATTCTCGAGAGCATTCCACTCGGCGAACCAGAAGGTCACCGAAACAGGGCAATGTTGGAGATTTTGTACAGCTCAGGATTGAGGGTGTCTGAACTGACTGACCTCAAAATTGCAAATGTCTATCCTGATATAGGTTTTTTGAGAGTAATAGGCAAAGGAAACAAAGAGCGTCTGGTTCCTATTGGAAGGGACGCTTTGAAATACCTAAAATATTATATCGAAGAAAAAAGAAAAGAAATTGATCCAGTCAAAGGTCATGAACAATATGTGTTTCTAAACCGTCGCGGCAAAAAACTGAGTCGGGTGATGGTTTTTCTTATCATCAAAAAGCAGGTCGGAACCATAGGCCTTCAGAAAAATGTAAGTCCCCATACCTTCAGGCACAGTTTCGCGACTCACCTGATCGAAGGCGGCGCCGATCTCCGTGCCGTTCAGGAAATGCTCGGTCATGAAAGTATCACTACAACAGAGATTTACACACATTTGGACAGAGATTATTTGAGACAGGTGCTCAATGAGTTTCATCCTAGGAAATAAGACTGATTTTCTTCTATTTTCCCAAGCATTTACCTTATTTTAGCGCATTGAAAAAAAACCAGATCACTGTGTATAAATCTTTACTCAAGCCAATACTTTTTACCAAAAATCCGGAGGACGCACACCATTTTACTTTTTCTTGGATAAAAAAAACTTTCAATCTTCCTCTAATCAAAAACATCATTGAGGGAATATTTGATTATCAAAATCCCATTTTGGAAAGAGAAGTATTTGGCCTGCACTTCAAAAACCCTGTTGGCCTCGCAGCCGGCTTTGACAAAGACGCCAAGCTTATTGAAGAAATGGCTATGTTGGGTTTTGGTTTTATTGAAATCGGGACTTTAACACCAAAAGGACAGGAGGGTAATCCCCTGCCCCGATTGTTTAGACTTCCCGAAGATGAGGCGTTAATCAATAGAATGGGATTTAACAACGGCGGTGTACAAGAAGCAATCAAAAGACTTCAAAATGTAAAAACAAATGTGCTCATTGGAGGAAACATCGGAAAAAACAAATTAACTCCCAATGAAAACGCTGTGGAAGATTACCTCTATTGTCTGCATGCGTTACATCCTTATGTAGATTATTTTGTGGTCAATGTCAGTTCACCGAATACGCCAAATCTTCGTGAACTTCAAGAAAAAGAACCTTTAAAAAAGCTTTTGCTAGCTGTCAAGGAAGCAAACGCAAAAAAATCTAGTCCAAAGCCCATACTATTAAAAATTGCTCCTGACCTGACTGTAGGCCAATTGGATGATATTATCGAAATAGTCATAGAAACCGAAATTGATGGTGTCATAGCGACCAATACTACCATCGACAGGTCTCAACTAAAAACTAATGCTTATAAAATAGATGCGATCGGTGCAGGCGGGGTGAGCGGAAAGGTCATTGCCAAAAGAAGTACCGAAGTTATCAGATACCTATCCAGTCAATCCAACAAGGCATTCCCTATCATAGGAGTGGGTGGGATTTTCTCTGCCCAAGATGCCATCGACAAATTGGAGGCAGGAGCTTCTCTTGTTCAGGTCTACACAGGAATGATTTATGAAGGGCCTGGATTGATCAAAAATATCAATAAAGGTTTGGTCAAATATTTGAAAGGCAAATCCATTAATCCCAATTGATTTTGAATTGATCACAGTTAATTCTTTACTCTTGGTTTTGACCGATTTGTAAAACTCCTAGATTTGAAATCTGTATATTTCAGCAATCTTCCTTTAATTTGAAGAGTGACAGTATAACTTAATATGACTTCGGATACCCCAAAAACAAATACTTTCAGAAAAAAAAGCGATTCAAAACCTAGGGCACAGGAAAGTAACCCTACAAGGTTTTCAATAGCTTTTGCGAGAGATAAAAGAATTCCACTGACTTTGGGGATCATTCTGATGTCATTTGCTATATTCTCATTTTTTGCATTTCTGAGTTATATATTTTCCGGAAAAGCCGATCAAAGTCTCGTAGAATCGGAAATCCAAGAAGGAATCCGAACTACAGCTGCTGAGGCTCGTAATTGGCTGGGGCTGTTCGGTGCAAAAATGTCCGATGTTTTTATCCGTAAATGGTTTGGTCTGTCAGCATTTCTTTTGCCACCCTACTTGTTTTTTCTTGGTTTTAAATTGGCTTTCAAAAAATCCCTGGTCTCTTTGTCAAGGTACAGCGGCTTTGCCTTGTTTTTCGTTTTTTGGATTGGTCTTCTCAGCGGTTATCTTGTCCAGCTTGCGGATGGATATAGCACTTTGGGGTATTTGAGTGGTGGGTTTGGGTTTGAACTTGGTCTATTGGCTGACGAGTTTTTGGGTTGGGGAACTTTTATACTGATTTTCGGCTCAATTTTGATTTTCATTATTTTTTATTTTGATATCCGTCAGCTAAGTTGGTTTGCGACTTCCTCTCCACCAGAAAGCATAGCGGAAAAATCCCAAACTTCCACCAGTGCCGAAGCTTTGACCGAGCTAGATGAAGTTAGGGATGAAGTTGGTTTTGAAGAGGAGATGGAAGAAATAGACATGGAAGAAGAAGCGAGTTCCTGGACCATTAAATCAGAAGAAAAAGAAAAACCTGCTCCATCGAAAGATCCTGTTTTTAATATACAAGGGGATGATGACTTGGAAGACGAAATCGTTATTGAAAAACCCGAGGAAAAGAAATTTGCAATCAACAAACCTAAAGAAGAAAAGACAGCCCTTGAGGTTGAAAACCTTGACCCTTATGACCCGACATTGGATCTGCCTAATTATAAGTATCCCACTTTGGATTTATTGAATGAATATGATGTACAAAAAGTGACCGTATCGAGACAGGAACTTGAAGAAAACAAAAACAAGATTGTGGAGACTCTGGTCAATTTCAAAATTGGGATCCAGGAAATAAAGGCCACCATCGGCCCAACGGTCACCTTGTATGAAATCATCCCTGACCCAGGTGTTAAAATTTCCAAAATCAAAAACCTAGAAGATGATATTGCCTTGAGTTTGGCGGCACTCGGAATACGGATCATAGCCCCGATGCCAGGAAAAGGCACTATCGGTATTGAAGTACCAAACAAAAATCGGGAGCTTGTACCTGCAAAATCAGTACTTGGAACGGAAAAATTTCTACACAGCGACAAAGATTTGCCTGTTGCATTGGGCAAAACCATTTCCAATGAAGTCTTTGTCATGGATCTGGCTAAGATGCCTCACCTGCTGATGGCAGGGGCGACAGGTCAGGGAAAATCAGTTGGTCTGAATATGATTTTGGCCTCTTTGGTATATAAGAAGCATCCTTCCCAATTGAAGTTTGTACTCGTCGATCCCAAAAAAGTAGAATTGACACTTTTCAACAAAATTGAAAGGCATTTTCTGGCGAAACTTCCTGGCACAGATGAGGCCATCATTACAGATACCAAAAAAGTAATCTATACCCTAAATTCCTTGTGTATAGAAATGGACAACCGCTATGATTTACTCAAAGATGCAGGATGTAGAAATCTCAAGGAATACAATGCGAAATTTGTAGCCAGAAAACTCAGTCCTGAAAAAGGGCACAAGTTTATGCCATACATAGTCTTGGTGATAGATGAGTTGGCTGACTTGATGATGACAGCCGGTAAGGAAATTGAAGCACCTATAGCCAGACTCGCCCAACTTGCGAGAGCGATTGGGATACACTTGGTCGTGGCAACGCAAAGGCCTTCTGTCAATGTCATCACAGGTATAATCAAAGCCAATTTTCCTGCAAGACTTTCCTTCAGAGTTACTTCCAAAATTGATAGCCGCACCATTCTCGATGCAGGTGGAGCCGAGCAGCTGATCGGTATGGGAGACATGTTGCTTTCCCAAGGATCAGACGTGACACGGATCCAATGTGCATTTCTAGATACTCCCGAGGTAGATTCTATCTGCGATTGGATAGGTGCACAAAAAGGCTATCCGGATGCTTATTTACTACCGGAATTTGCGGGCGAAGAAGGAGAAGGAAGTCTATCTGATATTGATTTGTCAGATAGAGATCCATTATTTAACGACGCGGCAAGGCTCATTGTTTTGCATCAGCAGGGAAGTACTTCTTTGATCCAAAGAAAACTGAAACTTGGCTATAACCGAGCCGGTAGAATTGTAGATCAACTCGAGGCCGCGGGAATTGTTGGACCCTTTGAAGGTAGTAAAGCCAGAGAGGTATTGGTACAGGATGAGGCAAGTTTGGAACGGTTATTGAACAATTTGTAATTATCAGGATTTAAATTCCGGAAAGTGATATTCACCATACCAAAATGAAAAAATTATCAGCCACTTTAATTATCGCTATATTTTTTGTTTCTGGAGTCTTTTCTCAGACCAAAGACCCAAAGGCAAAAGCAGTGTTAGATGGGGTCAGCCAGAAATACGCTTCTATAAAAGGCCTCAAAGCGAGTTTTGAGTTTTCCTACTCGGACGTCTCGGATGGGCGCACCCAAAACCAAAGCGGAGAGATAGCTATCAAAGGCAATAAATACCACTTGAAATTACCTGAACAAGAAATTTTCAATAACGGCAAGACCGTTTGGACATATATCGAATCTGACAGCTACAAAGAGGTGACCATAAATAATTCCTCTGATATGGAAAATGAGCTAACTCCATCATCTGTCTATACCATTTATCAAAAAGGATACAATTACAGATTGATAGGTGAAAAAACAGAAGGTAGCATGGTTATCCAAGAAATCGAACTGACTGCTGAAAAATCAAACGCACCTTTTAAGCGGGTAAAGCTTTTTGTTGATAAAAATAAAAAGGACCTCATTAGTTGGGAAATCTATGATGACCAAGGGGGGACTTTCAAGTATAAATTCAAATCTGTCAATACCAATGCCGAACTGACAGATGACTATTTCACATTCAATCCGCAGAAATACGGAAAGGTAGAAATAATAGACCTCCGCTGATTTTGATTTTTATCCCTACTTTTAGGAAAAAAATTCAAAATGACGCGACAGGAACTATTTGAACAAATCAAAATCAAGCAATCTTTTTTATGTGTAGGTCTGGATACAGACCTGAACAAAATCCCAAGCCATCTTCAAAAAGAAGCTGATCCCATCTTTGAATTCAACAAGCAGATTATTGATCAGACAGCAGACTTTGCAGTAGCCTACAAACCCAATATTGCCTTCTATGAGGCATTGGGGCCAAAAGGATGGGAAAGTCTGCAGAAGACCTTGGATTATATCCCTAAAAATATTTTTAGCATAGCAGATGCCAAGCGGGGCGATATCGGAAATACTTCCGGCCTTTATGCCAAGGCATTTTTTGAAACCATGGATTTTGATTCCATCACCGTCGCGCCATACATGGGCATCGACAGCGTGAGTCCTTTTCTTTCTTACGAAAACAAATGGGTCATATTATTGGCTTTGACTTCCAATGAAGGGAGTCTGGATTTTCAGTTTTCGGAATTAAAAATCGGAAAACCTGTCTACCAAGAGGTCTTGGAAAAAAGCAGTAAATGGGGAAATCCTGACAACATGATGTACGTAGTCGGAGCCACACGAGGAGAAAAAATCGGTGAGGTAAGAAAAATTGTCCCTGAGCATTTCTTTCTTGTCCCGGGAGTTGGGGCACAAGGTGGAAGTCTGGAAGACGTAGCCAAATATGGAATGAACAGCCGTTGCGGACTATTGGTCAACTCTTCGAGAGGAATCATTTATGCAGGCAAAGGTGCTGATTTTGGAACCGAAGCCAGAAAAGAAGCTAAAAAGCTGCAACAGGAAATGGAAGTTCTTTTAAATCAATATTGCTTCTAAGACCCAATTAAACCATAAAAAAGCCATGGAAACATCAAAAAGTTTCCATGGCTTTTTTTCTTTTCAACCAGTGAAGATTATTTCTCAGCCATCACTTTTTTGATATAGGCCACACTTTGAGGGATTTGTTGTACAGATCTCGAAGACTCATCCTCAATAATCAGGTATTTTGTTCCTGACTTTTGGGCCTGTTTGATCAGTCCTTTGATATCGATGTCTCCCGTTCCGAGTACCACGTTAGTCTCAACATCTCCTTTTCCATCAGAACTTCCCGGGGTTCCTTTTGCCCTGTCCTTCAAGTGGAGCAAAGGGAATTTATCAGGGTATTTTTTCATGATTGCCAAAGGATCGCCTCCACCCATCTGCACCCAAAAGACATCCATATTGAAATCGAAGTTCTTGGCATTCTTGAGCATTTCATCGAATAAAACACCTTTGCCATGGGCAGTAAACTCATATCCATGTGGATGGTAACAAAGGGTAATTCCTGCATCATGTAAGATTTTACCTGCTTTGTTGAATAACTCCACGGCTTCCTGTGTCTCCTTGATGCTGAATTTTCCGGAAGTATGGGGAATCCAAAAACAGGTAGCATATTTCGCACCGTAGGCTTTGGCATTATCTATGATCTCCTGCGGGTTTTCCTGCAATTGCTTGTAATCTGCCCCGACAGCCACTACAGAAAGGCCAAGGCCCGAAATAAAAGTCTTGTATTCATCCTGACTCATGCCGTAAGTACCCCCGCCTTCGATGAATTTGATGCCCATTTTGGGAATTAGGGCATGGGTGCCTTTGACATCGGTTTTCATTTCATTGCGCAGGCTATACATCTGCAATGCAATCTCCTGTGCCTGTACCTGTGCAGACAGGAGAATCGCAATTGCTAAAGAGAATAATTTTTTAAAGAGGTTTTCCATAGGTCTTATTGGGTTTGTTTGATTGAAGATAGTGAATCCGATTAAAATTGCCATCCAAGAATGTGACTGATGGAAATTTTATCATCCAGGAAAAAACAAAATGTGAATTTTGTGATACTTTGCTAAATTACTTCTTCAAAACTCAATAACCCATGACAGATTTCTCTAGAAGACAATTCATCAAGCATTCCGCATTAGCAGGTGCCGCAATGGCGATAACACCTTCTTATTCTTTTGCATCTCAACCTGACACCATCATTGGTCACGGGGATTTCAAATATAAAGTAAATACCTCTTGGGGAAATCTTGATCCCGCCAAATTTCCGGTGGTCAATTGCCACGAAATGGTCATGGACAAGAAAGGAAGACTGCTGATGGTAACTGATGAATCCAAAAACAACATCATTATCTACGACCAATCAGGGAAGTACCTCGATTCGTGGACATTGGGATTGGGTTCTGCGCATGGCCTGAGCCTAGTCGATGAAGGTGGTGAAGAATTTTTATGGATCGTAGACAATGGTGGCAGGGTCATCAAAACCGATCTTAAAGGGAAAATAATTACAGAAATAGCTACACCGACAAGTCAGGAAATCTATAAAGAAGGGATGCGCTACACTCCAACCGAAACTGTCGTTGCACCAAATGGTGACTTGTATATTACCGATGGCTATGGCTCTCAGTATGTACTTCAATATGACAGCAAAGGAAAATTTATCAGGATGTTTGGTGGCGATGGACACGGTGATTCCCAATTCAAAACTGTCCATGGAATAGCCGTCGACCAAAGAAAAGGAGGAACTCCTACCCTACTTTGTACTTCCCGGGGTCATAATTCATTCAAAAGATTTACTATGGAAGGTGAATATTTAGAAACACTTTTTCTTCCGGGGGCTTTTGTTTGCCGTCCTGTTATTCATGGTAAAAATCTCTATGCAGGGGTTTGCTGGTCCAGATCCAAATACCTGGAGCAAATGGACAACTCGGGGTTTGTGACTATTCTGGATGAAAACAATAAAGTTGTCTCTAATCCTGGTGGTACCCAACCAAAATACATCGATGGAGAGCTCCAATTGATGATCCAAAAAGAACCTATTTTCAAGCATTGCCACGATGTATGCATAGATCAGGACGAGAATATCTATGTCTGTCAGTGGAATGCCTCAAAAAGTTACCCCATCAAACTAACGCGGGTATAATCTTTCAGGTCTTTTAATTTCCAGAGGTCAAAAGAGGGGCGATTTGTTCGGCTGAGATGACTCCTGAAGGTAATTCGGTAATTTTCAGGTTTCTGAAATGAATCGGAGCTCCTTCAGATTCCAAGCAGATGTATCCTTTCTTTTGACTTGATTGGCTGATACCGTTGACAAATTTACCGTTTACTGAGAGCTTGATGACGCCATCTGCACAAATGACCACATAAGTATTCCACTCTCCTCTTCCCAAGCATCTGTTTTCAATGGATTTACTCCGGGTCCCACGTGGGTTATCAGGTACCGTAGTCACTCCGCCCACACCAAACAATTCGCCATGGACATAAGCGATTGGAGGCAAGACGCCGTCTTTTTTATTTTGGTTGACCCAGTCCAATTCCAGCATCTGCACCTCGACGCCATCGGGCAGCCTCTGCTCTCCGGGGACAGCACTGCTCCAAACAAAACTCCCTGAGTTTCCCCCGAGTTCCATGTGCTTCCATTCTATATGCATGATGAAGTTTTCATATTGCTTTTCGGATCGGATCACTCCAATGGGCAATCCCCTACATACCAGTTCCTGCCCTTCAAAATACCAGGTGTCTTTTTCTGTATTGACATTATACCATTTCAATGAAGTTTCTTTTGGTGACTGATCGGAAATGAGGGCTTCTATTCCTCTTGATTTCCCAAACTCAAAAAGATATTCCTGACAAAAAGCGGAGAAATTTTGCACAAGAATTAAGAAAAAGACAAAAGACAATGATTTCAGGTTTTTCATTTAGCGGAAATATTTTAAAGGATTTTTAAGAAAAGAAATCGATCGAGGATGGAAAGTTTGGTCAAAAAAACTTGTTCTTTCCCGGGATGGACACAGCGGGAACAGGCCATTTGAGGTCCCAATCATACTCCTCCAATTTAGGCCCTAAGGTTTGGGTGGAGTTGAGCGCTTCTTGCCATCCAATGGTTTGACCCGTGTAGCCGACCATTCTCCCCAAAACCGCCAACATCGTGCTGTTTGCCATCAGGTCTCCTTCATTGATAGGCCTGCCAGACCTTATAGCTACAAACAATTCCTCATGTTGGGTTTCATAAGGATTGTTTTTTTCACCCTCATAATTCCAAGCATTTTGACCATCAATTCGATGAATTTGCCTTCCGATATCCACGATAGCATTTCCATTTCTTCCCGTGATTTCTGCCTTATTGACATTGGAAGCCCCTTGTTGTTGTCTACTGAAATGGATTCCTTTTGCGCCGTTTTCATATTCATATTCTATGGCAAAGTGGTCATAGATATTTCCGAACTTTTCTTCGGTTCGGGATTGTCTGCCACCTGACCCTGTGGCTTTTACTGGAAGTTTGTCTCCAAAAGCCCATGACATCATGTCAAGGCTGTGGACCATCATCTCTACGATATAATCACCCGAAAGCCAATCATAGTAATACCAGTTTCTTAATTGGTATTCCATTTCTTTCCACTCAGGTTTCCTGTCCTTATACCACAATCCTCCCCCATTTCTTACCGTAAGCACGGAAGCTACTTCACCGATGTGCCCCTTGTTGATCCTTTCAAAAAGAGCCCTTTTGGGAAAATCATACCGAAATGTAAATCCTGAAACCACGGAAAGGTTTTTGGACTTGGCTAGTTTGGCTGTTTCCAAAACACTCCGAACACCGGGAGCATCCACAGCGACGGGCTTTTCGCAAAAAACATGTTTTCCGGCCTCAATAGCAGCTTTGAAATGACCGGGCCGGAATACAGGAGGAGTAGTTAGGATAACCACATCCACGTCAGATTCTATGACTTTTTTGTAGGCATCAAATCCAACAAAACGGTTTTCTTTACCCACTTTGACTTGATTGGGATTTGCCTCAAAAAGTGCCTGATAAGATTCATCCAGATAATCGGAAAAAATATCTCCCATACAGGTCAGAACTGCGTCAGAATCTGCTTTTAGAGCCTGCAGTGCCGCTCCGGTTCCCCTACCTCCACATCCAATCAAGCCCACTTTGAGGGTATTGTTCTTCATGGCAAAAGCAGGATTGACCTGAAATACAAAAGGGAGAGCGGCACTTCCTATCAAGGCCGTCCCAGTGGATTTAAGAAATTCCCTCCTGTCTTTTTTTTCGGGCGAATAAATTTTATCTGACATATAAATGCGTTTTATTTTGGGTATGTATATGGAAATATATTTTAATCTTTCCAATCTATTAATTATCAGTAAAATACAATATCTATCCACTAATTCAAAAAAATCGGTTTTTTGGTCGAGCTCTCCAATTAAAATCTTTCAATAAACCATGACTTCTTGGAGTATTGGACTGATGGCAGTTGGAAAATAAAAAATGACTGAAAGCCTATTTTAGCAGCCATTGAGATAACGGTGAAAGTTGGGAATTACATGAAATAACCTGTCCCGTAAAAAATCTTTATCTGCGAAGTATTAATCAATATATTGTAAATGATGGAGAAATAATTCCCGAGTCATTTCTTCAAAAATCACTTTAACCCACCACTACATAACATGACAACTTCCAAAGATTCCAGGAGAGATTTTCTCAAAAAATCCATCGCAGGTACTGCGGTATTTTCGATAGGAGGAATACTTCCTGCCTTCAGTCCAAAAAGCTACGGAAAAATCCTTGGAGCCAATGAAAGAATCAAGGTTTCAGTGATGGGTGTGAACAGCCGTGGAAATGCTTTGGCACAGAATTTTGCAAACCAACCAAATGCAGAGGTAATCCATATCTGCGACGTGGATCAATTGGCCGCAGAAAAATGCATCAATACAGTAGCTAAAATCCAAAACTCCATTCCAAAAGCTACTCCGGATTTTAGAAAAAGCCTGGAGGACAAGGATGTAGATGTATTGGTGATTGCAGCCCCGGACCATTGGCATGCCCCGGCAGCCATTCTCGCCTGCAAAGCAGGAAAGGATGTTTACCTGGAAAAACCTTCCAGCCATAATCCCAACGAAGGGGAAATATTGCTCCAAGCTGCTGCCAGGTACAAAAGACTGATCCAAATGGGAAACCAAAGAAGGTCATGGCCAAATGTGGCCGCCGCCATCAAAGAAGTCCATGACGGTACTATCGGAAGACCATATTATGCCAAAACCTGGTATACCAACAACCGCGGGCCTATTGGAATCGGTAAAAAAACAGCAGTCCCTGCCCATTTGGATTATGACTTATGGCAAGGTCCGGCCCCAAGAGAAGACTTTAGAGACAATGTCATCCATTACAATTGGCATTGGTTCTGGAATTGGGGAACCGGCGAAGCATTGAACAATGGTACCCACATGGTCGATCTGGCACGATGGGGATTGGGTGTGGAATTCCCGACGAAAGTTACTTCCGCAGGTGGAAGGTACCGATATCAGGATGATTGGGAAACCCCGGATACCCAAATGATCAATCTGGAATTTGAAAATAAAAGTATGATCAGTTGGGAAGGAAGAAGCTGCAACGGTATCAACAATGAAGGATCGAGTGTAGGCGTGATTTTCTACGGGGAAGAGGGTTCTGTGAATATTGGAGGTGGCAATGCTTACTCCATTTATGACTTAAAAAACAAACTCGTCAAAGAAGTAAAATACGACCGGCCCGTGGATGCGAGAAATCTTTCCGACCCAACCCAGGAACTTGACGCCATCCATATCCAAAACATGTTTGATGGAATTAAAAAAGGAACTCCACTAGCAGCTGAAATTATCGGGGGACAGACGAGTACACTCTTGGTCCAATTGGGAAATATTGCACAAAGGACAGGTGAGACATTGAACGTGGATCCAAAAAACGGCCATATTATCGGGAGCAAAGAAGCGATGAAATATTGGAGAAGGGATTATCAACCTGGGTGGGAACCAAAAGTATAAACCCAATTCCCTACTCCTCCTCCACCCGACCATGAAGCTCACCTCTTTTGACCTGATTGTAATCACCGCTTTTTTTCTCCTGATGTTGGTGATCGGGGTTTACTCCTATTTCCGAAATAAAAACGCCGACGATTATTTCGTCGCAGGAGGGAACTTGCCTTGGTGGCTTTCAGGAATATCCCACCACGTCTCGGGATATAGTGGGGCAGTTTTCGTTGCTTATGCCGCCATTGCTTATACCCATGGATTTACAATATATGTTTGGTGGGCATTTACTATCGGCTTGACAATTTTGGCCAGTGCCAAAATATTTCCCGTGCGTTGGGTCAGGCTTCGCAAAAAATTCCATATCCAATCTCCTCTTGAATTCCTTGCCCGACGCTACAATATCCTCACCCAACAGATCATGGCTTGGAGCGGTGTGCTGTTAAAACTATTCGATATCGGGGCCAAATGGGCCTCTATTGCCATTTTGCTCAATGTTTTTACCGGCATCAGTCTTCCAATTGGTATTTTAATTGCAGGAGGGATCTCTCTTTTGTACATCACCTTTGGTGGATTGTGGGCTGTTGTCATCACAGATTTTGCGCAATTTATCATTCAACTTTTGGGAGGACTAGTTATGTTCTTCGCAGTGTTATACAAGCTTGATGGACTGGAAAGCATTTTTACTATGTGGGAAAAATTGCCTTCAGCCAACAGCAAACCATTTAATGATCCCTATGGTGTAGGTTTTGCCCTTGCATTTTTGTTTATAAATTTCCTCTCTTATAATGGTGGTCAATGGAATCTTGCCACCCGTTATATTTCTTCCCCTTCAGAATCTCAGGCTACCAAAGCAGCAAGGCTATCAGGTTGGCTATATTTGATTTGGCCTTTAATTTTATTTTTCCCGATGTGGGCTGCACCAATTTTGCTTCCTGATTTGGCAGATCCAAGTCAGTCTTATGGTCAGTTGACTCTTTTACTTTTGCCTTCAGGTTTGGTTGGACTGGTGATCGCTTCCCTTTTTGCCAATACCATGTCCATGACTTCCTCTGACATCAATACCATTTCTGCCGTGATCACAAGAGATATCCTGCCAAACATTTCGGAGAAGTTCAGCTTAAATAAAATTTCATTGCTCACGGCGAGGGTTACGACTTTCATATTTACCTTACTGACTATCATTGTCGCTCTTCAATATGAATATTTTGGTGGAATTCTCGGCTTGATCATTACTTGGTTTGGGGCTTTGGTAGGACCGATTGCCGTCCCTATGCTTTTTGGGGTCATTCCTACCTTCAAATCTTGCGGTCCGGTCGCTGCCATCAGTTCTATTTTTGCAGGCCTCCTCACCTTCATCATCACCAAGAATATTGAAATCAGCAGCTTGGCTTTACAGGTCAGTCTTCCGCTGATAGTATCTAGTTTAGTATATGTATTCATTGGACTAGCCCAAATCCGAAATGTTCCTGATAAAGTAAAAGCAATGCTTCAGGAGATCAGTAAAGAATAAAACCATCAGAAATAAGAAATAATGGAAATCAATGTATTCGATTCAAGAAAAGAAATGGGAGAGACTGCTGCAAAGGCAGTAGAAGAAAGAATATTGAAGGTTTTGGAAGAAAAAGAAAGCGTGAGAATTGTTTTTGCAGCGGCTCCTTCACAAAATGAATTTTTAGCAGCTTTACGCAATTCTTCAAAAATACCTTGGGAAAAAGTGACCGCATTTCACATGGATGAATATGTGGGTTTAAGTAAGGACTCACCTGCACTTTTTTCCAATTTTCTTAAAGAAAAACTGTTTGACAAGTTGCCTTTCGGGAAAATAAATCTCATTGATGGCAACAAAAATCCGGAAGAAGAATGTGACCGGTATGCTTCTTTGCTCCATCAGGCTCCTATCGACTTGGTCTGCATGGGAATCGGTGAAAACGGACACATTGCCTTCAATGATCCTCCTGTGGCAGATTTTAATGATTCCAAAACAGTAAAAATGGTAGCGTTAGACCCGGTTTGCAGGCAGCAACAGGTCAATGATGGTTGCTTTTCAGCTTTGGAAGAAGTACCGAGCCATGCTTTGACACTGACAATTACCGCCCTTCTTGACACGGCTTATATCTGTTGCGTCGTGCCCGGCAAAAACAAAAGACATGCTGTCACTGACACCATCTCAGGTCCGATCGATACACAATGCCCGGCCTCAATTTTGAGAGTCCACGCCAATTGCCATCTCTTTTTGGATATCCAATCCTATCCTGAAATTTTGGAACCAATTGACAAAGATGAATCTATCGGAATTGATTGCCTGACAGGAAAGCTGAGTGTTTACAAATCAAGTGGGATTTTTTTTACCACAAGCATCAAACCATCCAAAAAACAGTTGAATGACCATTTTTTTATTGGTCCCGGTTTGGTGGATTTGCAAGTAAATGGTGTCAATGGTATTGATTTCAATGATCCAAATCTCTCTGTGTCGGATATCGAAAGTGCCTCTGACTTTTTATTGAGCAAAGGAGTCACTACCTTTTTTCCAACCCTGATTACCAATGAAGATCAAGTTATCATCTCCATTTTATCTACCTTCAAAGAAGCCTGCGAAAATAATCTTTTGGTCGCATCCTGCATTGGAGGCATACACTTGGAAGGTCCTTTCATATCATCAGAAGAGGGAGCAAAAGGAGCGCATAATCCTAAATTTATCCAAAAGCCCAATTGGGATTTGTTAAGCAAATTTCAGGATGCATCCGGTGGAAGAATCAAGCTCATCACCATGGCACCTGAGTTGGATAATGCATTTTCATTCATCAAAAAATGTTGCGACAATGGAATAAAAGTAGCCTTTGGGCATAGCAATGCTGCTATGGAGGATTTGGAAAAAGGAGTAGAAGCAGGCGCAAGCCTTTCAACCCATCTTGGAAATGCCGTTCCGCTGATGCTTCCGCGTCATCCCAATATCCTTTGGGATCAACTCTCCTTAGGGTACCTTCACGCAAGCTTGATCGCAGATGGATTTCATGTGCCGGATTCATTTTTGAAAGTGGTTTTGAAGGTTAAAGGAGAAAAAGCTTTTTTGGTGAGTGATGCAACAAAGTTTTGCGGAATGCCTCCCGGAGAATACAACACCCATATTGGAGATGAAGTAATCCTATCACCAAATGGAAAATTATCCTTGAAAAACGGCAATGGATTATTGGCAGGAGCAAGTAAAACCCTTCTTGAAGGCATAGAATACCTGATTGAAAAAAAGCTAGAAGACCTTTCGATGGCTTGGAAAATGGCCTCGGTCTTACCGGCGGCTTTTTTAGGAATCGGTTTTCAAAAACCGGATGATAAAGTAGATCTTGTCGTTTTTAGATTTTTTGACAACAAAAAGATCAAAATCTTTCACGTCATAAAAGACGGAATGGTTTTCAATAATTGACGTAAAATTGACCTTTTACGACAAAATTTCCATATTCACGACAATTAATTGTCGCGAGAGATAAAAAAATTGTCGTGAATATGAGTTTCGCGACAAAAAATATATTATATTTGTCGCGAATAGAAAGAAATGAAAATTCCAAAAACCAAAGAACTAAATGCCATCAAGGAAATTTTGGTAAAATTTCCTGAAGGAATCACTTTGGAAGAAATCAAAGAAAATCTTGATTTTGAACTAGAGCTAAGAACATTACAGCGAAGACTTAAAATCCTAAAAGAAAACGGGGGACTTTATGTAAGCGGAGGATCAAAAGCTACAAAATACCATCCGGTCTATGAAAGAAATGTGGTCAGAGAAAGTGATCCGCCAAAGTATATCGTGGAAAAAAAGGAAGAAATTCCAATTTCCAAAGAAGGAAAAAAGATCAAAGATGCATTAACCAAACCATTGATCAGCAGACCAAAAGTAGGTTACATCAGGCAGTTTTTGGAATCTTACCGACCCAATGTAGACCAATACCTCTCAGAAAAAGAAATTAAAACACTGACAGAATTGGGTAAAACCGGAAATCAAAACCAACCAGCAGGAACCCATGCCAAAGAGGTCTTAAGCAGGTTGCTGATTGACCTGAGTTGGAATTCCAGTAGATTGGAAGGAAATACCTATTCTTTATTGGATACTCAAAGGTTGGTGAATTTTGGTGAATCTGCAGATGGAAAATCCATCGAGGAATCCCAAATGATCCTCAACCATAAAGAGGCTATAGAATTTTTGGTACAGTTGGGAGATGATTTGGAATTCAATTCCTATATCATTCTAAATCTCCATGCGCTATTGGCTGATAACCTTCTGCAGGACCAGAATTCCATAGGCCGCCTGAGGTCCATTCCGGTAGGAATCCATAAATCCGCCTATACGCCATTGTCAATTCCGCAACTGATAGCAGACCAATTTGAGTTGATCTTGCAAAAAGTCAAGGAGATTCAGAATCCATTTGAGCAAGCCTTCTTCATTATGGTGCATTTTCCATATTTGCAGCCATTTGATGATGTCAACAAAAGGACCTCGAGACTTGCAGCAAATATTCCCTTCTTCAAACATAACCTGTCTCCTCTTTCTTTTGTGGATGTCCCAAATGAGGTCTATGTTCAGGCGATTTTGGGGGTTTATGAGCTCAACAGGATTGAATTGTTGAAGGATGTTTTTATTTGGGCTTATGAAAGATCAGCAATCCGGTATGCTGCTATCAGACAAACAGTAGGAGAACCTGATGCATTTAGGACCCGATACCGAAATGAAATCAGGGAGCTTGTCACTGAGATCATCTCAAATAACCTGAGTCCAAAAGAAGGATCAGACAGGATCAAAAGGAAAGCTAATGAAATACTGAAAACCGATCAGAATAAGTTTATTGAATATGTGGAGTCAGAATTGCTCGGTGTTCATGAGGGAAGTTTTGCCCGTTTCAGGGTTTCTCCTGCTGAATTCCATATTTGGAAAGAAAACTGGTCAAGGTAAAGACCAAATTTTTACCTTGACCTTTCTTTATTTTTTATCCAATAGTTCTATCACAGAAACAGATTTACCACCAAGCTTTTTGCTGATATCCGCCGCTTCCATAAAAGCTAAAATTTCGAGGGTTTCTTCAGGATACACTGGCACAATACCCGTGTCAAAATATTTTACAATATCCAAAAGCAAAGGTTCATATCCGGCATAAGGGCCTAAAACCACATTTCCATTTTGGGTAAAAACGGTACCTCCATAATCATGTTTGCCTGTTCGGGTTCCTCTAAAAGTCCCGACTCTTCCATCTTTCCATATCCCGGTGACCACATCTGTATCATTGGTAGACACCCTCACAACAGACGCACATCCAGTACCCATTACGGTAAATAAGGTTTCCACTCCGTGTATCCCATACCAGAATAAATCCGGATGCGTCGGTTCCAATTCAGCAGGGCTAAATGTACTGGCGCCGATGACGGTGCTTTTGTCAATTTTTTCAATTCCTGTAATGTATCTCAAGGAAGATGCTGAAAACACCGGGATTTTGTATTGTTTGGAAGCTTCAAAAATAGCCTTGGCATCCTCAAGAGAAGCAGTCATAGGTTTGTCAATGAACATGCGCTTCCCAGCTTTAAATACTTCCATAGCCTGTTCTAGATGAAGTTTCCCATCATTGGTTTCCAACAACACCACATCTACTTTTTGAAGCAAGTCCTCAATAGAGCCTACAATTTCCACTCCCATTTTCTTGATTTCTTCAGTGTAACCTGGAATTCTATCCATGCTCGATTTGATATCCTTACTTCCAAAAGGATAAGCGGCGACGACATGGTAACCAAAATACATTTGGTCATCTTTATGTCCATTCAATACTTTGGTAAATGCGATACTGTGCGAAGTATCCAATCCAATTATCCCGACTTTTTTTCCATGGGAGTTCTTTACTTGATCTGAAGAAAAACCGAACGAATTTCCATAAAGCCCTAGACCGACACCGGCTATTGTGGTGGTTTTTAAAAATAATCTTCTGGAATTACGAATTCTATTTTTCATAAGGATGCTTTTTGGAAATGGGAAATTTTGGATGAATTTATTTAAATTTATTCTTTAAACCCATTACCAATATGAAAGCATTTGTTGGTTTGAGGTTCTGTTCGAAAATAGGAAAAGAGCCATAGCTTTTTACAAAGGGGTCTTTGATTGTAAACTTGATGGTCTCCAAATGGGTCCCAACATTTTGACATGATTTTCTAGGGATAAAGGCAGACTCGATGCCGGAGGAAGTCTGGGTAAAGCTGAAGGAATTTATAAACTGGGTACTGAGGGCTCCAAAATCTATTTTACATCTGAAGATGAAGACGTCGAACTCAGCAGAATTGAAAAAGCCGGAGGGGAAATCCATTAAGGCCAAACCCCAAATTCCTGAAATTGGGTTTATGGCATGTTCCATGATTCGGAGGAATATGGAATTGCACTACCTTCCAAAAAAAAAAGGAAAAGCGACAGAATTCGAAATTCTGTCGCTTTTCCTTTTTTTTATAATTTTTTGAAACAAAGGATTCAAAAAAACTTCCAGCTCAATTCATCAAATCTTCAATTTCGCCGGGGATAATCGGGATATTCCGCATCAGGTCAAAATACCCATTATCCAAAATCAAAATGTCATTTTCTAGGCGAACTCCAAGTCCTTCCTCCGGAATATAAATCCCAGGTTCGACGGTAAATACCATACCCGCGGTTATTGGATCATGCATAGTACCAACATCATGTACGTCCAATCCAAGATGATGAGAGGTTCCGTGCATAAAATATTTCTTGAATGCCGGCCATTTTGGATCTTGGTTTTTGATGTCAGTCTGATCGATCAGTCCCAAGCCCAATAATTCAGATTGCATAATCAGCCCCACTTCTTTGTGGTAATCCTGTATGTTGATTCCGGGCCTTAGCATTTCAGAAGCTTGGTTTTTGACTCTTAGCACCGCATCATAGACGGCTCTTTGTCTTTTAGTAAATCTTCCATTGACAGGGATAGTCCTCGTCATATCAGCATTGTAGTTACCGTATTCAGCTCCCACATCAAGCAAAATCATGTCACCATCCTTACAAACTTCCTTATTTTCGATATAATGGAGGACACAAGCATTGAGTCCGGAAGCAATGATGGGTTCATAAGCAAAACCCTTGCTTCGGTTTTTGATAAATTCATGGATAAATTCAGCCTCAATTTCATATTCAGTCACTCCGGGCTTTACAAAAGAAAGAATGCGCCTAAAACCTTTTTCGGTAATATCACAGGCAATCTGCAACTGATCTATTTCCTCTTTTTCTTTAAATGCCCTAAGCTGATGCATCAGTGGCGCCACTCTATGGTATTGATGAAGAGGATATCTCTCTTTACAGTTTTTGATAAACCTTGCATCACGTGTTTCGACAACTACAGCTGCCCTTAGATGTTCATTGGCATTCAAAAAAACATGCTCACTTAATGCCATAAGTGTGTTCAATATGTTGTCAAAATTTGAAACCCACAGGATATTTTCAATTCCCGAAGAAGTAAAGGCTTCTTCTTTGGTATACTTATGTCCTTCCCAAATGGCGATGTGTTCGCTGGTTTCGCGTAGAAAAAGTACCTCCCTGAGATTAGGATCCGGAAAATCAGGACATATAACCAAAACTGTCTCTTCCTGATCTATACCAGATAGGTAGAAAAGATCGTTATTTTGCCTGAATCGCATAGTTCCATCTGCATTGGTAGGCATGATATCGTTTGAGTGAAACACCGCTAACGACTTTGCCGGTAACTTGGCCTTAAGTTTTTGTCTGTTGCGGATATAAAGAGATTGTGGAAGGGGCTTATATTTCATATATAGGGTTTTCTAAGTGGCAAAATCGGAATTTAAAATTGAACCAAAAATACCATTTATCCATTGGCTAAAAAAAGACTTCAAAAAGTCTTTTATTTTTGTACTTTGAGGGAGGGAAAATAAAAGAATGCAATACAATCTGAAAGAATTGCCCAACGGCATCAAAATCGTCCATCAGGAGGTCAATCATACGAGGCTTGTTCATTGTGGCTTTGTGCTGAATATTGGGAGTCGCGATGAATCCAAAGAGCAAGAAGGGCTTGCGCACTTTTGGGAGCATATGGCCTTCAAAGGCACCAAAAAAAGAAAAGCCTATCATATCATCAACCGCCTGGAAACATTGGGTGGGGAACTAAACGCCTATACAACTAAGGAGAAGATTTGTTTTTACGCAAGTACACTTAAAGAGCATTTTGACAAAGCGGCAGAGTTGCTTTGTGATATTACTTTCAACAGCACCTTTCCAAAAAAACAGATTGACAAAGAAAGACAGGTGATTTTAGAGGAAATGTCCATGTACAGAGACTCTCCCGATGATTCTATACAGGATGATTTTGATGAAATCATATTTGAGGGACACGCTCTGGGTAGAAATATTCTTGGCACGGAGGAAACGGTCAAAAATTTTAATCAAGAGGACTTTTTTGATTTTTTGACTTCAAAACTTGATACCACGCAGATGGTTTTTTCTGTTGTGGGAAATGTAACTTTCAAAAAAGTGCTACAAGAAGTGGAAGGTTTTCTTACTGAGATTCCAACAAAAAGAAGCCTTTATGTAAGAAGTGGTTTTTCCAATTATGGGCCAAAAAACAAAACCATACAGAAAGAAATCACACAATCTCATTGTGCCATTGGACAACCGGCTTATTCCATGTACGATCCCAGGAGGTTCAAACTCTATCTATTGAACAATATCCTTGGAGGTCCTAGCATGAACTCAAGGCTTAATCTTGCTCTCCGGGAAAAGTACGGCTATGTCTACAGTGTCGAATCCCATTACCAGACCTATTCGGATACGGGTTTTATAGGGGTGTATTTTGCTACGGAGCAAAATAAAGCCAACCGTGCAAGAAAATCTGTCCTCAATGAAATGGAGAAGCTTCGTAACAAAAAACTAGGAACCATGCAACTTCATATGGCCAAAGAACAAGCAATCGGACAAATGGCCATGTCAGAAGAAAATTATGCTGCATTGATGCTTGTTTTTGGCAAAAACTTATTGGATAAAGGCAAAATTGACTCCCTTGATACTATCTTTGGAATCATGAGAGAAACAACTGCAGAAGAGTTGATAGACATAGCCAACGAGGTTTTCGATCCTACAAAGCTCAGCTTTCTTAATTACATCCCTGCCTGATATGGAGTTCATTGCACCTGAATTATTGGTCTATTGCGAAGAGCACAGCAGTATAGAGGATGAGCTCCTACAATATGTCAAGCGTGAAACATTCGCCAAGGTCCTTATGCCAAGGATGCTTTCAGGACATTTACAGGGCAAAACACTGGAGCTTTTGGTCAAAATGTTGAATCCAAAAATCATCCTTGAGATCGGTACCTACACCGGCTATTCAGGTATTTGCCTAGCAAGAGGTTTGGGTAAAAACGGTAAATTGATCACAGTGGATATCAATGATGAATTGGAGAGAATGGTTAGGGGATTTTTTGAAAAGTCAGGGCTATCCTCTAAAATCGACTACAGGCTTGGAAACGCCTTGGATATCATCCCAGACCTTAATGAAAATTTTGATATGGTATTTATCGATGCAGATAAGTCCAATTATATCAAATATTATGAGCTTGTCGTTGAGAAGGTTAATCCAGGAGGAATTATTATCGCAGACAATGTCCTTTGGTCGGGAAAAATCCTTTTTGAAAAGGGTCAAAAAATAGACAAAGACACTCAGGCGATTTTGGATTACAACCGGATGGTGCAAAACGACCCCCGTGTAGAAAATGTATTACTTCCCATAAGGGATGGATTGATGCTGGCTAGAAAACTATGAAACACAAAAACAGTCCCCTATTCAGATCTGCTTTTTCATGTATTCTGATATTTTTTTCCGTTTCCTTGGCTTTTGCCCAAGTACCTCAGGTTCCTTCGGAACTCAGATTTGCTGACCTTACCATAAAGATCAATGAGCAAGCAAGGCGAGAAATCCAAAGTGATGTAGATGCGCTCTATCGTAATCCTACGTATTTCAAGGTAAAAGCTGAACGGGTTAACCTGTATCTCCCAATAGTGGAGCGAGAACTGAGAAATGCCGGCGTACCCACGGATTTCAAATACTTGGTCATACAAGAAAGCAGCCTTATAGCTGACGCTGTATCTACTTCAAATGCAGTAGGTTTTTGGCAATTCAAGCAAGGAACTGCCGAGGAAGTCGCTTTGCGGGTAGATGGACAGATCGATGAAAGAAAAAACATTGTCGCTTCCAGTCAGGGTGCTGCAAGATACCTGAAGAAAAATAATGGCCCTTTTGATAATTGGATGTGTGCCTTGGTAGCATATCAGATGGGACTTGGTGGTGCTAGATCTTATTTTGGCACTAGCTATAATGGAAAAAAAATTGTGGAAGTGGACAGAAATTTTCATTGGTACTTCAAGAAATTTCTGGCTCACAAAATTGCATTTGAGGCACCAACTGTCATGCTTGCGAGCAATAACAGTATTTTGGAAGAAGTACAGGTTCAGGGACCGACTTCCTTAAAAGCCTTGGCCCCAAGGCTTGGAGTCACTGAAGCTCATCTCAAAGAATATAACAAGTGGACCGCTAAAGGAAACATCCCTGATGATAGACCATATTCTGTTATTTACCTTAGGGAAAATACTCCGAGACCGCGGCAGGCTGTCGCCCAAGCACCATCGATCGATAGCTCCACTTCAGCTGTAATTACAGCCCCCGAAAAGAAGTCAGAATATCCCAAAATCTCTGGAAACCCCCAACAAGCTACCCAACCCAATAAGATCAAGGTTAACAATATCGATGGAGTAAAAGCGGCATCTACAACTACCTTAAACAATTTTAGCGAAACAGTCGGGGTCAAAGAAGCAAAACTTCGGCGTATCAATGACTTGGACAAAACCGATAAAATAGAAGCAGGAAAGTACTATTATACAAAACCCAAAAAGACCAAAGCAGAGGCTGATACCCATACTGTACTTCCAGGCGAAACGCTTTGGTCTATTTCGCAGATGTATGGAATCAAACTTTCTGCTTTGAAGTCCAAAAACAGAATCAATGACGAACGTGAACTGAAAGCAGGCATGATTCTAAATCTCCGAGATTTCAGACCAAGAGGTGAAGCCATTCCCATGGTCCCTGCTACCGAATACAGGAAAATCATTGCTAATCAAGTAAATAATACCGTTTCTCCCAATCCAATTACAACCCAACCAATTAAAGTGGAAAACAATAATCCTGTGGCCCCATCCAATTCCAGTCAGAGGATCACGCATACAGTAGCCGCAGGTGAAAACCTTTTCAGGATCGGCCAAAAGTATGGGGTCAGTGTAGAGGAAATCATGAAGTTGAATAAACTTCATGATAACAATATTAAAGTTGGACAAAAACTCATCATCAACAAGCCCTAAGCCTAATTCAAGGTGAATTGACCTATGAGAAAAAGATTTTCGATATTCTTTGTGTTTTTCATCTGCTCTTTTGGCTTCCTAACAGCCCAAGACAGGCTTCAGCTAGCCGATACCTTGTTAATAGATGGGGATACGATAATCATGTTGGGTGATTCCATTATTTTCAAACAGCAGGTTAAACCAGTTTATTGGGAAAAAGGAGGGAATTTCAACCTTAGCATACAGCAAGTCAGTCTTTCTAACTGGAATGCAGGGGGATCGAGTAACCTTGCTTGGAATACTGCCTTGACATTATTTGGCAATTACAAAAAAGATGCGATTATCTGGGACACCAAGCTGAATATAAATGCCGGATTCAACAGGCAATCAGGGAGAAACTACCCTACCCGTAAGACCAACGATAACTTTATTTTCCTGAGTAAATACGGAAGAGAATTAACCGAATCTTGGTTTTTGTCAACCCAACTAGATGCAAGAACTCAACTGCTGGAAGGTTACCGATATTTTAGGCCCGCAGGTGCTGAGCAAGATTCCAGGTCCAAGTTATCAGATTTTCTTGCCCCTGCTTACATCCAATCTTCTACGGGTTTGAATTACAGGAGGGAATTCAAAAACAAAGACCGAATTTCCCTTATTGCTTCGCCATTTACTGGCAGGTTTACTATAGTAATGGATGATTCTTTGAGCAATGCAGGTGCTTTTGGAGTGGTACCCGGTGAAACTGTTCGCCCTGAGGCGGGTCTTTCTTTTGGTTCTACCACTGATATCCAATTGTATGAAAATATCCGATGGAGAGCAGATTTGAATCTATTTACCAATTTTGAAAGATTGGGTAACTTTGTAGTGAACCTTAATTCGGTGGTTTCAATGCGGGTCAATAAATTTATTACAACTAGGATTGAGACCATTTTGATTTATGATGAAAAAGTTTTGATCCAACAAGAATCAGGTCCGCCTAAGCAAGCAATTCAGCTTCAAAATATGTTCAATTTTGGCATAGGTTTGGATTTTTAGAAATCAGTCTCCAAGCCAAACCTTCTTTTCAAATCCATCAATGCAGGAGATTTATCAAGAAGGTAATTAAGTTTGTCAGTACTTGTATAAAGTTTTCTTTTACCCTCATTCTCCTCTTCTTTTATTATGGCTTCTAAGTGGATGCTGTAATTATTGAGTTTTCTTCTGAGGATCTGGAGAATATCAGGTTTGATTTTTTGAAAAATTCCTTCTTGGATATCACCGTTGAGCTGAAAAGTGATGGTTTCCTTGTCCAAGATCACCGGCTGCTTCAGTACAGTCATTTCTAGACTACGGTGATGTAATTTATAATCTTCAATAATTTCGTTGATTTCAAATTTCAATCTCGCAAGGTCAAAAATCTCGGCTAGTTGCTCTGATGGTTTTAGTGGACTTGGTTCAGCAATTTCTGCTTCTAAGACTGCTAGTGAGGAGTTTTGCTCAATAACCACCTTGGCAGAACCGATACTTGTGGGTATGGAAAGTGTCTTTTGGACAGGTGTTTTTTTTGCAGCAAAAGCATTTGCTTCTTTAAAAAGAGGGGTTACCGGTTTTTTTAAAATTTCTTGAGGTGCATCAATCAGGCTTTTTTTTTTGACTCCTCCTGTGCCAAAGCAGCCAAAGTAAGAGCCTGAGGCAATTTTGCCATTTTCATCAAAGCCAATTCAACATGCAGGCGTTGGTTTTTACTGGTTTTATATTGAATGTCACATTGATTACAGATGGTCAAGGCTGACAAAAGAAATGAAATACTTGATTGTTGGGATTGGGTGATGTACCTGTCCCGCGCAGAATCAGACACCTGGATCAGGTCGACCGTTGCAGGGTCTTTGCATACCATCAAGTCTCTCAAATGTTCGGAAAGTCCAACTATGAAATTATGTCCATCAAACCCCTTTTTCAAGATTTCATCAAAAATCAGCAAAACATTGGAAATACTTCCTGCCAATAAAGACTCAACAACCTTGAAATAATAATCATAATCTAGAATATGGAGGTTGCTGATGGTCTCCAAATAGGTCAGCCGATTACCGGAAGAATATGTCACGATCAGGTCAAACATCGAAAGTGCATCTCTTAAAGCACCGTCAGCTTTGGTAGCAATTAGTCGCAAAGCCTCTTCTTCAGCCTCGATTTTTTCCTGCTCAGCAATATGCTTGAGGTGCTCAGCAATGTCATTGATAAGAATTCTGTTGAAATCAAAAATCTGACAACGTGATAATATTGTTGGGATGACTTTGTGCTTTTCGGTTGTGGCCAATATAAAAATGGCATACTTTGGTGGCTCCTCTAAAGTCTTTAAAAATGCATTGAAAGCAGCATTGGAGAGCATGTGCACTTCATCAATGATATATACTTTATAAAGACCTTGTTGCGGGGCATACCTTACCTGCTCTACTAGATTCCGGATATCATCTACAGAGTTGTTGGAGGCCGCATCTAGTTCGTGTACATTGAATGAAGCGTTGTTGTTAAAAGCCAAACAAGAATCACATTGGTTACATGCTTCAAAGTCGGAAGTCCTATGCTGACAATTAATGGTTTTGGCTAAAATCCTAGCGCAGGTAGTCTTACCTACACCCCTAGGTCCACAAAATAAAAAAGCCTGGGCCAGATGGTTGTTTTTGATGGCATTCTTCAGCGTAGTAGTAATATGCTGCTGCCCTACTACACTATTAAAATCGGAAGGCCTGTATTTTCTGGCGGATACTACAAAATTTTCCATCGTCGCAAGATATAAAATAATTGGAATTCAGCGCTTGGCAAATTGATCATTGTGGGCAATATTTTTTTGTTGCTGAAAAAATTATTCAAGAAAATACTGTAAAAATTAACGGAGTCCGATAATTCCCTAATCTGATCACCCGCATTCTTGCCTCTATTTCTTTTAGACAAAACGGCCTCGACTTCGCTCGGCCACCGGATTTGGTGCTATTAGGAGGTGGGGGGAAATGTGGCTATTAAATCTCCCTTTTAGATATCTTCCCCATCCACAAGACCTGAGGCAGTCTCAAATTAAGAAATGTAGCTTTAAAAAAATTCATGCTGGTGACTATACTTTATCAATTTATCTTAATTCAGAATTGAATGAGACGAAAACTGTTTTGCGAGGGAATCGATTTCAAAATGATAAAGCCCCTTTGATAATTTTACCAATTTTTTTGCCAAATGAATCTTTTGAATGAATATCTTTTTCTGCAAGTACTGAAATGAAAGTTGTTTTATTTCGGATAACTTCCAAGGCGTTATCTTCCGCCTCTTTAGGGTTGTCCGCTGAAGTTCTGATTTGAAATTCAACCCCTTTAATTTCCAACTTGATCAGATATTTTTCCATCTTTAAAGTATTTACTCACCGACTCAGGCTTTGGTCTTGGGGAAACAATTTGACTTAGCTTATTTATTGATTAAATTAAAAGTAGCAGGTACTGTCCTAAAAATAAAGAAGCGAAAAATGAAGATCAGATTTAAGTAAGCAAAGTGATCGAGGCAATAATGAAATTGAATAAAATGATCAAAATCAGAGGATTAAATTTGGTTCTAAATTTTTGGTTTTACCAAATCCTCTCCCTAGCCCAAAGGAACTCCAATGCAGCGATTTTCCCAACCCACAATTATTGATATCGGAACTTATTTAAGCTTATATTTGTCTCCCCTTGTAGAAAAATGGGGCTGACCGGTTTTGACAGTAGGTGTAAGGACTGGGCTCGCATGCAGGCCGGAGTATGTATGGCCTTGAATAATTCATACGAACATAACTGGCGAAACTTCTTACGCCATGGCTGCATAATCTAACCCTTCGGGGACAAGATAACGCTTAAAGGGTTGAGTCCGCCAAGGTGGATTCCCCGGCCACATCCCGCAACCCCCCGTCCTTTCGGGGTTGATTCTGGGGTGTCGAAATGATCGGACTAGTGCCGGTGATGATGCTAAGCCGGTGCGAAGCTCAAGTATCTAAGCAGTGAATAGGTGTGTCATCCAGCAGTACACTGACGAAAACCCAACAGATGACTAAGCATGTAGACGGTACGGTGTTTCCCTATCTGGACGCGGGTTCGAATCCCGCCAGCTCCACAACCTAAAAGCCTTCTTTCAACCTTTAAATAGGTCTAAGGAAGGCTTTTAATTTTACAGGTTTGCTGATATCAGTATTTTTCAGAATTTTCGAACTATAGCCACGACCACAATAGGGGAATTAAAGTTACGCCTTGGAAAGTTCATAATTATCCTAAACCCGGGAGTGCACGGAGGGGCGTAGCCAAACGTTGGATATTAGTACATGGTGGATGCGGATAGCTGTCAGCAGATAATTCCCCCCTTCTATTCAAACTACCTATCCATAAGCCATCGGAAGTAAATTGGACTGTTCAATCAAATATCCCAACCAAAGGTTATCCGATTGACTATGATAGAAAAGTGCAGTTAGTATTCATGCTTGGCGCCAATACCAAAAATTACCCGGGTAGGAAGTTCAACATCCTTTGAGACCTTTGCAAAACCTTCTTATCCTGCTCGGTAAATATTTTACCACATAGTCCCGGCAATAATCCATATCTCACCAAAGGTCAAATGTTTTTCCGGGCAATTTCTATCCTGGATATTTTGATATTTTCTATTCAAAATGTGCCCTTTCCATGATTTGTTCAACCAAATCTCTATTTAGTGGCTTGTTGATGAAGTCCACGACAAAATGAAATTTCTTACTTTTCTCCCTTTCCTCAATCTCAACGGAAGAGGTTACAATGACTACTTTGAATTTACATTTGAAATCCCTAGCATCCAGATAGGCCAAAATCTCCCAGGCATCCATATTATCCATATAGATATCTAAGAGTATTAAAAACTTTTTGTCCTCAGAATTATTGTTTTTTAAAAATGAAATTAACTCTGTCCCCCACAAAAATGACCTTATTGGGAATATGACCCCATGACGTTTTAAAATATTTTCATGTATCATCAAAAATACTGCTTCATCATCCACTATTATGATTTCCATATTTCTCTCTTATTAGTTAAAAAGATGTCTGGCTTTATTTGATTTTTCGCTTATTTCCCTAACTACTCTATCCAATTCATTAGAAGCGTCTAAGATTGCATCGAGTACAAAGTCAGGGGAAAAATCCTCCTCCTCTTTTTCTTCTTGTAAAATCTGTACCAATCCCATGATTTTGGCCAAAGGTGCCCTCACAATATGTGACTGTATCCAAGCTATCTCTTTCAAAGACTCATTTTGCTGTTCCAAAGCCTTATGATATTTATTTCTTTCTGTCACATCCTGAATGATCTCATGAACCAAATCTTCATTGCCTATTGATATTTTACTGCAAAAGACGTCCACATCCCTCATTTCTCCTGATTTAAGCTTATGCACAAATTTAAATTTGCCTTTACCTTCATTCATCACCTGTTGGGCTACGATCGGCATCTGTTCAGGACTAGTGTGAAAAGTCTGGTTCAAATCCAATATATTCATGCTTTTGAGGTCGTCCATCCCAAATCCGTAATAATCGGATGCTGCAGGATTGCAATCTTCGATTTGACCATTGTTCGGGTTGATGATTAACATCGGGGTTACATTTTCTCTGAATATCTGCGAAAACCTCAATTCGCTTTCTGTCAGCGCCTTTTGACTTGCCTTTCGGTCTGTGATATCGGTGACAAATGCGGATAAAAATTCTTCTCCATTGTAGGTGAACAATTGGAACAAAACTTCCGAATCATAGGAGCTCCCATCTTTTCTTAAATGAGAAGCTTCTAAAAAAATAGAAGGGACTACCCCGGAAATTACAGATCCAATACCATCCAAAATGTATTCATGGTTAGCCCTAGAAATCAAGTCGAAGAAAGAGATATTTTGAATTTCCCTTGCTGAGTACCTTGAATTTCTAATACCTGCGATATTGGCCTGTTTGATAAGGAATTTATCAGTCGAAATCAGGAAAATCTCATTGGTAGAATTATCAAAAAGACTTTGGTAAAGTTTAGACGTCACATCTAAATCTGCCTTTTCAGTTACATTCTTACTAAAAACAGACACGCCTTCTATTCTATTTTCAACTTTTATCGGATAGATGACTATTTCAAAAAAATATTTTACACTATTTATTTTCAGCATATCGGTAAAATGGAGTGATTGCCCGTTTTTAAGCACAGTCTTATACCTCTCCTGCCATTTTTTCTTTTCTTTTTTTTCAGGTATCGCGGCAATAATGTTCATCCCTTTGGTCAGCTCTACACCATTGAAAAAGAAAAATTCTTCAAAATATGTCTTGTTGGTAAAGATTACGTTGAGCTTTTTATCAACTGACCAAATACTCTCATTTACACTTTCCAAAATACCTTTAAGATTGGCTTCCCTTTCTTCAATCATTTTAGCAGCTTCTCTTATTGCTGTTATCTCGGTAGAAATCCCACAAATCCCGTTGATTTTTCCGTTTTCATCTTTGTATGGAAACTTTAACGATAAAAAGTACTGATCAAAAACAGAACCACCAATCGAATGTTCTTTGGGAATAACCTCCTCTTTATATGTTACCTTTCCCTCATGCAACACCCTCTTATCATCCTCGTAATAATTTTTGGCAATTTCTAATCCTGCAATTTCCTCAAGCTTTTTCCCAATTACATTTTCACGATTGTGACCCGTGATCTGTTCCCACCTCCTGTTGACCATGATGTAATTTAAATCGATGTCTTTGACAAAAATTACAGAATGGCTGTTTTCAATGATGGCTTCCAATAACTTCCTGTCTTTATGGGATTGGTTTTCTGCCCTTTTCCTTTCGGTGATGTCTATCCAAAAACCCATCAAATGACTTGGTAGACCCTCTTTGTAATATACAATTTCACCCTTGTCTTTTATCCAGCGAACTTCGCCTGATTTGCGATAGATTCTGTATTCCAGTTCAAATGGCCCTCCATTTTTGATGGATTGGAGCAGACTTTCCTGTACATTTTTTTGATCGTCAGGATGTATTATTCCATTAATTTTAATCTTGTTTTGAATGAAGTCGATATCCCTGTAGCCCGTTAGGTCAAATACTTTTGGACTCATATGAATTACCGTCAGTTCTTTGTCAATGTTATATGAATAAACTGCCCCGGGAAGGTTTTCTACTAAAACCCTGTACCGTGTTTCAAAATTGGTTTTTATGGATTCTTTTTTAAGAAACACAGTAATTCCCTCTTCATCAGTATAAATATCATGGTAGATAATCGAATACAAATCCGAACTGTAATGCGATTCGGAATACGAAAAATTTGAAAAGGGAAGGTTCAAATAAAAAGACTCAATTTTGGGTCTGTCGCGCTCAGGAATGAGAGTGAAAAATGATTTCCCAATGACCTCATCTATACGGTAACCCAAAACCCCATAGGAAGCCTCATTTGAAATGATTATTTCATAATTTTTATTTACTCTCAAGATACACAGGGGAACCTTATCAAGAAAATGGTTTTCAAACTGAAGGGGTTTCATATTGACTGATACATTACTAAGCGGCAAAATCATGATAAGGTAAAATCAAAACTGTAGCTGCCCTTTTTTTTGAATAAATAAAATCCAATTATACGATTTATGAATTCAACTTATGGTCTCAGAATAAAAATAAAAAATTATTGTAAATAAAGTGTATGTAAAAAATAATAAAGTGTAATTTTTAATTTTTTCAATTTTTTATTCTGCAAAAGTTAAATTTATTTAAGGATAAAAAATTAGATTGCGTTTGCTAAATAATTATATTAATATATGATAAATAATGTTTTATATAAAATTTATTCAAAATGAACTGTTTTGAAACTTTATTTTATAAAATTATACCCATAATATTTTGTGCACTGATTTTGAGTATCTCAACATATGCCCAAAACCGTCAAACGCAATTCAATGGCTTTGGACATATCGAATTTCATTTGGACAAAGATGAAAATGGAAATACAGCATCTTTTGTGATGGGTGAGCATGACTTTTTCATTACTTCCACTATCACTGACAAAATAAGTTTTTTGGGTGAGTACGTGATTAGATTTAACAAAAACTCTCCCACCAACTACCTGCCTAGTATTGAGCGCTCTTTGGTCAAGTTCAATTATATCAACAACCATTCAATCATCGTAGGAAAAATACATACTCCTGTCAATTATTGGAATGATGTATACCATCACGGAAGGGTGTTTTTCCCGGTAATAGACCGTCCAATAGCCTTTAATTACTTGGTTCCGCTTCATACCTTAGGACTACAGTTTCAGGGTCAGAATCTGGGCAAACTCAATTTTGGTTACGATGTGGTAGTTGGGAATAGCATCAATTCAACAGATGTGCTTAATAAATCTCTCATCCCCTCGCTGACCGGTTCCCTTCATATCAAACCCAAAGAAGGAGTAAGGATTGGCATGTCGTATTATTGGGACAATCTTAAAAATAATATGGCAGGAGTACATTCTGGACACAGTGTAATGCCAAATATCCCACTCGATGACATATACAAAGGACCGGTCAAATTGAGAAACCTTAGTTTTTCTTACGCCCAATTTGGAGATAAATTTGAATTGCTGAGTGAAACTGTGTACAATGTCAGTAAAACGGATAGCACAGGTACAGCAAGAAATTATTCCCAGTTTATCTATACCGGATTAAACCTTTCGGAAAAAAGTACCCCATATGCTTTGGTGGATTATATAAATATAGCAGATAATGATATCCATGTATATTCTCTAGAGACATTAAAGGTGGCATTGGGATACAAGTATTCTTTCAATTATCTCCTTAACATAAAAATTCAGATGGAAACCAATTGGGAGCTAAGGCATGCCGGCCACAGTCATAATTCCAAATATAATGGGCCAAGTTTACGGGTTCAGGTCGCTTATGGATTTTAACCTATTGGGATTATGAAGTTAAAAATACTCATCCTTTTCATTTTGCTCATTCCAATGGAATTAACAAGCCAAAGCCAAAAGCTTGGGGACTTGGATTTTTTGATTAATGTCTCAAACATAAGCAGCCTATCTTCCAAGGAAACTATTTCGATCTTTAGAAATGGAAGAAGCTTATGGCCTAATGACCAAAGAGTTACCATTGTACTTCCTTCCAACAAATCTTTATTTGCCGAAAAAGTTGCTTTGGAGCTTTACGGAGGATCGATTTCTTCCATGCAGAAATTTTGGCTTGCTCTTGTATTCCAAGGAAGGGCCAATCCTCCTGTATTTTTGCAGACTGAGGAGGAGATTTTTGATTTTGTCTCCAAAAATCCCGGTTCAATTGGAGTAGTAGGAAAAGGCCATCCCAAATTCCCTGAAAAATACAGATTAACCATAACCCAATAGTTATGAAGAATTTTTTCCAAAGTTTAACTTTTAGAATCTGGTTTCCATTTGCCTTGGTAATATCTCTGTTACTGTTCAGTCTGAGTATTTTATATCCAAATAGACAAGAAATCCTATTAAGAAAAACTTTCGAATTTGAGTTAGATCAACTGACAAAGGCTACTATGCTGGGAGTCAGGGTAGCCTTGAATAACAATGATTTCAACGGATTGAGTGAAATCATGAGTCTAGTGAATCTGAAGGCCTCAGGTTTGGAGTTTGCAGCAATTACTGAAATAACTGAAGAAGGGATTGAAAAAGTATTTGTAAGTGACCCGCTACAATATCCCCAAGAAATTATATTAAACCCAAATGAAGATCTTTTTTTGCTGCGTAAGGAAAAAATTTCTACTGAATATTTTGAGGGCTATGTAATTCTGGCTGTAAATAATGCTTCCATTGAAAAGGAAATTTTTGAAATCAATTATCCAGTATTCATTTTTTTAGGGATTCTTCTGATTCTTTCTCTAGGGATATTCTTTGTTTTAGCGAATCAAATATCCTCCCCTATATCTTATTTAACGGGGGTTTCGAACGAACTAAAAACCGGGAAGTACGACTCTGAAATAAAATTAGTGTCGAACATATCAGAAATCTCTGATTTGAATTTTTCTTTATTAGACCTGAAGGAAGAACTTAAAAAAGCCAGGGCCCAAAATGTGGAATTCAACAAGCAGCTGGAAGATCAGATTCAAATCCGGACTGAAGATTTAGAAAAAACCACAAAAAGGTTACTGGAAGCCCAGAATTTTTCCAACTTGGGTGATTTTGAAATTGATCTAGATACGGGAATATGGGCTTGTTCCCCTATTGTAGACAGAATTTTCAACATCCCTAAAAATTTTCCAAGAAAGAATTTTACCTGGAAGTATTTTTTGAGCAAAGAAAACCAACAGATAATGGTGGACCTGCTTGATAAAGCCATTGCCTCGGGCCAAAATTTTTCAAAAGACTTTAAGATACAACCATTTAATTTCCACAGCTCAGAAAAATGGATTTCTATTACTGGTAGTCCCGTAAAAAACGGAGCTTCTGAAACTCGCTTTATAAAAGGAACCATTCAGGATATCACCGAAAGAAAAAATATTGAAAATGAAGTAGAAAAACTCTCGTTGGTTGCTAAAAGAACATCAAACTCAGTAGTCATAACTGACCTTGATTTTAAAATCCAGTGGGTAAATGATGCCTTTTTGAAGCTTTCGGGATATTCCATGGAGGAGTTGAAAGGAAATACACCTAAAATGTTCCAGTTTGAAAAAACCGACAAAAAGGTAGCTTCTTATATAAAAGAACAAGTATTCATGGGAAAAGACGTCACTGCAGAGGTTTTGAACCGTGGAAAATATGGGAATGAATATTGGCTTCAGCTTAATATAGTCCCATTGAGAGAGGACTCCGGTGAAATCAGGGGGTATATGGCATTGGAGACTGACATTACTGAATTAAAAATTAAGGATGAGAAAATCCAAAGACAGGTTGAACTCCAAAATATATTGATTGATATTTCATCTACCTATATCAATATAGACGTCAAATACATCGAGATAACAATCAATTCATCTCTTGAAAAACTTGCCAAATTTGTTGAAGCCGACAGGGCCTACATTTTTGACTATAACCTAAAGGATTTTACTACTTCCAATACCTATGAATGGTGTGCACAAGATATCTTGCCCGAAATAGAAAATCTTCAAAATGTACCTCTAGAATACATTCCGGATTGGTTAGAACAGCATTCCAAAAAATTACCGATGATTGTTCCCGATGTATTGACACTTCCCATTGCGGAAAATGAGGAACTTAACCTGAGGTCAATCCTAGAACCGCAGGGAATAAAAAGTCTGGTTACAATTCCAATGTACGAGGATGATACATTAGTCGGATTTTTGGGGTTTGACAGCGTACAAAAAAAGCGGTTTTTTGCAGAAGAGGAGGTGAAATTATTGACACTTTTTGGGCAAATGCTGATCAATGTAAGACAGCGTCAAAAATTCCAAAAACGACTGCAGGTTCAGGAAGAAAAATACAGGAATATCATCGCCAATATGAATCTTGGGTTTCTGGAGGTTGATACCAATGATATAATCCAAAATGCAAATCAAAGTTTCTGTAAAATGTCCGGTTTCAATTTAAATGAAATGGTTGGAAAAAAAGGAATCGATTTGTTTTTTGGAAACGACCAAAATTCAAAGAAAATAATATTAAAAAGGAACCTCCTAAGAGCAACGGGAAAATCAGATGTGTATGAAATAGAAGTCACAAATAAGTTTTCGGAAAAAAGATATTGGTTAGTCAGCGGTGGGCCAAATTTTAGTGATGCCGGCGAATTTATTGGATCAATAGGAATACATCTTGACATTACAGAAAAGAAGAAACTTGAAAATGAACAGCAGATTCTCCTAAACCTCACTCAAAATCAAAACGAAAGACTGAAAAATTTTGCCCATATAGTATCCCACAATTTACGATCCCATGCGGCAAACCTTTCCGGTATGATTTCTTTCATGGAAGTCCAGAGTCAAGATTTTGTAGAAAACCTGTTCTTTCAAAATTTCAAAAATGTGATTGACAACTTGATGGAATCTATTCAGAATCTGTCTGAAGTAGCCGAAATCCAAACCAACGATAAAACCAAAATGGAAAAAATTGATTTGGCTGATATCTTAAAACTGTCATTGTCAAACGTTTCCGGACTTGTCAAAACATCAGGCGTTACGATAAATTATGATCAACAAAATGAACCGATAACAGTTTTGGGAAATGCGAGTTATCTAGAAAGTATTACCCTCAACTTACTTACAAACGCAATAAAATATCGTGATCCTGAAAAAAACAGTGAAGTTGAAATAAAAATAGAAGTTGTGGATGATTTAGTACATCTTAAAGTCATAGACAACGGATTAGGCATTGATCTCAACCGGCAAAGAAGGAAAATATTTGGCATGTACAAAACCTTCCATGACCATCCTGATGCAAGAGGCATAGGTCTCTTTATAACAAAAAATCAGGTTGAAGCATTGGGAGGAAAAATTGAAGTTGAAAGTGAAGAAGGAAAAGGAAGTGTTTTTACAGTAAGTTTAAAAAAATTTAAAGATGATTAACAAGACGATTTGTATTGTAGAAGATGACCCCAACTATATGATCTTGACAAAAAAGATGATAGAATTCACATCTTTATTTGATGAGATTTTAACATTCAACAATGGTAAGGCCGCCTTTGAGGGAATATTAGAATTGAAAACAAAGTTTGGGGAATTTCCCGGTTATATTTTACTTGATATCAACATGCCTATTTGGGATGCATGGGATTTTTTGGACGAATTTTCAAAGGTATCGGGAGACTGGAAAGGATCAATTTACATTATCACAAGTTCGATTGATAAAATAGACGAAACAAAGGCTTCTGAATATACCATAGTCAAGGAATACCTCAGAAAACCCGTGAGTTTCAATAAAATAATAGAAATCTTTAATTTGAATTGAAATTTATATTTTAGATTATAATTATCCGCATTTATACCGATAGCCAAATATCATTTTTCTCCACCTCGGCTTTGGTAAACGGATATCGTGAGATCAGAGGGGGTGGTAAAAATGCGGCTTTGCCGCATTTTTACCACCCCTTTCAATATCAATAAATTACGGTGGTCGATCCCAATATTTATTGCAGACAAGACCATTCTTTAAGTAATCCTATACCGGTAAAAAAGGTGCCTACACATATTTTATATATCCTTTAAGCTTTGTTTTTATTAATAAAGGAACAAAAACTATCCAATTATATGCCTCTCGTACATCAACTGAAAAATAAAACAAAAAGCCCTCCCAATGACTCTTACGAGCAATAAAGGAAAGGCTTATTTTAAGGTAAAATTAAGATTAAAAAATCACCACTAAGGCTTATAATTTAAAACAGCAGGGCACTTTTTATTCCCTGTGCCAATTTTGTACTGAAAGAACTGTAAAGTTCCTTTTTCTGATCTTTTTGAATAGAAAGAAAGGAAGTCCTGTTGCGGATTACTTCCCATGCATTGTCTTTCGCTTCTCTTTCACTGCCTGCCAAGGTCTGGATTTGGAACTCAATCCCATTGATTTCCAATTTGATTACATACTTTACCATTTTGTCCAAATTTTAATTTAAAACCTAAAAACTTTTTAATTTATCATGACAGTTTTCCAACTGTACCTTCAACTTGCGATTGATTCTTGGTAAGCGTTAATTTTAATACAAATTACATTTTTATATATTTAAAAAACAAATTTTTGATTAAAAAAAATTACATCACATTTAAAATTTATTCAAAAAGGCAAATTCACAGGTTAATGGGCAAAAAAAAGCGGGTTTGGATAAGGAGAATTTCCCCTAACCAAACCCGCCCAAACTATTTCTAAATAGGATTTAGACTCCGAAATATGTATTCAATTCCTCTGACATGAGCGATTTCTCATTGAGGTCTTTGATAACTTTGCCTTTTTCGAGCAAAACTATCCTGTCACAAATCTCGGTGACATGGTTCAAGTCATGGCTTGAAATCAAAAAAGTAATCTTTGAATTCTCTTTTGACTGTAAGATCAGCTTTTTGAACCTGTTTTGTGAACTTGGATCCAGATTCTCAAAAGGCTCATCAAGAAGTACCACATCCGGATGCCCCATCATGGCAGCTGCAATTCCGACTTTCTTAAGGTTTCCTTTAGATAGGTCTCTGATGTACTTCTTCTTCCCCAAAATTTCCTCATTGAAAAGTTCCTTGAAATTTTCAAGGTGAAGTTTTAGATCTTCCTCAGATAGGCGATAGATTTTTCTCAAAGTTTCAAAATATTCATCCGGAGTCAGGTAAGAAAGTAACATATGCTCATCGAGATAGGCCCCGACTCTGCTTTTCCATTCTTCGGTTTTGCTCACATCATTGCCTTCAATCGTTACTTTTCCTGCTGATGCGCGCACAAGGTCAAGCATGATGCGGAAAAGGGTTGTTTTGCCGGCCCCATTATTACCTACCAAACCAAAACATTCTGATTTGGGAATCTCTAAAGATTCCACATCAAGCACTACCGCTTCTTTATATTGTTTTTTAAGTCCTTCTACCTTGATCATAACTCTTGTCTAAATGAAGATGAAATTTCGTATCTATTTTGTAAAACTTTATCAATTGAAATTTTGGATAAATAGGGAAACGCCAAAATCCCGGCAATTCCTACTACACCAAGGGCCAATAATCCTGCATATTGACTGACCAATAGCGCAAACGGTAAATAAATAAGGTATGGCGCACCGATCATGGGGATGATCATCAGGAATTGGGCAATGCCAACACCTTCATAATTGAACATCGCCCCCTTATTGAGGTCCATAGGTTTTGGCTTCCAAAGGGAAAGGTAAATCACCAAATGCATGATGACTCCCATATTGAAAAGGAACGTGGCCACATGAATCAACAAAATGTCCCAACCAAAATAGGCATAAGGAACTGAGGCCAACAAGCATATGCAGGAGGTCACCACAAAAAGCAAGTATTTCCCTTTGACAAGTGCCTCAATTCCTGTTCTCTTTTGGAGGAAAAAATCAAAATTCGCAGAATTCCAACTCAGAAATAACTGCCCAAACTGAAGCATAAAGATCCCTGTGATGAATGAACCTACAAATACAAACATGTGGCTAAAACCCGTTTCGGATTTGTATGCGGGATTGGTATAGAAAATCAGCCCGTAAAGCAGGAAAAATCCCGCCAACATAAGGTATGTCCTGCTTTTTTTATGTCTGATGATCAGCTTCCACTCGAGGTTTGCCAATTCACCCGCGAGACCAAATCTCGAAAATATTCCTAAATCCTGATTGACAAAGCGGACATTTTCCTCTTGGGTGAGGTCTTCCAAATAGGCATTCTTATAATAATAGGTATATGCCAACCTGTAAGTAACCAAAAATACTACCCCAAGCACCGCCACCGGAATCGGAGTAGTCAATGACCAATCAAATGTCGGCTTGATCAGACTTCCTAGATTATACCATCCGTAATAGGTAGATCCCGCACCGATCAATAGCAATGCGAAAACCGCTCCGATCCCGATGAGGCTATCTTCAAATTTTTGCTTGAACCACAACATCAGCCAATGCAGCGACCAACATGTAAACAGGATACAAAACAGCCAAGACCAAGCTGCACCGGCCCCAAACCTCGGAGCAACTTCCTGAATTGCAAAAGGAGAAAATAACAAAGGTGCAATCAAGGTCAAAGGTGACACGAATGATCTTCCCAAGAGGAAATGAATAATGTTACTCTTCTTGATAGGGAGATGAAGAAACCGCTCCAATTCGATGACAGGTAATTTTTGTACAAAATACCTGTACATAAATTCGAAAAGGAAAAAGTAAACCAACACCCCGCTCAAAGTAGCATAGGCGTCTGTACTGTCAAATCCTTTTTCGATGAGTTGCTTCAGGACCAAACCTAGGAGTACCACATACGAAAGCAGTAACAAAGCCAAAAAAGCCAAGAAAATTGCAACCAAGGCGCTTTTGGCAAATGACGTGGACCGGATGGTTTTCAATAATTCCAACCGGATCAGTTCTAAAACCATAATGGATTGAATAAGGGTTAAAAGATAAATAAATGTATTTTTGGCTTTGAATATAGGTAAAAGTAAATAAGCCTATAAACGAACCAAAATTTAATTGACCAAATGAAGGAAAATATACAGGAAATAGGATTTTTCGATATAGTAAAGGAAAGAAGGTCTGTTAGAATTTTTGACCAAGAGACTCCTTTTGACCATCAATCCGTCCAAAAATGCCTAGAGGCAGCCACCCTTGCACCAAACAGTTCTAACATGCAGCTTTGGGAATTTTACCGGATCCCCGAAACTTCTGCACTCAAAATCCCTATCACCCAACTCTGCATGAACCAAAAAGCAGCTACTACTGCACGGGAACTTGTGGTGGTCGTCGCCCGGCGGGACAAGTGGAAAAGCAGGGCTGCCGCAAACCTTTCTTACATCAGGGAAACATATAAGAACTCTCCCGGCAAAAAACAAAAGCAAGCTGAAGCCTATTATGGCAACCTGGTCCCAAAACTGTATTCAAAATATCCTTTGTGGTCTATTACCAAGCAGGTCATCGCATGGGTGATGTCATTGAAAAGACCCATGGTCAGGGAAGTAACCGAATCAGATGTACGGGTATCCGTCCACAAAAGCGCTGCACTTGCAGCCATGACCTTTATGTATGCCATGAAAGCGGAAGGATACGACACTTGTCCGATGGAAGGATTCGATTCTGTAAGGGTCAAAAAACTCTTAAACCTTCCAAAAGCAGCTGAAATCAATATGATCATTGGCTGTGGGAAGGGTTTGCCTGAGGGTGTCTATGGCAAAAGGTTCAGGTTGCCCAACGAAGAGATTGTTTTTAAAGTATGATTTGCCATTCAGACAAAAGAAAAAATGATCTGAGGTCTCAACCTAATACCTTGTAGAATTTGATTTGGAAAAGGTCCAAGCTAGGTTTTTGTCAATACCCATACTTCCCTTTCCACTTTTCCTTCAGGTATTTTCTCAATTCGTTTTCCCGGGCATTATTGCCAGGATCGTAAAGTTTTAGGTTTTTGATTTTATCGGGCAAAAATTCCTGCGCCACAAAATTCCCTTCATAGTCGTGGGAGTACTTGTATTCTTTGCCATAATTGAGATCCTTCATCAGTTTGGTGGGCGCATTGCGGAGCTGAAGCGGAACAGACAGGTCCCCTTTTTCCCTGACCAAAGCCTGGGCCTGATTGATGGCAAGGTAAGCAGCATTGCTTTTGGGCGAACTTGCCAAATAAGTGACACATTGGGAAAGGATAATCCTTGCCTCCGGATAGCCGATGATTTTGACTGCCTCAAAGCAATTGGTTGCCAAAAGAAGTGCATTTGGATTGGCATTGCCGATATCTTCCGAAGCTAGTATCACCAACCTCCTTGCGATAAACTTTACATCTTCCCCGCCTTCGATCATCCGCGCCAACCAATACACGGCTGCATTTGGATCAGAACCACGGATAGACTTGATAAAAGCCGATATGATATCATAATGTTGCTCGCCGGATTTGTCATAGAGCGCCACTTTTTGCTGGGCAATTTCAGTCACAATATTATTGGTGATAACACATGGATCTTGATTGATCCCGTCTATGACTATTTCGAGTAAGTTTAAAAGCTTGCGTCCGTCTCCACCTGAAATCCTGAGAAGTGCTTCGGTTTCCTTCAGTTCGACTGTTTTCTTTTTGAGGTCTACATCCTTTTCCAAAGCCTGTTTGATCATGGCTTCCAATTCGGATCTGCCGAGAGGATTGAGGGTAAAAACCTGACAGCGGGACAAAAGTGCCGCATTGACTTCAAAGGAAGGGTTTTCGGTAGTGGCACCGATCAGCCTGATGGTCCCTTTTTCTACCGCCCCCAAAAGCGCATCCTGTTGGGACTTGTTGAACCTGTGGATTTCATCAATAAAAAGAACCACCCCAAGTTGGAATTTTGCTTTTTCGATAACCTCACGGATGTCCTTTACGCCCGAACTCACCGCACTCAGCGTATAAAAAGGAGCTTTGATTTCATTGGCAATGATATTGGCAATGGTAGTTTTGCCGACTCCGGGAGGTCCCCACAAAATCAGGGAAGGCACATTGCCACTCTTTATAGATTTATATAAAAAAGAACTCGGAGATGAAAGATGCTCCTGACCGATCAGGTCTTCCAACCTGTGCGGGCGCATGCGTTCGGCGAGTGGTATTTGATTCATTCAGAAAAAGAAAGCGTATTGGTATAGTAGATAGGAGACCTTAAATCTCATTCACAAGCTTTCTCATTTTCTCTAGCCCTGTCTTGGCTACAGTCAGAGCGTCTTGTTTCCAATAATCCTGATTGAATAGCTCGAGAGAAAGTATCTTATTTCCACCCATATTTTTCAGATCTGTCAGTATCTCTTTCATTGGGGCAGCCCCGTCTCCGGGATAAACACGGTCTTTGTCTGCTTGGTCTTCTCTTGGAATGGACGCTACAAAATCATTCATATGGAAGATTTCGATAGCCGCTCCGTTGAGCATTTTCAATCCATCATATCCCGATCCTCCCCTGAAAAGATGGTACACATCAGGTAAAATCCTCGTGTCGGGGTCATTGGCTACCGCTGCCACCATCAAAACCTGTCCCAAATGGTGAAAAAACGGGAATGCTCCCCAAAACTCCAATTGGGGCATGACGCCCGTCTTTCTTCCCAAATCTAATAGTGCCTTGTAGCGCTCTCCTGCTTTGAAAAGGTCCAAAGGTGCAGTTACCCCCGCAGCCGGCGCAGCTACTCGGACACACCCTAAAGAAGCCAATAGCTCCATTTCCTGCTCCATTTGCACCATTCCGGCTTTTCTTTTTTCCTCATCATCAACCATCCAAGGTGCAAAGCCGATGGTATTCTCGAATTTCAAACCAGAATCCGAAATATATTTTCTCAATCCCGTCACAGAATTTCCATCGGCAAGGTATTCCTGAATATCCCTGATCCATAATTCCACTCCATCATATCCTGCCTTGGAAGCAATGTCCAGGTATCCAATCAATCCGGGCTTTTGACCCATGATCGTACTTGTATTCAAACAATAGCTGAATTGGCTCTCTTTTTTATTTTTTGACACGGCTTCTAAAACACCCGCAGAGGCAAACAATCCTGTTGTCAATCCCAGAGTTTTAATGGCGCTTCTTCTTGTAGTCATAGAGGTTATAAGTTGGATAGGTTTGTTTTTCAAACAAAATTTCAAAATACACAATAAGTGTTAAAAATACTGCAACACAGCTACAAAATTTAACCACCTGTATAAATCCTAATTACTTCTGATTTCTCCCTGTTTTTTTACATATATTGATTGCCAATTCCAGTACTTCCCATCAAAACCTATGAAATTCTATTTTTTTTTCCTCGCTATAATTGTTTGTACTGTATCAAAACCCCAAGCGCAGTCGTCCAAGGAATTAGAAGATGCCTATACTTCAAATATCCCTCTCCATCAAGAAATAGTCAGTGGAGGGTACTATGTAGATCCTCCACAAAATATCGAGGGTTTTGCCTACTTCCGATCCAGAAATTTTGAATACGGCAGCCTTACCATCAATGGGCTGACTTATGAAAATGTCCCATTACTCTATAATATTTTCTCCGATGAAGTGGTCACATTTCACCCGGTACACAAACAGAAAACTTTGATCAAAACCGAAAAGATCGATGGTTTTTTACTTCTTGAAAGCATCAGATTTATTAGGATAAAGGAAAATCCTGAATACAGCCACCACGGCAAAGGTTTCTATGAATTGGTGGAGGAAGGTGAGGAAGCCAATCTATTGTGCAAGCATTTTAAAACGACCAAAGCAAAAAGGGAAATGACTCAGTATAGCAGTATTTTTTTAGAAAAGTCTGATTATTTGATCCAAAAAGGGAATCAAATCATGCTGGTCAAAAACAAAGGGCAAGCCATTGATTTTCTTTCGCTTGAAAAAAAACAAATCAATCGGAGTACCAAAGAAAATGGCCTCAATTACCGCAACGACAGAAGGGCTTATTTATCCTATTTGGTAGAATTTTATAACCAGTCTGCACATGAATAGGCTCATCATACTATTGGTTTTTTTCGGGATTTGCTTTATTCCAAAGTCTTGGGCTCAGGAGACCATAAGGGCTGAAGAAAGGATTTCAGGGCTATTCCCCGGTTTGAGTTTCCTCCGTTTTGCGCAGCAGGTAGAATCTCAGACTTCGTATAAGTTTTATTTTTCACCAGTGGATGTGGCTGATCTTATTGTAAACATCAGCGCCAAAGACAACACAATCAGACAGGTTCTTGATGGAGTATTTGACGGAAAAGATCTAAAATATTCGATCGATGAAAAAAACCGGATATTCATTAGCAAAGGAAAAGCTTTGGATACATCATTGCCGTTGGATTTTTTTACCCAAGTATCAGAACTTGAAAAAGACAGCATTCTCCGTCAATCTGATATTGATAGGGCATTTTCAAGAAACAAGTTATACGTCATTGGTAAGGCCGAAAATTCAGGAAAGACTGAGGCAGTTTTGCGGGGAAAAGTGACGGGCTTGGAGACAGGAAACCCTGTCTTTGGTGCGGTGATTTTCGAAAAAGTCAACTACACAAGGGCCATTGCCAATCAGGATGGGCAATTTGAAATCAAACTCCCAATCGGAAGGCATACCATTTTCATCCAAAATCTTGGTGGGTTTGTGGAGCAACGTCAAATCAGCCTCCAAGGCGACGGCGTGTTGGATGTGGCCATCGAGGAAAATATTATTTCCCTTTCTGAAGTCACCATTTCTTCAGAAAAAATGACCAATATCTCCCGTCCGGAAATGGGTGTTCAAAAACTGAATATGGAAACCATGAAACAGATTCCTGCCATATTGGGTGAAGTGGACATCATCAGAAGCATCCTGACGCTTCCGGGTGTACAGACTGTCGGCGAAGCCAGCGTGGGGTTCAATGTCCGCGGAGGTGCTGCCGACCAAAACCTGATTCTGTTCAACCACGCCACAATTTACAATCCTTCACACTTATTTGGTCTCTTTTCAGCATTCAATCCTGACTTGGTGGAATCTGTGGATTTGTACAAAGCAGGTATTCCGGTCCAATATGGAGGAAGGCTCTCTTCAGTATTGGATGTGCACGCCAAATACGGCAATGATGAAAAGATCACCGTCCGCGGAGGAATCGGATTGCTGACGGGCAGGATTTCGGTAGAAGGCCCGGTTGGGGAAAAAACGACTTTTGCACTTGGGGCGAGGTCTACGTACTCTGATTGGCTTTTGGATATTTTGGAAGAAAACACCGATTTCAAAGATGGCAGGGCTAATTTTTATGACTTAAACCTCAATGTATCCCATAAGCTTAATGACAAAAACATCATCAGGCTGAATACTTATGGCAGCAATGACAGTTTCGGGTTTGACAGGGATACCACTTTCATGTACCAAAACAGAAGCATCAACTTAGGTTGGACCCATTATTTCAGCGACAGATTAGAAGGCGAATTTGTGGCAGGGCGGGACCATTATCAATTTGAGATCGAGGGAAGGGACAATCCGGCCAACGGATATAATTTTGGCTTTGGTATCAAACAGGATTTTTTCAAAGCCAATTTCTCCTATGAATATGACCTCAGACACACTTTCACTTTTGGTCTCAATACCATCAGGTATGGTCTGAATCCCGGATTTATCCAGCCTGCAGGGCCTGAATCAATAGTCATTCCCGAAGAGGTCAATCCAGAACAAGCCATTGAAACTTCCATATACATAGGGGACAATTTTGAGGTTACCGATGAATTTTCCCTCAATTTCGGAATGCGTTATGCTATTTTCAATTACCTAGGCCCCAATACTGTCCGAGAATATAAACCGGGATTGCCAATTTCTCCGCCCAACTTAGTAGGCGAGACAACTTTCAACAATGGCCAAAGTATCAAAACTTACAGCGGTCCCGAATTCCGAATTTCTGCCCGTTATAGTCTCAACAATATTTCATCAATCAAAGCAGGATACAATACCAACAGGCAGTTTATCCACTTGCTGACAAACAACGCAGCCATCGCACCGACTGATATTTGGAAGCTGAGTGATCCAAATATCCGCCCACAATGGGGAGATCAGGTTTCTATCGGATATTATAGAAATATCAAAGTGGATAAATATGAGTTCTCCGTAGAAGCTTATCACCGGAATATGAGAAACCTCATTGACTTCCGCTCCGGAGCCACATTAATTCTGAACAATGCCATTGAGCAAAGTGTCCTCCGTACAGACGGAAGGGCATATGGTGCAGAATTTTTGTTAAGAAAAAACACCGGAAAGCTAAATGGTTGGATCAGCTATACTTATTCTAGGTCACTTCTCAGAACCGCCCAAGATGAAATGGCAGAAAAAATCAACGGAGGAGAATGGTATCCCAATAATTTTGACCAACCGCACAATGCTGTATTGGTGGGGAATTATGCCTTGAGCAAGCGCTTCAGCACTTCCATCAATGCCAATTACAGCACTGGAAGACCTATCACATTGCCGGTTGCCAAATTCAATTATGGAGGTTCTGAGCGGGTATATTTCTCAGACAGAAATGCCTACAGGATTCCGGACTACTTCAGAATTGATTTCTCCATCAATATCGAAGGAAACCATAAAGTCCGGAAACTTGCCCATTCCTCTTGGTCGATAGGCGTCTATAATCTTTTGGGAAGGAGAAATCCATACTCGGTATATTTCACCCCTGTCAACGGGATTTTGCAGGGATACCAATTGTCCATATTTGCGGAGCCGATCCCATTCATCACTTATAATTTCCGAATCTGATGGGAAAGAGGATATCCTATGTTGTAGCGGTTTTGTTGCTATTTCTGTGGGGAAGCTGCCGTGACCCCTTTGAACCCGAGGTGACCAATGCCGATATATCCCTCCTTGTAGTAGAGGGATATATAGAAACAAATGGGGAAGAATCCACCATCTACATAAGCAAAACCAATCCAATCCGAAGTGGTTCTGCTACGTTACCCGTGATTGATGCTTCAGTATTTCTTATTTCCAGTACAGGGGAAGAGTGGTCATTCAGCGAAACTGATTCCGGTACGTATTCCTATACAGGATTTTTTGATATCCAAGATACCTACCAATTAGGAATCAATCTTACTAATGGCAAACAATACCTTTCCGAACCGATGAAGCCTATCGTCACCCCTGAGATAAATGAGCTGAATTTCTTGAGGGATGAAGCGGGTGTCGAAATATTCATCAGTACCAAAGGCACGGATGAAGCTCAATACTTCCTTTGGGATTATGAAGAACATTGGATATTCCGTCCCGGGGTGATTTCCTTCTTGAAGTTTGAAAATGGAGCTGTTTCCAAAAGGGAACCTGATGAAAGGATTGACCTCTGCTGGAGCAGTAACATTTTTCCCAAAATAATCCTTCAAAATTCTGCCCGTTTTGCAGACAATACCATCATCCAACGTGAACTTGTCAGAATACCGAACGAGTCTGAAAAATTGACACAGCGGTATAGCATCAAGGTCAGGCAAAGGGCTATTGACCAGGCTACTTATGATTTTTGGGAAATATTAAGAAAAAATTCAGATGATATCGGGGGCATTTTCAGCCCACTTCCTTCCCTCATCGGAGGCAATATCAAGGCTATTTCTCCAGAGACTGACAATGCCATCGGATATGTGAGTATTGGCCAATCTGCCAGTCAGCGGATTTATATTGATTATGAAGATGTACAGCCTTGGCGAATTTTCATACCAGAATATGAATTCTGCTTTGTATTAGCCGACACCATTCCACCCAATGAAGCCGTGACCGCATTTAACAATATTGACAGGGTTCCCGCAAGGGAGGTTTTTGACGGGATGTTTTTTCTTGGTTATAGGGCAGCCACAAAAAAATGTACGGATTGCACATTACGAGGAACCAATAGAGCTCCTGGTTTTTGGGAAGATTGAAAGTTCTTAATCAAATAAGTAGAGAAGTTTTAAGTGAAAAGAAAATTAGACTATATCCTTAAAAGCCTAGCTTTGGCACTCCTCTTTTTATCAGGATGCAGGGATCCCTTTGAGCCGGAGGTGACCGACCAAGACCTTGCTGCCCTAGTCGTAGAGGGATTTATAGAAACAGGCGGGGAAATTTCAGAAATCACCCTAAGCAGGACTAATCCAATCCGAAACAGTGAAAGCTTCCGTCCGGAAGCAGGAGCTAGGGTAATTCTTAAGTCAGAATCTGGCGAAGAATGGGCATTCCAGGAATCCCAAAACGGCGTCTATACATTTTCAGAATTTTTGGATCAAGGAATGACATTCCAATTGGAAATCACCCTTCCAAATGGCAGACAATATCTTTCAGATGCCATGAGTCCGATAATCACACCTGATATTGAGGAACTTGGATTTATAAAAGACAATGCAGGGGTCGAAATATTTGTAAGTACAAAAGGCAATGAGGAAGCCCAATATTTCCTTTGGGATTATGAAGAAGACTGGATATTCAGACCTGGAGTAAGGAGTCAGTTTTTTTTCAATCCGGCAACAAAAGATGTGGAATTCAGAAAGACAGATCAAAAAATCGATCTGTGCTGGAAATCAAATTTATTTCCAAAAATAATTTTACAAAATGCCGCAAGATTTGCGGACAACACTATCCTACAGCGGGAGTTGGTAAGGATACCAAACAGGTCTGAAAAACTAACCGAACGCTACAGCATCAGGGTCCGCCAAAGAGCTGTCAACCAGGAAACATACGATTTTTGGGAAATATTGAGAAAAAACTCAGACGACATAGGAGGAATATTCAGCCCTTTACCTTCCCTCATCAGGGGTAACATCAAATCCGTTGAACCCAATGGAGACAATGTAATCGGAATGGTGAGTATGGGAAAATCAGCCTCCAAAAGAATCTATATCAACGCGCAGGACGTAGCACCTTGGCCATATTTTATTGAGGAATATGAATTTTGTAGACTCGATCAGGACACGGTCCTGATTGCTAATTATGAAAGGGAATTCTCTTCCGGTTCAAGATTGCCTGTCATCCCGGTTGTCGTGGTAACCACTACTATCGGATTTAGGGCAGCGACAAGACAATGTACCGATTGTACTTTGAGAGGAACCAATATAAAGCCTGATTTTTGGGAAGATTAACAATCAGAAAATGACAACAAAAAAATTATTGACCATTCTGTTATTTGTTTTGACTGCCTTACCTAGGATAGTATGGAGCCAAAGCAAAGTGGAAGAATCGGTATTTGCCCACATATCCAAAAATATAGCCGTTACGGGGGAGACTATTTGGTTCTCGATGAAGGCTTTGGATGCTGATCAAAATTTCTATTCAAAAATAGGATATGCTGAGCTCGTTGACAGAAATGGTCAACCTGTCCATCAAATAATCTACCCTCTCTATCTTGGAAAATCCGAGGGATATATCCAAATCCCCAAAGACCTGGAATCAGACCATTACCTGCTTAGATTCTACACCCGAATCAGTCCCAAGATGAGCGAGAAGGGTATTTTCAACCAGTTTATCACGGTCATCAATCCAAAGAAACCCAACAAGTCCAAGGCACCGGTACAAACAGGGAAAATATATCCAACCATGAAACCTTCAACTTTGGATCAAGGAGAGAAGATCTCACTGCCTAAAAAATCAAAAACGGAACTTGATCTTTCAAATTCAAATTTGGGGGAAGTGTCTTCGATTTCTATATCTATTACAAATCCATTCTTGCCCGAAACCCATTCAGGCTATTACCAGGGGAAGATTTACCAAGAAATAAAAGAAAACCTCGAACTCATTCCTGAGCCTTATGGCCATATTGTCCATGGAAAAAATTTGAATCCGAAGATCGATACGACAGAAACTTTCTTCCTATCGGCGCATGGTGTCCAGTCATTTTTAAGCTCAGCCAAACCCAAGGAAACCGGGGACCTTTATTTTGAAATCGGAGCCCTAAAAGCATATGAATATCTGGTTGCCCAATCTTCAGATATCGAAAAACAGCTCAATTTCTCTCCCGAGTTGCCGTTTCTGAGTCTTGATTTTCAAAAAGACTTCACCTTCCCAATATTAAAACTAGAAGAAAAAGACCGCGGTTTTCTTTCTGATTTGATCACTTCAGGTCAGGTTAGCTCTTATTATTATGCCAATGACTCTGTGGAGTTTGCTCCGATTGTGATCGGATTTGATGCTGATAAAACCTATTTGTTAGACGATTACACGAGATTTGAAAACCTTGAAGTTACCCTCAGAGAATATGTGCCTGAAGTATTGGTGAGAAAGCAAGACAAAAAAACACTGTTTAAAGTGTTGAACAGTCCCCTAGGCTCAGTATTTCAGGAAAATCCACTCATTATGATCGATGCCATGCCTGTTTTTGACACGGATGCCTTGGCCGCTTTCGATCCTGCCAAAATCCAAAAACTGGAGGTAATGACCCGGGAATTTTCATTCAATCAGGACAAATACTCAGGAGTGATGAGCTTTACTTCTTTCGCAAATGATTTTGGGAGTTTTCAGCTTCCCTCCAATGCACTTTATCTCAACTATCCTGAAATCCAAAAAACCAAACGCCCGACATCTTTCCATTTGAATCCGGATCCCGCACAACCTCATTTCCCTGATTTCAGAAGTACTTTGTATTGGAATGCCGCACCGGATATTTCTACTCCTTTCACCATCTTTAGCTCCGAAATTCCGGGGAATTTTGAAATCACCATAGGATATAAAGAGGCTTCAGGCAAGATGAATTTTGCATCACAGGCGATTCAGGTTCAAGATTGAGTTTTTAGCTGTATAAAAAAGCTACATCGGTAACTTATATACCGAAAAGCCATTGGATCCAATGGCATATATGGTGTACTCATTTTGACTTTCTGAATATTCAATTTCTACTTTTTCATTCCCATTGATCGGTATCGGATTCAAAAGTTCACCGTCCAAACCATAGAGGAATATAAACTCCTGGGTGGGATCTACCACCACCAGGATATCCCTTTCCGACCCAAAGGAAAAATATTGAAACCGCAATTCTTCAGACATGATGGGTTTTGAAAACACCTCATTATATTCAGAATCCAAAACAGTTATCTTGTTGTACTCATGTACCACGAACAGATACCTACTTTCTAGCTGGTCTTTAATTAAGTAAAACCTACTTTCGCGGTCAGGCCTAAACAGCTGATTTCGGAAAGTAATCTCACCGAGGAGATTGACCATAACCACCTCCCCATCTTTGGTCACAGTCACTAGCTGGGTCTCTTTGGCAGTTCCTCTTTCCAGAAGGACATAGTCAGACCTCAATTCTCCCTTGATCTGAACAGGACTTCCCGGTACGGCTTCTCCCCTACGATTAAAAAAGTGGATGTTTCCTTTATTTCCCAAGGCGATCATCCTGTCACCTAATCCCGCCACTCTATGGTGGGCCGGCTTAACTGCCAAAGGGGTTCCTATGGGCTTTGGGTTCCAGCCTTCTAATGCGGTCCCATATTTATCGTACAAGAAAAGATCCCCTTTTTCCGTTGAAGCAAAAATCCTGTAATTCCGGTCTCCCTCATAGTCCAAAAGATTCAGTCCGGCAATATTCTCTCTCGATAATGTAAGCGGAAAGTCAGGGAGTAGCTGGCCCATCCTATCGATTCCATAGATCTTTTCTTTGGTAGCAAAAAGAAGCTGGAGTTTACCATTTTTATAAAAATCCAATTGAAAAACTTCCGAGATTATCGGCCCATCCAAATCATATGAAAAAACTTCTTCTCCTTCATTGGTCAACAAATAAAGCCTGTTCACCTCATCCTGAACAACAAATTCAATGCTATTGTCATTAAAGTTTCTGATTCCAACCGGCCCAAATATCAGGTGGTTTGGAAAAGGAACTGTTGTATTTTCAATCAGGGAAATATGCTCACTAGAAGGAACCAAGTTTTTTTGTTTATGACTGATTTCAATTTGAATCCGCATTTCATTTCCCTTATGAATGGTTTTTAAAAATATCATGTCAAAGGTTTTCAATTCCTGTCCAAATCTTTGAAAAAAAGATTTCCAACCTGAGGACGCAGCTTCTTCCAAAGTTTCCCAAACTTTTTGTACATCCAAAACCATACTGAATCCTGATTCATTTTCAAGTTTTGGGATGATATTTTCATAGTTGACAGACTGACTCCAATTTTTACCACTTTTCCATTCGTCAAGGAAAAGTTTGATGGCTTTGCTGCTATTTGCGATCACTATGACATCCTCTATAGCAGTGAAATAGGTGCTTCCAAAACCGATAAAACTCCCATTAAATAGGTGGGCAGGAAATTCCTCTACCCTAATCATATAAATATCTTTGCCCTGATGTATGTCTGAGAATCTGGAGATATCCGTGTCTTGATTCTCACCAAAACCAAATTTTTTCAACAACTCCATCTGTACATTTGGGTTTTCGGTTTTGAGCAGCAATATTTTATCCTGAGGTTGATTTGGTAGTTTTTCCAGATTGAGCAATGCAATATGACCGGTAAGATATTTGGCAAAACTCTTTTGGATAAGTCCAGTTTCTATATCTCCCATTACAATACTATTAAAGGGAAAATCAGACTCAAATCCTGAAAAAAGTAAAAACGGATCCTCGATTTGGTACTGAAAATATGTTGCGGTGCGGGTAGAAATTAGGTTTTTGAAGGAATTTATAGCAGGTGATTTGAGATTTTGCAGATTGATATCTTTTTTTCCATTTAAAAACAGGACACCATCGAGAAATATATTTTCTTCTGCAAAGTCCATCTGTAGGTTGGCAGAAAACTTATTCAATCTATTATTCAGAATAGTGGAATTATCATTATCAGCTGAGATTCCATTAATTATTCCCGAAAGACCGTCGCTTCCGATTCTTATCAGTCCTAAGCCTTTTGCTTGAGGGGAGGCTTTGAAAAGCTCTTCATAATACTCACTAAAAACCAACAGACCTTCATTTTGGGAATGTCTGATGGCATCTTCCACCAAGAAAGATGTAAAACTCAAAATGAGAAGGTTGTCAACTTTAGCATAAGTCAGGGAAATACTGCCGCGCTGTGATTTCAGTTCTTTGATATTGATACCACTGTAATTTCTCGAGTTAATTTTACCTTCCCCCTTGATTTTTTTTTCTATTTGTTCCAACAAATAAAAACTTTCGGGGCTTTGGTAAGCCAAGACATATAAAAAATCAAATTCCCCTTTACCAATAGGATGCAGTGAAACGGTAAGTTGGTTTCCCTTGAGGTTTTTTTGCAGGATTCCGGATTTCCCGGCAAGGCTGTCTAAAACCAGAAGGTTGTATTCCGCATTTTTAAGTGAGGGTATCTCTGAGACCGATTTCCAGAAGGTCTGACTTACCATCCTATTCCAGGCCAAAACAGGCTCTTCTGTTTCAAAAACAAATAATGCTTCAGCAGAAATAACATCTACAGCATTTCTTTTTGTTTTCTGAAGGAAATTATTCCAGACAAAAAATCCGCCGATCCCAAGGCAAACAAATACTGAAAGGATTATGATTCTTTTTTTCAATTTTTAATCATTTTGGGGATGGCTAGATTTTCCCCTTGAGAGCAATAAAATAAAAAATCCCGACACTTAGCCGGGATTTTTGATAAAAATGATGTTAAGGATTATTTTGAAGAAAGTTTGTCCAAGACATTCATTACTTCTTTTACGTGGCCTCTAGACACCTCAAGCATTGCTTTTTCTTCAGCATTAAGATCAAGTTCAATGACTTTTTCTACACCGTTTTTTCCTAAAATCACAGGAACACCCAAGTAGCAATCATCAATGCCATATTCGCCGTCAAGTTTGATACAGACAGGAAATACCCTTCTTTGGTTTTTGAGAATGGCTTCCACCATTTGGGCTGCTGCCGAACCCGGGGCATACCAAGCAGAAGTTCCCATCAGTTTGACAAGCTCGCCACCACCAAACTTTGTCCTTTCAATGATGGCATCAAGTTTTTCTTTTCCGATCAATTCGGTTACAGGGATACCCGCTACAGTGGTGTATCTTGGGAGAGGTACCATGGTATCACCATGTCCGCCCATCAGGATTGCCTGGATTTCTTTTGAAGAGACATTCAACTCTTCAGCAATAAATGCTCTGTATCTTGCAGTGTCTAAGATACCTGCCATACCTATCACTTTATTTCTTGATAAACCAGAAGTAATATGGGCTTGATAGGTCATTACGTCCAAAGGATTGGAAACCACGATGATGATTGCATTTGGAGAATGCTTTACCACGTTTTCAGTAACGGACTTCACGATTCCAGCATTGGTCTCAATCAAGTCATCTCTTGTCATTCCGGGCTTTCTCGGCAAACCTGAAGTAATCACAATCACATCAGAATTGGCGGTTTTGCTGTAATCGTTGGTACTCCCAACAGTCCGGCTGTCATACTGATTGATAGGTGCCTTTTGCCAGATATCCAGGGCTTTGCCTTCCGCAATTCCTTCCTTGATGTCTACCAAAACTATCTGTTCTGCAATCTCTCTATAGGCCAATACGTCAGCACATGTTGCCCCGACATTGCCGGCACCAACTACGGTTACTTTTGTCATGATATAAGGTTTATTTTTAGTTTTAAAATTTATTTCAAAAGTGGCGCTAAGTTATTAAACAAAGGTTTCTAAATAAAGTATTCCGATTGAATACTTAATAATCGGCCGTTTGTTTTAATTATTCTCAAGAGATTTTACGGGCAAAATTTTCAGATGTTGGTCCTTCTTGCCTATTTTTATTTTTTGGTCCAGAACATGTTGGAATTATTGAATTCCAAGATCAGAATTGTATTTATTGAGGTGTTTCAAACATTTCGCCAAGGTTGAAAAACCCAAATGAATTTTTATAAGATTTGAAAAGCCGTCTGTTATTTTCATTATAGTACTCCGCCAATGAAGTCATCACCTTGGCTTTGATTTTTGGGTTGCTTTCAAAGATCTCCATAATGGCAAAATGTGGTATTACCATCAGCTCCGCCTGATCGGTGCCCACAATTGCTGTGTAAATCCTCTTGGTATTTTCCAAAAGAGCATTTTCTCCAAAAGCTTCAATTTTCCCCAATTCTTTGATTACTTCAAATGACTCCTTGATGTCAATGGTAAGGTTGATTTTCCCACTTTTAATGATGTAAAAAGCTTGACTTGGATCCCCTCGGAAGAAAATCACTTCGTCTTTTAAATATTTACGGTGGTGTATGGCAGGTAAAAATCTAGCCATTTCAATGTTTTTGAGTTTTTCAAAAAAATTAACCTGTGAAAGAAACTGAAAAATTTCAAGTTCACTTTCATTGAAAGTCCTGGAAAAAGGATTGATCATTGCTTATATGTTTTTGAAATAAAGTACTCTTTTCGTTTTTGGTCCACATTTGAAATGCTCTCCTATCCTAAAACCAACTACCCAGGCTATTTCGTCGCCAGACCAAAGTACCAAAACCTGCTTTTTCTGGATCAATGGCACTTTCAAATCTACTAATAAATCACTGATTTTTTTTGGCTTGTCCATCCCCAATGGCACAATCCTATCTCCCAACTCCCATTTTTTGATGACTAGGGGAAACAGGAGTTTATCCAAATCAAACATGGCGTTTTCTTTCGATTTATCCATATCAATATCCCCTTCAAGATGGAGTATATCATATTTTTTGTCTTTAATGAGGACAGAAATATCATGCACTTCAACCTTTTTCTCTTCCCATTCAAAATCATTTTTGCCCAAAATCAGGTATTCCCTGTCTTTATTCAAAATGTATTTTCCGGCATGGAAAGTTTTTCCAATGTCCCCCTTGTCAATAGAAGCAAAAATATCCTTGACATCCGAATACGAAAACCCAAAATCCCTAAGCCAATAATATAGCATAGAATGCTTTCCGGGAATATTGCTGATTTCATTTATAGACAAATATTGGTATTCCCCTTCTGATAAAATTACCTCGCTTTTCCACTTTTGGTATAAGGAAAAAAAAGCCCTACCAGTATCTTTCAGCCTTTTGAAACTCATGTCCAGGACTTGAAGACTTTCGGGAAACTCCTCTTTCAGCATTGGCAACACCTTATTTCGGAGGATATTTCTTTTGTAATCATTTTTTTGATTGCTGCTATCTTCTCGCCATCCCAAGGAATTGGAGTTCATAAATGCCTCAATATCCGATCTTGAAAACCCTAACAAAGGTCTAATAACATCTCCCCTAACCTCAGACATGCCATAAATTCCCTCAATCCCCGTACCTCTCAATAAGTTGAGGAAGACAGTCTCCAATTGGTCATCAGCATGATGGGCCACCAATAATCCTCCGTAGCCATATTCTTTTAGAAGGTCCTCAAACCAAGCATAGCGAAATTCCCTTGCAGCCATCTGTATCGAACTGCCCGGACGATCTAATTCTTCTTTTTTGGCATGGACCACATGGAGTCGCACATCCCATTGCTTTGCAAGACCTCGTAAAAAAACTTCATCTCCATGGCTTTCCATTCCTCTAAGTCCAAAATTGACATGGGCAAGTGCGAAACCTATACCTGCTGAGCGAAGCAAATAACCCAAACAGACGGAATCTATACCTCCACTTATAGCGAGAAGGTAAAATTTGTTTTCATCCAAAAGTTTTTTTGAACGTATATGGTTTTTAAAAAGCTCTTCCATAAATCAAAAATACCAATTTTGGTTAATTTGCACCCTGATTCAAAATTCTAATGATCAAATACGCTTCATTTCTCTTCATTTTGCTGTTTATGTGGCAAATTCAGGGTGTTTACGCCCAGAATTTGCTTGAGATCCAAAATGCAGAGTTGCTACAGGGGGCCAATGGATTTGAGAGATTATTGATTGATGTCAGGATGAAGCATCAAAACTCTCTGATTTATTGCGACTCTGCACATTTTTATAGGGCAGAAAACAGGGCCATTCTTTATGGAAGCGTCCGGATAGTGGACACCGAGGACCCAATCACTACCACAAGCAGGTATGCCGAGTATGACGGAAATACCAAAACTGCCAAACTGAGAACCAATGTGATTTTCAAAAACCAAACCACAACACTGTATACAGATTTTTTAGATTATAACAGGGCTACAGGTGTGGCCAATTATTTCAACAAAGGCAAAGTAGTCGATAGTACCAATGTACTTACAAGTGAGAATGGCAGCTATGAAACTACACTAGAGAAAATCACCTTTACCGATCAGGTAATATTGGTCAATCCTGATTATACCTTAAAGACAGATTTTTTAATTTATCGCACTGTACCAAAGACAGCAGAAACAGTAGGAATCACCAATATAGTCTCTAAAGAGGGGCATCTACTTAACGCCCAAAAAGGGAGCTATTACGACACTGAGAATAAAATCTTCAGATTTTATGATGGAGATGTGGAGACTGAAACAAGCTTGGTCTATGCTGAAACCCTTTATTATGAAGAGAATAATAAATACTATGAGGGCAAAGTCAATGTAAGTCTTTACAACAAAGAAAGAGAAATCGAGATTTTTGGTGAAGAGGGAAAATATTGGGAGGACCGCAAATACAGTATAGTGTACGGTAATGCCTTGGTAAAAAAATACATGGAAACAGACACCATGTTTGTTGCCGCAGATACGCTTATTTCAGAGGAGAGTGCTGATTCGCAGCAAAGATTCCTATATGCCTTTCACAATGTCAGATTGATCAAATCTGAACTTCACGGAAAATCCGACTCTTTGGTCTACATCAATTCCGACTCGACCATTCACCTCTACAAAGACCCTATTATTTGGGAAAACAAAAATCAGATCACTGCTGACAGTATCAGTTTTTTGATAGTAAATGAAGAAATAGACAAGGTTTTTCTAATCCAGAATGCATTTACGGTAAATCGCGATACAATTGGCAATTTCAATCAGATGAAAGGCCGGAGGATGACAGGATACTTCAAAGATCAAAAAATCAGCAGGTTACATATTCAGGGAAATGGAGAATCCATTTATTTTGATTTGGTGGGAGATACCCTGCTGCGTGGAATGAATAAAATGCTTTGCGCCAATATCATGATGTTCTTTGAAGAAGGAAATATCAAAAAGATAAATTGGCTGGTCAAGCCCGAAGGCAACTTCAAACCACCCCATATGATAGAAGAAAAGGACAAAGAATTAGTGGGATTTAGATGGAGGGAAGAAGAAAAACCGAGTATGAAAGCTATCAATGAGTGGAGAATGCCCAAAAAAAGAGAAAAAAACAGATTTAATTTTTTCAATCAGCCCGATGCAGTTATCCTCGCCCCAAGTGACGAGGAAATACAAAAACTTTTGGAGGAAAAACTAAAATCGGGAAACTAAATGCAAGTTGGGAAAAACCAAAAGGGAAATCTGCGTAGGCAAACGGAATTACATTAAAAAAATTTTATAAAAGGTTAACAATTTTTAACCCTGTTTGTATAAAAACACCAAACCTATTTGTTAAATTTATACGTATCAACAATAACTGCAACACAGCGAATACGGCCTATTGATAAACATTTACATGAAACGAATTTTCTTACTTTTTACATGCATCTTGATCATGCTTCCGTTATTATCGGAAGCACAGATAAGGGTCTTGTCTGAAAACATCGAATTCAGCGGTACAATAGGAAGTTCACAGAGAAAATCCCTGATCATCCACAATGAAAGCAATCAGGTTAAAGAATACAGCCTCAAATTTCTTCGAGGAAATATAGGTTCTTCCCAAAATGTAAAAATCTGCATAGCTGAGAAATGCTTTGATCCGAAGAGAGACCTTTCCAAAATTAAAATCATATTACAGGCAGGTGAAATATTCACAGACCTTTACTTGGAGTTCGAATTAGGTATAATCGAAACCAAGGGGAATTTCGACCTACATTTCTACAATAGCACCAACATCAGGGACGTATTTGTGATTGAGTCTGTCTATGAGGTTTCTAATCCGAGTGCTGACGAAACCAATCATAAGGACATTAGCATAGGTAGTGCGTATCCTAACCCGACCAACAGGATGGCCCAAATTGATTATGTAATCAAAAACCCAACTGCAGTAGTAAAAATAAGTATTAACAGTTTTATCGGAAACCCCGTGGCCGAATACCAATTAGACCCACTCCAAAAGAATCTCGTGATCAATGTCGCAGATTTTAACCCTGGAGTTTATTTTTATACTTTATTCGTTGACAACAAAAATATTGTCACCAAAAAACTCGTTGTCAAGAAGTAGCCACTCCCCCATTTGATAAATAATTGGTTTCAAATGAATATTCATTTATATTTGCGCCTCCAAAAGCAATGAAAAAACTCTCCCTCTACATCATTCCAATATTTCTCATCGTTGCAGTTTCAGGTTGCTCTGGTTTCTATAAATTAGAAAAAAGTACAAACTGGGAGGAGCTTTATGAAGGTGCCAATAGGTATTATAATGAAGGGGAGTTTAATAAAGCCATCATCCTTTATGACAAAGTACTTCCGGTAATCCGAGGAAGTGAGAAAGCTGAACTTGCAGATTTTAATTACGCATATAGTCATTTCAAATTAAAGAGATATATAGAATCAGCCGGATATTTTAACACTTTCTATCAGACTTACAACCGAAGCCCGATGGCTGAAGAGGCTTTGTTCATGAACGCCTACTCTCTTTATTTGGATGCTCCGGATTATAATCTTGACCAAAAAAGCAGTCACGATGCCGTAAATGCAATACAGATATTCATCAATAGATTTCCTGAATCCGATTCATACGAAAGGGCGACAGCAATGATTGAAGATCTTCAAGTCAGATTTGAAGAGAAAGCCTATCAGGAATCTTTGCTTTATCTAAGGTTAACAGATGGATTATATCCCGGAGATTTCTACAGGGCATGTATTATCAATTTTCAGAATTTTGCAAAAAGCTACCCTGATAGTAAGCATAACGAGGAGCTTGGATACAAATTAGTGGAAGTTTCCTTGGCATATGGGGAAAGAAGTGTTTTTGATAAAAAAGAAGAAAGGTTAAAGGATGTCTCGAAATATGCCTCTCAGTTCAAAAGAAAATATCCCGACAGTAAGTATATAGGCAGTATTGATGAGTTGGTTAGAAAATCCCAAGTTGAATTACTCGCCCATCAAAAAATAAAAAAGGAATACGAGGAGGAGCTTGCTAAGGCAAAGGCAGAAAATGAAGCTGAAAAAAGAGCAGAACTCGAAAAAGACAAATAATCAAGCAGTAATTTTAAAAAAATAAGACATGGCAGTTAATCCATCAATCATCACTAGAGATTTGGACAAGATTTCTGAAAAAACAGGAAACTTATATGAGTCTATACATATTGCTTCCCAAAGAGCAAAGCAGATTTCTTCAAGCATGAAGGAGGAATTGAATAACAAGCTTTCAGAATTTGCTTCTACAGTCGATAATCTTGAAGAAGTGTTTGAAAACAAAGAACAAATCGAAATCTCCAAATTCTACGAAAGAATGCCAAAGCCATCTTCTTTGGCCATGGAAGAGTTTTTGGAAGATAAATTGTATTTCAGGCGTCCTGAAGCACCTACTGAATAATGCTTTTGAAGGGTAAGAAAATTTTATTGGGAGTCACAGGAAGCATAGCGGCTTACAAGTCAGCTGTTCTTACTAGACTTCTTGTTAAAGAAGGAGCAGAAGTACAGATTATAATGAGTACTTCTGCTCTTGATTTCATTACCCCTTTGACTTTGGCTACCCTTTCCAAAGGACCTGTTCATCATCAGTTTCACGATCCAAAGTCCGGAGTATGGACCAATCATGTGGACCTGGGGTTATGGGCAGATTTATTTTTAGTAGCACCTATAAGCGCTAATACATTAGGCAAATTTGCCAATGGAATCTGCGACAATTTGTTATCCGCTACCTACCTTTCTGCGCGGTGTCCTGTCATGGTGGCTCCTGCTATGGATTTGGACATGTACCAACATCCTTCTGTAAGGGAGAATCTTAATAAAATCAAAACTTTTGGAAATATCATCCTTGAAGCTGAAACGGGAGAATTGGCAAGTGGACTTTCGGGACAAGGTAGACTCATGGAACCGGAACATATTTTAGAATTTGTGGTCCGCCACTTTGCAAAAAGTCAAGAATTCAAAGGAAAAAAAGTACTGATTACGTCGGGACCTACCCAAGAAGCCATTGATCCTGTCAGGTACATCAGTAATCATTCTTCGGGTAAAATGGGTGCTGCACTTGCAGATTCGTTTGCAGATCAGGGCGCTGAAGTGTACCTTGTTTTGGGAGCAGGTGCTGTGAGTCCCGAAAACCCTTCTATAAAAATTTATCCTGTCAGAAGCGCCGAAGAAATGTTCAAGACCTCTTCGAGCCTGCATCTACAGATGGATATTTGTGTTTTTGCGGCGGCTGTAGCTGATTATGCACCAAAGCATGTTGCCTCTGAAAAAATCAAAAAAGAAGGTGATGGGATGTCTATTGACTTGGTCAAAAACATTGACATTGCATATACTCTTGGTAAACAAAAATCTCCAAATCAAATTCATGTGGGCTTTGCATTGGAAACTGAAAATGAAGAATTTCATGCCAAGTCCAAACTCCAAAAGAAAAATTTTGACCTGATCGTACTCAACTCAATGAAAGATGCAGGAGCAGGATTTCAACTTGATACAAATAAGGTGAGGATATTTTCTGATAAGGGAAAATCTCTGGAATCTGCCGTCCTACCCAAAAATCAAATCGCGCAGATGATTTTAGGAGAAATTAAAAATCTTCCAGTAAAAATCTGACAAAAAGAATATCGTTATCTTTAAAAGAAAACCCATTCTCCATGAAGATTCGACTTTCGGTACTCCTTCTGATTTTTTTTGTTTCAACATACTCCTTTTCACAAGAATTGAATTTTTCGATTATTATCAATAGTGAAAGAGCCCGTACCCAAGAAACTGCCATTTTCGAAAACATGAAAACCAGTTTCGAGCAATTCCTTAATGGACGGACTTGGACAGGTGATCAATTTCAGGCCTTTGAAAGGATTAAAGGAAATATGCTGATCACCATTTCCGATATGCCACAGGTAGGCGTATACAATGCAACAGTTCAGATTCAAACAGTCAGACCAGTTTATGGTACTAACTATGAAAGTATGGTCATTAATTTTATTGACCGGAATTGGGGATTTGAATATCTACTCTCTCAACCCCTTGAATTCAATAGGTTTGCCTTTCTTAACAACATAAGTTCATTATTGGCTTATTATGCCTATATCGCTTTGGGTTTTGATTATGACAGTTTTTCTTTAAGAGGAGGAAATCCATACTTTGAAATAGCGAATGGAATCGTCAACAATGCCCAACAATCGAATAGAGCCGGTTGGATGCCCAATCCCAATGACAGGAGAAACAGGTATTGGCTTATTAATGACATCTATACTTCATCTGTCTTTGCACCAATAAGGGAAGCCATATATCTCTACCACCGCAAAGGACTTGACATGCTTCTCACCAATCCTGAGGAAGCTTATGAAAATATGGTTACTGCATTCCAATTGGTAGAAAGTGCCAACACCGCACAGCCAAACAGTATTTTTGTAATTGCATTTTTGGATGCAAAAAGAGATGAAATAATGCGGGTTTTCCAAAATGCCCCAAAAGAAGTACGCGCAGAGGCTGTAGAAGTACTTCTTAAAATTGATCCAAACAACTCAAAAAGGTACAATGACCTACTCAAAGATTGATTCCGTTATTTGTTAGATTTGTTGAATAAAAAAATTAAACCCATTAAATGCTCCGCTCACTCAGCATTGCCAATTACGCCCTGATTCAAAGCTTGGAAATGACACCAAGCCAGTTTCTTAACATGATCACCGGAGAAACCGGGGCAGGGAAATCCATCATGTTGGGTGCTGTTGGACTGTTATTGGGAAATAGAGCAGATACCAAAGCACTGCTCAACCCGGACAAAAAGTGTGTGGTCGAAGGGAATTTCGGCATCGGAAGTTATGGACTGGAGGATTTTTTCAAAAGTGAAGACCTGGATTTTGATCCTGAGTGCATCATTAGAAGAGAAATTAGCCCAAATGGTAAATCCCGCGCATTTATCAATGATACTCCTGTAAAGCTTGAAACCTTGAAAGACCTTGGTAAGGCACTGATGGATGTTCATTCACAACATGATAACCTGCAACTTGGGGAAGGTGAATACCAATTGGACTTGGTAGATGCATTTTCAAAAAGCCATCAAGAAAAAGCTTCTTATTTATCAACTTTTAAGTCATTCCAGTCTGCAAAAAAGGTATTTGAAAAGCTAAGTCAAGAAGCTTTAGAAATGAAAAAAGAAGCTGATTTCAATAGATTTCAGTTGGAAGAATTATCCGAATTGAAACTTCAGGAAGGTGAGCAAAATGACCTGGAAAGTGAGCAGGAAATCTTGGAAAATGCCGAGGACATCAAGTCTAAAATTCAGGAAGTCCTTTCCCAAATGGAGGACGAGCAATTTGGAGCCTTGAAGCTTTTGGCTTTGGCCAATCAAGGTGTGCAACAGCTCTCGAAATATGCGCATAGATTTGAAACCTATGGTGAACGATTTCAAAGCGTATTGATTGAATTGAAAGATATCGCGGCAAGTCTGGAAGAAGAAGATAGACAGATTGAAGTTGATTTTGCCAAACTTGAAACAGTAAGGACGAGGTTAAGCAAAATTTACCACCTGCAGAAAAAACATGGTTTGGATAGTGTGGAAGCACTGATTGCTTTGGAAAATCAACTCGCTGATAAAGTCTTTTTGGTGGAGAATCTGGATGAAGAACTTGAGAAACTGAAAAAAGCCAAAGAAACTGCAGAGAAAGAATTGACCGAAAAAGGCAAAGCCCTTTCCGAAAAAAGGAAATCAGCATTTCATCCATTTGCTTCCCAACTTGCAAAATTATTACAACAATTGGGTATGGAAAATGCGCAGGTTGAGTTTTCGCAGCAATCAATCACCCCAACCAAAAACGGAATGGATCAGATTGATATCCTTTTTTCAGCCAATAAAGGCGTAAAACCACAAGCATTGAAACAGGTGGCTTCAGGCGGTGAATTTTCCAGATTGATCTTCGCCATCAAGTATATCATGGCTGATAAAATGGCCCTCCCGACTTTGATTTTTGATGAAATAGATACCGGTGTTTCGGGTGAAATCGCGCTTCAGATGGTCAGAATGATGCAGGACATTGCAAAACAGCACCAAGTCATTTGTATCAGTCATCTGCCACAAGTGGCTGCCAAGGGCGACCAACATTATTTTGTGTATAAAGACAACAGCGCAGACAAGACCATCAGTAAAATAAAGCTTTTAGATGGGGAGGAGCGGGTTTTGGAAATCGCCAAAATGATCGCCGGAGCCAATCCGTCTCCAACTGCGTTTGAAAGTGCTAGGGAGTTGTTGGGGAGTTAATTGTTTATTTGGTTATTGGGTATTTGGTAAATTGGTTAACTGACCTTTGCCCTTGTTCCCTTTTTCCTCTTACCTTTCGCATCACACCATCTACTTATACCTCACTTCTTGGTATTTGGTACTTTGTACTTGGTACTTAGTACTTGATACTTGATACTCGCTTCTTGATAGTTGGCACTTGGTACTTCCAACCTCCCCCACCTCTTACCTTTCACCTCTCGCCATTTTCTGCCTCCTCTCGTTTCTCACTTCTTTACTTGATACTTTGTACTTGGTTCTTGCCTCTCCAAATCTTATTTTTACACATTATTTGACCAAATCAAAAGAACATATCATGCCAGAGAATTTATTGAAAGGAAAACTCGGAATAATCACAGGAGCTTTAGATGAAAACTCCATTGCTTGGAAAGCTGCACTCAAAGCACACGAACAAGGTGGAAGGTTTGTATTGACCAATGCACCTATCGCCATGAGAATGGGGGCCATCAAGGAATTAGCAGAGCAGTGCAATACCATCGTCATCCCTGCAGACGCCACTTCTTTGGAAGATATCGAAAAACTCTATACCGAAGCCCGTGAGTATTTAGGTGGGAACTTTGACTTTTTGCTTCACTCTATTGGCATGTCCCCAAATATCCGTAAAGGACGCTCCTATGGCGATCTCAATTACGAATGGGCAGCAAAATCCTACGATGTCTCTTCTATATCTTTTCACAAAATGATGCAGGTAGCTGAGAAGATGGACGCCATGAACGAGTGGGGTTCTATCCTTGGACTTTCCTACATCGCAGCGCAAAGAGTATATCCCTTCTATACAGATATGGCTGATGCCAAAGCACTTTTGGAAAGCATTGCAAGAGGTTATGGATACAGATATGGCAAGCTCAAAAAAGTAAGGGTAAATACCATTTCCCAATCTCCCACCAAGACTACCGCGGGAACAGGAATCGGCGGATTCGATACCTTCTATAATTTTGCGGATTCCATGTCTCCACTTGGAAATGCATCAGCTGAAGCTTGTGCTGATTATATCATAACCATGTTTTCAGATTTGACCAGAATGGTCACCATGCAGAACCTTTTCCACGACGGTGGTTATTCCAATACAGGGATTTCTGAGGATATCATGAATAAATTCATGGATCTTTAAAGTTCAAAGATTCATTTTAAAAATAAGGGCTGATTAGTTTCAGCCCTTATTTTTTGAATTCCACCCTCTCCAAAACCAATCCATTTGCAGGTGCTGCAATCGAAATGGGACTTGTTTGGTCTGAATCCAAGGCATTTTTAAAATCTTCCAAAGTTATTTTCCCCAGTCCTAAATCCATCAAAGCCGCCATCATCATCCTTACCTGATACCTGAGGAACCCCTTTCCCTTTACCGAAAAAGTGAAGGCTTTTTCCGGAGTAAGGCCTTTTCCAGCCTGAGAATGGGAACAAATGTCAGCCTCCAAAACTTCTCTTATATAATCATCTGTCACTTTATCGATAGAGCAAAACCGCCGGAAATCATGTTTCCCTACAAAAAGTTTTGCGCCCTTTTTCATCAAATCAAGATCAGGTATTCCTTCAAAAAAAGTCATATTTCCCGCCGCAAAAGGATGAAACTTTTCTCCAATTGCAAAGTGAAAACGGTATTCTTTCCAAATGACATCCTGAATAACATTAAAGGTCAATGGAACAGGCTCAAACCCTAATAGCCTGATATCTGAAGGGAGAAATGAATTTATGGTTTCAATAAGGTCGGGAGAGATTTCATGTTTCAAAAACAATTCAAATGCACCACCATTACAGGAAACTTCTGCATCTGTCCTGCTTGCACCGAGGATAGTAAAATCTTCGTGACCTAATACAAACCGAAATGCTTTTTCCAAAGTCCCTTGAATGGTTTTGACTCCAAGTTGCTTTTGCCAACCATGATACCGAAGCCCTAGGTATTGCAGGTAAAAAAGGTAAGAATAAGGTCTGTTTTGCATTTTGGATTGATGGCTAAATGACAAATAAAAGCATCAAACATTCCAAATACAAAACCCTCCAAAAGTTTTGAACATTTGGAGGGTTTTCCTAAAATTCTTTCGCTTCAATTTTAAATATTGGCAGCCAACCAATCCCCCACTTCGGAAGTTTTGTAAGCTTTTCCGCCTTCGGCGATATCTTCTGTAACGATCCCTTCAGCTAATGACCTATTTACAATATCAGAAATGGTTTTTGCTTCTTCCCTTAGGTCGAATGCATACTCAAACATCATCGCCGCCGAAAGTATCGTGCCCAATGGATTTGCGATGTCCTTGCCCGCCGCTTGTGGATAAGAACCGTGGATCGGTTCAAAAAGCTTGTTGTCAGTACCCAATGAGGCAGAAGGCATCAAACCCATGGAACCTGATATTACTGATGCTTCGTCTGTCAGAATATCTCCAAATAGATTCTCAGTGATCAGGACATCATACGCCTTTGGCCATTGGATCAAACGCATGGCGACAGCATCCACAAATTCATATTCCACTTTGACATCAGGATATTCCGGAGCCAATTCCTGCACAGTCTCTCTCCAAAGTCTGGAAGTAGCCAATACATTGGCCTTGTCCACACAGGTCAATAATTTCCTTCTCTTTTGGGCAGCTTCGAAACCCATTCTTGCCAACCTCGTGATTTCTTCTTTGGAATACACATTGGTATCAAATGCTTTGGTACCCTGCTCGTTTCTTCCACGGGGTTCCCCAAAATAGATCCCTCCGGTCAACTCCCTAAAGAAAACCAAATCCACTCCCTCTATTCTATCCAATTTCAATGGAGATTTATGCACCAAAGAAGGAAAGGTAAAGGTTGGCCGCACATTGGCAAACAATCCAAGCTTCTTTCTCATTGCCAATAATCCCTGTTCAGGTCTAACTTTGGCTTTGGGATCATTGTCATATTTGGGATCACCTATCGCGCCAAAAAGCACTGCATCCGCTCTCAAACACACTTCATGAGTCTCATCCGGATAAGGATTGCCTGTAAGGTCAATCGCAGCAGCACCTACTGGAGCCTCTTCAAAATGTATGGTATGGCCAAATTTCTCAGCTACAGCTTTTACAACTTTGACTGCCTGTGCAATCACCTCGGGGCCGATGCCGTCACCCGGCAATAGCGCTATATTCATTTCCATAGAAATTCTTTTTATCTAGTTCAGGGTTTTCATCCGGGTGAGTTCCGATTCCCGGCTCTGTTTTTTTAATTTTTTCAATGATGTTCAGCATTTTTTCGGTCGCCTTTAAAGCCGCCACCGTTTGGTCGCTGTCCAAGCCTTTGGTTTTAAATAGCTTACCAAAATCCCAAGTAATAACTGTTTCTACAAAAGCATCAGTCTTTCCTCCGGGAGGAATAGTGACACTGTAATTGGTCAAAACCGGTAATTCCTTATTCAAAGATTTGTAAATCTTTTTCAATGCCTTCATGAAAGCATCGTATTGACCATCTCCTGAAGATCCTTCTTCATAGCTTTCGCCATTGATGTTGATCTTCAATTGCACAGTGGGCCTCAGACCCTTAGAATGGCTGAGGTTATAACCTTCAATGAAAATATCATGGGAGATGGAGTTGTTCTGCAACACATCAGAAATGATATAAGGCAAGTCTTCTGTGGTCACACGTTCTTTCTTGTCCCCTAATTCAATGATCCTTTGGGTAACTTTTGTCAGTTCTTCAGGTTCAAGAGAGATACCCAATTCCTGCAGATTTTTGACAATATTGGCTTTTCCTGATGTCTTGCCCAAGGCATATTTTCTTTGACGGCCAAATCGCTCCGGAAGCAAATCATTGAAATAGAGATTTTTCTTATTGTCACCATCTGCATGGATTCCGGCAGTTTGGGTAAATACATTTTCACCAACAACAGGCTTATTTGCCGGGATATGCTGACCGGAAAATTGCTCCACCAACTTGCTGACACGATAGATTTTATTCTCTTTGACGTTCAGCTTAAAGTCTGTAAAGTCCTTCAAAACCGCAATGACAGATTCAAGTGGCGCATTACCGGCCCTTTCTCCCAATCCATTGACAGTGGTGTGGATACCGCCTACGCCGTTATAAATTGCCTCGAGCACATTGGCCACGGACAGATCATAATCATTGTGTGCGTGAAAATCAAAATGGGTATCAGGATATTCGCTCGTAATTAGCTTGAGAAAATGGGAAACTTCTCTGGGATTGAGCAATCCCAAGGTATCGGGAAGCATGATTCTCCTTACCTGAAGCTGTACCAAAACGCCAATCAAATCCATGGTGTAATCCATGGAATTTCTCATGCCATTAGACCAATCTTCCAAGTAAACATTGACCGAAATACCATTTTGACGGGCATAGAGCACGCTTTTTTCAATATCCATGAAATGTTGCTCCGGGGTTTTCCGAAGCTGATGGGTCAGGTGATTGAGAGAACCTTTGGTCAAAAGGTTGAGAACCTTCCCTCCGGCCTCCTTTAACCAATTGATAGAATCAGGGGTATCCACAAAACCCAACACTTCTACCCTATCGAGATATCCTTTTTCGGAAGCCCATTGGGTAATCCTTTTCACTCCTTCCATTTCCCCTTCAGAAACCCGGGCAGAAGCCACCTCGATCCGGTCCACCTTCATTTCATCCAATAGCAGTTTGGCTATCTGAAGTTTTTCTGAAGGAAGAAAGGAAACTCCCGAGGTCTGCTCTCCATCCCTCAGAGTGGTATCCATGATTTCTATTTTCCTGTGATGACCCATTTTTTGGAGTTTGGCACAAAGTAATTACTCGCGCTTACGGAATTAATAATTTAGAATGAAGAATTAGCTGGATAGATTCGAATCCAAATTTGATCCCAAACCTACTAATTGAGGTTTTTATCTGTTTTCAGCAAATGCTGCTATCTCCTCCTTGATGTTCAATAAGTAATCAATGTCATCGAAACCGTTTTTCATGTTTTCCTTTTTGTAGGAATTGATGTCAAAAGATTCAGATGCTCCTGTGCTGAGCAGTGTGATTTTTTGTTTGTCGATATCTATTTCCACTTCTGCCTTTGGATCGGCTTCCACTGCTTTAAACAAAACCTCTGCAAATTCGGGACTGATCGTTACCGGCAAAACACCGATGTTCAGACAGTTGTTTTTGAAAATATCTGCAAAGAAGCTTGAAACAACCGCTCTGAATCCATAATCGTAGATTGCCCAAACTGCGTGTTCACGGCTGGAACCTGAACCGAAGTTTTTTCCTGAAAGGAGAATTTTCCCTGAATAGGTAGGGTCGTTGAGTACAAATTCCTTTTTGGGATTACCTTCTACATCATATCTCCAATCCCTGAACAGGTTGTCTCCGAAACCTTCCCTTTCGGTCGCTTTTAGAAAGCGAGCCGGAATGATTTGGTCCGTATCGACGTTTTCGGCAGGTAAAGGAACAACTGTGCTGGTAAGTATATTGAATTTATCGTAAGCCATTTTTTCTTTCTTTTTGATTAAAATACCTCCCTAGGATCTGCGATTACACCTGTTACGGCTACAGCTGCGACCGTAAGCGGACTGGCCAAAAGTGTTCTTGCACCAGGACCTTGTCTTCCTTCAAAATTCCTGTTAGAAGTAGATACAGCATATTTTCCTGAAGGAATTTTGTCGTCATTCATGGCAAGACAAGCTGAACAGCCCGGTTGTCTCAATTCGAAACCGGCATCTTCCAATATTTTTACCAAACCTTCTTCATGCGCCATTTTCTCTACTTCTCTCGATCCTGGAACTATCCAAGCGGTAATGTTAGCGGCTTTTTGTTTTCCTTTGACAAAAGCAGCCACCGAGCGGATGTCTTCTATACGACCGTTGGTACAGCTTCCTACGAAGACGTAATCCACTTTTTTCCCTTTGATAGGTTCGCCAGGTGCAAAACCCATGTATTCCAAAGATTTGAGATAGGAAATTTTATTGCTTCCTTCCATTCCTTCAGTTGTCGGGATGTTGCCTTTGATTTTAATCCCCATACCTGGATTGGTACCGTAGGTTATCATCGGCTCGATATCAGTGCCATCAAAAGTATATTCTTTGTCAAAAACAGCGCCTTCGTCTGTTTTCAAGGTTTTCCAATAAGCCACAGTTTTGTCCCAAGCTTCACCTTTTGGTGCATACTGTTTTCCTTTGAGGTAGGCAAAAGTGGTTTCGTCAGGAGCTATCAATCCTCCACGGGCACCCATTTCGATACTCATGTTACAGATGGTCATTCTTGCTTCCATACTCAGGCTACGGATAGCAGAGCCTGCATATTCCACAAAGTAACCTGTTGCCCCTGCGGCAGAAATTTTGGCAATGATGTAGAGGATGATGTCTTTTGAAGTCACTCCGGCACCTAATGTACCATCTATTGTGATCCTCATTTTTTTAGCTTTGGTCTGCATGATGCATTGTGTTGCCAAAACCATCTCCACTTCGGAAGTTCCGATTCCAAATGCAATTGCCCCAAAAGCGCCATGGGTAGAAGTATGGCTATCACCACAGACTATGGTCATGCCCGGTTGGGTGATACCCAACTCAGGACCGATCACATGGACAATACCATGATGGTCCGATCCCAAATCATGCAGTTCAATGCCATATTTTTTACAGTTTTCCCTCAGTTTTTCCACCTGCATGCGGGAAAGTTTGTCCTTGATAGTTTTGTCCTGATCGACGGTAGGTACATTGTGGTCAGGCGTGCCGACTGTCCTGTCTGGATGCAGAACACCAATGCCTCTTTTTTCCAGATTCAGAAACGCTACCGGGCTTGTCACTTCATGGATAAAATGCTTATCAATGAAGAAGACATCAGGACCATTGGGTACGGAACGTACCACATGTGAATCCCAGATTTTATCGAATAATGTATTTTTTTCCATCTTAACTTACGCTACAATCACTTTGTCTTTGACAGGTATTTTGTTTAGGGCATCCACAAATGCCTGTGCAGAAGCCAATACAATATCTGTATTGGATGCAAAACCATAATAAGGTTTGTCTCCCTGGATGATTCTCATGTGTACTTTGGCCACATCATCACTTCCATGTGTTATCGCTTGGATGAGGAATTCCTCAAGCTCAATCTGTGGTTTGACAATTGATTCAATTGCTTTCAAAACCGCATCCACAGGTCCGTTGCCAGTTGAGTCTGCCTCAAAATTTTTCTCCCCTACCTTTAATTCTACATGGGCTTTGATTTCGCCGTTTGACTGGTAGCTTACTTTCCCAAGTCCTATAAAAGAAGAACCATCCATAAATTTTCCTACAAGAGAAAGTAAATCCTTGGTACCGATATCTCTTTTGGAATCAGCCAAAAGCAAAAACTCTTCATATACTTCCCTCAAGGGTTCACCTTCAAGTTCCACGCCTAAGGCATCCAAATGATGCTTGAGTGCTGCCCTGCCGCTTCTCGCAGTCAGGACAATGGTAGATTCATGAACGCCAACCTCTTTTGGGTCGATGATTTCGTAATTTTCCCTATGCTTGAGGACGCCGTCTTGGTGGATACCGGAGGAATGGGCAAATGCATTTCTTCCTACTATCGCTTTGTTGGGCTGCACCGGCATGTTCATCAACTTTGAGATCAACCTGCTCGTCCCATAGATCAATTCGGTTTTGATATTGGTATGTACCGGAATGGCATGGTGGCACTTAATCGCCATGACTACTTCTTCCAAAGAGGTATTTCCTGCACGTTCTCCGATGCCATTGATCGTAAGTTCTGCTTGCCTTGCGCCGTTTTGTACACCTGCTATGGTATTGGCAGTGGCCATTCCCAAGTCATTATGGCAATGTGTCGCAATGATCGCTTTGTCAATATTGGACACGTTTTCCTTCAAGTAGCGGATGATCGCGCCATATTGCTCAGGGAGACAATAACCGGTAGTATCCGGGATATTGACTACAGTTGCTCCGGCTTTGATCACAGCTTCTATGATTTTTGCTAAGAAAGGCAACTCGGCCCTTCCAGCATCCTCAGCGTAGAATTCAACATCTTCGACAAAGCTTTTTGCATATTTCACCGCCCTGACACCTCTTTCGATGATGTTGTCAGGTGTGGATCTCAGCTTGAATTGAATATGGTAAGGTGAAACTCCGATGCCTGTATGGATTCTTCCTTTTTTGGCATACTTCAAAGCATCGGCAGCGACTTCTATGTCTTTCTCCACTGCCCTTGAAAGGGCGCAGATGATAGGATTAGATACAGCTTTGGAAATTTCTACTACCGAATTGAAATCGCCGGGACTGGAAATTGGAAATCCTGCCTCGATGATATCAACTCCAAGTTTTTCTAAAGCTTGCGCCACCACTATCTTTTCCTGGGAGTTTAACTGACATCCCGGTACCTGCTCTCCATCCCGGAGGGTAGTATCAAATATCCATAGCTTTTCACTCATAATTTCCTCAGTTATTTTCTGGTCTCAATTTTCTGACAGTAGCACCTGCTTGCCACATTTCAGAATCTCTCAATTCTTTCAATTCAACTTCTAATTTTTCTCTGTAATCAGGCTTGCTGTTAGAGTCAATTGATTTTTGCGCTTCTTTTCCGGATTTTACACTATTATACAATTCCTCAAAAACAGGCTTGGTGGCATCTCTGAAAGGTTTCCACCAGTCCAAAGCACCTCTTTGGGCAGTTGTGGAGCAATTGGCATACATCCAATCCATTCCGTTTTCGGCTACCAATGGCATCAAGCTTTGAGTCAATTCTTCAACTGTTTCGTTGAATGCTTCAGATGGCGTATGTCCATTTGCCCTCAACACTTCGTACTGCGCGGCAAATATACCCTGAATCGCTCCCATCAAAGTTCCTCTTTCTCCTGTAAGGTCAGAAGTCACTTCTCTGTAGAAATCTGTCTCAAACAAATACCCCGAACCAACACCGATTCCAAGAGCAATTACCCTGTCTTTGGCTCTGCCTGTCCCATCTTGGAAAATAGCGAAGGATGAATTCAATCCACGCCCTTCGACAAACATTCTTCTCAAGGAAGTACCTGATCCTTTTGGAGCAACCAAGATGACGTCCACATCAGCAGGTGGAATAATTCCTGTTTTTTCCTTGTAAGTAATCCCAAATCCATGGGAGAAATAAAGGGCTTTTCCGGGAGTAAGGTATTTTTTAACAGTCGGCCAAAGTGCAATCTGACCGGCATCAGAAAGAAGGAACTGAATAATAGTGCCTTTTTCGCAAGCTTCTTCCAATTCAAACAAAGTCTCACCAGGTACCCAGCCATCAGCAACAGCTTTGTCCCAAGTTTTGGAGTTTTTCCTTTGTCCGACGATGACATTGAAACCGTTGTCTCTCAGGTTGAGCGCCTGGCCGGGGCCTTGCACGCCATATCCCAATACCGCAATGGTTTCATCCTTCAATACTTCTCTTGCTTTCTCCAAAGGAAATTCCTCTCTGGTGACTACGTTTTCTTCTACTGATCCGAATTTCAGTTTCATAGTGTGATAAAATTAGGTTTGATTATTTAAATATTCTGTGATGGAAAATTTGGGTTTGGCGATCGCCACCCTTCCCGAACGGGCAAATTCCAACAGGTTGAATGGTTTTAGAATTTCTAACAATGCCTGGGTATCTTCTTTGTGTCCGGTAAATTCCAAGACAACAAATTCTTTTTCTGCCGCAATGATATGGGCATTGAATTGCCTGATGACTTTCTCAAGGCTTGGATCCAAACTCTCGATCGGGATTTTGTACAACGCGATTTCCTGATATACTACTTCATGATCCATGAAGTAATACACCTTGATCACATCCACTACTTTTTCGATCTGTTTTGAAAGCTGGATGATTTGATCATCGGTCACTGTGACCTCGATGGTAATTTTATGGATACCATCCAAGCGACTTTCCGATGCTGTCAACGCATCAATATTTATTCCTCTTCTGGTGAAAATGATTGTGATACGGTTAAGTATCCCTATAAAATTTTCGGTATATACTAATATGGTATATCGGTTCATAAATTCAGTTTCATTCCTAGCTTAACCTTACCTCTTCAACCGAGCAGCCGGTCGCAATCATCGGAAACACGTTGTCTTCTTTCTCCACGACAACTTCAAGGAAAAACGGTCCTTCATGCAAAATCATTTGGGCGACTGCCTCCTTCAACTCGTGTCTCTCTGTCACTTTCACCGCTCTGAGTTTGTAGGCCTCAGCTATTTTGATAAAATCGGGATTTTCAAGTTCTGTAAAAGAATACCTTTTATCAAAGAAAAGCTGTTGCCACTGCCTTACCATTCCCAGGTAGTTGTTGTTAAGAAGGACTACTTTGACAGGAGCTTTGGTCTGCATGATGGTTCCAAATTCCTGAATGGTCATCTGTATTCCTCCGTCTCCAACTACACAGATTACCTGTCTTTTAAAATCGTGTAATTGCGCTCCCAAAGCCGCAGGAAGGGCAAAACCCATTGTACCAAGACCACCTGAAGTGACTTGGGTTCTGGATTCTTTGTAATTAAAATACCTCCAGGAGATCATTTGATGCTGGCCTACGTCTGTCACGAGAATAGCGTTTTCATCCTTAAACTGGTTGATCAATTGGATGACTTCCCCCATATGCAATCCTCCATGGGTCGATTCCAGGTCATAGGACATGACGGCTGCTTTTTCTTCTTTGTCCAATTCCCTGAATTTTTCAAACCATTCATGGTGGGTATTGGAGTTGACCGCATCGGTCAATAAGGGCAAGCTTTGCTTGCAATCTCCCAAAACCGGAACTGCACATTTTACATTTTTATCAATCTCAGATGGATCCAATTCCAGGTGGACGACTTGGGCTTGCTTGGCGTACCGCTTCAAGTCACCGGTAACCCTGTCATCAAACCTCATCCCGATGGCTATCAAAATATCACATTGATTGGTCAGAAGATTTGGTGCGTAGTTGCCATGCATGCCGAGTTTGCCGACATAGGAAGGATGATCCTGGGAAAGGGCCCCCGATCCAAGAAGCGTGGAAGCAGCCGGTATTCCTGATTTATCCAAAAATTCTTTTAGCTCTTTTTCGGCATTGGCAAGGATTACACCTTGTCCATAAAGGACGTACGGTCTTTTTGCATCATTGATCAATTGGGCTGCCGCAGCTATGGCTGTAGGATTGATGTTGACATAGGGTCTGTATGACCTAATCCCGAAACAAGGTTCATAGTTGAATTCACCGAACTCTACCTGTGCATTTTTGGTAATGTCCACCAAAACGGGACCTGGTCTTCCTGTCTTTGCGATATGAAATGCCTTGGCGATGGCAGGAGCAATATCCTCCACCCTTCGGACCTGAATATTCCATTTGGTACCGGGCATAGATAACCCGATCACGTCAGTCTCCTGAAAAGCATCTGAACCCAAAAGGTGGGCAGCCACTTGTCCTGTAATACAGACTAGAGGAGTGCTGTCAATCTGAGCATCAGCGAGACCGGTAATAAGGTTAGTAGCGCCCGGACCGGAAGTGGCAAGTACGACTCCTACTTTACCGGAAACCCGTGCATAACCCTGCGCAGCATGGATTGCTCCTTGCTCATGACGTGTCAGCACATGCTTGATCTGATCACTATAATCATACAATGCATCATAAACCGGCATAATTGCACCGCCGGGATAACCGAAGATGAATTCGGCATTTTCGGCGATCAAGGATCTCACTACGATGTCTGCTCCTCTAACCATAGAATTGGATGATTTAAAATTACTTATCTGTCACACATCCTTCCGAAGCGGAGGACACGAGTTTGTTGTATTTCTTGAGTGTTCCCTGGAGATCACTCAAATCCTTATTTTTCCAATGCTTCTTCCTTTCAGCCATTTCGGCATCGCTCACAGCACAACTCAAAGTCAGTGAATCCGCATCGATGGTGATGATGTCGCCGTTTTGAATAAGACCAATAGGTCCTCCGGAATATGCCTCAGGGGTCACATGACCAACAACAAATCCGTGCGTACCACCGGAAAACCTACCATCAGTGATCAAAGCAACGTCCGCACCCAAACCGGCACCGATAATCATGGAGGTAGGTTTCAGCATCTCCGGCATCCCAGGGCCGCCTTTTGGACCTATATAGCGGATGACAATGACTTCTCCTTTATTTACCAATTTATTTTTGATCCCCTCATTTGCTTCCAATTCAGAATCAAAAACATGGGCAGGACCTGTAAAGGATTTTCCTTCTTTTCCGGTAATTTTCGCCACAGAGCCTTCAGGGGCAAGATTACCTTTAAGTACACAAAGATGTCCCGTTTCTTTCAGTGGCGTTTCCAAAGGATGGATCACATTCACCATAGATGGTACCACAGGCTCAATATCTGAAAGATTTTCTGCAACGGTTTTTCCGGTCACTGTCATACAGTCGCCGTGAAGCATGCCATTATTCAATAAATATTTCATAAAAGCAGGAAGTCCTCCCTGCTCAAAAAGGTCTTCCATCAGAAATTTACCTGAGGGCTTGAAATCACCTATCAAGGGGGTCTCATGATTCACTCTTGCAAAGTCATCAAGTGTAAAATCCACTCCTGCAGTTTTGGCAATAGCCAAAATATGTAAAACAGCATTGGTACTTCCTCCAAGTGCAACTGCCACCCGGACTGCATTTTCAAGACTTTTCTTTGTGACGATGTCCTTTGGCTTGATATCTTTTTCCAAAAGGATGGAGATGTATTTGGAAATATCCCTGCACTCAGCCATTTTTTCATCTGCGGTGGCAGGAGTCGAAGAACTGTATGGCAAAGACATGCCCATTGCTTCTATGGCTGAGGACATGGTGTTGGCAGTGTACATCCCGCCACAGGCACCTGCACCGGGACAGGCATTCTCAATCACTCCCTGATAATCCTGATCGCTGAGTTCACCCTTTACTCTTTTGCCATAGGCTTCAAAAGCAGATACGATGTTCAGCTTTTCTCCTTTGTAATTTCCGGAACGGATAGTGCCACCATATACCATGATCGATGGCCTGTTGATCCTTAACATCCCCATGATCGCTCCGGGCATGTTTTTATCACAGCCGGCCACGGCGACACAGGCGTCAAAAGAATGGCCAAGGATAAAGGATTCGATGGAATCGGCAATGATCTCTCTCGACACCAATGAATACCGCATCCCGGAGGTTCCCATAGAAATTCCATCAGAAATCCCGATGGTATTAAAAACCAAACCGGTCAAACCATGAGCTCTTGTAGCTTCCTTGATCAGACCGGCAAAGTCATTGAGGTGCATATTGCAGGGGTTACTTTCATAGCCGCAACTCGCTATCCCTACAAAGGGCTGGTTCATCTGTTTATCAGACATTCCCGTGGCATATAGCATGGCTTTGCCTGCGGGATGTTCTTCATTCTGACTGATTTCCCAACTGTGTTTTTTCAAACTCATGGTTACTTCAGGTTGGTTTAATAGGTTTATAAAAAAAGTGCCCCATCATCTGAGGCACTTAACATTGTATGGTTGTAGGTCAAATATGTCAGGTGCCTCAGTGTTTATTACAAATGAGAATAATAAAGCTTAGAGGAGTGACTATTTGAAACATGTGGTGTGGTTCTTTTTTGTTTGGCTAACGTGGTACAATATTAAACCTCTATTTCCAGAGATACAATATTTAATTTCATTTTTTATGCCAAACATATATTTATAATGAATGAAAAAGTTTTATGTATAGTATTTTATTTGGCAAAATGGACATATGTAAAACTTTTACCTATCCTAGACTCATATTTATTCACAAATCAAAAGAATGTATTGATTTCACATATCACTAACCAAAAGTTAATTTTTTTGAATTTTTTTCAAAAGAAAAATAATCGGGTATCAAATTCAACAATGGATATGGATAATTACTATTCAACCCCCAAACAAGCAAAAAAACGACATAACCGAATCGGGAATCTCATTTTCACAAATTGTCAGAATATCAAAAATTTCATTACCCTAAGCGGAGAAAGAATCAGCAAATCCAATTTTAAATTCTAATTTCAAAGCTGAAAAATCCGATTCAAAAACCAACAAAACCTGTTTTCTCTCATGATTTCATTTCCAAATGCAAAGATCAACCTAGGACTTCACATCACTGCCAAGAGGAAAGACGGCTATCATGACATCGAAACCTGCATGGTCCCCATCCCGCTGTATGATGCCTTGGAAATGATCCTGTCAAATAAAACGGTGTTTGATACTTCCGGACTTTCCATTCCTGGAGAGGAGAAAGACAACCTGATCTTGAAAGCCTTCAAATTATTGAGGAAAGATTTCAATGACCTGCCCAATGTCCATATTCATTTACACAAAAATATTCCCATGGGTGCCGGGCTTGGCGGCGGTTCTGCCGATGCGGCTTTTGCGCTGAGGCTGATGAACAACCTCTTTGACCTGCATCTGGAAAACTGGTTTTTGGAGGACTATGCGGCTCAACTTGGAAGTGACTGCGCTTTTTTTATCGACAATACCCCAAAAATCGCAACAGGCCGAGGCGAAATCATGGAACCTGCGGAAGTAGACCTGAAAGGGAACCATCTATGGCTCGTCAAGCCTCCCATCCATATCGGCACCAAAGAAGCGTATGCAGGAGTAAGTCCCAAAAAACCGGAAAAGGATCTTGCCCAAATCCTGAAGGACAAAACTCTTTGGAAAACCGAACTGCAAAATGATTTTGAGAAAAGTATTTTTCCTCAATATCCTGAATTGGCAGCCATCAAAAAATCCTTATATGATCTTGGGGCTTATTACGCAGCAATGTCCGGTTCCGGTTCTACGGTTTTTGGATTGTTTGAACACAAGCCTGAGGCAAAAGAATGGGACAAGGAATATTTCGTTTTTGAAGGGGTGATGTAGATTGGAAATAGGATTTTTTTATGAATTTGGCTTGTCTTTGTTAGAGCTTGAATTTAATTAGGATTGGATTGTCATCTTTTCCTAAAGCATCAATATCAATTGACTTCAAGATTGGATGGTTACTAAAATCCTCTCCATTTTTGTAATACTCCTTCAAAAATTCAGGATAAATGAAACAGTAAAAGTTATCTCTATCAGAAAGAATGATATTTGGAAGTAGGCTTTTTGACCTTCCTATAGATATTATCTCATTCCTGGTTTTATCCATCAGTACATAATAAGCAGTTCCTTTTCCTGCAAACTGAAAAAATATGTGTTGTTTTGTTTCTCTGATATTTGTCAAAAACTTAAAATAATCATTCTCTAACATCTGTATAGCGCTTCCTTGCCAATTTTCAAATTCCGACAAAGGCATGGATTTATGATCTTCAAACTTAAATTTAAAACTTATAAAAACACTGTCTTTTTTAACTCTAAGAATGTTGTTATTTCCCAAAACCGGTGAGATATTATATTCGCCCGGCTCGTCAGCAGAATAGAATCTCTGATCGCCCAATATCCCAAACTCTTTTTGAACAAAATATGAAGTGGAATCCCCATCCTTCCTGACAAGATGGAAATTAGCTAAGCTTCCAAGATCATTTTGAATATTCCTTTGATTTTGAGGAATATTGGTCCAGAGATAATAAACTCCATCTATATTGACAAAATACCTAAAATTGACATCTCCTTTGACTTCCCTCAATGATACCTCTCCTATGTATTCAAAAGTATTCAGGTCGTATTTTACAATTCTTCTGTAATCAATCAATTCTAAAACACCTTCTACGAAATTGACCTGAAAATCACTGATGTCCAAATATTCATCCGGTCCAGGACCTTTTTTATCTAGGACTCTATTCAAATTACCCTTTCGGTCGAAAACCAAAATTCTTGATTGCTTACTATCCCAGATAAAGTATTCTTCTTTGTCGGGAGAAACAACTAGCTTTTGAAATGTGCCTATAATAGAAGCCGCTGTAGTCTCAAGAGGTGTTACAAACTCCAATTGCAGCGAATTTGGAAAATTAAAACCAAACTCATTTTCCACCCTAAGCAAAAAAACCTCCAAATCTTTTTCATTCTTTAAATCATTTACAGAATTAGTATTTGATTGACACGAAAAGAAAAAAACACATGTTAATAAGCAAATTCCGGAAATAGAAAAACGCAAAAGATTTTGGAGATTTTGAATTATCAGACTCATATTTAGATTTAAAAATAAGGTCCTAAATCAATTTTGAGGACCACCATCCCCACAAAAGCCCGGCCCATAATAACAAACATCGTATACCAAATAGCTTCCATTAGGCTGCCATACTATCTCTTGCCTATCTAAAATCAAAAGCCTTTGTGCCTTTGCGTCAGTAAAAGAAAGAAAAGGTAACATCATAAAGATGTTTAAGAAAATTGAAAACACTAGTTTTTTCATAATTTTTGGAATTTATGTAGAACAATAATTTGTTGAAACTAAAAAAAAAAAAACCGAATAAACGAAATGTTTCTCAAACAAAGTGGAAAACAATAATGAAGTCTCAAGGATACCGCCCATTGCAGTGTATTCACCTCCAACATGAAAATAGATGATATTTCAAATTCAAAATAAAAATTTCCCTCAAATGGAAAAGGAATAATTTGTGACATAGAATTAATAATAAACAATGGGATACAGAATTTTGTTTGAAGGTTAATTTTAAATAGGATTCGTATTTATATTTTATAAATACCATTTTTGAATACCAATTGAAAACATCATGTCAACATTTACAAGTTCACTGCCTGACGACTTGCTTGAAATGCTTTCTGACCAAGCAAAAAAACTCGCCTTGCCCAAAAACAAGCTGATCGAAAATGCACTCAGAATTTATCTTGAACATCTTCGAAGGGCTGAATATGTCAAATCCTATAAGACTTCATCGGAAGATGAAGAAATGATCAGCCTCGCTGAAGAGGGAATGGCTGATTACCTCAAACAACTGCCTGATGAAGCAAGGTGAGATTTGGTACGCGAGTCTTGACCCAGTACAGGGAAGCGAACAAGCCGGCTTTCCACCGGTGGTGATTATCAGTGGCAATTTGCTGAACAAATACCTGCAAATAGTAATCGCAATGCCCCTTACAACAAAAATCAAAAACTATACCGGCAACCCCATCATTTCCCCAAATCCTGAAAACGGGCTGAAGGATGTTTCTGAAATGTTGGTTTTCCACATCCGATCAATTTCAAAACAAAGACTGATTCAAAAAATCGGAAATATCACAGACGAAGAATTGAAATTGGCATTGACTACTTTGAAAGAGATTACCACTTTTTGAGCTCTATTCTCACTACTCATTTGGAATTTCTTTTGCCCTTGGCTTGACTCCACTTTCAAACTAGAAAAACCCCATAAATGCAAGAAAGCCAGCGAGGATTCTGACTTGGTGAAGGCTCAAATTCAAGCTATTAACTTTAAAGGATTATATTCCCGTAAAGTTATAACTTCAAAGGATTACATTCCCTTAAAGTCAGGAATTTGTACTTAAAAAGCACGACGACCTTGGGAAAATCTCCCCGTTTTGAGCTAAGATCCCAACATTCTCTTGGCCATTCTCCTTTTTAGAATGTAATTATATATAGGATAGATCAGCACCGAAATCAGAATAATCAAAGTCCCCAGATAAAACCCTCCGGTCATTTTTTCCCTTTCTCCCAAAATCAACACCGCCAGCATTATCCCATAGACAGGTTCAAGGTTGACAGTCAGGTTGACTGCAAAGGCTGTAATCCTCCGCATCAGTTCTACCGAAACAGAAAAGGCATAAACCGTACAGATTCCACTCAAAATCAACAACCACAACCAATCCATCGGTGCAGGGATGAGCTGAAGCCCATTTTCGGCAAAGAAAAAAGCATATACCGGAAGCATCATGAATGCAAAAACACAGGCGCCAAACATCTCATAGAATGTGAGGACATAAGGACTGTGCCTTTTTGTAAGCCTTCCGTTGATAACCGAAAACAATGCCCCCATCAGCGCCGCACCGATCGCCATCGACAATCCCAACCAATATCCCCACTCAAATCTGAAAATCACATAAATCCCCGATATCACCAGCAGTCCCAAAAAAACTTCAAATCCTTTGATCTTTTTCTTGTTGATGATAGGCTCGAGAAATGCCGTCCAAAGGGAGGTCGTCGCCATCCCTGCCAAGCAAACAGAAGCTGTAGAAACCCTCGCCGCCCAGAAAAACAGAATCCAATGGATAGAAATGAGGAAGCCTGTGCCGATGATTTTGAACAGCTCGGATCTGGAGACCCTAATGGAGGTTTTTTTCCAAAGGAAAATAAGTCCCAACATGGCTGAAGCAATCAGCGTCCGGTAAAACACCAATTCAATGGAAGCGATACTGATCAATATCCCGAGAATGGCAGTAATGCTCCAGATTGCCACGATAAAATGGAGCATGAAGTAATCCTTCACAGAGGCATTTTCTGACATATTACCTTGGTACAGTTTTATACAAAACCAATCCTGTTGCCGCAAAAACGATATTTGGGATCCATACTGCTAGAATCGGATAAGTTGTCCCTGCCTCTGCAAAAGTCCTTGAAAGCAAAAAGAGAATGATGTACACAAAGGCCAACATGAATCCCAATGCTATCTGAAAACCAGATCCTCCACGGGTCTTTTTGGAGGAAACTATCACACCGATAAAAGTCAGAATAACCGCCGCAAAAGGTGACATAAAGCGGACGTATTTTTCAATTTTATAAAAATTTACGTTGTCCGCTCCCCTTTCTTCGAGTACCTTGATTTGCCTGCTGAGCGCAGGAAGTTTTAGTGTTTCGTGGTGGTTGACCGGAAGGTCAAAGTCATTTGGGGTGATAGACAGAAGGGTATCTAAAGACTCTCCTACAGTATAGTGCTCTCCTCCTTCATGCAGCACCCTCATCCTCCAGTTTTTGGCCGACCAAGAATTGATTGCCGTATCCCACACAATCCGGTCTGCAGACAACTTGGCGATCAATTTTCCCTCCCGGATTTCTTCCAGAGTAAAATTATATCCGGTGTTGCCTGAAGTATAATAGCGGGAAATATAGGCGTAGACATCCGGAGCTACCTTGATATGGATATTTTGTTGGGTAAAAAACTTATCATCCTCTAACCATCTTGATTTGAATTCTGTCACCCCGGCAGTCGCTCCGGGAAGTATCCATCCATTCATAAGGAAACTCACAATCCCGATCATGGAAGCTGAAAATAGAAAAGGGAAAAGCATCCTTACAAAGCTCGTCCCGCTGCTCAAAATGGCGATGATCTCTGTTCGTCCGGCCATTTTGGAAGTAATGAAAATGACAGAAATAAAAACAGTGATCGGAGTAAGGAGGTTATTGAGGTAAAGCCCATAGTTGCCCAAATATCTCAGAATGTCTTTAGCGGGGACTTTATTACGGATAAATGCATCGTTTTTCTCGGTGAAGTCCAACACCAATACAATCATGATCAGCATCAAAACCACGAAGAAGTAGGTTTTGAGAAAATCTTTGATGATGAGCTTGTCGAGAATTTTCATGTTTATAACCTTCTGCTTACTTTTTCTACCATCTCATTTTTCCAAGCCAAAAATCCACCTGACTTGATTTTTTCCCTTGCCTGTCCTACAAGCCAAAGGTAAAAAGCCAGATTATGAATGCTTGCAATCTGAGCAGCAAGAATTTCCTTGCCGATTACCAAGTGTCTAAGATAGGCTTTGGAATAGAATGTACTTACGTAAGAATTGATATTTGGATCGATCGGACTGAAATCGTCTTTCCACCTTTCATTTTTGATATTGATGATTCCTTCCGAGGTAAAGAGCATGCCGTTTCTTGCATTGCGGGTGGGCATTACACAGTCAAACATGTCAATGCCCAAAGCGATTCCTTCGAGGATATTGGCAGGTGTGCCTACTCCCATCAGGTATCTCGGTTTGTCTTTTGGGAGAATATCCGTGACCATATCGGTCATTTCGTACATCATTTCCACAGGCTCTCCTACCGAAAGTCCTCCAATGGCATTGCCTTCCCTTTCGCAGGAAGCGACAAATTCCGCCGATTGTTTTCTCAAATCTTTGAAAACACTGCCCTGGATAATCGGGAAAAGCGTCTGACTATAGCCATATATCCCCTCTGTGCTGTCAAACCTCTCCATGCATCTTTGGAGCCAACGGTGGGTCAGGTCCATAGACTTGCGGGCATACGTGTAATCGCATGGATATGGTGGACATTCGTCAAAAGCCATGATGATATCCGCCCCGATGATCCGCTGAATATCCATCACTCCTTCGGGTGTAAAGGTATGTTTGGAACCGTCAATATGTGACTTGAAGATGGCTCCTTCTTCGGTCAGCTTCCTATTGGCCGCCAAGGAGAAAACCTGATATCCCCCGGAATCCGTCAAGATCGGTTTGTTCCATCCGTTGAATTTATGGAGTCCACCGGCTTTTTGGAGGATATCCAATCCCGGTCTTAGGTACAGGTGATAGGTATTACCCAGGATTATCTGTGCCTTGATATCGTCCATAAGTTCCCGCTGATGCACAGCCTTGACCGAACCCGCCGTACCGACAGGCATAAAAATCGGGGTTTCGATATCCCCATGGTCTGTTTTGAGTAATCCCGCCCTCGCTTTGCTTTCAGAGTCGGTAGCTTCTAATTTAAACTTCATTCTTTGTGAATTCGCTTACGGCCTTAAACCTGTACCGGAGCTGCCGCTTCAATTTTTGAATCACAAAAATATAAGCTTATTCTTAAATGAATGCTCAATTTGATTTTATATTTGCCCCACAATAACAAGCGGATGTTTATACAAATTTTGTGGATCGTTTTTTTTGTCAGCCTTGCCATTCAATTATTTTACCTGCTGATATTATTCGGTCGATTCGCTTTTTTTTATAAAAAGAAAACCGAAATGTCTTCCTCCGAGAAAGAACCGGTGACTGTGGTTATCGCCGCACATAATGAGAGGACAAACCTAAAAAAGATCATCCCACTGCTCTTCCAACAGGATTACCCCAACTTTGATATAATGGTAATCAACGACCGATCCTATGATGGGACAAAAAAAGTACTCGAGCAGCTCATGGCTATCTATCCTAGACTACGGACAGTCACCGTCACCTACACCCCAAGCCACGTCACTTCAAAAAAATATGCCCTTACCCTGGGTATCAAAGTGGCCAAAAACGACGTCCTGCTTTTGACGGATGCAGACTGTAGACCCAAAACAGACAAATGGATAGAATTAATGACGGCTCCTGTTCGTGTAAAGGGAAAGGATTTTGCCTTGGGTTTTTCCCAATATGAGTCAAAGAATGGCTTCCTTAACAAATGGATCCAACTCGAAACCATCTGGACTGCCATCCAATATTTTTCTTTTGCGATATGGAAATCCCCCTTCATGGGTGTTGGCCGTAATCTCTGTTATAGAAGGAGTTTCTTTATGTCCAAAAAAGCATTCAAAGGACTATGGCATATTGAATGTGGCGATGATGACTTGTTTGTAAATCTCCACGCCGACAGCTCCAATGTGGCAGTCGTCGTCGACCCTGACAGTATGACGTATTCTGTGCCCAAATCAACTTGGGAAGAATACTTCATCCAAAAGAAAAGACATTTCCATGCAGGCAAATACTACAGCACGAGCAACAAACAAAAAGTGGGATGGTATGCATTTTCCCATTTTCTATATTGGGTCACAAGCTTGGCATTACTTATATTTTCTGTATTTCATCAAAATTGGGAACAAATTTTGGTTATTATGGGTATAATGGTTGTCCGGTCTATATTAGTCACCTCGATATTCCGAGCCTCCAGAAAAAAACTCGAAGGTAACATCAAGGTTTTTTGGTCGCTCATTTTCGATGTCATGTATATAGGTTATTTTTGGATTCTGGGTTCATTGGGGTACCTATCAAAAAAAGTTAAATGGAAATAAACGAAAGAGGATTTTCAAGCAAGGCATTAGAGGACTTCGAACTCATAGACAAAGCTGTCCTCGGGTTGGACCAGCAAGCCTATGCCATGCTAATGAAGCGGTATAAAAAGGCCGTTTATTTCATGATTCTCAAAATGATCAGGGACACAGACGATGCCGAAGACCTGACCATGGAAGCTTTTGCCAAAGCTTTCAAAAACCTCCATAAATTCAAAAAAGACTATACTTTCAGTACCTGGCTATTCCGAATAGCTACCAATAATACGATTGATTTTATCAGAAAGAAGAAACTCAAAACCATGAGTCTAAATACTAGCATGACTGATGATGGGGGTAATTCTGTGACAATTGACGTGGAGGATGATGACAACAATCCCCAAGATGAATTTATCAGATCACAAAGGATCGAGATGGTCAGGATTTTTGTAGACAAACTTCCCGCCAAATACCGAAAATTGGTAGAACTGCGCTATTTCGATGAATTGTCCTATGAAGAAATCGCACAAGAACTGGACAAACCTCTTGGAACAGTAAAAGCGCAACTTCACCGGTCAAGAGAGCTATTGTATGAGATTGCCTCGGGAAAAGAAGATCATATTTAAAACAAGGCCTTTTTGGAAATAAAGGCTTCGAATCACAAAAACAACTTCTTATCCTTGACATAATCCTCCACGGATTGAGGAATCAGGTATCTTACCGAATGTCCTTTTCTGATAGAGTCACGGATAAAAGTCGCAGAAATATCCATCAGCGGTGCCTCCACAAAACTGATATTTGGATGCTTTAGATCCGGTTGCTCTCCAGGTCTTGGATAAACATACACTCCATATTGCTCCAAGATCACTTCAAAATTTTTCCATTTATGGAAGTGTTTCAGATTGTCCCCGCCCAATATCAATCTAAATTGATGATTGGGATGCTTTTCTGAAAGGTAAGTGAGTGTATCGATAGTGTAGCTTGGCCTTGGCATGTGAAACTCCACATCGGAGACCCTAAAATAAAAATGATCGGCAATGGCGAGCTCTACCATTTTAAGCCGATCAAATTCATGTAACAATGACTTTTGCTTCTTGAAGGGATTCTGTGGACTGACGATAAACCAAATTTCGTCGAGATCAGTCCTGTCCTGCACCACATTGGCGATGATCAAGTGGCCGACGTGAACAGGATTAAAAGATCCAAAAAACAATCCTATTTTCAAAATACCTGTATGATTATTTGGCTAGAAAATCCCCTACAAGCTTCTCCGCCTCAGCAAAGGATTTTTCCTTTTCGTCATTTAAGATAATGACATCGAATTTATCCTGAAAGGTAGATTCAAATTTTGCTTTATACAACCTCCTTGAAAGGCTTTCTTCGGATTCTGTTCCACGGTCTTTGAGTCTTTCGTGCAATACTTCCAACGAAGGGACTTTGACAAAAATCGCCAAAGCTTTATCCCCAAAATACTTTTTAAGGTTGATCCCCCCTTTGACATCGACATCAAAAATCACATGCTTGCCTTCGTCCCAAAGCCTTTGGATTTCCTCTTTAAGTGTTCCGTAGAAATTGCCCTCATAGACTTCTTCCCACTCGATAAATTCATTGGTGTCAATTTTGTTTTTGAAATCTTCGGGGGTCAAAAAGTAATAGTCTTTTCCGTTTTCCTCGGTTCTACCTCTTTTGTCGCGGGTCGAAGCGGATATGGAAAAGCCCAAATTGGGAAACTTGCTCAAAAGATGTCTGACAATGGTGGTTTTGCCCGAACCTGATGGGGCTGAAAAAATGATTGCTTTTCCTGAGGACATGGCGGGTTATTTTTTTTCCTGAATAATCTCTCTGATACTAGCCTCAAGTTCACTTGGGACGGACTGCTTTGTACATTTTGTTTTGAGTACATCACGGATTGCTTGTTCCAGATGAAAATGCTTGAAACAGGGTTCACATTTGGCCAATTTTTCATTGAGTATTTCCTGGGAATTGGGCATGTTCTCCCCGTCTAAAATGCTCTCCAAAAGCTGGAAGCACTTACTGACATCCGAACACGAGAGCTTCCTATCTCCGGAGGGTGTAGAATTATCGTCCATTTTAATCTTACTTGATAAACTGAATTAATTATTTTTCCTTGGTGAAGGGTTTATCGATTCGGGATTACTCCTCCTCGTCGGTGCTATATCCCATTGTCGATGCATAGGAACGCAATTTGTCTTTCAATAAGTTCCTAGCCCGGTGTAATCTTGACCGGACTGTTCCGATCGGTATATCTAGTATTTTTGCCATCTCTTCGTAGGTGAACCCTTCAAGATCGCACAGGATGATCACCGTCCTGAAATCTACAGCCAGACTGTTGAGCGCGTTGGATATTTCGTCGCCCAGCATGTCCTTGACAGCATCTACCCTCAAGTCCGTAGTACTCGCATAGTCAACATCATCCGAGTTGTAATAAGTTTCAACTTCCTGATAATCAATTTTTGCAGGTTGCTTGCTCTTCTTTCGGTAATCGTTGATAAAGGAATTTTTCAGAATCCGAAACAGCCAGGCTTTGGCATTGGTTCCCTGCTCAAAAGAGTTGATAAATCTAAATGCTTTGAGGTAAGTATCTTGTACCAAATCTTTGGCATCATCCTCGTCAAATGTCAGCCTGTAGGCAAAATTGTACATGGAATCTATGTTTGGCATAAACTCCTGATCGAAGATTTTACTCTTTTCCTGTTCGGAATATTTTTTTCTCTGAACTTCAGACATAAGATTCAAAAGTAAGCATTGGAAGAATTTATCACTAATATTTTTGAATAAAGTCCATGCTTTTGGCTTATTTTGAGCTTTGCAAAAAATGAAGCAGAAATCTTAATTTCAGATTTTAAAGCATGCATCTATTCAAACTGATATCTCTTTTACCCCTTTGGGTATTGTATATCTTTACCGATATTCTGTATCTAATAGGATACCATCTTTTGAAATACAGACAAAAAGTCATCTTTGATAACCTCGCACATTCATTCCCGGAAAAATCGGAAGCAGAAAGAAAAACCATAGCCAAAAAATTTTTCAGGACTTTGACTGATTCATTTGCCGAAACATTGAAGTTCTACACCATTAGCAAAGAAGACCTTGCGGGCATGCTTGAAATCAATGGTGGACAAATTTTATCAAGTAGAGTTGATAAAGGCGAAACAGTCATCATGGTGAGCGGACATTTTATTAATTGGGAAGCTTTTGTATTGGGATTCAATGCCTTGGTGGACCCAAGGTTAGAGACTACCTATTCCAAGCTTTCCAATAATACTTTCAATAGCTTGATGATGGCCATCAGGGGAAGATTTGGAGGTACTCTTGTAGAAAAGTCAAGTTTCAGCAGAAATTTCCTAGAGAAAAGAAATGTACCGAGGATTATTGGCCTAGCGGCTGACCAAAGACCCGGAAATGCCGAAATCCGGTACAGCGCCTCTTTTATGAACAGGGAAACGGCTTTTTTTGAAGGCCCTGAAAAACTCGCCAAAAGATATGGCTATGCAGTATTCTTTGTCAATCTGAAAAGGCCTAAAAGAGGGAAATACACCATTTCCTATCAATTGGTATGTGAACCTCCATATACCGGGGCCGCTGCCCACAGCATCACTGATGAATTTATCCGCCTTACCGAAAAAGGAATCCGCGAACAGCCCGAAATTTATCTCTGGAGCCACAACAGGTGGAAGTAAACTTAATTTCCATTGCCCATCCAAAATCCTCGAAAGGAAGATCGGGAGATTGCTTCTTCTGCTTTTTCAATAATCACAACAGTGGCTTAGATAAACATAAAAACTTTTTATCATTAGCATAAAAAAATTAATTTATTATTTAGTTTAACACTTTTCAAAAATACTACCTGTTTATTACATTAGGGTTTTAGCTTTTCAATTGTTCAACCCTTTGCTTTAGAAATCATGAAAACATCAAAAATATTATTGTTTTTTCAAGCATAAGCTGCAGTTGAGAAAGAGTCATAAAATGCAGAAAAAAGCAGTATGGTAATATGAAAAATGTATCACTTACAATAATCGTTTTGTTAATTTCAATTTGTGCAAGTGCTCAGAGTGAATCATCACCTTCACCTCTAAATGTTTCAGATTTTGACCGTGGGGTGACTCTAACAATAATGTTTCCCTCATATATGACCTCACCGCATAGCAATTTGAATTCTGTACTGGTGCAAAACGGCTACCCACAAATTTCCAGAAGCAGCGTGAATTATGGGATGGGATTGGCCTACCGAATCAAAAAATTTGAGCCCGGATTCGATATTTCTATGGGAAATCAAATTGAAACCAATGAGGCGACGGAGTCTGAAATTTTAAAACGGCTACTGAATCTTAATGTTTTCTTGCAGTATCACTTATTCAGGGAGGGGTCTTTTACTTTTTTCCCACTTTTAGGTTTGTCGTTTTCGAATATAAATTTGATCACATCTAAACAATCTCCGGGAAACGATATCAATAGTCTGCTTCAAAATCCCGGGTCTTCTATGAATCTCCAACACTTTTCAAGAGGTCTTCTGACGGGATTTGGGTTTTCTTTTGCAGAGCATTGGAAGAAATCCACCGGAATCTTACGAATGAAATTTGCCTATAGGATTCCTTTTAATGGAGGTTCAGCTTGGGAATCAAATTTTGCAAACTTCAATAATTCCCCGGTAGACAATTTTCCTTATTTCTTTATCCAAGCTGAAATGGGAATAATGACCAATTGGAAAAAAGGAGACCGATGGATGGATAGGTATTAGAATATGAACGTAGGAAAAAGGGTTCATTGGATTGCGGTCCGCCTTTTTTGTTTGATTTTTTCTCTGATCGGAAAACGCAAATTTTCTCAGTCTGAATCAGTCGAAAACTTAAGTAATCGCTTTACATCAAAATACCGTATATGCTCTAAGGAATTATGAAAAATATAATCCTAATACTATTAGCCGTCTTGCTGAATCAAGCTGTTTCGGCACAAACCATTTTCTCCGCTACTCCTCCAAATCTTGAAGATTTTGACCGTGGAATGACCCTAACTCTTATACTTCCTTCCTTTATGACCTCTCCACATAGCAATATGAGTTCTCTATTGGTCCAAAACGGTTATCCTCATATTCCCAGAGGAAGTTTGAATTACGGGATCGGATTAGCTTATCGAATCAAAAAATTTGAGCCGGGATTTGATTTTTCCGTGGGAAGTCAAACCGCAACCAATGTAGTGTTTAGGTCTGAAATACTTCGACGACCTCTAAATGCGAATATTTTCTTGCATTATCATTTATTTAGAAAAGGATACTTCACCTTTTTTCCAATTGTAGGCTTGTCTATGTCAGATACCAACTTGATTGCATCTAAGCAGTCCTCAGAAAATGACATCGGTAGCCTGTTACAAAATCCGGGTACATCGGTCAATATGCAGCATTTCTCCGCTGGACTTTTGACAGGCTTTGGTGTTGCCGTATCTCAGTTTTGGGAGGAAGCTCCCGGTACATTACGGATGAAAATCGCATACCGAGTACCATTTGGTCCGGGATATGCTTGGGAGTCTTTCTTTGCAGATATAGAATCCAATAGCCCGGTCGATAATTTCCCTTATTTTTCAATTCAACTTGAAATAGGGGTAATGGCCAACTGGAAAAAAGGAGACCCTTGGATGGATAAGTACTGAAACTATCTATTTGTGATTCTTTATTGAATTCAAATTGATTAAATAAAGCAAACTTGAATTGTGCTTTTTGGCTTGACATAAGGATAGCAATTTTTATGTCAAGCCTTCTTTTTGATATTAATAAACTTAATCATCACACCTTACAAAAATCCAAACTACCCACTCCAAGACCACCTGAAATTAAAAGAATTGCCAAAAAACTTAATTTCCATTGCCCATCCAAAATCCTTAACTTTGAGGCTTGTTGGATTAAATTGACGCATGGATTATTTAAAAGGACTCAATCCCCCCCAAAGAGACGCAGTAGAACACACAGATGGCCCCGTGATGATCATCGCAGGTGCCGGTTCAGGAAAGACAAGGGTACTCACCTACCGGATCGCCCACCTGATCCATGCCAAAGGAGTAGACCCTTTCAATATCCTTTCCCTGACTTTTACCAATAAAGCCGCTGCGGAGATGAAACTCCGCATCGAAAAACTCATCGGACTCGATGCCCGCAATACCTGGATGGGCACTTTCCACTCCACTTTTGCCAAAATCCTCCGGGTAGAAGCTGACAAAATCGGCTATCCTTCCAACTTCACCATTTACGACACCGATGACAGCAAGTCCTTGATCAGGACCATTGTCAAGGAAATGAAGCTGGATGACAAGGTGTACAAACCAAGTACGGTTCTGTCGAGAATTTCTGGTGCCAAAAACAGGCTGATCGCATGGGAAACCTACCTCAATGATCCATTTATCAAGTCGGATGATGATGCGGCGATGAAACCCCGCATGGGAGAAATCTACAAAAACTACCAAAAGCGGCTCTTCCGCTCGGGAGCGATGGATTTTGATGACTTGCTTTTCAATACCAATGTCCTTTTCAGAGATCACCTAGACGTGCTCAACAAATACCAGCAGCGCTTTAAATATGTAATGGTGGATGAGTTTCAGGATACCAACGTCTCCCAATACCTCATCACCAAAAAACTCGCAGCAGTCCACCAAAACATCTGCGTGGTCGGTGACGATGCGCAGAGTATCTACGCCTTTCGCGGTGCAGACATTCAGAATATCCTGAATTTTGAAAAGGACTATCCGGATCTGTTTGTCGTCAAACTCGAGCAAAACTACCGATCCACCAAAAATATCGTACAGGCTGCCAACAGCATCATTGCTAAAAATAAAGCCCAGCTGAAAAAAGACATCTGGACCCAAAATAACGAAGGTGACCTGATCGAACTGATCAAAGCCAGCTCGGATAATGAGGAAGGCAGATTGGTGGCCACCACAATTTTCGAAGAGAAAAACAACAAAAAACTCAACAACAGCGACTTTGCTGTGCTTTATCGTACCAACTCCCAATCCAGGTCTATTGAGGAGGCCTTGAGAAAAATGAACATCACCTACAAAATTGTGGGAGGACTATCATTTTACCAAAGGAAAGAAATCAAAGACCTTTTGGCCTACCTCCGATTTGTGGTCAACCATGAAGATGAGGAAGCATTCAAGCGGATCATCAATTATCCCAAAAGAGGAATCGGCGACACAACAGTAGAAAAAATGCTGGTCGCAGCCTATGAGCATGATATCCCACTTTGGGATGTGATCCAAAACGCTGCCAGTTTTCTAGGAGGCCGCGCAGCCAATTCCGTGGATGATTTCTGCACAATGATCAAAAGTTTTGGGATCGAGGTAGAGAGGAAAGACGCTTTCGAGGCAGCCTCCAGCATCGCCAAGCAGTCAGGATTGCTGAAGGATCTGTATGAAGACAAAACAATAGAAGGGCTGAACCGCTATGAAAACGTACAGGAATTGCTCAATGCGATCAAAGAATACGTGGACAATCCTGAAAACCCAGAAAAAAGTCTCGGCGCTTTCCTTCAGGAAATCGCCTTGCTGACTGACAACGACAGGAATAAAGACACCACGGATGCTGTCACTTTGATGACCATCCACTCCTCCAAGGGATTGGAATTCAAGCAGGTTTTTGTCGTGGGAATGGAAGAAGACCTTTTCCCTTCGCAGATGATGATGCAGAGCAGGGAAGATCTGGAAGAAGAAAGAAGGCTCTTTTATGTAGCCTCCACCAGAGCAATGGACAAATTGTACCTCACTTATGCCTTGACACGATATCGTTTTGGCCGGTTGTTGAATTGTGAACCGAGCCGCTTCCTCGAGGAGGTCGATCCAATGTGCATCAAGGTCAACAAAAGAATGACATCTGCGCTTTCAGGAGCACTGAGAAATGAGTCAAGTGAAGGAAAATCGGGTTTTGTTGGAATCAAAAACCAAAGCCAAAGACCGATGACCACGGCCAAAATCCATACGCCAAGCCCTGATTTTAAACCCTCCAATACCAATAACCTTCAGGCAGGCGCCAAAGTGGAGCATCCAAAATTCGGTTTTGGCTTGGTAAACAAAATCGAAACTGAAGGAATCAACAGAAAAGCAAGCATTCAATTCGATAATTTTGGAGAGAAGACATTATTACTTAGCTTTGCAAAGCTTCGAATCATCGAATAGACCAATCCCCCTTAAAAAGTTTTTTTACTTTAACAATCGTACCAACGGGAGACAACATGAGCAATCAAGAAATTACCGATAAGCATTCAGTCATATTGAAAGAATACGGAAAAAACATCCAACGACTTTCCATTTACATTTCCGAAATGGAAGACAGGGAAAAGCGCACCCAAAGTGCCTACCTTTTGGTAGAAATGGTCAAGCAGCTCAACCCATCGATGAAGGCAGAAAACGACCAAAAGATTTGGGATGACCTGCACATCATGTCTGATTTCGCTTTGGATGTAGATGGACCTTATCCAAGTCCTCAAAGGGAATTACTTTATAAAAAACCTGCTCCGATCGGTTATCCAAAAGGAGAAATCAAATTCAAACATTACGGAAGAAATATTGAAAAACTGATCGAAAAAGCAGTTGAAATCGAGGACGATGAAGAGCAGGAAGCTGCGATCATTTATATCGGTCAGCTGATGAGGAGTTTTCACTCGACATGGAACAGAGAGAATTTCGATGACGGCATCATCCTAGACGATATCAAAACCCTTTCCAAAGGAAAACTGCATATCGACCTTGAGAAAGTGAGAGAAATGGGACTTTTTGAAACCAACACTAGAAGAGATTTCAAATTACCTTCCGAGCCGGAATCCAATACCAATACCAACCGCAGGAAATTCAGCGGAGGTAATGAAAGAAGAAGAAACAATGGCGGCCATAAAAAGCGTAGATAAATGTCATCATTTAAAGTAAAAGGCGGCCTGAAGCTCAAGGGTGAAATCATCCCTCAAGGCGCAAAAAACGAAGCACTCCAGATCCTTTGCGCAGTGCTCCTTTCCCCTGAAAAAATCACCATCCACAAAATCCCTGACATCCGGGATGTCAACAAGCTCATTGAGCTTTTGTCTGACATGGGTGTCAAAGTGGAAAAAATCGGTGCCGAATCATATACTTTTCAAGCGGATAATGTTGACCTGAAGTACCTCGATACGGATGATTTCCTCAAGAAAGCATCTGCACTCAGGGGTTCTGTGATGATCCTTGGCCCACTTCTGGGAAGGTTTGGACATGGAAGACTATCAAAGCCCGGAGGTGACAAAATCGGACGTAGGAGAATGGATACCCATTTTTACGGTTTCCAAAAACTCGGAGCCGAATTCCACTACGACAGCAAAAGAGAGATTTTTCATATCGATGGCAAAAACCTGAAAGGTGCCTACATGCTTTTGGATGAGGCTTCCGTCACCGGAACAGCCAACATCGTCATGGCAGCAGTAATGGCTGAAGGCAAAACAACCATATACAACGCTGCCTGCGAACCTTACCTGCAGCAGCTTTGTGATATGCTCAACCGTATGGGTGCAAAAATCACCGGTGTGGGTTCCAACCTTTTGCATATCGAAGGAGTCAAATCCCTCAAAGGAACAGAACATACCATGCTTCCGGATATGATTGAGATCGGATCATTTATTGGCCTGGCTGCCATGACCCAATCCGAAATCACCATCAAGGACGCCCAAATCCATCGATTGGGTATCATTCCCGATACTTTCAAAAGGTTGGGGATCAAAATGGAATTCCGTGGAGATGATATTTTTATCCCCGCACAGAAGCATTACGAAATCGAAACCTTCATCGACGGTTCGATCCTGACTGTCGCAGATGCGATTTGGCCGGGATTCACGCCTGATTTGCTCAGTATCATTTTGGTCACGGCCACACAGGCAAAAGGAACTGTTTTGGTCCATCAGAAGATGTTCGAAAGCCGTCTCTTCTTTGTAGATAAGTTGATAGACATGGGTGCACAGATTATTCTTTGTGATCCTCACAGGGCTACTGTCATCGGGTTGGATCGAAAATACCCACTTAGAGGCATCCGCATGACTTCTCCTGATATCAGAGCTGGAGTTTCGTTATTGATCGCGGCACTTTCTGCGGAAGGCACTTCCATCATTGACAATATCGAGCAGATCGACCGCGGGTATCAATTTATCGATAAGAGGTTGAATGCGCTTGGGGCAGAGATTGAAAGATTGTAAAATTGGAAGATTGAAAAATTTGAAGGTTGGAAGGTTGGAAGGTTGGAAAGTTGCTTTTTGAAAACCATCATAAGAAATAGATTAAAAAACCTGAGCTCATCACTCAGGTTTTTTTGGTTTTGTCAATTCTTAGGAATCCCCACATAATACAGATCAAATCCCCCTTTTCCTCCCGGACGATTGGAGGAGAAAATCATCAGTAGATTTTCAAAGCTTCCATGATCAAAATAAACCACCGGTCTGAATTCATCGCTTGCAGAGTTTATTCTTTCTCCAAAGTTTACCGGAGAAGTCCACGCACTATTTTTGAATTGTGAGTAATACAGGTCATATCCTCCAAATCCCCCCGGTCTGTCGGAAGCAAAAACCAAAATATCACCAAAAACAGCAGGTGCATTGTCATTGGAAGAACTGTTTATTGTTAATTTTCTTGGTTGAAAATTTTGTTTGTCTTGCATAAAATCGGAAACAACAACTCCCTCAGGAATATCAACCTCATAAATATCGAATTTACCATCTGCGTCCGAAGTAAAAATCAATTTCTCGGGTTTCCCATTCATTTCCTCCGCATGATCAATTGTCTTCCTAAAATTCTTCCCATAAAGGCTTGGGTACATTTCATTGCTGTCTTCTTCCATGAATCTCAATTTTTCATTGGTTTTTCGGGAATTTGCAGAAGTAATTCCTTGGGTATTCATAGCTATTTTACTCAGTCCATCACAGTCGGAGGAGTACAGAAAGACATAATTACCGTTGCTTTCCTGAAAAGAATAAGGCCCGCGTTGGTTACAAGGGTCGTTGATTTGATAAAGTTGCTCACGTAGTTTTTTGGAATGATCAATTACCGGATCGTACATTTCTCCAAAACCTAAATTTCCGTTTTCTTGATCAAAAGAAAATCCCATAATCTTACCCATCAGGTCAAAATGGTTTCCGAAACTTGAATAGTTTGAAGAATAAACCATTATAAAATTCCCTCCAATGACATGTAGATCACTGTTCATCTCATCATATTGGGTGTTCAATATATCAAACGAAGTAACTTCCTCAGGGAATTTTCCGGTTTTGTATTTGATTTTTGGAAAGCATCCAGCTGTCATAAAAAGTACTATTGTTATCAAAACTAAACTTTTATACTTCATAGTGCAGGTTATTTTTGAGTTAAAAATTTATCAAGAGGCTTGTAGTATCCTCCACTACAGTTATTCCCAAGAGCCTCGCAGCCTGTGGTAACGAAGACTGTTGAATTATCAAGCAGACTGATCGAGGTGATACTGGTACCTATAAGGCCTACATTGTCGAGGGGAAACAATTTGATAGTTTTATCATTCATAGAAAGACGGAAAATCGATTCCCCTTCGAGAAGGACAATGGTGTCCTTAATACTTGAAATATTATCAAAAAAAATTCCAATTCGCCTTCTGTCTTCATTGGAAACTTGGCCGGAATTGTATGTACCTATCAACTCAGGATTTTTCCCCGACAGGTCAGACTTGTAAACCTTCAAGGGGAATGTTTCCCATCCATCTCCTACAAAAGTGATGATGTCATTTCCTACCTGTACGGATTTGGTATAAGATTCAAAACGCACTTCCATATTTCCGCTGTGATCAAAATCAAAAGTCTTATTGCTGATCGTGACCCTCATGAAGTTTTCAAATACCTTGAAACCATAAATACTTACCCAACCATCGAAAAATTCCTCTTTGATCAGTTTCTGTTCCAATATCTCTACTTTGCCGTCAACGACAGCAGTCTTGAGCCAAAGGAAATTAGGGGTGTATTTTGATACTCCAGGACTTTTTGGTGCACCATAAGGAACCAGCACATGGCCTTTTGGATCAATACCTATCTGGTCACCATACCCGGAAACGATTTGTTTGAAATCATTAAATCCCGGATCAAGATCCTTCATTTTAATGACAAGGGCGTCTTCTTCAAAAGGCTTTCCAAGGGGCATAAGGATAAGCTCATCGGATTTGATGGTGGCCATGAGTTGGTCCGAGATGGGAAGCCGGTAGAGGAAATTGTCAGGTAAAAAAGCACTGAGATAAGAATATTTGTTTATTCCAAAAAGGCCCGCCTCACTGTATATTCTGGTTTTAGACGCAGCATATAGCTTTCCGTTGATTTCTTTGGCATGTGTAAGTCCTTCCGGAAAGCTTAGTGACTGTTTCCAAAACACATTCACTTCTTCTTTCGGGGTTTCAAATGTGCCACAGGAAAAAAAACAAACAATGCCAATGAAGATTAAAAGAATCGGAAAACGAGCTGAACTTTTCATAATACGGATCCTAGTCTTGGGTTTAATCTACAACGATTAAAACTAATGATTATTATTATTATTAAGAATTTAAATTACCAATACTGGGTATTTTCAAGGTTCAAAAATTTACAATACCCAACTTTTATTTCAACTTGAAAGGTCAAAAGTTGGAAGGTTAATAATTTTTATGGTTATCCGCTACTTTGCCAGTAACCCTATATTCTTATACAATTGGGACGGAATTCCGATAGCTCGGAACGAAGTCGGAAGACCGATGAAGCGTGAATTTAAATCCAAAGCACAGAATTTAAATAGATATCAAATCTATTGGCATCATTGCGTAGATACAAAATAATTTTCATTCCAAAGACCATAGAATGAAAAAGATAAAAAATAACCGGAGTTTATCAGTCTGATTTTTTTGTTTGCAATTATAAGCATTCTAACACAGTAAAAATTTACACTTTCCTGATCAAACTTTCATTACTCAAGATCAGGATTACTTTTGATTGTCAAAATTTTCAAGGGGTTTGTAGTATCCGCCGCAGTTCTTCCCACTCGTTACATTGCTATTGGTAACGAAGACCGTTGAATTGTCAATTAGGTTGATAGAGGTGATGGAAGTACCCATGAGACCTAAATTATCGAGCGGGATAAGTTTTATAGTTTGATCATTTATGGACAACCGAAAAATCGACTCCCCTCCAAATAGGAAAATTTTATCATGTATACTTGAAATAGTATCAAAGAAAATTCCTAGAAGTCTCCGGTCTTCCCTGGAAATCTGCTTTGAGTTGTAGCTACCTATCAGCTCTGGGTTTTTACCCGAAAAGTCAGATCTATAAACCATCAGCGGAAATGTTTCAAATCCCTCACTTGCAAAAGTGATGATATTATTTCCTACTTGTACGGATTTGGTATAAGATTCAAAACGCAGTTCCATACTGCCGGTTAGATCGAAATCAATAGTCTTATTTTCCATCGTAACCCTGATGAAATTTTCAAAAACCTTCAGACTCCAAATACTTAACCAATCATCGAAAAATTCTTCTTTAATCAGTTTCTGTTCAAATATTGCTACTTTTCCGTCAATGACTCCCGTCTTTAGCCAGAGGAAATTAGAGCTGTATTTTGATTTTCCGACATTTAATGATTTGTAAGGTAATAGCAAATTGCCTCTTGTATCAATACCTATTTGGTCGCCAGAAACTACTTGGGTGAATTCAATAAATCTAGGATCAATATCCTTCATTTTAAACACAAAAGCATCTTCTTCAAACGGTTTTCCATGGGGCATGAGAATAAGCTCTTCAGAGTTGATGGTGGCCAAGAGTAGATCTGAGATAGGAAGTCTGTATAGGAAATCGACCGGTAAAAAATAACTAAGGTCATAATATTTATTTGCTTTAAAAATAGTGGCATCACTGTATATTCTGGTCTTAGATGCAGCATAAAGCTTTCCGTTGATTTCTTTGGCATGTGTGAGACCTTCTACGAAGCTTCGTGCCGGTTTCCAAAGTACAGGCGCTTCAGGTGAATCTTCACTTGGTAGATTGGAATAAGCTGCCATGCAAACGAAGACCAAAAGAATCATATACATATTCTTACCTAAATGTGTAAAAATTGATTCAGTCGAAACAAAGTTCATAGCATTTTCTAAATTGAGATCCATGTCTGGATTCAACATCTGTTCGCCAAAATTAGATTTAGGTCTAATTTGATTTGTGTCTGTTTCACTTATTGCTGTTGAAAAAGAAAATACTGTATACGCCAGAAGCGTAAATAAAAGATTTTTCATGAACTTCATGACAACATGTTTAATTAATCTCATAATTTTAGGAAATCAATCTGAAATAAAAAATAACCTATTCTGGGTATTTTTAAGGTTCAAAAATTTACAATACCCAACTTTTTATCCTAATTGTTCAATGTCCTTGTTTTTTTTGCTTCGCATGAAGATTGAAAAGTGAATAGCCAACAATAAAACAAGAACTGCATGCTATAAAACCATTTGTCTCCGCAGGTAACATTTTTACCTATCTTTTCCTTTTCCTCCAAAACATTTCCTAAATTCTCGACGAATTCAAACCAATAAACCCATTGTCATGGAAGAAAAGAAATTGCGCAGCCAAGAGTGGTTTGGCCGCAAAGGAAAAGACGGTTTTATCTACCGCGCATGGATGAAAAACCAGGGATTTCCCCACCACCTTTTTGAAGGCAGGCCGGTCATCGGCATCTGCAATACCTACTCCGAACTCACCCCCTGCAATGCCCATTTCCGGGAACTTGCCGAAGCCCTCAAGCGGGGAATCTGGGAAGCCGGCGGCTTTCCATTGGAATTCCCGGTAATGTCTTTGGGCGAATGCTCCATCAAACCGACCGCCATGCTATTCCGAAATCTAGCAAGCATGGACGTGGAGGAAAGCATCCGTGCCAATCCCATGGATGGTGTAGTCCTGATGTGCGGTTGTGACAAAACTACTCCATCTCTAGTCATGGGTGCCGCCAGTGTCAACTTGCCCACTATCGTCGTCTCCGGCGGACCGATGCTCGCAGGAAGATTCAAAGGAAGAAAAATCGGCACCTCCGATCTATGGAGATTTGCCGAGGAATTCAAAAAAGGAGAACTCTCTCAGGAAGATTTCACCGCAGCAGAAGCTGCCATGGCGAGGTCGCAGGGCCACTGTGCCCCCATGGGAACAGCCTCCACAATGGCTGCTATGGTAGAGTCACTTGGATTGAGCTTGCCGGATAATGCCACCATTCCTGCATCGGATTCGAGAAGGAAAGTTCTGGCCCACATGTCAGGAATCAGGATCGTAGAAATGGTCAAAGAAGACCTCAAGATGACCGACATCCTGACCAGAAAATCATTTGAAAATGCCATTATGGTTAACGCAGCTTTGGGCGGTTCGACCAATTTTATCCTTCACCTTTTGGCGATTGCGGGAAGGATGGGGATTGAACTGAATATTGACGACTTTGATAAATTTTCATCCCATATTCCTTTGATAGCCAATGTACAGCCTTCTGGGGAGAACTTTGTGGAAGACCTCTTTTATGCAGGTGGATTGCCTGCTGTGATGCGGGAAGTTTCTTCCTTATTGCATCTCGATACCATTACTGCCAACGGAAAGAAACTAGGCGAAAACGTCCTAAACGCCGAATGTTGGGACAGAAACCTGATCGGTACTTTGGAAAAACCTTTCAAACCCGAATCAGGCATCGCGGTCCTGAAAGGCAATCTCTGTCCTGAAGGGGCAGTTTTGAAACCTTCTGCAGCCACACCATCTCTCCTTCAGCATCGTGGTCAAGCAGTAGTATTCGAAGATATTGATGACTATAAGAAAAGACTGGATGATCCGGATCTGGATGTCACGCCTGATTCTGTGATGGTGTTGAAAAATGTAGGACCAAGAGGCTACCCAGGTATGCCTGAAGTAGGCAACATGCAGCTGCCCATGAAAATCATTCAACAAGGAGTCAAAGACATGGTGAGGATCTCTGATGGCAGGATGAGTGGAACCGGTTACGGTACTGTGGTGCTTCACGTTTCCCCCGAATCAGCGATTGGCGGCAACCTCGCCTTGGTCCAAAACGGGGATTGGATCCAACTAGACGTACCTAACCGTACTTTGAATTTGGAAGTTTCGGACGAGGAACTGGCAAAACGGAGAGCATCTTTTCAGCCTTTACAGCTAGGGTATGACAGAGGATATGTCAACATGTTTATACAGAATGTAACCCAGGCGCATGAAGGCGTAGATTTTGATTTTCTCAAAGGAGCATCAGGGCCTGTAGTGAAAAGAGATTCTCATTAATCTGGCAATGATAAAAAACCATGGTAAAGTTGCCCTGATCACCGGAGCTGGTCAGGGCATCGGTTTGGAAATAGTGCGGATTTTGGCGGAAAAAGGACATCATATCATTTTGAATGACATTGAAAAGAGCCTTACCGAAGAAGCTGTAACCAGAATTCTAAAAGTAGCCAAAGGTAAGGTTTTGGGGATTTCGGGTGATTCCGGAGATCCGGTATTCATTCAGGAAATGGTTGGTCTAGCAGAGGGGGAGTTTGGAAAACTGGATATTGTCGTCGCCAATGCAGGAATTACACTTTATGGTGATTTCTTCGGGTATTCTCCTGCTGATTTTTTTGAAGTGATGCGTGTCAATGCCGGTGGCACTTTCTTCCTTGCCCAAACGTCAGCAGGGATTATGAAAAAACAAAATTCCGGTGGCTCCCTTTTGTTTACTTCCTCAGTAACTGCACATCAGGCTCACAAAAATCTCGCAGCATATGCCATGAGCAAAGCGGCCATCGAAATGTTGGCAAAGAATTTGGTGATCGAATTGTCAGAGTACAATATCAATGTTAATTCCATTTCACCTGGAGCCACATTGACTTCCCGAACTGCCTTGGATCCTGACTACGAAAATACCTGGTCCAGAATCACCCCCATGGGACGACCGGCAACTGTCGAGGATATTGCCCATACTGCTGCGTTTTTGGTCTCTGAGGAAGCCAGGCATATTACCGGGCAAAATCTGATTATTGACGGAGGATGGACCTGTATAAGTCCCTCACCATATCATTGAATTTAAAGTAGAAAAAAAATTTCATCTTTTGAAATTAAAACCAATATTGTACGATTGATCCATATCAATACAACTTACCTAGCAAAACAAAGTAAAGCGTAACTGCCAGTCCTAATCCGACGAAAAATCTACCAAGAAATGAAAATAGCAATTAATGATCTATTAGAGTACATCCAAAAAAGCAACAACATTACCATTGACCTGTTAGTAGAAAACAAAGCAAGCCTTCCACCAAAAGCCATCGAGATTTATAGCCATATGATCAATGCACACCATGTCTGGAACGCAAGGATCTTGGGAAAAAAACCATTCTTTAAAATTTGGCAACTTCATTCTGTAGAAGTTTTCTCAGAAATGAATGAAGAAAATTACCTGATTTCCAAAAAAATCATTGAAACTAATGAGCTTGATGAGGTTATTTCCTACCAAAACAGCCAAGGCCTCTCCTATCAAAATACCATCAAAGACATCATGTTCCACATCATCAACCATTCAAGCTACCATAGGGGTCAGGTGATGTTGCTGGTTCGGAATGCCGGACTGGAACCGATTCCTACAGACTACATTCTTACCAAAAGATAGCCATGAACGGTCCAGAAAAACCCGATTACTACTTTGCCGGCCCTTGGAAATTAAAGGGGGAAGGCATCATCCTCGCCTATAAATTCAAGAAAGAGTGGATAGAACAAAACGGGTTTTTGAAGGAAGAATTAAAAGGGAAATTCAAAGGGGGACTCGGGTATGTCATGCTTGTCAGGTATACTGAATCTCCCGCAGGACCTTATAATGAATTGCTTTTTATTCCCGGAAAATTCAGTCCTGACAATAGACAGACCATTACAAAAATATACGTGGATTCTGAGTCCAGCACCCAAAACGGTAGGTACAAATGGGGGATTCCAAAAGAAACCGTTCCTATCATCTGGCTCAAAAACGGAAAGACAGAAACCATCGGTGTTGGGTCGGAAGACGATCCCATACTTTTTTGCAAGATCAGTTCAGGTGGAATACCCTTCCCCGCGACTACCAAACTGCTTCCCATCAAACTTTTTCAGGAATTGGAAGGGAAAACATTTTTGACCGATCCAAAAGGTCATGGGTGGGGAAAGTTTGCCAAAATAGAATCAATGAAAGTGAATTCCGATTTTTTCCCTGAGATCAGCAAACTAAAACCGCTACTTTGTGTGAAGATCAATCCGTTTTACATGGAGTTCCCTTTGCCCCTGCAAAATGCCGATCAGCAATAAAAATATTGTCATTACAGGTGCTGCCTCCGGAATAGGAAAAGAGCTGGTCCACCAACTTGCGGGAAACGGCAATAAAATTCTGGCCATAGACATCAATCAAGAAGGTTTGGAAATCCTCCCCAAAACATCTTCCCAAATCCACACCCTGACTTTAGACCTAACCAAACCGGGTAGTATCTTGGATATTTTTGATTGGATCCAACTCAACTGGAAAACGGTTGACTACTTTTTTGCCAATGCGGGCTTTGCAAAATTTGGGCTCTGGGAAGATACTGACCTAGAAACTTTCTCCAGAATGCTGCAAATCAACGTCCTCTCCCCTATTGAAACAGCCAAAATTCTGAAACCAATGCAGGCGCATCATCCCTGCAAACTGGTGGTGACTGCCTCAGCGATGTCTTATTGGCCTGTTCCGGGATATGCAGCTTATGCAGCCACCAAAGCCGCTATCCATCAGTTTGTGGAAACTATCAAGAGTGAAGGAGAGGAAGATTGGATTACAATGGTATATCCCGCGGCCACAGATACCGATTTTTTCAAAAGTGCAGGAAAAGAAATCCCAAAGGCCTTTCCTGTGCAATCCGTACAAACTGTAGTTCGTCATATCCTCCGAGGTGTATCCAAAGGAAAAAAGAAAATCTATCCCTCCAGGCTTTTTCAGGCAACCATGCTGATTAACAGAATTTTGCCTGTCTTCAAACTACTCTATTTTTTATTAGAAAGAAAAAAACTGAAGAATTGGATGGAGAGCAAGAAGGTTAGCTAATCATACATGGATGGCATCTGTTTTTCCAAAAGAAAACAATAAATTGGAAATGAATCTGAAAGACAAAATCCAAATCTTATGAAATCCAGAACCCTGCCCCTCCTCCTTCTTTCCTTGACAGTGATGTTTTCCTGTGACAAAAAAGAAGAAGATACCCTTCCCATGAAAGTTGCCAAAGCGTATGGTCATGAGAATTTTGACAAAATTAACTCTATAGCCTACCAATGGAATGTGCAGCCAAATCCCGAAACCCTACGGACAAGGAATTGGAAGTGGAATATCAAAGAAAGGACTGTGGAATTTGCTGACGCTGACACAAGCTATACCTACAGCCTTGACCTTCCAAAAGAGCAAATGCCGGAAGCTGATGGCGGCTTTATCAATGACAAATATTGGCTGATGTTCCCTTTTCAACTGGTTTGGGACAAGGGATATACCTTCACTGTAATTGAAAACACCAAAGCCCCTATTTCAGGGTTGCCTACGACGCAGTTGACCATCGTCTACAATGATGTCGATGGCTATACTCCGGGAGATGCCTATGACTTGTTTTTGGATAAAAACCACCTGATCAAAGAATGGGTTTTCAGAAGAGGAAATGGCTTGGAAGGACGACCGATAACTTGGGAAAATGAGCAGGAATTCAAGGGGATCAAGTTTGCTACCGAACATAAAAATGACGCCGGGGTAAAATTTATCTGGTTTTCAGATATCGTTGTCGAATAAATTACAGTTAAATTAGGTGGATTAAAATAGGATAAACATGAAACCTTCCGAAAAAATAGAAGAAATCCTTCATGATATAGATACACTTGGTGACAAAGAACAACTGGAAATTTTGGAAAAATTGATCCTAAAGCTAAGTCCACATCCCTCAAGTAATACAGGTATAAAATTATCGGATCTACAAAATCTAGGTTCTGAAGTTTGGAAAGGAGTTGGCTTGGACAATTATATTAAAGAAGAACGGGAGTGGGATTAAAACCGGAATTTTTGCAGAAACTTTATTTTTTGGATACTGCTCCATTAATATATTTGATTGAATGAAATTCCCAATATCAAGAAACATTAAATGTTTTTTTTAAAGCCAATGAAAATGGGGGAATCATAATGGCCAAATTAGCTTTCAGAAATTATTTTAAAATAAATGAACTAAGAAAATGAAAATCCGATCACTGCTCTTCCTTCTCACATTTCTCCTTTTTTCAAACCCTTCCTTTTCGCAAAAACTTACCAAAACGGAAAAGCAACTGATAGAAACAATTGACAAAAACTACAAGGAAACATTGGCGCTGTTGGAGGAGGTAGTAAATATTAATTCCGGGACTTTCAACATGCAGGGTGTACGGGAAGTAGGCAGAGTTTTTGAGAGGGAATTTGCAAAAATCGGGTTTGAAACCGAATGGATTACTTTACCGGATTCGCTCAAAAGAGCTGGACATTTTGTGGCTACAAGAAAAGGTACCAAGGGTAAAAAGCTGTTTTTCATCGGTCATCTGGATACTGTTTTTGAAAAAGACATGCCCTTCTATCCTTTTACCATGGTCAATGACTCCACGGCCAAAGGACAGGGTGTCAATGACATGAAAGGAGGAAATGTCATGGTCTTTGCAACTTTGAAGGCAATGGAGGAATTGGGTTTGCTAAAAGACCGAACCATCACCGTTTACTTCCCCGGCGACGAGGAAAATGCCGGAAGTCCCTCATGGGTAAGTAGATTGGACTTTGTCGAAAGAGCCAAGCAACATGATTATGCCTTGGGTTACGAGACAGCGCAGGGATTCAATACGGCCACTATTGCCAGAAGAGGTGCAAGTGGATGGACGTTGAAAACTACCGGAAAACAGGTTCATTCCTCGGGTGTATTCAGGGAATCGGTGGGGTACGGCGCTATCTATGAGGCCGCAAGAATCCTCAACCAATTCAGGGAAGAATTGGCAGGCGAGCAATACCTGACTTTCAATCCCGGCCAAATCATCGGCGGTTCGGATATCAACTATGACGGAGATACGGGTGCCGGTTCTGCTCTTGGCAAAACAAACATTGTGGCAAGAGAGGCTTTTGTTACCGGTGACCTGAGGTTCCTCGGCGAACCACAAAAAGAAGCGGCACGTGAAAAGATGAAACAGATCGTATCCCAAAACCTGAATGGAACTACTGCCAGTATTGAGTTTGAGGATGGCATTCCATCCATGCCGCCGACAGAAGGCAATATGGGTTTGGTTACCATCCTCAGTCAAGTCAGTGTGGATATGGGATATGGTCAAGTCAAAGCCGGAGATCCTGGATCAAGGGGCGCAGGTGACATTTCTTATGTCGCAGATTACCTGGATTGCATCGATGGACTTGGCGCATCCGGCACAGGTGCCCACTCCCCTGCCGAAACCATCAACATGAAGCAATACCCCCATCTGATCAAAAGGAGTACTTTGTTTGTTTATCGGTTATTGGATTTGTGATTTGTATTGGCACAACCGGATTTTTACTTTGTGTTTTTGTGTCTTTGTGAGAATCTACTTTTTATATTTATCAAAATGAAAAAACTCTACGTCATTGCAGGTCCAAATGGAGCAGGGAAAACAACATTTTCATATACTGTTTTGCCTGAAATTCTAGACTGCAAGGAATTTGTCAATGCCGATGAAATAGCCAAAGGTCTTTCACCTTTTCAACCGGAAAAAGCTTCCATTGAAGCCGGTAGAATTATGCTTCAAAGGATTAATAGTTTGATGGAATCGGGAGAGAATTTCGCTTTTGAGACAACATTATCTTCCAAAAGTTTTATCACTTTTATCCATAAAGCCAAAGACAAAGGATATGAAACCATCCTGTTGTTTTTTTACCTCAATTCTCCCGAACTTGCTCTAAAAAGGGTTAAGACACGAGTTGCCGAAGGGGGACATAACATTCCCGAAGACGTAATCCGGAGAAGGTATAAAAATGGGCTTGTAAACTTTTTTAAGCTATATAAACCCATCTTGGATAAATGGATATTTGTTGACAATTCAAAAAAACCTTATAAATTGATAGCTAGGAAGAATTCAAGTAAGATTTTCATTTCGGATGGTAACCTTTGGAATAAAATAATTCGTTTTTATGACAACTAAAGAAAAAGAGGCCGAAGAGGAATTAGACAAAATCCTTTTCGGTTTAGATGAAACCTACAAAAACCTGGTCAAATTCAAGCGGGAGAAGAATAGTCCAATTATAGTAGAACAGGATGGAAAAATAGTAGAATTGGATCCTTTTTCTGTTCCGGATAGTCTTACTTCAGAAAATGATAAAGACAAATAATTTTTAAACATGGCAGGTTTTGAAAACCTACCGTGTTTTGTTTTTGCAATCTCTTTTTATTTGTTTTTTTGTGTCTTTGTGGGAAACAACTTTTTATATTTAACCCCATGAACAAACTTCTGACCCAAATTACCTTTTTTGCAGCCTTGCTATCAATCCTGATCGGTTGCAACTCGCCCCAGACCCAAACCCCTGAAGCCAATACCAAAATGGAAACTCCAAATAAAGTGATCGTTTATCAGGTTTTCACCAGGCTTTTTGGAAATACCAATACCACAAACAAACCTTGGGGAACCTTGGAAGAAAATGGCGTTGGAAAATTCAATGACTTCACAGACCAAGCGCTATCAGAAATAAAGTCTTTGGGAGTCACCCACATTTGGTACACAGGAGTGCCCCATCATGCTTTGATCAATGATTATACACAATATGGTATCTCCAATGATGACCCCGAAGTAGTCAAAGGGAGGGCAGGTTCACCTTATGCCGTCAAAGACTACTATAATGTAAATCCTGACCTGGCAGAGAATCCGGAAAAACGATTGGAGGAATTTGAAGCTTTGATCGCAAGAACGCATCACCAAGGCATGAAAGTCATTATAGACATCGTACCCAACCATGTTGCCCGGAGATATGAGGGTAAAAGCAATCCCGAAGGAGTAAAGGATTTTGGCGCAGGTGACGACACTTCGGTTGAATACAAAACAAACAACAACTTCTATTATATCCCGGGCAAGGATTTTAAAGTTCCAGCACCATTGGACAATTACAAGCCTTTGGGAGGCGAAGCACATCCATTGGCTGACGGAAAGTTTGATGAATCACCAGCCAAATGGACAGGAAACGGTTCACGTGAAGCCCAACCACATTTTCACGATTGGTATGAAACTGTCAAGGTCAATTACGGCATCAAACCCGATGGCAGCAAGGATTTCATAGAATTGCCGGCTGATTTTTCTCAGAAAGATTACAAAGCACATTTTGAATTTTGGCAAGGCAAAGACGTACCCGATTCCTGGGTCAAATTTAAAGATATAGCCTTGTACTGGATCGAAAAAGGCGTGGATGGGTTCCGCTATGACATGGCAGAAATGGTTCCTGTGGAATTTTGGAGCTATATGAACTCTGCCATCAAGATAAATAATCCTGATGCTTTCCTTTTGGCTGAAATATACAATCCTAAGGAGTACCGGAATTATATCCATTTGGGGAAAATGGATTACCTCTACGACAAGGTGGAACTTTACGATACGCTCAAAAACATCATGCAGGGAAAAGGCTCCACGGACAACATCCTCCCGATCCAAAAGGGATTGGCAGATATTGACCAACACATGTTGCATTTCCTTGAGAACCATGACGAACAACGCATCGCAAGCCCGGGATTTGCTGGAAATGCAGAAAAAGGAAAACCTGCCATGGTAGTGTCGGCTATGATCGGTTCATCGCCAACGATGATATATTTCGGGCAGGAAGTCGGCGAACCCGGTGCTGAAAAAGCAGGATTTGGATCTCCGACAAGAACATCCATCTTTGATTATATCGGTGTTCCCCATCACCAAAGATGGATGAACGGAGGAAAATTTGATGGAGGACAATCTTCCGAAGCTGAAAAATCATTGCGGGATTTTTATAGCCGTCTGCTCAACTTTACCCAAACTAGTACTGCCCTGGCAGGGAAATTTGCAGACATCCACAGCCATAACAGACAAAATACCGAATGGTACAATGACCGGGTTTTTTCATTTGTCAGATGGAATGAAAACCAAAAACTGGTCATCATTACCAATTTTGATGCAACCGAATCCTTCGGATTTGACCTTGAACTTCCCTCCGAAATCATCAAAACCTGGGATTTGATTGAAGGCGAATACCCGTTGTCAGAAAAACTGTATGGCGCGGTCAATCCGGTTTTGAAAATTAAAGATGGAAAAGGAAAAGTAAGGGTGGATCTGAAACCTTTGGAAAGTTGGGTGCTGGAAATCAACCTTTGAGGTCTTTAAGACCTCGAAGGTTTAAAGCCATTAAATATGAAAACCAAAAAGATTGTGGGAAATTACCGGATTCCCTACCCGTGTGATATGTATAGTATCACCCAAAATATTTAAACTCATCTACTAATAATCTATATATTTCTGCTTTGACCAATTTGGTCAATGAACTGATTTCAGCAAACAATTCACCCAAATCCGCCAAATTTTCATTCATGGCATATTTCTTAATTTGAATCAAGCCTGAATTCTTTGTCAGAAAATCAGGATACTCAAAATACCTAAAATAAGGCTCATCATGTAACCCGACATTTTCTAAAATACCACCCTTGCAATAATTATAATTCCAAACCTTATAAAGTTCTATGATTTTTTCAACCAATTTCTTCGCAACTGTAGTATTTTTTACAATGTGATTAGCTAAGGTGGTATTCCAAAAAGACTCTGGATTATTTGGTGAAAGTGGATTATCCACAAACACCTCAGGAGCGCCCTGAACAGGATTGTTAGCTTCAAATTTTGTTACCACGCAACGGTTCTCGGCTAAAACAAATGCAAAACACAGAGAATACCAATAGTCCGAAAGTTCAGGGGAAATCTCAGGTGCCCAGATATCAAATTGATTTGCCCAAACAGGATATTGTCCATTCAGGGCTTTTGTAATGGAAAACCATGTTATTGTAGCCTTTGCTGATTCATGATCGTATGCACAATAGCTTCTATTATCTGCAGGCCCATTAAAACATTGCGATTTATTCACACCTTTAAAATCTAAATCCAATCGAAACCAAATAGATTTTTCATTTGCACCAAGTCTATTACAAGTATCTTGATGTAATCTAACCATGGAGTTATCGTCCATAAATCCAATAAATTCTCCATCAGCATACCCATATGGAACTGCTAGCCTTTCATGACGATTATCCATCCTTGCAAAGCCACTAACAAATGGTAAACCTTTTTCAGAGTTATTCAAATTTCGATAACTATTGTATCTCGGTTGCCTAATTAATTCACCTTTCCTTTCTATGAAAGGTAGTCTTTCTCTTATAACCAAACTTTTAGCGGAAAAATTAATCCTGGATACTGAGGATATTATTGAAACTAGGGTTTTTTCATCTTCTAAATTCCAATTAAAATTCAAATCCGTTCTTTTTAATTTCGTCAAATCAGATAGGGTAATATTGTTTTTCCTATTTTGATCGGGAGAATATTTCCATACCGTAAATGCCAAAGGCCATTTACCATCTAATTTAAAAAACTCATTGCTAGTGACTATAAATCCTGTCTCAAATTGAAAATATTGATCCCACTTGGATCTAAAAGATACATATGAAGGTCTGGGAATTAACCAAGAAGTTGGCGTAAAAATGAATACCAGAGGAAACTGCCCAGAATTTTTTTCATTTTGGGCTTTTGACATTAATAAAATTTGACCTAAAAAAGCTAAATACCTTTCCTTGCCTGCATCGGAGCCTGTTAGCTTTAGAATAGTTGGGTGAATCTCATACTCTGCTTCCTTTTTAGATCGATTTTCTACTTTTTCATCTGTATTTTTATAAGGTGGATTTAAGAGAAAGGCAAGTGGCTTGTCTAGGGAGAGTTGTTTGATTTTTAATTCTTTGGCAAGTCGATCCAGGTAATCTTCACCTGATATATCCAAAAAGTTCAAGCCTTTGTTATCCGAAGTCTTCGGAATAATAGTAAATCCTGTGTCCATGTGGTAAGGATCGATCTTCATCCGCTTTTCAATAGTTCGTAAGAGATCCGGCTGAAGCTCGGATACAATTTTATGTCTTAATTTTCCTCTCCAACTTGTTACCAAGTTGCCGGATCCTCCGGCAGGATCAAAGACGATATAATTTTCTCCCAAATCCTCCTTGAAATAATCTTGAACAAACCACATGGCGAATTTACTTAAGTTGCCGTCGGTGAAAAAAATCCCATGCTGCTTGGCATATTCAGGGTCGAGTGCAGAAAGTACCTCATCAAATCTTGAGAAATAATAATCTGCGGTAAGTCCTGATCCCTCATTTGTAAAAACATACCGATTCTCAATTAGATTTTTAAACTCCTTTTTATGCTTTGGCGGAACTATAAATGGTTCGCTACTTTTATGACCACGAAATCCTACAACTTGTAGTGTGTCAGAATAGTCATTTTCAGACACCGTTGCGTTAATATCCCAATAGTTCACGATGGTATAAAAAGCATGAATGGCATCGATGGGATGCTCAAACATGGATTTCATTAATTCTATGGTGTGAATGAAATTATGAGTATTAACCTGAAGCCTAGTAGACTCAAGATTTTTTAAAATCTTGAGAATCTCAAATGATTCTGTTACCAAATTTTTTGCGCCGGCAAATATATCACCTTGTAAGGACTTGGGGTCTAGCCAATAAATCGCTGAATCTTTAATGGCATTTAGTTGATTTTTTTGAGTCTTTCTTGCATTTTCTTTCCCAATTTGATTTGGGGAAATTGACGCGTCTGCTGTGTTGATAAAAATTGCTGCGAATTCTGGTATTTTATTCGTTTTCCAAATTCCTACAAATTCTTGGGCAATTACCATTATCGTATTATAAGCTAGGCCGAATCTTTTGTTATAATGGAATGCCTGGTAAAAACCTTGAGGCCATTGTGAAAAATTAGATTTACTCTCAACAATTAATTGGCCCGGTATATAAATATCTGCACCATACGCCGCAGATTCTGCTCTAAAATCGTCCTTAAACAATTTTCTAAAAAGCGGAAAAAGCAACTGACGTTTAGCGTCTTCATTATCATTGCTTCTTAAATACTTCTTAAGTTCTTCAAGTTCAATCCCGTAGGTAGGTGCAGCCAAAGTCTAAATTTTAAATGAGTGATGTTTATTTTAAAAGTTGTGATAATGGGCAAATAGGTGTTTCTTAATTTTAGGTCAATCTACTAAAAATTCGGTTCATTGAAATCCTCGGAAATAAAAATTTTCCCTTCATACTTTCCAATTTCCCTTTTTTTTTCCTCAACTTTTGGGGTAAGCGCCTCTTCGAGCAATTTCAAAAGTTCCTGTTTTTCCTTTTCAGAGAGTTTGCTCACAAATTCTTTCATTTCTTCAGATCCTTTTTTCATAGTTCAATTAGGTATTTACAATTTGAGTTTACAAAAAAACACAAAAAAACCCCTGCATCGCTGCAGGGGAAAAATGAAAATCTTTAATGTCAATTATTTAACCTACACGTAGTTGTTTAACATTACCGGCATTACCAGCATCAGGATATCTTCATTGTCTGACTTGTCAGATGGCACGATCAATCCGGCCCTGTTTGGTGCCGAAAACTTCAAGGTCACTTCTTTGGAAGAAAGGTTATTCAACATTTCCACCAAGAATTTTGCATTGAATCCGATCTCGATATCTTCACCGTCATGGTCGCATGACAATCTTTCATTTGCTTCGTTGGAGAAATCAAGGTCTTCAGCAGAAATCTGCAATTCGCTTCCTGTCAATTTCAACCTTACCTGATGGGTAGTCTTATTGGCATAGATGGCGATCCTTCTCAATGAACCCAAAAACTCCAATCTGTCGATGGTCATGTGGTTTGGATTGTCCACCGGGATGACATTTTCATAATCCGGGAATCTTTCGTCAATCAACCTACAGATCATCTTGATGCTGTTGAATTTGAAGTAAGCGTTGGAATTGTTGAATTCCACTGCTACCGGCACATTTTCGGAAGGCAGAGTTGATTTCAAAAGGTTGAGTGCTTTTCTCGGGATGATGATGCTTGCACCATCTGCGGCCGCCACATCTATCCTTCTGTATCTTACCAATCGGTGTCCGTCAGTAGCAACAAAAGTAGTGTTGGTGCTGCTCAGGTTGATATAGACCCCGGTCATGGCAGGTCTCAACTCATCGTTGCTGGTTGCAAAAATCGTATTGGAGATCGCAGAGCTCAATATTTCAGTAGACATGTCCACTGAGGTTGGGTTGGTCACTGTTGGGATTTTTGGAAAATCTGTGGCGTTTTCTCCGGCCAATTTGTACCGACCATTGTCAGAACTGATTTCGACGCTATATGTATCTTGGTCAATGCTGAAAGTAACAGGCTGTTCAGGAAGGTTTTTGAGTGTTTCGATCAAAATCTTAGCAGGAACTGCGATATTCCCATCCTCCCTTGCTTCGACATCTATCTCTGTAATCATGGAAGTCTGCAAATCTGAGGCTGTGATGGTCAATTTTCCTCCTTTGATTTCAAAAAGGAAATTTTCCAAGATAGGTACTACCGGATTGGTAGTGACCACGCCATTGATTGCAGAAAGCTGCTTTAACAGTGCATTAGAAGAAACAATAAATTTCATATGGGAAGGGCTTTATTTTCGTTATTTTTTGAATAGGGTAAATTTATAAATAAAATTATAAAAGCTGCCCTTGACTCACACTTTCCTGTAAAAAAATCAAGGTCATTAATGTATTTTCTGAGAATTATGGTAAGGATTACCGATGCTTCTTAGAAAATGTCTGCTTTTTGATGCCAATCCAAAGCATCCCGAGGATGGAAAATAAAAACACGGGAACCAGAATATTGATCACCTGCCATTTTGTTTTTTCATCCTTAACTTTGATTTTATTTAGCGGCCGGATCTGAAACTGTTTGGTTCTAGTAGCAATAATTCCTTCCGGTTCCACCAGATAACTGATCGCATTCAATAGAAGCTGACGATTGGCATACTGCATACTGCTAAATGGATCTTGTCCTAAAGGAAGAGGATTTCCATCTATGGGAGTAAGATCGCTTTGGAAAAGACTGCCCGTTCCGGCCACAATTACTTTCCCAACATTTCCATTCTCCTTAAATGAAGCTTTTTCTGCATCTTCAGGAAGGAACCTGTTTTTGAAAAATGAAGTAAAATTTCCTTCCAGTAAGTATAGCAAAGGAAGATTTTTCAATCCAAATTCATTGAGGTCAGGCTCATTTTCCATGTCTACAAAAGCCAACCTTACCGGGGAAGCTGATTTTTTGGTAAAATCAGAACTGAAAATCAAAGGGGTCTTTCTGACTCCATCTGCCTTTACAGTATCCATTGAACTCGAAAACCTAAACATCACCTGATCCAATCCTTTGGTGATAGGGTGTGAAGCCATCTTCCCTGCCAAAACAAAAAACGGCCACGGCAGCGGTACCAACTGTTGCTGATCTCCAAAATTACCCGCCATGACAGGATAGCGACCAAAATTCATGTCCTGAATCAAATCTTTGTTGACCCTGATGCCATACCTGAAGAGCAACTGGTCCAGACCATTTTCAAAAGGCATGGCCACAGTTCCCTCTCCGCCCGCCTGCGCCATGTCATAAGCCAAGGCATCTATCATAAAAATGATGTTTCCCCCATTCATGAGGTATTGGTCGAGGAGATAAATCTCCTTCTCGGAATAGACTTCCTTAGGTCCTGCTACAATCACAACTTTGAATGGGTTCAAGTCAGAAGGTTTTTTTGCCTGCTCTAAGGGGACTTTGTACACTTCATAATTATCTGCCAAAGCCTCTACAATTCCAAACCCTTCATCTTCAGTCAATTCCCCCTGACCCATAGCAAGTCCAATTTCAAAAGCCTGTTTACTGATCAATTTTCGGATTCCATTGATCAATTCAAATTCAAGATTTTCTACAGATTGATTTAGAATCTGATCGGGTCCCATTCCCCTTTCACCTTTTAACAGCAGAGAACCTGTTTCAAACTCAGCATTCCTGATAATCACTCCAGGGAAAATGAGTTTTGATTTTTGCCCACCATCTTCATTTACATAGAGGTTGGTGGGATTGATTCCGTATTCTGACAATCCGACGATATAGTCTTCTTGATCCTCTTTTGGCAAAGCCAAGGGATCCTGATAATAAAAAGTAATTTTTTCGCTACTGTAAGCATTGAATGTTCTGATCGTCTCCTCGATTGAGCGCTGAAGTCTTCTCATTCCCCCGGGGAGATTACCGGTTAGTAATATTTCCACTTCCAAAGGTTCTTCCAATGATTCCAAAACCTCGACGGTCGCAGGATGAAGGGAATACCTTTTGTCCGAAGTTAAGTCAATTCGATAAGGAACCAATGTCGCCAAAACCCATATAACAAGCAGGATCCCGGCAATGATTCCAAGGTTTTTGATAAGAGATATGTTGGAGGATCCTTTCATTTTCTACGGATTAAAATCCCCGTCAAGCCTAACATCAATACAATAATTGAAAGAAAATAAGCGATATTCTGGGCGTCAATCACCCCCCTACTCATGCTTTGGTAGTGATAGCTTAGGCTCATTTCTTCCAAAAACAAAGCAAACGGACTCATCACCTGAAGCTGCACCAAGGCTGTCAGCCCAAAATAAAGCAGGAATGAAATAAAAACTCCCAAGATAAATGCCACGATCTGATGGGAAGTCAGGGCCGATCCCAAAATCCCGATAGATGCAAAAACCGCCCCTATAAACACCAATCCGATCCATGAACCAAAGAAACCTGCATGGTCAATATTTCCGACAGGATCTCCCAACTGAACGATACTGTAGTAGTAAACCAAGGTGGGAAGCAAAGCCACCACGATCAAAGTCAGGGCAGCAGAATATTTGGCAACAATGATTTTGGGAATGGAAAGCGGGGAAGTCATAAGGATTTCCCAAGTCCCGGACTTCCTTTCCTCGGCAATCATCTTCATGGTAATGGCCGGAACAAGGAATGTGAAAACATAAGGAGTGTACACAAATAAGGGCTCCAAGTCAGCAAAACCATATTCCAACACGGAAGTGTCAGGAAATACCCAAACGATCAAACCCAACGAAACCAAAAAAACCCCAAGGATCAGGTAACCGCTCAGGTTACTGAAAAATCCGTTGACTTCCTTCCAATACAGTGCACGCATCGGCTTAGCTTTGGGTGATTTGGTGAAAAATAGATTCGAGGTTCTTTTCCTTTAGCTGAATGCTGACAAGGGTCAGATTCCTCTCCTGAAGGATTTGAAGTAATTCTTTTCTTGCAACAGCGGCATCTTTCACTTGAAGCTGAATGGCTTTATCGGAGTTGATAAAAGTGATTTCGCCCAAGGGAGCAAACCATTCCAACAAAAGTGATTCTTCTGTTTCCAATATCAAAACTGATTTGCCTGCTTCTGATTTTAGGTTTTTTAAAAGGTCCGAAGCAACGATTTTTCCTTTGGATATGATGACCACTTTGTCACAGATAGCTTCCACTTCCTGCATAATGTGGGTGCTGAGTATGAGGGTTTTGTTGGTACTTATATTCTTGATCAGTTTCCTTATCTCTACCAGTTGGTTGGGATCGAGGCCTGTGGTGGGTTCATCGAGGATGATGACTTCGGGATCATGGATCAGGGCTTTTGCCAGGCCAACACGCTGTCTGTATCCTTTGGAAAGTTGGGAGATTTTCTTGTGGGATTCGACTTCCAACCCGCAAAGCGGAATCAGTTCTTCTATCCTATTTTTTAGGGCATTCCCCTTAAGTCCGTAAAGGCCACCGATAAAATCCAAAAACTCACGGATGTACATGTCATGGTAAAGCGGATTGTGTTCGGGCAGATAACCGACCAAGCGGCTAACTTCTTTGGGATTTTGAAGGACGGAGAGTCCATTGACTAGGACATCACCCTGATCGGGCAAAATAAATCCCGTGGCAATTTTCATGGTGGTGGATTTGCCAGCACCGTTTGGACCCAAAAAACCTAAAACCTCTCCCTTCTCTGCCACAAAAGAAACCTGATCCAGCGCCTTTTGGGAGCCGTAGGTTTTGGTCAGCCTGTTTACTTCTAGTGACATGTTTGGGATTTGGGAGGCTAAATTAAGGACTTGTCTTGGCTTAATCAAAGTCTATAAACCAAAAAAGGCTTCTAAGAAGCCCCGATGAAAGTGAAATAACCAAAGGTTATTCATCTTTATTGATATTAAACCTTACAGCTTCCAATATAGAAGGCTTTGCGGTAAAATCAAAATTTGAGTATGGTTTATGGGTTATTTGGTTATTTGGTAAAAAAGTTGGAAGGTTGAAAAGTTGGAAAGTTGGTTGCGATAACCTTTGAGGTCTTTTTTGACCTCGAAGGTTTTGGGTTTAAGATGATGTTGTGGGTATTTGGTTATTGGTTATTTGGTTAAAGGGTAAATGTGGTCGACAGTCCACGGACCACAGACCACTACTACCAACTGGAGGAAAATTTCGAAATATTGATACCATTTTTTAAAATTGACCATCCTCCGATAAGCAATGGATTCTAAAACAATATCTTAATATCTCAATATCCCAATATCAAATTCTAGAAAATAAAACCTCTTACTTAGGAGAATTAATCCTCAAAACTGACATTGATAAAGCTGGCGATGCCAAACCGGAATCCTCCTCTTTGGTAATTGCTGTTTTCAAATCCTGCACCCATTTCTACCCTGAATATCCTGAAGAGATTATCCAAGGAATAGCCTAATTCCCAATAATGAGGGGAATTTTGGGTTTTGAGGTAATTGAAAAATATATTTTCTCTCACTCCCGAAAACCGCAGCATGGGCAACTGTGTCAGCAAAAACTTCCTGAACTGGTAATGTACAATCCCGCTGACATATTGGGTTTGGGTACTGTATTGGTAGTAATCCAAAAACCTGTAATTGGCGGCCACACCCATATTGGCAAAGATGGTCCTGTTACCGCCAAAATGCTTGAAGTCCATAAAGTACACCCGGTCATTATTCAGAAAGGCACCGGCACTAACATTGAAATCCAATTTTCCGCTCACCCCAAAATTGAAGAAATGCTCAATGCTCGCTTCTACCAAGTCAAACTTTGAGGCCATCGCATTATTGAATACTCCCGGAATAGCTTTGGTATACCTGAAATTGACCAAAGGAGCGGATTCATACAATGGGTTTTTTCGGCCGTTCCTGATATAATACTTCAATCCAGGTCTCCATTCGATGTTATTGGTCCAGATCAAGGCATGGTGGTTTTCAAAAGACACAGGATCAGCTTCAATGTTTTCAGGTCTGTTTGGGGTATATTCCCGCTCAGGTCGATTCCAAAGACTGACATCAGAATTATTGAATAATTCACGCCTGAAGGCATAAGTCACATTGGTTCGGTAAGTTAAACCATCCGTGATGCGGTGGTTGTAATATCCTTTCAGGAAAGATTGCTCATAAAGCTTCATGTAATTTTGCCTGAAAAGCAAGGAATACAACATGTTGACTTGTTCTGAAATTGGGTTGTCTCCATTGAACTGGAAGATGTATTTTCCCCCTGTCAACCCAACCGTATATCCTGGCCGTCCTTTGTTGACTGATCTTCGGATATCAAGCGTTCCGTAAGGCTGCTGACTGGAAAATCCATACCTGAACTCAGGCCTGAAATTCCATGATCTCCTGTGTATGGTGACAGAATCCGCCATTTTGGTATACTTTTCAATTCGGTAAAAACCTGCCAGGCCAAACTTGAATCCTTCCACTGTGTTGAAGGAGATTTTTGTAAGGTTGGTATGGAAACCTGCCGACCTGCCTTTTCCGAAGGAATAAGAACCTCCTGTCAGGATTTCTCCCGGCTTGAAGCCACGTCTTGCTTTTTTAGCAATTGAATCCACTTCACTGACTTTGGCGGCTTCGATGACTGCCAAGCTATCATCTCTTTGATATCCCCGGATTTCTTTTTCAGTCAACTTCACCGGACGGATACTGTCCCAATAGCTCAGGTCCCGCTTTTTGGCAAGTGAATCAATCGTGTAATTCCTGTTGGAAACGACTTCTGCTTCCTTGCTTTGTTTTAATTCTTCCTTTTCATATTCATTGACAAGCTTCCTGAAGTCCTTCCTTGTCATCTTGTCAGCCTGCGCCATTTGTTCCAGACTTGACACACTTTTATTGAAAGCAGTGACATCCTTGGGAACTTCGGTGACTTTTTCATCGATGATCACAGTTTCTGCAACGAGATCGGGGTTGAGTGTCACTTGATATTCACGGGTAGAAGCGAGGTATTTGTATTCCCCTGCAAAGCCAAAAAACTTCCCTCCAAAGGTGTAGGTATGCGTCGAAGGCATCCATACGTTCTCGGCTACAGGCTGATAGATCTGCTTCACCCCTATCGAAAATCCAAGCAAAGATGTCGTCAGATCCAGGCTATGGATTGCCCAAAGATCCTCAATGATATAGATGTATCCCTCAAAAACCCGCTCTCCTCTAGACCTTGGGGTCACCTTGACCCTGTTGACCATGACACCGTTTTCTACAAAAGAACCTTCATATTTGAATTGATAATAGGCGAAGGCAGAGGGTGCAAGAGGTGTGACTGCTTCATTGATCTTTGGATTGTAAAAACTCGTGGCAATGTAGGGTGCCGGCGAGGTAGCGTTATTGTCCCCATTTGTCCGGATGCTGATTACTTTTTCTTCTACCGTATTGGGCTGCTTGAAAGTAATTTTTGATACTGATTCTGTTGTGTAGGCTTCATTGAGTTTGACCCCTTCTTTTTCCAATTCCTTTTTCATAAAAAAAGGAGCATCTGTAAGTTGCCCGGTACCTTTGAGGTAAACCATCATGCTGTATTCCTGCACCTGAAGCCTGTGAAATTTGGCTTTGGAAATCGCCTTTCGCATAATCGTCAAAGCAGGATCTTCCTGTTTGGTTTTGACGGTGACCTCCTGTAAGGCGTAAACCTGCTCATCCAATTCGAAATTGAGTTCCACCCAATCCTCTAAAATAATGACTGTTTTGACTTCCGAAGCAAAACCCAAATATTGGGCTAGCACGTCATAAACCCCTTTTTTGAGGCGAAATTCATATTCCCCGCTTTGGTTGGTCGGAACGCCGTCCCCAAGGTTGCGGACATAGATGGAAGCAAACGGAAGCACGTCCCCGGATTTTGAAGTGACTTTCCCTCTGATGCCTTGAGCATTCGCCTCGACAATAAAACCGAGGAGGAAAAAACACAAAAAGATTGGTTTGAAAAGTCTTATAGTAAGGCTCATGGTTGTGGTAGTCAATGGTGTTGGAAAAATAATATTTAATGTTCTAACGAGCCATTTTTATTGTGGTTGTTGACAAAAATTAACGATAAGTAAAGGTATTTAAGGATAATTAAAAAGTGGAAAGAGGCAGGAGGTATGGAAGTAGGAAGTCTTGTGCATTTTTCCTTCAAATCATCATTTCCAATTACATAAGTCTATGACTGCCAAAAAAGGGTTTGGTTTCGGTTCTGCAAGGCGAATCTAAGATTCTTTGCTCATTTTACAGGAATTTGAAAAACCCGGTAAAAAGGCAAACCGTCTGCACTTACGCCTTCGATCTTCAAGAACATGCTTTTGGTAGACTTTGGAATATTGACTGAGAAAGTGAAGCTTTCATTCTCTACATCAGTTTTGGCGTTAGGATTCCAATAAAGCGATGGTCTAGACTCGGGGATTTCAGAATCGTCTTTTTGCATGGGGAATCCTTTGACAGGAGTATATCCTCTTATTTTGAAAATTTGAAATTCATCACTGTTGAAAACCCTGTCGGCATTTTCCTGTATCCTGCTTCCTTTTTTGGTTTTGACCATAATGACTCCTGCAAAACCCGCCATGCCAAACTGGGGAGCATTGAAAGTGTAGATTTCAATAGATTCAACTTCGGCAGCAATAAACGTCTTTAATACTGTCATTGTGTTTTCATTGGCATCAGTGATATACCTATTTCCGTCAATGATTAAGAGTGGCTCTCCATCGTTTATTCCCCAATTAAAATTCCCTAATCCACCACCTTGCATATTCATTCCCACAATGACATCTAATGTTTGCTCCGGAAATTTCTCTAAAAAATCCTGATCTATACTCCGGTCTCCGGGTCCATATCCATAGTTTTTGTCCTCCAAAGTTTCCTTTTTCAGGTCTTCCAAAACAAATTCCTCCAACTCAAAATAATCTCCCTCAAAAATATCAAGCTTTCCAATTGTGGATTTTGGCCTGGTTTCCAATTGAAGTTTGGGCAATTCCAAATTCACCGGCGGCCTTGTTTTTTCAGAGATCGACACCTGACCAAAGGACTTTCTGTTTTTGTTCAAAGCAGCAAGGGCAACTTCAGCAGAATCGGTAAATGAAAGGCCTGTACCCCAAAAATACCCGCTGCTGTCAGATTTGATGATTCCAAAATCGGTCATCTCTCCCAAAACCACAGTCAATGGAACTGCCAAAGGCTTTCCCTTTTTATCCGAAAAATAACCCTCCAAAGAAATCCCAAATTCTATTTTGTGTCCTTTCTCCGGGAAATCATACTCGGCGAGTTCTGTTCCTATCCAGTCTATTTCCGTTTCAATGGTCTGTTGCTCGCCGATGAAAGTGGCCAAATCCGCATCAATCAGTGAAATACTGAAATTACCTGCCAATAAAGTACTGTCGGGTTCCTGCACGGATAGGCTAATCGTAGCCATATTGAAAAGTTCCTCTTTTGTAATCTCTGAGGAAAATTGGATAGAAACTTCTTCTTCATTTTGATCCTTGGTCAGCCCTATATCCGATGCCACTACTTCCCTGTCACCACTGATGAGAGGCAGCGGTTTGTAAAAGAATTCTGTTTCGGGAAAGTTTCTCATCCAATTGGTGTAAGCCCTGATGGTATAATTGCCAGGTGTAATTCCTCCGGGCAGCTGAAGTTGACCTTTAGCTAATCCCACGGCAATCGGAAACTTTTCCACCAAAACTACTTCTTTATCGTCATTGAGAAGCTCAACATACAATACCCTGCTTAATGAATCCTGAAAAATTGCGTTTTGGTAAAGCATTCTAGAAGAAAACCAGACTGTTTCTCCGGGTGAATAGTAGGGTTTGTTAAATGTCAGGTAGGGTTTTTCACGTAGGTTGTTCCATTTATCTCGGTCTATCTGACTGCTGTCCACCTCAGCCAACAACTTCAAATCTTCCAGTTCCGGTCTGAAATCATGGGGCAAGGACCGTGCGACACGCTCCCTTGCGACATATCCGGAAAGTATCAACTCCCTTGGGTCCATCATGACACCATTGGCATCCACTTCAAATTTACAGTTAGGCGCATTGATCCAAGATATGGGATGAGATCTATTTGTGTAATAAGTGCTAGGCCAGTACTTTTTGGTAAAATGCACTTCTACATTTCCCGGCCACTCCATTATGAAATTACCATTTGGCAAAATTGAAATTGCCAAAGAATCCAAAGGAAGTGGCAAAAGGGAACTGCCTATCTCTTGATCAAAATCATTGGTCCGCAATGATGGTGGAATATCCTGAACGATAAATGCTTCAAACCCCTGACTATCGGCTTCATTGCGTACCAATGAATACAAAAGGTGCCTCATTGACCCAAAAAAAGCCGAATTCCGGCTTTCATTCCATTTCTGTTCATCATGATTTACCGGAGTCTCTATTTTCCCAAAATTGACAAGACCATAATATTGGAAGCCATTCTTTGTCTGTAGGTATTCCTGAAGATGATAGTCAATCTCATAGCCAAGAGCATTGTTAGCCACTTTGATAGGTTCCGAAGAACTTGCCGCAAGGTATCTGCCTATTCCTTCAGCTTTTCCTTCTTCAAAGTCAATCACCCAAGGGTTGAGTATTTCATTCTTTTTGAAAAAAGGATCATCCGGTACGGCGAGAAACACCCGTTCAAATTTGCGCAGGTTTCTTTCCCAAGTTTTGTCTCTTTTGGCAGAAAGAGAGACCTCGTCAAGTTGGTCTTCCTTTGGAGTCAGTTCAAAATTGACAGTAACCTGGTTTCTCCCGCCAAAAGAAACCTTCCTGTACTTTGTAAAATACCCTACAAAGGATGCTACGACTTCGGGGTTTTGGGGCAAAGAGCCACTGATTTTAAAATTCCCATTGATATCCGTCGTGCTTCCCAAAGTGGTATTGTTGATAAAAACATTGGCAAACGGAAGAGATTCTCCTGTCTTTTCATCTACGACCTTGCCTGAAATGACCTGAGCTTCCGAAAAACCATAAACCAGCACACCCATGATAAGAAAGGTGAATTTTGCTAGCTTATTTGGAAATGCAAATTTCATAAAGTGTATTTACGCAATTATGCCAATAGATTGGTTATCCATTTTAATTCTTGTCTGCGGACTGAAACACCCGGCACATCCCTGCCCGACCCAAGGCGGGGGTCTTCCGACTTTCGTCCCGATACCTCGGGATCCGACTCGAATAAATAAAATTTTTAGGTTACTGCCAAAGAAGCATCAATACATGTTTCATAATCATTCAAGACGGTGTTATGGACACTCAAAGGAAGATTTTGAAAGAAAAAAAATCCATAGTATCTCCACCCTGAAAGTTTAATTAAGAAAGAAACTTTAGAAAATTGACCATTTATACAATCTTAAATCCTCGTATTTGAGACATTTTGTAGAATCAACATGGACTTAATTTTGGTATAGGTGACTAAGGCAGCTTAAAATTTCAGTTGACCGGGATTTGAAAAATCCGATAAAAAGGTAGGCCGTCGCCACTCATACCTTCAATTTTCATAAACATATTTTTGGAAGACTTGGGAAGAATCACTGAGAAAGTAAAGGTTTCATTGTCCCTATCGGTTTTGACGTTAGGATTCCAATAAAGCGATGGTCTAGACTCGGGGATTACAGATTCAGTCTGTTGAACCGGAAATTCTTTGACGGGAGTAAATCCTCTTATTTTAAATATTTGAAATTCTTCACTGTTGAAAACCTGATCAGCACCCTGAGGAGTCTTTGCCCTCTTTTTGGTATTTACCATGATGACTCCTGCAAATCCAGCCATGCCAAACTGGGCTGTATTGAAAGTGTAGACTTCAATGGATTCAACTTCAGCCGCTATATAAGTTTTTAAAACCGACATAGTAGATTCTCTGCTATCCGTAAAATAGCGTGCGCCGTCAATGATTAAAAGTGGTTCTCCGGCATCAAGTCCCCAATTAAAATTACCCAATCCACCTCCCTGCATATTCATTCCGACTATTGCATCCAATGTTTGCTCCGGAAATCTCTCCAAAAAATCAGGACCTATACTCCTATCGCCTTCACCATAGCCATAGTTTTTCTCCTCCATGGTTTGCCTTTTTTCCACTTCAAAGAGGAACTCCTCCAACTCAACATATTCTCCATCAAAAATATCAAGCTTTCCAATTGTGGATTTTGGCCTGGTTTCAAATTGAAGCTTGGGCAAATTGACCAAAACCTCCGGTCTCAAAGGTTCGATAAGGGAAATTTTTCCAAATGACTTCCTTCTCTGGTTTAGTGCCGCTACCGCAACCTCAGCCGAATCGGTAAACAAAAGCCCTGTCCCCCAAAAATAACCTGATGTATCAGACTTAATCACACCATAATCTTCCATTTGTCCCAGTACCACAGTCAATGGCACGGCCAATGGTTTTCCCTCCCTGTCTGAAAAAATGCCTTCCACAGAAATCCCATATTCAATATTGTATTCTTCCTCCGGAAATTCATAATCACCAAGTTCAGATCCAATCCAGTTTATTTCGGTTTCTATCGTTTTTTCTTCACCGATAATCGTTGTCAAATCCGCATCGATCAGGGAAATACTGAAATCCGATTCCACAAAAGAACTGTCTATATACAAAACCGAAATGCTGAAGTTGGCCTTATTGAAAAACTCCTCAGGGGCAATGGTAGTTTTCAATGCCACGGTTATTTCCTCTCCTTCCTGGTCCGAAGGAAGTAAACCAGTGGGGGAAATAACCTCCCGGTCAGCTGAAATCAGGGGCAATGGCTTGTAAAAGTAATCCGACTCAGGATAGTACCTCATCCAATTGGTGTAGGCACGGATGGTATAATTTCCTGCTTTGAGGTCAGACCCTAATTGAAACTGTCCTTTTGACATACCCTCCCTTATCTCAAAAGTCTCTTGGATCACCAATTCTTTCTTTTCATTGACCAAGTCAATGTAAAGTACCCTGCTCATAGAATCTACTAAAAACTGGTTTTGGTAAAGCATGCGGGCGTTAAACCAAACGGTTTCACCTGGGGTATAATAAGACTTATTGAATGTCAGGTAGGGTTTTTCACGTAGAGAATTCCATCTTGTTTGACCCAAAAGCGCGCTGTCAATTTCAGAAAAGAGAGTAAGTTGATCCTTGGAAGGGACAAAATCATGAGGTAAAAATCTACCCACTCTATGTCTTCCCATAAATCCTGAAAAAATGATCTGCTTTGGATCGGTCGGAATCCCATTGGCATCAAATTCAAAATAGCACGTAGGAGACGTGATCCAACTGAGAGGGTAATATACTCTGGTGTAATAATCGTTTGCCCAAGTCTTCTTTTTGAAATGAATTTCAACTCTATCAGGCCAATAAAGTCCAAAATTCCCATTGGGAAGTGTGTCAATTTTTAAGGAATCAAAGGGAAGTGGTTTGATGGAATTTCCCAATTCCTCATGGAATACATTTGTTCTCGTTTTTGGTGGAAAACTGTCTACCAGATATAGCTTATATCCCTGGCTGTTTGCTTCATCATGAAGCAGAGAATGTAGGAAATGGCGTAGCGATCCGAAATAAGTGGAGTTTCTTTGATCTTCCCAAGATTTCTTTTTTTCGGTGGAGACTGTGTCTATTTCATGAAAATTGACCAGCCCAAAATAGTTAAAGCCGTCCTTGGTCTGGATAAATTCCCGTAAATGGTAATCCAAATTATACCCTAAACCCAAATTAGAAACTTTGAGTGGCTCCGAAGCACTCGCCAAAAGGTATTTTGACCCGCGGGTTTTCCCTTCTTCAAAATCAATAACCCAAGGATTGAGGATTTCATTCATTTTGAAAAATGGATCATTTGGGACCGCCAAAAATACCCGCTTGAATTTTTTGAGATTTCTTTCCCATCTTTTATCACGTTTGGATTTGAGCATTACTTCATCCAATTGGGATTCTTTAGATACCAACTGAAAATTGACAACAATTTGAATTCTATTGCCAAAAGAGATTTTTCTGTATTTGGTAGTGTAACCGACAAAGGAGGCGACGACTTCGAGGTTTTGGGGCAGGGATCCGCTGATTTTAAAATCTCCATTGATATCAGTCGTACTTCCCAAAGTTGTATTGTTGATAAAAACATTGGCAAAAGGAAGAGGCTCTCCTGTCTTCTCATCTGTGATTTTCCCGACAATTACTTGGGTTTTTGCCAAAAGAGGGAGCAATAAAAAAATAACGCACAAGATTGACTTCATCAATCTTAATGGCCTAACAGAATCTTTTGTCACTTTACTGAATTTTTTGGTACCCAAAAGAAGAAACTCTAAGATAAAAAAAACCATAATATCCCCACAAGAAAAGTTTAATTTGTCAAAACCCTACTGTAGATATTGAAGCATATTCATAATCGAATTAGGCGCATCTCACCCTTCTTAAATAAATGCAGCAAAGTATGCCAAATGAAAAATCATGATTTATCACAAAAAGGTGAAATAAAAGAATAAATTTACAGACCTGTCAACCCTGTAAAAACAAAAAAGTGTCATTAAAAGACCAAATTTTTTTTTCATCTCAAACAGTTGGAAAACAGCGAATAAAGAGAAACCTAAATAAAGTTGTTTTCTGTGGGCTGACCTTTTTGATTCTTGCGGCTGTAGGAATCCCAAATCTACTTGCGCAGACAGTCTTTACAGAAATCAGATTTGAGCAGCAGGATTTCCCAAAAAGAGCACAATATTTTTTAACAGGAAAAGTAACTCACTTAGAAACCAATGAAAACCTTGCGGGTGTCTCTGTCCATATTGATGGTTTTTTTACAGGCAACAATACCGACAAAAACGGCCAATACATCCTTTCATTGGATTCAGGCAGGCACCGCATAGTGTTCCGTCAATTTGGAAAAAGACCGGTGCATTACCTGGTCCAACTTTACGGAGATGGAATATTGGATGTGGGACTTGTCAACCTCGATTTTGAGCTGGAGGCATTTACAGTCGAAGCGGATGAAAGGGACAGGAATATCCGCAGTCCAATCACAGGGGTGACCAAAATGGACATCAATGACATCAAACTTGTGCCGGCTTTTATGGGGGAACCGGATGTTTTCAATGTCCTCCAATCCATGCCCGGCGTGACATCGGTCGGGGAAGGTTCGGCAGGAATGAATATCCGTGGCGGTCAGGCAGACCAAAACCTCATAATGATGAATGAAACCATAGTATTGAGCAACAGTCACGCCTTGGGTTTTTTGTCTTCCTTTAACGGTGATGCACTCCAAAATTTCACTTTATATAAAGGTGCCGTACCGAGTTATTTTGGTGGACGGAGTTCCTCTGCCCTGAACATAGAAATGCGGAAAGGAGACAAAGAAACCTGGAAAGGAAGTGGATCATTGGGAACTGCAGTAAATAAATTACTGATAGAAGGTCCGATCGTCCCCGAAAAGACCTCCATGATTTTTGCATCCAGGCTATCCAATGCCAATTGGCTTTTGGACAGAGCGAATGAAGTGGATGTACAAAACAGTAAAATAAACTTTCACGATATTTATTTGGGCATCAACCATCAGTTTACTGAAAAAAATAACCTTGATTTTAATCTCCTGAATACCGGTGACTTTTTCAGGTTCTCTAATCAATTTGGATTTGATTGGAATAACCTTGTAGGTTCCCTTACAAGCCGCAATTTGTTGACAGACGACTTGTCTTTAGTAGGTATGGTGGCATATGGTTCATTCAACAATACCTTTTTTGAACCTTCAGAAGTAGATCCATCCAAGATTGAAAATGGCCTGTACTATTTTCAAGGGAAAATTACAGGACTTTGGACTTTGGATAAGGTCGACATCAACTTTGGAGCAGAGGCCATCCAATATCAAATGAGGCCTGAGTCCCTGATAGCCCTGACTTCAGAATCAGGAATTTTACCCGAAACTATCCGGAAAGAAAGAGGGATGGAATATGCCCCTTTTATCTCAGCTGATTGGAATCCGACAGAAAGTCTATCATTTTCAGGTGGAATAAGGTATTCCAATTATATACAACAGGGACCAGATTCGATCTTTAGGTATGAAGAAGGTGTTCCAAATACCAGATTAAGCATCATTGGTGTTGATTTCATGGAAAGCGGAAAAGTCGTCAGATACAATGGCTTTGAGCCAAGGTTTTCATTCAGGTGGACTTTTGATAAAGTCAATTCTATCAAAGGTGGCTATTCTGTGATGAACCAATATCTCCAGACCATCTCCAATGCTACAGGCCCCACTCCCATTGACCTGTGGCAATTGAGCACGACCTACATCAAGCCACAAAGATCCCACAATGCTTCCCTGGGATTTTTCAGAAATTTCAAAGAAGATGAATGGTCCACCTCGTTGGAAGGATTTTACCGAACTACCGCCAACCAATTGGAATACAGGGATTTTGCAGATCTTTTTGTAAACCCACACATTGAAACCGAATTGATCCAAGGGGAAGGACTTGCCTATGGTGCCGAACTTTTGATCCAAAAAAACAGCGGCGGCATCACCGGTTGGCTTGCCTATACCTTTAGCCGTTCGCTTATAAGGACCACCTCCGAGTTTCCGGAGATTCAGGTAAATCAGGGAAATTGGTTCGCGACCAATTTTGACAAACCGCACAACATCTCCCTCGTCACCAATTTCCATATCGGAAGAGGACGGACTTTCAACACCAATGTCAATTTTTCATCTGGCAGACCTGTAACGGGACTTTCGTCTAATTATGTGGTTGGAGGAATCTTTGTGCCGAATTTTGGTAACAGGAATGAATTCAGGATTCCAAATTATTTCAGAATTGACCTCTCCTACCTGACCAATGGCTTTGTGAGAAAGTGGGACGACAAAATCAATTTTAGCGTCTATAACCTTACCGGAAGGAGAAATGCCTATTCGGTTTTCTTCCAACGGGAGGGTAGAACTCCACGATTGGTACCTTATCAGATTTCGATTTTGGGATCGGCTTTCCCATCTTTTACCTACACTGTTGCTTTTGGAAAATGATCAAGAATCATCACATATCAATCCGATTCCTTTTGGTATTCCTCTTATACTTGGTGCTTCCTGTTTCTTGTATTGACAAGCTTGATTTTGTAGGAGAAACAAAGGAGGGCCAATTAGTAATCTATGGTTTGTTTACCGACATCAACGAAAGGCAGGTTGTAAATGTAAGTCAGACGACTGCGACAGGTTTGGCCCCAAAGGGTATTCCAAATGCACAGGTTTATTTATTGAATTCCAGAGAGGAGAGAGTTGCTAGATATAATTCCGTAGGAAATGGAGATTATGAAATCTTTGGAATAAAAGCCAATGAAGGAGAAAGATATGCCATTGAAGTAACCTTGGGAGACAACTTATATCGATCAAAATTGGAAAAAGTCCCAGAATTGCAGGCGGAAGATCAACTGAGTTTTGATTTTGTAAAAGAACCTTTTCGTACTGAAGCACCTGAATCTGTATTCACAGTTTATTCAGAGACCATGCTGCCAACTACTCAAGATCCCATATACCTGAGATGGACAGTCGAAGAAACCTACATATGGCCATTGGTGTACCTTCCCGGGACAGGATTTCCACCTCCAGTTCCACCACCATGCTTTATCTCAGATGTCATCGAACCCAACCGACTCAATTTATTTGACGGATCGGGAACAAGCACCCGAAGGACTAAACTTGTTCTTGCAAAAAGAAAAGTGGACAATTCCTTTTTGTATCCGTTTTTTGTCAGTGTCAAGCAACTCAGCATCAATAGGGAGGCCTATGAATATTGGGAAAAAATAAAAATCGTCATCAACAACCAAGGCTCTCTTTTTGATATCCCGCCTGCGCCGGTCTTTGGAAACATCGCCAATGTGGAAGACCCCAATGAAACTGTCCTTGGATACTTTGAAGTTGCCAAAACCAAAGTGACCAGGATTTATACCACCCGGGCAGATGTCCCCTTTTATTTGGTTGATCCTTGTCAATTTTTTCCCAATAAGCCTGACGACTCCTATGCATCAGAATGTAAAAGCTGCGATGCCAGGGCACAAGGGAGAAGGTGGACAAACAATGCCCCTGACTGGTGGAAGTTTGATTAAATTTTTCTTTTGGTAGATTTTGTTGAATGGCTGAAACCCATTTTGCCAGTTTTTTCATAAAATTTTTCAGTTCGTCATATTTATTGATTGCTTCTCCTATTCAAACCGGGTATTTTTTATAAATCCTGTTTTATTAAGCTTTATACCCATCGCAGGAGAACCGCATTTTAAGAATTCAAGAAAGAATCCATGTTGAACACCATTTTATTGTAAGTAATTATTTCTTTTTCCTCTGTAGGTTGGTAAAGCACCCAAAGGCTCAAATTAAACTCAGAAGGTCCATTAAAGGCAATAAAATCCAATTATGTTCTATCAAATTAACAGATGGATTTGTTGTAAAAATGATAATCTAAAAATATTTGGTTATTTTTTTAACATATAAATGACATTTTTATTGCATTTTTAAAATTCATGGGTAATTTAGTGCCCATGATTTATATTTTATAAGCTCATTTATAAAAATATGGTCAAAAAAACAACCTAATCAATACCAAAACCTATTAAACCTATGAAAAACAACTTTACAAATCTCCTTAAAGGAGGAACAGTACTTGGCATGATGCTTATGGTACTATCTATGACAAGCGTAATGGCGCAGGAAGAAGAAGAAGAAGCAGACGACTTCACCTTTAACGTCACCTTGAATTCCGATCAGTTTTTCGGATTTTATCCCGTCTTTCAGGGGGGATACAGTATCAGTGAAAAAACTGACTTTACATTTTATGGAATCCTATGGTCCGGTGGTACGGGAGCAGCATGGGGAAACTGGACCGAATTTGGAGTCGGTTTCAATTTTAAAGTGGCTGAAGGAATTGCAGTAAATCCTCAAATCGGTATTCTTGGAGGTAACCTCTTGTCTTCAGGTGCAGCAGGCAGCGGAAGATTGGGCGATGGTATCGTTCCGAACCTGACTGTCAATTTAAACAAAACCAAAACTGAAGGACAAATCTATGCAGGTTTGTATGCACCGCTGAGGAATGAAGCACCCTCTACCGGCACTACTTTATCTTATCTCCACTATTGGGTGAATTATGGATACAAGGTTTCTCCGTTTTTCTCCTTGGGTGCACATTATGAACACCTGATCAATACCGGCGGATCCAATGTCGAAACCTCCACTGATGTCTATCAATGGTTAGGTCCCTACATCCAATTTACAAAACCAACCGGCGGACCTTTTGCAAGATTTTCGTTTGGTACCGATTTGGTTGAAGGAAACGATTCATTCTTCAAGCTGACTACAGGTTTTAGCTTCTAACACACGACAACAGGGCCGGTCTTTTACCGGCCTTTTTTTTTAAAAGGATACCTGCCTTAAAATCACCCCATCACAAATTTTCTAAAAGCTATCTCCCTATTGAACATCCACCCACTCCAGATGAATAGGGGTGCATCCAATTTTTGCCGACCTTACATTTCTCCTTTTCTTAAAATCGATTTTCAAATAAGCCACCAAAAGCGATTCGCAATCTCACAGACCCAAAGTAAACAGCCGAAGTCTGCCATTTCCATGAAATATTTTAAGTGTGACGTAATTTTTTTACTAACCTATTGTCATTTAGTCTGTCAAACTGACACAATAAATAGTGAATTCCGGATTGGCACATGAGTTGTCTAATAGCTTTCGAATCAAAGTCGTAATCAATAACAGAAAATATAAAATCATGGGAAAAATCATAGGTATAGACTTGGGTACCACCAACTCCTGCGTTGCCGTAATGGAAGGTAACGAGCCAGTGGTCATCCAAAACAGCGAAGGAAGAAGAACTACACCATCCATCGTGGCCTTCCTAGACAATGGAAACGGAGAAAGAAAAGTAGGTGACCCTGCAAAACGTCAAGCCATTACCAACCCCTCCAACACCATTTCCTCTGTGAAAAGGTTTATGGGCAAAAAATTCTCGGAAGTATCTGAAGAGAAAAAACACGCATCTTACAAAGTAGAAAAAGGCGCAAATGACACCGTCGTGGTTAAAATCGGAGATAGGTCTTACACACCACAGGAACTGTCCGCCATGATTCTTCAGAAAATGAAGAGTACTGCTGAAGATTTCTTAGGACAAACTGTCACTGAAGCTGTCATCACTGTACCAGCTTACTTCAATGATGCAGAGCGTCAGGCGACCAAAGAAGCCGGACAGATTGCAGGTCTTGAAGTCAAAAGAATCATCAACGAACCTACTGCTGCCGCATTGGCATACGGTATGGACAAGAAAAACCAAGATATGAAAATCGCAGTGTATGACCTTGGCGGTGGTACATTTGATATTTCAGTCCTTGAATTAGGTGATGGCGTATTCGAAGTAAAGTCTACCAATGGTGACGTACACTTAGGCGGTGATGATTTTGACCAAAAGATTATCAATTGGCTTGCCGAAGAATTCCTTTCTGAAGAGCAGATCGACCTGAGAAATGATCCAATGGCTCTTCAAAGATTGAAAGAGGCAGCTGAAAAAGCAAAAATCGAACTTTCAAGTTCCGCATCCACAGAAATCAACCTGCCATATATTACTGCTACCCAAACAGGTCCAAAGCACTTGGTAAGAACTTTGAGCAGAGCAAAATTTGAACAGCTTTCTGCTGACTTGGTAAGAAGATCCATGGAACCTTGTAAAAAAGCTCTTGCTGATGCAGGCATGCAGCCATCAGATATAGATGAGGTAATTCTAGTCGGTGGTTCTACAAGAATTCCAAAAATACAGGAAGAAGTAGAGAAGTTCTTTGGCAAGAAACCTTCCAAAGGTGTCAATCCTGACGAAGTTGTGGCCATCGGTGCTGCTATCCAAGGCGGTGTTTTGACAGGGGAGGTGAAAGATGTGTTGTTGCTCGATGTGACTCCGCTTTCTTTGGGAATCGAGACCATGGGTGGTGTATTTACCAAACTGATCGAATCTAACACCACTATCCCAACCAAAAAATCAGAGGTATTTTCCACTGCAGCTGACAGTCAGCCTGCCGTTGATATTCATGTATTGCAGGGAGAAAGAGCTTTGGCTAAAGACAACAGGTCCATCGGAAGATTCCAATTGAGTGATATCCCACCTGCCCCAAGAGGTGTTCCGCAGATTGAAGTGACATTTGACATCGATGCCAACGGTATCCTCAATGTGTCTGCAAAAGATAAAGGAACAGGCAAAGAGCAGAAAATCAAGATCGAGGCTTCCTCCGGTTTGTCGCAGGATGATATCGAAAGAATGAAGCGCGAAGCTGAAGCAAACGCTGCAACTGATAAAGCTGAAAAAGAAAAAATCGAAAAATTGAACCAAGCTGACAGTCAGATTTTCCAGACAGAAAAGCAACTGAAAGAATATGGTGACAAACTTTCAGATGGTAACAAAGCCAACATTACCGCTGCTTTGGAGGGATTAAAATCCGCTCATGCTTCAAAAGATGTTACAAGCATAGAGTCCGCTTCTGAAGCATTGAACAAAGCTTGGGAAGCAGCTTCTCAGGAAATATATAATGCCACCCAAGGTGAAGGTGCCCAACCAGGACCTGATGTCAATGCAGGCGCAGGTTCATCTAATACCGGTGATGGTGTATCAGACGTAGATTATGAAGAAGTGTCTGAAGACAAAAAATAATTTTGAATTAACCTAATATGCGACGGCATCTGTATGAAAGTATGGATGCCGTTGTTATTTAGCGGAAAAAGACCCTAGATGCGAAATTGAAAAACCCATCGTCTTTCATCAGGACTACTAAAATCCCCAGTCTCATATCTCGCTTCTCGCTTCTAATTCTCAAATCTCCAGTCTCAAATCTCCCCTATGCAACTCACGCCAGATAATAAACTTAAAAAACTCATCATAGTAGGTGACAGGGTTTTGATCAAACTCAGAAAAGCCGATGAAAGAACCGCCACAGGACTTTACCTTCCTCCGGGAGTTCAGGAAAAAGAAAAAGTGCAGCAAGGCTTCATCATCAAAACAGGTCCCGGTTATCCCATTCCTATGCCGGCAGAGGACCGCGAGCCTTGGATGGAGGCAGAAGAAAAAATCAGGTATGTCCCACTTCAAGCTAAGGAAGGGGACTTGGCAATATTCCTTTTAAACGGTGCCTTTGAAGTTATCTATGAAGGGGAAAAATACTTCATTGTGCCACAGCATTCCATCCTGATGCTTGAAAGGGAAGAGGAACTTTAAGGCACCTTAAAAACCCAATCAGAATCTTCAAAAATGATTTCCCCTCTTTTCTTCCTCAAAAGACTTCATAATCCTGTTTTGATCTCAAAAGATAAAATCACCTAACTATTAAGTAATGCGTACTCCTTTGCAAAATAGCTTAAAATAACGTTGGCACCTGCCCTTTTGATACTCAATAACGATTCCAACATGGCCCTTTCTCCATCAAGCCAGCCTTTTTGAGCGGCAGCCTTGACCATCGCATACTCGCCGCTGACATTGTAGGCAGCAATGGGCAGGTTTGAATTGTCTTTGAGCAATCTGATGATATCCAAATAAGCCAAAGCGGGCTTGACCATCAAGAAATCTGCCCCTTCGGCTGTATCCAATTCCGCTTCTATCAATGCTTCCCGGTAATTGGCAGGATCCATTTGATAAGTCTTTTTATCTCCCATTTTGGGTGCTGAATCCAACGCATCTCTAAATGGACCATAAAAAGCCGAAGCATATTTGGCAGTGTAGGACATAATGGAGACGTCTTTATAGCCATTTTTATCCAAAATCGACCTTATATACCCTACTCTCCCATCCATCATATCCGATGGTCCGAGTATATCCGCTCCCGCCTGTGCCTGCGCCAAAGACATTTTGCCCAAAATCTCCAATGTCTCGTCATTCAAAATCTTTCCATTTTCTACAAGCCCATCATGACCATCCGAACTGTAAGGATCCATTGCCACGTCCGTCATGACCACTGCCTCAGGGAATGAACTCTTGATTTTGTAGATTGCTTTGAGGTAAAATGTCTCAGGATTGTGACTTTCAGTAGCGAACCTGTCTTTTTTGCTATCAGGATAGGCAGGGAAAATATCAAATGCCATGATGCCAAGCTTCATACATACTTCTATTTCTTGCAACATCAGGTCCAAAGAATACCTATAAATCCCCGGCATAGAGCTTACTTCAATCTTTTGGTTGATTCCATCAATCAGGAACATCGGAAAAATAAAGTCTTTGACAGAAAGTCTTGTTTCCTCCACCATATTGCGAATCCCTTGGGATTTTCTGTTTCTTCTCGGTCTAATGAGCATAGTAGTCTGAATTTAGTCAAATCAAAGTTAAATGTTTAGCACTGAAATTTACTTGGATTATCCGATCAATGAAAAAATCCGGTCTGTGTCCATCTCCCTAAAATCATCAATATAAAGGTCGCACACCGGCAGCTCAGACTTGGAATGGGAGGACAAGACTCCCACTACTTTCATACCTGCATTTTTGGCAGCTGTGACACCGGAAAAGGAATCTTCAAAAACTACACATAAATCGGGTTCGACTTGAAGGTTAAATGCTGACTTGAGGTAAACCTCCGGATCGGGTTTGTGTTTGGTCACGTCCTCACTTGCCAAAATGGACTCCATCCTTTCCATCAGAGACAAAGTGCCTGCAATCAATTGAAGGTTGGCAAAAGGGGCTGAAGTGGCTACCCCCGTCAAAAATTCATTGACTTTGAGTTGGTGGAAGAAATCCTGAAAACCTGCGATAGGATCAATTTTGTCCTTGTATATTTCCCTGAAGAGGCCTTCTTTCTCATTCTCTAATTCCAACAATTCCTCTCCGGCGATTTTCCTTCCAAAAAAGTGACTCATTATATAGGAGTTACTTTTGCCGTACATGTGCGCTTGAAATTCCACCTCTGTCGGAAACATTTTCCTTTTGGCAAAAAACTCTCTGAAAGCCATCGAATGAAACGGATTGGTATGGCAGATAACGCCATCCATATCGAAAATAACTGCTTTTTTCATGGATTAATAGGTCTTCTTACATTGGCAAAGCTAACAAAAGGACATTAAAAAACCCTCCGAGATATTTAATTCTCCCGGAGGGTTATTATTTCAATGAGTCTAAATCTACGAAAACGCCTATTTTTCAAACTCTTTGACCACTTTCTCAATAATATCACAGCAGTCGTGCAGTTGCTCTTCGGTCATGACCAATGGCGGGGCAAAGCGAATGATATTGCCGTGGGTGGGTTTGGCGAGAAGGCCGTTATCTTTTAAAGATACACACATGTCCCAAGCGGTACTGCTGTCCGGGGAGTCATTGACCACGACTGCGTTGAGTAGCCCTTTGCCCCTGACGAGTTTGAGGATGCTATATTTCTCCACCAAAATCTGCATTCTTTCTCTGAATATCTTTCCTAGTTTCCGTGCATTTTGGGCTAATTTTTCATCTCTTACCACTTCAAGCGCTGCTATAGCGACTTTTGCTCCCAATGGATTCCCCCCAAATGTAGATCCATGCTGACCGGGCTTGATGACTTCCATGATATGGTTGTCAGCCAAAACAGCGGATACAGGATAGAATCCACCTGAGATAGCTTTTCCTAAGATCAACATGTCAGGTTTGGTGTAAGTATCTTGCTTTTCGCAATGTCCTTCGCAGGTACAATTGCCACAGACCGCTAAGAGCGATCCTGTCCGTGCGATACCTGTCTGGATTTCATCAGCAATGAAAAGGACATTCTTTGCTTTGCAGACCTCGGCAGATTTTCGAATAAAATCTTCTGCCGGAGTATAGACACCTGCTTCACCCTGAATCGGCTCTACCAAAAATGCCACTACATTCCTGTCCACAAGTGCATTTTGCAAAGCCGAAATATCATCATAAGGTATCTTGACAAACCCTGGGGTATAGGGGCCAAAATTCTTTCTCGCGTTGTTATCTGAAGAAAATGAAATGATGGTAGAAGTCCTGCCATGGAAATTATTTTCCGCTACGACAATAACTGCTTGGTTTTCGTCCACGCCTTTTCTTTCATATCCCCATTTTCTAGCTATCTTCAAGGCAGTTTCCACCCCTTCCGCACCGGTATTCATGGGAAGGACTTTGTCAAAGCCAAAATATTCTGTAATATATTTCTCAAATGGACCCAATACATCATTATAAAAAGCCCTTGATGTCAAAGTAAGGGTACTTGCCTGCTCAATCAAGGCATCTTTGATCCTTGGATGACAATGCCCCTGATTCACGGCAGAGTATGCCGAAAGGAAGTCGTAGTATTTTTTACCTTCTACATCCCAAAGGAAAACTCCCTCTCCTCTTGACAAAACAACCGGTAATGGATGGTAATTGTGTGCTCCATGCTTGTCTTCCAATGCGATGGCTTGACTACTTGAGTTTATTGTTTCGATCATAATATTTGTAGATTTGCTACACATCTAGGATAAATTCACCGCGAAAAGCAGTTTGGCAAATATAACAAAAGCCTTTAGGATTAAAGAATGAACTCAAAAAAGAAGCCTGCAGCACCCATGAAGCTCATTCCGGGGGATTATTATACCAATGAAAAAGGGCTGATGGTTTTTACAGCACAATACCACTTGAGAAGAGGTTATTGCTGCGGAAGCGGCTGCAAACATTGTCCTTATGGGGAGAAGTGATTTGGAAAATGGTTATTGGTTATTTGGTTATTGGTTATCTGGTTATTTGGTTGAGGGAGTTGTAGTGGTTGGATTTGGTCTAATTGTTCTAATACCACTACCAATCCACTGAATACTGAGACTGCCTACTGTCGGTTATTTGGTTGAAGGTTATTGGTTAATTGGTTAAAGGTTAGTTAGGTTGTAGTGGTTGTAATTGTTTTAATTGTTGGAATCTTCGGACTTGTTGATAGTGGGTAGGTTTTCTGATTATCTGGTTTGGGATTTTTATTCTTTACTTTCAGATCAATTCCTATCACAAATCCACTGAAAACTGAGACTGCCTATTGACCACTTGCTTCTTTTAATAAAAGCAAAACTTTACTGAATATTTTTGAAGGTGAGTATTGGTATTTCAGGTAAAAGTCCGATATTTGCAAACTCAATTGAAAAAACGTCTATACAATTACGATCATATATCATGGCAAAAGTTTGTGACATTACCGGCAAGAGACCTCAAGTAGGTAATAATGTATCGCATGCGAACAACAAGACCAAGCGTAAGTTTTATCCAAATTTGCACAAGAAAAGCTTCTACATCCCTGAGGAAGATGCTTGGATCACTTTGAAGGTTTGTACCAAAGCTTTGAGAACCATCAACAAAAAAGGAATCACCCCTGTGTTGAGAGAAGCCCAAGCAAAAGGATACGTTATCATTAAATAATCAGATCAGGTTTACCATTTAAATATATACAGCGATGGCTAAGAAAGGTAACAGAGTACAAGTGATCATGGAGTGCACTGAGCACAAGGCTACAGGTCTTCCCGGTACTTCAAGATACATCACTACCAAAAACCGTAAAAACACAACTACGAGACTTGAATTGAAGAAATTCAATCCTATCTTGAAGAAAATGACGGTTCACAAAGAAATTAAATAATTTAGGACCTAGGTTGCTTCCGGCAACGATATAAACCTTAAAAATATGGCTAAGAAAGTAGTAGCAACCCTGAAAAAAGAAGGTGGAATAACTTATGCAAAAGTGATCAGAGCAATCAAATCTGAAAAAACAGGTGCATATACCTTCAAAGAGGAAATGGTTCCGACCACTATGGTTCAGGATACCTTAAAAAAATAATTTCATTGCACTTTTTGCAATCTAAAGTCCCTTCAGGCTAAGTCTTTGAAGGGACTTTTTTGTTATATTCGGACTTTAAAAATCACAAGCTATGGGAATTTTCGGTTTCTTTTCGAAGGAAAAAAAAGAAAGCCTTGACCAAGGTTTACAAAAATCCAGCGAAAACATTTTTTCTAGGTTAAGCAAAGCTGTCGTTGGCAAATCCAAAGTTGATGAGGAGGTGTTGGATGAGTTAGAAGAAATCCTCATCACCTCAGATGTTGGAGTCGACACCACAATCAAAGTTATCAGAAGGATTGAAGACCGTGTCGCCAAAGACAAATACCTCAATACGGCAGAACTTGATGTCATCCTGAGGCAAGAAATCATGGGTCTGCTCGAAGAAAACCAAAGTACCGATCTCTCAGACTTTGACCTTCCTGCAGACAAAAAACCCTATGTCATTATGGTAGTCGGTGTCAACGGAGTAGGCAAAACAACTACTATCGGCAAATTAGCGCACCAATTCAAGCAGGCAGGAAAGTCAGTAGTCCTTGGTGCTGCAGATACTTTCAGGGCTGCTGCGGTGGACCAATTGATCCTTTGGGCCAAGCGTGTCGATGTGCCTATAGTTTCTCATGGGATGAATACCGACCCGGCTTCAGTGGCTTTTGATGCGGTAAAACAAGGAGTAGATACCGGTGCAGATGTCGTCATTATAGATACCGCCGGACGACTCCATACCAAAGTCAACCTGATGAACGAGCTGACCAAAATCAAAAGGGTAATGCAAAAATTCATTGACGATGCACCGCATGAAGTGTTGCTCGTATTGGATGGATCTACCGGTCAGAATGCATTTATCCAAGCGCAGGAATTTACCAAAGCAACTGACATCACTGCTCTTGCCATCACCAAACTAGACGGCACAGCCAAAGGAGGTGTCGTAATCGGCATCTCCGACCAATTCAAAATCCCAGTCAAATACATCGGAGTCGGTGAAAAAATGACCGATCTGCAGGTTTTCAACAGAAAGGAATTTGTAGATTCATTGTTTAAGAAGAAATCCTAACCTTTGAGGTCTTTGGGACCTCGAAGGTTTTATTTATTCAATCTCGACCTTCGATGTTATCGAAAACCTCAAAGGTCTAAATCAATCCTTACATACCCCTCCTTATCATCGTTTTCCTGCTCTACTAATTTTAGATAAAATCCATTGGGCGTGAAAAATCCTGAAGGTAAGATCTCTTGATTGTCAAAAAATAGCTCCGCAACTTTTCCGAACTCACTGTCCAAAACAACAAAGCTGCTTTCATTGGTGTAAGTTTCTATTTCTGATTCTTTGGTTTCAATATTTACATACCTGAATAGTCTTTTCCGATAAGGATCGTATTGGGTAAATTTGTATCTACTTGTCTTCATACTAGGATTAAAAACTGTCCACTCTCCCCTAGGTTCGGTTTTGCCTTTTTCAAAAGTCAAAGTTCTAGCGCTTCGGCCATCCACCCAATAACTTTTGTCCGAATCCAAAATCAATAAGGAATCATTTGCAGGAAAATTGACCACAAAAATATCCTGATCCTTAAGGTAAGTATGGGCAAAAACCCCAAGTTCAGGATCGTCATAGTGTTCGCTGTATTTTTCAGGATAGTTGAAGCCTACAGGTTCAAAATTTCCGGAACGGGTGTCCAATTTCCATAACCAATCCCGGTAATTCATATTGGGTTCTTGGAGTACAAAAGGAACATCAGCCAAAAACAAGGTCTTGGTCGCTGCATCATAAGTCATGTCATTGCCATTCATCGCAGAAAAATTAGCAGCCAACCTTTCTTCAGGCACAGAAGGGAAAGGAAAGCGGCTGACAACTTTTCCTTCAAAATCAGTATGGACAATTTCTTTCTGATCTGAGATAAAAAACAATCCATCTTCAGTAATCAAACTCCCAGATATAAAAGAGCCGATCCCATCCGGACCTTCTGCAAAAAAATTGGTACTTGAAAGCAATTCTCCAGACGGGTAACCGTATTTCAAAAGGCGCTTGTCATACCAAGCATATAGGAAAATACTGTCATTTTGTTCAAGGTAAGCGAATTTGGCAGGAAGGTTTTTTGTAAACTCATCCTTTTCGAAATATAAGGTATCAGAAATGTATTCAGTCAACTCACCGGATATGAATTCGGGAGATTTGGATTCCTTGGAATTACAGGAAAAAACCACTGCCAAAAGCAAGAAGTAATATTTACCCATACCTTAATTTTAGTTCAAAAACCATCTTCCTTTCAATCATCCTTGTAAATTTAAAATCATACTATAATTTTACAAGGATACACTTTGAATTTCACTATTGAATTCTAAAAAGAAAAAACCACCAAAGCCTAAATGCTCCGATGGTCTTTTTCTTGTATTGCCTCTTTTCTCTCGCTTCTCGCCTCTCGTTTCTCCTCTCAATCTTTTCCTAAAAACGGATACCTGTAGTCCACCGGGGATACAAACGTTTCCTTGATGGTTCTTGGAGAAACCCAACGCAGCAAATTGATCATGGAACCGGCTTTGTCATTGGTACCGGATGCCCTTGCACCTCCAAAAGGCTGTTGACCCACGACCGCGCCTGTCGGCTTGTCATTGATATAGAAGTTACCTGCTGCATTTCTGAGTTTTTTGGTTGCCAATTCGATCGCATACCTGTCTTGGGAGAATACAGCTCCTGTCAAGGCATAAGGCGAGGTCTGATCGACCAATTCCAAGGCTTCCTCAAAGTGCTCTTCGTGATAGACATAGACGGTCAATACTGGCCCGAATATTTCTTCGCACATGGTCGTGTACATCGGGTCTTTGGTTAGGATGACAGTCGGTTGGATAAAATAACCTTTGGATTTGTCATGATGGCCGCCGGCGATGATTTCTACACCTTCTGCATTTTTGGCATTGTCGATGTATTTGGAGATTTTGTCAAAAGACTTCTCGTCGATCACCGCATTGATGAAGTTGGTAAAGTCTTCAGTAGGACCCATTTTCATGGAAGCCAAATCCTCCAAAAGGTATTTTTTGACATCGGGCCAGATATTGGAAGGAATGTAAGCCCTAGAAGCAGCAGAGCATTTCTGTCCCTGATATTCAAAAGCTCCCCTAGAAAGTCCGACAGCTACTGCTTTGGCATGGGCAGACTTGTGTGCCAAAACAAAGTCTTTCCCACCTGTTTCGCCGACTATTCTCGGATAGGATTTATACTTAAAGATATTTTCTCCAACCGTTTTCCAGATGTGTTGGAATACTCCTGTGGAACCTGTAAAGTGGATTCCTGCAAAATCAGGATGGTTGAAAATGATGCTTCCGGCTGTTGGGCCGTCTACAAAAACCAAATTGATAACGCCATCAGGAACGCCTGCTTCTTTGAAAACCTGCATCAGTACATTTGCAGAGTAAATCTGCGTGTAAGCTGGCTTCCATACGACGGTGTTTCCCATCATTGCCGGAGCGGTAGGAAGATTTCCTGCTATGGCTGTGAAATTGAACGGGGTCAAAGCAAAAACAAAACCTTCGAGCGGTCTTTGCTCCAATCTATTCCAAACTCCTGCACCGGAAACAGGCGGCTGCTGCGCATAGATTTCAGACATGTATTGCACATTAAACCTAAGGAAATCTATGAACTCACAGGCCGCATCGATTTCTGCCTGAAAAGCATTTTTGGATTGTCCTAGCATAGTGGCGGCATTGATTTTGGCACGGTATGGACCTGCCAAGAGGTCTGCGGCTTTGAGGAAAATCGCTGCTCTTTGCTCCCATTCCATGGATTCCCAAGCTTCTTTTGCTCCCAAAGCAGCATTGATCGCTTGCTCCACATGAGAGGCATCTCCCTCATGGAAGAAACCCAATAGATGTTTGTGGTCATGTGGCGGGGACATGGATTTTTTGATCCCTGTCCTCACTTCTTCACTTCCTATATACATAGGCACATCTACAAGCTGGGACCTGAATTCCTTCAGCGTCTGCTGCAGTTCGCTCCTCTCGGGAGAACCAGGAGCATAACTTTTTACCGGTTCGTTGACCGGCTTGGGAACGTTAAAAAAACCTTTGAGCATATGAATTTGAGTTTATGATTTCTGAAGGGGCAAAGATAAGGACTACCATCCTGAAAACCTGCCGAATTTCAAAAGTTGTATTTGTTGTATTTGTGGTAATTGTTATCTGCTTCGCTCCTGCTACGGAAGATAGGAGAAAACATTATATTACTTCGTTCTTGTTTCTTGCTCCTCCATCTTGATACATAGTACTTGATACTTTGTACTTGATACAATCTCACAATAGCCCTTCCAATTCCTTTAAATGCCGAATAGTATGCGTCGGTTGATGCTCGATGCCTTTTTCGTGGGGATCAAAATAGACCTGATCGATATTGGAACGGATAGCTCCAAGGATATCGGAGTTGGGATTATCTCCTATCATGATGCAATCCCCTGACTTAACAGACAATTTATCCATCGCATATTGGAAAATCCTTGGATCAGGCTTTTTGTGACCGGTTGTCTCGGAAGTCACCACAAGATCAAAGTAAGGCGTCAAACCTGAGGAATGCATTTTCTTAGCCTGACTTTCATTGAAGCCATTGGTGATGATATGCATCTTGTAATTTGGACTCAAATAGTCCAAAATCTCTTTGGAATAGGGAAGCAAATGAGGTTTTGAGGACGTCCTGTACATAAAATCCTCTTCCATTTCTTTGGGAACATGTTTTCCCGGTACTCCTGCCTTTTCAAATATCAGCTTAAACCGGGTTTCCCTTAAGTTTTGTTTGTCGATTTTGCCAAGGTCATACAATGCCCAAAGCTTGAAATTGACCTGATAAAAGGCATCAATGAAAGTTTGAAAATCAGGAATGCCGACGTTGACCAATTGATAAATGTCGAACAACTCAGAAAGTGATTCCTGGACATTAGTATCATAATCCCACAGGGTATGGTCCAGATCGAAGAAGATGTGTTGGTATTTTTTCAAAACTTAAGTGACTTATTTGCGATAAGGATTATTCGCTATCTTATTGATGGCTAATTCTCGGTTAGAGTACAGAATGGTGTAAACTTCCTGATCCCTTATGAGATTACCGTCTTTTTGGATAAACTTAAAAATCTGTTGGATGATTTCTTGGGCTTCGTCCAAGATATAGTAAAAAATCCATTGATCCACCCTTCGGCTTCCCAACAATCCGGAATTTTTGAGGTAGATCAAATGTCGGCTGGTTTTTGTCTGGGTAAAGTCCAATATATGCTCCAAATCAGAAATAGACAGTTCCTTGTTTTGGAGTAAAAGATGAAGGATACGGACTCTTGGCTCTTCGGAAAGTGCCTTAAAAATCCTCATCCCATAACTTAAGCTGATATTTTTAAGTCGCATTTAGTAAAATTAACGAATAAAACCCGGTTGAAATTAAGCAAATGAAACTAAAATAGGCTAATATTATACCCAAATTAGAAAACCTAATTAGACTGAATTCGGTTCAGCAGGTCAAAAAGATAAACCGTATTGCTTTGAAATTTAAAGTACACCCGATAGCTGTTTTCCTTTTTTTCACCCTATTTGTTTTAGGGATTGAAGACGGTTTTGCCCAAGATAGAGAAAAAAAAGTAATTCAGCTTTCAGGAATTATCCTCAATGCTGACAGTACGGATGCCGTTCCGGGAGTCAATGTCTATGTTCCAAAAAAGGGACGAGGCACAAGTTCAGGTAGGTATGGCTATTTTTCGATGCCGGTATTGGAAGGTGACAGTGTGATTTTTAGCTTCATAGGTTTGAGAAAGCAATCATTCAAAGTCCCTGAAAAAGTAGATGATGACAAGATTTCCCTGATCCTTACGATGCAAGTTGATGAGATTGCTTTGGCAGAGATCGAGGTGATGCCTTATCCCACCGAAGATGAATTTAAGAAGCAGGTTCTTGCGATGAATTATGAAGCACCGATGACGATTGATAGAACAGGAAATCTAAGTTCTGAAACTCTCCTGAGGTATGCGGAGGCAATGCCGGCTTCGGGCAATGAAAACATGAGGTATTTCCAACAAGGTCAGATCATGCAGATCCAAGACCGTTACGGCCCAAGACCCTTTACTTTGATGGACCCATTTGCTTGGTCCAAATTTATCCAATCCATCAAAAGGGGTGATCTGAAGAAAAAGGATTGATATAACAGGAAATAGAACAAACAAACGGCTCAAAATGATGAATTTTGAGCCGTTTTCAATTTTGATAGTTTGATTTTTTGGAATAAAACCAACCAAACGATAAATTCTAAACCAATATCTACAAATATCCAGTATCCATCAATATCTCCTTACTAATCAAATTAGCCTCAAATGGAGCGTCTTGTTTATTCAATTTTCAAGACCATTATTACCTTTCTCCATATATATTGAAGTAATCGGATATACAATTCTTATGTCTTTTTCTGTCCTAAATCTGTCGATAATTGCCTCGCTAATCTGATGCTCAAAAACCCTCCTTTTTCTTGGTTTGCACAAATACCGCAGTGAAAGCTGAATGCCCCGTTCCTGAATTTTGGTATAGACTGTCGGAGTATATTGGCTGAAGGAAATGAAATGCTCCTTTTGAGCTTTTTTCAATTCGGACTCAATCGTCTTAAAATCGGGAGACAGCAACTCATTCATAATAGCCTTTAGCAAAACCGTTGCTTTTTTGTAGTCGGAATCCAACCCTATAAAGATGTTTTGCTCGTTCCAGATATAATCAAAGCCCTGACTGTAATTGGCTTGGGGATCTGTGAATACCTTCCCGTTTGGCACATGGACAATCCTGCCGGTGCTTTGCTCTCCGTCTACCCAATTGCCCACTTCCAGCAAACTAAATTGGAATAATCGTAAATCCACCACATCACCTTTGTATTCGCCTATCTGAATCCTGTCGCCCACGTCAAATGGCTTGCGCCAATAGATAAACATCCATCCTGCGATGTTGACGAAAATATCCTTGAGCGCAATGGCAATACCCGCCGACAACAAGCCCAAAAATGTGGTGATGGATTGGAAATTGATGATCCAGATATTACCGACCAGTAACAATCCTATAAATACAAGTGCATATTCTACGGTCTTGCGGGAGTGGAATTTCTTTTTTATTTCAACATCATTTCCCCTTTCAATTAGTTTATAGGCTCCTTTTTTGATCAGCCACAAAAGTAAAATCACAAGGACAGTCTTGTAGATATTCCATCTAATGTCGTATGCAATGATGTCGTTCAAATAATCTATGTAATTTTCCATATACGAAAGAGAAATTCCAAACTAAGGTTAGATTAATGATTTCAAACATTTATTTAAACTATTGACTGTAAGCACTTCATAAGTTTACTTTAAAGTGGACAGAAACAAAACAAGAGCTACTGCTGTTAGGATTGATTAACCTTTACCAATCAAAGCGGGCTGACTGAAAGTTTTTGCAAGGGCTATCAGTTTGCGCACGCGAGTTATCATGTCCAAACTTTCCAAAGAGGAGAAATTCCTCGATTTCTCAGATTACGGCAGGCCTTTGGCCAAAGTATTTGCCAATCAACTCAAAAACACCAGCGTTACTCCTGTCCAAGTCACTTTCCTTTTTGGAATCAGTGGATTACTGGCAATTTACTGCATTCTGAATGGTTTTTTTATCGCAGCGGGATTTTTTCTAATTCTTAAATCCGTCATCGATGCGGCAGACGGTGAACTTTCCAGAATGAAAAATACACCTTCCTACACCGGTAGATATCTTGATTCTATCTTTGACAATATTCTGAACTTGCTATTCATACTAAGCATCTGCTTTGTTTCAGATTCAGGTATATGGACTTCTTTAACTGCATTTCTTTGTTTACAATTTCAGGGTACTCTGTATAATTACTACTATGTGATCCTGCGCCACAATTCTGAAGGTGGAGATATCACTAGTAGTATTTTTGAGAGTGAAAGTCCAATTGCTTTTCCTGGAGAAAAACAAAAAACAGTAAATATCCTATTCAGGATATTCAACTTTCTCTACCTGCCTTTTGACCGGGTCATTCATGAATTGGACAAAGAAGCCATCGAAGTCAGCTCATTCCCAAAATGGTTTATGAGTATGGTCTCATTGTATGGCCTTGGGTTCCAGCTACTGATCATGGCAATGATGCTTTCTATCGGTTTAGTCAATTATATCGTTCCATTCTTTATCGGCTATTCTGTTTTGATTTTTGTATTTATAGCGATTCGACGAACATTCCTTACCAAAAAAATAAGAAACCAATCCTGTTGAAATAATGCCTCTGGATTGACTCAATGGCATTTCGGTTAAAATCATAAAAATCCGACAAGATGCCGGATTTCAGTTTTTATGTATCGGTGGAATTACAATTTGAACCCCAACCTGTAGTTGACCATGAGATAGTATGGCCAATATCCGTCAAAAGAGGACATACTCACCCCGATCGTATTTCTCCTGTTTGGATTTGCCGGTTGCCAGTCAAACGTCACTTGGGACACATAACCCAATCTCCTGTGACTTTCAACTGTAAACCCTAAACTTTCCTCAACCCGTGGTTCATCAGCGTTAAGATGGTAACCACGGTGTATGGCTTCGCCCCCAAATTGAAATGATGGCCCAAAAGCCAAGCCTACCCTGAAATCCTTTTTGGTTCGGATGAGGTCATACTGAAATCTTACATCTGTAAAAATACCTGAGACGAACTGTTCCCGATCTTCAGGGAAAGTATAGTTAAAATCCGCATTAATGATGGAATGATAAAAGGTCAAACTTGGGTTAATCGAAAATCTATCCTTGACTTTGAAGCTCAGTTCATTGATGACATTAAAACCATACATGCCTACATTCCCTTCTACCAGTACTCCTGTGCCTATCCTGTATGTCATGTTGTTGCTCTTTTCTGATTCCTGTCCAAAGGATATAGAAGAAATCAAAAACAAGATGAAAATTGTTGTGGTGATGTTTTTCATGATGGTGTCTTATGTGATTGATAATAAAATAACCAAACGGCAGTTTCACAACTTAAGTTTTCCTTTTTATTCCTCCAAAAACTCTTTTCAGAAATAATCCCTTTTTAGCATGATTTCCCGCTTTCTGTTTTTTTCATTGACAATTTCCCACACAAGCTTGACAGCACTTGATTATTTTGTTTACATTATAAACACATAAATGTTTATTAAATAAACATTTTAAAAAATTCCTTGATGTAAATAGTTGGATGCGAGCTCCATCATGTCTCGCAATTACATCAAAAGCTAAAAATCAGGATGGTTGCTAAAGCCTATATCGCCGAAGGCATACCTGCCTACCTTTGGTAGGTATCCACCTATATCGCTTTAGCATATATCAACCCATTTCGCCGAAGGCATATATCCATCTATATCGCTTTAGCATATATCAACTTATCACTTCAGCATATATCAATTAATATCACCAAAGGCAAATATCCATCAGTATCCTTAAATATGTTTCTCAACTGCCATTCCTTTTACAGCTTCAAATACGGGACGATGTCCGTGGAAGCACTGATCGCTGAAGCGAAAGGCAAAAAACTCGACTCCCTCGCTCTCACCGACATCAACTCCACCGCCGGCGTATTTCCTTTTATCCGTGAAGCACAGAAAAAAGGCATCCACCCCGTCATCGGCATCGACTTCCGCAACGGTGTGAAGCAACAATATATCGGCCTCGCCAAAAACCAAGAGGGCTTCTTCGAACTCAACAAACACCTCTCCCACCACCGCATCAAAGGCATTCCCTTTGAAGCAAAGGCTCCCGCATTTGAGCATAGCTTTATAATATATCCCCTGCCTGCGAAGTTTTTTGCCCTGCGGGAAAATGAATTTGTCGGAATCCATCCCTACCAACTCAACAAAATCGTGAAGTCGCCATGGTTTAGGTACAAAGACAAACTCGTCCTGCTACAGCCAGCAACTTTTAGCTCCAAGTTGGAATTCAACGCCCACCGCCTCCTCCGGGCGATCGATGGCAATACCTTGCTCAGCAAGCTGGAAACCGAAGAACAGGGCGAAATCTGCGACATGCTCTACAGCTATGCCGACATGGTCGCCCGTTGCGAAGGTCACAGCTACCTGCTGTACAATGCACAGAAACTCCTCGAAGCCTGTCAGTTTTCCTTTTACTTCCAAGCTGTCAAAAACAGAAGGGACATCCTCGGTTCAGACTGGGAAGATTACGACTACCTCAGGCAGGAAACATTCAAAGGTGCCCTCATGCGCTATGCAGACCTGACTGCCGAGATCAGCAAGCGGATCGAAAAAGAACTCGAACTCATACAGCAAAAGGGATTTGTCTCCTACTTTCTGATCAATTATGACATCGTCAACTTTGCCCACGGCAAAGGCTATTACCATGTCGGACGGGGCAGCGGCGCCAACAGCATCGTCGCTTACTGTCTCTACATCACCGATGTGGACCCGATAGAGTTGGACCTGTACTTCGAGAGGTTCATCAACCTGTACCGCGAAAACCCACCGGATTTTGACATCGACTTCAGTTGGACAGATCGGGATGAGGTGACGGCATACATTTTTGAGAAGTACAACAAAGGAAATCAGGAGCATGTCGCCTTGCTGGGTTCGTACAGTACATTCCAGTCCAACTCCATGCTGCGCGAACTCGGAAAAGTCTTTGGCCTGCCAAAAACAGAAATCGAATCCCTGATCTATTATGCCGGCAAGCCTGACTATGTGCCTGACCAATATGGGAAGCTGATTATCAAATACAGTCAGGTCCTCCACGGCATGCCTTCCCACCTGACGATCCATGCCTGCGGCATTCTGATTTCCCACAAACCGATACATTATTACACCGCGACAGATATGCCGCCAAAGGGATTTCCACTAGCCCATATTGACATGCATGTGGCTGAGGACATCGGACTGTATAAATTTGACATCCTGAGTCAACGGGGTCTCGGCCATATCAAAAGCGCCATCCAAATCATCGAACAAAATCAGGGCGTCAAGGTCGATATCCGTCAGGTTGAAAAATTCAAAAAAGACCCGAAAATCAAGGAACACCTCCGGGATGGACATACCATCGGGGCATTTTATGTCGAGTCACCCGCCATGCGCATGCTACTCGCCAAGATGAAAGCCGATGAATACCTTGAGCTCGTGGCTGCCAGCTCCATCATCCGTCCGGGGGTGGCACGGTCGGGTATGATGCGGGAATATATCCTGCGGCATGTGGACCCCGAGCGCCGCAAAACCGCTCATCCGGTAATGATGGAGATCATGCCCGAAACCTACGGCATCATGGTCTATCAGGAAGATGTGATCAAGGTAGCACACTACTTTGCGGAGCTTTCCCTCTCGGAAGCAGATGTGCTGCGTCGCGGCATGAGTGGCAAATCCCGCTCTAAGGAAGAATTCAAGCGGGTACAAGACCAGTTCTTTATCAACTGCGAAAAGCTTGGCCGTGACCCTAAAATCACAGCAGAGGTCTGGTATCAGATCGAAAGTTTTGCCGGATATTCTTTTGCCAAAGGACACTCGGCCTCCTTTGCAGTGGAAAGCTATCAGAGCCTGTACCTCAAGGCCTACTTTCCGCTGGAGTTTATGGTCGGGGTGATCAACAACTTCGGGGGATTTTACCATACGGAGTTTTATGTCCACGAACTCCGCATGAACGGCGCCGACATACAGGCACCCCACATCAACGAGAGCGACTACCTGACCAATATCAAAGGCAAGACTGTCTATTTGGGATTTATCCACCTGAAGTTTCTCGAAAAGGCATCTGTAGAAAAAATCCTTCGGGAAAGAGCCGTCAACGGACCCTATCTGGGATTGTCCGATTTTATCGCAAGGGTAGAAATCAGCCTGGAACAGGCGCTGATCCTGATCCGTATAGCCTGCTTCAGGTTTACAGGGAAGAGCAAACAGGAACTGCTTTGGGAGGCGCATTTTATCCTGAACAAAAGAAAAACCGTAGCCGTCGGCAATGAACTGTTCAAAAAAGCAGGTTTCCGTGAACTGCAGGTTCCCGAACTCGAAGCTGCCGACATCCGGCAGGAAATCGTTGATCAGATAGAAATCCTTGAGTTTCCGCTGGATTCTCCCTTCCTGCTGGTCAAAGACCAGTCTGTGGCGAGCATCAAGGCAAAGAATATGAAACTGCATCTGGGCAAAACAGTGCAAATTATCAGTTACCTCGTCACGATCAAATACACTAGAACGGTCAAAGGAGAGGTGATGAACTTTGGCACATTTGTCGATCGGGAAGGAGATTGGATCGACACGGTACATTTTCCTCCTGTAGTCAAAAAATATCCCTTCAAAGGTCGCGGCATCTACCTGATCAAGGGCAAAGTCACGCAGGAATTTGACTTCTACAGCATCGAAGTCAGCAGCTGTGAAAGGATGGAATACTGGAATGCGGGGGATTGAGGGAATGGTTCAAGTCTTCAGACTTGGACCATCAAAACGCAGTCTTCAGACTGCCTACATCCTTACTATCCTTGGTTCAAGTCTCCAGACTTGGACCATCAAAACACAGTCTTCAGACTGTAAACATCCTTGCTTAAAGTCTCCAGACTTGGACCATCAAAACCCAGTCTTCAGACTGCCTCAATCTTACTCAATCAATATCACATCAATCAAAGTCTCATTCAATCCTGCATAATTGGCTGCGCTGCTATACAAATAATCCTCTTGGGAAAGGACAATTCCAGCTTCTACAGGATTTTGATGAATATAATGAAGGCACTTACTGACTTTTTCATTTGTGTTCAGCTCGATTGGGTGACTATGCTGTTGCCAGACCTGAAAGTGTGTATTATTTGGGTTTGCCCTTCCTGCCTTTCCAAAATACCAAAGTAAAAACTCCTTCCTGCTTTCTGTAGAACTTGCTTTTATAGCTTCCAAAATCTTTACAGAAGTAAACTTTTTAATATCCCTCATTAATCCTTCGAGTGGTTGCTCTCCATTCCTGCCGATGATCATGTGGACGTGACTTGACATTATACAATAGGCACATAGATCGAGGCCTTTGAATTCCTGACAATACCTAAGTGAATCCAAAAAGATATCTCTGTACTCCCTGCGGGTAAATAAATCAATCCACTCTACCACCGTGAAGGTTACAAAATAAAGTTTGTCTTGGTCTCTGATTCTATATTTTCTACTCATCGAAAAAAAAGATTACTAACTGCGGTAATTTAGTTGATTTTTTTAAAACAAGCAGTCCAAAGACTGTATTGACATGGTCCAAGTCTGAAGACTTGAACCCTTTTGTTTGGCTCTTTACTAGACAGTGAAAAAAAACAGGTCATAATTTGGAATTATGGCCTTTTTTTATGAATATT